>NZ_JBVHTN010000012.1:0-349464 GCF_055569495.1 Streptomyces sp. NPDC028305
GCCGCACCCAACGGCTTCACCACCACCGACACCACCCCCTCACCCGGCACAAACCCATCCGCCCCCGCATCAAACGCCCGCACCACACCCGAAGGAGAGAACGACCTGAGCCGTGAACCGAGCTGGAAGTACTGGGGCGACATCCCCATGTGCACACCGGCGACGATGGCCTGTTCGCACTCGCCCTCACGGATGCTGCGCACCGCCGAGTGCAGAGCCACCAGCGACGACGAACACAACGTGTCGATCGTCATGCTCGGACCCCGCAGATCCAGGAAATAACTCAACCGGTTCGCGAGGATCGCGTTGTGGTTTCCCAGGCCCGCGGCCGTCTCCACGACGTCGCCCACCACCATGTCCCGGTAGTGCTGGTAGCTGGCGCCCACGAACACACCCGTGGATTCCCGCACCCTGCCCGCCAGGCCCGCGTCCTCCAGCGCCCGCCACGCCGACTGGATCAGATGACGCTGCTGGGGGTCGATCCACTGTGCCTCGGCGGGCGACAGGCGGAAGAACCCGGCGTCGAAGTCGGTGAGCCCGTCGACGAAGCCGCCCCGTCGGAGGTATACGGTGCCGGGCTTGGCCTCCGTGCCGTAGTAGGCGTCGATATCCCAGCGTGACGCGGGTACTTCGCGCAGGCAGTCCTCGCCGGCGAGCAGAGCGCGCCACAGCTCCGTGGTGTCCCCGGCGCCCGGGAACACTCCGTCGACACCGATGATGGCGATGTCGTGGCGGTCCGTGTCGGCCGTCCCAGCGGCCTCTTCCGATGGCGGGAGGGCCGTCGAGGTGATCGACGTGGCGAACACCTGGGCCGCGCGGGTGTCCATGGCCGGGGGCTGTTCGGGGGCCGGGGGCTGTTCGGGGGCCGGGGCCGACCCGGCGTCGGAGCCGGGTACGGCCGTGACGCCGTACTCCTCGCGCAGTTCGGCGGCGAGTCTGTCGACCGTGCCGACCTCGAGCACCAGGGTGACCGGGATGTCGACATCCAGCATCGCCCGGATGTCCTGGGCCAGCGAGACGGCGAGCACGGAGTCGAGCCCCTGCTCCTGAAGTGGCCGGTCCACTTCGAGGGCTTCGACCTCCATCTCCAGCGCGGACGCGACCTTCCGGGCCAGGGCGGCATCGAGGCGGTCGGCCCCACCGGGCCGCCCCGGCATGACCCGGTGACCGTTGCGCTCGGCGGCCGGGGCCATCGGCGGGGCGGTACGGACGGCATCCCGCGACGTGCCGGGCTGCCCCGTCCCGTGCGTCGAACTCGGTGAGAGCCGCTTCCAGGTGATTCCGCGGGCCTCCAGCACCGGTTGGTCGCCGTCGAGGATCACCAGGCTTCCGGTGAGCAGGCCGGTGTCGGCGCCCGTGTCCCGGTCGCGCCGGGCGTACACCCGGGCGGTTCCGGGAAGGCGGCCGAGGACCGTGAGCCGCTCGATGGCGAAGGGGACGTACAGCCCTTCAGCGCCGCACGCGGCGAGCGCGGCCTGGAACGCCCCGTCCAGGAGCCGGGCGTCCACCGCGCCGTGCGGCTGGGCCCCGGCCCGCAGCAGGCCCGTCGCCTGCCCGGGCGCGGTGGCCAGGGAGGCGACCGTACGGAAGCCGGGGCCGTAGCGCAGTCCGTCCCGTTCGAAGGCGCGGTACATCGCGTCGACGTCCACGGCCGTGAAGCCGTCGCCGGAGGCGGGGACGGCGAGCACCGGCTGCTCGACGCCGGTCACCTCGGCATCGCAGACCAGGGCTCCGGCCGTGTTGCGGAACCTGACCGAGGTTCCGTCGCGCTCGGCCGAGAGGGCCTCGGGCCCCTCGACGGCCACGCGGAACGTCAGATCGCGCAGGCCGAACCGGTCCCCGCCGAGGAGCTCGGCGACCCTGCCAGGGTACGCGGCACCGGGCAGGGTCGGCTTGCCGAGGACCACGTGTTCGTCGGCCTCGGGCTGCTCGGCCCACGAGTTCGTGGGACGACCGGCCGGCGCGGTGGCGTGCGGCGGGAGCGCGGGCCTCGGCCGGCCGGCGGGCTCCAGCCAGAGGTACCGCTCGTCGTGCGGCGCGGTCGGAAAACGCACCCGCGCACGCCCCGGCCCGGTGACGAGGTCCACGCCCGCGACGAACCGCCGGGCCAACGCGTCCAGTTGCTCCCGCCCGGCTCCTGTGTCGAGCGGCGCCGTCCTCGTGCGCTCGGTACCGAGGGCCACCCCGACGTACAGGGAACGGGCTTCGCCCACGCCGGCCAGGAACAGCCGCAGCTTGTCCTCGAGCTGCTCGAGGCTGTCCACCACGCAGGCGAGTCGGTGCGAGGCGGCCGGGCGGCGCAGGCTCGCGTCGTTCAGGGCGGCCAGGGGCGGGCAGTACGCGGAGCTCACCATCATGACGAGCCGCTGTGCGAGCGTGTGCAGCGCGGCCTGGGACCCCGCCGACAGGGTCAGCAGTCGCGGCCCGTGGTCCGTGGTGTGAAGGTCCCCGGAGTGGGCGGCCTCGACCACAACGTGGGCGCCCGCGCCTCCGAAGCCGAAGCTGCTGACTCCGGCGACCCGCGGCCCCTCCCAGGGCAGCAGCCGGTCGGCGACGAACAGGGGTGAGCTGTCGAAGTCGAAGGCCTTGTTCGGGGTGGTGAAGTTGAGGGACGGCGGGATGCTGCCGGCCTGGAGCGCGAGAATCGTCTTGATGAGGCCGGCCATCCCCGCGGCGGGCTCCAGATGGCCGACGTTCGTCTTCACCGAACCCACGGCCACCGGTCGCGAGGCAGCCTCGCCGAGGACCGCGTGCAGGGCCTCGAGTTCGATGAGGTCGCCGAGCTGTGTGCCGGTGCCGTGCGCCTCGACGTATCCGATGCCGCCCGCGGTGATCCCGGACGCCTTCAGGGCCTTGCGCAGCACCGATTCCTGGGCCGGCCTGCTGGGCGCGGTGAGGAAACCGGCGCTTCCGCCGGTGTGGTTGACGGCCGTGCCGCGGATCACGGCCAGGACCGGGTCGCCGTCGCGTTCGGCGTCCGTGAGCCGTTTGAGGACGACGACACCGCAGCCCTCGCCGCGTACATAGCCGTCCGCCGCCTCGTCGAAGGTGCGGCAGACCCCCTGCGGTGACAGCATCCCGTTGCGTGCGAAGGAGCGTGTCTTGTCGGGGGTCAGCACGAGATTCGCGGCGCCGACCACGGCGGCGTCCACCTCGCCCGCGCGCAGGTGCATGGCCGCCTGGTGCAGGGCGACCAGGGACGACGAGCACGCCGTGTCCACCGCGAAACTCGGTCCCGACCAGCCGAAGGTGTGCGACAGCCGGTTGGCGACCATGGAGATGGCGGTGCCCGTGGCCACGTGTGGGTCGGCGTGGCCGGTGCTGTCGGCCACCAGTTCCGGGAAGTCGCTCGCGATCGTTCCGATGAAGACTCCGGTGTCGGCGCCGAGCGACGTGTGGTCGTGGCCACAGCTCTCCAGTGCCTCGGCCGCCACGCTCAGCAGGATGCGCTGGAGGGGGTCCATCCGCCGTGCCTCACGGTCGGTGAGGCCGAAGCGCGCGGCGTCGAAGTACTCGACCCCGTCGATCCAGCCCATGTGCACGTCATCGGCGTCGGACCAGAGGTGTGCCCAGCCCCGCTTTCCGGCCGGTGCCTGCCCCACGCTGGAGATGCCGCCTACGAGGTTGAGCCAGAACTCGTCGGGTGTGGCGGCCCCGGGGAACCGGCACGCCATACCGATGACGGCCAGCGCGCTGTCGTCGGCCGGGCGCCGTGCGGGCTCGGGCCGGGCGGGCTCCGGCCGGGCGGGCTCCGGCGTCACGTCGGCCGCGACCGGCGTCTCCGCCACGGGTGCGGCTTCGTCCGCCCCGGCGTCGGTGATCGGCACCAGACCCTCCGCCCCCAGCAGCCGGGCCAGCTTGGCCGGCGTGCCGGTCGCGAAGATCAACGGAGGGCTGATCTGGGCGTCCAGCTCACGGCTGAGCCGCGCGGCGGCGACCGTGACGTTGGCCGATTCACCGCCGAGGTCGAAGAAGTTGGCCTGCACCGCGAAGTCGGTGTGTCCCAGCGTGGCCGCGAAGCTCCGTGCGATCGAGTCGGCAAGGGCTCCCTCGGTGATGCCGCTCCCCGGGACCTCCGCGGGCTCGGCGGTGGACGGGACGATGTTGTCCCGCGTCGGCAGCGGCAGCCGCGCCCGCGCGACCTTGCCGTTGCCGGTCAGCGGCAGTGCTTCGACGCGCACGTAGGCGTCGGGCACCATGTAGTCGGGCAGCGGCCCCCTGACGAACTCGTCGAGCTGCGACTTCGTCGCCGTGGCGGCACCGACCAGATAGGCGGTCAGCCGCGGTTCGCCACGTCCCTCGAACCGTGCCGCGACGACCACGGCCGCGCTGACGCCGGTGAACCGCTCCAGCACCCGCTCGATCTCGGCGGGTTCGATGCGGTTGCCGCGCACCTTCACCTGGGTGTCGGCACGGCCGAGCCACTCGACGGCTCCATCGGTGTGCAGCCGTACCTCGTCACCGGTCCGGTACAACCGCACACCGGTGTGCGGATGGGTGAGGAAGGCGTCCGCGGTCAGGTCCGGGCGGTCGGCGTAGCCGCGTGCGAGCCCGGCGCCGGAGATGTACAGCGCACCTGTCGTCCCGACGGCGCTCGGCTCCAACTGGCCGTCCAGGACGTGCAGTTCGAGATTCGGCAGGGGATCGCCCAGAGGCAGGAAGGACCCCGGGGACGTCATGCGGTGGCAGGAGGCCCAGATGGTCGCCTCGGTCGGCCCGTAGAGGTTCCACAGCTCCCGCGCCGACGCGTGCAGCGGCTCGGCGACGCTCATGGGCAGGGCCTCGCCGCCGGAGAGGACGGTGAGCCGCGCGGGCGGGGTCCAGCCGGTTTCCAGCAGCAGACGCCACATGCTCGGCGTCGCCTGGGCGACGGTCACCTCGCCGATGAGCTCTGCCAGTCGGCGCGGGTCGCGCGCCACGTCGCGGGAGGCCAGGACGACCGTGGCACCGACCGTCAGCGGAAGGAGCAGTTCCAACAGGGAGATGTCGAAGGCCACCGTGGTGTGCGCGAGCATGCGGTCGTCGGCCGAGGAGCCGAGGCGTTCGCCGATCCCGGTGAGGAAGTTGGCCAGCGCCGCGTGCTCGATCTCCACGCCCTTGGGGTCACCCGTCGACCCGCTGGTGAACAGGGTGTACGCCAGGTCGTGGCCGCCGACCTCGGCCGGCCGCGCCGCCGCCGAGCCGTCCGCGTCCGGCACGCGCAGGGCCGGGCCGAGCCGCGCTCCCAGAGCGTGTGTACGGGCATCGGTGAGGATCAGGTCGCACCGCGCGACCTCTGTGCAGCGTTGCAGCCGTTCGACGGGGTAGCCCGGGTCGAGCGGCAGGAACGCGGCACCGGCCCGCAGGACGCCGAGCAGCGCGGGGAGCAACTGAACCCCCCGGTCCACCAGCACACCGACCACCGAGCCGTTCTCGACGCCCTGGTCGTGGAGGCGGGCGGCGATCGCGTCCGCCCAGGCGTCCAGTCCGGCGTAGTCCAGCGTCCGGTGGCCACTGCACACGGCGACGGCTTCGGGCCGGTCGGCGACCGCCGTGGCGATGAGGTCGAGGACGGTCGGGCCGGCCGCCGCGGGCTGCTCACCCGCCGACTCCGGTACCGCGGCGAGGGGGGCCGACGGTGCGGCGGGCGCCGTTTCCTCGCCGTGGAACAGCGCGGCCAGCGCGATGTCCTCGACCCGTTCGGTGAAGGCCAGCGCCTCGTCGCTTTCCATCGCGGTCTCCCGTACGAAGACCGTGGGCGGACCGTCCTCGAGGCACAGCAGCGCGATCTCGGTGTGCGGTTCGGCGGACGCCTCCTCCCCCACGCTCCGTTCCAGGACCATCAGCCGCGTGAACGTCGGCTCCTCGGAACCCAGCGGACGTCCCGCCAGGCCGAGGCGCACCTCGAGGTCGGCGGCGTAGCCCTTCCGGGAGGCCGCCTCATCGAGCTTGTCCAGCAGGGACCGGGTGGTGTCCGACGCGTACCGGACGGGAAAGCGCGCGGCGGCGATGCCATGCGTGTGCTCCGCGAGGACCCGTGCGGCCGACGGCGACCAGGCGAAGTCGAAGGTCCGCTCCCCCGTGCGCTCCGCCACGGCCTCGAGGAAGGCCCGGACCACCCCGGCCGCCTCGTCACGCGAGGCGGGGGTGAAGGCCAGCTCGTAGCGCCCGTAGTGGGCGGTGGCGGCGGTGAAGTCGTCCGCGGGCAGTCGCGCCGGTCGCAGATCCCGCAGCCGCGCCTGCCACCACGGCTCATGGGCCCGCAGCGGCTTCTGTGCGGCGGCGATGTTCGCGAGCCGCTCCGCCGAGGCGGCGGGCATCGCGGCGCCCTCGATGATGCCCAGCCGCTGCGCGGCGGCCTGGCCGCTGAGGGCGCTGCCGTCGACGGCCGTGAAGTCGCTCAGGACGAGGTCCGCGTCCGGCGCGGACAGGGTCAGCGCCGAGGTGGTCACCGACAGCGCGACGGTCTCGGAGCGGGGCTCGTCCCGGGGGATCAGCCTGATCTGCCGGGTGAACACCGCGCCCTGTTCGGTGACGAGCGTCGGCAGCCCGAGCGGGTTGGGGAAGGATCCGTAGTCCAGGGCCTTGGAGATCCGCGCGGCCTCGGCGGCCGTGGTGCCGGCGTGGATCAGGCCGCCGGACGCCATGCGGGCGGACCGTCGGTAGAACCGCCGTTCGCGGTCACCGGTGGCGGTGGCGGTGGCGGTGGGCTGGGGCAGGGTTCCGGCCACCACGTGCGGAACGAGTTCGCGGAACAGCTCGATTCCGCTCTCGGCCGTCTCGTAGGTCAGTGACAGGGCGGTGGAGTGGTCGCGGATCGGGAACCACCGCTCCAGCAGCACGCTTCCGGCGTCGACCGCCTCTGTCATGCGGTGCCAGGTCGCCGCGTGGCGGGTCTCGCCCTCGTACAGTGCCCAGGCCGGAACGTGGCTGCCGGAGTACCGGGGCAGCGGGCCGTCATGGAAGTTGATCGCGGCGACCCGGGGCAGTTCGAGGATGTCACCGGACAGAATCCGGAAGTTGACCATGCTGAACAGATAGTCGAACGGCCGCTCCGACAGCGCCCCCGCCAGGTCGCCCCGGGGGTCGAGCAGGGGAACGGCGTGCTCGGCCGCCCACGCGGCCGCGGCCGGGTCGTCGCTGAGGATCCCTTCGATGCGTACGCCCGCGTCGAAGAGTTGGGCGGCGCACTGGGTGAGGACCCGGGTTCCCCCGATGATGAAGCAGTTGGTCGGCATGTTCACCCCTGGGCCGCGGTGGAGTCGACGGGGTGGGCGGAGCCGGCGCTCGGCGCGGCGTCGGAGCCGTCCGCGGGGTCCGTGGTCTCGGCCGCCACCCAGGCGTCGATCTGGGAGACGACCTCCTCGTCGAGGGAGAGCTGCCCGGGGGCCCACATCGGGTTCGACAGACCGCGGTGGGTGCGCTCGCACATCTCCCAGTCCTCGTAGTTCGCCTTGTCCCACAGCGCGAAGACGGCCTCGTGGGAGAAGTCGTCCTTGGCGGTCTCCGAGGGGTGGAAGAGCCAGAAGTGCCGTACGAAGCAGGTGCCGGGGCTCTCGGGCCAGACCCACTGCATCATCACGTAGTCGGCGGTGAACCCGAACAGCAGATTGGGCAGGATCGTGATCCAGTTGATCCGCTGCCGGTCCGCCTCGGGCACCAGGGGCATGGGGACGCGCCCGCTGCGGCCCGTCATGGAGACGGAGTTGAAGCCACCGCGGATCGACTGCCAGGCGCCGACGATGTCGCCCTTGAGGTCGTAGGTGCCCGCGTCGTCGAAGTCGGTGATGCGGTGCAGGTCCTTGTGGGCCGTCGGGAAGTGCAGGCTCTCGTTGACGTTGTGCGCGACGAGCTTCCAGTTCGAGGCGACCGGATAGTCCTTGGCCTGCACACACTCCAGATCGGCCAGCTCGTAGACGCGCGCGAACTCGCCCAGCTCGCCCAGGGAGGCGTCGAGGTCCGGGGCGTCGTCGGAGAAGGTGATGAACACGACGCCGTAGCGGATCTCCGTGCGGATGGGCAGCAGCCCGTTCTTCTCCTTCTCGAAGAAGTGGTCGAAGTACGTGCCGTTGAAGCTCTTGAGTCGGCCGTTGCGGTCGTAGACCCAGCAGTGATAGAGGCAGACCAGGCTCTGCCGCTTCCCGGCGGCCTCCTCCACGAGCTTGTAGCCACGGTGGCGGCAGTAGTTGTGGTACGCCTGGATCCCGTTGTCCCCGTGCAGGAGGAGGACCGACCCGGTGCCGATGTTCAGGGTGCTGTAGGCGCCCTTCTGCTTGAGGCGGGACACATGGTCCACCGGGAGCCAGCGCCGGCCGTAGATGCGGGCCATCTCCCGCTGGTACTGCTCCTGGCCGGTGTAGAACTCGTGCGAACGACCGACGCCGCCGGTCTCGAAGTAGGGCCTCTGGTCGGACTGCTCGCTGATCAGGTGGAACATGCTGGGCGCGCGTGTCATCTGCTGGGCTCCCTCGGAGGGTGCGTGGAAGGCGGTGGCAACGTGCCGATGCCCTCGGGCCCGCGGGGCGGAGTGACCGCGGTGTCCGATGCCGCGGGAAGCACCCTCGCCGCCTGCGCGGTACGACGGCACAGGGCGGCCCGAGGAATGGGAATGACGGAAAACACCGTGAGGTTGCTGCGGATCGACCGGGCAGCACCTGGAGCGGGACACCACGCTTTCGGACGACGCGGCGCCCGGGGAGCCGTGTGCGCGCGGAGGCGTGACGTACGGCTGCCGATGCTTTCTGTATGAAGTGCTTGGCGCGTCAGCCCGCGACGGCGGCTGCCACTCGCGGTCGTCGGGTCGACCGCCGGGCCGGTCGGCGGGCCTGAGGCTCAGCCGGCGGGGTCGTAGATCCGCTGGTCCTGCTCCACGCCGGCATCGTCGTAGAGGCGCTCAAGGGCGTCCGGGGAGTAGATCTCGTGGTCCTCGACGATGCCCCCGATCAGCCCGAGCATCTTGTTGGTCCACTCCTGGCTCTTGCTCATCGCGTCCATCGTGGCGCGGAAGAAGGGCGGTAGCTCGGTGAGTTCGCTCAGGGTGGTGGTGAAGTCGTAGACGCCGGAGCTCTCCTCGTCACGCACCTTGTTGTACTCGGCCAGCGCCTCCTCCATCGGGCGCTCGCCCGCGAGTCCCTGGTGGATGCGGTCGGCCAGGATCTCGCCGTGGAGGAAGGCGTCCGTGATGCCCCACCCGGTGTAGGGGTCCTTGTGGTAACCGGCGTCGCCGACGAGGGCCCAGCCGGGCCCGTACGCGCGGCGATAGTAGTTGTCCGGGTAGCGCATGGGCCTGAAGTCCTCCTCCCGCCTGCCCTGGTCGCGCAGTTGGGCACCCATCTGCGGATCCACGTCGTCGAAGACGGCCTGGAAGCGTGTCTCCACGTCCTGGCGGAATTCCTTGAGCAGGCGCCGGGTGCCGATGATGGCCAGCATGTGCAGGCCGTCGTTGGTGGGCCAGGTGCCGAACCACTGCTCGTTGAAGCCGGCCTTGTGGTGCAGGCCCCAGTCGAGGCCGCTGTAGTACGAGTAGTAGATGAAGCCGGCGGCGGGGCGGACGTCGTACAGCTCGGCGCCGACCTTCTTGGCGACGGTGGAGTGGAACCCGTCGGCGCCGACGACCACGGTGGCGCGCAACTCGCGCTCCGGACCGTCACCGTCGCGTCCCCGGATGCCCACGACGCGGTCGTCGGCGAAGACCAGGTCGGTCACGGTGAATCCCTCGACGACCTCGGCGCCGGCCCGGCGGGCCGCGTTGACCAGGATCTCGTCGAGCACGGTGCGACGCGGGCAGTACACCGCGTCGATGCCGCCCACGGGGTCGGCGAAGCCGTTGAGCTGGATCCCGCGATACGAGTAGTGCATCTTGTTCAGCGCCGGGGTCTTGGCCGCGATGATCTCGTCGAGCAGACCCCACTCCTGGAGCCGCAGGAGCCCTGCCTGGTGGATGTAGTGCGTGGAGACGGTGTCGCTCGGGAAGGAGCTCCGGTCCACCACGAGTACCCGGTGCCCCTGTCGCGCAAGGAGCATCGCCAGCGGCGATCCGGCACAGCGGGCGCCTACAACTATGACGTCGTACACGTATTTCCCCCCATCATTAAGATTAGGTTTCCTTGCGGTAAACCATGCCTGCCGATGCGCCCTGGTCATTGGCGCATCGGCGATGAAAGGGAGGCTATGAGTATCGGCAACCGGTGGTCAAGACTTGGTCGAGATAAAGAAAGTGCAACGCACAGGCGGGGCGGCACCTGTTTCCATCGTCAGGCGGCGGAGGCTCGAGCAGCACCCCGCCCAGGGGCAGCATTTACAGCATTTACTCGAGGAAGCCAGTGTTGACGACAGGTGCCATAGGCCGCGATTCCGGTCAATCAGCCACTCTCGGCCACGGCTTGACGCACGCCGAGTGGGCAAACCGGAGGAAGTACTTCCGTCCAGAACATCGGACCTCTGCTCCGAATTACTCGGTTGAAGTAACCCTTGTAGTTAATAGATGAATTCTCGTCCAGCGCGGCCGAAAACTATTTCCTCGTTGAACGGTCTTGATTCTTCCGGGCCACGGGAAGCCGCCGCCGAACGCTCCACTCATTCGCCGGCGCGGGCCGACTCCACCCGGTCGAAGCCGGTGCCGACACCGACCGCGGTCGCCGCCGTCGACGGCACGGACATCGACATATCCGCCGACTCGTTGTGCGTGCAGGGCGACACTGCGGGCGCGGTGGACATCGCCCGCCGGCTCGGCGAGGAGCTGACTCGCTCCCGCGCCACCGACCTGCTCTCCGGCCTCGGCCCCGCACCGCTCACAGCCGGCGCCCTGCTCCCGGTGGGCGCGCCCGGCGGCCCGATGCCCGGCGTGGACCCGGCGCACCGCTCCGCCCTGCCGGACGACATCACGCTGCGGGTGGTTCCCGGGCCGCGCGACGACTGGTTCGACACGGTCTCCGTGCGGACCCTGTACCGGCAGCCTTGGGAGGCCACCAGCCGCAGCAACCGAGTCGCCGACCATCCGGTCACCGGCGGCTATCCGGTGATCGGCGTGGTGCACGCGGCCGATCTGTCACTGGCCGGGCAGAGAGGGCCGGGGGGACGAGTGTGGTTCCGGCCCGAGTAGGGGGTCGGCGGTGTTTCTCAGGCCTGTGAGACAGAAGGGGCGGTATTGGCTGGTACGCCACTGCTGTACCTCGTGTTCCACATCTACGGTCTGGTGTCGATCAAGTCCTTCCGTCTGACGGCCAGTTGGGCCTCACATGACTCAAGGAGCATCACATGACACAGAGCACCTTCCGAAGCCGGCGTACCGCCACGCTCCTCGTCGCGGCCGCCTCCCTGGCCGTCGGCCTGGTCGCGTCGCCCGCGAACGCCGCGACGACCTGGGAATCGCTACCGGTCCCCGCCACTAATGTGAACTTCTCGCTGCTGCCCTTCGACAGTCAGAACGCCTACGCCACGACGAAGCCCTACTGCTGGGGGGGTTGCCTCCCCGACGAGAAGCTGTGGCAGCGGTCCGGCAGCACCTGGAAGGAGCTGAAGCCGCCCACCGACGCCGCGTTGGGCACGTTGGCCGGTACTGGCCCCAACGACCTGTGGGCGATCGGCCGGAAGGACATCGGCTCCACTGTCTGGCATGTCCACCACTACGACGGCACCAAGTGGTCGTCCGACCTCAGCCCCGATACCCGGAACTTGGAGATTCTCGACGCCGAGGCGGTCAGTAGAACCAGCCTGTGGGGCGCGGGCAACAACCGGAAGGACGGATGGACCCCGACCGTCACCCACTGGGACGGCCAGAGATGGAACACCACCACGTTCACCGGCATAGACGGAGGCTTCGACGCCATCGACGTGCGGTCCGAGAACGACATCTGGGCCGTCGGCTATCGCAACAAGGGCGGCGTCCCCGCCGACTACCAGCCGCTGGCCATGCACTACGACGGCACCAAGTGGAGCGAGGTGCCGGTTCCCGAGACGCCGGGCGAGATGAACATCCTGCGTACCGTGCTCAGCAACGGTCCGAACGACGTGTGGGTCGCCTCCGACAGCCACGTGTCGCACTGGGACGGCGCGACCTGGACGCGCAGGGACATCCCCGTCTCCGGCCGCGTCACGTCGTTCGCCAACTACGGCGGTCAGATCTACGCCGGCGTGTGGGTTGACCTGAGCGGCGGCCCGAAGCTGCTGCGCTGGAGCGGCACTTCGTGGGTGGCCGACACCTCGCTCACCAACGGCACCACGGTCGCGCAGCTGGCCACGACCCCGGACGGCGCGCTGTACGCCCTCTCCCAGGGCGCCTCGTCCCCGTACAACTATCTCTCCCGCCTCGCCCCGCCGACCGCGCGCTGACCCGAAAGGCTTCAAAGGCTTCACACGAGAGGAACCACCCATGGGCGACCTCCAACGGCCGGGCGCCGTTGGAGGCTTCGCCGGGCGCCGGCGTGGAGCCCATCCAGTCACAGTCCGTGCGTGGCGCGGAAGAACTGGTCGATCTCCCGGCGGCCGGGCGCGGGCTGGGACAGGGGCTCGGAGCCGGGGGCTCGCAGGCCGTCCAGGAGGACGCCGGTGTACCGGTCCGCCAGGTCGGATACGGGTTCGTCGTCCGCCGTATCGGATGTGTGCCTCGGCGGGATGGAGTTGAGCATCAGGACGATGTCGTAGGCGTTGACGTCGTCGCGCAGGACTCCCGCCCGCTGGGTACGGGTCACCAGGTCGTCCAGGGCGGCGAGGAGCTCGGTACGGACGGCGCTGAGTTCGGGCCCGGCGTCGGTGGCCCGTCCGCGGGACACAGGAAAGAGCTGGCTGCTGCGCAGCCGGGTCATGTGGCGTACGACCCGGCTGAAGGCGGTCCACGTGACCGGTTCCTCGGCCAGGGCGCGCCGGACCTGGGCCAGGCTCTCTCCCATCACCTTGATCGCGATGCGCTCGACCAGCACGGCCTTGTTCGGGAAGTGCCGATAGATCGTGCCCATGCCCAGGCCGGAGCGCTTGGCGACCTCCGCGATCGACGCCTGGTAGCCGAGGTCGGCGAAGACCTGCTGGGCGACATCGAGGACCTGCTCGACGTTCTGTCGGGCGTCGGCACGGAGCGGCCTGTCCGCAGGCGGTGTGGTCGGTGTCATTTGCTCACGACGTTAACCTCCGACAGGGTAACCGGAAAATCAATTTCCGGTTAGCAGTGACGCCCCGCGTGAGGAGACGGCGCGCTTGGCGATGTAACGCATCGAGACGCCCAGGCCTTCGTCCGCGAAGACCTGACGAGCGGCCGCGATGACACGCTGCCTGTTCCGCTCGGCGTCCGCCCGCAAGTGCTTGTCCGGTCCCATTGCAGCCATACGCCGATCTTATCGGGGCAACTGGAGCACCTGCTCCAGTTACGTCGGCGGGCACCCTGGATGTGGAGTCCGTTGCGTTGACACCTGTGGTGACGCGTGTGACGGTGGCCGGGCTTGGTCCTGGCCTGGATGCGCACTGTTCGTTCATCAACGGAAGTGGGAGTCATGAGCTCAGGAATACCGCGCCGCAGCATTCTGTCCGCGGCCGCCCTCGGAAGCGCGGTCGGTTCGCTCAGCCTCTCCGCGCCGGCGTCGGCGCAGCCGGACCTCGGCACCGAACCGTCGACGGCCACGCTGCCCGCCGAGGACGGGTACGACCTGTGGCTGCGGTACAGACAGGTGGAGGACGCCGGTCAACTTGAGCGATACCGGGCCGCTTTGGAGTATCTGGTCTGGCAAGGAGGCGGCCCGCTCCAACGGTCGGCGGTGGACGAGTTGGCACGCGGGCTCACCGGGCTGCTCGGTACACGAGTAGTGCCACGCACCAGATCCGGCACACGCGCGGCGCTTGTGGTGGGCACCCCGACAAGCTCCGCCCTGATCCGAGAGCTCGTCCCCGCGGCCGATCTGGCCGAGCTGGGCGACGAGGGGTATGTCATCCGCCGGGTCACCCGGCGCGGCAGGGACTTCACCGTGGTGGCGGCCCACGCCGACCGCGGTGTGCTCTACGGCGCGTTCCACCTGCTGCGCCTCGTACAGACGCGACGGCCGCTGGAACACGTCGACCTCACGGAGCGCCCGGCCGCCCCGCTGCGCGTGGCCAACCACTGGGACAACAAGGACGGTTCGATCGAGCGCGGCTACGCCGGCCGGTCCTTCTTCGACTGGGAGAAGCTGCCGCAACTCGACAACCGGTATACGGACTACGCGCGTGTCATGGCCTCGCTCGGCATCAACGGCGCCGTGATCAATAACGTCAACACGCCTGCGGACTACCTCGCCGAGCCGTTCCTGACCAAGCTGGCCGCGCTGGCCGGTGTGCTGCGCCGCTACGGGGTGGCGCTGTACGTCACGGCGAACTTCGCCGCCCCCATCGACCTGGGCGGGCTGAACACCGCCGACCCCCTCGACCCGGGGGTGCGCAGTTGGTGGACGAAGAAGGCCGAGGAGATCTACGGCAGGATCGAGGACTTCGGCGGCTTCCTGGTGAAGGCCAACTCCGAGGGCCGCCCCGGGCCACTGGACTACGGACGCACCCATGCCGACGGGGCCAACCTGCTGGCGGGCGCGCTGAGACCGTACGGCGGGATCGTGATGTGGCGGGCGTTCGTGCACGACAGTGACGAGAAGTGGGACCGGCAGGCCTACCTCGACTTCACGCCGCTGGACGGGAAGTTCGCGGACAACACCGTTGTGCAGATCAAGAACGGGCCGATCGACTTCCAGGTCCGCGAGCCCGCCCACCCCCTCTTCGGCTCACTGCCGCACACCAACTCGGTGATCGAACTTCAGGTGACGCAGGAGTACACCGGACACGCCGCCCATCTGTGCTATCTGGTCCCGCAGTGGAAGGAGGTCCTGGACTTCGACACGCTCAAGGCCGGCGAGGGCAGCACCGTGGCCCGTGTCGTGACCGGCCGCGTGCACCTCTACTCGCACTTCGGATTCGCCGGCGTGATGAACTTCGGCGATGCCAGGAACTGGACCGGCTCACACCTGGCCGCCGCCAACACCCACGGCTACGGACGGCTCTCCTGGAACCCGGACCTGTCCGCACAGGACCTGGCCACCGAGTGGACCCGGATGACCTTCGGCAACGACCCCGACGTCGTCAGGACGGTCACCGCCCTGCTCCGGGACTCCTGGCGCACCTACGAGGACTACACCTCGCCGCTGGGCACGGGATACCTCACCCATCCGCCGGACGGCTCGGTGACCGGGCACCTCGACCCCAGCCCGACCACGACCACCCAGTTCCACAAGTCCAACCGCGAGGGCATCGGCTACGACCGCACCGCCGCCACCGGCAACGGCTACACCAAGCTGTACGCACCGGCGATCCGGGACGCCTACGAGTCGCCGGCGAACTGCCCCGAGGAACTGCTCCTCTTCCTGCACCATGTCCCGTACACCCACGTGCTGGACAACGGCAAGACCGTGATCCAGCACATCTACGACACGCACTTCTCCGGCGCGGCACGGGTGGCGGACATGCGCACGGACTGGGAGGGGCTGCGCCGCCGCGTCGACCACCGGCGGTTCACCGAAGTGCGCCGCCAGTTCGGGGAGCAGAACACCAGGGCCGCCCAGTGGCGGGACACCCTGGTCGCCTACTGGTTCGAACTGAGCCGGATCCGCGACGAGCGCCGCGGCTGGCTCCAGGCGATCGTCGCCCCGGCCGACACGGCGCTGCTGGGCGGGGAGCGCAACGAGCTGCCGGTGCAGGTGGTCAACGCGACGGGCTCCGGGCTGCGCGCCGTGACCACGCTGGACGTACCCGAGGGCTGGCGGTCCGAGGAGGCGACCTGCTACGTGGCCTCGCGGGAGGGCGAGACGGTGAAGATGCCCGTCGTGCCGCCGCCGACCCCCGCGCTCGCCACACTGCACGCCCGCCCGAGGTCGGGCACGGTGCAGGTCCTCGACTCCTCGCTGCGCAGCCTGGCCAGGGCCGTCGTCGTCCCGCCCGCCGCGCGTTGCGTGCACGCGCTGGACGCCGGGCCCGACTCGGCGCCGGTGCTGAAGGACTACACCCGTCTCTCACCGGCCGGCGTCTGGCACGAGGGCGCCGCATTCGGCTGGGTCGGCAACAGCCCCGCCGCCACGGACACCGGGCTGTTCGATGTCGTTCGCCGGGACTACGTACGCAGCGGCGCCCCGACCGTGCTGCGGCTGAAGCTGCCCGCCGGACGCTGCACCGCGCATCTGCTCACCGGCGACCCCAACACCTTCAACAGGCCGCTGATCGTCCGTGTGGACGGGACCGAGACGGCCCGGAGCGAGCAACTCGACGGCCGGGAGTTCACCTGGCTCCGGATCCCGCTGGACGGCGGCTCGTCCGGACGCGAGGTGGACCTGGAGCTGTCCACGGAGAAGGACAAGACCTGGCATCTCAGCGCCTGCGTGGTACTGGCGGAGGACACTCCTCGACCGGCTCGATGACCAGATCGGTTCCGGGTGGCAGATGAGGTGAGCGGGTTAGAATCGTTCAAATCTGCTCACAGGGGGGCCGTGTCCGACATGCTCGTTGCGCAGCGGCATGAGCTACTGGTCAGGGAGCTGGAGGCATCCGAGGGGCTGAAGGTCACCGAACTGGCCGCGCGCCTGAACGTCTCGCGCGCCACCATCCGGCGGGATCTCCTCGAGTTGGAGGCCGGAGGGCGGGTGACCCGGGTCCGCGGGGGTGCCGTGCTCGCGACATCCCGCACCGCCCGGCCCGGGCAGCCGTCCGAGTCACGGCCGGCGGGCGCGCCGTCGGACCCTCTGCGCGCCGATGCCAGGCCGGCTTCGGCACATACGCTCGGATTGCTGGTCCCGTCGGCGCACTACTACTACCCGCGCGTCGTCGCCGGTGTGCAGGCCGTGGCCGCCGAGCGCGGTGTCCGCGTGGTCATCGGCCTGAGTGACTACACGTACCCGAATGACACACAGCAGATCGAGGAGCTGGCCGCGTCCGGCGCCACCGGGCTGCTGGTGACCTCCGCCACGGGCCACATCCTGCCTCAGGAACCGTTCGAACGGCTTCGGGCCGTCGGGCTGCCCTTCGTGCTGATGGAACGTCGGCCGTACGGTCGCTACGTACCAGGCGAGTTCGTGGCCACCGATCACCAGCAGGGCGCGTTCGGTGCGGTCGGGCACTTCATGAACCTGGGGCACGAGAGGGTGGGGCTGTTCACCAACGGCAGCCCCACCGCGCCCCTGCTCCGCGAGGGGTACGAAGCGGCCGTCCGGCACCTGGGCCTTGTCTCCGGTGCACCGGTCGTGGACAGCGGACGCCCCCGGCTGGGGCCCACGGAGGCCACCCGGCTCTATGACCGGTTCATCAAGGAGTGTCTGGCCGACGGCGTCCGGGCCGCGCTGGTGCACTCCGACCACGACGCGATCGAGCTGATGCGGCGGATGCGTTCCCAGGGCCTGCGCACGCCGGACGACATCGCGCTGATCGCCTACGACGACGAGATCGCCTCCCTGGCCGATGTGCCCCTGACCGCGATGGCGCCGCCGAAGCACGAGATCGGTGCCCAGGCCGCGCGGCTGCTCCTGGAACGCCTCGACGCGCCCGACCCCTCAGCCGTACCCGTCCGCCAGTTGCTGATCCAGCCCCGACTGATCGTCAGGTCCTCCTGCGGGGCCGCTGCCCGGGCCTGAACACTCAGCCCAACTCACCACCATCTATTGACACTTGATGCCCTCGAGCGCAGCATTATGCAGCAATCTGCTGCTCAGTGATTCAAATGTGCCGCAATGATTCACCGAGTCATCTCGAGATCTGTCATGAACCTGATCACCCTTGCGTCATGTCCGCCCATGACCGGAGAAAGGTGTGGAACGTGGAAGCGGGACAGGAACATGAGCAACGACCGGCCGGTGTACGCCGCCGAACGGTACTGCTGGGCGCCGCGGCCGGTGCCGGAGCGGTGGCGCTCGGAGCCGCCATCGCCCCCAGCCAGGCACAGGCCGCAACGTTCGTCCGAGGCGCGGACATCAGCTGGATGCCGCAGATGGAGGCGAACGGCTACTACTGGAACAACAGCGCCGGAGTGCGGCAGGATCTGTTCACCATCCTCAAGGGGTACGGCATCACCGCGGTCAGCCTGCGGACCTGGGTCAACCCCTCCAGCGATCCGGCCAACGGGCACTGCGCCATCGAGGAGACCGCGCAGCTGGCGCAACGGGCCAAGAACGCCGGTATGCAGGTCCTCATCGGATTCCACTTCGGCGACACCTGGAACTCGGCCGGTGTGCAGAACCCGCCGGCGGCCTGGGCCGCCATGAACTACAGCCAGATGCTCGACGCGATGTACGACTACGTCTACCACTCGTGCAACGTCATCAAGTACTACGGTGTCACGCCCGCCTGGGTGAAGATCGGCAACGAGACCAACTCCGGCATCTGCAAACCGGTCGGCAGCCTCAGCCGCCCGAATCAGATGACAGGCCTGCTGAACGCCGCGTACGACATGTCCAAACAGGTCTTCCCCAGCACCCCGGTGCTGGTGCATCTGGCCCAGCCGCAGAACCTGAGCGGCGTCCAGAACTTCCTCAACGCCTACCGGGACAACGGCGGGAAGTGGGACATCACCGGCTTGTCCTCGTACGCGCAGGGCGGCAACGTGCCCGGTGTTCTGGCCAACATGCAGACCATCCAGTCCAGCTACGGCAAGCCGGTCATGCAGGTGGAGTACGGCGGGCCGGTGGGCAAACCCACCCAGGTGCGCGATTCGCTGCGGGCGTTCATCACCGGGCTACAGGGCTTCGGCGGCCTGGGCACCTTCTTCTGGGAGCCCGAGGGCTATCCCTCGTTCAACAGCTACAACAGCTCAGCCTGGGACGACAGCAGTCGGCGCCCCACGGCGGCCATGGACGGCTTCCTCTGAAACGTGACGGCCAGGAGTTCCCTCAACCATCTGGAGCGAGCAATGAAATCTGCCCTCGGGGTGACACCGGCCCTCCTCGTCTCGACCGTCACGTTCCTGTCGACCGCCGTCGCAATCGCCCCCAGTTCGGCGGCCGTGAGCAGCGCGGCGGCCGGAGAGGTCTATTACGTCGCCCCCAATGGCAGCGACAACGCCGCGGGAACACTGGCCGCTCCCTGGGCATCGATCGCGCATGCGCAGGCCGTCGCCGCAGCGGGTGACACCGTGTATTTCCGGGGCGGCACGTACGCCTACACCCATGGGATCAACAGTTGCAAGAGCCAGACGGACCGGGTCGATGCGATCACCCTGGACAAGAGCGGCAGTTCGGGTCATCCAATCCACTACATGGCCTACCCGGGAGAAAAGCCGGTCTTCAACTTCTCGCGCATGACGGACGACTGCCGGATCAAGGGCTTCGATGTCACCGGCAGTTGGATCCACCTCAAAGGGCTGGAAGTCACCGGTGTCCCGCAGAACAACAACCTGAACCATGAGTCCTGGGGAATCTGGATCTCCGGGAGCAACAACACGTTCGAACAGATCGACACCCATCACCACATGGGCCCCGGCCTGTTCATTCAAAACGGAGGAGGCAACCTCGTCCTCAACTCTGATTCGCACGAAAATTACGACCCGAACAGCTCCGGTGGGGCGGGCGAAAACGCCGACGGATTCGGTGCGCATATCTCTGCCGGAAATCCCGGGAACGTTTTCCGGGGATGTCGCGCATGGTGGAACTCCGACGACGGTTTCGACCTCATCAACGCCTATTCGTCCGTGACCATCGAGAACTCCTGGGCATGGCGGAGCGGATACATACCCGGGACCACCACGGGATCGGGTAACGGAAACGGGTTCAAGGCGGGTGGCTACGGCGGCGACTACGACGCAGGCGCCGTCAAGCACACCGTCCGCACCTCTGTTGCCTTCGCCAACAAGGCAGCGGGCTTCTACGCCAACCATCACCCGCTCGCCAACGACTTCTTCAACAACACCAGTTACGGCAACCACCCCGACTTCAACATGCTGGGAGTCGATTCGAGCGGCGCCGCCGTGGGCCGGGGCAATCTCCGCAACAACATCGCCTACACGGGCACCCTGACGTCGAACATGACCGGCACCAACGCCGCGTACAACTCCTGGAACCTGGGCATCCCGCTGTCGGACGCACAGTTCCAGAGTGTGTCGACGTCCGGCTGGGACGCGCCCCGCCAAACCGGCGGCGGTCTGCCCGTACTGCCCAACCTCCGCCTCGCGGCGAACAGCACCCTGATCAACAAAGGCGTCGATGTCGGTCTGCCCTACAGCGGGCAGGCGCCGGACCTCGGTGCCTTCGAAGTCTCCTGAGCCATCGGCGCCCCGGCCGGGGCGTGGCCCGGTGGTGTGCACGCAGAAAGTGCCTTCCTGCCGCTTCCCAGCGCAGAAGGCACTTTCGCTGTTCCGGTCACGATCCGGACGTCCGGCGGGTGAGACGCGTCGGTCTCACCGCGTGAGTACGTATCGGCCCGTGTTGATTCCCCGGGGCTCCCCAAGTGCCTCGGCCTGCTGGAGAATCGCCTGGTACAGGCGGCGCATGGAGCGACCGGGCTCCACTCCCAAACCTTCGGCGAGCCGCCGACGTGCCTCCTGGAAGGCGGTCAGCGCCTCCGATTGCCGGCCCTCGCGGTACAGCGCGAGCATGAACAATTCCGTGAGCCGTTCGCGTTCCATGTGACGTTCCGCCAACTGTCTCAGCTCGGGGATGGCGACCCGCCCAAGGCCCGCGGTCAGCCGGAGCTCCGTCAGATCCTCATAGACGGTGAGTCTGCGCTCCTCGAGATCCGCGGCGCTGATCCGGCAGCGCACTCCGTCTCGCGCCTCCATCAGGGCCGGTCCGCGCCATAGGCTCAGCGCCTCTGCGAGCAGGCGGCAGGCGGCGACGGGATCGTCCGTCGCGAGTTCGTTGCCAGCATCGGCCAGCGAGGTGAAGCGGACCGCGTCCACCGCGTCGGCGGGCACGTCCAGAACATAGCCGTTCCGGGTGGTGCAGAGCTTCTTGCCGCCGCCCGGGCAGGTCGCCGACATCGCCCTCCGGATTCTGACTATATGCGCGTGTAGAGCATTTCGCGCATTGGTCATGCTCTGGTCCGCCCACAATTCGTCAATAAGCTGTTCGAATGAAATTACTCTACCGGGAGATAAGGCCAGAAGCGTGAGTACCATGCCGGCCCGTCTGGAGGCCATCGGTTTTTTCTTTTCGGCGGTCGATATTTCCAGCGGCCCAAGCACTCTGAACTGCATGATCATCCTCCAGGAATCGACCTAATGATCGAGTCGAATTCTGCCTCCTGGCGGCCGGATCATGGACATACCACCTGAGCAGCGCAGGACAGATCAAACGGTATGGATGGAAGGAAGGACCACAGGATCGAAGCGCGGGGTCGGTGCGGCACCACGGCGAGCTGCATTGAAGTCGCAGCTCGGCCCTCGGGGACTCTCTGCCACACTGCTCGACTGCCCTGACGCGATGCTGACGCCACCACCGGCGGATCGCCGGGCATCGAACCGCGACCGGGTCCCCTCGCGATGCTCGCGCACGCCTTCCTCACCGCGGTCACCGCACTCGAACGCGACCGGCACCAGCCGTCCGACGGCCTGATCCCGCTGCCCCGCGGGCGATCCGCACCTCAGGACTTTCATCGACGGCTGAAAGTCGTGGCCTGTCGCGACCTGCCCGCCTAGGCTCCTCCTTTGTGCGCCTGAGGCGCGGCTGGACTTCCTGGGTCGAGAGCTGCGTGGCGACAGTGGGCCAATTGCTGTACACGGAGACCGATTTACGCGCATCGCCACGGTCAGTCCCTCTACTCGTACATGCGTATTCTGTCCGACTCCGGAGGCGGAGCCCGAAGACCATGACCGATTACGAAACCCTGTCGGCCAAAGAGGCCGGACCCGACGAGTTCCGCGACATGATGAGCGGATTCCCCTCCGGCGTCTCGGTGGTTACCGCCATCGGTACGGACGGCCAGCCGCGCGGAATGACGTGTTCCTCGGTGTGCAGCGTCTCGCTGGCACCTCCGACGATCGTCGTCTGTCTGCGGTACGGGAGCCCGACCCTGGAGGCGGTGCTCGACAGCGAGACCTTCGCGCTCAACCTGCTGCACTCCCGGGCCAAGTCCGTCGCCCTGCTGTTCGCGTCGGGCGATCCCCGACGGTTCGACACGACGCCATGGCGCTCCGGTCCGTCGGCGGGCGGCCCTCATCTGGTGCGGGACGCGCACTCGATAGCGGACTGCGCGGTGATGCTCACCCAGCGGGTGGGCGACCACGTCGCGGTCTTCGGCCGGACGCGGCTGATCGCCCGCCACCAGCAGCACCCTCCCCTGCTGTACGGCCTGCGCGAGTTCCGCCCGTGGGCGGCCACCTGACCGCTGACCGACTCGCGCGCGCGGCGGCCGTCGCCCTGACGGCCGCCGTTCGGCATTGACGTCGATCGGTGATGCCCGGATCCGCTGAGCATCAGTGTCCGATCAGCTTGGCGTCAGGCGGTCTCGAGAGAGTACTCGTGCGGGATGCCATCCGCTGGGTTGGTGAGAATCCGCTGGTTGCCCGACTGAGGCTGCACCGGTCATGCCACGCGCCTTCGAGAGGTTGGTTCATGCAGAGGATCCACTTCGACAGCGGAGACCTGCTTCGGGTCAGCCTCAGGGCCACGGCCGGGGCGGCCATCGAGACCGCACTCGCCCAGCACCAGCTCGCGGTGGGCGGCAACGCTTGTTCCACCGTGTGGCGGCGGCAGGCTGCCGCCTGCCTTCCGAGGCGGGCGTTCACGCCGCCGGCCGGTTCGCCACCCGGGGATCCGGAGATCCCGGCCGGGACGCGCCTGACCGGCGACGGCTTCCTGCCGGAGGTGTGGCGCCGGGCCGTCGCGCCGTACTGGGACCGGCTGGTGGGCCAGCTGGAAGCGGAGTGCGACGCCCGCGGGCGCATCGCGATGGCGGGCGGCGTCCAGCAGTTGCTGGCGACGCTGCACCCGAGGATCAGGTGGCGGAACCCGGTGCTGACGGTCCCCGGCGGCCCGGACGAGGACGTCCACCTGGACGGCCGCGGCCTGGTGCTCTGTCCTTCCGTGTTTCTCAGCCACCGACCCGGGATGGTCGTCCGTCCGCGCCCGAACGACGAACGGGTGCTTCTCGTCTTCGAGGTACCGCTGGACCCCCGGGTTGCCGAGCGGATCTGGGGGGCGCCGCCGCGACCGCAGTCCGCCTCGCTGAACGCGCTGGTCGGCCGCACCCGCGCCGCGGCGTTACGGGTCCTGCGGGTGGGCTGCACCACCAGCCAGCTCGCCGACCGACTGGGTATCTCCGCGGCCGGGGCGAGCCAGCATGCGTCGGTGCTGCGCGAGGCCGGCCTGATCACCACGCGCCGCTTCCGCAACACGGTGCTGCACACCGTGACGCCGCTCGGCATCGCCCTCCTCGACGGGCACGGGTTCGGCTCGAGCTGGAGGGCGGGCGCGCCGCCCCGGCTCGCCGCCGTCCCGTCGCGCAGCGCGCCCGCACTCGGGTGAACCGCCGGCCGGGAGGCCCGGTGGCGCCCCCCTCGGCGCCGGCGGCCGCCTGACGCGCCGGTCACCCGTGGGCTCGACGTGCCAGGGCGCGGCGGTCGAGCTTGCCGCTCAGCGTGAAGGGCAGTGCGGAGACGATCTCCACGCTCGACGGCACCATATGCGGCGGCAGCAGCCCACTCAGATGAACCCGCAGGTCCCGGACGCTGGGCGGGGCCGCGGTCGTCGGCACCACAAAGGCGGCCAGGACCTGCTGCCCCATGCCGTCGCGGACCGGCGTCACAGCGGCACGGGCCACCGCCGGATGGAGGCGCAGCGCGGCCTCGATCTCGGCCGGCTCCACTCGGTGGCCGCGGATCTTGAGCTGCTGGTCGAGCCGCCCGAGGAATTCCACCGATCCGTCGTCCAGGCAGCGCACGCGGTCGCCCGTCCGGTAGGCCCGGGTACCGTCGTCGAGGGATACGAACTGCTCCTTGGTCTGCTCCGGCGCCTGCCAGTATCCGCGTGCCAGCCCGGCGCCTGAGATCAGCAGCTCTCCCGCCGCCCCGTCCGGGACGCGCTCGAGCCGGGTGTCGACCACCCGGATCTCCGTGGCGCGGATGGGGCGGCCTATGGGCACCGTCGCTCCTGGACGCCGCGCTGCCTCGGCCGGCCCCACCTCGTATGTCAGCGAACCGATCGTGGTCTCGGTTGGCCCGTAGTGGTTGATGATCCGGCATCCGCTGCGGCTCCGGACCCTGTCGACAAGCTCCCAGGGCAGCGCCTCCCCTCCGAGGAACAGCGCCTGGTGCGGCAGCACGTCGGCATCCGGATAGCTCAGGAGCGCCGCCAGATGCGAAGGAGTGATCTTCAGGTGGTCGATGGCATGGGTGCGTGCATAGTCCGTGAAGCTCAACGGATCGATGACCACCTCGCTTGGTACGAGGTGGACGCAGCCGCCGGAGAGCAGCGCGGGGAACACCGCGGTGTTCCCGAGATCGGTGGCGAGGCTCGTGACGCTGGCGAACGATCGGGGCTCGTCGGCGCAGCGCAGCAGGGACACCATGTGGCGGGAGTAGTTCGCCAGTCCGCCGTGGGTCACCGCCACGCCCTTGGGGGCGCCGGTCGACCCCGACGTGTACACCAGACAGGCGAGATCCGCGGGGTCCGGGGGTTGCAGGCGGACGGTCGGTGCCTGCGGCAGATCGCCGAGCCGGATCGCTGTCCCGGTGAATCCTGGCTGGGGTTGATCGGTGAGGAGGATACGGGCCTGTGAATCGGCCAGCTGCGCCGTCAGCCTGCTCTGTGGTTGTTCCGCGTCCAGGCAGACATACGGCGCCCCGGAGCGCAGCACGCCCAGTAACGCGACCAACTGCTCGGTTCCGCGTGCGGCCAGCACGGCCACCGGCTCGTCCGTCGTCGCGCCCTGGGCGACGAGTGCATGCGCGAGGCGTGCTGTCGCGCGGTCCAGCTCCGCATAGGTCAGACGTCCGCCGTCACCGACCAGCGCGGGGCGGTCCGGCCATCGGGCTACCTGCTGCTGGAATTGCTCCATTACCGTGTGTTCAACTGACATGAAAGCCTCCCCGGCGTGGAACCGGGAAGTTCCACGGGTAATAGTCAGTGGACTTGACGAGACCCGTCCTGGTGCAGGCGGATATCCGGATCTTGTGGTCTGGAGTACGGCGGATGAACCGCCCCGGGTCGAATGGAGACCCCATTTCCGAGCACGGCTGCAAGATCGCTCCTTCCACGTACTACTCTCGCGGGAAACGCCTCGAAACTAAACTCGTCAGATCTCTACCGAACGCGGCGCGGTTCACCGGTGCCTGGGGTGATCAACCACATCGCTGGTCGCCGCGGTGGTCTTTGACATCGGCATCGCCACGGAGCGCGGCGAACCCGCCACGGACCATCTCCCAGATTCGGGTCAGCTCGGCGACGGACTGGCCGGCGGTGAGGTTGTGCCTCCGCGCCCGCTGCCGGATGGTGATCTCGGCGCCAGTGACCAAGTGTGTGGCCAAGGCGGCAACGGCTGCCCGATCGGTGACCGTTCCCAGTTGGGCTTCGTGTGCATGCCGCAGCTGCTGATGGATCGCCGGCACCCAGGCCGAGAACCAGTCCGGTTCCCCGGACTGCTCTCGCGCCAGTCGGGCGGCCGCGCGGACCGCCACGTCGCTTTCGAGCAGCCCGGTCAGTGCCAGCGTCAACGAGACCACCGCCTGGACAGATTCCTCACGGCGCGCCGTAACCGCTGCGACCAGTGTCGTGGTGGCGGCACCGCCCTGCTCCCGGACCGCGACCGCGAGTTCTTCCTTGTTGGAGAAGTGGAAGGTCAGAGCCCCGACCGATACGCCGGCGGCGCGGGAGACCCGCGACAGGGACGCCCCGCTGTAGCCGTTCCGGTCGAACTCGCCGGCCGCCGCGCTGACCAGGGCCTGACGGGTGCGGGCTGCCCTTGGTTGCATCGTCGTGATCCTTCCCGCGGAGGGCACACCGTAACCGTGACCAATTGGCGGCTGCGTGAAAACCCTTGCAAAAAGAAACCATTTTATTATTATTGTACGGGGGTGAGCAATGATCAGGCGACCCGCTCTCGTTGGCGGAGATACCCGGCCAGAACCGCAGCACGCCGGAACCCGCACCGGGCCGGTTCAGCGGAGCCGAGAAGCCCATCCGCGTCCTGATCGCCGAAGGAGATGCGTCCTCGCTCGACCTAATGGATACTACGGCTGACGTCGACCACGGGGGGCCTAACGGTGCATCACTCATCCGTATTAGCATGATCACCGCCATGAGGAAGGTACGGGGGCGTGGAGATAGAGGTGCGGCATGCGCGTATCGTCGAGATGATCAATGCGACTGGGAGTCTGTCGAAAGCCGCGATGAAGATCGGCATACCGCAACCGAGCCTGTCGGCCCAGTTGCGAAGAATTGAGAAGGCCGTGGGTGGGAGCCTGTTCGTACGCTCCCGGAGCGGCGTCACACCCACCCCGCTCGGAGAGCGGGTCATCCCCATGCTCGCGGCGCTGGCGGAGCAGGCCGACGCGGTCATCGCCGAGGCGGCCGTCGACACGTCCAGCACACTGCGGTTCGGGACCGCCGAGTGGACACCGCCGACCCTGCGCGGTGCGCTGCGCTCGATGCTTCCCAATATCGACATGCGGACCGAGACCATCCTTCCGGCGGACGCCGTCGACACGGTGCAGCGAGGTGCACTCGGTGCGGCGATGGTGTCGAGCATGGACTCGATCGTTCCGATCGAGCTTTCCGACCGCGACCTCGCCAAGGCGACGATCGTTCGCGATCCGGTCTGGCTGGCGCTGCCGGTCCGCCACCCTCTCGCGGACCACAGCGTCCTGAGCGCCTCTCAGTTGGAAGGGCTGTGGTGGATCGGCTATGCCCGACAGCACTGGTTCTCCCCCGTCGAACGACATCTGCTCGACGGGCTGGGCCAGCGCGATCGCAGCGTCTCGCACTATGCGGGGGGATATCACGAGGCCATGAGCTGGGTGCGGCATGTCGGCGCGGCCGCCCTCACCCCGCTGACGGGCGCCACGTCCGACGTCCGCGTCGTTCCACTGGCCGACACCCATTACACGGAGCTGACGCTGGTGTGGCACAAGGACGCGATGAGCAGTGGCACCGCACGTCAGCTGGTGGAGGTCATTCGCCGTTACTACTACCAATATGCGTGGTCCTTTCCGGGCTATCGATCGTGGCTGGGCGCCCTGACCGACGTACCGTCGGAGGTCCCTGACCCATCGCGCCTGGTGACGGCGGACAGCTCACCTGGTTTTTGAGTGGGCCCCCGCGGCGGCAGGCCGGGGGTTTACCTGCCGCCGCGGGGCTGTGCCGCAGACTCCGTCAGCACCCGGGGTCTGCCGCACGGGTAGGGTCCGGCCGGACAAGGGCAGCCCGGCCGGCCGTGGTCATGGAGCGACGGTGGCTTCCACAGGCCTCGCCCGCAGCGCGACCCACGTCGGGAACAGGATCGTCGCGAACGTCAGCGCCACCGCGGTCCCGACGATCGTCGGGTAGATCCACCCAGGCCCGCCGGGCAGCACCGACCCGTCCAGGGCGATCCCGAACGGGATCAGTGCCCCGGCGGCGACCCCGGTGCCGAGCAGGATGCCGACCAGCGCCGTCACCAGCGCCTCGACCGACATCATCCACATCACCTGGCTGCGGGTCGAGCCGATCAACCGTTGCAGCGCGAACTCGCTGCGCCGCTCGGCGGTCGCCACCATCAGCGAGTTGATCAGCGCGATCACCGCATAGCCGACCACCACCGCGGCCAGCAGGAAGCTCGCCACCCGGCCGGTCTCATCGCCCTGCTCGTGCGCCGCGGTCGCTTCCGAGCGGTCCGCGACGACGAGCCCTGGCACATCGCCCGCCGCCTTCCGCAGCGCCGTCTTCAGGTCCGAGGACGACACCCCCGGCTTCGCCTTCACCAGGATCTGCGGCAGCAGGCCGTCCGTTGTGCGCGGCAGCAGCGCCTCCGCGGGCACCATCGCGTAGCCGAACCCGCGCGGCGGGGTGAACGATCCGACGACCGTCATCGTCGTCGCCTCTCCGTTGCCCCAGCGCAGCCTCACCCGGTCGCCGATGTCCTTGTCGTTGTCGCGCAGCACATCCGTGGGCAGCACGATGCTGTCGCCGGTCAGTTTCCCGTAGTCGCCCTTCACCACCGGGCGCGCGATCGTCTGCCTTGCGCCGGACGCCGAGACCCCCTGGAGGTCGAGCCGGCTCGGCCTGACCCGACGATCCGCGTCGTTGTCGCCCTTGCCCTCGTCGAGGACTTTTTCCAGACGCCCCCCGCTGGACACCGAAGCGGACGCTCCGGCGACCTGCGGGAGGCGGGAGAGCGTGTCCACGAGCGACGGTGGGAGAGCACCGTTCTGCGAGCTGACCACGGCGTCCGCCTTCAGGCCGTCGGCGAATATCCGGTTGCTGGCGTCGTCCTGACTGGTCTGGAGGTAGATCAGTGCCGTGGCCAGCCCGGTCGCCAGCATGATCGGGATGACCGCCGAGGCCAGCCGGACCCTGCGCACATACGCGTTCAGCATCGCCAGCTGCCCCGACAGCCCGGTGAACCAGCCGACCGGCCACCGCAGCGCAGCCGCCAGCCAGCGGCACAGGCCCGGGGACACCAGGGCGATCCCGACCGCCCACAGCATCGCGGAGGGCGCGGCCGTGCTCGCCGCGATCGGCCCGGTCATCACCGAAGCCGTCACGATCGCGAGCGCGGTCGCACCGCCCAGGAACAGGAACGCCAGGATCATGCGGATCGGGCTGATCCAGCGGGTCTGGAGCGTCGCCTCCGCCATCGCCTCGGTCGGCCGGACCTTCGACACCCGGCGGGAGGCGATGAACGCGGCGGCCAGCGCCGCGAACAGCGTGGCGCCGAAGCCGACGAGCCGCGGGATGAATCCCATGCTGAAGATCATCACGCCCGGGATCAGATCCTGATCGACCAGGACGTCGTACATGAAGTGACCGAACGCGAGGCCCGGTGCGAGCGACAGGCCGGCCGCGACCACCGCGATCACCGCCGTTTCCGCCATCACCATGCGGCGCAACTGCCCCGGCGTGACCCCGGTCGTGCGCAGCAGCGCCATCTCCCGGCGGCGCTGCTGCATCAGCATGCCCACCGTGCTGCCCACGACGAAGATCGCGACCATGGTGGCCAGGCCGCCGAACGCGCCCGCCAGCGGGATCAGGTTCTGCTTGCCGCTGATCGCGTCCGGGAACTCGGCGACCCCCCGGTCGTCGCCGTGGAGTACCTGGGCACCGCGGCCCGCGACGGCGTCACCGATCGCGTCGGTGAGCGTCGCCAGGTTGGTGCCCGGGGCGGCGAGCACCCCGATGTCGTCGATCTTTCCGGGCCGGTCGTACAGCCGAGTGGCCTCGTCGTCGGAGAACAGCAGCGCGGACTCGGTGGCGGTCCGGCTCTCGGCGATTCCGGTGACCCGGAAGTCGTGCGGGATGCCGCGCACCGACGCCTTCAGCCGCTGGCCCGGCCGCAGGCCCAGCTTTTTCGCGGTGGCGCTGTCCACCACGACCTCGCCGGACACGGTCGGCTTGGCGCCCGCGACCAGCTTGTACGGCGAGAGCGACGCGCTGGACCAGCCGTGCCCGGACGCGTCGGCAGGCCGGCCGGCCAGCGCGGTGATCGGCACCGAGATGTCCGGCACGGCCGCGGCCACGCCGGGCACCTTGGCCACGGCGTCCACCAGGTTCTCGTCCAGCAACACCCGCTCGGTCATCGGCTCGGTGGCGGTGCCGACCGCGTGGCCGGGGTAATCCTGGCTGCCGGTCACCACGACGGGCGCCGCGGCCAGCCGCTCGGCCTTGACGTTGGCGCGGATGCCGGTCTCCAGCAGACCGCCGCAGCCCTGTACGACGACGGCGCCGACGAACAGCGCGATCAGCGACGCGAGGAACCCGCCCTTGCGGTAGCGCAGGGTCTTGAGCGCGAGACGCAGCATCAGACCATCCGTTCCGCGCCCACGGCCTGCTGCTTCCGGGCCCAGGCGCCGAGTTGGGTCATCTGCCTGGCCACCTGCTGGACGGTGGGCCGTTGGAGCTCGGCGCTCACCTGACCGTCCACCAGGAACACCACGCGGTCGGCGTGCGACGCCGCCACCGGGTCGTGCGTCACGATCACCGCGGTCTGCTCGCCGGAATTCACCGCCTCGCGCAACAGTCCCAGGATCTCCAGCGCGGTCTCGGTGTCCAGTGCTCCTGTCGGCTCGTCTCCGAACAGCAGGACCGGCCGGGTGACCAGGGCGCGGGCGATCGCCACGCGCTGCTGCTGACCGCCGGAGAGCTCGCCCGGGCGGTGCTTGCGCCGGGACGTGAGGCCGGTGCGCTCGATGACCTCGTCCACCAGCCTGCGGTTGGGCCGTTTGCCCGCCAGCCGCAGCGGGAGCGTCACGTTGTCCACCACGTTCAGGGCGGGCAGCAGATTGAAACTCTGGAAGACGAACCCGATCCGGTTCCTGCGCAGCTTGGTCAACGCGCGCTCTTTCATCGCCGTCAGGTCCTCGCCCTCCAGGAAGACCTGGCCGGACGTCGGCCGATCCAGGAGGGCGGCGCAGTGCAGGAAGGTGCTCTTGCCGGAGCCGGAGGGCCCCATCACGGCGGTGAAGGTGTGGCGCTGGAAGCCGAGCGACACCCCGGCCAGCGCCGCCACACTGTTGCGCGAGCGCCCGTACACCTTGCGGACGTCCTGTAAGCGCAGCAGCTCGTCCGTGGTCGGCCGCCCTTGCATCGAGCGCATGAAGATCTCCTTGGTCTCGGGGAATTCCATCAGTTCGGGCCGATCACAGGAGGCGTCGAAGCACGATGGAGCTGGAAAATGCTGGTGCTGAAGAACGTGTGGGCACCATTGACGAACCGCAGTTCGAATGCGCCGATGTGCTCGGCGGTGAATCCGCCGAAAGCAGGGCCCGCGACGCAGCAGAACTTCGTCCGCATGGCGCTCCCGAAATCTGAGATCTGACGGATGCACAGGTCGTAGCCCAAATCGCGGTGCGGATGACGACACTAGCGGAACTGCGCCGTCCCGGAACATGGGGCTAGCCCTACCTTCGACCGGTGGACAACCCGCTATAACCGCGTCAGCCGCGCGTCAGCCGCGCGTCAGCCATTTGTCAGTGAGGGGCATGCGCGCGGATGTGTCAAGGGCAAGACGAAGGGGCGCCCCCGACTGTCCCAGAGTGATCCGGTCCCAGGCGGACCGGATCACCGCAGGCGGAGGCGCCCCTCTTCGCTCATCTTCAGTCCTCGGCGGGCACGCCCTCGATGGCGTAGAGCTCCGCACCGCCGCTGAAGTACGGCATCGCCACCGCACGGGTGAACCGGAAGCCACTCGCGGAGAGCAGAGTCCGCCACTCCAGTTCGGTGCGCTCCTTGCCGCCGTTCATCAGCATCATGGTCAGGTCCAGCATCCGCGCCAGGCCCGGCTCGTTGCCCGCCGGCACGATCCGCTCCAGGATGACCACCCGGCCGCCGGGTCTGACCGAGTCCCGCATCCGGCGCAGTGCGCGAACGCTCTGCTCGTCGTCCATCGCGTGCAGCACACAGCTGATCAGGTAGGCGTCGCCCTCGGGGAGCTCGTCGAACGCGCTGCCCTCGCGCACCTCGACGCGGTCCTCCACACCCGCCTCCTTGAAGTGGCGCATGGTGCGGTCGATTCCGGCGGAGATCTCCACCAGCACGCCCTTCATCTCGGGGTGCTCGTGCAGCACGGCGGCGAGCATCGAGCCCGTTCCGCCTCCGACGTCGACCAGGGTGCCGATGCCGTCGAAGGGGTACGTCCGCGGCAGCGGCAGCTGCTCGGTCCAGGTGGCGGCGCCCATTCCCTTGCGGAACGCGTTCCCGGTGTCCTCCACCGTGTTCAGGTAGTCCCACAGCGGCATGCCGTACTCGATGTCGAACGCGCGGTCGCCGGTGCGCACGGCCTCGGACAGCGCCCCGTAGGCCCGGTAGACCTCTCGGCCGTAGAACAGCACGAGGTCCTTGACCGAGTCCTCGGTGTCGGAGCGCAGGAAGTCGGCCAGCGGGGTCGTCCCGAACCGCCGGTTCTCCTCCTCACGGAAGTATCCGGCGCCGGCCAGGGCGCGCATCAGCCGGTAGAGCGACTCCGGGTGTGTGCGGGTCAGCTCCGCCAGTTCGTCGATGCCACGCGCTCCATCGGCCAGATGATCGGCCACCCGCAGCCGTGCGGCGGAGTACACCGCGGCGCTCAGCCACCCCGCGTACATGGTCTCACGCACCCGAACACTGCTCACTTCGCTCATAGCCTGTCCTTTGAGTGTCTTTGAATCGCCTCGATCGGATGCGATGAGGCACCGGCAATACCTCGAAAACCTAAAAACGCACGAGTCTGAGCCCGTCCGCAGCCGAGGATCCCGGACCGCTGACGGACTTCACCCGTTGTCGGCCGAGTGGCCGACCAGGTTGAGGAACACGTCGTCCAGCGTCGGCCTGCGCAGCACGAAGTCCGCGACGTCGACGCCCGCCTCGCGGAGGGCGATCGCGGCGGCACCGACGCCCTGGGCGCCGTCGTTGAGCTGAACCGAGACCCGCCCGGTCACAGCGTCCACGGTGGGCGGCGACTGGGCGATCGGGGCGAGCGCGCGCACCGCCGCCGCGGTGGTGACGGCGACCTCGTCGGCGCCGGCCGAGGCGACCAACTGCACCTCCAGCCGGTCCTCGCCCACCTTGCGCTTGAGCTCGTCCGGCGTGCCCGCCGCGATCACCCGGCCCGACTCGATCACCACGATCTCGTCGGCCAGCCAGTCGGCCTCGTCCAGGTACTGGGTGGTGAGCAGAACAGTCATGCCGTCGTCGACCAGGCCGCGAACGGTGCTCCACAGGACGATCCGGCTCGCCGGGTCGAGACCGACCGTCGGCTCGTCCAGGAACAGCACCTCCGGCGACCCGATCAGGCAGCTGGCCAGGTCCAGCCGTCTGCGCATGCCGCCGGAGTAGGTGCCCGCCGGGCGGTCGGCGGCCTGGGTCAGCTCGAACCGCCGCACCAGCTCATCCGCGCGTTCCCGCGCGACCCGCCGGCTCATGTGCAGCAGTCTGCCGAACATCACCAGGTTCTCGCGGCCGGTGAGCAGTTCGTCGACCGCCGCGTACTGCCCGGCCAGCCCGATCCGCCTGCGCACCTGTGCCGGCTCGCGGGCCACGTCGAACCCGGCCACCTCGGCTCGGCCGCCGCTCGGCTCCAGCAGCGTGGACAGGATTCGGACCGCGGTGGTCTTGCCCGCCCCGTTGGGGCCGAGCAGGCCCAGCACCGTACCCGCGCCCACGTCGAGGTCGATGCCGGCCAGCGCGGTCACCCCGCCATAGCGCCGGGCGAGGCCTTCTGCCCTGATGGCGGACGTCACCGCTGGGCCACGCGATCCCGCAGCGACTTGGGCCGCATGTCGCTCCAGTGCGTCTCCACGTACTCCACCGCCTCGGCCCGGGTGCTCTCCTCGTGCACGACGGTCCAGCCGTCCGGCACCTCGGCGAACGACGGCCAGAGCGAGTACTGCTCCTCCGAATTGGTGAGCACCACGAAAGTGCCGTTCTCGTCGTCAAAGGGATTGCCGCTCATTTCTCCACTCCTCCTTTACGCGATTTCACCGTTCCGCGGTGAGTGCAACCGGCAGCCCTACGTACCCGTAGACGAAATTGGAGTACAGTCGCCGCGGCTCGCCGCGCAGTTCGATTTCCGCGACCTGGTCGCGCAACGCCTCCAGCACCGCGGAAACGTGCGCGCGCCCCAGGAACGCGCCGATGCAGTAATGCGGGCCGTGGCCGAACGCGACGTGCCGGTTGGGCTTGCGGCCGAGGTCGAACCGCTGGGCGTCCGGGAAGACGTCGTCGTCGAAGTTCGCCGAGGAGTTCCACAGGGTCACCACGTCGCCCGCGCGGATCACCTCGTCCCCCACCGGCACGTCCTCGAGCGCGCGGCGCCCGAAATGCATGGCAGGTGTCGTCCAGCGCAGCACTTCCTCGGTGGCGTCGGCGAGGCTGACCTCCCCGTTCTTCAGGGCCCGCCACTGGTCCGGGTGCTCGGTGAACGCGATCAGCGCGCCGATCGAGGACATCCGGCTGGACTCGTCCGCGCCGAGCACCAGGCTGTAGCAGTTGAAGACGATCTCGTCCTCGGACAGTGGCTCGCCGTCCACCAGTCCGGTGGCCAGCGCGCTGATGACGTCCTCCCCCGGCGACTTGCGGCGCTGCTTGGCCAGCTCACCGAAGTAGAGCAGGATCTCGTTGCGTGCCAGCCACTCCTCCACCTGCGAGTCGTCCTCGTCGTAGCGGGAGAGGGTGCGGTTGTTCCACTCGACCAGCTTGCCGCGGTCGGCGACCGGGATGTCCATCAGGTCGCCGATGGTGTTGATCGGGATGTGGTCCGCGACATCGGTGGCGAAGTCCGCCTCCCGCCGCGCGACGACGTCCGCGATCAGCTGCTGGGTACGTCTGCGCACCAGCTGGCCGACGTGCTCCAGTACCCGCGGCGAGAACGACTTCAGCATCAGCTTGCGGGTCTCGCGGTGCCGGAGGCCGTCGGTGACGGCGAGCATCTTGCCGCCCGCGGAGTCACCGCCCTGGAGCAGCGTGGACAGCACGTTGCCCTTCTCCGACGTGAACCGCTTGTTGTCCTTGTAGACCGCCAGCACATCGTCATAGCGGGATATGGCCCAGAATCCGGGCCGGTCCTCGGCGGGCGGATTCCAGTGGACCGGCGCCTCGGCGCGCAGCTCGCGCCACATCGCCGGCAGGTCGACGTCGAGATACGTACGCGGGTCGGCCAGGTCCGGGAACCGCAGGTCTTCGCGCGCGTCGGCCGGTTGCGCGGTCATGACGTCTCCCTCGGCATCGAAACTCCTTCGGTGGGACTTGTCAGTACTGACTGGTCCGGTAGCGCCGCATGCTGATCACGCCGGTGATCAGCAGCACGGCCGCGAGGGACACCACGCACACGAGGGCGGAGTGGGTGGCGGCGAACCCGGAGACGTTCTGCGGGTTGCCCCACAGCTCGCGCACCGCCGTGACCACGGCGCTGACCGGGTTCCACTCGGCGACCGGGCGGACCAGCGCGGGCATCTTGTCGGGCGAGATGAACCCGGTGGACAGGAACGAGAACAGCACCGCGATGAGGCCGCCGACCGACTCGATGGTCTCCAGGTTGCGCCAGAGCAGGCCGAGCATGATGCCGACCCAGACCATGGCGTAGATGAACACGGCCGCCACCCCGAACCCCGCCAGCACGGACAGCGGGTCGGTGTGCGGGCGCCAGCCGAGGATCAGGCCGGCGAGGGTGACCACGGCGATGCCCAGCACGCCCATCACCAGATCGCCGAGCGAGTTGCCGATCAGCACCGTGGCCCTGGAGATCGGCAGCGAGCGCATCCGGTCGACGAGTCCGCTGCGCAGGTCCAGCGCGACGGCCACCGCCGTGGGCGTGATGCCGGCCAGGCCCACCTGCATCAGCCCACCGGCGAAGATGTACTCGGTGTAGTCGGTGTTGCCGGGCGCCACCACCGATCCGCCGAGCAGATAGCCGAACGCCACCAGCACGATGATCGGGTTCATGATGATTCCGACCATCCTGCCGGGCGCGCGGCGCAGCCTGCGCAGCCGTCGGCCCGCCACCGTCTCGATCTCGATCATGGCCGATGCCAGGGCACGCTCCCGGACCCGCAACACCTCCGTGGTCATGCCGCACTACCTTTCATCGGGGCCTCCGGTCGTCCGGACACGGCATCGAACTCCTGCACACACATCAGGCCGAAACTTCCTTCAGCAGACGGTTGATCACGGCGGCGAGCCATGCCTGCGGGGCCGGGTGCATGAGGTACTCGTGCCCGACGTCCACGGCGTGCCTGGTGACGTGTCCGACGTACGGCCGCCAGCGGTCGACCAGCTCCGCCGCCTCCGCGTCGTCGCGGTCGGCGGTGGCGGCCACCAGGTGCATCTCGCCGTCGTAGTGCTGCGGCACGAACTCCCGTATCAGCGCCCCGTGCCGGTGGGACAGTGCCATGATCCGGCGCACCCGGTCCTCGCCGAGCGCGAGCAGCGGATGCTCGCCGTGACGCAGCACGTCCAGCACGTCGTCCGGGGTGAGTTCGCGCCCATCGAACTGAGCTCGATCGTGCCCGATCACCTCCATGACGTTCACCAGCATCTCGGACTCGGACCGCTGCTCCGCCGGTTGGTCGTGCTCCGGGTAGCCGTCCAGATTCACCACGAGGGCGACCTGCGCTCCCGCCTTCCGTAGCCGGGCCGCGAGCTCCTGCACCACCAGGCCGCCGAACGACCAGCCGAACAGGTGGTACGGACCCTCGGGCTGGATCTCCCGGATGCGGGCGAGGTACTCGTCGGCCAGTTCGCCCACGCTCTCCGGCAGCTCCGCCGCACCGGACAGCGCCGGCGACTGGAGCCCGTAGACCGGGTGGCCCGGCTCCAGGCGCAGGGCCAGGCCGATGTACGGCAGCGCGAAACCGACGCCGCTGTGCACGAAGAACAGCGGGGCGCGGTCGCCCTCCGGCCGGATCGGAAGCACCGGGGCCACCGGGTCGAGTTCCTCGACACCCTCGGCGTCGTCGAACACGCGGCCCATCGCCTCGCCGCGCCAGGCCGCCACCCGCTCGGGCGGCTGCCGCTCGCTCGCGACCGCGGCCAGTCGGGCGGCCGTGCGATGGGTGAACAGGTCCGAGATATCCAGCCGGAGCCCGGCCCGCACGGCGCGGTTGATCAGCCCGGGGGCGAGCAGCGAGTGCCCGCCGAGCTCGAAGAAGTCGTCCAGCACGCCCACTTCGGGCAGGCCGAGCACATCCGCGAACACGCCGCAGAGCAGCTCCTCCAGCACCGTCTCCGGTGCGCGCTGGTCGGTGACCGCCGCCTCCGGTGCCGGCAGCGCCGACCGGTCCACCTTGCCGTTGGGAGTCAGCGGCCAGGCGTCCAGTACGGCCAGGGCGGACGGCCGCAGATACTCCGGCAGCCACGCGGCGAGCTGCGCGCGCAGCTGCGCCGCCTCCGGCTCGGCGCCCGGCTCGGACACCACATAGCCGAACAGCCGTGACCGTTCGCCGTCGACGGTCACCAGGGCGTCCCGGACGCCGGGAAGCGCGCGCAGCGCGGCCTCGACCTCGCCGAGCTCGATCCGGAAGCCGCGGATCTTGACCTGGTGGTCGCTGCGGCCGACGTACTCGAGCCGACCGTCGTGGCCCCAGCGGACCAGGTCGCCGGTGCGGTACATCCGGGAGCCGGGCGAGCCGAACGGGTCGGCGACGAACCGGTCCGCGGTCAGACCGGGGCGGCCGTGGTAGCCACGGGCGAGGCCGTCGCCGGCGATGTACAGCTCGCCCAGCACGCGGTCCGGCACCGGTCGCAGCGCGGAATCCAGCAGGTAGACCCGGGTGTTCGCGATCGGCAGGCCGATCGCGGGCGCCCCGGCCCGCTCGGGGTCCAGCTCGGAGGACGTGGACCAGATCGTGGTCTCGGTCGGGCCGTAGACGTTGAGCACCGAGCGGGCCGCCGCGGCCAGGCCGGCCGCCAGCGGCTCGCTGATCGCCTCCCCGCCGGTGATCACCCGCAGTCCGTGCAGCGCCTCGGCGTCCGCGTCCAACAGCGCCTGCCACAGGCTCGGGGTCGCCTGCATGACATCGATCCGCTCGGCCGTGATCAATGCCGCCAGCGCCTGCGCGTCGCGTACCGCCGCCCGGTCCGCGAGGACGACCTCGCTGCCCGTCAGCAGGGGGACGAACAGCTCCAGGTTGGCCATGTCGAAGCCGAACGTGGTGGTCGCGAGGAAGCGCTCCCCCGCCGCGACCGCCAGTCTGCCGCGCATGTCGGCCAGCAGATTGCGCAGCGCACCGTGCGGCACGGCGACGCCCTTCGGGCGGCCGGTCGAGCCGGATGTGTAGATCAGGTACGCCGCGTGGTCCGGCAGCAGCCCGACGGGCTCCGCGAGGGCCGTCCCGACCGCCTCAGCCGGCCTGTCCAGCCCGCCCGTTTCATCCAGTTCGTCCATTTCATCGACCAGTAGCCGCGGCACATCCGTGTCCGGCAGCTCGGCCGAGGTCGCCGCGTCGGTGATCACCAGCAGCGGCCGTGCGTCCTCCAGCATGTAGCGGATGCGGTCGACCGGGTGGTCCGGGTCCAGGGGCAGATACGCCGCCCCGGCGCGAACCACCGCGAGCGCGGCGACCACCAGGTCCGTCACGCGTGGCAGCGCGATGCCGACCACCGTCTCGAGACCGGCGCCCCGCGCGAGGAGCGCGGCGGCCAACCGGCCGACCCGCCCGTCCAGTTCCCGGTAGGTGAGCGCGTGTGCGCCGCAGCGCAGTGCGACCCGGTCCGGGTTGCGGAGCACCGACTCGGCGAACAGGCCGGGCAGCAGCGCGGTGGGCACGGCGGCCGCGGTGTCGTTGCGCCGCACCAGGATGCGCTCCCGCTCACCCGGCTCCAGCACCGTCAGCGCGCCCAGCCGCTCGTCCGGCCGTTCGGCGACGGCGCGCAGCAGCCTGGTCAGCCGCTCACCCAACCGCTGCGCCGAGGTCCTGGTGAAAAGGTCCGAGCTGTACACCAGGACGCCGGAGACGCCGTCCGGCGCGCCGTCCGACCGTCGTTCGAACAGGTCGAAGGCCAGGTCCACCTTGGGCCGCGTGGTGTGGAGCGGCTCCTCGCGGCAGTCGAAGCCCGGCAGCCCCAGCGCCGACGCGCCGTCGTCCGGGGTGAACTGCACCAGCACCTGGAACAGCGGGTGCCTGGCCATCGACCGGGCCGGGTTGAGCGCCTCCACGAGGTACTCGAACGGCACGTCCTGCCGGGCGTACGCGGCCAGGTCGGTCTCCCGGACCCGATCCAGCAGATCCACGAAGCTCGGGTCGCCGCTGGTGTCGGTGCGCAGCACGAGCGTGTTCACAAAGAACCCGATCATGTCGTGCAGGCCCTCGTCGTCGCGGCCGGCGACCGTACTGCCCAGCGGGATGTCCGTGCCGGCACCCAGCTTGGTGAGCAGGGCCGCGACGGCGGCCTGCATGACCATGAACAGCGTGCTGTTGTGCTCCTGGGCCAGCTTGGCCAGCGCGTGATGCAGGTCGGCGTCGAGATCGAAGCGGACCATGTCGCCCGTGTGGCCGCTGACCGCGGGCCGCGCGAAGTCGCGTGGCAGCTCCAGTTCGTCCGGCAGATCGGCGAGCACCTCGCGCCATTCGTCCAGTTGCGAGGACAGCGGGCCGTCCGGATCCCGCTCGGAGCCGAGCAGATCTCGCTGCCACACCGCGAAATCCGTGTACTGCAGGGCCTCCGGCGCCCAGTCCGGCGCCCGGCCCGCCAGCCGCGCGGTGTACGCCTCGGCGAACTGCCGCAGCAGCGGTCCGGTCGACACACCGTCCACCGCGATGTGGTGGAACACGATGAGCGACACCGACTCGCCGTCGTCCAGCCGGTACAGGTGGGCCCGCAGCGGGCACTCGGTCTCCAGCTCGAAGCCGCGGTCCACCTCATGTGCCAGCTCGGCCGCGAGGTCCGCTGCCGCCATGTCCACGACCCGCAGCCGCGGCCGGAACTCCGGCCTCGGCACCTGGTGCGGCACTCCGTCGGCGTCCTGGGGGAAGACCGTGTGCAGGACCTGGTGGCGTGCCACGACGTCGCCGAGCGCCGCCTCGAACGCCCCCGGGTCGGGCACGCCCGAATAGCGCACCGCGATGGGCACGTTGTAGGTGCCGGTTCCGCCTTCGGCCATGTGGTTGAGGAACCACAACCTGCGCTGTGCGAACGACAGCGGCCACAGCTCGCCGTCGGCGAGCGGGGCGGCGGGCCGCAACGGCGGCCGGCTCGCCTGTTCGGCCTCGGGCAGCAGCGCTGCCAGCGCGGCCGGGGTGGGCGCCTCGAACAGCGCGCGAACCGGCAGGTCGACGCCTGTCGCGGCGCGCACCCGGCCCAGCGCGAAGATCGCCAGCAGCGAATGCCCGCCCAGCTCGAAGAAGTCCTCGTCGAGGCCGACACCGGTCCTGCCGAGTACCTCCGCGAACACGGTGCACACCAACTGCTCCGCCGGGGTCCGCGGCTCGCGGCTCTCCTCGGACACGCTCGGCTCGATCGCCGTCAGCGCGGGGCGGTCCACCTTGCCGTTGGGCGTCAGCGGCAGCTCGTCGAGCAGCAGCACCGCCGACGGCACCATGTAGTCGGGCAGGGCCGCCGCGAGATCGGCCTTGATGACGGCGGTGGCCGGCACCTGCGCGCCCGGGGCGGGCACGACGTAGCCGGACAGCCACGTGTTTCCGTCCTTCCCGTCCACGCGCGCCGCGGCCTCCCTGACGTAGGGCAGCGCGCGCAGCGCGGTCTCGACCTCGCTCAGCTCGATCCGGAACCCCCGGACCTTGACCTGGTCGTCGAGCCTGCCCAGGTATTCCAGGTCGCCGTCCGCGCCCCAGCGGACCAGGTCGCCGGTGCGGTACATCCGGCTGCCGTCCGCCGCGGCCGGATCGGCCACGAACGCGGTCGCGGTGCGCGTGGCCAGGCCCAGGTAGCCGACGCCGACACCGGCGCCGCTCACGAACAGCTCGCCGGGCACGCCGCTGGGTACCGGGCGCAGGTCGGGGCCGAGCACATGCAACGTCGTGTTGCGCAGCGGTCTGCCGATCGGCACCCGCCGGGCCGCCGCCAGCGGTGTGCGGATCTCGGCGTGGGTGACGTCGTCGGAGCACTCGGTCGGGCCGTAGCAGTTCATCATCGGCACCCGTGGGAACCTGGCCAGCCAGCGGTTGCACAGGTCCGGCGGCACCGCCTCGCCGGTGATCGCCAGCCAGCGCAGAGTGCCGAGGTCCACCTCGGCGCCGTCGGTCTCCCACCCGTCGAGCGCGGCCGACAGCAGGGACGGGACCACCTCGAGCACGGTGACGTCGTCGGTCCGCACGGTCTCGAACAGCACGCGCGGCTCGCGGGCCACGTCGTGGTCCACCACCCGCACCACGCCGCCGACCAGCAGCGGCGTCAGCATCTGCCACACCGAGATGTCGACGGTGACCGGCGCGTTGTGGATGAGCCGGTCCTCCGGGGTCAGCCGCAGTGCCTCGACCTTGGCGAGCAGGTGGTTGACCATGCCCGCGCGGTGGACCGCGACCGCCTTCGGCCGGCCGGTCGACCCGGACGTGAAGATCACGTAGGCGAGCGCCTCCGGGGCGTCCACGTCCGGCGCGAGATCGGCGGCCTCGTCCACCTGGTCCCCCAGCGGCACCAGCTCGGCCCGCACCTCGTGCTGCTCCGCCAGCACGGCGAGCAGTTCGGTGCCGAGGGCGCTGTGGGACTCATCGACCACCAGCCGGGTCGCCCCGCTGTCCAGCAGGGTGTCGACGAGCCGGCTCGGGCTCGCCGTGACATCCAGCGGCACATACGCCCGACCCGCGCCCAGCACGCCCAGCACGGCGGCGATGTGGCCGGCACCGCGGTCGGACAGCACGGCCACCCGCTCGCTGCCGGTCAGCCGCCGGGACAGCGCGCTGGCCCGGCCGACCAGGCCGGCGTACGTGGTGGCACCGTCCGGGTCGACCACCGCGATGTCGTCGGGCCGGGCCGCGGCGTGCGCCCGTACGCGGGCCACCAGGCCCTCGTAGCGCTCCGTGGTGACCGGGCCGGTGCCCAGCGTGTGCAGGTGCGCCTGCTCCGCCGCCGGCAGCGCGCCCAGTTCGCTCAGCCGGGCGTGCGGGTCCGTGACCACCGCGGTCAGCAGCGCCAGGAACCGGTCGATGGTGCGCTGCGCGGTGGATCGGGCGTAAAGCTCGGTGCGATACTCCAGGACGCCGACCATCGAGCTCGGCTCGCCGTCGCGGAAGCACTCGTCGAGCAGCAGCGACAGGTCGAACTTGGCACGGCGCAACGGAACCGGCTCGACCGATCCGAACAACGCGGCCGCCTCAGCGGTCGTGTCGACCCGGCTGGTCATCGTCAGCATGTACTGGAACAGCGGCTGCCGGGTCAGTGACCGGTTCGGGTTGAGCGCCTCGACCAGGTGCTCGAACGGCAGATCCTGGTGGGCGTACGCAGCCAGGTCCGACTCCCGCACCCGGTCGATCAGCTCGGCGAACGTCGGGTCGCCGCTGGTGTCGGTCCGCAGCACCAGGGTGTTGACGAAGAACCCGATCAGGTCCTCCAGCGCCTCGTCGTCGCGGCCGGCGACCGGGGTGCCGACCGGGATGTCGGTGCCCGCGCCGAGCCGGGCGAGCAGCGTCGCGAACGCCGCCTGGACCACCATGAACAGGCTGGCGTCCAGATCGGCCGCGAGGCGCGTCAGGTCGCGGTGCAGCCGCTCCGGGACCTCGAACGGCAGTTCCTCGCCCTCGTACCCGGACACCGCGGGGCGCAGATAGTCGGTCGCGACGTCCAGCGCCTCCGGGACGCCCTCCAGCGCCTTGCGCCAGTAGTCGAGCTGGCGCGCGGACACGCTCTCCGGATCGTCGGTGTCTCCGAGGAAGTCGCTCTGCCATACGCCGTAGTCCCGGTACTGCACGGAGAGCGGCGCCCAGTCGGGGGCGTGCCCGGCGATCCGCGCCGAGTACGCGGCGCACAGATCGCGCACCAGCGGGGTGATCGACCCGCCGTCGAAGGCGATGTGATGGATCACCAGGAGCAGCACGTGCTCGCCGTTGTCCACTTCGTACAGCACGCAGCGCAGCGGTGTCCGGGTCAGGTCGATCCTCAAGTCCGCCTGGGTCGCGAGCGCGTCGTCCAGGTGTTCGGCCCCGATGCGCACGACGGTGACCGGCACCTCCGGCCGCGGATCGAGGACCCGCTGCACGGGGGCACCGCCCTCGTCGGAGTACACGGTGCGCAGCACCTCGTGGCGCGTGGTCACATCGGCGAGCGCGGCGCGCAGCGCGGGCTCGTCCGCGGCCGCGGACAGCCGCACCGCGATCGGCACGTTGTACATGCCGGCGCCCTCGTCCTCCTGGAGCCGGTCCAGGAACCACAGGCGCTGCTGCGCGAAGGACAGCCCGGTCCGCCCGCCTTCGCGGGGCGCCGGCCGCAGCGGCGGGCGCGCTGCCGCCGCGCCGCCGATCGCCAGCGCGAGGCCCGCGACCGTCGGGGCCTCAAACAGCGCCCGGATCGGCACCTCCAGGTTCAGCATCGCCCGCAGCCGGGCGATCACCTTCGTGGCCAGCAGCGAGTGCCCGCCCAGGGCGAAGAAGTCGTCGTCGATGCCGATCGAGTCCAGGCCCAGCACCTGGGCGAAGACAAACGCGAGGCTCTCCTCCAGCGGGGTCCTCGGAGCGCGGCCGGCGGGCCGTGCCACGGCGCCCGGCTCGGGCAGCGCCGCGCGGTCCACCTTGCCGTTCGGGGTCAGCGGCAGGGTCTCCAGCGCGACCAGCGCGGCGGGCACCATGTAGTCGGGAAGCGACCCGGACACGTGCTCGCGCACCAGGTCCACATCCGGCAGCTCGCCGCCGGGCACCGGCACGACATAGCCGACCAGCCGTTTGCCGCCGCCGTCCTCGCCGAGCACCACGGACGCGTCGCCGACCGCGGGCGCGCCGCGCAACGCGGCCTCGACCTCGCCGAGTTCGATCCGGTAGCCGCGCAGCTTCACCTGGTCGTCCACGCGGCCCACGTAGTGCAGCACACCGCGGTCGTCCCAGCGGGCCAGGTCGCCGGTGCGGTACATCCGCTCGCCACCGGGATCGAACGGGGAGGCCACGAACCGGGTCGCGGTGAAGCCCTGCCGGTTCAGATAGCCGCGGGCCAGGCCGCCGCTGACGTAGATCTCCCCGGTCACCCCGGCCGGTACCGGGCGCAGCGCGGAGTCCAGGAGGTACACCCGGTGCGCCGCCAGCGGCCGGCCGATCGCCGGGCGCTCGGGCCCGTGCAGCGGGCCCGCGGCGGTGGAGGCGAGCACGGTCTCGGTCGGGCCGTAGCCGTTGAACATCCGGACGCTGTCCGACCAGCGGGTCACGACCTCCTTCTGGCACGCCTCGCCGGCGACCACCATGGTCAGGTCGGAGGGCAGGGTGCTGCCGTCGGGCAGCGCCGCGGCGACGGCGGGAGGGAACGCCAGCAGGTTGACCCGCTGCTCGGCGATCAGGTCGACCAGGGCCGGACCGGGCAGCCTGCTCAGCTCGTCGGTCAGCACCAGCGTGCCGCCGCCGAGCAGCGCCATCGACCACTCCCAGATCGACGCGTCGAAACTGGACGGCGCGAACTGGAGCATCCGGGTGTCCGGCACGACGTCGAACTTCGCGATCAGGTCGAAGACCATCTTGGTGAACCCGAGGTGGTCCACCACGACGCCCTTGGGCTGCCCGGTCGAGCCGGACGTGTAGATCACATACGCGGCATCGGTGGGCAGAAGCGGCCGGGTGCGCTCGGCGTCGGTCAGGTCGCCCGCGGGACGGGCGGCCACCCGCGCCGCGCAGTCCGCGTCGTCGACCAGGATCATCTCGGCCTCGGACGCCGGCAGCGCCTGGCTGATGTCCACCGTGGACACGATCACGGCGGGCCGGGAGTCGCCGAGCATGAACGCGATCCGGTCGGCCGGATACTGCGGGTCGACCGGGACATAGGCGGCACCGGCCTTCTGCGTCGCCAGCACCGATACCAGCAGTTCGGGGGTGCGCGGCAGCACCAGCGCGACGAGCGTGTCCGGGCCCGCGCCGCACGCGACCAGCTCGCGCGCCATCCGGTTGGCCCGCGCGTCCAGTTCGGCGTAGCTCATCGTGGCGCCGGTCCAGCTCAGCGCCGGTGCGTCCGGCGCGGCGGCGACCCGCTCGGCGAACAGCGTCGGCACGTCGCACACACGGCGCTCGGCGATCGAACCCGCCCACGGGCCGATGATGTCGCCACGCTCACCGGCGGTGAGCGCGTCGAGCGCCCCCAGCGGGCGGTCCGCGCCCGCCACCACGGTGCCCAGCAGCCCGATCAGCCGCCGCGCGACCCGTTCGGCGTCGGCCGGTCCGAACAGGTCCGGACGGTACGCCAGCTGTAGCCTGATCTGTCTGCCCGGATGCACCAGCAGCGCCATCGAGTACTCGCCGGACAGCTCGGCGCGGATGTCGTCCACCGCGAGCCCCGGCACGATCGCGCTCAGCTCCGCGATGTCCATCGGGTAGTTCTGGATGGTCACCGACGTGTCCAGCAGCCGACGGATCCCGGTCAGCCGCTGGATGTCGCCGAGACCGAGGTGCTGGTGTTCGGTCAGACCCAGCTGCTGGTCCTGGAGGTCGGCCGCCACCTCGGCGAACGACCGGTACGGGTCGAGCCGCACCGGCACCGGCAGGGTGTTCACGAACATGCCGACCATGTCGTCCACTCCGGACAGGTCGGCCGGGCGGCCGGACTGCACGCTGCCGAACACCACGTCCCGGCTGCCGGTGAGCTGGCCGACCAGGATCGCCCAGCAGCTGTGCATCACGGTGCCGAGCGTGAGCTCACGGCGGCGGGCGAACTCGGTGACCGCCGAGGTCAGGTCAGCCGGCAGGTCGAAGAAGAGATGCTCGGGCCGCACCGGCGGGACCTCGTCGCCGTGCGGTGAGATCAGCGTCCCCTCGGAGACGTTCGCCATCGCGCCACGCCACGCCTGCTCGGCGGTCTCGTCGTCCCGGCTGTCCAGCCATCTCAGATAGTCCTGGTACGGCCTGGGTTCGGTGAACGACGCCGCGCCCCCTCGGTAGGCGGCCAGCAGCTCGCGCATCACGATCGGGGTGGACCAGCCGTCCGCCACGATGTGGTGGAACGTCCACAGCAGACGGTGTCTGTCCGGGCCGACGCGGATCAGCGTGAACCGCATGAGCGGCGGCGCCGCCAGGTCGACACCGCGATCCCGGTCGGCGGCCGCGAAATCGGCGAGCTCCGCCTCGGAGGCGCCGGTCATGTCCACTTCCGACCACGGCAGCTCGACCGACTCGGGGATGACCTGGAGCTGCTCGCCGGTCGCGCTGTAGCGGAAGCAGCAGCGCAGGTTGACGTGCCGGTCCAACAGGCTCGCCGCGGCGGCGCGCAGCCGATCGGGAGCCAGCGGGCCGGTCAGGTCCGCGAGCACCTGGACGTGGTAGACGTCCAGCTCGTTCTTGTGCAGGCCCGCGTGGAACAGCATGCCCTTCTGGAGCGGCGACAGGGACAGCACGTCCTCGAGCGGGCCGAGGTCGGCCTCGAGTCCGTCGATCTCGCGCTGCGTCAGCGTCGATACCGTCAGGTCGGAGGGCGTACGGCCGCCCGCGCCCGGCGTGGCGGTGTGCTCGGCCAGCAGGTCCAGCAGCCGCAGCCACTCCCCGGCCAGTTCCTCGCCGCCGGGGAGCAGATCGGGCAGATACGCCCAGTCGGCGACCAGCCTGCCGTCGCGAACCGCCACGGTCACGGTCACCACATGGCCGGCCGGGGTGGCCGGGTCCGCCTCGGCGGTCACCGGGCCCGGCAGCTCGCCGTCGAACCGCAGCCGCACCTGCGGGGTTCCGCGCCGGGCGAGCACGTCGCCGGTCTGCGGGTTGAGGTGGCGCAGCAGGCCATAGCCGGAGCCGCCGTCCGGCAGCGCCCGCAGCTGCTCCTTGACCCGCTTGACCGCGTCGTCGAGGTCCGCATCGCCCGGGGCGAGATCCTCCACATACGTGACGGCCGCGTCCGCCCGGACCGGGAACCCGCTGGTGCAGCGGCCGACCGTACGGCCGAGGTCCAGTCCCTCGACGAGCCGTTCCCTCGCGTATCCGTCCAGCTCGACCAGCAGGGCGGTGCGGCCCGTCTCGGCCTCTCCGCGGTGCGCGGAGCCGGCCAGCGCCAACGCGGCCAGCAGCGCGTCCTCGGTGGTGGCGTGGAACGCCGACGGCAGCGTGGACAGCAGCGCCGTGCTGGTCCCGGCGGACACCTCCTGCCGGAGGTGACGCACCGCGGCCACGGTGTGCGTGGCCGGGTCCAGCACGGCGTCCGGCACCAACTGGGCGTCGGAGTCGAGCTGTTCCGTCCACGACGGCAGTTCACGCACCCGGCGCGCGGCGCGCGCCTGCCCGGCCAGCTCGGTCGCCCACGCCCGGTAGGACACCGGCACGTCGCCCGCCACCGGCACGCGGCCGGCGACGGCGTCGCGGCACCCGGCGAGCAGGTCCTCGGCGAGCACCCGCCACGACGCGGCGTCCGCCACCAGCTCGTGCGCCAGCATCAGGATGCGCTGCCCGGTGAGCACCACCTGGAGCGCGACGCCTTCGCCCACCGCCAGCCGGGTCCGCGCGGCGGCGGCCAGCTCGGCCGGCTCTGCCGGGCCTGTGGCCGCGGCGGCCTCGGTCACGAGCCGCTCCGCGCGCACCGCGGCCGCCGGCCGTACGCCCAGCGTCAGGAGGCCCTCGAACGGCTCGTTCAAGCACAGCCGCAGCGCCTCGTGCCGGTCGAGCAGCGCCTGCACGGCCGCGGTCAGCGCGGCCAGGTCGGTGCCCTCCGGGGCGTCCAGGACCAGGTACTCGCCCAGCTGCGCGGCCGGACCCGGCAGCGCACCGGCCCGGTCCCGCAGCCGCTGCACCGAGGGGGTCAGCTCGACATCGTGCGCGTCGTGCTGTCCGCCCGCTGCGGCTGTCTCCGGCTGTGTCACGATCTCTCCCTACCGTTGAGTCCGCAGTGGACGACGAGGGCGCGCAACGCCCGGAACCAGGTGTGCGCGATGTCTCCGGCTTCCGCGTCGCCGAACAGCTCGCCCGCCCAGAGCCAGTCGGCCACCAGGTGCGGCCCGGTCGGCCGGTCCTCGGTGACGGGTGTGACGGCCAGGACGTGCCGCAGCGGCATGTCGGCGCTCGTGGCGGTGGCGATCACCGCGTCGCCGCCGTCCAGCCGCCAGGCGCCCGTTCCGGTACCCGCGGTGAACCGGCCCAGGTAGTTCAGGCCGAGCTCGGGCGGCGCGAACCGCCCCAGCGCGGACTCCGTCTGAGCATTGAGGTAGCGCAGCAGTCCGTAGCCCAGGCCGCGGTCGGGCGCGGAGTACGTGCGCGCCGCGAGCCGTCCCAGCGATTCACCGCCCGCCCAGAGGTCGTCCCAGTCCGGCACCGCACCGTCCGCCGACACATCCAGCCGCACCGGGAAGATGCTCGTGAACCAGCCCACCGTGCGGGCCAGGTCCTCGCCGTCGATCGGCTCGCGGCCGTGCCCTTCCAGCTCCACCAGGACCTGCCCGGCGGGCTCGCCCCTGCGGCGCCGCCAGTCGGCGACGGCGATGCCCAGCGCGGTCAGCAGCACGTCGTTGACCTCGACCCCCAGTGCGGCCGGGGTCACACTGAGCAGTGGCCTGGTCACCTCGGGCGGCAGGACCAGGCGCAGCGAGTGCCCGGTGGCGTAGGTGTCGCGCAGCGGGTCGAGCGGCCGGTCGGCCATCGGCGGCCCCGGGTCGCGCACCTGCTCGAGCCAGGCCGGGAACTCCGCGAGCCGGGCGCTGGACCGGGCGTTCCGGCCGAGCGCGCGGCACCACTGGCGGTACGAGGTGCCGACGGCGGTGAGCGCGATGTCCCGGTCCGCCACCGCGGACTCCCACGCCTCGCGCAGGTCCGGCACCAGCACCCGCCACGACACGCCGTCCACGCACAGGTGGTTCACCAGCCACAGCAGCCGGTCCGGGGCGCCGTCCGCGCCGCGGACCAGCACCACCTGGGTGACGATCCCGCGCTCCGGGTCCATGCGGGCCTGTGCGGCCGCCGCGAGCTCCGGTATCGGCGCGAGGGCGGCCTCGGTGAGCACGTCGCTCGCCTTCACCGCCCCCGGCGGCAGGGTCTCCATCACCCACTGCCCGGCGACCGGGACGCTCACCTGCATCCGGAGCGCGTCGTGGTGGTCGAGCACGGCCTGGAGCGCGAAGCCGAGCCGGTCGACGTCCACCTCGGACGGGACCTCGACCACCACGTACTGGCCGTAGCGGCGGACCGCCGTCGGCAGGCCGTCCGCGGCCAACAGGGCCAGGTCCGCGCGCAGTTGCGCGGTCACCGGCGGCGGCTCGACCTCGCCGACGCCGTCCTCCGCGCGCGGCACCGCCGACTGCCCCGCCGGCACGGCGGCGGCCGCGATCGCGGCCGGGGTCTTCAGCTGGAAGATCTGCTGCGGGGTGACCAGCAGGCCCTCCCTGCCGATCCGGCTGGACACCTGGATCGAGATGATGCTGTCCCCGCCCAGGGCGAAGAAGTTGTCGTCCGGGCCGATCGCGGGCAGCCCGAGCGCGTCGGCGAACAGCCGGCAGAGCAGCTGCTCCTCCGGTGTCTCCGGGTCACGGGCCACACCCGCCCGCGCCACCTCGTCCGCCTCCGGCTCGGGCAGCGCCCGGCGGTCCACCTTGCCGTGCCCGGTCAGCGGCAGCGCGTCCAGGGTCACCAGCACGGACGGCACCATGTACTCCGGCAGCACCTCGCCGAGCCGCTCGCGCAGCCGGGCCGGATCGGCCTCCGCTCCACCCGTGGGCACCACATAGCCGACCAGCCGCTGCCTGCCGAGCTCACCGAACACGGCCGCGGCGGCGTCCCGCACCTGCGGCAGCGCCTGCATCGCGGCCTCGACCTCGGCCAGTTCGATCCGGTTTCCGCGCAGCTTCACCTGGTGGTCGCGGCGCTCCACGAACTCCAGCTGCCCGTCCGACCGCCAGACCACCCGGTCGCCGGTGCGGTACATCCGCGAACCGGCGCCCGCGAACGGATCGGGCAGAAACGCCGTCGCGGTCTTCGCCGGATCACCGAGATAGCCGCGGCCGACGCCGGAACCGCCGACGTACAACTCGCCGATGGCGCCACGGGGCACCGCACGCAGATCGTCGCCCAGCACATACAGCGAGGTGTTGCGGACCGCGCGGCCGATCGGAACCCGGCGCCGCGCCATGCCGCTGGTGCCGTCCTCGGCGGTGAGCACCGCGTGCGTGACGTCGTCCGAGCACTCGGTGGGTCCGTAGGCGTTGAGCACGGGGATCTTCGATTCGCGGCGGAACCAGCGGCGGCACAGGTCGGCGGGCATCGCCTCGCCCGTCACCAGAAGCCGGCGCAGGGTGCTCAGCCGCGGGCCGCCGTCCAGGGCGTCCCACGAGTCCAGCGCGGCGCGCAGCAGCGACGGCACCACCTCGACCACGGTGACGCCCTCGTCCACGACCAGCGGGAACAACAGGTTCGGGTCGGCGGCGACGACGCGCGACACGATGCGCACCCGGCCGCCGACCAGCAGGCCCGCCAGCAGCTGCCAGACGGAGATGTCGAAGGTGAGCGGCGCGTTCTCGAGGACCGTGTCGGCCGGCGTCAGGCCCAAGTCCTCGATCTTGGCGCGCAGGTGGTTCACCATGCCGCCGTGGTGCACCATCGCGCCCTTCGGTGTGCCCGTGGAGCCGGAGGTGAAGATGACATACGCCAGCTCGTCCGGGTCGTCGGGCAGCTCGGCGAGGTCGGTGTCCTCAGCGTCGTCCAGCAGCACGATGTCGGCATGGGTCACGGCGGCGATCTCGGTGGCCAACTCGAGGTGTTCGGCGTCCACCAGCAGGCAGCCGATCGCGTTGTCGGCCACCAGGCCGGCGGTGCGCGCGACGGGGGCCCGCACGTCCAACGGCACGTATGCCGCGCCCGCGCCCCAGGTGCCGAGCACCCCGACGACGAACGCGGCGCCCGGCCCGGCGACCACGCCGACCAGCCCGGTGTCCGGCAGCCGCCGGGCCAACGCGTTCGCGCGCGCCACCAGTTGCCCGTAGGTCACCTCGCGTGGCGCGTCGCCCGGACCGTCGACCAGCGCCACCGCGTCGGGCTGCCGCGCGGCGACCGCACGGATCGTCGCGGGGACGCTCAGGTACGGCTCGTCGCGGACCGGCCCGGCGGACATCCGGTCGTAGTGGCCAACCTCGATGGCGTCGAGCAGCGGCACCTCGCCCACGAGGGCCTGCTCCGCGGAGCCGGCGAACCGGCCGAGGAACCCCGCGAACCGGTCCAGGTGATCGGCCACCTCGTCCGGGTGGTACAGGTCCGGGTTGCCGTTGATGCTCAGCCGCAGGGTCTCGCCGGGGTTGTCGACCGTGGTCACCATCAGGTCGCTGACCAGGCCGGTGGTGAGGTTCTCCACCGTCGCCGTGCACGGGCCCAGGTCCAGCCCGGTCAGCAGCGGCAGCATGTTCACGAACGGGCCGGTCGGCCAGGGGTCGTCGGCCTGGAGGCCGAGGTCGCGGCGGATCGCGCCGACCCGGTAGCGCTGGCGGCGCAGCAGCCCGCCGAGCTCCGCCGAGGTTCGGCGGAGCAGTTCCGGACGGCTCTCCGCGCGGTCGACGTGCACCTCCATCGGCAGGAAGTTCGCGGTCATCCCGGGGATCTTGAGGGCGGCCGCACTCGTCCGGGCGCTCGCCGCGACCGTCAGCGTCACGTCCTCGGCGCCCGTCATCCGGTTGGTGTAGAGGGCGGTCGCGGCCATCATCAGCGCGCCGGTGGTCACCCCGGCCCCGGTCGCGGCACCGCGTACGGCGCCGGACACCCGCTCGTCCAACACGCGGGTACGGCGCAGGAACGCGCGGGGCAGCGAGTGCACCGGCGACCGGGTGGACAGCGTGGTCGCCGCGGTGGGCCGCGGAAACCGGGCCCGCCAGAACGTGCGGTCCCGCTCCTCGAACCGTGATCCGAGGTAGGACTCCTCCTCCTCGATCAGCAGCCGCAACGGCGGCAGCGCACCCTGGCCCGGGTCGCCGCCGACGGCACGGGTCGCATAGATCTCCGCGAACCGGCGCCAGTACACGATATGGCTGTAGCCGTCGCTGATCGCATGGTGGATGCAGAGGTACAGCTGGGTCCGCTCGGGGCCCAGCCGCAGCGCGGCCAGCCGCATCAGCGGGAAGTCGGTGATCGCGAACGGGCGCACCAGGTCGGTGTCCATCCACCGCCGGGCGGCGGCTTCGGTGTCCGGCTCTCCGGACAGGTCGTGCCAGGTCATCGGCAGGGCGGGCAGTGGCCGTACGGTCTGCTGGGGCAGCCCGTCCCGCTCGACGAACTGAATCCGGGTGCACTCCGCCTCGTGCACCAGCTGCCGTACGGAGGCCTCCAGCACCGCAGGGTCCACCGGGCCGCGGATGTCCACGCACACGCCGGAGTTGTAGGCCGGCGTCCCGCCGGAGAACTGCTCGTCGTACCAGATCTCCGCCTGGCCCGCCATCAGCGGGAACACGGTCCGGGTATCCGCCGTCGGGTGCGGCTGCGCTGCGGTCACGACTGCCTCCTGGTGGTGGCGGACTCCGCCACGGTCGGGGCCGGCGCGCCGGCCCCGAAGTGCTCCGCCACCCACTCGTCGTCGTAGATGGTGTCCAGATAGCGCTCACCGAGGTCCGGTGCGATGGCCACGGCGGTGAGGTCGCCGGCCGGCGCGTGCTCGGCCAGCCAGCGAAGCGCGCCGGCGACCACGGTCCCGGTCGAGCCGCCGAACAGAAAACCGTTGCGCTGCATCGTCCGGCAGGTGCGCACGGTGTCCGGTTCGGCCACGAGGACCACTTCATCGACGTATGACCGGTCCAGCAGGGTGGGCCGCACCGCGGTGCCGAGGCCCGGGATGAACCGCGGCGCGGGCGGGAACCCGAAGGTGACCGACCCCTCAGCATCGATCGCCACGATCCGCACGGACGGCTTCTCCTCGCGCAGGTGGCGCGCGCAGCCCATCAGCGTTCCGGTGGTGCCCGCACCGACGAACAGCACGTCCAGTTCCGGGAACTGCTTGAGGATCTCCGGGCCGGTCGTGCGCGCGTGCGCGATCCAGTTCGCCGGGTTGCTGTACTGGTCGAGCCAGACGTATTGCTCGTTCTCCCGGCACAGTTGCTCGACGTACGCCAGCCGGGCACCGAGCAACCCGCGCTCCGCATGCGGCTCGGTCACCACGCGCACCTCCGCGCCGTGCGCCCGCATCAACCGCTGCGCGCTCAGCGTGCAGCGCGAATCGGTGACACACACGAAGCCGTAGCCGTAGCTCGCCGCGACGATGCTCAGCGCGACGCCCAGATTGCCCGACGAGCTCTCGACGATGGTCGTGCCGGGGCGCAGCACGCCGGCCCGCTCGGCGGCGCCGACCATCTCCAGGGCCGCCTTCAGCTTCACCGAGCCCGCGAAGTTGAAGCCCTCGCACTTGAGGTAGAGCGACTGCCCGAACATCGGCTCCATGGCCACATAGAGGTCCCCGACGTTGAACTCCTCGGGCCGGGTGATCACCGTCATCGCAACTCCCGGAGAACTCGTTGGATCCGATCCCCAGAAGTGATCGAGAAAGCCGACCGCGACTCCGTCATCGACATCTTCTCCGAACCCCTACTCCCTGACTCGCAATCCCCGACGATGGTCGCTTCCCCCGCTGACAGGGCGATGACGTAGCACTGACCTCTCCTGTCGGCGCCAGGAAAATCGCGCGGGCTGAAGAGGAAATATAGAAAGTTGCAAACTTCTCGCACGGGGTATCCCCCTCGATTCGTTGACACTCGAGGGACACGCGTGAGAAATTCTGCAAACGCCTCAGAAAAAGACGTTCTCGCAATTCTGGCGATCGAACGAACCGTAGCTGTTCAGCACGGGTGGACGCGCGAACACCATGCGCGAGCGGGCGGCCCCACGTCGGGATTGACCGGGACTGAACAGCCACAACGAACCGGTGCCGCATGACGGCGCGGAAAGGGTGAGCAGTGGTGGAGGATCATCGCATCAAGCGGGTCGTCATTCTCGGTGGCGGTACGGCCGGGTGGATGTCCGCCTCGTACCTCGGCAAGGCGCTCGGACCGGACGTATCCATCACCGTCATAGAGTCGCCGCAGGTGGGCCGCATCGGCGTCGGCGAGGCGACGGTGCCGAACCTGCACAAGACGTTCTTCGACTACCTCGGATTCACCGAGGAAGAGTGGATGCGCGAGTGCAACGCCAGCTTCAAGATGGGCATCAAGTTCACCAACTGGCGTACTCCGGGTGACGGTGAGGCCGATCCGCGCGCCATGGATGGCGGGAAGGACTACTTCTACCACCTGTTCGGCCTGCTCGCGAACTCGGACAACCTGCCGATCTCGCACCACTGGACGCACAAGAAGCTGGCCGGCCAGACCGACGAACCGTTCGACTACGCGTGCTACCGCGAACCTCCGGTCATGGACCAGAATCTGTCGCCGCGGTTCATGGACGGCACCAAGTGGACGAACTACGCGTGGCACTTCGACGCGAACCTGGTCGCCGACTTCCTCTGCCGGTTCGCGGTGCAGAAGCAGGGCGCGATCCACATCCAGGACAAGATGACCAGCGCCGAGGTGGACGAGCGGGGCTTCATCACCTGTGTGAAGACCGAGACCGGGCGGGTCATCGAAGGCGATCTGTTCATCGACTGCTCGGGCTTCCGCGCGCTGCTGATCAACGGCGTGATGCGCGAGCCGTTCCTGGACATGAGCGACCACCTCCTCAACGACAGCGCGGTGGCCACCGCGGTCCAGCACGACGACGAGGCAGAGGGCGTCGAGCCGTACACCGGCGCGATCGCCATGTCGTCGGGCTGGACGTGGAAGATCCCGATGCTGGGCCGGTTCGGCACCGGGTACGTGTTCTCCAGTCGCTTCCAGTCGCGCGACGACGCCACCCTCGAGTTCTGCAAGATGTGGGGCCTGGACCCGGAGACCCAGCCGCTGAACCAGATCAAGTTCCGGGTCGGCCGCAACCGCCGCGCCTGGGTGCGCAACTGCGTCAGCATCGGGCTGGCGTCGTGCTTCCTGGAGCCGCTCGAGTCCACCGGCATCTACTTCACCTACGCGGCGCTCTACCAGCTGGCGAAGCACTTCCCGGACAAGCGGTTCGACCCGATCCTCCAGCGCCGATTCAACGCCGAGATCGAGACGATGTTCGACGACACCCGGGACTTCCTCCAGGCCCACTTCAGCTTCGCGCCGCGCAACGACACGGCGTTCTGGCGGGCCTGCAAGGACCTCGAGCTGGCCGACGACATCAAGGAAAAGATGGAGATGTACCAGGCGGGGCTCCCGGTGAACATGCCGATCACCGACGAGGCCACGTACTACGGCAACTTCGACGCCGAGTTCCGCAACTTCTGGAACAACAGCAACTACTACTGCATCTTCGCCGGCCTGAACCACCTGCCGAAGCACACGCCGCCGATCCTCGCGGCCCGGCCGGACATGATGGACCGCGCCCAGCCGGTGTTCGAGGGGATCAAGGCCAAGCAGGAGGAGCTGGCCGCGAGCCTCCCGTCCACCTACGACTACCTGCGCAAGCTCCACGGCAGGACCAGCTAGCCGGGACGCTGACGGCGTCGGCCCACGTGTGTCGGTACGGACCTGGTGCCCCCCGCTCCTCGGCGAGGTGTTTTTCGACAGCTCGCACATTGCAGGTGGGGCACCTTCTCCGTGTCCGTCGCCAAGTATTCGAAGGGATGTCCCATGTCCGAGACTCGGCACTACGGCGTTGCACGCGTCGGCGGCGGTCCGCCGGGCTCGGCGACCGCCTCACTGCCGGCCCGAGAGCGTGCGGAGGACTGATGCAGAGCCCGGCTTCCCACGCGGAACTGACGTTGGCGACCGCGATGGCGGGCGTCGCGTTCATCCTCGTCCTCGGCACCGTGCTCGGTGCCGGGGCGCGACGGCTGCGGCAGCCCGCGGTGATCGGAGAGATCATCGCGGGCATCGCCCTGGGCCCGAGCCTGCTCGGGCAACTGCCCGGCAACCTCACCGACAAGGTGTTTCCGGCCGAGGCGCGGCCGATGCTCAACGCGATCGCGCAGGTCGGACTGCTGTTGTTCATGTTCATGATCGGCTGGGAGTTCGAGAAGGGCCTGCTGCGCAATCGGCGGACGGCCGCGGTGGCGGTCTCGCTCTCGTCCGTGGCGCTGTCTTTCGGGCTCGGCGTCTGCCTTGCCCTCGCGATCCACTCGCGCCATGCGCCGGGCGGCGGGTCGTCCAGCACCTCGCTCGCCCTGTTCATGGGTGCCGCGATGTCGATCACCGCCTTCCCCGTGCTCGCACGTATCCTGACGGACAGCAAGATGATGCGTACGCCGGTCGGGGCTCTGGCCCTCGCCGGCGCGGCGATCGATGACGTGCTCGCCTGGTGCATCCTGGCGGTCGTGTCGGCGACGGTGACCGCGAGCGGCGGTGGCGATCTGTTCCAGATCGCCGGGCTTTCCTTCGTGTATGTGGCGCTGATGTTCACCGTGGTCCGGCCCGTGCTGGCGATGCTGGTCCGCCGGCTCGCCAGGAGACGCGCTCTGCCGCACCTGCTGGTGTTGCTGGCCGGTGGCGCGCTGCTGTCCGCCTACGCCACGACGTGGATCGGCATCCATGCGATCTTCGGCGCGTTCCTCTTCGGACTCGTCACACCGCGGGAGCCGGCTGATCTGCTCCAGGTGCATGTGCGCAGGCCACTGGACATGGTCAGCGCGCTGCTGATGCCGGCGTTCTTCATCGTCACCGGGCTCGGTGTGGACATCGGCGGGCTCTCCGCCGCCAACTACCTGGAACTGGCCGCCATCATCGCGGTGGCCTGCGCGGGCAAGCTGCTCGGCGCCGGGCTCGCGGCCCGTGCGTGCGGCATGGGATGGGGACCGGCCAGGACCATCGCGCTGCTGATGAACACCCGGGGCCTCACCGAGTTGATCATTCTCAACGTCGGTGCCAGTCTCGGCATCCTGGACACATCGCTGTTCACCATGATGGTGATCATGGCACTGGTCACCACCGCCATGGCCGGACCGCTGCTGCCGCGGGATGAGGAGGCCTGGGGGACGAAGCCCACGCCCGCTCACGCCGAGCCGGTCAAGGCACGCGGCTGAGACTTCCGTCAGATCCGCCCTGGGCCAGGGCGTCGGGGCGCGGACTTCACGAACGCGGGACATCAGCGTTCGTAAAGTCCGCGCCCCCCGCTCTTCCGGCCCAGCTTCCCCTCCCGGACCAGCCGGGTGAGCAGCGCGCACGGCTCGAAGCGGTCGTCGCCCGTGAACTCGCGCAGCACATCGAGGGTGTCGACGATCGTGTCCAGGCCGATCAGATCCGCCGTCTGCAACGGGCCCATCGGGTGACCGAGGCAGTCCTGGAAGACGGCGTCGACGGTCGCGGCATCGGCCGTGCCCTGCTGGAGCACCGTGGCCGCCTCGTTGACGGTCAGCATCAGCACCCGGTTGGAGACAAAGCCCGGCCCGTCCGAGACCACCAGGCCCTTCTTGCCCATCGCGGAGAGGAGCCCGGTGGCCTCGTAGAGCGTCGCCTCGGAGGTCCGGTCCGTCACGATCACCTCCACCGCCTCCTTGAGCGGCGCGGGATTCATGAAGTGCATGCCCAGAACACGGTCCGGGCGTCGGGTGCGGGCCGCGAGATGGCCGATCGGAATCGCCGAGGTGCAGGACGCGAACACCGCGTCCGGCGCACAGTGCTCCTCCAGCAGCCGGAACGTCTCCTCCTTGACCGGCACCCGCTCCGGGCCCGCCTCGATCACGAACGAGGCGGTGCCGAGCTCCGCCCACCGGTCCGTCCAGCGGACATCCGCCACCATCTCGTCCGGCTTGCGGCGGGCCCGCCGCAGCAGTCCCGCGAGCCGCGCACCGTCGCGCAGCCGTCCGGGCCCCGACTCCCGCGCTCCCGCGTCCGGTTCGTACACCACGACCCGGCGGCCCGCGTCCGCGAGGCACTGTGCGATACCGCATCCCATGATGCCGCCGCCGACCACCCCGGCCGGTCTCTCCTGCTGCTCGTGCTGCATGGCTCCTCCTCCTCCGCTGAGGCTCAGAATCCGGGCGTGACGACCCGCACATGCCCCGTCTGCGCTGACGGCTCGTTCCGCAGCTCGAGCAGCAGCCGGTCGCCGGCCCGGTCCACCACGTCGAAACCGGCGAACCGCAGGGTGACCAGCATGATCCGGTTCACGCTTGTCGGTACGAACTCGGCCCTCGGGCGGCGGCCCGCCGCCAGCGCGCGCCGCACCAGGTGGTCGAGCAGCACCGCGCCGACGCCCCGCGAGGTCACCCGGCAGGACATCAGCAGCAGCTTCAGCACGCTCTCCGTCGCACCGATCTCGCTGATCGCCAGCCCGATGGTGCCGTACGGGCCGAACCGGTCCGTGAGGCTCGCGACCAGCACCTCGTGGTCGCCCGAGGCGCAGAGCCGGCGCAGCTCCGCCATATCGGCGGTCCAGCCGGTGGTGTTGAGCTGGTGCGTGCGTACCGTCAGTTCATGGGCCCTGGCCAGGTCGTCGGGGGTGGCCGGGCGGAGGGTCAGGACCAGGTCGAGGGAGGCGAGGAAGTCCGTCGCCGGCCCCGTGTGGTCCTCCTCCGCGGAGCGCCGCTCGGCCTCGACGCGGTACATCGTCCGACGCTGCCGGGACTCGGCGGTGACGAACTCCGGCTGGAACTCCCCCAGATCCGGAAGCCGCCCCGCCTGCTCGGCCGGGTAGCAGCGGACCATGGGCAGCGCCGCGGCGACCTCGGCACGCTCGACGGGGTCGTTGTCCACGAAGGCGAGGGTGTCCAGACCGATGCCCAGGGTCTCGGCGATCCGGCGGACGGCCGCGCTCTTGGCGCCCCAGCCCACCTCCACCACGGTGAACAGGTCGTCCAGGCCGTGCCGCCGGAGATGCGCGGCCGCGACCTCGTGCTCGCCCCGGCTGGCGACGGCGTGCAGGATGCCGCGCTTGTCGAGCGCGGTCAGGGTCTCGACGGCGGCGGATACGGGCACGGGGTCGTCGCCCTCCAGGACGACGCCGTCCCACAGGGTGTCGTCCAGGTCCCACACCAGACACTTGACGGTACTCACTCGCGAGGGCCCCCTTCTCCGGCCGCACGGCGCAGCAGATGGTCGGCGATATGCAGTTCGGACACCTCGTCGGAACCCTCGATGATCCGCATCACCTGTGCGTCCCGGAAGAACCGCCCGGCCCTGCTGTCCGGCGCGCACCCCGCCGAGCCCATCACCTGTACGGCGCGCCGGCTCACCGAGGCGGCGGCCCGGGCCGCCGCGTACTTGGCCATCACGGTCCGGGAGATCGCCTCGGGATCCCCCTCCCGCCGCAGCCGTGCGGCGACCCGGCACAGCTCGCGCGCCGCCTCGGTGTCCACGGCGGCGCGGGCCAGCGCCCCGCGGACCAGTTGGTGCTCGGCCAGGGCCACTTTGGCCTGGGTCCTGGCCGCGGCGTGCGCGGTGGCGTCGGCCAGGCACGCCTCGGCCATCCCGAGGCACCCCCAGCCGACGGTGAACCGTCCGTGGTCCAGCGCCGTCCCCGCCACATGCGAAAGGCCGAAGCCCGGGGGCGCCACCAGATGGTCTCTCTCCACCCGGACCGCGTCGAACCGTAGGTGCGCGATACGGGCCGCCCGCATACCCAGCTGGCCGCTCACCGGCTCACGTGTCACCCCGGGCCGGTCGGCCTCGACGAGGACCATGGCGGGACGGCCGTCCAGCCGGCCGAGGACCAGATAGACGGTGGCGAGCTCGCCGAAGGTGATCCACCGCTTGACTCCGGTGACCGTCAGCGCATCGCTCTCCGCGCCGATCCGCGTCTCGACGGCCGTCAGATCGCTGCCCGCCCCCTGCTCCGTGGCGGCGAATCCGGCGAGCTGGTCCCCGGTGGCAAGCCGCGGCAGCCACTCCGCTTGCTGCGCAGCGCTGCCCCAGCGGGCCAGCGCGGCCGCGACCATGCCCTGCACCGTCACCAGGCCGCGCAGCGCGCTGCATACGGAGCCGAGCCGCGCGCACAGTTCGCCGAGCTCCAGCGGGGTGGCTCCGCGGCCGCCGTAGCGCTCGGGCACATCGAGGCCGAGCAGCCCGGCGGCGGCCAGGTCCCGCACGGCCGACTCAGGCAGCGCACCGTGCAGGTCCCAGGCCGCGGCCTCGTCCCGCAGTGCCGCGAGGTCCGGCAGCGTGCGCATCAGGCCGCCGTCTTGCGGAGCACGAAGTCGGTGAGCCGGCTGACCGTACGGAAGTGGTCGAGGTCCAGGTCCTCGACGCCGACCTCCAGGCCGAACCGCCGCTCCACGAACGTGACCAGCTCCAGCGCGAAGAGCGAGTTGACCAGGCCCAGGGCGAAGTAGTCGTCGTCGGGTCCGATGGGCTGCCGGGCCCCGGCGGTGAGAAACGCCGTCAGCTCGCTGCTCACCTCGCCCGCCGCCGGCCGGCCAGTCTCCGTGCCCATCCGTTCTCCTCCCTACGGTTCCGTGTCCCTGCCGGTCCTACAGGTAGTGCGACGTGCCGCCGCCGTCTCCGTGCTCGACCAGCAGCAGGCTCCAGGCCGCCACCGGGCTGACGTTGATCAGCACCGCGCGCTCCCCCTCGGCCAGCGCGCCCGACTCGATGGCCGACATCAGGTTCAGCAGCACATCGCCCGGCCCGAGGTGTCCGTAGCGGCGCAGATTGCCCGCGCACACCCCGGCCAGCTCGACGCCGAGCGTCTCCTCGGTGAAGCGGAAGGAGCCGAGCGACAGGTTCTGGCTGAGGTGGCAGCCGACGTCGGCGGGGCGCATGCCGTTGCGGTCGAGCAGCGCGCGGTGCAGCTCGCGCAGGTGGTTGCGGGTCTCGATGGCGAGCTTGAAGGAATAACTGCGCACGTCCGCGCAGTCCTCGCGCCAGTCGGCGGAGGGGCGGTCGCGGTAGTCGACCGTGAAGAGGTTCCAGTAGTCGCCGTTGGTGCGCTGGGCCACGTCGAGCAGCCGGAGCGGTCCGCGCCGGGACACCAGTACGGCCTGGCCGCCGTCGCCGCTCACGGTGACCGGGTGGCGGTAGCGGCGCGGCGTGGCGGGCTTGCTGCCGTGGGCGATGAGCACGTTGTCGAGCGTGTCGTCGGCGGCCAGCAGCCCGCGTGCGGCCAACAGCGCCGGACCGATCGAGGCGCAGCCCAGGCCGCCCACGGAGAAGGTCAGGGCGCGGCGGGCGCCGAGAAGAGCCTGGAGCCGGGTGGCCTCCGAGCTCATCAGGGTCTCGGGCGAGCGCGCGTCGATGACGATCAGCGCGTCGAGCTCGTGCGGGCTGAGACCCGCGTCGGCCAGGGCACGCGAGGCGGCACCGGCCGCGAGCTCGGTGGCCGACAGGTCGTCGGCGCGGATCTCGTCGATGCCGAGCTGGAGACAGGTCTCCGCCTCGGCGGCGGGCAGCTCGTCGAGCTCCGGCAGGTCCGGGACCTTCAGCGTCCGTTCCGGCAGATAGTGGGCGACGGCCCGCAGGGCCACGGTCGCGGCCATCTCACCCCTCCCGCCGTACGCCGGGCAGTTCGGGCGCCACGCCGCTCAGCTCGCCGAACGCCTCGGCGAGGTGGTCGGCGAACACGGCCATGCCGGCGGCGTCGAGCCGCCCGTTGTAGACCAGCGTGATGTCCAGGACGCCGTCCACGACCGCCGTGACGACCACGATCGGCTGGACCTCCAGCAACGTCCGCTGCTGGGCGGGAAGCGGCGCCTGCCTGATCCGAAGGGCCCCGTCACCGACCTTGATGGCGTCGACGCCGCCGACCTTGTGCTCCACGAGCACCATCGGCTCCGCCAGCTCCCGCAGCCGTGCGACGGCGGCGGTCCGCGGGCTCAGCGTGCGGAGGATGCCGAAGCCGACGCCGTCGTGCGGGACGGCGCGCAGCGTGTCGACGACACCGGGCAGCGCGTCGGGGACGCGGGCGCCGGGCTCCACGGGGAGCAGCACCGGGAAGGAGTTGGTGAACCAGCCCAGCGACCTGGACCGGTCCGACGGCCGGTACGGGTTCGGCGAGCCGTGGCCGACGGTGCACAGAAAGGCGTGTGGCTGCCCCCGCCACCGGGCCCACGCACAGGCCACGGCGGCCAGCGCCGCTTCCCGGCTCGCCGGGCCCGAGACGGTGAGCGGGGCCGCGAACGCGTCGGCGGGCACCCGCCTCTGGATGACACCGGGCTCGGCGGACGACTCCGCCACCGCCTTCGCCTCAGGAAGGTCGTTCCCCTCCTGGCCCGCGCGGAGCACGCTCGTCCAGTAGGTGAGCTCGCCCGCGAGCTGGTCGGACTGGGCCATGGTGTGCAGCCGCTGGGCCCATGCGCGCCAGGCGGGCGGGCGGGTCTCGCGGCGCGGCGCGCCGGTGGCGGCGATGTCCGCCAGGGCCCCGTTGAGGTCCTCCAGCAGGGGGACGGTCGAGATCTCGTCGTAGGCGAAGTGGTGCACCACGAACAGCAGAACCCCGGGGTGGTGCGGGCCCCGGCTGTAGAACTTGGCCTGGAGCAGCGGGCCGCGCGCGAGGTCCAGCTTGTCGATCAGCTTGTCCATGTCGGCCTTGAGCAGGGCCAGTTCGTCCTCCGGGCCCATCGGTGGCAGCACGGTGGTCTCCAGCAGCTCGGCGTGTTCCGCTGCCGCACACTCCGCGCGCCAGCCGAGGCCGTTGTGCAGAAAGCGGTACCGCAACGGCTCCTGGAGCGCCACGAGATGGACCAGCGCCGTACGGACGGCCTCGGCCGCCACGCCGGGCGCGACCTCCAGGACCTCGACCGTGACGAAGTCCGTGGGCGCCTCGTCCCGGCCGTCCAGCAGGCGGTGGACCAGGGGGGTGAGAGGGAGGGGGCCAGAGGGAGCGGGGTCGTGCGGGCCGGTGTCCGCCGGGGCCTCGAGCTGTGCGCTGCCCGCCACCCCCGCACTCGCACTCGCACTCGCGACCTCGGCGAGGCCGCGCAGCGTCGGGTGGCGGAGCACGTCTTGGGGCGTGACCGAGACGCCGGCGCGGGCAGCCCTCGCGGCGACCCCGACGCTGAGGACGGAATCCCCGCCGACCTGGAAGAAGTTGTCATCGGGCCCGATGCCGTCGCGGCTGAGCAGCTCGGACCAGATCCGGGCCAGCACCCGCTCGGTCTCGGTCGAGGACAGGGCAGGGTGAGGGAGTTCGGCAGGCGGCATGGTCGGCTCCTGGGATTCCTGGCTCAGGCTGCGGCGGTCGATCTTGTTGCCGCCGGAGGTCTTGGGCAGGGCGGTGTGCGGAACGACGCGCGCGGGGACCATGTGCGGCGGCACCCGCTCGGCCACGGCGGCGAGCAGCTCGGCCTCGCCCGGCAGCGCCTCCCCCGCGATATGGGCGATCAGCCGCAGCGAGCCGGACGCCTGTCGCTCGGTCACGACGAGGGCCTCGCGCACACCCGGATGCGCCACCAGGGCCCGTTCGATCTCCGCGGGTTCGATACGGAATCCGCGCAGGGAGATCTGGTTGTCGGCGCGACCGTGCACGGTGAGGGTGCCGTCCGGCCCGCGGCTGGCCAGATCGCCGGTTCGGTACATCCGCGAGCCCGGTGCGCCGAACGGGTCGGCCACGAAACGGGCCGCGGTGTGGCCCGGCCGCCGGTGGTAGCCGCGCCCCACGGACGCGCCCGCGATATAGAGCTCGCCGGTATCCGCCGGGCGGCCGCGCTCGTCGAGGACATAGGCGTCGGAGCCCGCGATCGGGTGGCCGATGTCCGGGGCCGCGCTGCCCGATGCCGAGACGCGGGAGCAGGTGCACAGGACCGTGCACTCGGTCGGCCCGTAGAGGTTCAGCACCTCGAACGGCAGCCGGGCGGGCGGCCGTACGCGCAGCTGGTCCCCGCCGGTCCCCAGGGTGCGCAGCGCGAGTCCGGGGACGGGGGTGTACTCGCCGAGCAGCAGTTCCGCCCTGGGCGTGGGCAGCATGAGCACGGCGATCCGGTGCTCCGCCAGCCAGCTCAGCAGCTGCGCGGGGGTCTGGTTCTCCGGGAGGAAGTGGAGGGTGGCGCCGTGGTAGAGGGCGCCCAGGATTTCCATGACGGCGGCGTCGTATCCGGCGGCCGAGGACTGCGCCACCTGGTCCGAGGCGGACATCCGCAGCTGGTCTCCGTACCAGCGCAGCAGGGTGAGGAGGCCGCGGTGCTCGATCTCGCAGCCCTGCGGTCGGCCCGTCGAGCCAGAGGTGTACGCGATGTAGGCCAATCCCCCGGAAGTCTCCGGGGAGGCGTTGTGGCCGCTTTCGCCGCGGTCCGGCAGTACGGTCACGTCGTTGCCCTCGACCATGACCGGGGCCCGCAGTTCGCCCAGGATCGCGGCCCTGCGTGTCTCGGGGGCCAAGGGGTCGAGGCAGACGAAGGCCGCGCCGAGGGCGTGTGCGGCGAGCCAGCCCACGGCCAGGTCCGGGCCGCGTTTCGCGTACACCGGGATCAGTGGGCCCGCGCCGGATTGCCGCAGCCGCCTGGCGAGTTCCTCGGCGCGGCTGATCAGCTCGCCGTACGAGATATGTGTCCCGGCATCCACCAGGGCGGTTCGCTCGGGGGCGCGCTCGGCGTGCCGTCTGATGACCTCCCACGCCGGGTCCGGATGCGCCGTGGGATCAGTGCCCCTGCGGGGCGCGGCATCGCTGATCGGGCTGTCCGGGTCCGCCAGCGCCGCGGCGATGATGTCCTGGTGGAGTCGGAGCAGTTCGCGCATGGTGGACTCGTCGAACAGGTCGACCGCGTACTCCAGATAGCCACGCATCGGCTCGTCGTCCTGGTCGCCGATCCCGAGCGTCAGGTCGACCTTGGCGGTGCCGGGGGCGATGCCGTCGGTGCTGTCCTCCTCGAGGGGCGCGACTGTGACACCCTCCAGCTCCGCCGGGTGGGTCGCGGTGTTCTGGTGCGAATAGGCCACGGTGAACAGCGGGTGCCGGGACGCGTCGCGCGGCGGCTTCAGCGCGGCCACGATGTCCGCGAACGGCACCTCCTCGTGGTCCAGCACCCCGGCGACGGTGGCTTTGCAGCGCCGGACCAGCTCGCGGAACGTCATCCCGCCGTCGACCCTCGTACGGAAGGGCAGCGCGTTGTTGAAGTAGCCGATCAGCTCGTGGGTCGCCGGGTTGAGCCGTCCGGAGGTGGCGGAGCCGACCACGATGTCCTCGTGGCCCGCCCACAGATGCAGCAGCGCGTCGAAGACGGCCAGCATGGTGACGAAGGTCGTCACCCCCTCCTGGCGGCTGAACTCCCTGATCCCCTCGGTGTCTTCCGGGCTCAGCGCGAATTTGATCAGCGCCCCGGCGTGGGACTCCACCTCGGGGCGCGGCCGGTCCAGTGGCAGTTCGCGCGGGCGGAGATCCGCGAGCTGCGCGCGCCAGAACTCCAGGCCGCGCTCCCGCACCCCGGAGTCCAGCCGCCTGCGCTGCCAGGCCGCGAAGTCGGCGTACTGGACGGGCAGTTCGGGCAGGTTGGGGGGTCGTCCGGCCAGGCGTGCGGCGTAGAACTCGGCCATGTCGCGGAAGTAGATCCGGGGCACCCAGCCGTCGAAGACGCTGTGGTGCCAGGTGCACAGCAGCAGATGGTCCTCATCCGAGACGGCGAAGAGGACGGCGCGCACCAGCGGGCCGCGCGCCAGGTCGAACGGCGTGGTCGCCTCGGCCGCCGCCAGCTCCCGCAGCCGCTCCTCCGGGTCCGCCGCCCCGCTCAGGTCCACCACCTTCAGCTCCGGTTCCGGCACATCGGCGTGCACCCACGGCACGCCGTCGGCGTCGGCGGCGATTCGGCTGCGCATCACCTCGTGCCGCCGCGCCAGGTCGGCGATCGCGCCGCACAGGGCCGTACGGTCCAGGGGGCCGTGCAGGCGCAGATCGAGGGGGATGTTGTAGAGGGGGGTGCCCGGGGCGAGCTGGTCGATGTACCAGAGCTGCTCCTGGCCGACGGACGGGGGCAGCGGGCCTCCGTGCTCGCGCGGCAGCAGCGGAATTGTCCAGTCCGTGTTCGCGTCGTCGGCGCCGCGCCGCCCGCCGATCAGGGCCGCCAACTCGCTGACCGTACGGTGCTCATAGAGGTCGGTGAAGGTCAGCTGGACGGCGAATCTGCGCTCGACCTCGCGGAGGAGGCTGATGCCGGCGATGGAGGTGCCGCCCAGCGCGAAGTAGTCCGAGTCGGCCTGGATGCCCGGGGCCTTGAGCATCCGCTGCCACATGTCCGCGATGGACTGCTCGATGTCCGGGTTGTCCGGTGTGCTGGTGGAAGCCGCAGGAAGTTGACGGCTTCGACCGCTTTCGCCGCTCTGGGGGCCGCGGGGCGCCTCCTGCGTGCCGTACCAGCAGGGGACGGGCTCGAAGGGGTAGGTCGGGGCCTCGATGCGGCGGACGCCGGCGCCCGCGTGGTGCGCGCGCCAGTCGAAGGTCGCGCCCAGTTCGTACAGCCTCGCCATCGCGCCGAGGACCCCGCCGTCCGTACCGTCGTCCGACAGCAGCCGTACGAGCGGCAGCTCGGGCGCCTCGGTGGCCATCGCCCGCGACAAGGCGCCGCCCGCGCCCATCTCCAGCAGCACCGCGCCCTCGGCGAGGAAGCCGCGCACCGCGCGTCGCAGGCCCTCCTGGTCGACCTCGGCGGTCGGGGGCGTGTCGGCGGCCAGCCGGACCGCCTCGTCCTCGCCGATCCGGTCCCGGAGCAGCCGCACCACCAGGTTCCCCGGCCCGGAGCCGACCATCCGGGAGGTCTTCAGGCCGAGCCCGCTGACCAGCTCGTACAGCGCGCGGTGCCGGAGCAGCCGCCCCGTCTGCTCCGGGTCCAGCGAGGGGAACGCGGAGCAGAGCCGGATCCAGGTCGCGTCGTCCAATTCCGTGTCGCCGGAGAACAGAAGCACCACCGGGACCTCGGGGGCGACGGGCCGGTCCGGCGGTACGGCCGTGCGCAGCGCCTCGGCCAGCTCGCGGGTGTCGTGCGCGGTGCGGGCCCAGCGGAACGGGTGGTCGTCCCGGCCGGTGTTCAGCGCGAACGCGACCTCCGGCAGGGCGTGTTCGGTGGCCTCCAGGAACTCCGTGAGACGGGCGGCGTAACGGGCGAGCGCGGCGGGGGTCTTCGCGGAGAGGGTGACCAGGTGCGGTGCGCCGCTGAGCGCTTCCGCCCCCGGCAAGGGTTCCGGCGCCTCCTCGATGACGGCGTGCACATTGGTCCCCGTCAGCCCGAACGAGCTCAGCCCGGCCCGCCGGGGCCCCTCCTCCGGCGCCGGCCATGGCGCCGTCTCCGTCCGTACGTTCAGCAGGTCCGCGAACTCGATCAGCGGATTCGGCGTGCTGAAGTGGACGGTCGGATAGAGCGCCGTGTGGCGCAGTGCGGCCAGGACCTTGAACAGTCCGGCCATGCCCGCCGCGTGGTCCAGATGCCCGACGTTGCTTTTCGCAGCGCCGATGTCGAGCGGCGCACCGGGCCGTCCGCCGCTCGCCGCGAGGGCCTGGCGCAGCCCGTCCGCCTCGATGACATCGCCGAGCGGGGTGCCGGACCCGTGGCACTCGACACAGCCCGCCGTGCCGGGGCCGGCCCCGGCGTCCCGCCACGCCTCGGCGATGACGGCGGCCTGGGCGCTCGCACTGGGGGCGCTCATGCTGGTGGCCCCGGCGCCGTTGTGGTTGACGGCGACCCCGCGCAGCACGGCGTGGATGTGGTCCCCGTCGGCGAGCGCCTCGGACAGCCGCTTGAGGACGACATAGCCGCCGCCCTCCCCGAGCGTGGTGCCGTCGGCCTTCGCGTCGAACGGGCGGCACACGCCCTCCTGCGAGAACAGGCCGAGCAGTGGGTCATGGGCCCGCTTGGGCTGCAACACCGACTCGACCCTGAGCCCGCCGGAGACCGCGAGGTCGCACTGGCCCTCGCGCAACTTCTCGACAGCCAGCGCCAGCGCGCTCAGGCTGCCGCTGCACGCGGTGTCGACCACCAGCGCGGGCCCCGCGAAGTCGAAGAGATACGAGATACGGGCGGCCAGCGCGGCCGGTATCGAGCCGAGGATCTGCTGCGGGTCGTCCTCCGCGTACAGCCGCGCGTATGACGGCTCCGGCGCGCTGACGATCACGGCGGTGCGGGAGCCGCGCAGCGTGGCGGGGGCGTAGCAGGCGTTCTCCAGCGCCTGGTGCACCAGCTGAAGGGTCAGCCGCTGGTGGGGGTCCATCAGTTCGGCCTCGCCCAGCGAGATGCCGAAGAAGGCGTGGTCGAACAGGTCGACCCGGTCCAGATAGCCCAGGGCCTGATAGTCGGTCCCCGGGTGGCCGCCCGCGTACCGGATCCGGTCGGCGTCCGGTGGCCGCACGCTGTCCCGGCCCGCGGCGAGGTTGCCGTGCAGCCGCTCCAGCGTGTCCGCGTCCGGCAGCGCGAACGCGATCCCGGTGATCGCGACAGCTTCTCGGCTCTCGCGGCCGTCTCGGCCCATCCGATGCCCCCGTCTCACAGTTCGTAGTCGCCGTCGGAGTCGTGGTCGTTCCCGTACGGGGCGCCGTCGTGCCGGTCGCCGTCGTCCGCGTGCCCGGCGCGGCGCAGATCCAGGCGGACCGCCATCCCCTCGATGGTCGAGTGCTCCAGCAACTCGGCCATGCTCAAGGCGGGCAGCCGGTCGGCGAGCTGGATGAGGGTGAGCGAGGAGCCGCCCGCCTCGAAGAACTTCTCCCGGATCCCGACCCGCGCCCTGCCCAGCAGCCCGGTCCACGCCTCGGCCACGGTCCGCTCGCTGTCGGTGCGGGGCGGCAGATACGCGGGGTCCACCGTGGCGTCCGGCGAGGGCAGGGCCTGGCGGTCGACCTTGCCGTAGAGGTTCAGCGGCAGCCGTTCCATGGGGACGAACACCGTCGGAATCATCTGCTCCGGCAGCCGCGCCGCCAGGTGCTCCCGCAACTCCCCCGGCCCCGGTCCGGCCACGTCGGTCGCCTTGCTCACCACATACGCCACCAGGTGCCGCCCCGCGCCCTCCCCGGCGGCGACCACACACGCCTGCGCCACCTCGGGGTGCCCGGTGAGCGCGGCCTCCACCTCGCCGAGTTCCACACGCACGCCGCGCACCTTGACCTGGTCGTCGGACCGGCCGACGAAGCGGAGGGTGCCGTCGGGGGCCCAGCGCACCAGGTCGCCCGTGCGGTACATCCGCTCGCCCGGCTCGCCGAACGGGCAGGCCACAAAGCGCCCGGCGGTCAGCCCGCCGCGGCCCAGGTAGCCGCGCGCGAGGCAGTCCCCGGCGAGATGGAGCTCGCCGACGGCGCCCACCGGTACGGGCCGCAGCCACGGGTCCAGCACAAAGCACCGGGTGCCCGCGGCGGGCCTGCCGAGCGGCGGGGTGGCGGGCCCGGACAGCGGCGCGCTCATCACCGTGCATACGGTCGCTTCGGTCGGCCCGTAGCCGTTGAGCACCCGCCCCCTGCGCGACCAGCTCTCCACCGTCTCACCCGGCAGCGCCTCGCCGGCAGCGAACACGGTCACCCCGGGTACGGACGCGGCCGGCATGGTGGCCAGGACCGCGGGCGGTGCGACCAGATGGGTCACCCCGCGCTCCCTGATGAACCCGGTCAGCGCCGGCAGCGGCCCCGGCGGGGCCACCACGACGGCGCCCCCGGTGAGCAGCGGCGCGGCGAGCTCGAAGAACGCGCTGTCCCAGCCGGCCGAGAGCCACTGGAGCACCCTGCTGCCGGGCCCGATGCCCCCGTTCTGCTGCCCGGTGGCGGCCAGATTCGCGATGCCGCGGTGGGTGACAACGGTGCCCTTGGGACGCCCTGTGGAGCCGGAGGTGTAGATCACGTAGGCGGCGTTTTCGGGGTGGGCCCGCACCTTCGGCGCCGCCGTGTCCGGACGTCCGTCCGCCGCGCCCGTTCCGTCGAGGTCGAGGCTGAGGTCGAGGTCGAGGTCGAGGGTGAGCACGGGCACGCCCGGATCCCACCCGGAGTCCGCGGGCAGCAGCACCAGCGCGGCGCCCGCGTCGGCCAGCATCCACGCGCGCCGCTCCGCGGGGTGCGCCGGCTCGAGCGGCATCGTCGCCGCACCGGCCTTCCACACCGCCAGCTGGGCCGTCACCATGGCGACGCTGCGGGGCAGGCACAGGCCGACGATCGACTCGGGCCCGATGCCGCGAGCGGTGAGCGCGTGGGCCAGCCGGTCGGCCCGTCGGTCCAGTTCCGCGTACGTCACCTGCTCGGCGCCGTCGCCGCTCAGCAGGGCGAGCGCGTCCGGGCCGCGGCGGGCCTGCTCGGCGAACAGGTCCTGGATGCAGCCGAGGGGGACGGGGGTGAGCGGGGACCGGGTCCAGTCCCCGAGCACCTGCCGCCGCTCCTCGTCGGGCAGCATCGGCAGGTCCCCGACGCTCCGGTGCGGCTCCTCGGCCATGCCGCGCAGCACGGCCCGCAGTTGGGCCGCCAGCCGCTCGATGGTGGCGGCGTCGAAGAGCTCCGGGTCATAGCCCAGTTGCAGCACCAGCTCATCGCCCGGGTACGCGATCAGGGCGAGCGGATAGTTGGTGCTGTCGTCGCCGTCCAGCTCGACCACGCGCACCGCGTCGTGCTGGACGTCCGTCGGTTCACCGGGGTAGTTCTCGAACGCGACCGTGCTGTCGAACAGCCGGGTCCCGGCGGGCACTCCGCTGTGGGCCTGCTGCCGCGCCAGCGGATAGTGGCCGAACTCCCGCGCCACCGCCTGTTCCTCCTGGAGCCGGGCCAGCCAGTCGAGGGTGTCGGCCGCGGGGTCGACGGCGACCCGTACCGGCAGGGTGTTGATCAGCGGCCCGCTGATCGTCTCCACGCCGGGGACGGCGGTCGGGCGGATGGACACCGCGGCGCCGAACAGCACCTCGTCCACTCCGGCGTGCCGGGCCAGCAGCACCGCCCAGGCCGCCTGGACGACCGTGCCGACGGTGAGCCGGTGGCGCCGCGCGAAGTCTCCGATGTCCGGGGTGCCCGACAGCCGGAGGTCGAACGTCCGGATGTGGCCGCCGACCGGCCCCACGGGACGGTCGTACGGCAGCGGCGTGGGCGTGTCGAACCCGGCGAGCGCCTCCCGCCAGTACGCCTCGGCGGCCTCGTCGGCTCTGCCGTCCTGCCCGTGCAGCCACTCCACATAGTCCCGGAACGGCCTGCACACGAGGGGTTCTGGCGCCTCCCCCCGGGTGAGCGCGGCGCAGGCGGCGAGGGCCGCGTCCACGGTCCTGGTCAGGCTCCAGCCGTCGAAAAAGAGATGATGTGTCGTCAGCAGTACGTGCGCCCTGCTGTCCGACAGCCGCGAGATCGTCACCCGGAAGGGGATCGGGCTGCGCAGATCCAGCCCCTCGGCGCGGTCCCCGTCCTCCAGTCGGCGCAGTCGCGCACGCTGCTCGCCCGGCGGCAGCGACCGCAGGTCGTGGTGTGTGATCCGGGGCTCCGCGCGGTGCACGACCTGCACCGGCTCGGCGAGCCCGGACCAGTGCACCGTGCTGCGCAGTACGGGGTGCGCCGCCACCACCCGCCGCCAGGCGGCATCCAGCGCCCGCGGGTCCGTGACCCCGTCGATGACGAGCGTGAACCGGCGGCCGTAGACATCGAGCCGCTCGCCGCCGCTCAGCGAGTGGTACAGCATCCCGGACTGGAGAGGCGTCAGCGGATACACGTCCTCGACCGCGCGGCCGTCGCCGACCAGCGCGTCGACCTGTGCCTGGTCCAGCGAGGCGAGCGGATAGTCCGAGGGGGTACGCCCGCCGCTGCCGGGCGCCAGGCAGTGGGCGGTGAGCGCGCGCAGCGCGGCGAGCGTGCCGTCGGCGAGTCGCCGGATCTCCGTCTCGTCGTAGGCGGCGCGGGAGTAGTCCCAGGTGAAGATAAGTTCGCCGCCGGTGGTCTCGGCCGTCACCTCCAGCTCGAAGGGCCGGATCTCGTCCGGGTGGATGGCGTCGGTGAGCGGGAACTCCCGTCCGCTGTAGAAGCCACCGTGGGTGTCCAGGGGCGCGAACTGGCCGAGATAGTTGAAGTTGACGTGGGGCCGGGGCCCGTTCGGGGAGCCGTTCCGGCCCAGATAGCGCAGCGCGTCATGGCCCAGGCCGTGCCGGGGCACGGCCCGCAACTGCTCCTTGACGACCTTGAGGGCCGGGCCCCAGTCGGCGGCGTCCACCGCGTCTGCCGTATCAGCCATATCCGGCAGCTCGATGGTCACCGGGAACTGGGTGGTGAACCAGCCGACCGTACGGGAGATGTCCACCCCGTCGAAGAGCTGCTCCCGGCCATGGCCCTCCAGGTTGATCGCGACGGGCCCCGGGCCGAGCGCCCGCGCCAGCGCGGCCAGCAGGACGTCGTTCGGCCGGGTGCGGTAGGCGACGGGCACCTGGCGCAGCAGCGCCGCGGTCTCGTCCCGGCTCAGCCGGGCGGTCACGACCGCGCTGGTGCTGACGTCGGCGGGGGCGGCCATGCCCGGTGGCGGGGCCTGGACGGCGGTCCAGTAGGGCAGTTCGCCGTCGAGTCCGCCGGAGGCCACGTACTCGTTCAGCCGCCGCGCCCAGTCGGGGAACGACGTGGTCTTCGGGCCGAGGTCGATCGGGGTGCCCTCGGCGGCCTGGACGTAGGCGGTGCGCAGATCGTCCAGCAGGATCCGCCAGGAGACCCCGTCGACGACGAAGTGATGGACCATCAGCAGCAGTCGGGGGCTGCGCGCCGGGCCGAGGTCGATATAGACGGCCTTCAGGAGCGGCCCCGCGCGCAGATCGAGCGCGGCCTCGGCATGTGCGATGACGGTCGACATATCGGGGGACGGGGACGGGTCGTCGGCCAACTCGCCGCAGATCTGGAAGACGTCGCCGTCCCCCTCGGCCTCCACCTGCGCGATCCGCAGCCGCCAGGCCCCCTCGTCCCCCTCGGCATCGGCTCGTTCGGCCCGCGTCCGCAGCGCGTCATGGTGGGCGACGACCGCGTGCACGGCCGCCCGTACGGCCGTCACGTCCACCCCGGCGGCCAGCTCGACGCAGCGGGGCATGGTGAAGCGGTCGGGGCACGCGGTGATGTTCTCGAAGAACCAGTGCTGGATCGGGGTGAGCGGGAACGGCCCGAACACGGAGGCGTCGGACGCGTCCGCTGCCGCGGACGTATCACCGGAGGCACCGGGCGCGCCGGACTCGACGGACACCACGTCGGCCAGCTCGCGGATCGTCTGCCGCTGGAAGATGTCGCGCGACGCGATCCGCAGCCCTTCCCGGCCCAGTGCGGCGACGACCTGGACACTGAGGATCGAGTCGCCGCCGAGGGCGAAGAAGTTGTGGTCGATCCCGGGCCGTTCGACGCCGAGGACCGCCGTCCACGCCCGGGCCAGCATCCTTTCCGTGCGGGTGCGCGGCGCCGCGAAGCGGGTTCGGGCGGCGGGCAGCGCCGGATCCGGGAGGGCCGGGCGGTCGACCTTGCCGTTGCGGTTGACGGGCAGCTCGTCCAGCACCACGAAGGCGGACGGCACCATGGGCGCGGGCAGCACCTCCGCGACAAAGCGCCGCAGGGTCTCGGGGGTCGGCCGCCCGTCGGCCGACTGCCCGTCGGCGGCGACATACGCCACGAGGCGCTCGTCCCTGACCACCACCGCGACGCCACCCACCCCGGGGTGGGTGCCCAGCACCGCCTCGATCTCGCCCGGTTCGATCCGGAAGCCCCGCATCTTCACCTGCTGATCGACCCGGCCCCGGAACTCCAGCACCCCGTCGGCCCGCCGGCGGACCAGGTCCCCCGTGCGGTAGAGCCGCTCGCCGGGGACGTAGGGATCGGCCACAAAACGTTCGGCGGTGCGGCCGGGACTGCCCACATACCCCCGCCCGACTCCGGACCCGCCGATGTACAGCTCCCCGTCCATCCCGACCGGCACGGGCCGCAGATAGGGGTCGAGCACCTCGATGCGGGCGCCGTTGACGGGCCCGCCGATGGGCACGGCCCCGGCGACCGTGCCCGGGTCCGTGCCCGCGGGCAGCAGGTGCGCGGTGGACATGACGGTCGTCTCCGTGGGCCCGTACGCGTTGACGAACGTGCGCCCCGGCAGCCAGCCCGCCGCCAGCTCGGGCGGGCAGACCTCGCCGCAGGCGAGGACCGTTTCAAGCGCCGGGACCTCGTCCGGGGCGACCGTGGCGAGCAGCGCGGGCGTCAGCAACAGCAGCGTCACGCCGTCGCGGCGCAGCTGCTCGGCGAGGCCGAGGGTGCCGTCCCGTTCGCCCGCCTCGCTCAGGCACAGGGTCGCGCCGGAGAACAGCGGCGTCAGGGCCTGCCACAGCCCGCAGTCGAAGCAGATCGACAGATGCAGCAGCGTCCTGGTGGCCGGGCCGAAGCCGAACATGCGGCGGGCGTCCTCGGCGGCGAGCGCCAGGGAGCCGTGGGTGATCATCACGCCCTTGGGGCGGCCGGTCGAGCCCGAGGTGTAGAGGACATACGCCAGATTCGACGGCCCCACCTCGGTGCGCGGCGGCGCGGCCGCCCGTGCCGGCGGCTCGGCCCCGCCCGGATCCAGGCAGGTCACGGTCGTATCGCCGGGCAGCACATCGTGGAGCGGCTCGCGGGTCAGCACCACCCGCGTGCCGGTGTCCGCGAGCAGCAGCGCGAGGCGCTCACGCGGATACCCGGGGTCCAGCGGCACCATCACGCCCCCGGACTTGAGCACGGCGAGCAGCGCCACGATCAGGTCCGGGGAGCGCTCCAGACAGATCCCGACGGGTGTCTCGGGGCCGACCCCGCGCGCCACCAGCCGGTGGGCCAGCCCGTTGGCGCGTTCGTCCAGCTCGCGGTAGGTCAGCTCCGTCCCACCGTGCAGGACGGCGAGCTGCTCGGGGGTGCGCCGCGCCCACTCCTCGAACTGCTCATGGGCACCCCCGGACGGCCGTTCCCGGGACGAGGGCAGGGGCGGCGCGGAGAGCGCGGACGACTCCCGGCCGTCCCCGCCCATCGGCAGCAGCCGCAGCGGCCGCTCGGGATCGGCGGCGATCTCCGCCAGCAGCGCGGTCAGCTGAGCGCTGAGCCGTCGCACCGTCGCACCGTCGTAGAGATCGGTGTTGTAGTTGGCGTACAGCCGCAGCTCATCGCCCCGTTCGCGGAACTCCAGGGTCAGGTCGAAGTTGGCCGCGACCGTGGGAAGTTCGAGGTCCTCCGCGGTCAGCCCGGCGAAGTCCGGCTCTCCGGCGGGCGCGTTCTGCATCACCACCATGGCGCTGACCAGTGGCGAACGGGCCGGGTCGCGCTCCGGTGCCAGCGCCCGCACCACCCGCTCGAACGGTACGTCCGCGTGCGCGACGGCATCCAGCAGCGTGTCCCTGACCTGGCCGAGGAAGTCGCCGAAGGCCTGCCGCTCGTCCACCGTCGAGCGGATCACGACCGTATTGACGAAGTACCCGACCAGATCCGCCCACTCGGCCCGGCCCCGGCCCGACTCGGCGGTGCCGACCGCCACATCGGCCTGGCGGCAGTGGCGGGAGAGGAGGAGCTGGGCGGCCGCCATCAGCGTCGTGAACAGGCTCACCTGCCGCGCCCTGCTGAGCTCCTTCAGCCGGCCGGTCACCTCGGCCGGAACCGTGGCCCACTCCGCGGCACCCGCGGTGCCGCGGGTGGCGGGGCGCGGCCGGTCCGTGGGCAGCTCGGTGGGCGTCAGCCCGTCCAGCCGCGCACGCCAGTAGTCGAGCCGGCGATCGGCGTCGGCGCCGACCAGGTGTTCGCGCTGCCAGCGCGTGAAGTCGGCGTAGCGGGCGGCGAGCGGGGGCAGCTCGGCGGGCTCGCCGCGCACGGCGGCGGAGTAGCAGTGGGCGAGCTCCGAGAGCAGGACCTCGTTGGCCCAGCCGTCGGTGATGAGGTGGTGCATCGTCAGCGCGAGGACGTGTTCCTTGTCGCCGAGCCGTATGAGCAGGGCGCGCAGCGGCGGCGCCGCCCGCAGGTCGAAGACCGTGCCGTACTCTTCGCGCAACACCTGCTCCAGCGCGTCCTCCACGGATGGACCGGCATCGGTGTCCCGCAGGTCGACGGACTCCAGCGCCACCTCGCCCGGCGCCACCACCACCTGCGCACCCTGCCCGTCGACCTTCTGGAAGGTCGTACGGAGCGCGTCCTGCCGCGAGACCACCTCGGTCAGCGCCTTCCGCAGCGCCGCGACATCCAGCAGGCCGGTCAGCCGGAGGGCCTTGCCGATGTTGTACTCGGCGCCCGGCTCGTAGTCGTGCAGAAACCACAGTGGCTGTTGCGCGAACGACAGCGGCAGCCGCTCGTCGGCGCCCGCCCCGGACGGCGGCGCGCTCCGTACGGGCGGCCCGGCGGGCTCGGCGGGTGCCAGCACGGCGGCCAGCTCCGCCAGCGTCGGCCGGTCGAACAGGGCGCGGTACGGCCACCCGACGCCGAGCCGGGACCGGGCGAGGGCCGCGGCCTGGATGCCGATGACGGAGTCGCCGCCCAGGTTGAAGAAGTTGTCCTCGGCGCCCACCCGTTCGACGCCCAGCACCTCGGCCCAGATCCCGGCGAGCGCCCGCTCGGCGTCGGTGCGCGGCGGAACATACGCCGCCCCCCGCTCCGGCGCGGGCAGCGCACGCCGGTCCAGCTTCCCGCCCGGCAGCAGCGGAAGCCGGTCGAGCACGACGAACGCCGCGGGGACCATATGCGCGGGCAGGCTGTCGGTGAGAAAGACCCGTAACGCGTCGCCGCTCGGCCGTACGGGCGCGCCGTCGCCCGTCTCCGGCTCGACGTATCCGACGAGCCCCTGCCTGCCCTCCTCCCCCGCGGTCACGGCGGCGCGCCGCACCCCGGGGTAGCGCAGCAGGACGGCCTCGATCTCACCGGGCTCGATCCGGAAGCCCCGGACGCTCAACTGCTCGTCCGTACGGCCCAGATACTCCAGGTTTCCGTCGTCCCCCCACCGCACCAGGTCCCCGGTCCGGTACATCCGGGCCCCGTCCGGCGCGAACGGGTCGGCGACAAAGCGCCCGGCGGTCAGCGCCGCACGCCCGTGATAGCCGCGGGCGACCCCGCTGCCGCCCAGATACAGCTCGCCCTGCTGCCCGTCCCGCACCGGTCGCAGCCCGGAGTCCAGCACATAGGCGGCCGTACGCGCGAGGGGCCGCCCGATCGGCAGATACCGGCCCTGGACGGCCCGTACGGCCTCGGGTGTGGGGCGAGGGAGCAGCGCGCAGGAGTCGATGGTCGTCTCGGTCGTCCCATACGCGTTGACCACGACCGTGTCGGGATGCAGCCGCCCGGCGAGCTCCCGGTAGTCCCGGGCGGCCCAGCCCTCCGAGCCGACCGACAGCAGCCGCAGCGGCGGCATGCCGCGCCCCGCCCGCCCTGCCTCCCGCACCAGCTCCGTGGCGAGCCCCGGCATCGTCTCCACGGCCGTGCCCCCGTGCCGCTCGACCAGCTCCAGCAGCCGCGCCGGCTCGGTGACCGCCTCATCGGGAGCGATCACCAGAGCGCCACCGGCGAAGACGGAGCGCAGCATGTCCGCGAAGAACAGGTCGACGGACAGGCTGGTGACCGAGACGAAGCGCAGCGGCTCCGCGCGCAGCCCGTACAGCTCGTCCCAGGCCGCCCAGATATGGGCCAGCTGGCGGTGTTCGACGGCGACGCCCTTGGGCGGTCCTGTGGAACCGGAGGTATAGATGACGTAGGCGAGATCCTCGGGGGCGGGACGCGCCGCCGACGGCGCCTCGGCCTCTCCCCCGGCCCGGGCACCGGCCGTGTGATCCATCACCGTCAGCCCGGCCAGCCCGTCGAACAGCCCCGCCGTCCCCGGCTCGGCCACCACCACCCGCACGCCCGCGTCCTCGGCCATCCACCGCAGCCGGGCCCTCGGGTGTGCCGGGTCGAGCGGCACATAGGCCGCGCCGGACTTGAGTACGCCGAGCACGCCGACGGCCATCGCGGCGCCACGCCGTACGCTGAGGCCCACCAGCCGCTCGGGACCGGCTCCACGCTCGGTCAGGGCGTGGGCCAGGACGCCGGCCCGCCGGTCGAGCTCGGCGAACGACAGTTGCTCGTCCTCCGCGATGACCGCGGGGGCGTCCGGTGTGCGTGCCAACGTTTCCGCGAACAGGTCTAACGGCGCTCGCAAAGATCCTCCCCCGTCGCCTCACCGGCCGTTGCACGGACTTCATGTTTTCGCACGGCGTCAGGCCGCGGAAGATTTTTAAGTTGTGCGGTAAACAGCCAGGTCAACCGGACAGGAATGCCCGAGCGGTGCGCCGGGTGGCCGTGACGCCCGCGTCGGCCATCCGCCGCAGGTCGCGGGTCACACTCACCCGTTTCAGCCAGCGATCCGTACCGTCGAACCGCGGCCGGAAGGACCTGCGTCCATGGACACAGCGCTGGTTGTCCAGGAACAGGTAGTCCCCCGGCTCCAGGGCCAGGTCGCCGAGGTGCCGGCCGATCTCCTCCTTGAGCTCGTCCAGCGCCGCCCGCGCCTCCGGATCGTCCCCGGAGACGACGGTGAAGTCGGCGTCGACGCACAGCGACTGGTTGCCCGCCGGCCCCGCCAGGATCCGCGCCGGCGCCGGATCCGCCCATGCGCCGGCGTCGTCGCTGCCGGTGGGGCTGTGCGAGGTGTCGGGCAGGTGGTGGAAGCGCGGCATGCTCAGTACGGACCGGGTCCGCTCGGTCAGCCGCAGCGAGCGCAGCTCGGTGAGCGTGGTCGGCACCCGGTCCGGATTGCGCAGGCAGGCCAGCCCCAGATAGTGGGCCCGGTGCGGGTGGAAGGCGTCCTCCGTGTGCCAGCCGAGTTCGGCGGAGCTGCTCGCGCTGGTCTGCGAGCTCTGCGCGTACTCACTGGGCACCACATCGTGCACCAGGCGCCCGGCCTGCTGGGTCTCCCAGCCGAACACGTCGCCGAGCAGCACGCCGAGCAGCACCAGGCAGATCTCGGGCACCAGCGCCGGCTCCCTCGGCCGGCGTTCGAACTCCGCCGGAGTGGCGCCGAGTTCGTCGTCGCGCAGCCGGTGTCCGCGGACACGGAACGCGCCGATGTCGTCGCTGAACCGGACCCGTTCCAGCCACTCGCGCAGGCCGTACGGCAGCCGCTGGGCGTGCAGGCGCGCGTTGGCGATGAAGCGCGGGTCCTCCACGCTGTCATAGGTCCCCGCGACCTCGGCGGCCACCTTGTCCAGCAGCTCGCTTTCGGCCGCGTCGAGCCGGTAGACATCGCTCGGGTCCTCGACGGCCCTCTCTCCCGGCCGCGCGTCCTGGCTGTTGGGCATGGCCTCCTCTTCTCCTCAGGCGGGACGCCCGAGCAGGGCGCAGCCGACCGTGCCGTCCCGATCGATGCCGGTGACCAGGGCCAGATCCGCGGGCTCTGACCAGTGCCGCCCGGCGGCCAGGGCCGCCGACAGCTGTAGCCCCGCGGACGCGGCGAACGCGTCGCCCAGCAGCGGACGGCAGTGCAGCCAGTGCATGGCGGAGCGGCCGGTCACCGCGCGGATACCGGCTTCCTCCTGCTCCGAGTGCTCGCCCAGTGGCGCCACCAGCCGGATCCGGTCGGCGGTGGCGCCCGCCTTGGCGAGCACGGCACGCACGCACTCGGCGAGCTCGGCGCCACCCGTCTCAGGCTCCGGGGTCGCCCGGAAGTGCGTCGCCGGCACCGTGGCCACCGGGACGCGTCCGGCCGCCGCCGCGTCGGCTGCCGACTCCATCAGCGCGACCAGACAGCCCTCGCCCAGCGGCGCAGGGGTGTCGCTCGGCCCGCTTGCCGCGTCCACCAGGAGAGCCCGCGCCTGCGAATACTCCTCGGTGGCGCCGACCAGCAGCCGTCGGCAGTGCCCGCCACGGCACAGGCGGGCCCCGTAGCCGATCGCCAGCAGCGCGGACAGCCTGCCGCCGGCGATGGTCGTGTTCGGGCCCTTGAGGTGGTGCCAGATCGCACTCTGCCCCGCGGCCCGGTTGAGGAACGTGTCCGGGAACCGCATCGCGTCCACGTGATAGGGCCTGGACGCGGTGAGCGCCTCCCGGGTGAAGTCCATGGCGGCCTGCACATTGCCCTGGCCGACGCCGAGCACCAGCCCGATCCGTTCCGGGTCCTCGGTGACTTCGGGGCCGAGCTCGCGCAACAGCACATCGATGGCCGTCACGGCGAACGCCGTGGAGCGGCTCATCGTGCGGGTCCCCTTGCGCCCCAGGTGGTCCGCCGCCTTGAACCCCGGCACGACCGCGGCCCGGGCGGGCCCGGGGAACCCGGCCGCTTCCAGATCCGCCACCGCCGAGCGTCCGGACAGCAGTCCGTCGCGCAGGGCGTCGCGGCCCACGCCGTAGCCGGTCACGGTGGACCATCCCGACAGCACCAGGGCCCGGCTGTCCGCGTCCACCCCGCGCGGGCGCAGCGGCCCTGTCGCCTCGACCGTCGTCATGTCGTCTCCCGGGTCCGACCGAGCAGCAGAACCACGTTGTTGCCCGCGAACGCGAGCGCGTTGTTCTGCACCACGTTCAGCACGGCGGGGCGCGCCTGGTTCGGCACGCAGTCCAGCCCGCAGTCCGGGTCGGTGTTCATATGGTTGATGGTGGGCGGGATGAAGCCCTCGTGGATGGCCAGCGCGCAGGCGACCGTGGCCAGCGCGCTCGCCGCGCCCATCGCATGCCCGATCATGCTCTTCACCGACACCGTCGGCGGTGGGGCGGCGAACACCTGGCGGATCGCGCTGGTCTCGACCACGTCGTTGGTCGGGGTGCCGGTGCCGTGTGCCGAGATCAGGTCCACGTCCTCGGGCTTGATGCCGGCGTTGCGGTGCGCGAGCCGGATACACCGGGCCAGGCTGTCCCGGTCCGGGGCGACCGCGTGTCCCGCGTCGCAGTTGAGCCCGTAGCTGAGCACCTCGGCGTAGATCCGCGCGCCGCGGGCCCGCGCCGAGCGCAGGCTCTCCAGGAGCAGTACTCCGCTGCCCTCGCTGGCGAGCAGGCCCTTGCGGTCCCGGTCGAAGGGCTGGCACTTCTCGGGGGCGATGGTGCCGAACCGGTAGAAGCCGGTGAACGTCTTGCGGCACACGGCGTCCGCGCCACCGCACAGCGCGAAGTCGACGTCGCCGGCGCGCAGGGCGTCGAACGCGCTGCCGATCGCGTAGTTGCCCGCCGCGCAGGCCGTCCCGATCGTCATCGACTCGACGTCACGCAGCCCGAGTTCGCGGACCATGCCCGAGGTGAGCTGGTTCGCGTCGGCGCGCCTGGCCAGCGCGGGGTCGAGCCCCCCGGCACCGTCCGTCAGATACTGCTCGGTCAGGGTGTCCAGGTCACGCGTCTCGCCATCGCTGGTGCCGACGGACACGAGAGCCCGACGGCGCCGCAGTTCCTCGACGTCCAGTGCGGCGTCCGCCAGCGCCATCCGGGCACCCGCGACCGCGAACTGGGTGGCCCGGCCGATGCCCTCCGGTTCCAGTCGGTCCAGCCACTCGTGCGGGTCGAACCCGGTCACCTCGCACCCGATCGAGTGCGCGAAGCCGGTGGTGTCGAAGGCCGTGATCGGCTTCGCCCCGCTGCGCCCCTCACGCAGCCCGGCGCAGAAGTCGTCGACCCCGATGCCGATGCTGCTGACCACGCCGAGACCCGTGATCACCACTCTCTCCATGTCCCCGTCCGCGTTCACTTCGCCCTCCTCGCGTCGTGAAACCGGATCAGCGACTCGTGGCGAGGGCCTCGCCCACCACCACGAACACGTTCTTGAGATCGTCCATCAGATCCACCTTGGAGTCCTCGATCTCGACGTCGAAGGTGCGCTCCAGCGACGCGCCGAGTGCCACCAGCGCCATCGAATCGGCGCCGTACTCCTCGGTGAACGACCCGGTCAGGGTGATGTCCTCCGGTTCGATGTCGAGAACCTCGCACACCACGTCCTTGATGCGGGCCCGTTCCTCGTCCCCCAGCGCGGTCTCGGGCACAGGTGCGGTCATGACGTTGCCTCCAGTGGTGTCGTTCGGGACGCGGGCGGGATCCCACGCCACGGGTGGTCGGTCCGGCCACCGCTCAGAGAACGGCGAATCCCGGAAACGCCGAGCGGCCGACACCGGCCGTCGAGCGTTCGCGGACCGGGCCGAGCAGCTTCGGATCGGAGTTGAGGATCGCGAGCATGACCTCGCGCAGCAGCGCGCCGGGGTCGACGCCCAGCGAGCCGGTCAGCATCCTCCTGCCCTGCTCGTAGAGGGCGAGGGCGTCGGCCTGGCGGTCGCAGCGGTACAGGGCCGTCATCAGCTGCGCGCGGAACCGCTCCTGAAGCGGGTACTCGCGGACCAGCTGAGTCAGCCTCGGCACCAGCGAGGCGTGCCTGCCGAGCGCGAGTTCGGCCTCGAACCGGCCGGTGAGCGCCGTGATCCGGGCCTCCTCCAGCTGCGGTCGCACCGCTTCGGCGAGATGCGAGGACACATTCGCGAGCGCGGGCCCGCGCCACAGCGACAGGGCCGAGGACAGCAGCGAGACCGCCCGCTCGTAGTCGCCCGCGTCCAGCGCCTCGTGGCCGCGCTGCGACTGGTCGGTGAACTCGTCCAGGTCGAACCACGAGGACCCGATCTGCATCAGATAACCCGGCGAACGACGCATGATCCGGGCGTGCGGACCGAGCGTCTTCCGCAGCCGCGAGACGTAGGTGTATATCTGAGCGTTGCTGGTGGCGGGCGCCTTCTGACCCCACAGGTACTCACCCAGCTGCGAGTCGTACACCACCAGGTCGCCGGCCAGGAGCAGAGCGCTCAGCACAGTGCGCTGTTTGGCGCCGTGGAGCGGCAGCTGCTTCTCCCCGTGCCGCACCTCGACCTGTCCGAGAATCCGATACTCCATGCACCCCTCCGGTGTCGGCACCCGGACGACAACTCGCGAGCGGCACTACCGGTGACGCGGCACACCACCCACGTGAAACCAGCGGAAGACTACGAAGGCCCGATGACACGCCAGTGACTCCGCACTGACGGCCTGTCGAGCCCGTTGTCGTCCGTCGCGGGACCCATGAGGCCCGTCTTGCCGTTATGGCAAGTTTTCGTGCCAGGTCATGGTGCGCCTGGCAAGACTGAGGGTCCACCGACACAAGGAGTCCTGATGAGCACCACCGATGCGGTCGCATTCTGGGACAGCGTCTACGCGGCCCGGCCGGCAGCCGGCGACCCGCGGCCGAATGCTCGCCTCACCGAGATGGTGACGGGCCTGCCGCCCGGTGACGTGTTGGACCTCGGATGCGGCGAGGGCGGCGACGCGCTGTGGCTCGCCGGCCAGGGGTGGCAGGTCACCGCCACCGACATCTCGGCCGTGGCGGTCGAGCGGCTCGCCGCCCTCGCCCGCTCACACGGCCTGGGCGACCGCGTCAGCGCCGTACGGCACGACCTGCACACGTCGTTCCCGTCCGGCCGTTTCGACCTGATCTGCGCCCACTACCTGCACACCCCTCTCGACCTGGACCGGGCCACCGTCCTGCGCTCGGCCGCGCACGCACTGCGCCCGGGCGGGCGGCTGCTGGTCGTCGACCACGGCTCGACCTCGCCATGGTCGTGGAACCAGGACCCCGACCTCCGGTACCCGAGCCCGCAGGAGGTCGCCGCCGGTATCGCGCTGGCGCCGGAGACCTGGACGGTCGAGCGGGCCGACACCCCCCGCCGGATCGCGACCGGCCCGGGCGGGCGCACCGCCGAGGTCATCGACCATGTCCTCCTCATCCGCCGCACCGCCTGACCCGGTGGCCGGCGCCGCCCTTCAGCCCCGGGCCACCGCGATGGAGCCGGCGAGGCGCTCCCCGGCCTCGTAGACCATGTACGGCACGCCGCCGTCCGTGCCGAAGGTCGGAGCCGCCGAGCGCCCGTTGTCGGGCGGCGCGGAGCGGGAGTTGTAGAAGACGCCGAGGTGCTTGCGGAGCGAGAAGTCCGCCCCCACCTCGGTGATCATCATGTCGCCACCGCTGGACTTGTCCTTGTTGTAGACGACGAACGCGGAGCCGTCGCGCGTCAGCAGGTGCGGGCCGCCGATGTTCACCGCGCCCACGTCCGAGTGGCGCACCAGGGGTGTCTGGGCGAAGGTCCAGTTACGGCCGTCAGCGGACCAGCCCCAGCCGATGTCGCGGTGGTCGGTGGTGTTGTTGATCATGAACAGCATGACGTAGCGGGCGCCGCGGGAGGGCAGGTCGTACCGGAACACCCGGGCGTAGGACGTTTCGCTGGTGCCCGCGGGCATCATCGACGTCGTCAGCACCACCTTGTCGTAGGTGAAGTCCACCCCGTTCTTCGACCGGGCGAGCCGGGTCGTGGTGTTCTCGCCGTGGAAGTACAGCCAGAACTCCTTGGCGTCCTGGTTCCACAGCACATGCGGCGAGGAGACATGGGTGACCGAGTAGTGCGGGTCCCACTTGTTGGACACGATCGGGTTGTCCGGGTACTCGGTGAACGGGCCCTCCATGGAGTCGCCGTAGGCCAGGCAGATGCCGCCGGGCGCGTCGTGCGGCGCGTAGTACAGGTAGTAGCGGCCCAGCGGCGAGGAGAGCTTGTCGTAGACGCCGCGCACGGTGGGGAAGATGATCTCGCCCGTCGGGTTGTACTTCAGCTGCGACGGGGTGAGCAGCGTGCGGACGTAGGTGTAGTCGGGAAATCCGCCGGGCGCGGCCGACGCGGAGGGCGTCGCCAGCCCGCCGAACGTGAGCGCCGCGCCGGAGAGGGCGGTGGCGCGCAGGAACATCCGGCGGTCCGGGCCGGACTGCGGCTCATGCATGATCGGCTCCTGAAGTCGGTTGCTGTCAGAGGTAGGTGGCGGCGGTGACCCACAGGCCACCGAAGGCCACGGCCCACACGTAGGGCAGGGTGCGCACCATCACCTGGTGCGGGGAGACGCCCGCGTACTGGGCGCTCCACACGGTCTGGGTGCTGGTCGGGTCGGATACCCCGAAGACCTGGTTGTACGAGGCGGTCATGCCGAGGACGGCGACGGCCGGGTAGATGCCGGTGGCCACCAGGACGCCCGCGATGCCGGCGCCGAGGCCGAAGACGTTCAGGGGGCCGCGGAACAGGCACAGCGGCACCAGCAGGGTGAAGACGAGGACGAACAGCACGGCGTTCTGCGGGCTGACGGCCTTGACGAGGGGTTGCAGGGCGTCGATGGCGCCGGGCAGCTTCACCGCGGCGAGCAGGATGCCGATGGCCACGAAGAGGGTGATGGGCGGTGCGGCCACCTCGAACCCGCCGTACAGGGTGCGCAGCAGGCGGCGGTTCATCTCCCGCGGCCGGGTCGTCGTCACCAGCGCGTACAGCACGCCGCCCAGCAGCGAGGGGATGATGGCCACGTCCAGGCCGAGGGCGAGGGTGAGCGGGACCGCCGGGGTGAGCAGGGCGTACCAGGGGGCGTCGCCGAGCAGCCGGCGGCGGTCGCCGCGCGACGGCCGGGCCTGCACCGACTTCAGGGACCAGGTGTGCTCGACGCCGCGGCGCCGGGACTCCACGAGGACGTAGGCGACGGCGGCCACCAGCGCGAACGGGAACAGCTTCACCATGAAGCCGCGCACCGTGTCGACGGGCAGCTCCAGGGCGGTGGAGAAGAACTGCCACACCGGCAGTTCGAAGGGCACGCCGACGGCGATCCCCATGAGGACCGTGCCCGCGGCCGTCACCTTCGGGATGCCCACCGCGATCATCGCGGGGATACCGATCAGACCGGCGAGCATCGCCGCGGGCGCCGATCCGGTCACGGTGCCGACCAGCGCCGACACGGCGAGCACGCCGAGCGCCACGAACACCGGCCGGTCGCCGCCGAATTCGACGATCTTGCGGACCAGGGTGCCGGCGATACCGGTCTCCTCCAGGAGCTTGCCGAGCCATGAGCCCAGCAGGATCGCGATCATCGTGGCGGCGAGCGCGGGCGCCCCCTCCTGGAGCACCGTGTCGAGCACGCTGCCCTTGCCGGAGAGCGGCGCACCCGCCAGGAACGCGATCACCACGGCGAACAGCACCAGGGCGAACGCCGTGGGCAGCTTGCGGCTGAGCATGGCCGCGACCCCCGCGGCCATGACGAGCAGAATGACGACACCCATCGATCAGTTCTCGCTTTCACAGGACACGGCGGCGGCCAGCGCCTCCGTGAGCAGCAGGGGGCTGCGGCCCAGGCCGCAGGCGGCGTGGGCGTAGGCGTGCGCGGCGATCTCGTCCGCGCCCGCGACGTACGCGTACAGCCGGCGCCGCCCGAGCCGCAGTGCCGTGTGGCCCAGCGCCCGCTTGAACTCGGCGCGCACCGCGGCGTGGTGCAGCCAGGCGTGTGCGCGCTCGTGGGCGAGCGCCGCCGCGCGCACCGACCCCGCGGGGTACCAGTCCCGCCATCCGCGCTCGGCGACCAGCCGCTCGGCCCGCTCGACGGTGTCGACGTACACCTCGACCACCGGCGGCCGGGACCGGTACCGGGCCAGCAGCCCGGCGTCCAGTCCGCCGTCCCGCTCCACGACCCGTACGGCCTCGACACGCGGGGTCATCCGGCGGCCGAACTCCGTCGCCGTCACCGCCCAGTGGCGCAGCAGCACGGGATCGCGGCCCTCATGCGTGGGTGTTCCCCCGAGCAGCCGTACCGCGAGGTCCACATCGTGGTCATCGCTCATGTCCGCGACTCCACGACGGCGACGACCGGCTCCTCGGTGCCGCGCGGACGCAGCTCGGTGCGGGCCAGGGCCAGCAGCGCCTCGGGCTCCAGGACACCGGAGAGGTCCGCGATCCGGCCGCCCACCAGAAGCCGCACGGCCGGGGCCCGTACGCCTCCGTCGCCGTAGGAGGTCGCGTCGCGGACCAGCGCGGCAAGCGCCTCGCCGGAGCTTCCCACCGTCATGACCTCCACCCGCGCGTCGGCCGCGCCGAGCCGCACCACGCCGTCCGCGTCCACCACCCGCACCGGATGGCGGTCCGCCCGCAACCGGCGCCGCACCTCGGTGCCGTACACCGTGTACGCGTCCGTACCGGCCAGCGTCCGCACACGTGTCTCCGGCGCCTTGAGGCTGGTGGCGGCCGCGCGCAGCCGCTCGTCGGCGTCGGCGCGGTGCGCCCGGTCCTGGGTGCGCAGCTCGGTGGCGCCCGTCGCGACCGCCCGCACGGTGTTGGTCTGCGGGTCGACGGTCACCTCCACCTCGACGCCGTCGGCGGCGGCGCCCTGTGCGACGACGGCCCGCTCGGCCTCGGCGCGCACCGCGAGGATCTGCTCCTGGGTGGCGCCGGGCACGATGCGCTCGACCTGCTCGCGCACCAGCGCGAGCGCCACCCCGACGGGGCTGATCACCTCGCTGTGCCGGGCGATGCGCCCTTCGAGCCCGGCGGAGGCGGCCAGGTGCGGGGTCACCGCCGCCGCGCCGCCGCCCCCGCCGACGACGAGTACCGTGTCCCGGTCCAGGCGGTAGTCGCGGATCATGGTGTCCACCACCGACCTGACCTGCTCCGTCCCCGCGTCGAGGACCGCCCGGGCCGCACCGGCCACATCCGTGCCGAGGGCGGCGGCCAGCGGGGCGAGGGCGGCCCGCGCGACCGTCTGGTCGCTGCGCGCGAAGTCCTCCTCCCCGACCCGCCCGAGCGCGTTCGCCGCGCATGTCATCGTCACCGCGAACCGGCCGCCCGCCGCGTCGAGGACCAGGTAGTCGTCCGGGTCACCTGTCATCGGCCGGATCGTCGCCACCCGGGCGTCCCGCAGATCGTCGAGCGAGGCGAAGCAGGCGTAGGGCAGGCCGGCGATGTGCGCGCTGCGCGGACCGACGCCGGTCACCCGCCCGTCGGAGACCCGCACCATGGAACCGCCGCCGACCCCGACCGTGCGGACGTCGAGGGCGCTCAGATAGGAGGTCCTGCCGAGGATCGTCGCGTGGCGCACCGCCACCTTTCCCCGCCGCACCACGCTGATGTCGGTCGAAGTACCGCCCGTCTCCAGGAACACGCCCTCGCTGATCCGCTCCTGCATCAGCGCCCCGGCGACGCCTGCCGCCGGGCCCGACAGGATCGTCAGCAGCGGACGCCGGCGCATCTCGTCCAGCGACATCACACCGCCGTCGCAGCGCATCACCATCAGCGGCGCGGTCACCCCGGCCTTCGTGATGGACGCGTCCACCAGATCGGCCGTCGCCAGCATCCGCGGCAGGATCGCGGCGTTCACCACCGCCGTCCGGGTCCGCTTGTGCAGCCCGTACATCGAGGTGATCTCGTGGGCGGCGGCCAGCGGCAGCCCCGTGGACCGGGCCGCGTCGAGCACGGCCTGCTCGCCCTCGGGCCGGTCCACGCCGAACGGCTCCGTGGCGACGAGCACCTCGGCCCCCTCGGCGCGCACCCGCTCCACGGCCGCGCGCACCTCGGCCTCCTGGGACGGGTCGGCCACGTGGGCGTACGCCAGCGGAAGCCGTTTGCCGGGGGTGAGTTCGAGCTTGCCGAAGGCGGCGAGCCGCCGGGTGATCACCGCGCCGGGCCCGCCGCCGATCCCGATCAGCCCGACCGTGGCCACGTCGCCCTCCAGCAGGGCGTTGGTGGCCTGGGTCGTGCCGTGTGCCAGGAACACCACGTCGCCCGCCGTCCGGTCGACCTTGGCCAGGAGCTGTTCGAGCGCCTGGACGATGCCGTGGGCGACGCCGTCCTCGTGGTGGTGGCTGGTGGGCACCTTCACCTGGCCCACCAGCGTGAGCGTGGCGGCGTCCACCGCCACGGCATCGGTGAACGTGCCACCCACGTCGATGCCGACGCGGATGCGGCGGTCTGGTGTCATGGCGGGCACCTCCTTGTGTGTTGACGTGCTTGCGTGGTCGATGACGTGGGGGGCCGGAAGAACGTGGAAGTGCTGTCGGACGGGGTCAGTAGCCGCGGACGTCGGGCCAGCGGCGCTGCACACCCGCCCGGTCCAGGAGGCGGCCGAACTCCTCGAACCGCTTGTCGTCGGCCTGCACCTGGTGGGGCTCCACGCCCTCGTCCAGGCAGTGCGCGGCGAGCGCGCCCGCGACCTCGCCGACGTTCCACTCGACCGGGTGCAGCCGGTAGCAGCCGTTGGTGATGTGGGTGGTGCCGATGTTCTTGCCGGCGGGCAGCAGGTTCCGCACCCGGCGCGGCACCAGCGCGCCGAGCGGGATCTCGAACGGCACGGAGCCGACGTCGATGTAGGTGTCGCCGCCCGTGGAGGGGTGCAGGTCGATGCGGTAACCGCCCACCCCGACCGAGTCGCGGTAGCGGGTCCCGCCGTACGGGCCGACCACGTCGATCGCGACGTCCTGCTCGACGACCGTGGTCACCGCCTTGATGCGCCGCGACTCGCGCACGTAGGCCGCCTTGGCCAGACCGTCCGCGGTGCCGGTGACGTCCGGGCGGATCCGCAGCCCCGGGAAGCCGGTGCCGCCGTCCGCGCGCGGCGCCTCCGTCTGAAGCCAGTACAGCACCGACAGCGACAACTGGCGTGCCCCGCGCAGGGCTTCGACCTCCTGCCCGACGTAGGGCTTCAGCCAGTAGTCGTTCAGCGGCCAGTTGACGAGGGTGATGTCAGAGCCGAAGGCGCCCGGCCGGTGCAGCTTGCGGGCGAGGATCCGGCGGAACCCCCACAGCTCCTTGTCCCCGGCGTCGGCGCTCTGGTCGGCGCTGACCGCCAGCGGGTCGAGGTCCGGGTTGGGCACGAAGGTGCGGGCCACGGGCTCCAGGGTGCGCGGGTCGGGCGCCTCGAAGCCGAGCAGCGGACCCGGCCAGAAGTCGGGTCGGTAGGCACGCCAGAAGTCGTAGTCCTCGGGCCGGTCCACGGTGTGGTCCTCGCCCTCGTGGTGGGAGAGCGCGAAGCACACGGTGATGCCCTGCTGGTTGTCGGGCCGCGCCTCGGCGGGGGCGTGCGGCTCGCCGAACTCGTCCCGCGCCTCGGCCCCGTTGGCGTGCTCCACATCGGCGAGGTCGAGCAGTTCACCGGTCTCGGTGGCGTCGACGACGTACCGGGCGGTGAACGTGGTCAGCGCGCCGCCGCGCAGGTCGCGCACGGTCACCGCGCGGATCAGGTCGCCGTCCGTCTCGGCGGACACGGCGCGGTGCTCGGTCAGGACGGTCAGCAGGCCCGCGGCCCGGTACGGGGCGAGCAGGCTCTCCAGGACGGCGAGCGCCACCCGCGGCTCGTGGCACAGCTTGCTGACCCTGCCCGCTCCCGGGTTCAGCTCCGCGAGCCCCAGCGCCTCGGCGCGCAGCGGGTACCACTGCCGGTAGTAGGCCCGGATCCCCTCGCGCAGCGCCCGGTACGACGCCGTCGTACCGAACTGCTCCACCCAGGGGTGCTCGTCCGGCGGCACCGCCTGCGCGGTGAGCTGACCGCCGATCCAGTCCGTCTCCTCGGTCATCACGACACGTCGGCCCGCCCGGCAGGCACCGAGCGCGGCGGCGACCCCGCCGAGGCCGCCACCGACGATCAGGATGTCCGTTTCCGCTGTCACAGTGCTCCTTGTTCTCGTGTCCGAGTGTTCGTCAGGGGGCGTCATGGCCGCCGCGGACCGGGCGGGCCCGCCGTCTCGCCGGTGCGGAACTCGCAGGCCACCAGCGGTTCATGGGCTTCCTCACCGGCCACCAGGGCGGCGAGGAGCCGGACGGCGGCCGCGCCGAGCTGGTGCCGGGGCACGTCGAACCCCATGGGTACGGGCGCGGCGGCCAAGTCCGGCGGCGGGCCGCCGAGCAGCCCGAGCGAGACGTCCCCCGGGCAGCTGAGCCCCGCCTCCCGGACGGCGGCGTCCAGCGCGCGCCAGGCCGCGCCGGTGTCCGTCTCCTCCGCGACGAACGCCGTCACGCCGTCCGCGACCAGCGCGCGCACCCGCTCCGCCGTCACCTCGCCCGCCGGGTCGGCGCAGCGCAGCACCGCCTCCGGCCCCGCCTCGGCACCGACGGCCGCCAGCCCCTCCAGAAAGCCCCGCTGACGGTCCGCGGACGCCGGGGCGTCGTCGTCCTCGCGCACCAGGACGATGCGCCGGTGACCCAGGGCCGCCAGGTGCTCCACGACGGCGCGGCTGGCGCTGACATAGTCGGCGCCGACCCAGGCCGGCCCCTCCCCCTGCTCGCGGCGGCCGAGGTGGACCACGGGGAAGCCGTCGGCCACGAGCCGTTTGAGCTCGGCGCCCGGCGCGTGGCGGCCGAGGAAGAGGCAGCCGTCGGCCAGGCGCACCCGGCTCAACGCGTCCGGCCCGGCCGCGCCCGCGCCGCCGCTGCTCGACCCGGTGAACAGCACCAGGTCGTAGCCGCGGGCGGCGGCCTCCTGCTCCACACCGACGAGGAACGGGTAGTACGAGTGCTGCACGTCCGTCGGGAACGTCGCGGTGAAGCTGAAGACGCCGAGGAGGTTGTTGCGGGCGGCGGCCAGCCGCCGCGCGGCCGGGTCGTGCGTGTATCCGAGGCTGCGGGCGGCGTCGAGGACGCGCTGCCGGGTCTCCTCGGAGATCGTCGCCGCCTTGCCGTCCGTGCGGGCCGACAGCACCAGCGACACCGTGGCCTGCGAGACTCCGGCGAGCTGAGCCACCTCGGCCTGCCGCGGGCGTGACGTACGGCTGCCCGAGCCCGGATTCCGTCCCGGCTTCGCCCGTTTCCTCGACTGCTCCACGCTTGATTCCTTCTCGCCACCGCTGAACCATTGGTAATGCGCATTACCTATGCGCATTACCGAGCACTCTGCGGGTGGCGCGCGGAGTAGGTCAAGACGTGTGCGGCAACTTTGCGAACCGCGGTGCCTGCTGACGGAGGCGAAGAAGGTCGCAGCGGGTGCGGAAGCCGGAGGAAAAAGGCAAGCTGGTCATGATCGATCTCGACTCCCGAGTGCCGAGCCGACCCGTCCTGAGGTGAGCCATGAGCGTGGAAGCCGACATCCCGAGCCTCGTCGGCGTCCACCACCTGAAGCTGCCGGTACGCGATCTCGCCCGCTCCGAGGCGTGGTACGGGCGCACGCTCGGCTACCAGCGGGCAGCCGAGTTCCTCGAGCAGGGGGTGCTGATCGAGATCGTGCTGAGCCATCCGGCCGGCGGACCGGACCTGGCGCTGCGGCTCGCCCCGGACCGGGCGGAGGCCGCCGCCGGCTTCGACTACTTCGCCATCGCGGTGCCCGACGGCGCCGCGATCGAGGCGCTCGCCGCTCGCCTGGAGGCGCTTGGCGAGCCGCACGGCGGCGTCTGGCGCGGCCTGCGCGGATGGGTGCTGCCGTCGCTGCATGACCCCGACGGCCACGAGGTGCGTTTCTACACCATGGAGGAACACACCTCGCACGAGCCCGGCGAGGTCATGCGCATGGTGGACCCCCTGGAGAGCGCCGAGCAGGTGCGGCCCGCCGCGCCGTAGCTCCGTACTACTTCCGCAGGTCCTGTTGCAGGGTCCTCAGCGCCTGCTCGCTGCTCTTGACGCCGGTCAGGGCGGCGTATGCCTGCTGCTGGATGGCCGAGGTCACCTCGCCGTACCGCACGACGCGCGGACGCGGCACCGCGGTCTCGATGGACTGCTTGAGGACGCGCAGGTACGGATACTCCTTGGTCAGCGACGCGTCGTCGTACAGCGCAGCGTAGGGCGGAGCGAAGGCGGCGTCCTTGAGGAACGTTCTCGCGCTGTCCTGGCTGGTGAAGAACTTCATGAAGTCCATCGCCGTGGCCTTGTTCCTGGCGAAGGAGGAAAGGGCCAGGTTGTGCCCGCCCAGGCTGGCGGAGCCGGGCCCGTTCAGACCGGGCAGCGGCGCGACCGCGAACTTCCCCGCCACATTGCTCTTCCGCGCCAGGGAGTACACGTACGGCCAGTTGCGCAGGAAGATCAGCTTCCCTGACTGGAACGCCCGACGGCTGCCCTCCTCCTGGTAGGTGAGGGCCTCCTTGGGAATCGTGCCGTCCTTGAAGGAGCCGACCAGGAAGTCCAGGCCCTTCTTCGCCTCAGGGGTGTCGACGTCCGGCTTGCCGCCGGCGTCGGTCACGACACCGCCGGCCGACTGCACGGCCTCGGAGAAGTTCACCGTCAGGCCCTCGTACTTCCGGAACTGCCCTGCGTAGCAGGACATGTCCTTGGCCTCGGGCAGCCTCTTCACCTTGGCGCAGTCCGCCTTCATCCGCGACCAGGTCGTCGGGGGCCCCGCGATGCCGGCCTTCTTCAGAAGATCGGCGCGGTAGTACAGCAGACCGCCGTCCGAACTGAACGGCACGGCGTACAGGGCGCCACGATACTCAGCCGTCTCCACCACCGGCTTCAGCATCTTCCGCAGGGGAAACTGGTTCTCGGGCAGCTTTTCGATCCACCGGTGGGCGGCGAACTCCGAGGTCCACACGACGTCGAGGGAGAGCACCGTGTAGGCGTCGGACTTCGTCTCCGCGTTCTGGATCATCTCCCGGCGCTGCGAGTCGGCGTCCGTCGGCAGCTGGATGAAGCTGACCTGCTCCTTGGGGTGCAGCCTGTTCCAGCGATCGAGCGCCGCCTGGACTGTGCCCGTCGTGTCCTTGCCGGCCACGAACGTGATGGGGCCCCGGCCCTCGAACGACGGGTCCCCGGCCTGCTCCCCGGAGTCGCTGCCCCCTGAGGAGCCGCAGGCGGTCAGGACGAGCGCGGCGGCGACAAACCCGGCCGAGCGCCGCAGTGCTCTGATGGTGACCATGAGATTCCTCCGCCATCCTCCGCGCGCAGCGTGTCCGTCGCACCCACCCTCGCCCACGGGTACGGCGAACCGGCCGCGACACGACTCCAGGTCGCTGACGGCCGGCTGGACATCACCCTCGCCGCGCCACGGAGGCCTCCGCGATCATGGCCGGGCCCGCTCTGTCAGCCGGGCCCGGCCCATGCTCACATGGCGGCCGGAACGACCAGGCGGTGCGTACCGGGCGGGGCCGCGTACAGTGGCCCGGCCGGGTGCGCCCCGGCGTCATCGGCCGGGGTGGCCCCCACGACCACGACGTTCCAGGGCAGTTCACTCTCGGTCTCGATGACGGTCTCGCCGCCCGAACGCCGGACGGTGAAGACCGCGGCCGCGGTGCCCGACCGTGCGGGGATGGTGGTGACGGTCACGGAGCCGTCGGCCCCGCCCGGGTACACATGGAGTGTCACGCCGTCCGCCCAATCGGATCGCGGGCTGTCGTCCACCGCGCCGAAGGGGACCACCGAGCCCGGCCGGGCCAGCAGCGGCAGCGTCCGGAAACCGTGCCGCTCGCGCCTCCAGCCCGGACCGCTGACCCGCTCGCCGGTGATCACATTGGTCCAGCTGCCCTCCGGCACGTAGTACTCGACCGTGCCGTCCTCGCTGAAGACGGGGGCCACCAGCAGATCCGCGCCGAGCATGTACTGACGGTCGAGCGAGTGGGTGCTCAGGTCCTCGGGGAATTCCAGCAGCATGGCCCGCATCACCGGTGTGCCGGACTCCTTGGCCTCGACCGCCGCGTGGAAGAGATACGGCATCAGCCGGTGCTTCAGCCGGGTGAAGTCACGGGTGACCTCGACCGCCTCCTCGCCGTAGTCCCACGGCACCCGGTAGGACTTGCTGCCGTGCAGCCGACTGTGCGAGGAGAGCAGGCCGAACTGCACCCACCGCTTGAAGACGGCCGGCGGCGGGGTGCCCTCGAAGCCGCCGATGTCGTGGCTCCAGAAGCCGAAGCCCGACAGGCCGAGGGACAGGCCGCCGCGCAGCGACTCGGCCATCGCCTCGAACGTCGACTCGCAGTCGCCACCCCAGTGGACCGGCATGCGCTGGCCGCCGGCGGTGGCGGAACGGGCGAAGAGCACCGCCTCGCCCTCGCCGCGCTCTTCGACCAGCAGGTCGAAGACGGTCTCGTTGTAGAGCTGGGTGTAGTAGTTGTGCATGCGCTCCGGGTCCGAGCCGTCGAACCAGACGACGTCTTCGGTCGGCACCCGCTCGCCGAAATCGGTTTTGAAGGCGTCCACTCCCTGGCCGAGGAGGTGTCGCAGTTTGGCGGCGTACCACTCGCGGGCGGCGGGATTGGTGAAGTCCACCATGCCCATTCCGGCCTGCCACTTGTCCCACTGCCAGACGTCACCGTTCGGCCGCTTCAGCAGATAGCCGGCTGCCATGCCCTCGGCGAACAGGTGGGACTTCTGCGCGATGTACGGATTGATCCAGACGCAGACGCGCAGCCCCCGCTCCTTCAGCCGGGACAGCGTCCCTTCGGGATCAGGGAAGACCGCCGGGTCCCAGATGAAGTCGGACCACTGGTACTCCCGCATCCAGAAGCAGTCGAAGTGGAAGACGCTGAGCGGGATGTCCCGCTCGGCCATGCCCGCCACGAACCGGGCGACTGTCTCCTCGTCGTAGGAGGTGGTGAAGGAGGTCGACAGCCACAGCCCGAACGACCAGTCCGGCGGCAGCGCGGGCCGGCCGGTGAGACCGGTGTAGCGGCGCAGCACGTCCTTCGGGGCGGGTCCGGCGATGACGAAGAACTCGAGGGACTGATCCTCAACGCTGAACTGGACCCGGCCGACGTTCTCGGAGCCGATCTCGTAGGACACCTTGCCCGGGTGGTTGACGAAAACGCCGTAGCCACCGCTGCTCAGGTGGAACGGCACGTTCTTGTAGGCCTGTTCACTGCTGGTGCCACCGTCGGCCTGCCAGATGTCGACACTCTGGCCGTTCTTGGTGAACGGTGTGAAGCGCTCGCCGAGGCCGTACACGGTCTCGCCGACGCCGAGCGACATCTTCGCCAGCATGTAGTGGCGGTCGTCGGCGTCGGTGACAAAGCCCAGGTCGCGGGGGCCGAGCGAGGTGATGACCTTGCCGCCGGAGACAAACCTGAGGGTGCAGGAGCCCTCGGTGTCGGCTTCGAGGGACAGCGCGCCCGAAACGAGCTCGACCGTCGAGCCTTCGCGAGCGGTCTTCGCATGACCGCCGTCCGGGTCGGGGTTAAGGGGGAACGCCGGGGTGCGGGGGCGCGTGCCGCCGTGGTGCCACACCCGTACACCGATAACGCCCTCGGCGGGTGACCACGCCTCCACGGTCACCAGCGGGCCGTTGAGCGTGTCGCCGCGGTGCCGGACGCGGGTGACCGGCGCGTAGAGGGTGAAGCGGTCGTCGGCGACGTCCACGTCGGCGACGGAGGTGGCATAGCGGGCCGTCACGCCCGGCCGCATCTGCCAGTAGCCGTCGGTGAACTTCATCTCAGTGCTCCTGCGTGGACGCGCGGTTGACGGTGATCAGCTCGCGGAACCAGTGGTAACTGTCCTTGGGCGTGCGTTCCTGGGTGTCGTAGTCGACCCGTACGATCCCGAAGCGCTGACCGTAGCCCCGGGCCCACTCGAAGTTGTCCAGGAGCGACCAGCAGTAGTAGCCGCGGACGTCCACCCCCGCGTCGACGGCGGCGGACACGGCCGCCACATGGTCGCGCAGGTACGCCACCCGGTCGGTGTCCCGCACGGCTCCGTCCGGCGAGACGGTGTCGGCCTCGGCGGAACCGTTCTCCGTGATGTAGACGGGCGGCAGGTTCGGGTACCGCGCGGACAGGTCCACCAGCAACTCGGTGAAGGCCTCGGGGACGACGGGCCAGCCCATGGTGGTGTGCCGGGTGCCGTACGGGTCGCTCTCGGCGACCCGGATGTCCATGGCGGTACGCCGGGACGCGTCGGCCTCCGCGTACGGTGCGTCGGAGACGGTCAGCGGGCGGTAGAAGTTCAGCCCCACGAAGTCCAGTGGTGTGCCGATGGTGTCCAGGTCACCGTCGCGGCGGTACGAGCCGTCGGCCAGCTCGCCCCAGGTTTCGGACTCGTCGGTGGGGTACCGGCCGTTGAACAGAGGCTCCGTCCAGACCTCGTTGTGCAGCGTCTCGGCGCGCCGTAGCGCGGCCAGGTCGGCCGGGGAGGAACTGGCCGCATGGATACGGTCGAGATTCAGTGTGATGCCGACCTGGGAGGCGCCGGCCTCCCGCAGGACCCGCACCGCGTTTCCATGGGCGAGCAGCAGGTGGTGCGCGGCGGCCAGGGCTCCGGTGCCCTCGCGGGCGCCGGGAGCGTGCCGTCCTTCCGCGTATCCCACGAAGGCGGAGCAGAAGGGCTCGTTGAGGGTGATCCACCGGCCCACCCGGTCGCCCAGTCGCTCCACCACCAGCCGGGTGTACTCGGCGAAGGCCTCGGCGGTCTCCCGGACCCGCCAGCCGCCCCGGTCCTCCAGCGCCTGCGGCAGGTCCCAGTGGTAGAGCGTGACGGCAGGGGAGACACCGGCTTCGAGGAGCGTGTCGGTGAGCCGGTCGTAGAAGTCCAGCCCCTTCGCATGGGCCGGGCCGGTGCCCTGCGGCTGGATCCGCGGCCAGGCCACGGAGAAGCGGTAGGAGTCGACACCGAGGCGCCGCAGCAGTTCGACGTCCTCCGGGTAGCGGTGGTAGTGGTCGCATGCGATGTCACCGGTGGCACCGCCCTGGGTGCGGCCGGGAGTGTGGCTGAAGGTGTCCCAGATCGACGGTCCGCGGCCGTCCTCGTCGTGCGCGCCCTCGATCTGGTAGCTCGCGGTCGCGGTCCCGAAGACGAAGCCGGGTGGGAGGACGGGGAACCGCGCGATGTCCGGTGAGTGAGGTGACGTGCTGCTCATGCTGTAAAGCGGACCTTCCGGGTCTTGAGAGGTGTGCGTGGCGTACTCGGGGAACGGGCACGAGCGGCTCGGTCCGGCCGCTCGTGCCAGGGGGTCGTCCGCGTACTACTTGACCGAACCGCCGGTGATTCCGGCGGCGACGTACTTCTGGGCCAGTATCAGCAGGATCGCCGCCGGGACGGCGGAGACGACGGCCGTGGCCATGACCGCGCCCCAGTCGCTGACGTGGGCGCCGATGTACTCGTACATGCTGAGGGTGATCGGCTTGACGTCGTCCGTCGTGTTGAGCGTCAGCGCGAACATGAAGTCGGACCAGGCGAAGAGGAAGGTGAAGAGCCCGGCCGTGATCAGCGAGTTACGGCTGATCGGGAGCACGATGCGCACGAAGGCGGTGAATCGGTTCGCCCCGTCGACCATCGCCGCTTCCACGATCTCTTTCGGGATCGACACCATGAACGCCCTCAGCAGCACGATGGAGAACGGCAGCCCGAGCGAGGCGTCGGCCAGGATCAGCCCGGGGAGCGAGTTGACCAGGTTCAGGTCGACATAGGCGCTGTAGAGCGCGTTGGCTATCACGATGCCGGGCACCATCTGGGTGATCAGGGTGCCGAACACGATGGACCGGCCGCCCCGCAGGCCGAGCTGGGCCAGGCCGTAGGCGGCGGGCGCCGCCATCGCGAGACAGACCACGACCGCGCCGAGCGCGACGACCAGGCTGGTCACGAGCGAGCCGCCCTGGCTGTCCAGCGCCCGCTCGAAGTTCGACCAGCCCGGCGAGGTGGGGAACCAGCTGGTCGAGGCGAGACTCTCGCCCGGCTGAAGGGCGATGTTGAGCATCCAGTACAGAGGGAAGAGCAGGATGAGCAGAACGACCAGCGCGATGACGGTGTTGCTGCCCCGTCGCAGGGTGCGGGCGGACATGGTGATCACTTCCCCTGACCGAAGTCGGACCGGTTGGCCCGGAGATAGAACACGGCGAACACCGCGCTGATGAGGATGAGGACGTTGCCGACCACGGCGCCCTGCCCGAAGTCGAGCTGTTGGAACGAGAGCTGGTAGGTGGCGGTGCCCAGGGTCTGCGTGGAGTCGGCCGGCCCGCCGCCGGTCAGCGCGAGGATCAGGTCCAGGATCTTGATCGTCGACATGAAACCGAGGACCAGGACCACCGTGATCACCGGCCGCAACTGCGGCAGCGTGATGCTGCGGAACGTACGCCAGGGACCGGCGCCGTCGAGCGAGGCGGCCTCGTACATCTCACGCGGGATCTCCTGGAGCCCGCCGTAGAGGATCACCATGTTGAACGGGATGCCGACCCAGATGTTGACCAGGATCGCCGACAGCAGGGCGACGCTCGGACTGCTCAGCCAGGGCACCGGCTCCGAGGTGAGGTGCAGGTTCATCAGCAGGGTGTTGAGCACCCCGGTGTCCTGGTCGAGCAGTTTCCGCCAGACGACCGACGAGACGACCATCGGGATGAGCCACGGAAGCAGCAGCACCGCGCGGGCGAAGCCGGACAGCCGGAAGCGCCGGGAGAAGAACACGGCCAGCGCCAGGCCCAGCACGAACTGGCCGAGCAGTGAGCCCAGCGTGAAGAGGACCGTGTGCCAGAGAGATTTGGTGAACAGCTCGTTGCCGAACACCGCGGTCCAGTTGTCGAGGCCGTTGAAGGGTGCCTCGCCGGTGAAGAAGGTACGCGGTGTGTAGTGCTGGAAGCTCATGACGACGTTGCGTACGAGCGGATACCCGAAGAAGGCCAGCATGTAGAGGACGGCGGGCGCCACGAAGAGCCAGCGTGTCAGCGTGGCGCGGGACGCTCGCCGGCCCGGGACCGCGGTGCTCGCCGCCACGGACTTGGCGGGCGCGGCAGTGGTGGTACTCATGGTGGCTCTCACTCTCCGCCGGCCGTGGCCTGCGACTGGGCACGCTTCAGCGCCGCTTCGGGCGAGGCGCTGCCGGTCAGAACAGACTGGAAGGCGCCCGCCAGGGCGCTGGAGACGGCCGGCCACCGGGCGCCGACCTTGGCGGTACGGGAACGGGCGGTGGCGACCGTGTCGGCGAAGCCCGCGAGCTTCGGATTGTCGGCCTTGTACTGGGCGGCGGCGGAGTCCCTGGTGGGGATGTTGTTCACGCCCGCACCCCAGCCCACCTGGTTCTGGCTCTTGTTCAGGCAGTTGAGGATCTTGGCGGCGGTGGCCTGGCGCCCGGTGTCGTCGGTACGGGGCAGGGTCATCACGGTTCCGCCCATCGGGGCCACCGGAGCCTTGCCGGCCACGGGCACCGGGATGGTGGTGACCGCCCAGTGCAGGGACTTGTGCTGGCTGAGCACGGGAACCTGCCAGGGGCCGTTGACCATCATGGCCGTACGGCCCGCGATGAACTGATCGTTGACGTCCTGCTGGTTCCAGGTGACCACGGCGCTTGACGCGGACCGGGCGGTGACCAGGTCCTTCCACAGCTTGAGCGCCTGTTCGCCCTTGCCGTTGTCGATGTGGGCCTCGTCACCGCCCGCGGACCAGAAGAAGGGAAGGAACTGGTACACCCCGTCCGCGTCGGGAGTCGCGCTGAAGGCCATCCCGAACGTCTTGCCCCGGGTGAGCTTCTTGGCCGCCACCTTCAGCTCGTCCCACGTGGTGGGCGGTGCCACCCCCGCCTCCTTCAGCACGTCCGTGTTGTAGAACAGCGCCAGGGTGTTGACCGAGCGGGCGATGCCGTACGCGGTGCCCTTGAAACTCCCCATGCTCACGGCCCCTGGCGAGAGCCCGTCCACACTCACGCCCGCCGTCTTCAGCGGGACCAGGCCGCCGGTGTCGGCGAACTGCGGCAGCTCCGATCCGTCCAGCTCCAGGATGTCGGTCATCGAGTGTGACGACGCCATCCGCAGCGCCTTGGTCGCCACCTGGGCGGCGGGAACACTGGTCTGCTCGACCTTCACCCCGAGGGGCTTGGCACACCGGTCGAAGAACTTCTGCTGTTGGTCGTGCTCATGCTGGTCCGTGGCGGAGTTCAGCACCGTGATGGTGTCGGGGTCGGCCCCGCGCGCGCACCCGGTGAGGCCGGCCGAGGCCACAACGAGGGTCAGGAGCAGGACCGGCGCCGGCGGGCGGCGGCGAAGCAATGGCATGTGGTGTCTCTCAGTTCGTGCTACGGCTCTGCAAGGGGAGACGGAGGTCGTGCGAGATCGGCGTTCCGGGGGACAGCCCCATGCCACTTCATTGTCCTGGAACGTCGCATCGAATCGATTCGACGAAGTGGCCAGCAGTGATGTTAAAGGCATGTATCCGATGGCGACAAGAGTCTCAGGAGAAGAAAACAGCCACGGCTGCGCCGGGCAGGCCCACGGCAGCGTCGGGCAGGCGCGCGGGGAAGGCTCGCGGAGTTCAGGCCCGCGGGGCGGTGAGCGGCGCGTCCCCCGGCAGCAGGACCGGAGCGATCAGAAGGTGGCCGACGGTGTCGGCGAGCAGCCGGGGACCGGCCTCCGCGTCCCCTTCGACGGTCTCGCGCAGCGCCGTGGCGGCGGCCACGGCGAGCCGGGTCACCTCGCCGGCCAGCGTTTCCACCGGCAGTTCGACACGAGGCAGCCGACGGCCGGCCGGGTCTCCGGGCAGGGCGCCGATCACCACGACGGTGAGATCCTCGGGTATGCGGAGCCCGGCATCGGTCACGGACGTCAGGATGTGGTGATGCGCGGAGGGGTGCTGCACGATCAGCGCGGTCGGCCGCCCGCCCGCCCCGTCGTCCGCGCGCTCCGCGAGCAGCGCCCGGAGCCGGCGGGCCAGTCCGGCCGGATCGTTCACCGCATGGGCCACCGTGACGGCGGCGCCGGCGCTCCGGCCGCCGCGGGTCGCACCGGCGATACCCCGGAGCGCGTAACTGCGCCTGGCCGCCACTTCCGCCTCGGTGGGTGCGAGGTACACCATCTCGCGGTGTCCCGCGGCGGCCAGCTCCCGCACCACCAGGGCAGCGGCCTCCTCCCAGTCCAGGTCGGTCCACGGCAAGGCGTCCTCGTCGGCCGGCCGCCCGATGAGCGCGGCGGGAAACTCCAGCTCCCGCACGACATCGATCCGGGCGTCCTCCATATCGACGGCCATCAGCACCGCCGCGTCGGCAAGGCCGCTCAGCGCCACGCGGCGCAGCCCCTCGGCCTTGTCCTGGGACGTGGTGAGCAGCAGGTCGTAGCCGAGTCTCACGGCTGCGTCGCTGACCTCGATCGCGAAGGGGCCGTCCACGGCGTTCCGCCGGCCGGCCGGGCGGGGCAGCGCGAGAGCGATCACATGGGTGCGGCTGCTGCGCAGGGTCCGGGCGCTGGCCCGCGGGTGATACCCGAGTGCGTCCACGGCCTCCTGCACGCGTCGGCGCGTCTCATCGGAAATGGGCCGGGAGCCGTTGAACACGTAGGAGACGGTGCTCGGCGCGACCCCTGCGTGCTGGGCGACATCCCTGATGGTAGGCAACCTCGACCCCTCGGTGATGCGGGCACGACGACGAAAGGCCTGAGCGGCGAACCCCATCATATAAGGGACGCCCGGAGACCCGTCGCGGCAGGTCAGGCCGCGTCGCGCCGGCCGAGGAACCCGTCTGCCCCGGTGGGAGGTGCCATTCCTCAGGCGCGGACCAGGGGGGTGTCGACCAGATGCTCGGCGAGGAACCACGCCTGCAGTTCGCCGGTCCGGATCACCTGGGAGACCAGCAGATCGTTGGTGCCGTCGTCACCGCCCTCGGCGGTCCGGGCGGCGGCGTCATGGGCGTCGATGAGGATGGTCTCGTGGGCCTCCAGCAGTCGGGACAGCATGGCCGGCACCTCCTCCACTCCATCCGGGGGCCGCGGGATCGAGGTGATCTCGGCGACGTGCCGGGGATCTCCCACCGCGACACCGCCCAGCGACTGGACGCGTTCGGCGATGGTGTCGATGATTTCGAGCTGTTCACCGGCGTGCTTGTCCAGGACCAGATGCAGCTGGTAGAAGGTCGCGCCGCGCATCAGCCAGTGGTGCTTCTTGTAGAGGCCGTAGAGGATCTGCGTGTCCGCGAGGGCCTTGTTCAGGCGCTGGCAGGAGTACATCCGTGCCTCGTAGGACAGGGCGACGGGGAACTGCTTGACGGTTCCGAACTCCTGGATCACCTCGCCCTTCTGGTGCAGCCAGGGCTGGCTGCCGTGCGGGGATGTCGCGTTGGTGGTCATGGGCCGCCTCCTGCGGTGCCGTGTGGTGCGTACCCCGGTGACGCTAGGTGTCCGGCCGGGGGCCGTGTTGACCGGCAGTGCATGCGGTGGTGCCCACCAGCGCACTGTGCCCCGTCCTCGTCCTCGGCGTTCACTCTCGGGCAAGCCTCCGTGCACGGGCGGACTCGGGCCGTTCTCCCGGCGCTCTAGCGTCAGCGGGACGGTCCATGCCCGGAGAGCCGGCGGAACGAGGAGAGGCATGAGCGTGAACGAGCAGGCGGATGTGGTGGTCGTCGGGCTGGGGCCGGGCGGTGAACACGTCGCCGGCACGCTGGCTGAAGCGGGACTGGATGTGGTGGGGGTCGAGGCGGGGCTCGTCGGCGGCGAGTGTCCGTACTGGGCCTGTGTGCCCAGCAAGATGATGATCCGGGCCGGGAACCTGCTCGCCGAGGCGGGCAGGGTGCCCGCCCTCGCCGGTGCGGCGGTGGTGACTCCCGACTGGACCAGAGTCGCCGAACGGATCCGGAACGAGGCCACCGACGACTGGAACGACCAGGTGGCCGCGGACCGCTTCGTGGCGAAGGGCGGTCGGCTCGTCCGGGGGACGGGGCGCCTGACCGGGCCGCGCCGGGTGACCGTCGGTGAACGCACCTTCGAGGCCCGGCGCGGTGTCGTGCTGGCCACCGGTACCCGGCCCCGGATCCCCCCGGTGCCGGGGCTGGAGGAAACGCCGTACTGGACCAACCGCGACGCCATGGCCGCCAAGGAGCTCCCGGCGTCCATGGTGGTACTCGGCGGGGGCGCCATCGGCGTCGAACTCGCCCAGGTCTTCGCCCGCTTCAACTGCGCGGTCACCGTGGTCGAGGGACAGGACCAGTTGCTGTCGCAGGAGGAGCCGGAAGCGGGGAAGCTGGCCGCGGAGGCGCTGCGCGCGGACGGTGTCACCGTTCTCACGGGCGCCCGGGCGCGGCGGGTCGGCCATGACGGCACCGAGTTCACCGTCCGTCTCGAGGGCAGTGAACAGCCGCTGAGTGCCGAACGGCTTCTGGTCGCCACCGGACGCGTGGCCGACCTCAGTCCGCTGGGGGTCGACTCGGTGGGGCTCGATCCGGCAGCGGGAGCCGTTCCCACGGACGGGCGGATGCGGGCCGGGGAAGGGCTGTGGGCGGTCGGCGACATCGCCGGCCGGGGCGCCTTCACCCATGTGTCGATGTACCAGGCCGGTATCGCCGTCCGGGACATCCTCGGGCAGCCCGGTCCCGAAGCCGACTACCGGGCGCTGCCCCGCGTCACGTTCACCGATCCGGAGATCGGGGCCGTGGGGCTGACGGAGCGCCAGGCGCGGGAGCGGGGGCTGCGTGTGCGCACCAGCGTGGTGGCCGTCGCCTCCTCCACGCGCGGCTGGATTCACGGGCCGGGCAACGAGGGGTTCATCAAGCTCGTTGAGGACGCCGACCGGGGCGTGCTGATCGGGGCGACCTCGGCAGGACCGGTGGGCGGCGAGGTGCTGTACGGGCTGAACGTGGCCGTCCATGCCGAGGTACCCGTCGAGCGGCTCCAGCACATGATCTACACCTATCCGACCTTCCACCGGACGATCGAGGCGGCCCTGGGAGCCCTCCGCTGAACGCCACCCCGACCACGCGGGCGGACCCGGGCGCCGGGCGGTGGCGCACCATGGTGGGCCGCAATCCCGGCGAGCCGCATCGGTCCGCCACTTCGCTGGAGCTCTTCTTCGACCTGTGCTTCGTCGTCGCGGTGGCGCAGGCGTCCATGAGTCTGCATGAAGCGTTCGCTGAAGGGGAGCACGGCAGCGGCGCGCTGCGCTTCGCGCTGGTGTTCTTCACCATCTGGTGGGCGTGGATGAACTTCACCTGGTTCGCCTCCGCCTACGACCCGGACGACGTCACGTACCGGCTGACGGTGCTGGTGCAGATCACGGGATCGCTCATCCTCGCCGCCGGTGTCGGGCGCGCGTTCGAAGACGGCGATCTGCACATCATCACGCTCGGGTACGTCGTGCTGCGGTCGGCGTTGGCCGCGTTGTGGCTGCGCGCCGCGCTGTCCGATGCCGCCCGGCGGAGGACCGCACTGCGCTTCGCCGCGGGGGTGACGATATGCCAGCTCGGCTGGCTGGGGCTGCTTCTCGTGCCCGCTCCGGCGCGGCTGCCGGGCATCGTGGTGATGATCGTGGCCGAGCTGTCCGTTCCCGTGTGGGCGGAGTCCGCCGGGAGGACCCCCTGGCATCCGCACCACATCGCCGAGCGCTACGAACTGTTCACCCTCATCGTCCTCGGCGAGTCGGTCGCGGCCGCCACCGTCGCCGTTCGGGGCGCCTTCGAGCGGCATCACGGCACCGGTTCGCTGTACGCGCTGGCGGCGGGCGGCCTGCTCATGGCCTACGCCATGTGGTGGCTGTACTTCGCCCGCCCCGCGCACACGCTGCTCGCCACGACGCACCAGGCGCGCCGCAGGAGATTCCCGTGGGCCTACGGCCACTACCTGATCTTCGCCTCGGCGACCGCGGAGGGCGCCGGTCTGGCCGCGTACGCCGATCACGTCACGCGTCACACCGGGTCCTCGCCGACTGCCGCCGGCGCCGCGGTCACCGTTCCAGCGGCGATCTTCCTGATCACGGTCTGGCTCGTGCACCTGCGGCCACACCAGAGGAGCCTGGCCGAACGGGTTCCGTTCCCCCTCGCCGCGGTCGGTGTCCTGGCGGCCGCCTGGTCCCCGGCACCCGCGCTTGTCGCCGGTGTGCTCCTGGCGGGCCTGGTCGTGGTGGTTACGGTGCCGCGCCACCCACCCGCCGCAAGGGAAAGGAAGCAGTATGCGCAGGCTGCTGAGTGACGCGCTACACACGCTCGCACCGCCCGGCCAGGATCGCCATGGCCCGCTGCCTCCCCTGCTGCTGACGCTGACGGTGGTCACGGGGCTGGTCGACGCGGTGAGCTATCTGACACTCGGACATGTGTTCGTCGCCAACATGACCGGCAATGTGGTGTTCCTGGGGTTCGCTCTGGTGGGCGCCGCGAGCCTGTCCGCGGTCGCCTCTCTCGTCTCCCTGGCGGCGTTCCTCGCCGGCGCGCTCGCCGGGGGCAGGATCGGCACCCGGTTCGCCACGCACCGCGGCAAGCTGTTGAAGACGGCCACCGCCGTGCAGACGGTGCTGGTCACCGTCAGCGTGGCCACCGCCGCGGTCACGGACGGCCGGGTCACCACGGGCGTCCAGTACACGCTGATCGTGTTCCTGGGGCTCGGCATGGGGCTACAGAACGCGGTCGCCCGGCGCCTCGGTGTCCCTGACCTCACCACGACCGTACTGACCCTGACCCTGACGGGGCTGGCCGCGGACTCCACTCCGGCCGGCGGCGCGGCGCCACGGCCCGGCCGCCGGATCCTGTCCGTACTCGCGATGTTCCTCGGCGCCCTCGTCGGAGCCCAGCTGGTGCTGCACGGCCACCTCGTGCTCACCCTGAGCCTGGCCCTGCTGCTCCTCGGCCTCACCTCCGTGGCCACCCACCGCCTCTCGGCCGACGACCCGGACTGGACCCGGCCGCCGTCCTGACGCGGTGCACCGGACATGTCTGAGCCCCCCCTGCACCAGAGGGCTCAGGCGTATCCGGCGGGGGCTACGACGCCAACAAGCCCTGGGTGTCGCGCCACTCGCGGGGGGCCATCCCGTAGGCGGCCCGGAAAGCCCGGCTGAAATGCGCGGCGCTGGTGAAGCCCCATCGGTGCGCCACCGCGGCGATCGTGGAGCTGCTCGCGCGGCGCGAAAGGTCGCGTCGGCACTCCTCCAGGCGACGCCGCTGGATCCACCGGCCGACCGTGACGTCTTCGCTCTCGAACAGCTTGTGCAGATAGCGCAGGGATATGCGGTGGGCTCGGGCGATGGACTGTGGGGTGAGATCGGGGTCTGCGAGATGACGGTCGATGAACGCCTGGATCCGCAGCAGCAGTGCCCGGTTCCCGCCGGGCGTGTCCTCGTTCGATCGGCCGAGAACCTCTCCGGCCAGCGCGCCGAGCATGTCCACGACGTTGCGGGCCATCAGCTCGCTGGTGCGCGGCGAGTAGGTTCCCGCGCCGTCCACGAGCCCGGCCAGGAAGGGCGAGAGCAGACTGCCGAGGGGCGTGTCGGGGCCGAGCGGGGAGGCCGTGACATGAGCCATGTCGGACTCGCTCAGGCCCAGAATCTCTCTCGGCACGACGAGGGACTTCGTCCGGAAGGACTGGGGAAGATTCAGCCGGACGGGGCGCGCCATGTCGTAGACGAAGATGTCTCCCGGCCCGAGGACCGCTTCACGGCCGTCCTGCTCCAGCCGGGCGACTCCCCTGTCCAGCAGTTTGACCACCACGTACTGGTCTTCGACACCCTGCGTGACCAGTCGGCGCGTGCGCAGGGCGGACAGGCAGTCGCCGTCCACGGTGACGGCCTGAAGCGGGCCGAGCGGTGCCGTACGGATCGTGCCGGAATACACCTCGTCGGGGACGGTCATGTCCACGGCGCCGAACGTTTGCGACAGGGCTTCACGCCAGTACGACCGTCTGCGCGGGACGGGCAGCGAATCGGTGGTGTGGAAGCTGCCGGAGGCGCTTCGTTCGAGCCGCACACGTTCCGGCCTCGATGAATCCAGCAACATGATCCCTGTCCTTCAACCGGTGAGCCTGCTGCATCACCGTGCCAGCGGCCCGGGAGCGGCACATCGCGTGAATCCGCTAGATCACGGCTGCGGGACCGCCCTCACCTGCCGGCTCCCGTGGTGGCGCCGGCGGTGACATGGCGCTGGGCGACGACGAGCAGTACGGCGGCAGGGACGGACGCCATGACTGTCGTGGCCATGATGGCGTTCCACTGGTTCGTGTGGGCCCCGATGTACTGGTAGATGCCCAGAGTGATCGGTCGAACGGTGTCCGTGGTGGTCAGTAATTCCGACCCAGATGTTGATGAGGATCACCGACACGAGCGCCTGGGAGGTCCCGGTGAGCCAGGGGACGCCGGACGACGAGAGATGGAGGCCGCGCAGCGCCGCGTTGACGACTCCCGTGTCGGGGTCGAGCGTCCACTTCCACGTCGTTCCGGAGACGACCAGCGGCAACAGCCACGGCAGCAGCAGGAGCGATCGCAGAACGCCGCCGAGCGGGAAGCGGCGCTGGAAGAACAGGGCGAAGGCCAGGCCGAGCGCGAACTGCCCGATGATCGATCCGGCGGTGAACAGGAGGGTGGTCAGCAGGGCCTGGGAGAACAGGTCCGACGAGAGGATCGCCGAGTAGTTCCGCAGCCCCACGAACGGCGCGGAGCCCGTGTAGAACGTCGTGGTCGTGTACTGCTGGAAGCTCATCACGACGTTCCTGAAGATCGGGTAGCCGAAGAACAGCAGCAGGTACGCCGCGGCGGGCGCGATGAACATCCACTGGGCCGTGCGCTCCCGAAAGCGTGCCCGGGCCGCGGCCCGGTCCCCCGCGACGACGGCGCCGTCGTCCTGCCCGGTGCGGGGCTTCGGCAGGGCCGGGGACGGGTCAGTCACCGGTCGCGAACCGCTGCGCACGCCTGAGGGCTTCCTCCGGTGTCTGCTCGCCCGTCAGCGCGGACTGGATCGCGGTGTATATCCCGGTCGCCGCCTTGGGCCATCTGACGCCGAGCTCACTGGTGCGGGCGCGTGCCGCTTCCAGGCTGCTGACGAAGGCAGCCATCGACGGAACCCGCTCCGCGTGCCGGGCGGCCACCGCGGTGCGGGAGGGCACGGTGAAGTGCTGCTCGGCCAGGGTGAGCATGTTCGAGGAGTTGTTCAGGCAGGCGAGAACCTTGGCGGCCTTGTCCTGCCGGGCCTTGGAAGGGCTCTGCGGGACCGTCCACACCTCACCGCCGAGCGGGGTGACCGGGGTCTGCCCCGTCCGGGGGACGGGGATGGGGGCAACCCCCCAGCGCAGGTTCTTGTCCTTGTTCAGGGCGGGGATCCGCCAGGGGCCATTGACCATCATGGCGGTCCTTCCGGCGGCGAACTGATCGTGGACATCGGCCTGTGTCCAGTTCAGCACCGACTTCGACATGGATCCGCTCTTCACCAGGTCGACCCACAGCTGGAGTGCCTGCGCGGCCTGCGGGGTGTCCAGCCGCCTCTCGTCCCCGCCGTTGGACCACAGGAACGGCAGGAACTGCCAGGCGCCCTCGAAAGTGGCGTTCGCGTCGACCGCCATGCCGTAGCGCCCGGGACGGGTCAGCTCGGCCGCGGCCGTCTTCAGTTCGCTCCAGGTCCTCGGCACGGCGACACCGGCCTTGGCGAGCATGTCCTTGTTGTAGAAGAGGGCGACCGTGCTGACGTAGGGGGCCAGTCCGTACACCTTTCCCTCATATGTGCCCGCCGACAGGATGCCCGGGGCGAGGCCGCCGGGTTCGATGCCGTACTGGTCCAGAGGGGTCAGCGCGCCGGTCCGGGCGATCTGCTGAAGGTCGGGGTTGTCCAGCATCAGCAGGTCGGGAAGGGTCCGCGACGACGCCTGCCGCAGGACCGTGGGGATGAGCGACGCCCCTGGCACGCTCCTCTGCTCGACCTTCACCCCGGCGGTCCTGCCACAGGCGGTGAGCATCTCGTCCCACTGGGTGTGCTCAGGTTCGTCGGTGTAGTAGTCAAGCGCGGTGATGGAGGTCACCTTGCCGGTGGCGGACCCGCCACCGGTTCCGCCACCGCACCCGGTGGCGCCCGCTATCAGAATGATGGTTCCGGTCAGGAGGGCGGCGATCCGCCGCGCCGGCGGACTGGCCGGTGAGATCATTCTGATGCCTTTACCGAGTGACGTCTGTGGCTGGAGTCGGCAGCGCGAGGATGGCGGACTCCAGGGCGCCGTCAAGATGACCCATACCGGCATCTTCCGCTCGAAAGCATGTTACAGGGCGGCCTTGACCGGCCGATGGCAGGGAAGTTTCAGAAGAGCGACATCGGCAGGCCCCCGGTGGCGCTACCGTCATCGCCCTGTTCGGCGGCTTCCCGGATCATCGCCACCACGGCGTCGGGCTGCGACAGCACCACGGCGTGTGAGCCGTCCAGCGCGTATTCGGTGGCCGCCATGCGTTGTGCCATGAAGCGCTGAGCGGTGGGGTTGAGTATCCGGTCGGCGGTCGCGATGGCGTACCAGGACGGCTTGGAGGCCCATGCCGGCGGGCCCGATCTACTGGTCAGCGCGGTCCAGGCGATCGGGCGTTGCGCCACGGACAGCACCTCCCTGACGCTGGTCGGCAGGTCGGCGGCGTACACCTGCGGGAACTGTTCCTTACGGATGTAGAGCTCGCGGTCCGGGCCGCCGGGGATCGGGGCGGGGAGGGCGGCGGTGAAGGTCGCGTCGGCCCCCGGCGCGGGGGCGAAGCGGTTCACGATGTCCAGGACGCACTCGCCCGTGTCGAGTCCGAACGCGGCGACGTAGCACAAGGCCACGACGTTGTCGGCGTCGGTGGCGGCGTGTGTGATGACCGCGCCACCGTAGTCGTGGCCGACCAGGACGACAGGGACATCGATCTCCCGCACCACGCTTCCGATGTAGGCGGCGTCCTGCGCCAGACCACGCAGCGGGTTCGCCACGGCGCGCACGGGCAGTCCGGCGGTGTGCAGGCGGCTGATGACCCCCGCCCACGACGAGGCATCGGTGAACGCCCCATGGACAAGCACGATGGTCGGCGGTGCGGGGGTGGATCGGTGCATGCCGGTGACCTCCGACTGAGTGTGAGCGATGCGCCAGCCAAGCCCGTCGAGGCGTGGCAGCGCATCGCGTGAACGTACCAACTGGTCCGCTCAGTTGTCGGGCAAGGCCATGACCACGTTGGCGAGCTGAACCCGGGAGTTGATCGACAGCTTCTGGAAGACGGACGTCAGGTGGGTGTTCACCGTGTGCGGGGAGACGACGAGCAGGTCGGCGGCCGACCGGTTGGTGTGACCCTCGGCGACAAGGCGTGCGACCTTCTTCTCCGAGGCCGTGAGCGCCTCCCATCCCTGGACGGGGCGCTGCTTGGTCACCGCCCCGCGGCTGCCGGCTCCCGCACCCTCCAGAGCACGCCGTACGCGTGCCGCCTCGGCGTGGGCACCCGACTCGGCGAACGTGTCACGGGCTTGCGTCAGCGCGGCCGCTGCCTGACGTTTCCGGCCTGCCGCCAGGAGCGCCTGTCCGAGATCGGCGTGTGCGGCGGCCCGCACCAGCGGGCGAGGGCCTGCCTTCAGCAGCTCCGCGGCGTGTTCGAGCATGGCGAGATCGTTTTTCACGAGCCCGAGGGCCTGCGCCGCGATGCCCGTGGCCGTCGGCACCGCGGCGTTGCGTTCGGCGTGGGCTTCGGCCTGTGCGGCCAGGTCCTCGGCCAGCTCGTGCTCCGCGCCGCGCAGGGCTATGCGTATCGCGGAGTCGACCCAGTCACGCAGAAGCCGCCACCGCATGAAGCGACCTTCGCGCTGCACCTGCCGAATCCTGTCGACGGCACGCCCGATGTCCCCGTCGGCCTCGGCGTGGACCGCCTCCAGGAAGCGCACCGCGGCCGTGTTGCCCGGGTTCGGTTTGGCCGCCAGTCTTTCCCGCGCCGCGGCCAGGTGCTCCCGCGCCGCCTCTCGGTCGCCGCGCAGCAGGGCGATCCGGGAGCGGATCACGCGGCCGTTCACCTGCTGGACGGGCGTCTGCACCTCGTCCTCCAGGCGCTCCATGGTCATGAAGCCTGCGTCGGCGTCGTCGAGCCGGCCGAGCCCCAGATCGTACTGGCCCTGCGCCCACAGCATCATCGCCTGACGCATCCCCCCGGCTTGCTCCGCCGCTTGCGAGAGCAGCCGTTCGCCGGACGCGAAGTCGTCCATGTGCAGGTGCGCGACGATCTCTTCGGGAAGGAAGGCGGAATCGATGGCGCTCAGCGCGGCAAAGCGCTCCAGCGCGCCCGCGTTCTCGCCCGCGTTCTGCGCGATCTCGCCGAGCCCGGACAGGGCCAGGATGTGTGCCTCCCGATCACCGACCGCGGTGGCGGCACGCAGCCCGGACTCGCCGATCTCACGCGCCGCTACGAGATCATGGTCCCGGGACAGGGCCAGTGCGTGCAGGGCGGCCAGCCTCGCCCCGATCTCCGGGGCGGCGCCCCCCATGGCGAGGGCGGTTTCGGTCCGGCGGCGCAGGTCGCCGGCGAGATCCATGTTCCACAGCGCCCCACCGAGGGCAGCCTGAAGCCGGCTGAACGCCTCCAGCGGTGGTTGGCCGGCCAGTAGCCGGTCGCCTGTCGACAGCGCCTCGCGGTTCCGGCCGGCCCGTGTCAAGGAGAGGATCGTCCGCTCACCCACGGTGAACCTCAGCGGCAGTGCCGGGGGCACCAGATCCAGCGCGCGTGTCATCAGGTCGGCCGCGAGGCCCGGCATGACCGACAGCACGTCGTCGGCCACTCGCTGTAGCAGCACTACGCATTCCTCGTCTCCGGGCAGGGCTCCCCTGAGGATGTGCGGCACCGCGTCGATCGGCTGGTGGCCCGTGGAGACAAGGTGGCGGGCAGCTTCTCGGTGAAGTGCCTTCCGGGCCGACGGCGGGATGTCGACGTAGACCGCCTGGCGCAGCAGATCATGCCGGAACACCAGATGGTCGCCGTCGTCGTCCAGGAGTCCGGCGCGCACGGCTTCCTCGAGCGCCGGGATCAGCGTGGCGGCCGGCCGGCCGCAGAGCGCGGCGGCGTCATGGAAACCGAAGCTGCGTCCCAGCACCGCTCCCATCTGGAGGAAGCGCAGGGTGTCGGGGTCCAGGGACCTGAGCCTGCCACGCACACCCACCACGAGCCCGGGGGGCACAAGCTCGTCCGAGGCCTCGGCGGTCCGCAGGCCCGCGAGCATCTCGACCGCCAGAAACGGGTTCCCGCCGGCCCCCTCGAGCAGGTCCCGCACCTGCTCGTCAGCCGCTGCCCCGAGGGTGTCGCCGACCAGTTGATCCATGGCCGCGCCGGACAGTGGCCCCAAGGGCACAGTGACCGTCGGGAGGTTGCCGGTCGCGGCGGCGACGACCTCTTCCGCCGGGCCCGCGGGCTCCCGTCGCGCGGTCAGCAACCACAGAACCGGCGAGGTCCGCAGGCGTGTCGGAAGCTGTTTCAGGGCAAACCGGCTCAGCGGATCGGCCCACTGCACATCGTCCAGGCCGATCAGCACCGGCATGCTGCCCGCTCTGGCTTCGATCGCCTCCGCCAGGCGCTCCACCAGCCAGATGCGCTGATCATGGTTGCGGGCGAGATCGGCAAAGGCATCGCCGGACAGCAGCGGCTGATCGCCGTGCAGGACGCTGGCCGCCAACGACGAGAGCGGCACGATGTGATGAAGCTCATCGGCCTTGCCGACGCCGACCGAGAATCCCGCCGCCCTGGCTCCGGAGACGGCCTCGGCGAGCAGCGTGGTCTTACCGATGCCCGGTTCCCCCTGGATCAGGGCCAACCCGCCGCTCCCTGTGCGGGCCACCGAGGCGATCAGCGCCTGAAGCGCTTCGAGCTCGGCCTCTCGGCCGCGCAGACCGCTACGGGTCAGCCGCCCACGCCGGGCGGCGGATCCCGGCGGCTGTACGCCACCGGCTCCGTCCGTCGGCCATGGCTGCTGAGAACGGTCCAAGTGGGGTCCTGTGTCGGTGCGTGTCCGGAAGAGCGCCGGAATGCCTGCGGCGGGATCAGTGGCAGCCTACCGGGTCACATCTCCCCCACCGCCGGGCACCCGCTCCGCACGCGAGAGCCACCCCGGGCGGCAGGACCTACGGCGCGCCGACGACAGCCGACCTCACCGGCGTCGTCGGCGAACCACCCCCCGACCGCGGCATGACCTTACGTGGCCGGCCCGGTGCCCAGCGTCAGCCGGGGATGGCCGCGCCGATGAGCGCCGGCCGGGGGCGCCGCGCTCAGTGGGCGGTGGCCCGGATGGCATCCTCGATCAGCTGGATGACGCGCTCCGGGTGGGCGAGCATCACCAGGTGCGAGGAGTCGACCTCGACGGTGGCCATGTCGGCCCGCTCGTAGCCGTAACGCTGCACGTCGGGGTTGATGGTGTGGTCGGCCGTGGCCACCAGGCCCCAGGAGGGCTTGGTCTTCCACGCCGCCTCCGGCGCCTTCTCGGCGAAGGCCTGCGCGGCCAACGGACGCTGGGAGACGGCGAGGACGGCCGCGATTCGCGGGTCGACGTCGGCAGCGAAGATGGACGGGAACTTGTCGATCTCGACGGACACATCGGTGCCGGGAGTGGTGGAGCCCTCGATCGGGAAGGGCGTGTAGACGAGCGCGGTGGCGAGGTCGGAATCCGGGAAGCGACCCTGCAACTCGCCCAGGCTTTCGCCCTCCTCCAGGGCGTAACCGGCCAGGTAGACCAGCGCTTTGACGTTGTCCTCCGCACCGGCGACGGTGATGACGGCACCGCCGTAGGAGTGTCCGACCAGGACGACCGGCCCGGGAATCTCACGGACGATCGAGGCGATGTAGGCGGAGTCGCCGAGCAGACTGCGGTTGGGCACCGCCGGCGCCACCACGTCCAGGCCACGGGCGATCAGTTCGGGGATGACACGGCCGAAGCTGGACGCGTCGGCGAAGGCGCCGTGGATCAATACGACGGTCGGGCTGTCGGAACGAGACAAGGCACAACTCCCTGTTGATGTATTCGCGATCGGCCGATGCGGGGGGGAGGCCGGGGCGGAGCCCAAGGCTCTTCGTGGGGCCGGACCGGCACAGGCGGTGTCCGAACCGGACCACCGGCCGCAGGCGTGAACAGCAGCACAGTACGGGCGGCCGGTGGAGCCGCCTTGTCTGTCGATGCACCACGTGTTGTCCGACCGCGCCACCGAGGGGTGCCGGTGAGGGACCCCCCTTCCCTCTTCCTGACACTCCCAGGCAACAAGCGATGCACTCGAGGACAACAGGCGGCGAGACATTCGCCCTAGCGTGATGACTCCCGGTGCCGCGAACACCCCGACGCTGGCACTGCGGGCGTCAGTCACTCCGCACGAAGGAACGAGAGCTTGCCGTACATCACCGTGGGTCAGGAAAACTCCACCACCATCGACCTCTACTACGAGGACCACGGCACCGGGCAGCCGGTCGTCCTCATCCACGGGTTCCCGCTCGACGGCCACTCCTGGGAGCGGCAGAGCGCCGTGCTGCTGGACGCGGGCTACCGCGTGATCACCTACGACCGCCGCGGCTTCGGACAGTCCAGCCAGCCGACGACCGGGTACGACTACGACACCTTCGCGGCCGACCTGAACACCGTGCTGGAGACCCTCGACCTGCGGGACGCCGTCCTGGTCGGCTTCTCCATGGGCACCGGTGAGGTCGCCCGGTACGTGTCCGCCTACGGCTCCGCGCGGGTCTCCAAGGTCGCTTTCCTGGCCTCACTGGAGCCCTGCCTGCTCAAGACCGACGACAACCCCGACGGGGTCGCCCCGAAGGAGTTCTTCGACGGCGTCGTCGCGGCCGTCAAGGCGGACCGCTACGCGTACTACACGGCCTTCTACAAGGACTTCTACAACCTCGACGAGAACCTCGGCACCAGGATCAGCGAGGAGGCCGTACGCAACAGCTGGAACGTCGCGGCGAGTGGCGGCTTCTTCGCCGCGGCCGCCGCACCGTCGACCTGGTACACCGACTTCCGGGCCGACATCCCGGCCATCGACGTGCCGACCCTGATCCTGCACGGTACGGGCGACCGGATCCTGCCCGTCGAGGGGACCGCGCGGCCGTTCCACAAGGCGCTCCCGTCCGCCGACTACGTGGAGATCGAGGGCGCTCCGCACGGCCTGCTGTGGACCCACGCGGAGGAGGTCAACACCGCGCTGCTCACCTTCCTGGCGAAGTGACCCCGTCGCAGGTCCGCCCGGCGGGCCTGCGACGCGCGAGCGCCGTAGGGATCCCCGCCCCAGCGATCCCTACGGCGCCCATGCGTGGTGACCCTGACGCCAACGCGCCCACGGATCCCGCCATGCCGCCTACAACCCGCGGCGACGCGTTTCCGAGCGGCGCGGGTTCCGTGCGTGCGTCATACGGACATGAGGGCGTGCAGCGCGGCGCCGGCGAGCGTCGGCTCGAGCCGTGCCCGTCCGTCGAGGAAGCCCAGTTCCAGCAGCACGGCCAGTCCGGCCACCGTCGCTCCGGTGGCTCGGATCAGATGCAGGACGGCCTCCGCGGTCCCGCCCGAGGCCAGGACGTCGTCGATGACCAGGACCCGGTCGTGTGGAGCGAGAGCGTCGTCCTTGAGCTCGATGACCCCGCTCCCATACGCGAGGTCGTAGGGACGCGACAGAACCGGCCCGGGAAGCTTGCCGGCCTTGCGTGCGGGCACGAAGCCGACGCGCGCCCGCACGGCGACGGGCGCACCGAGGATGAAGCCCCTCGCCTCCACGCCGACGATCTTGGTCGCTCCGAGCCGGACGCACACGTCCGCGAGTAACTCGACGAGATGCCCGAAGGCCACGGGGTCGGCCAGGAGGGGAGTGATGTCCTTGAACACCACGTCCGGGTTCGGATGGCCGGGCACGTCCCGGATCCGCTCGCGCAGCAGAGCGATCGCGGCCTCTTGGTCGGTGGGACTCGTCATCGTCATCACAGGCTCCTCAAAGGAGGGAAGAGCAGGACAGAAGATCGTCTCCGGCAACGGGCGGGCCGATGCCGGAGACGGCGGTGTCAGTGCGATGCGGGTGGGGCGGCGAAGGTCACAACTCTACGGCCCGCACGAAGATCCGGCTGCCAGGGGAAATCGGCCACTTGGCGAGGAAGTTCTCATGGTTCCGGCCGAACGCCGGCGTAGCCACGGTTGTTGGCGTGGGCCAGCGGCGCGCCGACTCGGCGGGTGGCAGGTGCCGCACGTTCGTCGCTGACCTGCACCTTCACGACTTCATCCACCTCGTGGCACCACCGGCGCCACGGATAGTGCCAAATACGGCCCACCATGGCGCCATTCATGTGCCATGATGGCATCACGGCAGCGCACCCCTCGGCCTCACGGGCCGAGGGGTGCGCGTTTCGCGGAGTGAGCCATCAAAGGGGTCGGATCATGGAGACAGCGCAGAGCCAGGAGCAGGCGGCGCCCGGCGCCTTCACCGCCTTCGCCCGCTTCGTGCTCTGTGGCGGTGGGGTGGGGATCGCCTCCAGCTTCGCCGTGGCGGCCCTCGCCTCCTGGGTTCCCTGGGCCCTGGCCAACGCCCTCATCACCGTGGTCTCCACGCTCCTCGCCACCGAGTTGCACGCCCGCTTCACCTTCGGCGCGGGCGGGCGCGCGACCTGGCGCCAGCATGCGCAGTCGACTGGGTCCGCGGCCGCCGCGTACGCGGTGACCTGCGTGGCGATGCTTGGCCTGCACCAGCTGGTGGCGGCGCCTGGCGCGGTGCTCGAGCAGGTGGTCTACCTGTCCGCCTCCGCACTCGCCGGTGTCGCGCGGTTCGCGGTGCTGCGCCTCGTCGTCTTCGCGCGGAACCGCTCGCAGGCCGCGGCCACCATCCACACCGCCCGTCCCGTGCACGCCACCGTGGCCCGCGTCTCGGCCCCGGCCGACCCGGGGGCGCTCTGCTCCGCCGCCTGACGGGGTCGGGCAGACCGGTGCGTCACGACGACGCACGCGGGCTTGCCGACCTCGCCGGCGTCGTCACGGGTTCCAGCCGCAGCCGCTGAATCGGCCACGGTGGCGGCTCGGCCGGGCCGAACCAGACCCGGACGTCCTCCCCGGTGCGGACGGGCAGGAGGGGATAGTCGTTCTCGGCGTGCTCGGTGCGGTGCAGCGCATGGCCCGAGCCCAGGTGCCGGGCGGCATAGGCGTCGAAGGCAGCCGCGTCGGACGGCCGGCAGATCGTCGCGACCACCTCGCGGGTGCCCGGCTCCGCGGCGAAGCACGGCCCACGCAGCAGCAGGACGTCGTCGCTGTCGACCATGGTGGCGTTGGCCTCGTCGCGGAACTTCCGCCAGACCGGGCCGGTGTAGAACGCCTCCAGCGCGCGCCGGCGGTGCACCATGTCGGGGAACGCGCGCAGCCAGACGAAGCGGTCCGGGTCGTCGAGGTCGCGGAAACGGCCGCCGAGAGTGATGCCGACCGCATGCTGGCCGATGACGAACTCGCGCTCGAACAGCTCGATCAGCGTCTCCCGGGCGCCGGGATGCAGGGTGTACTGCCGGAGTTCGACGATGCTCATGCGCCGGCCCGCCCGGTGCGCGTGAAGTCCATGGTCCAGTTGAGCTCCCAGGTTCGGCCGTCGTCGGCGGAGAACTCCTGCTCCCAGCGGGCGGCGTCCGGGCCGAGGCGGTACCAGGTGAAGTGCACCCGGATCGGGCGGCCGTCGTAGGTGTCCTCGCCGTGGAAGTCACCGCGGTCGCCCGTGAAGCTGCCGGTCACGGGGGGATCCAGTCGCCCCGTCCGGCTGTCGGACCAGTGGATCGACCAGCGCTCCGTCTCGCGGTCGAACAGTCGCAGGGTCACGCCCTGGCGGCCGAGGGTGGGGAAGGTGATCTCGTCGATGTTCCCGGCACCCCCGAACAGCGGCCGGACCACCGCGTGACCGGGGAACTCCACCCAGGTGGCGGGGCCCGGGCCGAGCGGTGCGGTGAGACGGCGGTTGGCCACGTCCCAGGAGCCGTGCAGGAAGTCGAAGTCGTCCATGCGCCGCAGGCTAGGGACACTCCCCTGACATCCACTGTCAGTGGATACTGGGCGGCATGCGCGCGAGCCGACTGGTCACCCTGCTTCTGCTGCTCCAGAACCGGGGCCGGATGACGGCCCAGCAGCTGGCCGAGGAACTGGAGGTCTCCGTCCGTACGGTCTACCGGGACGTCGAGGCGCTCGGCGCCGCCGGTATCCCGCTGTACGGCGCCGCCGGACACGCGGGCGGCTACCGGCTGGTCGACGGCTACCGGACCCGCCTCACCGGACTGACCGCGGACGAGGCACAGGCCGCGTTCCTCGCCGCGCTCCCCGGCACCGCCGCCGACCTCGGCCTCGGCGAGGCACTCGCCACCGCCCAGCTCAAACTGCGGGCCGCCCTTCCGGCGGAGCTGCGCGAGCACGCCGGGCGGATCCAGGAACACTTCCTGCTCGACGCCCCCGGCTGGTACGGCGACGCCGACCGTACGCCTCACCTGGCCGCGGTCGCCGCCGCGGTGTGGGCGCGGCGGGCGGTGCTCTTGCGGTACCGGCGCTGGCGCGCGCCGGAGGAGATCGAGCGGCGGGTGGAGCCGTACGGGCTCGTGCTCAAGGCCGGCCGCTGGTACGTGGTCGCCGGCGGGCCGTCCGGAGTCCGCACCTACCGGGTCGACCAGATCGTCGAACTCCACTCCCTGGAAGAGGAGTTCGTCATCCCGGACGGGTTCGACCTGTCCGCGCACTGGAACAGCTACCTGGCCGACTTCCGAGCCCGGCTGCACACCGGGGAGGCTCTGGTACGGCTCACACCGGAGGGAGCCCGCCGCCTCGGCGTGACACCCGCGGGTGACGGATGGACGGAGACCCGGGTGCCCATCGAATCGATCGGCCACGCCCATGGAGAGTTCCTGCGGCTGGGCACCGACGTCGTGGTCGTCGCACCGGCGGAACTCCGCGACCGCATCGCCGAGACGGTACGGACCCTCGCGACCCGCTACGAGGGGTGACCCCGGGCAGAGGGACCTCTTGGCTTCACGACGCCACCCGCTCGCTGCGTACGTCGTCCGGGTGGGCGAGGCCCAGGTGGTCACGCAGGGTCGGGCCCTCGTACTCGGTGCGGAAGACGCCCCTTTCCTGGAGCAGCGGGACGACGTCGTCGGCGAAAGCGTCGAGGCCGCCGGGGGTGATGTGCGGGACGAGGATGAAGCCGTCGGCGGCGTCCGCCTGGACGAAGTCGTCGATGGTCTTCGCGACGGTGGCCGGGGAGCCGACGAAGTTCTGCCGGTTGCCGGTCTCGATGACGAGATCGCGGATGGACCAGTTGTTGGCGGTGGCGAGCTCCCGCCATGCGCGGGCGATGGCCAGCGGATCGCGGTACATGCGCACCTGCGCCCGGCCGCGGGCGATGTGGTGCTCGCCAGGGTCCGGGTCGATGTCGGGGAGCGGGCCGTCGGGGTCGTACGAGGACAGGTCCCGGTTCCAGACGAATTCCAGGTGCTTGATGGCCGTGGCCCCGCTGACCTGTTGGCGGCGCACCTCCTTGGCCAGTTCCTCGGCCTCGGCGTCGGTGTCGCCGAGGACGAAGGTCGCGGCGGGCAGGATCAGAAGCTGGTCGGGGCGGCGGCCGTAGGTGGCCAGCCGGCTCTTGACGTCCGCGTAGAAGGCCTGGCCCTCCTTCAGGGTGGCGTGCCGGCTGAAGATCGCGTCGGCGCTCGAAGCGGCGAACTCGCGGCCCTCGTCGGAGTCGCCCGCCTGGAAGATGACCGGGCGGCCCTGCGGGGAGCGCGGGACGTTGAACCGGCCGTGGATGTCGAAGTGGCGGCCGGTGTGGACGAAGGCCCCGGCCTTCGCGTCCCGCAGGAAGGTGCCGGTGGCCTGGTCGGCGAGGATCTCGTCGCCGTGCCAGGAGTCGAAGAGCTCGCCCGCGGTGGCCAGGAACTCCTTCGCGCGCGAGTAGCGCTCGTCCTGCGGGAGGAAGCCGCCACGGCGGAAGTTCTCGCCGGTGAAGGCGTCCCAGGAGGTGACCACGTTCCAGGCGGAGCGGCCACCCGAGAGGTGGTCGAGGCTCGCGAACTGGCGGGCGACCTCGTAGGGCTCGTTGAAGGTGGAGTTGATGGTGCCGGTCAGGCCGAGATGCTCGGTGACGGCGGCGAGCGCGGCGAGGACGGTGAAGGTGTCGGGGCGGCCGACGACATCCAGGTCGTAGATCTCACCGTCCTGTTCGCGCAGCCGCAGTCCCTCGGCGAGGAACAGGAAGTCGAACTTGGCACGTTCGGCGGTGCGGGCGAAATGGACGAAGGAGCTGAACTCGATGTGGCTGCCGGCCTCGGGGTCGCTCCACACGGTGGTGTTGTTGACGCCGGGGAAGTGGGCTGCCAGGTGGATCTGCTTCAGCGGCTTGCTCATGGTCGTACGTCTCCTTCGTGCTCAGGCGGCGGCGTAGCGGTTGGCGGGGCGGGCCAGGCCCAGCAGTCCGCGCAGGGTGTCGGCCTCGTAGGCGCGGCGGAAGGCGCCCCGGCGCTGGAGTTCGGGGACCAGGCCGCGGGTGATCGCCGCAAGGTCGTGGCCGAGGACGGCGGGACGCAGCCGGAACCCGCTCAGTCCGGCCGACTGCCACTCCTCCAGCAGGTCGGCGAGTTGGGCCGGGGCGCCGGTGAAGATGCGGGCGTCGCCGGTGTACGGGGTTCCGGCGAGGGCGTCGAGGCGTGCGCGCCGGGCCGTCGCGGCGGCCGGGTCGTCGTCGAGGAAGACCACCAGGTCACCGAAGATGTGCAGGGGCTGGTCGGCGCGGCCTGCCGCTTCCTGCTCGGCGCGGATCTCCGCGACGATCGCGCGGGCGTGATCGGCGTCGCGCGGGGTGACGTAGCCGATGTCGGCCTGGCGGGCCAGCAGCCGGTACGGGACGGTCCAGTGGGCGAGGGCGCTGACGACGGGCTGGCCCTGCGGTGGGCGTGGGGTGATGGACGGGCCCTTCACGCTGAAGTGCCTGCCCTCGAAGTCGATGTAGTGCAGCTTGTCGCGGTCGATGAAACGGCCGGTGGCGGCGTCCCGGATCTCCGCGTCGTCCTCCCAGCTGTCCCAGAGCCTGCGGACGACCTCCACGTAGTCGGCGGCCTCGTCGAAGAGGTCGGCCACCACCTCCTGCGCGGCCGGGCTCTCGTAGGCGTCGATGTGGGGGATCGCGCGGCGGCCGAAGTGGGCGGCCTCGTTCGGGCGCGCGGTGATCTGTGCCCGCAGGCCCGCCCGGCCGGTGCTGACGTAGTCGAGGGTGGCGATGGCCTTGGAGATGTGGAAGGGCTCGGTGTGGGTGACCACCGCGGTCGGGACCAGGCCTATGTGCCGCGTCAGCGGGGCGATGCGAGCCGCGAGAAGGACGGCGTCCAGGCGGCCACGGACCTGGTCGGTGCGACCGTCCGGCTCGAGGAGGTGGGAGGACTGTAGGCCGAGGCCGTCTTCGAAGGTCACGAAGTCGAGCAGGCCGCGCTCGGCCTCGGCGACCAGATCGGCCCAGTACCGGGCGGCGAACAGGTCCCGGGGGCGGGCCACCGGCTCGCGCCAGGAGGCGGGGTGCCATCCGGTGCCGTCGAGGGCGACGGCGAGATGCAGTGGGGAAGAGGGCGTCGAGGACACGAGTGGGTGCCTTCCTTGAGGTCCGTACGGGGTCGCCGGCCCTCATGTGAAGAGCGGGGGGCGGCACGGCGGCCGGCGAGCGCGGTGGGAGGGGCCCCGGCCGAAGGCGGGGGGTGGGGGTGGGTCAGGCGCGACAGAGCGCGCCGGCCAGGCGCCGCAGATCGATGTGCGGCCGGGCGGCGCCTCGTGGTGGCGCCTCACACCCCATGCCGTACAGGAGCGCTGCGTTGTGCGGTCTGTGCGCCGCGATGCGCCTGCCGAGGAGAAGGCCGGCCGCGTCCGCCGAGCGGGTGTGCACGCCGGCCGGGGCGGGCGGGACGGTGGCAGTGGCGGTCAGCTACACAGCGCGGTGGCGACACGCATCAGATCGACAGGGCGCCGCTGGGTGAACCGCGAAGAGATCCGCATGTCGGCGACGCTAGCCGCGCCCCGTTTGCACGTCAACAACCGCAGTCGCCAAAGGCGCCTTCCCCATTGTGTGCCCTGTACGTACGCAGGGTTACGCGAGCGTGGCCTCCCGCCACGGCACACCGGTTTCCATGGCGAGTTCATGTCATGCATATGGCATGCCTTGCCGGTGGCTCGCGCCCCGGCAAATCCTCATCAGGCCGGGGGCGCAACCGTGCGCTCCCGGTGAACTGTGCGAGCCCGCACACCCCGTAGAGCGCGCACGCACCACAGCGCGCCACCGATCGAGGAGGAATCCCTCGCGATGGCAGTGATGCGTACCACCAAGCGGCGGATCGCCGCGGCAATCGCCACGGCGGCCGCCGCCGCGTGCATCGGAGCAGGCACCACGCTCCCCGCCCACGCCGCACCGGCCGAAGGCACGGTCCTGCACGCCGGGGCCGCCGACGCGGTCCCCGGCAGCTACATCGTCACCTTGAAGAAGACGGCCGGCCTCAAGGCCGCCTCCGCCCGCGGCAAGGAGGTCATATCCGGCTACGGCGGCGCGGTGGAGCGGACCTTCACCACCGCGCTGAACGGCTACGCCGCCAAGCTCAGCCCCACCGAGGCCAGACGGCTCGCCGCCGACCCGGCCGTGGCCTCCGTCGAACAGGACCGGAGGGTCCACGCCGACGCGACGCAGACAGGCGCCCCCTGGGGCCTGGACCGCGTCGACCAGACCAACCTGCCGCTGAGCGGCACGTACACCTACCCGGACAGCGCCGGCAGCGGTGTGACCGTCTACGTCCTGGACACCGGGGTGCGGATCACCCACTCCCAGATCAGCGGCCGGGCGTCCTACGGCTATGACTTCGTGGACAACGACACCACCGCGCAGGACGGCTACGGCCACGGCACGCACGTCGCCACGACCGTCGCCGGCAGCACCTACGGCGTGGCCAAGAACGCGAAGATCGTGGCGGTACGCGTCCTCGGCAACGACGGGTCCGGCACCACGGCCGGCGTCATCGCGGGCGTGGACTGGATCACCGCCAACCACTCCGGCCCGTCCGTCGCCAACGTATCGCTGGGCGGCGGCGCAAGCACCTCCCTGGACACGGCCGTCAGCAACTCGATCGCCTCCGGTGTGACCTACTCCATCGCCGCCGGCAACTCGGGGGCCAACGCCGCCAACTACTCCCCCGCCCGGGTACCGACCGCCCTCACCGTCGGCGCCACCACCAGCACGGACGCGAGGGCAAGCTACTCCAACTACGGTTCGGTGGTGGACCTGTTCGCGCCGGGCTCGAACATCACGGCCGGCTGGAACACCTCCGACACCGCCACCTACACCGGCTCCGGCACCTCCTTCGCCGCCCCGCATGTGTCCGGCGCCGCGGCGATCTATCTCTCCGGCCACACCACCGCCTCTCCCTCCGAGGTCGGGAGCGCGCTGGTGAACGGCGCCACCCCGGGCGTCCTGTCCGGTATCGGCTCGGGCTCCCCCAACAAGCTGCTCAAGGTCGTCCAGTGACACGCTGACCGCGACGCCGGACACCGGTGATCGCACACTGCCGCCCGCCGGATCCCACCGGCGGGCGGCAGTACGACCGCGGCGGGAGATCAGGGGTCGGTGGACAGGGGCGTCGGCCGGGGGTTCGTCCAGGCCTCGGGGTCCTCGGCAAGGACCAGGACCTCATCGGGCAACGTGGCGGTGGCCACGTCGGCCAGCGTGACCTCGCCCAGAATCTTGCGGATATTGGCGCGTACCGCGACCCACAGCGGGAGCAGCGACTCCGCGGGACCGGTGTAGGAAAGCTGGGGTGGGCGCACGCCCCGCACCGACACCAGCGGTCCGTCGGCCACCCGGATCACGTCGGCGATGGCGATTTCGTCCGCCGGGCGGGCCAGCCGGTAGCCGCCGTTCCCACCGCGCCGGCTGGTCACCAGCCCGCCCCTGCGCAGATCACCCAGGATGCCTTCCAGGAACTTGTGCGGAATGCCCTGCGCCGCCGCGATCGCCTCGGCTTTGAGCGAGGCGTCGTGTCCTGCCGCCGCAAGCTCCAACGCCGCACGCACCGCGTAGTCCGCCCTCGCCGAGATCTGCATGCCGAGATTATCCGCCACTGTCGCGCCCACCCCGCTACCGGCTGCGCACGCCGTCAGGAGGGGATGGTGAACGGAGGGTGCGCACCATTGAGGAAGTAGTCCCCGACCTCGCGGAGTCTGTCGGCGACGGGCTCGCGCAGGGTGTGTGTCCTGGCGTTGCGCCAGAAGCGGTCGAATCCATGCCGCAGGAGGGCGGCACGCGCGCCGATGACGTCCAGGGCACGTCCGGTGATCTCCTGCACGGCCCGGGAGGCGGCGGACTCGGCCACACTCGCGAGTACGGCGATCTCCGCGCACTCGTCGTCGTCGAGGTCTTCGCCCCGCGCGAAGCCACGCCCCAGGGCCTCGACCGCCTGGTCGGCGAGAGCGGACGCGGAACGTGCGGCAACGGTCAGTTCCCCGTACACGCCCAGCACGTACGGGTCCCGCGACGGACCACCAGGCCAGGACTGTTCCGTGGAGAGCTGCCAGGAAGAGTGCACCACCCTGCTGTACTCGCGCACTTCGGCGAGCAGCCCCTCGGCGACGCCGAGACAGAACTGCACGGACACCAGGCGTGCGGTCGGTGCTGCCAAGCCGGCGAAGGGGGTCAGTGCGCCCTCGTCCGCGGAGAGGGAGCCGAGCACGTCGTCTTCCGTGACCGGTACGGAGTCGAACTCCACGCTGCCGCCGGCCGCCAGGCGCTGGCCGAAGGTGTCCTCGTCGTCGACGTACACGACGCCGGGGTGGGCGGGATCGACGAGGACGGCCAGGGGATCACCGCTACCGGACCCAGTGGCGCGGACGACCAGGCGATCGGCGATTCCGACTCCGGTGACACAACTCTGCCGGCCGTCCAGCACATAGCCGTGCGCGGTGGGGGTCAGCCGGGGAGGCGGTCCGCAGGAAACGAGACCGCCTCCCCAGCACCACTGCCTCGCCGCGGACTCCTGCTCGACTCGTGTGGCGAGGGCGGGGCCGGCGAAGAACCGGGCGCTGGAGGAGAGGAAGTAGTGGCAGCCGAGGAGGTAGCCGATCGCCCCGTCGGCCGCCGAGATCGTCCGGACGACCGCGTAGGCCGTACGCCAGTCCGGGCCTCCCGTGCCATGTCCGGCCGGCGCCGGCACCGTGAGCAGCCCTGCCTCGCGCAGCCGCGCAACCTCGTCGAGCGGTGGTTTCCCGGCCTGCTCACGGTCGACCGCGTCCGTGGCCAGATCGTCCGCGATCTCCCGGGCTATGCGCAGCCAGTGGTCGTGTCCGGTCTTCTGGGCAGGTAGTGCGGTGGTCATGGGGGTCTTCCTTGCGGAGCCGAGGAGGATGAGAACCCACCGCGGGCGGTGCCCGGCGGACATGCAGACCATGCTCACCCGCCCTGGCGACCGGCGTCAACATTTCCCTACTAAATCGATAGGAAAACTGGGGAAACTGCGGCGTCTTGGCCGATTTTCACCGGGTGTTCGACGGTGCGAGGCGTACAGCTGCGGCGAACGCGCGGTCGTGGCGGGCACGGCCCCTGTACATATGACTGACAAAAACCTGTCACACACGAACCGGAATGCGGGTTCGGCCGAGCCCGTTCTGACTGGCATGACTATTGGAGTAGCGCTCAACGCCTCCGACGCGCAGAACCAGGTCGACGCCACCGTGCTGCTGGCCCAGGAGGCCGCGGCCGCCGGCCTGCGGTCGGCCTGGTTCGGCCAGACCTTCGGCGCCGACTCACCCCAACTCGCCGCGCTCGTCGGGCGCGCGGTACCCGGACTGCATGTGGGCACCTCCGCGATCCCCGTCTTCGGACGCCACCCGCTGCTCGTCTCCAGCCAGGCCCAGACCGCCCAGGCCGCGACACACGGCCGCTACCACCTGGGCCTGGCCCTGGGCACGAAACTGCTGACGGAGACCGGCTTCGGCCTGCCCTTCGACCGCCCCATCGCTCGCCTGCGTGAATTCATCACCGCACTGCGGCAGTTGACGCAGAACGGCACGGCCGACTTCCACGGTGAGCTGCTCACCGCCACCACCCCGATCCCGGCGCGCGTACCGGGCGCCGAGAGCGGGGTCCCCTTGCTGGTCGCCGCGATGGGGCCGCAGGCGCTCCGGGTCAGCGGTGAGTTGGCGGACGGGATCCTGCCCTATCTGGCGGGGCCGCGCGCCTTGGCGGAACACATCGTTCCCGCTCTCACCGCCGCGGCCGAGGCCGCCGGCCGTCCCGCACCCCGGATCGTGGCCCTGGTGCCCGGCGTGGTCACGGACGATGTGGACGCGGTGCGGGCGAAGGCCACCGAGAGCCTCGCGTTCTACGAACAGATCCCGTCCTACGCGCGGGTCATCGAACGCTCCGGCCACCGGCGTGCTGCCGACGTGGCCGTGATCGGCGACGAGAAGACCGTCGAAGCCGAGGTACGGCGGTACCGCGACGCCGGCGCCACCGAGGTGGTGTTCTCGAGCACCGAGATCGCGGGAGAAGCGGACCGCCGACGCACCTGGGCGCTCCTCGGCGAACTGGCCGGCTGACAGCGCCCGTCGGGCCGCCGGCCTGACGGGCGCCGGCCCGAGGGCCGCCGGCGAACCTCGCCTGCGCAAAGCCTTGCCGTTTCACGGGTACCGCCCTAGCCTCCCGCACGGAAAGCGCTTTCTGTACGTGTGGAAGCACCTGCGGGAACCGCCATTCACCCGGCGCAGGAGCCGCATCCGCGCCTCAATGGCCGTACCGCGAGGGGTGTCCGGCAGGCAGCACATCACCTGCGTTCGACGACGAAAGGGCAGGCCGAGGATGAAACGATCACGAGCAGCGCGGCTCCACGTCGCACTGGCCACGACGGCCCTTGCGGCCGCCGCCGCGACCGGCGCGGTTCTGCCGACGCCAGAGGCGTCGGCCGCGACCGGCAGCGCCACCGGCTACGCCACCCAGAACGGCGGCACCACCGGCGGAGCGGGCGGGCAGACGGTGCGGGCCACCACGGGAACCGCGATCCATGAGGCACTGTGCAACCGGGCCAGCAGCAGCACACCCATCACCATCCAGGTCGAGGGCACCGTCAACCACGGCAACACCAGCAAGGTGTCGGGCGACAGCTGCAACACCGCCGACGACAAGATCGAGCTCAAGGAGATCAGCAACGTCACGATCATCGGGGTCGGCAGCGGAGCCGTCTTCGACCAGCTGGGCATCCACATCCGCAACGCCAGCAACATCATCATCCAGAACGTGACCGTCCGGAACGTCAAGAAGTCGGGCTCCCCCACCTCCAACGGCGGTGACGCCATCGGCATGGAGAGCAACGTCCGCAACGTCTGGGTGGACCACACCACCCTGGAGGCGTCAGGCGGGGAGTCGGAGGGCTACGACGGCCTCTTCGACCTGAAGAACAACACCCAGTACGTCACGCTGTCCTACAGCATCCTGCGCAACTCCGGCCGCGGTGGGCTCGTCGGATCCAGCGAGAGCGACACGTCGAACGGCTACATCACCTACCACCACAACCTGTACCAGAACATCGACTCCCGCACGCCGCTGCTGCGCGGCGGCATCGCCCACATCTACAACAACCACTACGTCGGCCTCAACGAATCCGGTATCAACTCCCGCGCCGGAGCCCGCGCCAAGGTGGACAACAACTACTTCGAGGACTCCAAGGACGTCCTCGGCACCTTCTACACCGACGCGGCCGGCTACTGGCAGGTCAGCGGCAACATCTACGACAACGTGACATGGTCCAGCCCCGGCACCGAGAACAACCCGGCCGGCCCCGACCCGAAGTCCAACACCACCGTCACCATCCCGTACTCCTACAGTCTCGACGCGGCCAGTTGCGTGCCGAGCGTCGTCAGCACGACGGCCGGCGCCAACAAGGGCCTACGAGTCTCGGACGGCAGTTGCTGACGGCAGCTGCTCCCCGTAGCCCCCTGCACCGACGCCGTGCGCGAGGACCTGCCAGGTCCGCAGCGCGCCAACACCGACGATGACGAGGGTCTCTCCGGCTACCTCGAGGACGATCCGCGCCGCCCGGGCACGCTATTTCAGGCAGGGACGAAAGACGTTGCCCTTGCCCCCGCTCCGTCACACAGTGTGCGGGGGCGGCGACGGGCACCACGCTGCCCGGAGTCTTCGAATCACCACAAACCGGAGAGAATGATGAGACGCACACCTGGCAGCGCTCGCGTCCTGTTTTCGGCGGCGCTGATGGCGTCGTTGGTCGGCGCCGTGGCACCCACCGCCGCTGCCGAGCCGAGGGCCTGCGCGTGGACACCGGCCATCCTGCCGCTGCCCGCCGGCGCGCTCACCGGCGACGTGGCCGCGGCTGACGGAAGTGGTGGTTACGCGGGCACGATTTCTTATGGCGCGAATTCCGCACAGGGCGGCCGCGCCGTGCTGTGGAAAAACGGAGAATTCACCGACTACGGCAACCTGGACGATCCCGAATACCAGAACTGGGTCAACGTCGCAGGGGTGAACGACGCCGGGACGGTCGTCGGAGCCGCCTACCGGGAGGCTGACGGACTTCCCGGCGCCGTCCGCTCGCGCAACGGCAAACTGGAGCGCCTGCCCGAACTGCCCGATGCCTATGCTTCGACGGCGGAAGGCGTCAACGACCACGGTGATATCGTCGGCGCCGTCGGGACGGCGGACGGCGACGCGCTGTACTGGCATCCGGTCATCTGGCCCGCCGACAAGCCCGGAACCGTGGTGGAACTGACCGGATCGCCCGACACGGAGGCTATCGCCACCGGCATCGACCAGGACGGCACCGTGCTGGTCGAGGCGGACTTCGACGGCGACCGGGTGCCATATCTGTGGAAGAACGGCGAGGCGCGCCAACTGCCCCTGCCCGACGGAGCTTATGACGTCATCACGCGCGGAATATCGAACGGCCGTGTCATCGGCCAGGTCTCCTACGATTCCGGTGACGACGGGCGAAGCGTACTGTGGGATCGCGACGGACAGCCGCGCGTTGTGGAGCGGGGCGAGGATGTCCGGGGCATCAACCGCGACGGTCAGATCGTCGGTCGCACCGATGATCCGAGCTGGCACGAATTCGGCGTGTGGCAGCTGACGACGCCCGGTTCCACATTGAGCTACGCCCCCGATCGCGGGCTTGAACTCACGGTTTCCAGTGACGACGGCACGATCGCCGGCCAGAGCTGGAAGATTCCCGGTGGCCGGGACGAGCCGACCGTCTGGACCTGCCGCTGAGCGAATTCGTTGGCTGCGCCCATGTTGTCGAGGGTGATCTACGATCACCGTATGCCGCGCTTCGCACACGACTTTCCATTCGATCCGTCCTACGGCCGAGCGCTCGACGAACTGCTGGGGATTGCGGCACCGGCCGCCCCCGCCGACTTCGACAGGTTCTGGCGCGACAGATACGAGGAAGCCCGCCGGGTCGAGCCGGAGTCGCGCATCGGCGCACTCGTGGAAGAGCGCGATGGTGTGCGGATCTTCGACGTGTCCTACGCGTCGACACGCGGCCGGCGCGGCGGCTGGCTGGTCTTCCCTGTCGACGTGGCATCGGTGCGCCACGGTTTCGTCATCGGCCATGGCTACGGCGGCCGGGCCCAGGTCGGCCAGGACATCCCGCTGCCCCTGCCCGCCTCGGCGGCGATCCTGCCGTGCGTGACCGGCATGCCGAGCAAGGGACTGCTTCCGGGCGTGCCGAGCGTCGCCGACGACCATGTGCTGCACGGCATCGACTCACGTGACGGCTATGTCATCGGCGACTGTGTCGCGGACCTGTGGTGCGCGGCCTCGGCACTCACCGAGCTGGTCCCGGCGCTCGCCGGCCGCGGACTCGGGTACCTCGGGGAGAGCTTCGGCGGCGGTCTTGGCGCCCTCGGGCTGCCGTGGGACGAGCGCTTCGCGGCGGCACAGCTACGGGTCCCCACCTTCGGCAACCACCCACTGCGCCTGACGCTTCCCTGCGTCGGCAGCGGCGAGGCCGTGCGTCGCCACCACCGAGAACACCCCGGCGTCGTCGATGTCCTCGCCTACTACGACGCGGCCACCGCGGCGACACGGATGGACATCCCGGTGCTTGCCGCCCCCGCCCTCTTCGATCCGGTCGTGCCGCCGCCGGGCCAGTTCGCGGTGTACAACGCTCTCTCGGACCCGCGTGAACTGCACGTCCTGCAAGCCGGCCACTTCCCCTATGACGGGGAGGACGTCGAGGCACAGGCGCTGCGTGCGGCCACGACGGAGTTCTTCGCCAAGCACCTGGCATGACATCGGCACCGGTTTCCCTCGCCGTGGGCGTGGGAGACCGGTGCCGATCGCCAGTGCGGGTCAGTCAGGGCCTATGAGGCATCGGCCCCGATGTTCGGCGGGCTGGGGATGGTGGCCCCGTAGTAGTCCACACCGCCGTTGCCGGACACGGCCGTTCCCGCTCCGAGGGCCGGGGAACCCGACTTGAGCGTGTAGGCCTGCGGACACGGCTGCGGCCCTGTGCCCGAGGTCGGAGACCACGAGCAGGTGCCGCCTCCGCCGGGCGAGGTGAACAGCGGGTCACCCCACACCGCGCCCGACTCGAGCCCCGTTGCCTTCCATGCGGCGAAGTCGGCGTAGGTCGTGCCGCTCCAGCGCCAACCGCCGGTGTTCGTGCCGTAGTACAGGTTGTTCGACAGGGTCATGCCGGTCTGCCCGTACGGGTTGTAGTACATCTGGCCGGTCTTGCCGTACGTGCCCTTGTTGGCCATGTGGCAGATGTTGTCCTTGATCTGCGAACCGCTGGCCCATGTGCCCGAGGCATAGCCGAACAGGAAGCACGCGCTCGCGCCGGCCTTCTTGTTGGCACTTTGGTCCTTGTTGGTGAAGAAGGTGTTGCCGTAGATCGACAGAGCGTTCTTCGGAGCGCTGGGCACCACGTCGAACAGGCCGCCCTGGGCGTTCGCCCAGTCGTCGTTCTCGGAGATGTTGTAACGGTAGGTGTTCGGCCCCCACACCCTCGAACTGGCGGTCGAGGTGTAGGCCAGGTAGCCGCTGCCCGCGTTGTCGTGGGTGTAGTTGTACTCCACCACCGAGTTCGTGGTGCCGCCGTCGAGGTCGATGCCGTCCCAGTCGCAGCCGGCGGTGTACGCCGGCGACGGCTGCACGTTGTACACCTCGTTGTGGCGGATCGTCACATCATTGGAGGTGTACGTCATGATGCCGCTGGCCCCGCCGCACGAGGTGACGTTCGCCCCGATGTCATGGACCACGTTGCGCTCGATGACCGCGCCGTTCCAGCCGTTCCCGGTCAGCCCGGCCCCGACGCTCTGGGGGGACATACCCAGGTTGTAGACGGAGTTGCCGGCGACCCGGACATTGGTGATGTTCACCCCCGAGCCCCAACCGTAGAGGCCGGGGCCGGCGGTCGAGGTCACGCTGGAACCGTGCAGCTTGTTGTCGAGGATCTGCACATCGTCCAACGGTCCGCTGTTGCCGTTGACCGCGTAGCCCAGGACCATGATCTGTCCGCCGAAGGTACTGCTGCTGCCACTGGGCGTCGCGAACCCGGAGATGTCCGAACCCGTCACCTTCAGGCCCTTGGTCGCCGTCGACGACTTCTGGTTCTGGAGCAGCACACCGGCCGCGGTCGTGGTGCCGTTGACCAGCGTCAGATTGTTCAGCTCGAAGCCGCTCACGGCATCGGCGGTGACCGCCGCCGAGTACTCCCCCGTGCAGGTGGACTTCAGCGTGGCCTTTCCGGTGCCGTACGACGTCACCTTGAACGGCGTGGACGCCGACGACACCGGCACGTTCGTCGAGTTGAAGACCAGGCAGCCGGAGAACCACTCCTGGCCCTGGAACGCCACGGTACTGCCCTGCGGGAAGGCGAATCCGTTGACCTTGCCGACCGACTTCCATGCTTGGTCCGGCGACGTTCCGCTGTTGCTGTCACTGCCGAACGTCGACACATAGTACGTGGTGGTGGCGGCGTGCGCGGTCCCGGTTGCGGCACCCGCCAGCAGCAGGCCCAGCATTCCCTGGGCCACCACTGCTGCACACATTCTTGCTCTCATGCTTACTCCCCACTGAGTGACCATGACGACGCACGGACACGCAGATGACGACTCGTGGATGAGGCATGTCCGACGCACCACGCACGGCGCAGCCGACGTGGCGTCGGACGCGATGTACCGACTCGCTGCATCACTCCCTTCGACCGGACGACAGACCGCCCCGCCGGCGGTCAGGTGATCAGGAGGGTGCGCCGGGCGCGGGTCTGTGAGCTGTTGCCCGTGTGGATGTGGATCTCGCCCGGCTCCACCGTGAAGACTCCGGCCGGGTCATTGGTCCAGAAGCCGACGTCATCCGCGCCCAGGGTGAAGCGCACTTCCCGCTCCTCCCCCGCCGCCAGCCGGATCCTGCGGAAGCCACGCAGTCGGCGAACCGGCTGGGCGATGCTCGCGGCGGGGTCCTGGACGTAGAGCTGGACCACCTCGTCGCCCTCGCGGTCGCCGCTGTTGCGGACGACGACGGACACCTCCACCGTCGCGCCTGCCCCCAGCTCCTCCGCCCCGATCCGTTCACGGCTCAGCACCGGGTCGCCCAGCGAGAAGGTGGTGTAGCTCAGGCCGTGGCCGAACGCGAACTCCGGTCCGTCGGCGAGGTCGAGGTACTTCGACACGTACTTCACGTCGGGCGCGGCCGGGTCAGAGGGGCGGCCGGTCCGCTCGTGGTTGTAGTAGAGCGGGAGCTGGCCGACCGTGCGCGGGAAGGTCACGGGCAGCTTGCCGCCCGGGACCACGGCTCCGGTCAGGACGTCCGTGACGGCGGGGCCCGCCTCGATGCCCGGGTGCCAGGCCATCACGATCGCGGACACCTTGTCCGCCCAGCCGCCGATCGTGAGCGGGCGCCCGCCGACGAGCACCACGACGCAGGGCTTGCCGGCCGCGGCGACCGCGTCGATCAGCTCCTCCTGGGCGCCGGGCAGGCCGAGTTCGCTGCGTACGGCCGCCTCTCCGCTGATCGCGGGCGGTTCGCCCACCACGAGCACGACAGCGTCGGCGGCCTCGGCAGCCGCCACGGCCTCCGGAATGCCACCGGTGTCGAACCCGTCCGAGGGCACCCCGACGGCGTGGCGGATGTCGGTGTCCGGCAGTGCCGCGCGCAGGCCGGCAAGAACCGGGACCGCCGCGGGCGCGCCGGGCAGGGTCCAGGTGCCCAGCAGGTCACCGGAGTCGGCGAAGGGGCCGACGACCGCGAGCGAGCGCAGGGCCTGCGCGTCGAGGGGCAGGACGTTGTTGTCGTTCTTCAGCAGCACCATGCAGCGCCCGGCGACCTCGCGCGCCGCGGCCCGCGCCTCGGGGGTCGGCGTCGTCAGCGCCGCGGACTCCTCGACGTACGGGCTCTCGAACAGGCCCAGTCGCAGTTTCAGGCGCAGCACCCGGGCGACGGCGTCATCCAGCCGCTCCTGGCTCAGCGCCCCGGAGGCGAGCAGGTCCCGGCCGTGGTCGACGAAGGTGGTGGAGACCATCTCCATGTCCACTCCGGCGGTCAGGGACCGCCGTGCCGCCTCGGCCTCGTTCGCCGCGTTGCCGTGCGGGATCAGTTCCTGGACGCCCGTCCAGTCGCTGACCACGACGCCGTCGAAGCCCCACTCCTCCTTGAGGATGTCCGTCAGGGTGTGCGGGTTGGCGTGGGCCGGGACGCCGCTGATGGTGTTGAAGGCCGCCATGACCGTGGCGGCGCCGGCGTCGACGGCGGCCCGGAACGGCGGCAGGTAGAGGTTGCGCAGCCGCTGCTCGGACACGTCGACGGTGTTGTAGTCGCGGCCACCCTCCGCGCCGCCGTAGGCCACGAAGTGCTTGGCGCAGGCGGCGATCCGGTCCGGCGCGCTCAGGTCGGCGCCCTGGTAGCCGCGCACCTTGGCCACCGCGTAGCCGGCGGTCAGATACGGGTCCTCACCGATACTCTCCGCGATCCGGCCCCAGCGCGGCTCCCGGGTGACGTCCATCATCGGGGAGAACGTCCAGTGGGTGCCGTTGGAGCGGGCCTCGCGCGCGGAGACCTCGGCGTCCTTCTCCGTCACCGCCGGGTCGAAGGCGGCGGCCTGGGCGAGCGGGATCGGGAACGTGGTGTGGTAGCCGTGGATCACGTCCAGGCCGAAGACCAGCGGAATGCCCAGGCGGGACTCCTCCACGGCGATGCGCTGGAGAGCGTTGCTCGTCTCGGCGCCGACGATGTTGAGCACCGAGCCGAGCAGTCCCTTGCGCGCGGCGGCCTCGGCCTGCTCCGTGTCGGCGCCGCCAGGACCGGTGCCCCAGGCCCAGGCCAGCTGCTGTAGCTGGCCCAGCTTCTCGTCGACGGTCATCTGCCCCAGGAGTTCCTCGATACGGGACTGGTGGTCATGGCCGCTCATGGCGGATTCCTCTCAGGTGTGAATAGAGCCCGCGCCCCCGGCTGTCAGGGGACCGAGGACGCGGGAGACAAACGTGCCGTCGGAATCACGGCTCGTGGGGTGCGACTGATCCTCAGTAGTGGTGCGCTCGGCTGCGGATCTCCTCCGGCCAGGCCAGTTGAATCCCGAGCGTCTGGCCGAGCAGGTGCTGGTAGTCGGCGAGCTGGGCCTGGTCCGAGCGGACCTTGCGGGGCGGCAGGGCCCGGTCGAGGCAGAACCCGGCGAGGGCCCCCACGGCCTCGCCGATGGCCCACTCCACGGGGTGCAGCCGGTAGCAGCCGTTGGTGATGTGCGTGGTGCCGATGTTCTTGTTGGCCGGCAGGAGGTTGTCGACGCGTACGGGGATCAGGGCACCCAGGGGGATCTGGAAGGGGTAGGACTCGATGTCGATGTAGGTGCGGCCCGCGGTGCTGGGATGCAGGTCGATGCGGTAGCTGCCGAGGCCCACGCTGTCGTGGAACACCTCGCCTCCGGCGCCCGGCGGACGTGCCTCGACGCCCACGTGCTGTTCGAGGACGGTGAACTCGGCCCGGATACGCCGGGATTCGCGGATGTACGGCGTCTTGGCCAGGCCGTCACGGGTGCCGGTGACGTCGGGCCGCAGACGCAGCCCCGGCCAGCCGGTGCCGCCGTCGGGGCGAGGAGCCTCGGTCTGCAACCAGTGCAGGAAGGACAGCGACAGGTCGCGGCTGGCCGCGAGCGCCGCCTGCCGCTGCTCGGCGTCGACGCCCAGTAACGGCGCCTCCCAGTAGTCGATCTGGGGCCAGTTGACGACGGTGAGGTCGGAGCCGGAGGCTTCAGCAGCCAGTTGCTCGCGGGCCAGGATGCGGCGGAACTCCCACAGGCCGAAGTGCTCGCCGGCCTCCCGGCCGCCTCCCATCAGCGGCCAGGTGCGCTGCTGGAGGGTGATCGGGACGATGTCGGTGAAGGAGAGTTGCGGGCCGGGCCAGAACGGGGCGACGGTGGTGCGCCAGTGGTCGTAGGAGGCGGGCCGGTCGATCACATGGTCCTCGCCGGGCCGGTGCTCCAGGGCGAAGCACCAGGACACGGCCTGCTGGTCGAGGGGGTCGGCGGTGTCGGGCGCGTGCGGCTCCCCGGTCTCGTCGCGGCCCTCCGCGCCGAAGACATGCTCCACGTTGGCCAGTTCCAGCAGGTCGCCGAGTTCGGTGGCGTCGGCGACGTAGGAGGCGTGGACGGTGATCTCGTGTCCGTCGTACCGGTCGGTCAGCGTGACCGCCTCGACGCGGTCGCCGTCGGTGTGTGCGGCGACGGGCTCGTACCCGGTGAGGACGGTTATCGCACCGGAGGACCGCCACGGGGCGAGCATCTCCTCGATGACGGCCACGGCCACCCGCGGTTCGTGGCACATCCGGCTCACGATGCCGAGTCCCGGGTCGAGGAGCGGGTCCTGCGCGGCCTCCGGTCTGAGGGGGTAGTTCCGGCGATAGTAGTCGCGTACGCGACGCCGGAGTTCGGCGTAGCCGGGTGGCGCGGCCGGGCCCTCGATCCAGGGATGCTCGTCGGGCGGCACGGCCTGTGCGGTGAGCTGTCCGCCGAGCCAGTCGGTGGCCTCGGTGAGCACCACCGTCCGGCCGAGCCGGGCGGCGGTGAGCGCCGCGGCCACGCCGCCGAGTCCGCCGCCGACGACGAGGAACTCGGTTCGTATTTCTCTCATGGGCTCGGGGCTCCTTCTGCCGGTCGAAGTGGCCAGTTCGGGGGCGTACCCGAAGGGCCGGCCTCGCCGGTGGGTGTGGGTTAGGTTCGGGTATCCGTGGAGAGACGGTGTGCGGGCGGCTCCCGCCCGCCGTCCGCCGGGTTTCAGGACAGGCCGGGACCTACGGACGGCGCCGCTCATCTCTCGGCTCGTCCGGCGACCCCGGGCGTTCGGCCCTACTCGCTCACCGCCGCGATGGTGGTGCCCCTGATCAGCGGACACGGCACCAGCAGGCTCCCCGTCCGCTGCTCGGGGTCGTCGAGCGTGGCCTGGAGCCGGTCCACCGCGAGGCGCCCGATCTCGATGCGGGGAATCACCAGGGAGTCCCACTGCCCGGACAGGTCCGCGGGCGCCCGCTCCAGCACGGCGACGGACACGTCATCGGGAATCTTCCGCCCACGGGCCCCCAGTTGCTCGCGCAGCGACTCCGCGAGCCGCACACTCTCCGCCACAATCGCGGTCACCGCGCCACGCGCGACCTCGTCGAGCCAGGAGCCCTCGATGTCCGGTGTGCCATGGAAACCTGGGGAGGTGTCCGTCAGGCCGAGCCGCTGGACGGCCTCCGCGTAGCCTGCGCGGCGGTCCTCGTACGGCTCCATTTCCATCCACTCGCGTACGTAGCCGAACCGCCGGTGGCCGTGTTCCGCGAGCCGTTGCACGATCTGCCCGCTCGCCGACCGGTAGTCGGGGATGATCTGCGGGATCTCCGCGCCGGGCACCTCACGGCGGCCGATGTGGAGAAAGGGATAGCCCTCGTACCAGAGCCGGGCCAACTCGCCGCGGTCGGTGGAGACACCGAGCAGAATGCTGGCGTCGGCCAGGTTGAGCCGATTGGTGCCGTTCCGGTAGACCTTCCGTCCGCCGTCGTTGCCGGACCCGGTGGAGGTGAACAGCACCAGGTCGAAGCCCGTCTCCTCGGCCCGCTCCTCGATCCCGAGCAGGAACTCGAAGTAGAAGTCCTCGTGTGCGCGGGGGAAGACGCGCTCGAAGGTGTGCACGCCCAGCAGGTTGTTCCGCTTCTTGCGCATGGCCCGGGCGGCGGGGTTGGCAACGTATCCCAGCTCGCGCACCGCTTCGAAGACTCGCTGCCGGGTTTCCTCCGGGATCCGCGCCGTCGCCGCGTTGCCGCTGATCACCCGGGACACCGCTGACTGGGACACGCCTGCCAGCCGAGCCACGTCCGCCTGGTTGGGCGCCTTGTCGCGCCGTCGTCCTGTCACGATGCTCCTCGCAGCGTCTCCCGCCGGGCTGTGGTGGCCGCGGCGTGTGTCGTCTCGGCCAGTTCCCGGGCCCGGCCCTTGACGTGCAGCCAGCACGTCGCCCAGTGCCCGTCGCCCAGCTCGGTGCGCGGCGGCGCATCGGTGACGCACTCTTCCATCGCGAACGGGCAGCGGGGGTGGAAACGGCAGCCTGCCGGCGGGTCGATCAGGCTGGGCGGCTCACCCAGCTCGTCGGCGCCCGCGAAGAGCGCGTCGCGGTCGCCCACTCCCCGCTCGGGGTCCGGGGAGGACTCTATGAGGAGTTTGGTGTACGGGTGCTGCGGTGACGCGATCACATCCTCTTTGGGGCCGGATTCCACCATCTGCCCGGCGTACATCACGGCGATCTCATCGCACAGATAGCGGGCACTGGCAATGTCGTGTGTGATGTACAGCAGTGCGAGTCCGTCCTCGGTCCGCAGCCGCTGGAGCAGATTGAGCATCTCCAGCCGGATCGACACGTCCAGCATGGAGATCGGCTCGTCGCCGAGCAGGACCTTGGGCTCCACGGCGAGCGCGCGGGCGATCACGACGCGCTGACGCTGCCCGCCGGAGAGCTCGTGCGGGAACTTCGCCGCGAAGTCCTCGGCCGGGGTGAGGCTGACCCGCTCCAGCAGCTCGGTGATCCGCTGCCGGCGCCCGGTGGCGGTGAGGTGGGGCTGGTGCAGGCGCAACGCCCGGTCGAGGTTGTAGCGGACGCGGTGCAGCGGGTTCAGCGACCCGAAGGGGTCCTGGAAGATCAGCTGCACCTCGGAGTGGTAGGAGCGCTGTGCCCGCCGGCTGCCGTTCACGGGCTCGCCGCGCAGGGCGATCTCGCCCTGCGTCGGTTCGTGGAAGCGGGCCAGTATCCGGGCCAGGGTCGTCTTGCCGCTGCCGCTCTCCCCCACCAGCGCCAGTATCTGACCGGGCTTGAGGCGGACGGTGGCGTCCTCGACGGCACGGACGACCGAGGTGCGGCCGAGCGGACCGCGGACGGTGAAGTGCTTGGAGACATTCCGTGCTTCCAGGACGTATTCCGTCTCCGTCTCCGCGGGCGCCTTGGGCACCCGCGCCGCCCGCCGGCCTGCCGAGGATGTCGCCTCGCGTAGGGGGTTGCTCACCGGTTCTGCCCTCCCGTCTCGCCGTCGGTCTCGTTCAGCAGGCACGCGGCCTCGTGCCCTGGTTCCGGCCCCACGGGCAGCAGTGCGGGCAGCCGCTCGTCGCAGCCCTCCGTCCGCCGCGCGCAGCGCGGATGGAACGGGCAGCCCGATGGTGGGCGGGCCAGGTCGGGCGGGGTGCCGGGGATGCCCCGCAGGGTGCGCAGCGGGGCGCGCAACGGCGGGAAGGAGTCCCGCAGGCCCTGGGTGTAGGGGTGCTTCGGCGCGCTGTAGAGGGCCGCCGCCCCGCCCACCTCGACGATGCGGCCGGCGTACATGATGGCGATGCGATCCGCCAGCTCCAGCAGCAGCGACAGGTCGTGCGTGACAAAGATGACCGCGAAGCCCAACTCACGTCGCAGACGCAGTACTTGAGCGAGGATCTGTCGCTGCATGACGACGTCGACGGCCGTCGTCGGCTCGTCCATCACCACCAGTTCGGGACCACAGGCCAGGGCCAGGGCGATGGCGGCGCGCTGGCGCATCCCGCCGGAGAGCTGGTGCGGATAGTCCCGGACCCGGTCGGCGGAGATCCCGACCAGGGCGAGCAGCTCCGCGGCCCGCGCCCAGGCGTCCTGCTTGTTCATCGAGCGGTCGCGGGCCCGCAGGACGTCGGCGAACTGGGCGCCGATCCGCATCACCGGATTCAGCGCGTCCATCGCCGACTGGAGCACGATGGACAGCGCCGTCCACCGGTAGCGACGCAACTGCTTGCCGTCGAGCGCGACGAGGTCGACGGGCGGGGCGCCGTCCCGGCCGTGGAAGAGGATCTCCCCGGCGGTGGTGACGGCGGGCGGGCGCTGGAGCCGGGTCAGAGCGGTGATCAGAGTGGACTTCCCCGAGCCCGACTCCCCCGCGACCCCGAGGATCTCGCCTCGGCGCAGGGTGAAGGAGACATCGGAGCAGGCGCGCACGGGGACGCTGCGCGTGGCGTACTCGACAGTCAGGCCGCGGACCTCCAGAACGGCCTGCCCGGCCGCGGCCACGGACGGCCTGTGCTGCTCAACCTGTACGGTCATCGGAATCCCCCTCCGGGCCGAGAAGTCGTGGTGCGCGAGGTCATGGGAGGCGGTGGCGGGGCACACACGGTGATCACGCCCCGCTTCCGGCTCGCGCCAGCCGCTTGGCGCGCCGGACCGACGCCGGACGGGCGGCCCGCAGCTTGGGGTTGGCGAGTTCGTCGACGCCAAAGTTGACCAGGGCCGACGCCGTACCGATCAGGGCGATGCACAGGCCGGGCGGGACGAACCACCACCACAGGCCGCGCAGGACGGCGCTCTGCTGCTGCGCCGACTGGATCATCGTCCCCCAGCTGATCGCCGAGGAGTCGGAGATGCCGAGGAAGGCGAGTCCGGCCTCGGCCATCACCGCGCCGATCATCGCGTGCAGGAACATCGACGCGATGAGCCCGGTCAGATGGGGCAGTACTTCGGCGAACACCAGTCGGCGGCCGCGTTCGCCGAGCATGCGCATGGCCCGTACGAAGTCACGGTTGGCGATGGAGAGCGCCTGAGCGCGCAGGGTGCGCGCCCCGCCGGACCAGCCGAAGAAACCGATGATCAGGGCGATGGTGGTCAGCCCGGTGCCCTCCAGATAACCGGCCACGATCAGGATCAGCGGCAGCACCGGCATGACGAGGAACAGGTTCGTGAGGAAGTTCAGGGCGGCGTCCACCCGGCCGCCGTAGTACCCGGCGGGTACACCGACCAGGATGGCCATCGCCGTGCCGACCACCGCGCCGACCAGCCCGACGTACATCGAGCCGCGGGCGCCCTCGACGATCTGCGCGAGGATGTCCTGCCCGAACTGATTGGTCCCCAGCAGGTGTTCACCGCTGGGAGGCTGGGCGATGACACTGATGTCGTTGGCGCGCGGGTCGAGACCCAGCAGGGTGTCCACCACCCAGGGGCCGAACAGGGCCAGCAGGCAGAAGAAGGCCAGGATGCCGAGGCCGATGCGGACCTTCCAGCTGGTCAGGAATGTGGTGCTCAACGCCCGTCACCCTCCTTCTCTGATGCGCGGGTCGAGCAGGGCGTACACCGAGTCGGCCAGCAGGTTGGCCAGCAGGACGGTCAGCATGATGAGGAAGAAGACCCCCTGCATCACCGGGTAGTCGCGCTGCTGGAGCGAGGTGTAGAGCAGATAGCCGATGCCCGGGTAGTTGAAGACGACCTCGGTGAGCAGGGCACCGCCGACGACATGGCCGAGGGCGAGGGCGAAGCCGGTGAAGTTCGGCAGGACGGCGTTGCGGGCCGCGTAGCGGAGCATGACCCGGCGGCCGGACAGGCCCTTGGCCTGGGCGAGCAGGATGTAGTCCTCCCGGACGGTGGTCACCGTCATGTTGCGCATGCCGAGCAGCCAGCCGCCGAAGGCGGAGAAGACGATGGTGGCGGCGGGCAGCGCCCCGTAGTGCAGCACGCTCAGGACGAATGACGGGGAGAAGCCGATCGAAAGGTCGGCGTCGTATCCGCCGGACAGCGGGAACCAGCCCAGCTGGAAGGCGAAGAGCCACAGCCCCAGCAGCGCCATCCAGAAGTACGGGATGGCCGAGACGAATGTGGTGAGGGGGGTGACCACCGTGTCGAAGCGGCCGCCGGCCTTCCAGCCGGCCACGGCGCCGATGCCGGTGCCCAGCACGAACGCGATCACCGTGGTCGAGCCGACCAGCAGCAGGGTCCAGGGCAGGCCCTGCCACAGCAGGTCGCTCACGGGCACGGGGTAGTTGCTGACCGAGACACCGAGGTTGAAGTGCGCCAGCTGGCCCAGGTACTCGAGGTACTGGCGGCCCATATTGGCATCCGGCTCGCCGAGGACCTTCTGGATCGACTCCAGGGCGCTCGGCGACACCTGCTGACCACTGACCCGCTGCAACTTGTCGACGATGCCGGCCGACGGGTCGCCCGGCATCAACCGGGGCAGAAAGAAGTTCAGGGTGATCGCCGACCAGGCGGCGGCCAGATAGAAGCCGAGGCGACGCCCCAGGAACCGCCAGCGGCGGGGCACCCTGGCCGGGCGCGCGGCATGCGCGGCGGACACGGTCGCCGCAGTCACTTGCCGGCCTGCTTCAGGTTCATCAGGGTCAGCGTGGTGTCGGGCCCCAGGCCCGGGAACGGCACGTGGGAGAAGTGCTCGGGGGTGGGCCAGCCTTCCCAGTGCGAGGCGTTGATGGCGATGAACCAGTAGCTGTTGTAGATGGGGCTGTACGGAACCTGCTGCGCGACGATCTTCTGGAGCTCCTCCCCGGCGCTCTTCGTCACCGCGGGCTCGTTCGACCCCAGCAGCTTGCCGAGCGCCGCATCGGTGGCCTGGTCCTTCCAGCGCCCGTAGTTGGTGGCGGCCTTCTCCCCCAGCGGGCGGTAGGCCCGGCCGCTCAGCCCACTGTAGATGCCGCCGACGCCGCCGCCGAGCGTGAAGTTGATGGTGAGGTCGAAGTCGCCGGCCTGCTGCTGCTCGTACAGGTTGGCACCGGGGGCACCGACCGGCTTCACCGTGATTCCGAGGTGCTTCTGCCAGCTGCGGATCATGCTGTTGGCGTACGGGTCCCAGCCGTAGTCCTGGTTGAACGAGAGCTTCGGAGCGTAGGACTTGCCGTCCTTGACCAGCTTGCCCCCCTGGACCTTGAAGCCGCTCAGCGCCAGTTCCTTCTGCGCTCCGGCGGCGTCCACCGGCTGCACCTTGTGGCGGTACTCGGGCAGGATCACATCGCCGAAGACCTCGTCGACCAGTCCCGTGGGACCCGCCTCCGTACCGGGACGCTGAAGCATGGTGACGATGTCCTTGCGCGGAATCGTCATCGCCAGCGCCCGCCGCAGATGGACATTGTCGAAGGGAGCCTGAGCGGTGTTGAAGAAGAGAGCGTAGGTGCCACCGGTTGCGTACTTCTGATACAGGTGGCGCTTGGGATCCTTCGCCTCATACTCCTTCTCCGCGCCGTTCCAGGCGATGAGCGCCCAGTCCACGTCACCGCGCAGCAGTTGCGCCTGCACGGCGTCGCCACTGGTCGGGACGACTTTGAGCTCCTTCAGGGCGAACTTGCCGCCCCAATAGTCGTCCCTGGCGCGGAGGGTCACCTGCTGAGCTGCGAACCGCTCCAGGGTGAAGGGGCCGGTGCCCACCGGATCGGGATTGGTCCAGCTCTTGAGGTCCTTCCCCGCCCAGATGTGCTTGGGCACCATCGGAACCTGGATCGAGGCGAGCTGACCCAGTTCACTGAAGGCCGGCTGCTTCCAGTGGAGGGTGACGGTCGTGGCGTCCTTCTTGGCGACGCGCTCGTAGGTGGTGCCACCGGTGTTGAACGAGGAGTCCTTCAGCGGGATGCCCAGCGAGAACACCACGTCGTCGGCGGTCATCGGCTTGCCGTCCGAGAACTTCACATCGTCGCGCAGCTTCACCGTGAGCGTGGTGCCGGACTCGTCGAACTCCAGGCTCTTGGCCAGCCAGGGCTTGACCTTCGCACCGTCGCTGTAGTCGATCCGCGCCAACGGCTCGTAGATCAACTCGCTGTTGGGGGACTTCTGGGTGGCGGGGCCGAACATGTTGTAGTTGCGGACGAACATCGTCCCGCCGTCGGTCTTGCCGAACACGAGCGCCTGCGCGCCCTTGCCGCTCGTCCCGGCTCCGCCGGCGCCCGTCCCGGCCGTGCAGGCGCTCGCTCCCAGTGGTACGGCCACGGCCGACGCGGCGGCCCGCACGATGAAGGCTCTTCTGGTGGACATGGCTGACTCCTGGCTCCTCGTGAGGGCGGTGCAGGACGCAAAAAGACGTGCTCATACGTATGAGCAATAGCAGGAAGGGCTCCCGGGCCTCTGCTTCTACGTATGACCAGGGAACGTACGGACGTTACGAGAGTGCGTCAAGAGTGTGACGTGAAGAGGTTTTTAGGACACTGATCCACTACGGACAGCTCAACGGAGGGTTGTTGGCGGTGACGTGAGCGATCAGTTGGTCAACCGTGCTGATCGCAGGGCCGCTTGACGTCGAGAGACCGTTCTGAAGGGCCGCTGCCGGCACGTGCGCCCGCATTGACACCCCCGTGCGGCCAGCCTAAGTTGAACGCGCTTCCGGTGCGCAGCGTCAACTGCCGCCTCCCAGCTTCCGCATTGCGCATCACGACGGGACGTCGTGCATGCCTGCCTCTCCCCGCTGACGTCCAATCGTCCGATCCCGCACGTTCTCGTGGACAAGCGGGTTCCCCATCGGTCCCCCACCTCGGCCCGCCCGCGCCGACGGCTGCCCCATCGACCCCACACCTCGTAGCTCAGAGCTCAGGAGCTTCGCCATGCCGCGATCCGACCACCCGCACCTCGCATGGAGCCGAATCCCGCGCCCCGCCTACGGTGCCGACTACAACCCGGAGCAGTGGGACAGAGCCACCTGGGAGGACGATGTCCGCCTGATGCGCGAGGCCAACGTCAACCTGGTGACCCTCGGTGTCTTCGCCTGGTCCTGGATCGAACCCGGACCGGACGCCTTCGACTTCTCCGGCCTGGACGAGATCATCGCGCTCCTGCACGAGTCGGGCATCGCCGTCGACCTGGCCACTCCCACCGCGGCACCGCCGCTGTGGTTCTCCCACGCTCACCCCGAATCGCTGCCTGTCACAGCCGACGGGCGAACGCTCGCGCCCGGCTCCCGTCAGGCGTACTGCCCATCGTCACCGGCCTATCGGGAACGCGCCGCGCTGGTCACCCGCCGCCTCGCCGAACGCTACGGCGAACACCCAGCCGTGGTGATGTGGCACATCAACAACGAGTACGCAAACGGCAACCCTCACTGCTGGTGCGCGACCTCGGCCGACGCGTTCCGCGACTGGCTGCGCGCCACGTACGGAGACGACCTCGATGCCCTCAATGACCGCTGGGGCACGACCGTTTGGGGCGTGCGTTACAGCGACTGGGAGCAGGTCATTCCACCGCGCACCAGCACCAGCAGCCTCTCGCCGGGGCTGTGGTTGGACTTCTATCGCTTCAGCGACGCCGAACATCTGGCCTGCTTCCGCGCCGAGCGCGGCATCGTGCGCACCCACTCCCCCGGCCGCCCCGTCACCACCAACTTCATGGCCAGCGCGCTCCGCTGGAGCGACTACTGGCGCTGGGCGCCGGAGGTCGACATCGTCTCGAACGACCACTATCTGCCGTCCGAGGACCCCCATCGCGCCGCCGACCTCGCCTTCGCCGCTGACCTCACCCGCGGTCTCGCGGACGGACAGCCCTGGATGCTCATGGAACACTCCACCTCCGCGGTGCAATGGCAACCCCGCAACGTCGCCAAAACCCCCGGGGAGATGGCCCGCAACACTCTGACCCACCTTGCCCGCGGAGCGGACGGCGCCATGTTCTTCCAATGGCGCCAGTCCACCTACGGCCCGGAGAAGTGGCATTCGGCCATGGTTCCCCACGGCGGTGAGGACACCAGAATCTGGCAGGAGACCAAAGCCCTCGGCGACACCGTGGCCGCCCTCGCCGAGATCGCCGGCAGCACCTGTCCGCCGGCCGACATCGCCCTGCTGCTGGATTACGAGGCCATGTGGGCCCTGCAACTGCCCCACCGGCCCAGCGGCGACATGACATCCTCCGGCATTCTTCGCGACTGGCACCGCGCTCTGTGGGATCTCGGTCTGTCCTGCGATCTCGTACCGGCCCCCGGAGCACAGCGCCTCCTGCTGGTGCCCTCGCTCTACGCCTTGTCCACCGAGGCGGCCCGGGCGCTGGAGGACTATGCGGCACGCGGCGGCCACCTGGTCATCGGCCCGTTCAGCGGATTGGTCGACCCACACGACCGGGTCCACCCCGGCCCGTATCCCGGCGCGCTGCGTGACCTGCTCGGACTGCGGGTGGACGAGTACCTTCCGCTCGCTGCCGGTGAATCGGTCGGCTTGGACGACGGCTCGACCGGCCACCTGTGGGCCGAGCGTGTGCTGCCCGACCCGGGAACCGAGGTGGAGAGCCGATTCGTCGACGGGCCCGCGCAAGGAGGCCCGGCCGTCCTCCGCCGCGGCAACATCCGGTACCTGGCCACTCGCCCGGACATCTCCTCCCTGCTACGGCTCCTTCCCCAGTGGGCAGCGGCCGCCGGCTGCGCGACCCCGGTCCAGGGGGCCGGCCATGGAGTGGAAGTCACGCGCCGATCCACCCCCGACGGCAGGACCTGGCTCTTCGCCGTGAACCACACCAGTCACCCCGCGCAGGTGGCCGCGGCAGGGGTCGACGTCATATCGGGCGCCCTTTCACCGGGCGTGATCACCATTCCGGCGGGCGAAGTCGCCGTATTGGCAGAGGGTCCTCAGTGACCTCGCCGGCCGAGTCGCCGCATCTCAACCATCACATCGAAACAGTGAGGTGACCCATGAAGGTCCGTTTGCTCGCAGCTGTGGGCGCGCTTGTCCTGGGAGCGGTTCCAGGCACGGCCGCTGCGGTGACTGATTCCGCTTCCGCCAGAGCGGTGGCAGGGGACCCCACGGCCGCACAGCCAGTCCTGCTCAACCAGAGCGGCTTCAACCTCGGCGAGTCCAAGCGGTTCACTGCACCGCGGGCCGAGGACGGTGCCACGTTCACCATCACCGACACATCCGGGCGGGTCAGATACCGGGGCAAGGTCAAGGGCAGCATAGGAGATTTCACCAAGTTCAATCCGCGCGACACAGGGGACTTTGTCGTCACCGTCACAGGGGCGGCCGGCACGGGCGCGTCGGTTCCCTTCGGGATCGGTGCGTACTGGATTGACCGGGTGTCCTATCGGCGCGCCATCGAGTTCATGGCGGGCAGCCGGTGCTACTTCGGTGACTACACGCGCAAGACGGCCGATCCCGCCAGCGACGAATACGGCGCGCGCGATTGCATGAAGGGAGTGACCTGGCGTGATTCGGCTCACTATTCAAGGGAGATCCAGACACTGGTCGACATGTACCTGGCCAACCCGAGCGCATTCGACCAGATCCATGTAGACGCCGATGACAAGGGGCTTCCGGTGACACTGCCGGAAGGCACTCCGGACATTGTGCGTCTCATCTACTGGGGCGTTGAGCTGCTTTTGCAGGAGAAGGTCAACGATCCGCAGCTCAAGGAGCAGTTGGCCGCGTTCATATACGCCTATCCGCAGCTGGAAAAGTATATTCCGGCCTCGGTTTACCAGCGCGCTCGCGATCACCTCTTCGACTCGTGGGGTGACCCGGCTCGCGATCGGTACCACTGGCAGGCTTTCACCCCCCACACCGGGGACCTGTTCCAGGTGTACACACAGGTGGGAACCGGTAAGGGAGAGCTCGCACCGGGGCACTCGGTGTGGCCGAACCTGATGATGTACGAGGTGGCGAAGCGCGAAGGCCGCGATGATGCCGGCCGTTACCTGCATGCCGCTCGGAGCCAGGCCGACTGGCTGATCAACAATCTGGACGTCAAGGATCCGCGCGTCAGCAAGGGACAGCGGCAGAGCGAGTACGTGCTGATCACCGGCCTGGTGCAGTTCGCCGAGACGTATCCGGACAAGGCTCCCCACGGCATCGAGGAGTTCGTCAGGGACTGGGCTCGCATTGCCGTCGACCGCTCGGACAATCTTTGGGACTTCCGCCGGTACTCCGACGACCGCTGGACCATTCCAGCCTTCAACGGGGGCGGCGCCGACGACCCCAACGAGGTCGGAAACGTAGCCGGCTTCTCCGCGCCGGCACTCGCCGCTGCGCGGCTGCTGGGGAACGATCCACTGACCGGCCGACTCCGCGAGATCGCCACGGCACAGGTGGACAACATCTTCGGCCGCAACCCCACCGGGCGGCACGCTTCGTACGACGCGCCCAGCAAGACGGTGGGATTCGAGGGTGTGGAGCACGGATGGTTCTCCGAATATTACGGCGGCGCGGGACTGTTGGAGAATGTTCCCGGCGTGCTCGACGGGAGTCCCAAGAACGGGCACTATCCCTTCAATCCCGAGCAAGGCAATATCGGCCACACCGAGGGCTGGGTCGCCTTCAACACCGCATGGAACGAATCACTGGCCTGGCGGGCAGCCGACCAGACACAACTCAAGGTCAGCACCCGGGGCCGGGTCCCCGCACGTGTCGTACCGGGAGATACGGAGGTGCGAATCGACCTGGCGGCACCCCTGAACCTGGACGCCGACACCCTCGGCCAGGGCACGGTCGATGTGCGCGTGGGCGACCGCGCCACCAAGCGTCTGACCGTCACACAGACAGAGAAGAACTCGAAGACGTTCAGCGCCACCGTCAACCTGGCGACACTGGGTGCAAAGCCGCGCGATGCCATTACCGTGACGTACGGCCATGGGCCATTCGCGGTGTCGTACTCCTTCACGGTGGCCGGGGCGGGCCCTCAATGAATGCGTGAGGTGCCCTAAAGTCGCCGCATGAGACTGTGGACAGGGGTGGCGGTGGCTGGGGCAGCGGCCCTGGCCTGGGGCGAGTGGCTGAACTGCCGTTGGTCGCGCGCTCTCGTGGGGAACAGTGGGGGCGCTGTCGAGGCCGTGGTCGTGCTGGGTTACCGGAACCCCCAGGCGACAGCGAACCTCATCAACCGCTGGCGAGTCCGTGCTGCGATCCGCTCCGTCGACGCTGACCGTGCGCACGGCACTCGCGTGATCTTCAGCGGCGGTGCGACCAGCGGTGGGGCCGCGGAGGCCCAGTTGATGGCCGACTACGCGAAGTCGGTGCTCGCGTTCGACGGCACAGTGGTCCTCGAAGACCAGTCCAGGACGACTTGGGAGAACATCACGAACGTGATCCCACTGCTTGAGGACGTCGACCGCATCAAGATCGCCTCCCAGCCGGCTCACGCCCTCAAGGCCCGCGCGTACTTGCGGCGACAGCGCCCTGATCTTGCCGAGAAGCTGGTGCGCGCGGATGACTACCACCCGGGTGAGTGGATGGTCGTCAAACCGCTGCTGGCTCTGTACGGGCTGCGGACACTCCGCGGTCTCAAGGCCGACGAACGGAAGGTCTCGCTCTAGACAGCCGCTGTCGCGTCGGGGTTCGCTATCGTCCGTTGCGCAGCTTGAGAATGTATGTCGCGGTAAGCGCAACGGCACGGTCTTCGTCATGTGACAGATCCGCGAGGGCACGTGCCGTCGCGTTCCCCGGGATGTCCGCGAGCGCCTGTGTCAGCCGTCGGCGTACGGACGATCCAGTGGTGGCGTGGGCGAGACGGTCGACGAGCCCGGTGGCGATCTGATCCGCCAAGGCGGGATCAGTCGCCAGCGTGCTCAGTGCGTCGGCTGCGTCGGCGTCGCTCCTCTCCTCGACGATCATGTCGATGAGCGTCGGGACGGCGTCGGCCACGCCACGTGTCCCGAGCGCCAGAGCGGCGTACCCGCGGACCACGATGTCGGGGTTCGTGAGCGCGCCCCGCAGCAGCGCGGTCGCCTCACCGTTCGGAATCTCGGCGATGGACTGGACGGCACGTTTCCGCACCTCGGCCGCGGGTGAACCGAGGCCCTTCGCCAGCAGTGCCGCCCCGTCCTCGCCCGATTGCGCCAGAGCCCAGCGAAGGGCTCCGGCGACGTTCGGGTCCGACTCGCTCAGCACGGCCTCGACCAGTGCTTCCACCGGCACGGGAACCTCCTCGACCGCGGACAGGGCCGCGCGCTGCCGCACCCCCGCGCTCGATGACCCCAGCGCCTGGAGGAGCGCGACGATCTGGAGGACGCCCTCCCAGCCGGCGGGTTCCGCGGCACCGATCCGACGGAGTCGTGTGAGCAGCTCCGTCTCCGCCACGATGCGGTCTCGCGTCTGGCGGATGAGGTCGTCGACGAGCTCCGCGGGCGCGAAGCCGGGGTCATCGAGCGCGCGCTTGACGTCGCCCAGCGACAGCCCCAATGACCGCAGGCTCTCGATGTGGAAGATTCGCCGGATGTTGTCGCTGGAGTACTCCCGATAGCCGGATTCGGTACGACCCGTTGGCCGCACCAGGCCGAGCGATTCGTAATGCCTGAGCATGCGGGCGCTGACCCCGGACCGCCGCGCGACATCACCGATCAGCACCGCCTACCGCCCCTCCTGGCCGGGCCCACCGAGCGCTACGGTGCGCTTCGCCTCCTCGATCGCGAACTCGAATCCGGCGTCCGGGTCGCGCCACAGCCGTTCCGTGGCGATCGCGTGCGCGCGCACGCGAGGGTCGGGATCCTTCGTCGCGGCGCCGAGTGTCGGCAGCATCACCTCCCCGAGCGCGATCAGCGCCCGGCTGAGGCTCAGCTGCGTCTCGCGTTCGCCGCGCCCGAGCTGTGCCGCCAGCGCTACGGCCAACTCGTGCTCCTCATCCTCGGGCACGAGCACGACCGCCGCCCGCCAGGCGCTCCGGGCCACCTCGTCGTCGGCGTCGGACAGCAGCGCCGGTGTGATCGCCGGCCACGCCTGCCGATCCCCGATCTTGGACAGCGTGTGCAACGCCTGGCTCCGCGCCTGCACACGCTCCGAGCGGACTTCGTCGAGAAGCAGCGGGACCGTCATCGATGCCGCATGGCGGGTGAGTGCCCACGTCAGCATTTCACGCACGGAGAACTCGGGTTCGACCGCGCATCGCCCGATGAGCGCACCGATGAACCCCGGGTCCGGGGTCGTGCCGACCGCCAGCGCCGCCTGTAGCCGGACCGACGGGCTGTTGTTCTCCAGCGCCTGGAGAGCCTGCGAGGTCATGAGGACCACCTCCTTGACACAGTGAAGGCCTTGTCACTGTGTCAAGGTCAAGCGGAGCCAGGGGTGCGTCGGCGTCAGGGGCGACGCGTGGCCGTCATGACTCGCCCTTGGAGATCAGCCGCCACTCGTGGTCATCAGTGGGAGAGCACTTGTAGATGCCCAGACGTGCGTCGTTGCCGCCGAAGTCGGGCTTCTCGCCCCAGACCTCCAGGCACCGCTGGTCGCTGGCGTAGTTGTGGATCCAGAACGTCCGGTTGCCGCCCAGGTTCTCGACCCACCACAGCTGGTTGTCCTGGAGCGTGAGGTTGCAGTGGGTCTGGTTGAGCCCGGTCCTGCTCGGCTGGCTGCCGCGGCCGGGCAGGTCCAGGCACAGGCCGCTCTTCCTGTTCTTGATCACGACGAGATTGCGGCCGTTGGGTCCCTTGCCCTTCTGTGCCAGGACGAAGTCCCAGACCTGGTTGTCCGCGTCCCAGTCGTCAAGGCAGTCGTGCTGGAGGACCACGCCGTCGAGCTTGCCTGTGCCCGAGCCGGGCAGGTCCGCGCACCGGCCGGTCGAGACGTTCTTGAGCTGGAAGTTCGTACGCTGGTCCGGGGCGATCACATAGGGCTTGCCGGCCGTCACCACCTTCTTCGCCCGAGGCTTCGGCGTCTCGCTGCTCGGCTCGGGCTCGGGCCGGGACTTCGGCTGCTCGCTGCTCGGCTCGGTCCGGGGCTTGGCCGTCGGCGAAGGGGACTCGCTCTTCTTGGCGGTGGGCGGGGCGGGCGACTGGGCGGTGTACGTACCGGGGCCCTTCTCCTCGAGCTTCGGGACCGTCATGCCCGAGGTGCGTTCGGGCGCCGCCTCGGTCTTGTCATCGTCGTCATCGGCCCCGAAGGCCAGGAACGGCAGGGTTATCAGCAGCGCGCCCGCGATGGCGGCGGCGGCAAGCAGCGCCTTGGTGGGACGGCCCGAGGGGGGCTCGTCCTCCTCGCCGACCCCGGTGTCGGCGCCCGGGGGGTAATCACCCACGGCCGACGCCATGGCGTCGGCGGATCCGCGGCCGTCCGCGTGGCCGTCGGCCTCGGCGGGCGGTACGTCCGGAGCCGCGGGAGTGTCCGGCGCCCCGGCCTCGGACGCCGTGGTGGCCCCGGCGGACGCCGTGGTGGCCCCGGCCGCGCCTGGTGTCACGGACGGGGCGGACTCACCAGCCGACGCGGACTCGCTCGACGAGACCTTCGGCTGCTCGGCGGTGTCCGCTTCGGCCGCGGCGCCCACGGCACCGGCAGCGCCGGCCGCGCCCGCCTTACCGACCGGATCGGTCGCGCCGGTCTCCGTGCTCGCCGTGCTCACCGTACCCAGCGGTGTCAGCGCGGAGGGATCCGGCGCACCGGCGGTACCCGGCAGGGTGACGGCGCGGCGCACCACGGGCCCCTTGGGGTTCGTGGGTTCCTGACTGGACATCATGTCTCCTTTATCCGTTCGTGTTGTCCATGCGTGGCGGCCGACCGGTCATCGGCCGACGCCGGGCCGGGGTCGGGCGGCGGGGTCCCCGCTCTCCCCCAGCGGTCCGTCGCACATCTCCGGCCATGGGAGGAGCCCCGGTGCGACGGGGTGACGGCGCAGCGCCTCGTCCAGGCGGTCGAGCGCGGCGCGGTCGTGGTCATCGAGCCGCGCGTCCTGCGGTACCGCCCCGGCGGCGGACGGGGAGGACGCGGTGGCGGGTACTTCTCGCAGCAGCACCAGCGGGGCGCCGTCGGTCTCGCGGACATCGAGCACCCGAAGCAGCGTCCCGGGGGCGAAGACGACCTCGTCCCCGCCGGAAGCGGAGCCGGGGCGGCCGGTCAGCTGGCGCGTGCGGCGCCCGGTGACCGACCAGATGGCGTACTGCGCGCCGGCCGGGCGCGGCGCCCCGGCCCCCAGCGGCAGCGCACACACCGGCCCCGGGTCGCGCAGCAGGGTTCCGGGGACCAGCCCGCCGTCCGCCTCGTGGGTACGGCGGCACGCCAGGCCCCGGTAGGACGGCAGGCGCCGCAGCGCGGAGGCCACACAGGCGGCGTACGGCAGCAGCCGCTCGTCGCCCGTACGCAAGCCGCGGGCGAGCGCGGCATGACTCAGCCGCGCCGCCGGGGTGTCCGGGGCATCGGGGTCGTACGAGGTCTCCAGGTACACGTGGAGCGCGATCAGGTCGATGCGCGCCGCCTCCTGTTCCGCCCCGCGCAGCGCGGGCATCCGGGTGAGGGCGCGGGTGACCGCGGCGCTGTGCCGCTCCCACACCGCGTCCGCGAGCGCCCGGAAGGCGGTCCGCTCGGCCTCCGTACTGACATGTCCCGGCAGGAACGGAACCGGCGGCAACGGCCGGAGGGGCACGGACGGCGTACGAGCGGCCAGGGGCTCGGGAGTCGCGGGGGTCACGGGAGTCGTGGGCCCGGGCGCCGTGGCCGACGGGGGCCCCTGCGTGGACTGCGACACCGTGGTGGACAGTGGGGCCGCCGGGGGTACGGGGGGTGCCGGTGGCTCGGCAAGCGCCGGTGGCTCCGAGGACTCCGGGCTCGCCGACGGGGTCCGCGTGGCCGGGGTCGCGGGGGTGTTCCGCGCCGTCTGGGGGGCCTGGCCCTGGGATGGGCGCGACAGCGGGGTACCCGGTTGGGTGGGCCGACGGGTCAGGGGGGATGCCGACGGGGCGCTGTCCCCGTCTCCGGCACCGTCGGGCGGGCTCTGCGACCGGAGCAGGTCCAGCATCGCGTCCAGTCCCATCGGGGGCAGCGACTGGCTTGGCTGGTCCGGCTCCATCGGGGGTGGGGGCGTGTTGCTCCCCGTCCGCAAGGGGCGTCCCGCTCCCGGGGGTTCGGGCCGCTCGGGGTCCCGTACGCGGCCGGAGCCCGGCGCCTTGCTCAGGCCAGAGCCCCCCGTTCGCGGCCTGGGGGGCTCCGGGGATCCTGCCCCTGCCCCGGATGTGGCGGACGCGGCAGGCTCGTCGGGCGCGGCGGAGGTGTCGCGCGCGGCCGGGGCCGGGGCCGCGCTGACCATCGACGGTCGCGTCGATGGGAGCGCGGGGCGCGGATCCTCGGTGGCTTCCGGTGGCGTTGCTTCCGGGAGCGTTCCCAGGGACATCGGATCGCGCTCGTGGTCCGGCTCAGGCTCCGCCTCCGCGGCCGGGGCGGACGCGACCGGCGCCGGGCCGGACTCCGTCGGCGCCTGGGCGGACTCGGCGGGGGCCGGGCGCCGCACCTCGGGCCTGGCGGGCGCGAGGCCGGCCCCGAAGCGGAGCGTCCGCAGGCCGTGTTCCGCGGCTGTGCGGCGCAGTTCGCGGCCACCGTCCGCGCACGTACCGAGCACGAACAGCCTGGCCCGGCCGCACACGTCGGCGCCGAGTCCGCCGAGCAGTTTGGCCAGCACGGGGTACAGCGTCGCGTCGATCGGCCGCCCGGGATGGCCCAGTTCGATCGCCGGTCCTTCGGGGTCCACCGCGCGGGCGGTGGCCGGTGGCGGCTCGCTCTCGGTGTCAGTGATCCACAGGCCCGCCCGGGTGACCGTGACCCGCCACTGCTCGGAGAGGCGTATGGCACCGTGTTCCGCGCTGCCGCGGCCCGGAACGGGCGGGCTCCAGCGCGACAGGCGGGGGCTCGGGGCGGTCTCGCCCTCGCGCGCCGGGGCGCACACCACCGTGTCCACGAACGGCTGCCAGCGGGGCGCGCCATCGGCGCCGACGAGCACGGACCGCACCGTGCCGGGCTCGGTCGGGATGCCGTAGGACATCAGCGGCATGCCGGTGCGGACGAGGAGTTCGACGCCGAGCGAGTCGGCAACCGACTGGCTGGTGCGCAGGATGTCCCGAGGGCCGCCGGGTGCGAGCCGGACGCGGGGCCTGACGGCCTCGGGGAGGGCGGTGAGGAGTTCGGTGAGGTCGCCCGCAGGGATGTCCTCGTCGTGTGGCGCGCCCAGCAGCACGGTGGGGCCGCGCGGGTCGGCCGGTACGGCGTAGCAGAGGTCGTCGGGGTGGGGCGGGATCGCGTCCCGGGACCGGACCAGCACGCCCGCCGGGATCTGCTCGACGGCGTATCCGCCGGAGGTGCCGACCGGCAGGTACTCGACCGCGGGCTGCCACGCGGGGGCCGGCTGGCGCGAGCCGATCCGCACCGGTTCCGCCCCCGGCGCGAAGCGCCACCATCCGCCGCGCTCGCCACCGCCGCGCCGGCCGCCCCGGCCCGGGCGCCGCTCCGGTACGAACAGACTGCCGCCGGGCACCACGACGGCGACGCCATCGGGGGCGATCACCTCGATCTCCCAGGCGTCGGCGATCCGGCGGGCCACGGCGGGCTCGTCCGGCCGGTCGTCGCCCGCTGCCGCCAGGACGAGCCGGACCACTCCGACGCCGTCCGAGCGGAGCGAGTCGAGCACCCTGCCGAGCCGCGGCCACAGCTCACCGGCCGACGACGCGTCGGCTCCGGCGACCACCGTCACGGTGTGTTCCGGGTCGGCGGAGAGGGCCCGGGCCAGGTCGGCGACGTCGGAGGTGGACAGCGTGTCATCCGCGGGAGAGCGGAGCAGCATGACACCGCCGTGCTCCTCGACGAGCAGCGCCCCGCCCCGCCCGCGGCTCTCGGGACGCTCCAGCGTGTCCAGCGTCGTGACGGGCGCGGACGGCGCGGGGTCGGCGGCGGGCCCGGTACGGGCTCGGGCACCCCGCCCGCTGAACCAGCGGGCTCGGGCGCCCCCGGAACGGCTCACGCCTGTCCTCCTCGTTCTTCCCGGGCACCGGCCGATGTGGCTTCGGCCTGATCCGCTTCGGCCTGATCCGCATAGGCCCGTTCGCCCCCGTCCGTCTCCTCCGCCGGGGCGCTTTCCACGGCCGCCAGCGCCGCCACCAGCTTGTCCGTGACCAGCACCATGCTCACCGCGGCGGAGCTGTTGACGGACAGGTTGTGGCCCTCGGGGATCCGGTCGAGGACGTCGGCGATCCGCACCCGCTCGAACCCCAACGGGCCGGTCTTGTGGAGGTGGCGCGCCGAGGTGTAGATCGGGACCACTGCCGTGCCGTCGGCTGCCGACGCGCTCACCGGCCGGCCGTCCGCCGTGACCAGCATCGCCAGTTCGGCCTTGGCCAGGGCGGCGGTGACGTCGTCCGCCGGGCCGTAGCCGGTGGTGGCGAGCTGGACGGCGCGGTCCACGTCGTCGGTGGGCTCGGGCCAGCCCCGCGCCCCCGGCGATGGCACGTAGTCCTCGTTGGCCTGCCACTCGACGATCTCGCCGTTGTCGTCGGAGCGCCACTGGCCGACCACAGCGAACTCGGGCGGCGGGGCCTCCCCGCGCCAGGTGGGGTCGGTCAGGTAGAGCCAGTGGTTCGGCGCCGCCTTGGCGGCCTGGACGAACTCCTCCGGCGGTGCGGGGTCAACCGTGGCGGGGGTAGTGGCCTCGCCGTTGGACTCACTCATCGTGTCCTCGCTTACTGTCGTGCTGTTCTGACGCCCGCGTGGGCGTCCCTTCACCGGTCTGAGCTGTCATCGCCGTCGTCGCTCTCCGCCCCCTCCTCGGCCCCGTCGTCTCCGTCGTCCAGCTCGGCGAACAGCGCCAGGGCGTGCTCGTCGGGGAAGAGCCCGTCGCGCGCGACATGGGCCCGCAGCTCCTCCTCGGTCAGCGGATAGACGTTCCGGTACCGGTACCAGCCGTCCACGTAGTCCGGGACCTCCGGGTGGGCGACCTCGTCCAGGAGGAGCTGGGCGCCGGCCATCACCTCGTGAAAGCTGTGGTGGTCCGCGGCCCCCATGACGCTGACCAGCCCGGCCCTGATCAGGCCGAGGTCCACAGGGAGGCCCGTGAGGCCCGACATCCGGGCGACGCACACCAGGATGAAGTAGGAGCTGCCCGAAGTACCGGTCAGCACCAGACCGCCACTCTCCTGGGCACGCGCCTGGAGTTCGGCGGACATCGGCAGTTCCTGGGACAGCCCGGCGGGCCTCCAGCGCAGTTTCCCATCCCTCACCCCAAGCAGCCATTCGTCCTGGCTCAGCGGGGGCCGGACGTCCTCCGGCCGCAGCGGCGTCGACACCATCGCCACCAGGTCCTCCATCTCTTCCGCTATGTCCTCCTCGTCAAGGCCCGCCGCGCGGAGTTCCGCCTGCATCTCCTTGTAGCGCGTGTACGCCTCGGTGTTCCGCCGGTCGTCGCGCTCCGCCTTGATCACGGGATGCCTGCGCACCTTGCCCCCCGTGAGGTCGGGGATGAGCCCGTTTTTCGCCCCGGAGAAGATGAAGTCCACCCTCTCGCGCACATTCCCTGACTCCACGACCCTTGCCAGGCTTTCGAAGGACGCCCCGACCGCCCCGACTTCCGCCGGATTGTCGCTGCCGAACTTCCGGTAGTCCGCCCCGTTGTGCAGGGCAAGGACCCAGAACGCCCGCACCACCTTCGCAAGCTCCGCGTTGATCCGCTCGTTGGCCGCCAGGTACGTGGCCAGCCGATGCTCGTAGTCGAAGGCTTCCTCGGCGTAGCGGATACGCGCCATGTCCCAGGGCGACGCAGGGGACGCCTCGGCCGGCGCGGATCCCCCAGGCGCCTCGGGTTCCCCGGGCGCGGAAGGCATCCCGGCGTTCAGGAACGACTCGAAGTCCGGGAACGACGCCGGGTCCGGGGACAACACGAGCGGCGCCACAGGGGCGGTCGTCGCCTCCGGCTTCTCACCCGGCGGTGTGGCGGAGGAGGCGGCAGCGAGCCCTGACGGAGCTGCCGAGCCCAGAGCCGTCGGTCTGGTCGTCGTGGCCGTGGTGGGCGGAGCCGCCGTGGGGGCAGCAGGCCCGGGGGGCCCGGAGCGCGGGTACGGCTGTGGGATGGGGCGCGGGGCGTTGGGGACAGGCGGCTGCGGGGCCTCCACCTCCGCCTTCTGCCAGACGGCGTCGGAGGCGGCGAGCACGGTGAGCACCGACCGGTTCTGATCGTCCGTGCCGGACAGGTCCGTCGGGGTGTCGGTCCAACCCACGTCACGGCCCACCCGCTGCGCCAGCCGCCTGGCCACCTCGCCGATGCCGGGAGCCGGCCAGGCGTGCGACAAGACGATCAGGGTGTCCTCTTCCTTGTCGGTCAGGGTGAGGTCGTTCGCCATCAGCTCCAAGAACTCACGGACCGGCATCTGGAGCACACTATCGCCGATGATCAGCATGATGCTGTCCGGATCCAGCTCGTCCAGTTCGATCCGCACCAGGTAGGGGGCCGGCTCGGTCGCCTGCTGGTTCGGGCCCTGGTGCCGCCACGGCGCGTCCTTCAGACCGCCGGGCGCAAGGATCTGCGCCAGGCTCACCACCCCTGACCGCGGCTGCCCCGTGAAGTCACGACCGCTCCCCCGGGCCCCGTCCTGGACCGTGTCCAAGCCGGTGCCCGTGAACGCCCCGTACTCCTCCTCCAGGTCGTATGCGGCCGCCACGTCCGGGTCGGACGCGTCCCGCCCCACCGCGAACGCCTGGGTGAGCCTGGCCCGCAGGCGCTCGCGATGGCGCGGCTCAACGTCGAAGTCCGGGTCCAGGTGGAGCACCCGCACGGCCAGCTTGTCCACTTCATCCACGTCCATGCCGGGTGCGCTCAGCAGATCCATGGTCTTCACCCACGCCCAGAACATCCGCGACCGCTCCACCTCGCCCAACTGCTGATCTGGGCCGGACAGCTTCAGGGCGTCGACGGCCTCGGACTGCGCACCACCCCCGTTCAGCCACCCCGCGGCCAGCCACACCACCGGCAGCTCCACGAAGTCCCGGAACGGCACCCCCGCCTTCCCCGCCGTCGCCGCCGCGGCCAGCACCCGGCGAACGACGTCCTGATCCACCATGACCCCGGGCCCGGCATGTGCAACGATCACCCGCCGCAGCAGATCCAGCGTCAGCGGACCCGCCTGCTTGAAGTCGTCGTCCGCCAGCCACATCCCCTCCACCGCCGCCACCCCCCGAAGCAGCTCCCCGAAGTCGGCACGGTCCTCCGCATAGACCCCGAACATCGACTTCAGCGCCCGCAACCCATACAGCGTCCGCTCCAGCATCTCCGCCGGCACCGGACCATCCCCTGAGTGCAACTCGGCCGCCCGCGCCAGCCGCTCCAACTCCGCACCCTCCGGCTCCGGCCGCAGCAGATCCCACCCCCGGGCCCGCCCCTGAGGATCGGCGAACAGGGCCCGCATGTACTTGCCGTTCTCCTTCCCGAAGCCCTGCGGGCCGTAGGAGACACGCGCCCAGCGCCGCGCCCCGTTCACGATGTGCTGCCCCACAGACACCACCCGCAACGGATCGGCCACGGACACCTCGGGAGCGAAGTAGCCCCTCGGGGCGGGACCCGGCCTGTTGCTGTCCTTGGGGGACCCGATCCAGCAGCAGGAGATGTCCAGCCAGCGATCCTTGGGCAGCCGGGACATCAGCCACGTCACCCACGCCACCGCATCACCCTCGTCGATGAAGCGTTCGGCCACGCCGCTCCCGCTCCACACCGTCAGCACCAGGTAGCCCGGCACGCCATGCAGGGTGATGCGGTACGCGTCGGCCTCCGGGAACGGACTGCCCTCGGGACCCGGACGCGGCAGCTCCAACTCCGGCCCCAGATCGTCCAAGACGAAGTGGTAGTCGAAGTACGTGGTTATCCGGTCGCTGTGGCGGCCCGGCTTCTCGAAGTCCTCCGCGTACTCGGCGGGGTCGAACGAGGCGTCGCCGATCCGCTCTCCGCTCGCCTCGCTGACCGTCGGCAACATCACCACGTCGGGGTACCAGTCGGGCTCGCTGCCATCGAGAACCGGCCCCTGGCCCGGCCGGAGCGGGAACCAGTCGCCCGTGGGAACCCCCGGCCGCCCGGCAACCGTGTCGATACCGCCCCGCTGGGTGACCTTCGCATCACCGCTGTGCGGCCACACCACCAGACCCGTACGGTCCGCAAGCCTCTGCAACAGCGCACTGTGACGGCCCAGGAAGGGAACGGCCACCACGATCGGGGTGCCCGGCGGCAGACCCGCCCGCGCCACGTCCGCCGCCACCAGCTCCACGAACTCCTCGATGTCCACGTCCCGCGTCGAACCGTCCGGCAGCCGCACCACCACCTTCTTCTTGTCCTCGCGCCAGTCGGCCCCGACGACGTACGGCCACTTCCCCTTCGGCCACGGTGTCTCCCGCCTGGGGCGGCCGATGGGGGCCAGGGAACCGTCGGACTGCGGCGTCAGGACCTCGCTCCAGTCCGTGTCCAGCTCCAAGGCGTCCAGCCCCAGCCAGTTCAGACCCGGAACCCGGCGCCCCCACAGCGTGAAGTGGCCGCTCTGGGCCGACCCGGTCGCCCCCAGCCTCTCCAGATGGAACGCCCCCAGCTCCGCCAGACTCCCCGCCCGACCATCCGCCTCCGCATCCCGCACCAGCCCGAACAACTCCGCACGCACCGTCTGGTCCACCGGCGCGCCCTTCGGCAGACGCAGCACATGACGGGTCAGCACGTCCACGTCGAACGGACCGCTCCGGAACCGCCGGTCCCGCCCGTGCATGGCCTCCAACAGCCGCTCTGCCGCCGCTTCGTCCGGGGACTGCGACGCGGCGGCTGTCTCCGGGGCGAGCGGGGCTGGCGACTCGGCCGTCTGCGGGGCGACCGGCGCGACGAACACCCGCGAAACGGAGTCCCCCGGCGCGGATGTGGACGGCCCCGACGGCGCCCGCGCCGCCACCCGCGCCACGGCATCGTCCGCGCCGGAAGCACCCGGGTCCGCGCCCTCGCCGGAGCCACGGGACACCACCGTCCCACCCACACCCGCCAGGGCCGCGGGCGCGGTCGCGTCGCGCCCGGCGGATTTGGGGAGCGGCTGCGGGACCGAGAACGGGGCGTCGTGGAGGTACCGCGGCGGAACGGGAACCGCCTCCCGCCAGCCTCCGTCAGGGTCGGATCCGGCGGGCGCGGTGAGCACCGAAAGTCCCTCGTCGCCCGTCTCGGACAGGCTCGTCGGGAGATCGGTCCACCACACGTGACGGCCCAGCCGCTGCGCCAGCCGCTGCGCCAGCGCGCCCATGCCAGGCCCCAGCCCGGAGAACGAAAGGACGACGCGAGTGTCCAGGGCGCAGGAGAGCAGGCCGCGGTCGTTCGCCATCACCTCCAGGAACTCACCGACCGGTATCACCTCCGTCCGGTCCCCGAGGACCACTTCAAGAAGGTCCGGGTCCTGCCCGTGCGGCTTGACACTCACCAGATAGGGGGGCCACTCGTCCTCCCGCCACGGCGCGTCCACCAGACCAGCGGACGTGTGAATCTCCGCCAGATCCACCTTCTCCGGCCGCTCACCCGTGAAGTCACAGCCGCTCCCCGGCTCCCCGTCCATGTCCGTGTCCACGGCGATGAATTCGAGGACCCCGTGCTCCGCCAGGTCGTACGAGGCCGCCACGTCCTGGTCGGACGCGTCCCACCCCGCTGCGAACGCCCGGGTGAGCAGCAGCCGCAGGTCGTCACGTTCCGACGGGTCGACGTCGAAGTCCGGGTCCAGGTGGAGCACCCGTATGGCGAGTTCGTCCACGGCCACACCGGGCTCATCCAGCACCTCCCCGGCCTTGACCCGCGCCCAGAACATCCGCGACCGCTCCGCCTCATGCACCTCGCCGGAACCGGACAGCCGCAAAGCGTCGACAGCCGCGGCCTTCATGTCAGGCGAACGCACCCACCTGGCAGCCTCCTGCACCGCGGGCAGCGCCACGAACTTACTGAACCGGGCCTCGTGCAGTCCGGCATCGCGCCATGTGTCCCACTCCGCCGCAGCCGCGGCCAGCACCCGGCGGGCGGCCTCCTGGTCCACCCCGGACGCGGCCTCGGGACGCGCCTCCACCACCCGCGACAACAGATCCAGCGTCAGCGGACCCGCCTGCCGGAAGTCCGCGTCGGCCAGCCACATCTCATCCACCGCCGCCGCCCCCCGCAGCAGTTCCGCGAAGTCGGCACGGTCCTCCACCCAGACGTCGAACATCGACTTCAGCGCCCGCACCAGACGCAACGTCCGCACCCGCACCGCCGCCGGCACCGCGCCACCGCCCGAGTGCAGCCCGGCCACCCGCGCCAGCACATCCAGCTCCGCGTCCTCCGGCTCCGGCCGGAACAGAACCCACACCCGGTACCGCCCCTGGGGATCGGCGAACAGGGACCGCACGTACTTGCCGCCGACCGTGTCCATCCCCTGTGGGCCGTCGGAAGCGCGCGCCCAGCGTCGCGCCCGGTTCGCGATGTGCTGCCCCAGAGAGACCTCCCCCAGCGGATCGGGCACGAACACGCCGGGCAGGGCGTTGGTCACCCGGCCGGGGTTCGGCACGACACGGTTCTTGGGAGACCCGGCCCAGCAGCAGGGGAGGTCGATCCAGTGGTCCTTGGGCAACCGGGACATCATCCAGATCGCCCACGGGACCCCCTCGTCCTCGTCGACGAGGCGAATGCCGAGGCTGCCGGTGGCCCTGTCCCGCACCACCAGCGAGAGGTAACCCGGTCTGCCGTGCGTGCTCAGGCGGTACGCCTTGTCCTCTGGGAACGGACTGGCCTCAGGCCCCGGACGCGGCAGCGCGTAATCCGGGGTGACCGCGTTCACGGCAAGGTTGTAGTGCTCGAACGTCGTCGCTTGGTCGAGATGGCGGTCGCCCTCCTCGAAGTGCTCCGCGTACTCGTCGGGCTCGAACGAGGCGTCGCCGATCAGCTCCCCCGTCGCCTCGCTGACGATCGGCAACATCACCACGTCGTGGTACCAGTCGGGCACGCTGTCATCGAGAACGGGCCCCTGGCCCGGCCGGAGCGGGGCCCAGGCGCCGTTGGGGACTCCCGGCCGCCCGACGACCGTGTCGATACCCCCCTTCCCATCGGGTCGCGGACTGACCGCCACCTCACCGCTGTGCGCCCACACCACCAGGCCCGTGCGGTCCGTGAGCTTCTGCAGCAGCTTGCCGTGGCGGCCCAAGAAGGGAATGGCCAGCACGATCGGGGTGCCCGGCGCCAGACCCTCCCGCTCCACGTCCGCCGCCACCAGCTCTATGAACTCCTCGACGTCCAGGTCCACCGTCGAGCCGCCCGGCAGCCGCACCACCACCTTGTCGTCACGCCAGTCGGCCCCGACGACGTACGGCACCCTCCCCTTCGGCCACGGCGTCTCCCGCCCGGGGCCGCGGATGGCCAGGGAACCGCCCGGCTGCGGCACATAGACCTGACTCCGGGTGGTGTCCAGCTCGATAGCCGCCGGCCCCAACCAGTTCAGGCCCGGAACCCGGTCACCGTCAACCGTGTAGTGGTCACTCCGGCCCGGATGGATCACCCCCAACTCGGCGAGGCGAAACACCACCAGCTCCGCCAGGCTCCTCGCCCGCCCAGCCTCCTCGGCGTCCCGCACCCACTCGAACAACCGCGCACGCACGGCTTCGTCCACCGGCACGCCCTCCGGCAGACACAGAACATGACGGGCCATCACGTCCACATCCAGCGGACCGCTTCGGAACCGCCAGTCGCGCCCACGCAGAACGTCCAGCCTCTCCAGCGCCGCCGCGTCCCCGGGCAGGGTCACCCCCACCGTCGCCCGCCGCGCCAGGTCCTCCCGCTCCACACCGGCGAGCACAGCCGCATTCTCGGACGGCCACCCCAAAGCCTGCGCGGTGAGCGCGAAATCCCGCACGCCCAGCCGTCGCTCACCCGAAGGCAGCCCCTGCTGAAGAGTGCGCAGCGCATCGTCCAGGAAGCCGGTGAACGCCTGGTGCGCGTTCCGCGCACGCACCTCCTCCTCACCGCCGGTGCCGTATCCGGTGATCTGGACGCTCGGCAGCGCGACACCCGCCCGCCGGTTGCGCAAACCGGCCAGCGCCACCTCGAACGCCAGCTTCCTGAGAGTCTCCCGCTGCTCTCCGAGCAGATGCTCCGTTCCCTGGGCCCAGAACACCACCGGGGTCAGCACCGGCAGCGCCCGAAGCGGCCCGTCCAACCGCGACGCGACCGACGGTGGATCAACCGGTGCGGTGAACACCCGCCGCGGGGCGGACTCCTCCAGACCGGGCATCTCCTGCCCCGACGACGCCCGCGCCACCGGCCGCGCCTCGCCCGCGTCCCCCAGCGGCTCCCACGCCGCCACCCCGTCCGCAGGTCCCGCCGGCTCCCCATGACCCAGCTCCCGGAGGGCCGGCACCGGCCCGGTGGCCGGGTTCTCGGAAGCGAGATCCGTGGAGGTGTCCGTGACCGTGGCGGTGGGGCCCCCGTGGGGCGCCGCCGTCCCCTCCGCGTCCGCCACGACCGGAGCCGCCAAGGACAGGGTCGGCAGAGCCGTCGTGGCCGGAGTCATCGTGGGAGCACCAGGTCCGGGGGGCCTGGAGTTCGGGAGCGGGTACGGCCGCGGGGCGGGGAGCGGGGCGGGCGGGACGGGCGGCGGCGGGAACTCCACCTCCGCCTTCTGCCATTCGGCACGGGAGGCGCCGAGCACGGTGAGCACCGGCGCGCCCTGATCGTCCGTGCCGGACAGGTCCGTCGGGGTCTCGGTCCACCACGCGGGACGACCCAGTTGCGTCAGCCGCCTGGCCACCTCAGCGATGCCGGGAGCCTGCCGGGCGTGCGACAGGACGACGGTGCTGCCCGGCCTCTTGTCCGTCAGGGTGGGGTCGTTCGCCATCAGCTCCACGAACTCACCGACCGGCATCCGGAACACGCGGCTGCCGATGAACAGCGTGATGATGTCCGGCTCCCGCTCGTCCAGTTCGATCCGCACCAGGTCGGGGACCGGCACGGTCGCCTGCTGGTTGCGGCCTTGGGGTGGACGCTGGTGCCGCCACGGCGTGTCCTCCAGACCGGCGGGCGTACGGATCCGCGCAAGGTTCACCTTCTTGCTCGGCTTCGGCTCCCCCGTGAAGTCACGACCGCTCCCCTCGACTCCGTCCAAGGCCGTGTCCATGGCGGTGTCATCGAACGCCCCGTACTCCTCCACGTCGTACGCGGCCGCCGCGTCCGGGTCGGACGCGTCCCGCCCCACAGCGAACGCCCGGGTGAGCACGACCCGCAAGCGCTCACGTTCCCGCGGGTCGACGTCGAAGGCCGGGTCCAGGTGGAGCACCCGCACGGCCAGCGCGTCGCGCTTGGTCTCGTCCATACCGGGCGCGTCCAGCACCTCCCCGGCCTTGACCCGCGCCCAGAACATCCGCGACCGCTCCGCCTCCCGCACCTGACCGGGGCCGGACAGCTTCAGGGCGTCGACGGCCTCGGACCGCGCACCATCCCCGTTCAGCCACCCCGCGGCCTCCCGCACCACCGGCAGGACCACGAAGTCCCCGAACGACTCCCCCGCCGCCCACGCCGTCGCCGCCTCGGCCAGCACCCGGCGGACCACATCCTGACCCACGCCGACCCCGGGCTCCGCACGTTCAGCGATCACCCGTCCCAGCAGATCCAGCGTCAGCGGACCCGCCCGCTCGAAGTCGTCGTCGGCCCGCCACATCGAATCCACCGCCGCCGCCCCAGCCAGCAGCTCCCCGAGGTCGGCGCGGTCCTCCGCATAGATCCCGAACATCGCCTTCAGCGCCCGCAACGCATCCAGCGTCCGCACCAGCACCGCCGGCGGCACCGCGCCGGGGCCCGAGTGCAGCCTGGCGACCCGCGCCAGCCGGTCCAGCTCCGCGCCCTCCGGCTCCGGCCGCTCCAGGGCGAACTCCCGCGGCCGCCCCCGGGCATCGGTGGTCAGGCTCCGCATGTACTTGCCGTTCTTCCGCCCCTTCCCCTGCGGGCCGTAGGAGACCCGCGCCCAGCGCCGCGCCCCGTTCACGATGCGCTGTCCCACAGACACCTCCCGCAGCGGATTGGCCACGAACACATCGGGAGCGAAGACGTCCCTCCCGGCGGGCCCCGGCCTGTTGCTGTCCTCGGGAGACCCGATCCAGCAGGCGGGGAGGTCCAGCCAGCGGTCCTTGGGCAGCCGGGACACCAGCCACGTCACCCACGCCACCGCCTCACTCCCGCCGACGAAGCGGTTGACCACGCCGTTCCCGCTCCACACCGACAGCACCATGTAGCCCGGCACGCCATGCATCGAGATGCGGTACGCGTCGGCCTCAGGGAACGGACTGCCCTCGGGGCCCGGGCGCGGCAGCTCCAACTCCCGCCCACCGGCGCGCAGGGTGAAATAGTCGTTGACGTACGTCGTCATCTGGTCGATGTGGCGATCCGTCTCCTCGAAGTCCCGCGCGTACTCGGCGGGGGCAAACGAGGCGTCGCCGATCTGCTCCCCGGTCGCCTCGCTGACCATCGGCCACAGCACCACGTCGGGGTACCAGCCGGGCACGCTGTCATCGAGAACCGGCCCCTGGCCCGGCCGAAGCGGGAACCACGCACCCTCGGGAACCCCCGGCCGCCCGACGACCAAGTCGATGCCGCCCTTGTCGTCAGGCCGCGGGCTGACCTTCACCTCACCGCTGTGCGGCCACACCACCAGACCCGTACGATCCGCCAGCTCCTGCAACAACGGGCCATACCGGCCCAGGAACGGAACGGCCACCACGATCGGGGTACCCGGCGGCAGACCCGCCCGCGCCACATCCGCCGCCACCAGCTCCACGAACTCCTCGATGCCCGCGTCCCGCGTCGAACCGTCCGGCAGCCGCACCACCAACCTGCCGTTACTGCCGTGCTTGCCGTCCCGCCAGTCGGCCCCGACGACATACGGCACCCGCTCCTTCGGCCACGGCGTCTCCCGCCTGGGAGCGCCGCCCATGGCCAGGGAACCGTCCGGCCGCGGCATCAGGACGTCGCTGAAGTCCATGTCCAGCTCCAGGGCGTCCAGGGCCCCCATGGCCTCCGGCCCCAGCCAGTTCAGACCCGGAACCCGGTGGCCCCCCACCGTGAAGTAGCCGCTCTGATCCGGCCCGGTCGCCCTCAGCCGTTCGAGATGGAATGCCCCCAGCGCGGCCAGACTCCCCGCCCGCCCGTCCGCCTCGGCCGCCTGGACCAGCCCCAGCAGCTCCGCGCGCACCGCCTGGTCCACCGGTGCACCCCCCGGCAGGTGCAGCACCTGACGGGCCACCGCGTCCGCGTCGAACGGACGGCTCCGCAGTCCCCGGTCCTTCCTCTGCAGAGCCTCCAACCGCTCCACCGCCGCCGCGTCCGGGGAGAGAGCGAACCCGACCGTCGCCTGCCGCTCCAGCACCGCACGCGGCACACCGGCGAGCGCGACCACCTCCTCCGAGGGCCCCTCGGGAGCCCACCGCACGGAGACCGGGAAGTCCTCCGCGGCCAACCGCCCCGCCCCCTCGGGCAGGCTCTGCTGAAGGATGTCCAGCACCTGGTTCAGATGCCAGGTGAACACCGCGCGCAGAGCCCCCGCGCGCCACTCGCCACCATCAGCGACGTCGGCGCCGTACCCGATGATGTCGGTCCGCGGCAGCGCGGCGCCCGCCGGCCGGTTCCGCAGACCGGCGGTCGCCACCTTGACCGCCAGCGTCCTGATGGCCAGCTGCCCGTCCGGGGACGGGCCCGTCTCACCCGGCCCGAACTCCACCACGCTCAGCGTCGGCAACTCGGAAGACGGCGCGGCCGTCCGCGGGGCGGGGGGCGCGGCCGTCGGCGGGGCGACCGGCCCGATGAACACCCGCGAACCGGATTCCCCCCGCACGGATGTCGACGGCCCCGACGGCGCCCGCGACCCGGCGCCGTCCGCGCCGGAGCCCCCGGCCGCCTCCGGGGCGGCGCCCGCCCGGTCCGCCGCCGGGGACTCCGGAGCCTGCGCCCACGCCCGCTCAGGGGCATGCCGCGGCGTCAGATCGAAGTCGCGCAGGTCCAGGTCCGTCCTGACCTCGTCCGCGGCCCACGCCAGGAGCGCCGGCAGCGCCTGTGCCAGTGGCGGGACCGGCTGCCCGAGGGAGACGAAGTGCTCGTCGGTCAGGGCCCGCAGACGGCTCCAGGTCAGCAGGGAGTCATCGCCCTGGTCGGCCCGCCACTGGTCCAGCGCGCGGAAGCCACGCAGCAGGGCCTCGAACGCCGTCTCGTCGTCCTCCTCGGACATCGACTCGTCGTCCTCCTCGGACATCGACTCGTCGTCCTCCTCGGACGTCGGCTCGTCGTCCTCCAGCAGCGGCCCGTACACCAGCCGGACCGCCCGCCACCACCGCGCCACATCCCCAGCCCGGTCCCGGTCACCGGTCACCCGCTCGGCCCACGCGGCCAGCTGAACCGACGACGGCTCCCGGCGGAACCCCGCCAGCCAGTCACCCTCCGCCAGCTGAAGCCGCACCACCCGCTTCTGCCGGACCACACCGTCCTCGTCCGCCACCTCCTCGACATCCGAGGCGAACCCGAACTCCAGGCCCAGGGCGGAGGTCCACACCCACCGGTCGAAGCCCGTACCGTTGGCCAGCACCTGACCGGCCACCGGCCACTCCAGCGGATCACGGCCACGCGCATGCGGACCCGCCACATCCGCGCCCGCCACCAGCACAGCCGTATCCCACGGCGCTGCCGTCAACTCCGGTGCGCGCGCGAAGAGATAATCCACCACCCGCGGGTAGCCGACCGCCACGCCCGAACCGTCCCGGACCCGCAATTCCGCCGCGGTCCCGTTCCCGTCCATACCGACCAGGAACACCCTGTCGAACGGCGCCTTCTTCCGCGGGCCCTCCGCCACCACTGCCGGAGTCCCGGCCACACCTCCGGGCACCGGCCCCCGCCGCACCCGCGTGACGTACTCCACCCCGGGCAGCAGACCGTAGGACCCCTGCCGATACAGCCACGGTCCGGCTACTGCGCCACCCCGCAGCGACACCCCCACCTGCACACCCGACGCATTCAGGTGCTGCACGTGCGACACGCGGTCCACCGGAACCCGGGTCCCGTCCAGCGCCTCGATCTCCGCCTTCCACTCGATCGCGGGCGGCGGCGGCCCCTCGAGGACAGCCGTCAGCACCCGCTCCGCGCTCCTGACGGCCCCCTCGACACGCGCACGCAGCCCGGCGGGAACGGTCCCGCTGCCCAGGAGAGCGGACGCCCGCCCCGCCGCCGTGGCCATCAGCTGATACGCCGGGCTGTCCGCGGGCAGCCGGATGTGCCCCAGGGCGTAGCGGGCCAGCGCCTTGGCCACGGTCATCCCCTCCGCCGCCGTCAGCAGCGGCCGGGGCGGGCCGTCCGCCCGCGGCACACCATTGGCGGCCAGCCACATGAGCGGGAGGGATCCCCGGACCACCGGATGGTTCACGATCCGTTCCAGCGACCGGATCAGCACCTCGGGCGACAGCGGGACCCGGGCCGCCACCGCCTCCTCGTACATCTGCCGACCGAGTTCCACCAGCTCGGCGCCGGCCCGCTCGATCTCCTCCTCGGTCATCGTCCTGCCGTCGAACCCGTACCCCCGCAGCTCGTCCACCGCCAGCGGGACCGCCAGCGTGCCGTTGCCGGTGTCCAGGCCCGGGAGTTCGTTCATGCCGACCGACTCGTACTGGCCGATCCGCCTCCCCTGGGACGTCAGCCCCGTCAGCGCGGCGGTCAGATGCTCGCGAGGGGACGGCACTTCGTCGGCGTCGAAGAACCCGTACGGGACGGCCTCGCCCGGCCGGTGGCGCGCGAAGGTGCGCTCCATCTCCTTGGTCAGTGCGGCGTGGGCGATCACGCTGAGCTGGTCGTGACGCTTGTCGAGGAAGTCCCGCGAGTCAGGCCGCAGAGCCCGCCTGACGCTGTCGAGCGCGGACCGGGACACCACCGCCAACCGGTTCTTGAGCAGGTCCGAGGTATCCGTGAACGCGGCGTTGACCGGTCCGGTGGCGACCTGGTTGAACGTCATCCACGCGTATCCCCAGACCTCGTTCACATCCGGAATGGCGGCCAGGAACGGCAGAAGGTCCGCGACCGCCGGGTCGCGGTAGCCGAGCCGGCCCACCAGTTCCTGGGCGGCCTGCCCCCCGAAACGCCTCCCCGCGACGAACAGGGGAAGCGTGTCCTTGCGCCACAGCCGGTTGATGGCGTGATCCCAGAGCATCATGCGGCCCACCGCGGGGGGACCCAGGGAGAACTGCGCGTAGGGGCGGCCGTCGTAGTCCAGGGCGAGGGGATGGACGGTGGTCGCCTGGCCGATCTCGGTGATCTCCCACCCCGGAAGATCCCCCAGAAGCTCCACCAGCGGCATCGGACGCCCGCCCCGCTCGGCCGTGCCCGTCCGCGCCAGCCGGTCACGAACCAGCTTCCGCTTGGCCTCCGCCTCCGCCCAGGACTGCCGCCGCTCACCCGGAATCACGGCCGCCGGATCGGTGTCGACCTCCGGGATGAAATGCACGACCCCCTCGAACCTCGCCCCCGGGGGCTGTTGCGCCGTCGGATCGAAGAGCCGGTCCGTGGCGCGGTCGAGCCAGAACTCCGTCGCATCGACGGTGACCCTGATTCCGGGGCCATGCGCCAGCACCTCCTTCCGCAGATCGGGCCGCTCCCCCAGGCGCTCCGGGATGCCGAGCCTCCGCAGAAGGTCGGGGGTGACGGAGATGTCGAGCGGATAGCGGTACTCGATCTCCGGGCCGATGGCCCCGTACTCATCACGCACCGACCCGTCCAGCATCGCGTGCGCCACCGACGACGACTCCACGAACGGCTCCAGCGCGTTCGCCACCACCCGCCCGGACGGACCGACCACCACCGCTTGCGCGTCAAACAACAGCGCCACATCCGGCGGATCCATCGACACCCGGTGCCCCTTGCGCATCGACGCGTCCACCCACACCACACCATCCGCCGTGTGATACGCCGCAAACGCATGCCCCAACCCGTCCTCCGGCCGCCGCGCCAACACCAACGCCACCGAGCCCGGCCCCACACCCTCCGCGTCCCGCAGCGCGTCCGCCACCGCACCCCACGACCCCACCCGGCCCCACCCAGGACCCACCACCAAACGGGACGCCGCACCCGGCCGGTCCAGCACCGAGTCATCCACCACACCCCCGGCCCGCACACCCGAAGGAAGCAACACACCCGGATGCAACTCATCCCGCAACGCACCCAACAACTCCAAACACCGCCGCTCCGACACACCACCCGACGGCAGCCCCACCGCCACACCATCCACAAGGGCCGTCAGCTCCCCACGGGTCAGCACCCGGGGAGCGGAGTCCGGGGCAGCGGCCTGGCCGCCGTGAAGCGCCGCCATCCCCGCCGCCTCCGCCCCGTACCGAGCCACAGGGGGCAGAGTCGTAGTCGTCGTGGGCGGAGCAGTCGTGGGAGCACCAGTCCCGGAGGGCCCGCGGAGCGGGAGCGGGAGCGGCCGTGGGACCGGCCGCGGGGCGTGCTGGACATTCGGTGGCGGGAGCTCCACCGCCGCCTTCTGCCAGACGGCGCCGGAGGCCGCTCCGGCGGACACGGTGAGCACCGGATTGCCCTGGTCGTCCTTGCCGGACAGGTCCGTCGGGGTGTCGATCCACCACACGGGAGCGCCCAGCCGCTGCGCCAGCGCCCACGCCACCTCGCCGGCGTCGGTACCCAGCCCGGCGTGCGAAAAGAGGACCTCGGTGCCCCTTTCCTTGGCTGTCAGGGTGGGGTCGCTCGCCACCACCTCCAGGAACTCACCGATCGGCCCCCGGAAGCCACTGCCTCCGATGGTCATCAGGATGGTGTCCGGGTCCTGCGGATCCAGTTCGGCCCGCACCAGGTGGGGGACGCTCGCGGCCGCCTGCTGGTTCGGATCCTGGTTCCGCCATGGCGCGTCCACCAGATCGGGCGTACGGACCTGCGCCAGGTTCACCCTCTTCTGCGGGCGCGGCTCCCCCGTCAAGTCACGACCGCTCCCCTTGGCCCCGTCCAGGACCGTGTTCATAGCGGTGGCGGTGTCATCGAACGCCCCGTACACCTCCAGGTTGAACGCGGCCGCCGCGTCCGTGTCGAACGCGTCCCGCCCCACGGCGAACGCGTGGGTGAGCACGGCCCGCAGCTCGTTGAGGTCCAACTCGTCCACGTCGAAGTCCGGGTCCTTGTGGAGCACCTGCCGGGCGAGGTCGTCCTCCTCCATCTCGGTTGTGCTCAGCAGTTCCATGGTCTTGACCCGCGCCCAGAGCATCCGCGACCGCTCCACCTCAGCCATCGGACGGGTGCCGGACAGTTTCAGGACGGTGACGGCCTCGGCCGCCGCCTCATCCCCGTCCAGCCACTGGGCGGCCTCCCGCACCACCGGCAGGTCCACGAAGTGCCGCAACGGCAGCTCCACGCGCTCCCCCTGCGGGCCAGGGGGCCGTGTCTCCCATGCCTTCGCCGCCGCGGCGAACACCCGGCGGGCGACGTCCTGGTCCACCCCGGACGCGGCCTCCGGACGCGCCGCGATCACCTGCCGCAGCAGATCCAGCATCAGCGGACCCGCCCGCCGGAAGTCCGGGTCGGCCAGCCACATCGAATCCACCGCCGCCACCCCCCGCAGCAGCTCCCCGAAGTCGGCACGGTCCTCCACATGGACCCCGAACATCGACTTCAGCGCCCGCACCGCTATCAGCGTCCGCTCCAGCACCTCCGCCGGCACCGGGCCATCCCCCGAGTGCAGCCTGGCCACCACCGCAAGCCGGTCCAGCTCCGCACCCTCCGGATCCGGCCGGCCCAGGTCGAACTCCCGCAGCCGCCCCTGGGGATCGACGAACAGGGACCGCACGTACTTGCCGTCCAACACTCCCAGCCCCTGCGGGCCGTAGGAAATGCGCCCCCAGAATCGCGTCGCGTTCACGATGCGCTGTGCCAGAGAGATCTGCCGCAGTGGATCGGCCACGAACACCTCGGGGGCGAAGACGCTCCTGTGGACGGGCCCCGTGCTGTTGCTGTCCTTGGGGGACGCGATCCAGCAACAGGGGAGGTCGAGCCAGCGGTCCTTGGGCAGCCGGGACACCAGCCACTTGACCCATGCCACCGCCTCATCCTCGCCGAGGAAGCGTTCGACCACGCCGTTCCCGTCCCACAGCGTCAGAACCACGTAGCCCGGCAAGCCATGCATGGTGATGCGGTACGCACCGCTCTCGGGGAACGGACTGCCCTCGGGACCCGGACGCGGCAGCTCCTGCTCCAGGCCATGGGCGTTCAAGGCGCTGTGGTAGTGGGTGAACGTCGTTATCCGGTCCGCGTGTCGGCTCGGCTCCTCGAAGTCCTTCGCGTACTCGCCGGCTCCGAACGAGGTGTAACCGATCTGTTCTTCGATCGCCTCGCTGACGACCGGCCACATCACCACGTCGTGGTACCAGTCGGGCACGCTGTCATCGAGAACGGGCCCTTGGCCCGGCCGGAGCGGGACCCAGTCGCCCTTGGGGACTCCCGGCCGTCCGGTGACCGTGTCGATGCCGCCCGTCCCGTAGGTCCGCGGACTGACCTTCACCTCACCGCTGTGCGTGCGCACCACCAAACCGGTACGATCCGCGAGCTTCTGCAACAGCGGGCTGTGGCGGCCCAGGAAAGGAATAGCCAGCACGATCGGGGTGCCCGGCGGCAGACCCGCCCGCGCCACGTCCGCCGCCACCAGCTCGATGAACTCCTCGATGTCCACGTCCACCGTCGAACCGTCCGGCAGCCGCGCCACCACCTTGCCGTCCCGCCAGTCGGCCCCGACGACGTACGGCCGCGTCCCCTTCGGCCACGGCGTCTGCCGTCCGGGGCCGCCGATCGCCAGGGAACCGTCCGCCTGCGGCGTGAGGACATCGCTCCAGTCCGTGTCCAGCTCCAGGGCATCCATGTCCCCCATGACGTCCGGTCCCAGCCAGTTGAGACCCGGCACCCGGTGTCCATCCACCGTGAAGTAGCCGCTCTGGGCCGGCCCGGTCGCCCCCAGCCTCTCGAGGTGGAACGCGCGCAGCGCCGCCAGGCTCCCCGCCCGCCCGGCCGCCGCGGCATCCACCACCAGCCCGAACAGCCACGCACGCACCGCCTGGTCCACCGGCGCACCCTCCGGCAGGTGCAGCACACGACGGGCCACCACGTCCACATCGAACGGATCGCCCCGCAGCGCCCGGTCCCGCCGGTGCAGAGCCTCCAGCCGCTCCGCCGCCGCCGCGTCCGGGGGGAGGGCGAACCCGACCGTCGCCTGCCGCCCCAGCACCTCACGCGGCACACCGGCAAGCGCGACCACCTCGTCCGAGGGTTCCCCGGGAGCCCACTGCACGAAGAACGGGAAGTCCTCCGCGGCCAGCCGCTCCTCCCCCTCGGACAACACCTGGAGGATGTCCAGCACCTGCTTCAGATGGCCCATGAACACCGCGTACGCAGCCCGCGCCCGCCACTCGCCACCGCCGGCGACATCGACACCGTACCCGGTGATGACAATCCGCGGCAGCGCCGCGCCCACCTCCCGGTTCCGCAGACCGGCAGACGCCACCTTGAGCGCCAGCGCCCTGATGGCCCGCTGCCCGTCCCCGGACGGGCCGGTCCAGTCCGGCGCGAACTCCACCACGCTCAACGGCGGCAACTCGGGAGGCAACACGGCCGGCTGCGGAGCGAGCGGTGCAACCGGGGCGGGCGCCTGCGGAGCGAGCGCGGCGGGAGGCGCGGGTAGCGCGGCCGGCTGCGGAGCGAGCGGGGCGGGCGGTTCGGACGTCTGCGGGGCGACCGGCGCGACGAACACCCGCGCAGCGGACTCGGAGTCCCCGGACACGGGCGTGGACGGCACCGACAACTCCCGCACCGACCCCCGCGACCCGGCACCGTCCGCGCCCGAAGCCCACGGCACGCCCGGGGCCGCGACCGCACCGGCCGCGCCGGTCCCGTCGGCCGGCCCGGGGGGCGCGCTCCTGGTGGGACCGCCGTGGAGCTTCGCCGGAGCCGCCGAGGGCACGGTCGCCGCCGTCGTAGTCGTCGTAGCCGCGGGCAGGGCCGCCGCGGGAGCGGGAAGCCCGGAAGACCTGGGGAGCGGCCGCGGGACCGGGCGCGGGGCGTTCTGAGTGCCCGGCGGCGGGGGCTCCGGCAGCGCCTCCTGCCAGACGGCGGCGGAGGCCGCTCCGGCGGGCACGGTGAGCACCGGCGCGCCCTGGTCGTCCGTGCCGGACAGGTCCGTCCGGTCGTTGGTCCACAGCACAGGACGGCCAAGCCCCTGCGCCAGCAACCACGCCACGACGTAGATGCGGGGAGCGGTCCTGGCGTGCGACAGGACGACCTTGGTGCCCTTTCCCTTGGCTGTCAGGATGGGGTCGTTCGCCATCAGCTGCAGGAACTCAATGACCGATATCCGGAACACACTGCCGTCGATGTCCAGCTCGATGATGTACGAGTCCTGCGGGTCCTGTTCGATCCGCAGCAGGAAGGGGACCGGCTCGGTCGCCTGCCGCTTCCGGTTCCGGTTCCGCCACGGCGCGTCCACCAGCCCGCCGGACGTACGGATCTGCGCGAGGTTCACCCGCGGCCACGACTCCCCCGTGAAGTCACGGCTTTTCCCCTCGACCCCGTCCAGGACCGTGTCCCTGTCGGTGGCGATGAACGCCAGGTTCACCTCCAGGTGGTACGCGGCCGCCGCGTCCGTGTCGGACGCGTTCTGCCCCACGGCGAACGCGCGGGTGAGCAAGGTCCGCAGGTTCTCACGCTCCGACGCGCCGACGCCGACGGCCGGGTCCAGGTGGCGCACCCGTATGGCGAGATCGTCCACGTCCACACCAGGCTTGCTCAGCAGGTCCATGGTTTTCACCCACGCCCACAGCATCCGCAGCCGCTCCGCCTCACCCAACGGGCGGGGTTCGGGCAGATTCAGGACGGTGGCGGCCTCGGACCTCGCCTCATCCCCCCGCACCCACTGCGCGCCCAGCCGCACCACCGGCAGCTCCACGAAGTCCCACGGCATGTCCACACGCTCGCCCCGCGGACCACGAGGCCGTGCCTCCCACCACGCCGCCGCCGCGGCCAGCACCCGGCGGGCAACCTCCTGATCCACCCCGGACGCCGCCTCCGGACGCGCCTCGATCACCCGCGACAGCAGATCCAGCGTCAGCGGACCCACCCGCCGGAACTCTGGATCGGCCAGCCACATCTCGTCCACCGCCGCCACACCCCGCAGCAGCTCCCCGAAATCCGCACGGTCCTCCACATACACCCCGAACATCGACTTCAGCGCCCGCACCGCAATCAGCGTCCGCTCCCGCACCTCCGCCGACACCGGGCCACTCCCCGAGTGCAACCGGGCCACCACCGCAAGCCGGTCCAGCGCCGCACCCTCCGGCTCCGGCCGCCCCAGCTCCCAGTCCCGGGCCCGCCCCTGGGGATCGGTGAACAGGGTCCGCACGTACTTGCCGTTCCTCTGCAGCTTCATCTCCGACTGCGGGCCGTAGGAGACACGCGCCCAGCGCCGCGCCTTGTTCACGATGTGCTGTCCCGGAGACAGCTCCCGCAGCGGATCGGCCACGAACACTTCGCGGTAGAAGAGGGATCCCACGTCGGGATCCGGCCTGTCGCTGTCCTTGGGGGAGGCGAGGCAGCAGCAGGCGAGGTCGATCCAGCGGTCCTTGGGGAGCCCGGACACCAGCCACGCCACCCACGCCGCTGCCTCGTCCTTGTCGAGGGAGCGGTAGTACACGCGGTCCCCGCTCCGCACCGCCACGGCCATGTAGCCCGGGATGCCATGCGCGCTGATGCGGAGCGCGTCGGCCTCGGGGAACGGACTGCCCTCGGGACCCGGACGCGGCAACTCCCGCTCCGGTGAAACGGTCTCCGAGGCGAAGCGGAAGTCGACGTACGTCGTCATCCGGTCGCTGTGGCGTTCGTTCTCCTCGAATGTCTCCGCGTACTCGGTGGGGCGAAACGAGGAGTGGCCCATCTGCTCGCCAATCGCCTCGCTGACCATCGGCCACATCACCACGCTGCGGTACCAGTCGGGCAGGCCGGCATGGAGAACCGGCCCCTGGCCGGGCCGGAGCGGGAACCAGACACCCTTGGGAACTCCGGGCCGTCCGGCGACCGTGTCGATACGGCCCTTCCCGTCGGGCAGCGGGCTGACCTCCACCTCACCGCTGTGCGGCCACACCACCAGACCCGTACGATCCGCCAGCTCCTGCAACAACGGGCCATACCGGCCCAGGAACGGAACGGCCACCACGATCGGGGTACCCGGCGGCAGACCCGCCCGCGCCACATCCGCCGCCACCAGCTCCACGAACTCCTCGACGTCCACGTCCCGCGTCGAACCGTCCGGAAGCCGCACCACCACCTTGCCGTCCTTGCTGCCGTCGCCCCCGACGACATACGGCCGCGTCCCCTTCGGCCACGGCGTCTCCCGCCCGGGGCCACCGCCAGGGGCCGGGGAGCCGCCCGCCTGCGGAACCAGGACCTCGCTCCGGTCCGTGTCCAGATCCAGGGCGTCCGACTCCAGCCAGTTCAGACCCGGAATTCGGTGTCCCCCCTGCGTGAAGTGACGGCTCCGGTCCGACCCGGCCGCCCCCAGCCTCTCCAGATGGAACGCCCCCAGCGCCGCCAGACTCCCCGCACGCCCATCCGCCTTGGCAGCCCTCACCAACCCGAACAACTCCGCACGCACCGCCTGAACCACCTGCGCGCCCTCCGGCAGACGCAGCACATGACGAGCCACCACATCCACGTCGAACGGGCTGCTCCGGAACCGCAGGTCCCGCCCGTGCAGAGCCTCCAACAACCGCTCTGCCGCCGCCTCGTCCGGGGCGGGTGGCTCGGCCGTCTCCGGGGCGGGTGACGCGGACGCCGGCGGGGCGACCGGCGCGCCCAGCACTCGGTCGGCGGAGTCGGTGGCCTCCCCGGTGAGTGGCCGGGCGGCGGGGAGCTGTGCGACCCCCCTGACAGCCCCGTCGAGGGCCTCGGACTGCCGCGGGGAGGCCGGGGCCGGGAGGGCTGGTGTGGGCGGTGCCTCCGTCAGCGGGATACGGACCGCTGTAGCACCGGTTTCCCGCTCGTCGGGCACCAGCAGCAGACCCGAGGAATCCGCGGACAGCGTGTAGGGCACCGTCGGGAAAGCCTCCAGCACCTCGGCCGCGTTGGCCGCACGCCCGATCCACCCGCTGTCCCCGTACAGCAGCGCACCACTGGGCTCATGCAGGAAATCGGCACCGAACCGCCGCCAGCCCTCCGGCTCCAGCACCCGCCCCACACCATCAGGACCGCCGGGAAGCCGGACCCGGCCCGCGTCACTGACCTCGTAACCCAGCGGCTCCGAACGAGAATCCGCCCGACGCTCGAAACCAAACCACTCCTCCCGGCCCTTCCCCTTGCCCGCGGACACCCCAGCAGACGCCTCAGCAGACGCCTCGGCGGCAGGCACCTCCACCGGCGCGGCAGACCGCGGCCCCGCCACCGTCACCACACGCCCGATCGGCCAGTGCGCCGCCAGCGGATCCACACCCGCATCCGGCGAACCGCCCCGCAAGCCCCCCAGACGCGAACCCAGCCGCCGCACATCCGACCACCGTGGAAGGCCACGGCGCCCGGGGCCTCCCGGCCCACCGGCGGTACCCGCCCGGCCCGCCACCGAGGACTCCGGGGCCTCCTCCCACGCCCGCCGGGGTTCATACCGCGGCGTCAGATCGAAGCCAAGGAGGTCCAGGTCCGTCCCGACCTCGTCCGCGGCCCGCTCCAGGAACAGCGGCAAAGCCTGTGCCAGTGGCGGGGCCGACTGCCCGGGGGAGGCGAAGTGCTCGTCGGTCAGGGCCCGCAGACGGCGCCAGGTCAGCGGGGAAGCGTCACGCCGGCGCGCCCGCCACTCATCCAGCGCGCGGAAACCACGCAGCACAGCGTCAAACGCCGCCCCGTCGTTCTCCAGCAACGGCCCGTACACCAGCCGGACCGCCCGCCACCACCGCCGCACATCCTCAGCCCGCCTCCGATCACCGGTCACCCGCTCAGCCCACACCGCCAACTGCACCGACGACGGCTCCCGACGGAACCCCACCAGCCGGTCGCCCTCCGCCAACTGAAGCCGCACCACCGGCACCTGCCGGGTGACACCGTCCTCGCCCACCACCTCCTCGACGCCCGAGGCGAACCCGAACTCCAGACCCAGGGCGGAAGCCCACACCCCCCGGTCAAAACCGGTGCCGTTGGCCAGCGCCTGACCGGCCAGCGGCCACTCCAGCGGATCACGACCAGCCGCATATGGGCCCCCCACATCCGCACCCGCCACCAGCACATCCGTGTCCCACGACGTCTCCGTCAACTCCGGCGCACGCGCGAAGAGATAATCGATCACCCCCTTGTAGCCGAACGCCACACCCGAAACACCCGAACCGTCCTCGGACCGCACCGGCAACCACGCCGCGGTCCCGTCCCCGTCCAAACCGACCAGGAACAGCCTGCCGAACGGCGCCTTCTCCCACGGGCCCTCCGACACCACCACCGGCGTCTCCGCGCTGCCGTCCGGCTGCTCCCACCGGACCTCCGTGACGTGGCCCACCTCCGGCAGCAGGCCGTAGGACTCCTGCCGCCCCAGCCACACCCCGCCCCCGCGCAGCGACACCCCCACCGGCGCGCCCGAACGGTTCGAGTGCTTCACGTGCCACACCCGGGCCGCGGGAACCCTGGACCCGTCCAGCGCCACGATCTCCGCCAGCGACCCGATCGCGGGCGGCGTCGGCGCCTCGCGGAGAACCTTCAGCGCCTTCTCCGCACCCCTGACAGCCTTACTGACGTCCTCGCGCTCGCCGGCGGGCACGGTCCGGTTCGCCAGGAAAGCGGACGCCTCCCCCACCACCTCGGCCAGCAGCCGATACAACGGATCGGCTGTGGGCAACGGGGTGCCCAGGGCGTAAAGACCCAGCGCCTCGGCCGATTCCTGCTCGCCCCTCACGGTCAGCAGCCGCCGCGGCGCGCCGTCCACGTGCGGCACGCCCTCGACGGCCAGCCGCAGGAACCGGGAGAAGTCCCGCACCACCCGGTTGTCCAGAATCCGTTGCACCGACCGGCGCAGCTCCTCGGGGGGCAGCGGGACCGAGGCCGCCACCGCCCGCCGGTACAACCGCTCACCGAGGGCCGCCAGTTCGGCGTCGGTCTGCTCGATCTGCTCCTCGGTCATCGTGGGGCCTTGGCCGTTCACCGCGAGCGCCCGGAACTCGCCCAGCAGCAGCGCGACCGACAGCCGGGCACTGTCGGTGTCCAGCGGGAACTCCACCATGCCGAGCGTCTCGTACGGGGTGGTCTGCCCTCCCTGGGACGTACGCCCCGTCAGCGCGGCGGTCACCTGCTCACGTGGGGAGGGCGCGTCGCCGAACGCCATGTCGAAGAACCCGTCCGGGACGGCTTCGCCCGGCTTGTACCGCCGGAAATAACGCCTCATCACCGCCGTCAGCTCGTCGTGAACCAGCTTGCTGAGCGCGTCGTGATCCTCGTCGAGAAAACCTCGCGTGTCCGGCCGCAGAGCCCGGCGGGCGCTGTCGAGCGCGTGCCGCAGCGGCAGCGGCAGCAGGTTCTTGAACAGCTGCGGGGGTTTGCTCGCCGGCTGGGCGGCGGCCTGGTTGAACATCTGCCAGGCGTATCCCCAGACCTCGTCCACATCCGGGATGACCGACAGGAACGGCAGGAACCTCGCCGGTACCTTGTCGCCACCCATGATCCGGGTCACGAGTCGCCGGGCGGACCGCTGCCCGGCCTGCCGCCCCGCCAGGAACAGATCCAGCTGGTACGGCGCCAACAGCCGCCCAAGAGCGTGGTCCTGGGCCGCCCTGAACCCGAACGCCGGGGTGCCCAGAGTGGGCTGGTGGTAGGAGCGGCCGTCATACCCCAGACCGGGAGGATCAACGATGACTCCCTGGCCGAGTTCGGCGATCTCCCACCCCGGAAGGTCTTCCAGAAGCTCCCGTAGCGGTATCGGACCGCCCCGCTCGGCCGTGCGCGCCAGCCGGTCACGGATCAGCTTCCGCTTGGCCTCCGCCTCCGCCAGAGTCTGCCGTCGCTCACCCGGAATCGAGACCGCCGGATCGACGACGACCTCCGGGATATACCTGGTGACGAGTTCACTCCCCGGGGGCACTTGAGGCGCACCGATGTCATAGAGCCGCTGGGTGGCGGGGTCGCGCCAGAAGGGCGTCGTGTCGAGGGCGATCTTGATGCCGGGACCTTCGGCGAGGATCTCCCCCCGCATATCGGGCGCCTCTCCGGGGTCCTCCGGGATGAGGACGCCAAGCCTCCGCAGGAGGTCGGGGAGGAGAGGGACGGTGAGCGGATAGCGGTACTCGGTCTCGGTGCCGAGGGCCCCGTACTCATCGCGAACCGCCCCGTCCAGCAACGCGTGCGCCACCGACGACGACTCCACGAACGGCTCCAGCGCGTCCGCCACCACCCGCCCGGACGGACCCACCACCACCGCTTGCGCGTCAAACAACAGCCCCACCTCCGGCGGATCCGTCGACACCCGGCGCCCCTTGCGCTTCGACGCGTCAACCCACACCACACCGCCATCCGCCGTGTGATACGCCGCGAACGCATGCCCCAGCCCGTCCTCCGGCCGCCGCCCCCGCTCCAACGACACCGACCCCGGCCGCCGCGCCAACACCAACGCCACCGACCCCGGCCCCGCGAGCCGCGCTTTCTCCAGCGCATCCGCCACCGCACCCCACGAACCCACCCGGCCCCACCCAGGACCCACCACCGAACGGGAAGCCGCACCCGGCCGGTCCAGCACCGAGTCATCCACCACACCCCCCGCCCGCACACCCGACGCAAGCAACCCGCCCGGATGCAACTCATCCCGCAACGCATCCAGCAACTCCAGACACCGCCGCTCCGACACACCCCCCGGCGGCACCGACACCGCCACCATGCCGTCCACGAGGTCCGTCAGTTTCCTGCGGCTCAGCACCCGGGGAGCGGAGTCCGGGGCGGCGGCCTGGCCGCCGTGAAGCGCCACCGTCCCCGCCGCGCCCGCCCCGTAGCGAGCCCCCACGGCCAAAGCCGCCGAGGGCGGAGCCGATGTCGTCGCAGTCGAGGTCGTCGCGGGAGCAGCAGCCACGGCGGACTTGGGCAACGGCTCCGCGACCGGGCGCGGGGCGGGCGGGACGGGCAGCGTCGGGAACACCACCTTCGCCTCCTGCCAGACCGGGCCGGAGGCCGCACTGGCGGACGCGGTGAGCACCGGCACGCCCTGGTCGTCCTTGCCGGACAGGTCCGTCGGGTCGTCGGTCCACCGCACAGGACGGCCCAACCGCTGCGCCAGCCGCCTCGCCACCTCGTCGATGCCGGGAGCCGGCCGGGCGTGCGAAAAGACGACTTCGGTGCCCCTTCCCTTGGCTAGCAGGATGGAGTCGTTCGCCATCAGCTCCAGGAACTCACTGACCGGTATCCAGAACACGTCGCCGTCGATGTCCAGCTGGATGATGTTCGGGTCCTGCGGGTCCAGTTCGATCCGCATCAGGTAGAGGTCCAGCTCGATCGCCTGCCGGTTCCGGTTCCGGTTCCGCCACGGCGCGTCCACCAGCCCGCCGGACGTACGGATCTGCGCAAGGTTCACCCGCGGCCACGACTCCCCCGTGAAGTCACGGCCGTTCCCCCGGATCCCGTCCAGGACCGTGTCCCTGTCGGTGACGGCGAACGCCCAGTTCACCTCCAGGTGGTACGCGGCCGCCACGTCCGTGTCGGACGCGTCCCGCCCCACGGCGAACGCCCGGGTGAGCAGGGTCCGCAGGTTCTCACGCTGCGACCGGCCAACGGCGAGGCTCGGGTCCAGGTGGAGCACCCGTACGGCGAGTACGTCCACGTCCACACCGGGTTTGCCCAGCAGGTCCATGGTCCTGACCCACGCCCACAGCATCCGCAACCGCTGCGCCTCACCCAACGGAGCGGAGCTGAACAGGCTCAGGACGTTGGCGGCCTCGAACCTCGCCGCACCCCCCCGCACCCACTGCGCGCCCAGCCGCACCACCGGCAGATCCACGAAGTCCCACAGCATGTCCACGCGCCCGCCCTGCGGACCACGAGGCCGTGCATCCCACCACGCCGCCGCCGCGGCCAGCACCCGGCGGGCAACATCCTGATCCACCCCGGACGCCGCCTCCGGACGCGCCTCGATCACCCGCGACAGCAGATCCAGCGTCAGCGGGCCCACCCGCCGGAACTCTGGATCGGCCAGCCACATCTCGTCCACCGCCGCCACACCCCGCAGCAGCTCCCCGAAATCGGCACGGTCCTCCGCATACACCCCGAACATCGACTTCAGCGCCCGCAGCGCAATCAGCGTCCGCTCCCGCACCTCCGCCGACACCGGGCCGCTCCCCGAGTGCAACCGGGCCACCACCGCAAGCCGGTCCAGCGCCGCACCCTCCGGCTCCGGCCGCGGCAGCTCCCAATCCCGGGCCCGCCCCTGGGGATCGGCGAACAGGGTGCGCACGTACTTGCCGTTCGCCGACAGCTTTGTCTCCGTCTGCTGGCCGTAGGAGACACGCGCCCAGCGCCGCGCCCCGTTCACCATGTGCTGCCCCAGAGACAGCTCCCGCAGCGGATCGGCCACGAACACCTGGCGGTCGAAGAGGGATCCGTGGGCGAGAGGACCCGGCGTGTCGCTGTCCTTGGGGGACGCGAGGGAGCAGCAGGCGAAGTCGATCCAGCGGTTCCAGGGCAGCCGGGACACCAGCCACTTCACCCAGGCCACCGCCTCACTCTCATCGATGAAGCGGTTGTACACGCGGTCCCCGCTCCACACCGACAGCACCATGTAGCCCGGCACGCCATGCAGGCTGATGCGGTACGCGCTGCTCTCAGGGAACGGACTGCCCTCGGGACCCGGACGCGGCAAATCCTGCTCCGGCGAAATGAGCTTCAAGGCGAATCTGTAGTCGACGTACGTCGTCATCTGGTCGAGGCGGCGGTCGCCCTCCTCGAAGTCCTCCGCATACTCGGCGGGTTCGAACGAGGCGTCGCCCATCCGCCCCCCGGTCATCTCACTGACGATCGGGAACATCACCACGTCGCGGTACCAGTCGGGCACGCTCTCATCGAACACCGGCCCCTGGCCCGGCCGGAGCGGAACCCAGGCACCCTTGGGAACCCCCGGCCGCCCGACAACCGTGGCGATACGGCCCTTCCCGCCGGGCAGCGGGCTGACCTTCGCCTCACCGCTGTGCGGCCACACCACCAGACCCGTACGATCCGCAAGCTCCTGCAACAACGGGCCATACCGGCCCAGGAACGGAACGGCCACCACGATCGGAGTGCCCGGCGGCAGACCGGCCCGCGCCACATCCGCCGCCACCAGCTCCACGAACTCCTCGACGTCCGTGTCCCGCGTCGAACCGTCCGGCAGCCGCACCACCACCTTCTTCTTGTCCTCGCGCCAGTCGGCCCCGACGACGTACGGCCACTCCCTCTTCGGCCACGGCGTCATCCCCCCGGGGCCACCGGTCGCCAGGGATCCGTCCGCCTGCGGCGTAAGGACATCGCTCCAGTCCGTGTTCAGCTTCAGGGCGTCCGCCCCCAGCCAGTTCAGACCCGGAACCGGGTGTCCCCCCCGCGTGAAGTGGCCACTCTGGGCCGACCCGCTCGCCCCCAGCCTCTCCAGATGGAACGCGCCCAGCGCCGCCAGACTCCCCGCACGCCCGTCCGCCTCGGCGGCCCGCACCAACCCGAACAACTCCGCACGCACCGCCTGATCCACCGGCGCGCCCTCCGGCAGACCCAGCACATGACGGGCCACCACGTCCACGTCGAACCGGCCGCGCCGGAACCGCAGGTCCCGCCCGTGCAGAGCCTCCAACAGCCGCTCCGCCGGAGACACGGCAATCCGCACGGCGAGCGGAACGGGTGGTGTGGCCGTCTGCGGATCAACCGGCGCGGTGAACCGCGAAATGCAGCCCCCTCGCATGGACATCACCCGCTTCGGCGCCAATGCCCGCGATCCGGCACCGTCCGCACCGGAAACCCCGACCGCACCCCGGGCCACGACCTCGCCGGAGCCCTCGGCCGCCTCCGGGGCGGCGAGCGCCCGGCCCGCCACCGCGGACTCCGGAGCCTCCTCCCACGCCCGCTCAGCGACATACCGCGGCGTCAGATCCAAGCCGCGCAGCTCCAGGACCACCCGGACCTCACCCGCGGCCCACGACAGGAACACCGGCAGCGCCTGCGCCAGCGGCATGGCCTGCCCGGTCCCGAAGGAGTACGCGCTGACCAGGTCCCGCAAAGCGCTCCAGGTCAGCGGGGAGACATCGCCCTGGCCGGCCCGCCACAGGTCCAACGCACGGAAACCATGCAGCAGAGCCTCGAACGCCGCCTCGGCGTCCTCCAGCAGCGGCCCGTACACCAGCCGGACCGCCCGCCACCACCGCGCCACATCCCCAGCCCGCCCCCGGTCACCGGTCACCCGCTCGGCCCACACGGCCAGCCGGACCGACGACGGCTCCCGACGGAACCCCGCCAGCCAGTCACCCTCCTCCAACTGAAGCCGCACCACCGGCTTCTGCCGGACCACACCGTCCTCGTCCGCCACCTCCTCGACACCCGAGGCGAACCCGAACTCCAGACCCAGGGCAGAAGTCCACACCCCCCGGTCAAAACCGGTGCCATTGGCCAGCGCCTGACCCGCCACCGGCCACTCCAGCGGATCACGGCCACGCGCATGCGGACCCGCCACATCCGCACCCGCCACCAGCACGTCCGTGTCCCACGACGCCCCCGTCAACTCCGGCACACGATCGAAGAGACAGGCCACCAGCGCCGCGTAGCCGACCGCCACACCCGAAACACTCGAACCGTCCTCGGACCGCACTGGCAACTGAGCCGCGGTCCCATCCCCATCCACACCGACCAGGAACACCCTGCCGAACGGCGCCCTCTCCCACGGCCCCTCCGCCACCACCGCCGGAGTCCCGGCCGCGCCGTCGAGCCCCGGCCCCCACCGCACCTGCGTGACGTACTCCACCCCCGGCAGCAGACCGTAGGACTCCTGATCCCCCAGCCACACCCCATCCCGCCGCAGCGACACCCCCACCGGCTCATCCTGCGGATTCCGGTGCTGAACATGCAGCACCCGATCCACCGGAACCCCGGTCCCGTCCAGCGCCTCGATCTCCCGCTTCCACTCGATCGCAAGCGGCACCGGCCCCTCACGCAGGACCCTCAACGCCTCCCGCGCGCCCTGGACCGCCACCTCGACACGCGCACGCTCACCGGCAGGCACGGCCCCGGCCGCCAGAAGCCCGGACACCGTCTCCACCACCCTGGCCGCCAGCCGATACGCCGGACTGTCCGCGGACAGCCGGACATGCCCCAGGGCATGACGGCCCAGCGCGACGGCCACGGCCATCCCGTCCAGCTCGGTCAGAATGTGCAGATTCGGGCCGTCCGCCCGCGGGATGCCCTCGCCGAGCAGGGTCAGGAACGGAGCGAGTCCCCGGACCACCTGATCGCCCAGAATCCGCTCCACCGACCGGCTCAGCACGTCACGAGACAGCGGAACCGAGGCCGCCACCGCCCACTCGTACATCGCCCTGCCGAGATCCACCAACTCGGCCTCGGCCCGGTCGATCTGCTCCTCGGTCATCCACCGGTGGTCGAACCCGTACGCCCGAAACTCGTCCACCATCAGCGGGACCCGCAGCCGGCCGCCACTGGTGTCCAGGGCCGGGAACCCGTCCATGCCGACCGCCTCGTACGGGCCGATCCGCCTCCCCTGGGACGTCAGCCCCGTCAACGCGGCAGTCAGATGCTCACGCGCGGACGGAACATCACCGGCTTCGGGATCGCGGACCCCGACGTCGAAGAACCCCTCCGGAACAACCCCCCCGCCTGGCTTGAAGAGCCGGAAATGGCGCTCCATTTCGACGAGCAGCATGTCGTGGGCGACCGCGCTGAGCCCATCATGGCGCTCATCAAGGAAGCCTCGCGTACCAGGCCGCAGAGCCCGCCTGTCACTGTCGAACGCGTGCCGCGACGCCACCGTCAGCCAGTTCTTGAGCAGTTGCGGGTACGTGACGTTGAGCGGCCTGGCGGCGACCTGGGTGAACGCCCGCCACGCGTGCCCCCAGACCTCGTCCACATCCGGAATGGCCGACAAGAACGCGACCAGCTCCACCGGCACCTCACCACGGCCAGTGATCCTGCTCGCCAGCTCCCCGGCGACCCGCCGCCCGAAGTCCCTCCCCGCCCAGGCCAGATGCCGCAGTTCCCTGGGCCACGTCCGATCGAGGGAGTGGTGCCAGAGCATCGTGCGGCCCACCGCGGCGTTACCCAGGGAGAACTGCCCGTAGGAGCGGCCGTTGTGGCCCACGGCGAGGGGAAAGACCGTGGTCACCTGGCCGACCTCGGTGATCTCCCACCCCGGCAGATCACCCAGAAGCTCCACCAGCGGCATCGGACGCCCGCCCCGCCCGGCCATGCCCGTCCGCGCCAGCCGGTCACGCACCAGCCTCCGCCGGGCCCGCCCCTCCTCCAGCGACTGCCACCGCTCACCCGGAACCACGGCCGCCGGATCACCGACGACCTCCGGGATGTAGATAACGACCCGTTCGCTCCCTGGGGGCGCTTGGGACGCAGAATCAAAAGGCATCGGGGAGTCGGGGTGGCGCCATTGGAGGATTTGGTCGACGACGATCTTGACCCCAGGGCCTTTCGCCAGCACCACCTTCATGAAATCGGGCTCGTCCGGGGGCTCCGGAATGCGGATGCCGAGCCTCCGCAGAACGTCATCAGGGAGGGGACCGATATCGAGCGGATACCGGTACTCGATCTCGGGACCGAAGGCCCCGTACTCATCACGCACCGACCCGTCCAGCATCGCGTGCGCCACCGACGACGACTCCACGAACGGCTCCAGCGCGTCCGCCACGACCCGCCCGGACGGACCGACCACCACCGCTTGCGCGTCAAACAACAGCGCCACATCCGGCGGATCCATCGACACCCGGTGCCCCTTGCGCTTCGACGCGTCCACCCAGACCACACCATCCGCCGTGTGATACGCCGCGAACGCATGCCCCAGCCCGTCCTCCGGCCGCCGCCCCCGCTCCAACGACACCGACCCCGGCCGCCGCGCCAACACCAACGCCACCGAACCCGGCCCCGCGAGCCGCGCCTTCTCCAGCGCCTCCTCCACCGCATTCCACGACCCCACCCGGCCCCACCCAGGACCCACCACCAAACGGGACGCCGCACCCGGCCGGTCCAGCACCGAGTCATCCACCACACCCCCGGCCCGCACACCCGAAGGATGCAACACACCCGGATGCAACTCATCCCGCAACGCACCCAACAACTCCAGACACCGCTGCTCCGACGCACCCGGCGGCACCCGCACCGCCACACGATCCACACGGTCCGTCAGCTCCCCACGGCTCAGCACCCGGGGAGCGGAGTCCGGGGCGGCGGCCTGGCCGCCGTGGAGCGCCACCGTCCCGTCCTCGTCCGGCCCGTACGGAGCCCGCGCGGCCGAGGCCGAAACCGCCGAGGGCAGAGCCGGCGTAGCCGAGGTCGTCGTGGGAGCGGCAGGCCCGGTGGACCCGGGGACCGGGTACGGCCGCGGGACCGGGTGCGGGGCGGGCGGGACGGGTGCCGCCGGGGCCTCCGGCACCGCCAGGTGCCAGACGGGGCCGGAGTCCGCACTGGCGAAGGCGGTGAGCACCGGCGCGCCCTGGTCGTCCGTGTCGGACAGGTCCGTCGGGTCCTCGGTCCACCACACAGGACGGCCCAGCCGCTGCGCCAGCCGCTTCGCCACCGCGCCGACGTCGGGAGCCCACTCGGCGTGCGAAAAGATGACCTCGGCGCCATTCATCCGCTTTGTCAGTACGGGGTCTACCGCTGTCAGCTCCGAGAACTCACCGACCGGCAGCTCGAACACCTGGTCGTGGACGGTCAGTCGGATGGTGTCCGGATCCCGTTGGTCCAGATCGGCCCGCAGCAGGTAGGGGAGGAACGCGGGCGCCCGCCGGTTCGGGTTCCGGTTCCGGTTCCGCCACGGCGCGTCCACCAGCCCGCCCGGCGTATGGATCTGCGCAAGGTTCACCCCCGGCCACGACTCCCCCGTGAAGTCACGGCCGTTCCCCCGGACCCCGTCCAGGACCGTGGCGCTGCCGGTGTCGTCGAACGCCCCGAACACCTCCCGGTCGTACGCGGCCGCAACGTCCGTGTCGGACGCGTCCCGCCCCACGGCGAACGCCCGGGTGAGCGTCTCCCGCAGTTCCGCACGTTCCGTCGGGTCGACGTCGAAGTCCGGGTCCAGGTGGAGCACCCGCCGGGCGAGCGCGTCCACGTCCACACCGGGTGCGGTCAGCAGGTCCATGGCCTTGACCCACGCCCACAGCATCCGCAACCGCTCCGCCTCACCCAACGGACCGGGGCTGGACAGGTTCAGGGCGATGGCGGCCTCGGACCTCGCCTCATCGCCCAGCACCCACTGCGCGCCCAGCCGCACCACTGGCAGGTCCACGAAGTCCCACGGCATGTCCACGCGTTCGCCCCGCGGGCCACGGGGCCGTGCCTCCCACGCCGTCGCCGCCGCGACCAACGCCCGGCGGGCGACCTCCTGATCCACCTCGACCCCGGCCCCCGCATGCGCCGCGATCACCCGCCGCAGCAGATCCAACGTCAGCGGGCCCACCTGCCGGAACTCCGGGTCGGCCAGCCACATCTCGTCCACCGCCGCCACCCCACGCAGCAGCTCCCCGAAATCCGCACGGTCCTCCACCCAGACCCCGAACATCACCTTCAGCGCCCGCACCGCTATCAGCGTCCGCTCCCGCTCCTCCGCCGACACCGGGCCACTCCCCGAGTGCAGCCCGGCCACCACCGCAAGCCGGTCCAGCTCCGCACCCTCCGGATCCGGCCGCTCCAGGGCAAACCCCCGGGGCCGCCCCTGAGAATCGGAGTACAGGGCCCACCTCCGCCCGTTGGTCCCGGGCCGCTCCCCATCCGACAGCTGGCCGTAGGAGGCACGCGCCCAGAGTCGCGTCGCGTTCGCGGTGCGATGCGCCACAGAGATCTCCCGCAGCGGATCGGCCACGAACACCTCGGGGTCGAAGACGCTCCTCATGGTGGGACCCCGGCTGTCGCTGTCCTTGGGGGAGCCGAGCCAGCAGTCGGAGAAGTCGATCCAGCGGACCTTGGGCCGCCGGGACACCAGCCACTTCACCCACGCCACCACCTGACCCTCGCCGACATAGCGGTTGACCACGCCGTTCCCGCTCCGCACCGCCAGCACCATGTAGCCCGGGATGGCATGCGCGCTGAGGCGGAACCCGTCGGCCTGGGAGAACGGACTGGCCTCGGGACCCGGACGCGGCAGCTCCAGCTCCGGCCCCTCGGTGTTCGTGGGGAAGCTGTAGTGGATGAACGTCGTCATCCGGTCGCTGACGCGCTCCGTCTCCTCGAAATTCCGCGCGTACTTGTCGGGTTTGAACGAGGCGTAGCCGGTCTCCTCTCCGGTCGCTTCGCTGACCACCGGCCACATCAGCACATCGCGGTACCAGTCGGGCACGCTCTCGTCGAGAACGGGCCCCTGGCCCGGCCGGAACGAGGCCCAGTCGCCCGTGGGAACTCCGGGCCGTCCGGCAACCGTGTCGATGCTGCCCGTCCCATCGGACCACGCGCTGACCGTCACCTCACCGCTGTGCGCCCACACCTCCAGACCGGTACGGTCCGCGAACTGCTGGAGGAACACGCCGTACTGACCCAGGAAGGGAACGGCCACCACGATCGGGGTGCCCGGCGGCAGACCCGCCCGAGCCACGGCGATCGCCATGAGCTCGATGAGCTCCTCGACATCCGCGTCCCGCGTCGAATCATCCGGCAGCCGCACCGCCACCATGTCGCCAGGCCCGTTACCCGCGATGACGCACGGCACCGTCTCCTTCGGCCACGGCGTCGCCCGCCGGGGACCGCCGACCGCCAGGGAACCATCCGGCTGCGGGACGAGGACATCGCTCCAGTCCATGTTGAGCTCCAGGACGCCCAGCGCCCCCATCACGTCAGGACCCAGCCAGCTGACACCCGGGATCTGGCTCCACCCCATCGTGAAGTAGCTGCTGTGGTCCGGCCCGACCGCCCCCAACCGGTCGAGGTGGAATGCGCCCAGCGCCGTCAGACTGTCCGCACGCCCAGCCGCCTCGGCGGCCCACACCAGCCCGAACAACTCCGCACGCACCGCCTGGTCCACCGGCGCATTCGCCGGCAGGTGCAGCACACGACGAGCCGCCGCATCCACATCGAACGGGCTCTCCCGCAGTCGGCGGTCCCGGTCGTGCAGAGCCGCCAGCCGCTCTATGGCCACCGTGTCCCAAGAGGGGGTGATCCCGGCCGTCGCCTGCCGTTCCAGTTCCGCCGGGCCCGTCCCGTCCGGCGCGAACTCCACCACGCTCAACGGCGGCAACCCGGGAGCCGGCGCGGCCGCAGACGGGGCGGGCGCCTGCGAGGCGAGCGGGGCAGACGAGGCCGGCGCCCGCGCGGCGACCGGCGCGGCGAACACCCGCGAAGCGGAGCCCCCCGGCCCGGCACCGTCCGTGGCGGGCACGTCCCAGCGCCGCCGCAGACCCAGATCGAGCCGCAGGATGTCGGCCAGCTCCGCCGCGGACCCCAGCGCGGCCTCCGTGTCCGGTCCCCACATCAGCAGGTGATCGGCGACCTGGCGCACCGCGCTGCGGAAGCCGTCCCCGGCGTACCGCGAGTCGGCGAGCACCGCGTGCGGCTCCACCGGCAGCACCAAGGAGACGGCGGCGGCCCAGGCCCGGGCGACGTCCGTCTCCATGGCACCACCGGGTGCCGTACCAGGTGCCGCGCCCGCGAAGTCCGCGTACGCCGACGCCCACAGCCGCCGCGACGCGTTCGCCGCCACGTCGTCCAGTGCGTCCGTCCAGGGGCCGGGCCGCATCATCAGCACCCGGGCCAGCTCCAGCGGCGGGAGCGCGTGCACCGGCACCCGGTTGTCTCCACTGTCCCCGCGGAGCGCCATCTGGATCTGGGCCTGCTGGTCGTAGACCGGCGTGACGCCCGCGGCACGTACGTCGGCCTCGTCCAGGCCGGTGGCGGCGCTCGCGGCGAGCCGCTCCGCGACGGGATCCACATCCCCCTCGGTCAACTCCCCCGCGATCCACCGGCGTTGCGCGTCGTCCCGCAGCACGACCGGGGCCTCGGCAACGTCACCGGTAGCGGCACCCCGCGCCCCGGCCAGGACATCCAGCGGGACACCCAGAGCCCGCAGCCGCGCCTCGGCGTCCTCCAGCCGCTCGCGCGCCCGCTCGACCCCGGCCCAGAAGTCCGGTTCCAGGTCCGGGTCCGGGTCCGGGTCCGGGTCCGGGTCCGCCATCAGCGTGTCCTCGCCGCTTGCCCGCCCGGCCCGCTCCGCCGACGCGGCCCCCGCGGCAGCCTCGGCGAACGCGGTCCGCGCCGCCGCGTGCGCGTTCCACGCGGGGACGAAGACCTGGTCGGCGGAGTCGGCGGAGTCCACGGTGAGTGGCCGGGCGGCGGGGAGCTGTTCGACCCCCCTGGCAGCCCCGGGCTCGGGGCTGCCAGGGGGCTCATGGGCGGTGCCCGCCCGGGGCGCCACCGGGGACTCCGGGGCCTGCTCCCACGCCCGCACGGGGGCATACTGCGGCGTCAGGCCGAGGCGGGACAGCTCCAGCTCCATCCCGATCTCACCCGCGGCCGACACCAGAGTGAACAGCAGCGCCTGCCACCACTTCAGCGGGGCCTGCCCGGACTCGGAGACGTGCGCGTTGACCGCCTCCATGTACGGGTTGACCACATCCAGCAGACCACTCCAGGTCAGCGGGGAAGCATCCCCCCTGCGCGCCCGCCACTGATCCAACGCGTGGAAACCATGCAGCAGAGCCTCGAACGCCGCCTCGGCGTCCTCCAGCAGCGGCCCGTACACCAGCCGGACCGCCCGCCACCACCGCGCCACATCTCCAGCCCGCCCCCGATCACCGGTCACTCGCTCGGCCCACACGGCCAGTTGGACCGATGACGGCTCCGGACGGAACCCCGCCGGCGAGTCACCCTCCTCCAGCCGGAGCCACGTCACCCGCCGCTGCCCACCGTGGCCGTCCGCCTCCCTGCGCGAGGCGAACCCGGGCTCCCCACCCAGAGCAGAGGTCCACAACCACCGGTCAAAGCGGTTGGACAGCACCTGACCCGCCACCGGCCACTGAAGCGGATCACGACCACGCGCATACGGACCCGCCACATCCGCACCCGCCCACCACACAGCCGTATCCCTCGACGCCGCCGTCAACGCCGGGACACGCGCGAAGAGATAGTCCACCACCCGTTCGTAGCCGAACGACACAATCGACCCATCCTGGATCGGCAACTGTGCCGCGGTCCCGTCCCCGGCCACACCGACCAGGAACACCTTGTGGAACGGCGCCTCCTTCCGCGGGCCCTCCGCCACCACCGCCGATGCCCGGTGTCCGTTGCCCTCCTCCGGATCCCACCGCACCTCCGTAAAGTGATCCACCTCCGGCAGCAGACCGTAGGACCCCTGCCGACGCCGCCACGATCCGGCTGCTCCATCCCCCCGCAGCTCCACCCCCACCTGCACATCCGAGGCGTTCCGGTGCTGCACCTGCGACACCTGATCCACCGGAACCCGGGTCCCGTCCAGCGCCTCGATCTCCGCCGGCCACTCGATCACGGCCGGTGCCGGCAACTCGCGGACGGCCGTCAACGCCATCTCCGCGCTCATGACGGCTTCGTCGACGCGCGCACGCTCCCCGACAGGCACGGTCCCGGTCTTCAGGAGAACGGCCACCTTCTCCACCGCCTCGGCCGCCAGCCGATACACCGGACTGTCCGGGGACAACCGGACGTGTCCCAGGGCATAACGGCCCAGGGCGCCGGCCACGACCATCCCGTTCGCCATGGTCAGCACGCGCTGGTTCGGGCCCTCCACCTGCGGGACGCCGCCGACGAGCAGGGACATGAACGGGGCGAACCCCCGGACCACCGGATCGTCCAGAATCCGCTCCACCGACCGGCTCAGCACGTCGGGAGACAGCGGAACCGAGGCCGCCACCGCCCGCTCGTACATCGCCCTGCCGAGTTCCGCCAACTCGGCGTCTGCCTGCTCGATCTGCTCCTCGGTCATGGTCCTGTCGTCGAACCCGTACCCCCGCAACTCGTCCACCATCAGCGCGACCAGCAGCCGGCCGCCGCTGGTGTCCAGGGCCGGGAACTCGTCCATGCCGACCGACTCGTGCGAGCCGATCCGCCTCCCCTGGGACGTACGCCCCGTCAGCGCGGCGGTCAGCTGCTCGCGCGGGGACGGCACATCGCGGGTCTCCCCGGGATCGCGGACCACGAAGTCGAAGAACCCGTCCGAAACGACTCCGCCCGGGCTGAAGAGCCGGAAATGGCGCTCCATTTCGACCTTCAGCATGTCGTGGGCGACCGCGCTGAGCCCGTCATGATGCTCTTCAAGGAAGCCCCGCGTACCAGGCCGCAGAGCCCGCCGGTCACTGTCGAACGCGTGCCGCGACGCCACCGCCAGCCAGTTCTTGAGCAGTTGCGGTTGCGTGACGGTGAGCGGCCTGGCAGCGACGTGGGTGAACGCCCGCCACGCGTACCCCCAGACCTCGTCCACATCCGGAATGGCCGACAAGAACGCGACCAGCTCCACCGGCACCTCACCACGGCCAGTGATCCTGCTCGCCAGCTCCCCGGCGACCCGCCGCCCGAAGTCCCTCCCCGTCGTGGTCAGAAGGAGCAGTTCTCTGGGCCATGCCCGATCCAGGGCGTGGTCATGGAGCATCCTGAGGCCCACCGCGGGGGTACCCAGGGAGAACTGCGCGTAGGAGCGGCCGTTGTGGCCCGGGGCAAGGGGATAGATCGTGGTCGCCCGGCCGACCTCGGTGATCTCCCACCCGGGAAGATCACCCAGAAGCTCCACCAGCGGCCTCGGCCGCCCGCCCCGCTCGATCGTGCCCAACCGCGCCAGCCGGTCACGCACCAGCCTCCGCCGGGCCCTCGCCTCCTCCAGCGACTGCCACCGCTCACCCGGGACCAAGGCCGCCGGATCACCGACGACCTCCGTGATGGCGCCAGAGCCCCGTACGCTCTGCGGGGGCACTTGGGCCGCCATGTCAAAGGGCATCGGGAAGTCGGGGTGGCGCCACAGGGGGGCCTTGTCGACGACGATCTTGATCCCGGGGCCGTACGCCAGCACCACCTTCGTGAGATCGGGCCTGCCCGTGGCCTCCGAGACGGGGATGTTGAGCCTCCGCATAAGTTCAGCGGGGAGGGGGGCGATAGCGAGCGGATAGCGGTACTCGATCTCAGGGCCACTGGCCCCGTACTCATCACGCACCGCCCCGTCCAGCATCGCGTGCGCCACCGACGACGACTCCGCGAACGGTTGCAGCGCGTCCACCACCACCCGCCCGGACGGGCCCACCACCACCGCCCGCGCGTCAAACAACAGCCCCACCTTCGGCGGAACATCCGACACCCGGCTCCCCTCGGGCTTCGACGGATCCACCCACACCACACCATCCGCCGTGTGATACGCCGCGAACGCATGCCCCAGCCCGTCCTCCGGCCGCCGCCCCCGCTCCAACGACACCGACCCCGGCCGCCGCGCCAACACCAACGCCACCGAACCCGGCCCCGCGAGCCGCGCCTTCTCCAGCGCCTCCTCCACCGCACCCCACGACCCCACCCGACCCCACCCAGGACCCCGCACCAGACGGGAGCGCGGGCCCTGGTCCAGCACCGACTCATCCACCACACCCCCGGCCCGCACACCCGACGGAAGCAACACGTCCGGATGCAACTCATCCCGCAACGCGCCCAACAACTCCAGACACCGCCGCTCCGACACACCCCCGGGCGGCAGCCCCTCCGCCATGCCATCCACAAGGACCGTCAGTTCCGCGCGGCTCCACACCCGGGGCGCGGGCGCCGGGGCGGGGTGCGTGACCGGCGCGATGGAGACCCAGTCTTCGGCCGTGTGCGGCCGACCCGCCGCGCCCCGCCCCAGGGCGAGGGTGAGCCTGCCGGTGTCCCGGTCCTGGTAGATGTCGGCCTCGCCGTACGCGGTCCGCGCCAGGTGGCCCGTCGCGAGGCTGGTCGCGAGGAGAAGGCCGTCAACGGCGTCCCCTGCCTCGGCGGGATCCGCGTCCGGGAGCAGCCAGACGATCTCGGCGCCCGGCGGCAGCGCGCGCACCTGGGGGTCGTGGGAGAGCAGGGCGGCGGCGTCCTCCGCCGGCACCACTCCGGACAGCAGGTCCGAGCCGAGGTCGCCGCGCGCCCGGATCACCCAGGGCGCCGGGCCGCCGGGCCGGTGCCAGGGCGCGGGCGCGGAGCCCGAGGAGGCGTGGTCGATCGTGCCGTCGGGCCGGTGCCGGACCAGGGTGACCCGGCTCGGGTCGAAGTCCAGTCCGTCCCTGCCCGGTCCGTCCAGGTGACGGCCGAACGCCCGGTCCCCGGTGTCCCGCAGGAGGGTGTGCGAGCCCAGCATCCCTTCGCGTTCCAGATGGAACGCGCCCAGCTCCACGGTGCTGCCGATGTCGCGGCCGGCGTCCCGTGCCCGGTTCACCAGCCGGTACAGCTCCCCGCGGCGCTCGGGGTCGGGGCGGTCCAGATGCAGGACGCGGGCGGCGAAGGCGTCGGCGTCGCCGCCGTGGTCCCAGACGCCCAAGACGCCCTGGCGCGCGAGGTGGAGCCCGGCCAGCACCGCGAGGCTGGGCGTGTTGTCCGCCGCGTCCAGTGCCAGGCGGAACAGCTCGGCGCGCTCGTCGGCGGTCACGGGCCCGTACCCGTCCGGGTCCAGCACGTGACGGGTGAGCGCGTCCAGGTCCAGCGGCCCGTCGGCCAGTTCCGGGACCTTCGCCCGCAGGGTGTCCAGCCTGCGCAGGACCTCCCGTGCGGTGTCAGGACCGTGTGCGGCGTACAGGCCGGACAGGCCGTGCAGGCGGGACAGGGCGTCGAACTCGGCAAGGGCGGCGGCGTACGGATCGCCGTCGTACGAGTCGCTGTCGTAGAGGTTGTCGTCGCGGGCCGGGTCCTCGGCCGACGCCGGGGGGCCGTCCGGCGGCGGCACTGCCGCGGGCTCTGCGGGCTCTGCGGGCTCGACGGACCGGGCAGGCGGGGCAGCGGTGTCCTGGACGGGAGGGATCTCGTTCCGGGGGCCGAGGGCGTCGTCGGCCGGCGGCGCCTTCGGCTCGCCCTTCGCGCCCTCCGGCCCGTCCGGCGCGAGGACCACGATCGCCGGGGGCGTGTTCCTGCGGGGCGGCTGCGGGGGCCTGGTGGTGCGGTGGTTGCGCGGGGCGCCGGGGTTGCGGTCGCCCTCGGGCAGCGCGGCGAGGTACTCGTCGCCGCGCTCGTACACCGTCACGGCGTTCCTGGCGTTCTCACCGAGCGCCACCCCGAAGGTGTCGATCGTGCCGTTCTCGTGCACCAGGGTCAGGTGGAGGTCCGCGTGGCGGGCGAGGAGTTCCGCCGCGAGCAGGGCGGTGGGGCGGTTCCACCGCCGGGCCGCGAACAGCTGGGCCCTGATGAGGCCTTCCTCCTGCCGCCGGGTCAGCGGCAGAGGCAGCAGGGGCAGCCGGCCGCCGCCGCGCTCGAACTCGCGCCGCTGGGCGTCCGTCAGCGCGATCCCGGCTCCCTCGATCCCGGCCCCCGCCAGCTCCTCGGCGCGGAAGGTCGCCCGCGGGTCGAGCCGCGCCGTGCTGGGCAGCGGCAGGTAGGCCGACCAGGACAGGTGGTCGGGTTGGTACTCGCCGCCGTCGGGGAGGCGCAGCCCGGCCGCGTTCATGGCCATGGCCAGGGCGGCGTAGAAGCGGTTTCCGTCGCCGGGTGGCACGACGAGCCGGTGCGCGTAACCGTCGGGGTCCGTCAGCCGGTTGAGGTCCGATGCCGCGTCGTACTTGGGCTCCGGCTCGGACTCGTCGTCGGTCAGGCCCTCCCAGGTCCACGGGCGGTGGGCGTGGGCGGGCAGCGCGTCGTCCGCCGGGGGCTCGTCGGGGGTGGCCGGGGCGGGGGCGGCCGGTCCCGCTTCCACCTCGTCCGGCAGTACGGCGCGGAAGCGCTCGTCGGCGAGGTGGAGTACGACGCCGGGGGCGTCGTCGGGCAGGGGTTCGGGGTCCGGGGCGTAGTCGAGGAAGCTGCCGTCCTCGCGGACGACGCGGACGACGGTGCCATGGATCCGGGCCGCGAGCGCGGGCAGCAGGTCGGCGGCGGCGTTGTCCCAGGTCTGCTTGTCGACGTGGGCGGCCAGGCGACGCAGTTGCGCGGCCGCCAGGCCGCGGCGCTGGGCCGGGGTCAGCGGCTGGTGGCGCCGGTCGGGGGTGGGCTGGTCCCCGGCCGAGTGCGGGATCACGCCGAAGGCGTCGAACTCGCGGCGCTCGGGGGTGCCGGTGCCCAGGTCGAGCCCGGCGGCCTCGACCTCGGCCGCGCTGAAGGTGTCCTTCTCGTCCGGGGCTAGGTAGGCCAGCAGCGGGGAGTCGTCGGGGAGGGCGGCCAGTGCTTCGGCGAACCGGCCGCGGAGGGTGTCGGCGTCGTCGGTGATCCCGCCGTGGGCGGCGATGAACGCGTGGTAGAAGGACTTGCCGTCCTCGGGCACGTCGCGCAGCGGGTGGGTGGTGCCCTCGGGCGAGGTCAGGGCGGGCGAGCCGTCATCAAGGACGGTGGCGGGGGTGTAGACCGGGGATTCCTCGGATTCCTCGGTGACCGTCTCCAGGACTGCGGTCCCTGTCCGGCCCGTCAGCTCTCCGCCGGTCAGCTCTCCGCTCGTGAGCCGGGGTTCGGGCACCCCGGCGCGGGTGCGGACCGCGCCCTCCTCGCCGCTGCGCGGGTCGTCGGGCAGCTGGTGCCAGCGGGTCAGCCGGATGGTCTCGCCGTGCAGACGGTGCAGGGTGTCGGCGGCGGTCTCGGCGGTCGTGCGCTGCTTGGCCAGCTCCGCCAGCCGGGTGTCCCGGGCGCGTTCGGCCGTGCGCAGGGTGTGGTGGGCGGCCTGGACGGCGTCGTCAGCGCTCACCACGCGCCGGGCCGCCCCGCCGGTGACCTCCTCGTGCACCCGCCGCGCCTCGGTGACGAGCCAGTCCCGCTCGTCCTGCCGGATGCGGGCAACGAGGCGGTCGGCGGCGGCCTGCTCCTCGCGGGCCTCGGCGAGCCGCTGGTCCGCGGCGGTCCACCGCTCCTCGGTCTGCTCGGCCTCCGGCTGCGTCTGCCCGGTCTCCGGCTGCCCGGCGGTGGTCTCCAGGAGTTGTGCCCACAGGGCGTCGCGGACGGCCTGGGCCTTCGCCGCCGCCTCCTCCTCGGCGGCCAGGAGGCGGTCCCGGACACCCTCGCGGAACTCCGCCGCGGGCCCCCTCGCCGCCTCGTCCGCGGCCGCCTCGGCGGCGCGGTAGTGGTGGCGGGCGCTGCGCTTGGCGGCCCGCTCGGCGCGCTCGGCCGCGGAGCGGTTCCGCCGGGCCCGGGCGTACTCCGCCTCGGCCTCGTTCACGGCCTTGTCCAGGTCGGGGACGTCCCGGCGCAGGCGCCAGTACTCCTGGTCCGCCTCGGTCAGGGCCTTCGCCGCCTCGCTGACCTTGTCCCACGCCGTGGCGACCTGCTCGGGGAAGTTCTCGTCGGTGATCAGTCCGAGCTGGCGTGCGATGTCCTCGCGTACCCAGGCGATGATCTGGGTCTGGGTCTCCACGGCCTGGATGCCCGGCTTGACCCCGCCGAACGGGCCCATCAGGTGCTCACGGACCCAGGCGGCGGTTGGGCTGTCCTTGAGCTGCCGGTCGACCTCGGCGACGGTCAGCCAGGCGGTGGGGATGGCGAACGCGAACATCCGGCCCGTGGTGGGCTTCACCTTCGTCTGGTGCACCTGCTCGTTGGTGATGGCCTGGCCGTCGGAGTCCTGCGCGTTGGCGCCGGTGCCGCTCACACCCAGGTTGACCGTACCGAGCGGCTGGGTCTTGATCAGCGGGAAGCCGCCGATGGCGGTGTCCGTGACGCCGCCGTAGTTGGTGTTCGCGGTGTCGTTGTGGGTGTGCTGCTGCGCGGCTTCCATGTCGCTGCCGTCGGCCACCGTCAGCAGCTGGGCGCCACTGAGGTCCGGCCGCATGTAGCGGGCGAGGTTGCCGGTCGCGGAGTCCAGGATGTTGTTCTCCGTGATACCCGCGGTGTGGTAGCCGCTGTCCCCCGTCGCGTCCTCGGCGAACGTGCTGAGCGCCACGTTGCCGGAGGAGTCCTCCAGCACCTGCGCGGCGCCGGTGCCCTCGGCGGTGAGCGGGGTCAGCCGGGCCCAGCGCAGGGCCTCTTCGAGCGCGTCACCGGTCAGCTGCCCCGACACCTGGGCGAGCCGGTTGTCGTACGCCTTGGCCAGGGCGAGGAGCCCCGCCGCCTCGACCCCCTCGGCGCCGATGACGGCACGGACGTCGAAGCCGTTGGACGGCATCTCGAACGGCGCCTCGCCGCCGTCGGGTTGCGGGACGGAGCGCCAGGCGAGCACCCGGTCCCACAGCTCCTCGGACGGGATACGGCTGGTGGCCGACGTCAGCACGTTCACCGCGGGCGGCTCGTCCACCGGCTCCGGCGGGCGCAACGGGTCCGGTGCGGCGCCGGGTTGGCCGTCGTCGGCGGGGTCGGGCCGCAGCAGGCTGAGCGGGATGATGTCCTTCAGCGTGCCGACGTCCTGCTCGTGGGAGATCCGGGAGGCGTCCGAGTCGCGCGGCATGTCCCCGCGGGTGCGCCCGATCTCCAGGGTGAGCTCCAGCCGGTAGCGGGTGGTGAACTGGGCGTGCGGCCCCTTGGTGGTCGCCTTCCGCGACCGGGTGAGGGAGATGCCCGAGGAGCCGGAGATGATCTGGCGGTTGGAGCCGAACTCGGCGAGGGACGGGCCCGCCGTCGGCACGGACGGGTTGTCGGTGCGCACGCCCTCGGTGATGGTCGTGCCCGCGTCGGAGCCGCGGCCCTGCTCGAACGCGCGGGTACGGGTCTCCACGGCCGTACGGGACTCCCCCAGCTCGGCGCCGGGCCACAGCCGGTCGAAGTCCTGCCCGTCCTCGACCGGTATGAGCCGGGCCCGTACCCGTACGTCCCGCTTGCCGATCCGGACCTTCTTCCACCCCGGGCCGCCGATCCTGGCGGGGAGTGCGGAGCCGGTTCCGATCATCTCCCGGCGCAGTGCGCGCGCGACGCGGCCCGACACCAGCCGGCGGACCGCCTCCCGGCCGGCACTGTCGAGGTCGTGGCCGAGGTCGTCCAGCTTCTGGTCGAAGGCGGTCAGGGCTTCGGTGACGTTCAGGGAGTCGACGGGGTACTGGGCGAACGGGTGGCGGCGCAGCCAGCCGGGCAGGGACCACGTCCGGTCCGCGTACATCGGCCCGGCGCCGAGGCCGTCGCGGATCAGGCCCATCTCGGCGGCGGTCCGCTCCGGGATGTGGCCGAGCCAGCCGCCCGTGATCCGCTGCCACCGTCCGGCCCGGTGGCGTCCCTTCTGCAGCAGGAGCCTGCCGACCGGCTTCAGCAGACCGATGGAGCGTACATAGGCCGCGACCTGGTGCTCGGCGTCGCCCGCGGTGAGCACCTGGTAGTCGGAGTTCGACCAGGAGGTGTCGGTGGTGACGGTCCGGGTGACGGTCTCCGTCTCGCTCTCCGAGCGCACCCACGGGCGCCAGACCGCCCCGTAGTTGCCGGTGAGGCCCGGCCCCGCGGAGTGGGACTGGCCGTAGACGAAGCTGACACCGGCGGAATGGCTGGAGGACTTGGTCTGGGTGCCGGTCATCGCGGTGCTTGCGCCGACCGTCACCGAGGCCTTCACCGGCTCGGGCCGTCCCAGGGCGCGCAGCCCGGTGACCCGGATCCGGTGGACGACCGTCGCCAGCCAGTCCAGGTACGGCCCCTTGCTGAACAGGCCCGTGGCGCGGAGCCCCAGCGGTGTCGCGGTCTGGTCGAAGTTGGCCGTCAGAAGCTGCGGCTGGTGCGTGCGGACTGCGGCGTCGTGCGCGGGCGCCCCCTCGTAGGTCAGGTGCCACCGCCCCTGGGACGCCTCCTCCAGGACGGCGTCCATGATGCCCTCGCCGTGCGGCGGCGCCAGGACGGAGACGGTCTGGTGCGGCTGCCCGTCCAGCGGCCCCGGCTCCTGGGGGTGGATGGGGGCGGTGGGCGCGCGGTCCACCAGGTCCCTGGTCTCGCGGACGGACAGGGTGCCCTGGGTGACCCGGTCGGGGCCCCGGTAGGGGTTGGCCGCGCCCGGGGCGTGCGGGTCGGTGTCCGGGCTGTGCTCGGCGGGGACGGCCAGCAGCACCTTGGCGCGTATGGGGGGGACCAGGCCGCGGCGCGGGGCGCGGAAGACGAACAGCTGGGTGCCCAGCAGGCCGAGCGAGGTGATGCCGCGCAGCAGGCTGCGGAACCGCCAGTAGCCGCCCGTGCTCACCGTGATGGACAGGTCGTAGCTGTAGAGGTGCGCGGGTTCGGTGGTGTCCGCCGACGGTTCGGCGGACGCGGTGGAGCCGAAGGGGGTCTCCGCCCGTTCCTGCCAGTTCCCCCGGTAGCCGAACTGTGCGGTGACGGAGTGCGCGGGGGCGCCGCGCTCGTCGGTGGCGCCGGCGTCGATGGTCGAGAACAGGGCCTCGAACGTGGCCTCCGTGCTCCGCGCTCCGTACCGTCCGCCGTCGGCGTTGGTGACGCCGGGGGAGCTGCGCGTCAGCAGGTTGTCGATGGTGCCCTCGAAGCGGCGGCCGGTCATGTCGGCGTAGAGCCGGATGTAGCGGTGGCCGCGGGTGAACCGGCCCGGGTCCTGCAGGGGGACGCGCAGGCCGGTGGTTCTCATCGCGTCCAGGTTTCCCTCCATGGCGTGGTGGGAGGACAGCGCGTTGTACACCGTCAGAACGTTGTGCAGCACCATCTGGTAGTGCGCGTGGTTGCGCCACCTGCTGTCGTCGGGGTCACCGAGGTCTTCGAGCGGGGCGATCATCCCGGGGAACTCGCGGGCGAGGGCCGCCACCACCTGCCGGGTGATCGTGGCCAGCCGGGTGTCCGCGGGGCTGTCGCCCGACGCGGTACGGTCGGTGTACCGGCCGTCGGGGTACAGGAACTGCACCACCCGGCTCATGCCGAGGGTCGGCGGGTGGTCCTCGGTCAGATAGGCCGGGGCGTACGGCTCCCGGCCGTCGCGCTTGGCGAGGGTGGTGCCGTCGTCCAGGCCGGCCAGGCGGCGCGCCTCCCGGTGCGTCATCCAGTCCAGGCTCCAGGTGCGGAACGCGGTCGGCTCGGTGTCCCCGGTCTTCAGCACGTACACGGTCTTCTCGACCCGGTACAGATCGGTGGCGGTCTTCGTGGTCTGGATGGCGGACTTGACCGCGCCGGATCCGCCGACCGTCAGGTACCGCCCGCGGGTGTGTCCCCGGCGTCCGCCCGGGCCGAACTGCAAGCGCGGCTTGATCTTCTCCATGAAGCCGGGGATCAGGTTCAGCACGTCCACCACCGGCAGGTTGAACGTCGGCCCCACGACGCCGAAGAACTCCAGGGTGTGCGCCCTCGTCTGCTTGCGGGTGTTCTGCTTCGTCAGCTGCCCGGTCTGGGCCAGCTTGGCCTTGTCGCTCTCGTTGGCCAGGACGGCCCTCCCCGGCACGACCCGCGGGATGACGAACGCGCCCAGTGGGGTGCGCTTCTTGTCGTCGGCGAACAGCGGCTTGCCCGGCACCACGGATCGGGAGAGCCGCTCCGCCATCTGGTCGAAGTTGCCGGTGGAGAAGAACGCGGACAGTTCGTCGTGGGCGGTGGTGCCCGGTTCGGCGCCGACCCGGTTGACCGCCCAGTCCCGGATCTCCTCCACGGGCCCGTAGCCCACGGTGGTGACGACCCGGTAGTCGGACTCGGGGCCCAATTGCATCCGCTGCGGGGTGCGGACCGTCTCCTGCGTTTCGGTGAGGGTGTCCGCCAGTCGCAGACCGAGCCCGTCGCGCAGGGGCACGCCGGAGGTGAAGTCCGGGGCGCTGGTCCTGGCGGGCCTGGCGCGCCACCGGGTGCCGAGGACGCCCTCCTTGGCGGGGCGCGGGGGCAGGGCGTCGGTGACGGTCACCTCGTAGTACACGTCGTCGATGTGGACGTGTGAGTGGTCGTCGGCCTTGGTCTCCCCCTGGCTCACCACGTCGTCCTGCATGGTGTAGGCGGTGTCGTGGGAGCGGGCGAACCGCATCCCCAGCCGGCCGAAGGCGGCGAAGGCGAACGGCAGCGGGCCGATCGGCACGGCCGGGCCGATCTGCCGGGTGGTGCTGAGGACCTTGCTGCCGCCGACGGTGGTCTTGGCGCGGTACTGGTTGTCGATCTTGGTCGGCCCGGTGCTGTCGGCGAACCTCTCCCAGGCGCCGTAGTTGCGGATCCGTACGCGCAGCGTGCGCAGCCGCCCGGACTCGGCGCGGTAGGTGAACTCCCGGCCGTCGCCGGCGAAGGTGCGCGGCTGTTCCCGCATGGCCCGCAGCAGCCGGTGCTCGACGCCCACGTCGATGTCGCCGGAGCGCGCCGGGTGGCGCGGCTCCTTGGTGTCGACGGGCCGGGTCTCCTCGTCCTCGCCGCGCAGCAGGTCGGTGACGGCCCGCGCGGCGGTGTCGGGGCCGCGCAGGTAGGGGTGGCCCTGGCCGAAGGCGAGCAGCGCGTCCTCGGCCTCCTCCTCCGGTGTGCCGTCGGTGGAGAACGGCAGCAGGCCGTCGACGTACGCGGGCATGCGGCTGTCGTCGGCGAAGTTGCTGACCCGCTGGACGACCGGAGGGGGCAGCAGGGCGCGGTCCACCCGCGGCGGGCGGCGGTCCATCAGCTCGTCGTCGATCTGTGCCCCGGGGAACGGCGGGGTCGGCTGCTGGACATGGGCCAGCCCGGCCCGTTGGCTGGAAGAGCCGGAGAGGGAGGATCCGGAGCTCACGCGCTCGAAACCCTCGCGGGCCTGGTCGCTCCCGGGGCGCGGGGAGGGCGCCGAGTCCCTCGTCGGGGACGCGGCGGAGCCGGGGCGCCCGAAGACCCCGAAGGTGTCGATCCGCCGCAGGGGGTTCCGCCATCTCCCGGCGTCCCGGTCCGCCTTGACGTGCGACGGGCTCTGGTCGGCGGAGAAGGTCATCGTGTTACGGGGGGCGGGCATCGTCGCGGAGCGGCGGCGTACGGCGGGCCGGTCTCCCTCGACGGCCGACTTGTGGGGCGACGGCGTGTCGAGGAACAGCTCGGACTGCCGGGGCGGGCGGGCGGTGGAGGGCCCGGCCCGCCCGGCGGCCGTCGGGGCGACTGCCGGGGTGGACGGCGGGGTGGACGGCGGGGTCACTTCCGGGGTGGACGCCGGGGAGGACGGCGCCGTGAGCGCGCCGGGCAGCGGCAGGCGCTCCGGGCCGCGGGGCGTGCGCACGGTCGTCTGATGGCCGGGACCGTCGGAGAGTGGCACCGGGTCGATGGGCCGGCCGTCGGGGCCGAACTCGATCGACAGGAAGTTGTGGCCCTCGTAAAGGGGGCGGTCGCTCACGCGCCCGTACTGGCCGTCGACCCAGTCGATGCGGCCCTCGTGGTTGAAGGCGTTGACCGCGTGAACGGTGCCGTTCGGCCGCTGGAAGCGGAGGATCGCCGCCGAGCCGTGGCGCTCGGCGTCGCCCCGGCCGAGCCGCCGCTCGACGGCGCGGACGGCGTTCGCGGTGGCCGTGTGGGCGCTGGTGCCCGGGTCCTCGGCGTGGAACCGCCATCCGGTGCCCAGCCAGCGGGCGGTCCGCTGCATGCTGTCCCGCTCGACCTCAAGCCTGCGTCCGGGCCCCGGGGCCTGGACGGGCGCGGCCGCGGTGGGCCGGCCGAACCAGGACACCAGTGCCGAGCGGGCCACGTCGAGGCAGTTGAGCTGGCGCGCCGGGTCGGCCCAGCCGCCGTTGAGGCGCCGCACCCACGGTGCGCCGCCGGCGTCGGTGAACAGGGTGTTGTAGGGGAGCCTGCGGTTCAGCTTGCGGACGGGCGCGGCCAGCCCGAAGTGGGCGCCGCGCGGGTCGGGGAAGCGCTGGTACGCGCCGTCGAGATCGACCGGGAAGACGTCGTGCAGCCGCCGCTCGTCGGCCTCCGACGGCCGGTCGAGGCCGCCCGACTCCCGGTCGTACGGGCGGATCGCGCGCAGGCTGTCCGTCGACGGGCCGGTGAGAACGGACGTGGACCCGGGCCGGTCGCCGTCCGGAACCAGGGCCGGGGCGGGGGCCGGAGCCGGGGCCGGGGGGACGGCGTCCGCAGCGCTCATGCCCGGGCGGCCGGGGCCGCGGGTGGCCACCTGGCGCGGGCCGCCGCGCCGGTCGTCGAGCGTGAGGGTCAGCGTGTCCAGGCCCGGTCCGGTACCGGACCGGCCGCCCCGGTGCTCGACGACCTCGACGGTGAAGTCGTCGGCGGTGATGTGCTGTCCCGGCGAACCCTCCTGGAGCCGCTCCAACTCCGCGTCCAGATGGCTCCTGTACAACGCCTCGATCGCCGCGGCGCGCGCCTTCCCGGCCTTGACGGACCCGCGGCCGCCCCTCTCGTAGGTGATCTCCAGTCTCGGCAGCGGCAGTTGGTGATCGGTGTTCCACACCCCGGCCCTTGCCGCCACGCTCGCCGGGTACCTGACGATGTTGGCGGCGTCGGCGGGCGCCTCCGTGACCCCACTGGCGAAGGTGATGGGCACCGGGTCTGTTTCGTGGCCGCGGAGCACCACGCCGGTGATCGGGTTGACCATCCGCGAGGGGGCCTCGCTCAACAGGCCCGCGTAGACGTCATGCACAGACTCGCCGGGACGCTGTGCGTACATCCGCATGTACCACTGGCGCTCGCCGGGGATGACCGGTTCGACCTTCCCGAGCCAGAACGCCGCCCTGTTGATGGCGACTTCCAGCGCCAGCTCCGCACGCGCGCGCTCCTCAGAGCCCTCGGGCGCCGCGCTCACCGCTTCCTGGGCCTGCTCCGCCCCGATCAGGGCCAGCGTCAGATCACGGTAGTCGCGCACCTCGGCGAGGTACTCGTCGATACCGGCGGCCTCCTGCCGCTCGATCTCCTGGCGCAGTTCCGCCGCCGTCTCCCGCAGCTTGTCAGGACCCAGGCTGTTGAGGTTCGCCCCGATGGCCGCGCGGCGCCGGTCCGCCCGCGCCGACCTCCGTGCGCGGTTCTCCAGAGAGATCTGGTGGGTGCCGTCCTCGCTGGCGAGGACCACGCTCAGGAAGTGGTAGCCGAAACGGCCGCCGCCGGGCTGTTCGCCGGGTTTGGCGTGGTTGTGCTCCAGGCTCGGCCGGCCGTCTGCCCCGGGCGCGGCGATGGACTGCACCACATACCCGTCGCCGACATCGGCCCAGGCGTGCTCGTTGACCCCGATACGCCGTCCGGCGTCCGACAGAGCATCCCGTCGCGGGTCCGCGGGCTCGGCAAGACTCAGCGCGCTGCCGTACGACTGACCGGGCAGCGGACCGTCGTACCCGCCAATGGGCCGGTCGTCCCGGCGCAGCAGGCCGGCCGCCCACTCCGGACGCACCGCGTCCGGCGGGGTCTCGCCGTCCGCCACCCGTGCCAGGGCTTCGGCGAGGTAGTGGGTCCCGGTGGTCTCCCCGCCGTCGGAGGCATCGACCGGAGCGGTGGCCACCTCACCGCTCCGGGGATCCGAGAGGACCAGATGCGATGTGGGGTGACCACCGGACACCTGGTCGGCGAAGTCCCGGCACACCTCCTTGGTGGACTCCCCGGACTCCCCGGTGCGGGTCATGAACACGGGGGTGACCCGGAACAGTTGCCTGCTTCCCCCGTCGGGGGTGGGGAGGATGATGCTCAGGTTCTCGTCGGTCTCCAGCCGTACCCCGCTGCCCGCGCGCGCCAGTTTGACCGAGGAGCGGGCGACGGCCTCGGCCGTCGCGAAGACCTGCTGTCCCAGCGCGCCGTCCTCCACGGCGAGCGTACGGTCGGCGGAGATCCGCAGGGCGGGCCGCTCGGTGGCGAGGATCTCGGCGTGGTCCTGCACCGACACCGCGAACTCCGGGGGATCCGCTCGCCGGTCGAACGCGCGGGGCGTGCGCCAGTCCCCCCGGGTCTCCCCGGGCCTGCGGAACAGCACGCCGTCGCCGCGGTTGTCCACGACGGTGTAGTCCCTGGTCGTCAGCGGCCTGGCCCGGCGCGCGTCGATCCCGTCGCGGGGAGCGGGGTCCTCGATGTCCGCGTCGCTGTTCCTGTCGCCATCCGCGTCGCTTTCGCTGCCCAGCGCGGTGTCCATGTCCGCCCGGCGCGACGCGAGGACCGCCTCACTGGTCAGCTGATCCGAGGGGACAGCGAGGGCCAGCGAGCCGAGGCGGCGGAGGTGCTCGACGTCCACCTCGCCGTCGGCACCGAGGTTCAGGACCCGCCGGGCCAGGCCGTGGATCCTGTTGAGCGGGTCCGGGGACGTGCCCGGCCGCTCCGCGCCCGCCAGGGCGAGCCGCCGCAGCGCCCCGGCCGCGGCCATGAGTGTGTCGAACGAGTGGTGGTCCATGGCGCCGGTCCCGAAGAACAGGTGCAGCGACCACAGGTCCTCGACGTCCTGCGCCGGGGCGGGGGGCGGGGGCAGCGGCACGCCCCCCTCGCTGGACGTGTCGCTGGACATGTCGGTGTCGCTGGTGCCGGACTCCGCGTCCGGCTCCAGGTCCGGCAACTCGCCGCCGGGTGCCGGGGCGGTGGCGGTGCGCTGGTGGACCACCTGGGCCATCGGTGCCACCGGGGCCAGAGCGTGCGGCTGCGGCCGGTACACCCCCTCCACCTGGTCCCAGAAGGCGCGGAACCCCTCCCACAGCCGCTCCTCCCGCGTGTACTCCACCGGATTCGCGGGACCCGGATCCTGCGGATCCCGGCCGAACAGCCGCTCCAGAATCGGCAGCAGCGCCGGCTCGTGCTCCCGCACCCAGGCCGCCCCGTTGTTCCGCGGCCGCCCGGTGTACGCGTCCGTCCCCGCGTTCACCCCCAGATACGCGCAGACAGCCTGAGCGAAATACTCGAACTCGTTCGTCGAGGAATAGTTTTCGGCCGGTACACCATTCAGGTCCCGCCGTATCCCGTCCGGCCACTCCACATCGAAGGGATCGACGCCCGGCGGCGGATTCAGCTTGGCCTCATAGGCCATCTTGATGACCTTCCGGTCAAAATCATCAAGCGCCTTCTCGTGGAGCGTGTGCGCGAGCTCGTGATCGGACGTGGAGTAACCGTCCTCAAAAAGGCTCGCACCCGGCACACTCGTGGCCTCACCCACGAGGTTCTCCTCCGTCACCGCCGTGTCACGCGTACCGCCCGCGCCCCGCACGTTGTCCCAGATACGCAAGTCGTTCGGGGCGACCTGCACCCCCGTGAGATGCCGGAACGGGCCCAGCGCGGTCACCGCCACGTCCTTGGGCACCACCACGACCCGCACATCACTCTTCAGCAGCGCGGCCGCCGCCCCCGGGTCGACCACCATGCGTGCGATGCGCTTCCGCGCCAAGTCCTCCACCGTCTCCGGCCGGAACGGCCACACCGGCCGATCCATCCCGGGCTGCACCACCACCATCAACTGCGCCGCCGTCTCGGCGAACTCCGCCGCGGGCAGACCCCGCCGCAACGCGTCCACCAGCACCGGATCAGCCATCAACTTCTGCCGCTTATCAGGCGACAGCAGCGACAACTCCCGGAACCGGTCCTCCGCCGACATCCCCAGCAGACGCGACCCGAACTCCCCCACCGGGCCGGCCGACACCCCGCCGAACACCACCTCGCGCGGCAGGCCCCGGCCCGCGGCACCGGGCAGGGGCAACCCCTGCGGACCCGAAGCCGGCGGAGCCGGAGCCGGCGAACTCGGAGCCGGCGGAGCCGAAGCCGCCGAACCCGGAGCCGGCGGAGCCGCGTGCCCCAGCTGCTCCGCGGCCCGGTACGCCTCCAGCAACTGGCCCAGCAGATTCGGGCTCAGCGTCGGGTCCCAGCCCGTCTGCCCGGCATAGCCCGCCGCGACCCGCTCCAGCTCCGCCCACGTCAACGGCCCCATACTGCGCGCCAGCGCCTGCCGCTCCAGCGCCCCGAAACCCTGAAGCAGCCGCTGGAACTCCTCGGCCAGCGCGGGATTGGTGTCGATGTCGACGCCGTGGATCTGCCGCATCGCCCGCACCCACCGCTGCACCCGCGTCGCCCGGTCCGCCACGTCCCGCGGCAGCCCCGCCACGTCCGCCCACGCCGACAAGGCGGCCGGCCCCGGCTCCGGCGGGAGCTCCTGCCACCGGAACATCGGGTTGTCCGGATCATCCGCCTTGGCCAGAGACGGCGGATTCATGTTCCCGAACACGTCCAGGTGCGCGTCCGAGCTGAACACCGTCCGCCCGAGCCCGGTCCCCACGACCTGCGCGCCCGACACGTACGCCAGCCGGTCGGCGCCCGCCGGCAGCTTCCCCAGCGCACACCCCACCAGCCACACCGGCCAGTCCGCCGGAACGGACATCGTCGCCATCTGGCGTTGGAGGAAGCGGGTCAGCACCCCGCTCCACACCACATTGTTCTGCCCCGTGCTCGCCCGGGGGAACGCCGCCAGGCCGTTGTAGCTGTGCCCCACCATGACGAACGCGTCGGTCAGCCCCCGCGGCAGGCGATGCACGGCACGGGTGCGGGGCCCGCCGAGCGCCGGCACATCGACGTAGTGCTGGATCTGCGACAAATTCCGCAGCTGCTCCTCGCGTTCCGCCATCTCCCCGGGGTTCAGCAACGCGACCCCGATCAGCCGCTGCCCGTCCGACGTGGGCAACGCGAACGTATGCACGTCGGTGTCCAGGAACCTCGAACCGTCCGGCGTCGTCACCTCCCACGGACCGTCCAGAAGCTGACCCGGATCGCTCGGCACCCACACCCCCACGGGCGTCGACCCCGGATTCGTAGCCGTGAGCACCACGCGCTGCCTGGACGTGCCGTCGCCCACCGGCTCCCGCCGGAGACCGCCGTACGTGGACCACACCCGCCCGCCGATCCAGTCGGCCATCAGCCGGGGTAGCCGCCTCATGCCCGCGCCCGCCTCCGGCATCAGCAGCACCACCGGAGCGCCCGCCGGCCGCCGGGGGTCATACTTCACCAGCTCGGCCAGTTCCACGTATGTCACCTCGGACGGGTTGCCCTGCCCGTCGCGCACCACGACCATGCCCGCCTCGCCACCGGGCTCCACCACCACCACGTACGGCGAACCCTGCCACGGGGGCAGTGTCCAGCTCAGACCGCCAGGACCCTGCCGCCCCACATAGTCCAGCAGCAGATCCGGAAGCTGCCCGGTGAAGTTCCGCCCCAGGAACCGGCCGTCCGGGCCGACCAGCGCACTCGCATCCCCCAGCACCCCCGTCCCTTGCAGCCGGTACGCCGCTACCGCGGCCAGACTCCCCGCGCGCCCGTCCCGGTGCGCGGCGGCCACCACCGACAGCGCCTCGAAATACCGCCCACGCGTCATCGAATCCGAAGGACCCAGGCGCAGAACCTCCCGCGCGATCCGCTCCAGATCTCCGGTGCCGAACCGCGAACGCCCCCCGCGCGCCGCCTCCAGCACCTCCAGCCCGCGCACCATCACCTCGTACCGCGGGTCCTCCGCCACCCGCGCCCCGAACACCTCACGCAACACCTGCGGCACACCCGACCACCCCCGCCGCGGACGCGACGGCCCCTCCCCCGGAGCCGGCGGCGCGGGCAACGGCCCGACATCCTCAGCGGAACCCGAACGCCGCCCGGGCGCCGGGGTGGTGGCGGTGTCCTGGGCCGGCGGTGCCACTGGTGGCACCGAAGCCATCCGTCCCGCCGGGGCCAGGGCGTGCGGCTGCGGCCGGTACACCCCCTCCACCTCGTCCCAGAAGGCGCGGAAGGTCTCCCACAGGTCGTTCTCCGCCCGCGTTTCCTCCCTCGGGTTCGCCGGACCCGGGCCCTGCGGATCCCGACCGAACAGCCGCTCCAGAATCGGCAGCAGGGCCGGCTCGTGCCTCCGTATCCAGGCCGCCCCGTTGTTCCGCGACCGGCCGGTGTAGCCGTCCGTCCCCGCGTTCAGCCCCAGATACGCGTTCACCGCCTGCGCGAAATACGCGGACTCGCCCGTGGAGGAATAGTTGTCGGTCGGCACACCAGCCAGGTCCCGCCGAATCCCGTCCGGCCACCGCACATGGAGCGGATCGAAGCCCCGCGGCGGATTCAGCTTGGCCCGATAGGCGTCCTGGACGACCTTCCGCTCAGCATCGTCAAGCAGATTCTCGTAGTGGCCGAACAGCCGCCTCATAATCGGCAGCAGGGCCGGCTCGTGCTCCCGCACCCAGGCCGCCCCGTTGTTCCGCGGCCGACCGGTGTTCATGTCCGTCCCCGCGTTGACCCCCAGGTACGCGTTCACCGCCTGCGCGAAATACTCGTACTCGTTCTCCGAGGAATAGTTGTCGACCGGATCGCCATCCAGGTCCCGCCGAATCCCGTCCGGCCACTCCACATCAGACGGATCGATGCCCCGCCGCGGGTTCAGCTTGGCCTGATAGGCATTCTTGATGGCCTTCCGGTCGGAATCACCCAGCGCGTGCACATGGAGCGCGTGCGCGAACTCGTGATCGGGCGTGCCGTAACCATCCGTATGATTTTTCGCATCCGGCACACTCGTGGCCTCACCGAGAAGATTCTCCTCCGGCACCGCCACGGCACGTCCGTCCATGACGCCCCGCCAGGTGTCCCAGTCAGACTTCCCCGCATAACCCCGGAACCGGCGCAGCCGGGTCATCGCCACGTCCCTGGGCACCACCAGAACCCGCACACCGCCCTTCAGCAGCGCGACCGCCATCTTCGGATTGACCAGCATCCGCGCGGCCCGCGCCCGCGCGACCCGCCCCGCCGACACCGGCTGATCCGCCATCGGCTCACCCGGGCCGTCCTGCACCACGACCATCAACTGGGCCGCTGTCTCAGCGAACTCCACACCGGGCAGAGCCCGCCGCAACTCGTCCACCCACACCGGATCCGACGCCAGCTTCCGCCGCTCGTCGGGCGACAGCAGCGACAACTCCCGGAACCGGTCCTCCGCCGACATCCCCAGCAGACGCGACTCGTCCTCCCGCACCGGGCCGAACGCCACCTCACCATCCTGGTGCCCCCGCCCCAGCACACGGGACACGTCCTGGGGCCCCACCCCCAGCACACCGGACATGTCCTCGCTCTCGGCACCGGGCTGGGGGGGCTCCCCGGCATCGAGGGCCTCCGCCGCCCGGTACGCCTCCAGCAACTGGCCCAGCAGATACGGGCTCAGCGTCGGGTCCCAGCCCAACTGCCCGGCGTACTCCCCCGCGGTCTGTTCGAGCCCCGCCCACGTCAACGGCCCCAGACCCTGCGCCAGCGACTGCCGCTCCAGCGCCCCGAAACCCAGGAGCAGCCGCTGGAACTCCCCGGCCAGCCTGGGATTGGTGTCGATATCGAAGCCGTGAACCTCCCGCAGCGCCCGCACCCACCGCCGCACCCGCTCCTCCCGGTCCGGCACGTCCCACGGCAGTCCCGCCACGTCCGCCCACATCGACAACGCGGGCGGCCACGGCTCCGGAGGGAACTCCCGGTACCCGGACTTCGGATTGTCCGTGTCGTACACGTTGGCCAGATACGGCGTATCCGCGTCTCCCCTCACAATCTGCTTGCCTTCCGGGGCAAGCGCCGTCCGCCCCAGCCTGGTCGCCACCTCCTGCGCGGCCGGCACGTACTCCAGCCGGTCGGCGCCCTCCGGCAGCGTCGCCAGCCCACGCCCCACCAGCCACACCGGCCAATGCGCCGGGACGGACGCGGCAATCTGGCGCCACAGGAACGCGGACAGTTCCCCGCTCGTCACCATGTGGCTCCGCCCCGTGCTCTTCCGGGGCAGCCCCGCCTCGCCGTCCCCCACCACGACGATCGCGTCGGTCAGGCCCCTCGGCAGAGGCAGGAGGGGACCCGTAGTACTGATCCCCTCGTACTCGAACTGGTCGCCGTAGTGCCGAATCCGCGACACGTTCCGCAGATCACTCTCACCGGCGGCCATATCCCTGGCGTTCAGCAACGCCAGTCCGGTCAGCCGCTGCCCGTCGGACGTGGGCAGCGCGAACATCTCCACGTCGCTGTCCGGGAACGTCGAACCGTCCGCCGCCGTCACCTCCCACGGACCGTCCGGAAGCTGACCCGGATCGCTCGGCACCCACGCCCCCACGGGCGCCGACCCCGGATTCACCGACGCGAGCACCACGCGCCGCCTGGACGTGCCGTCGCCCACCGGCTCGAACCGGAGACCGCCGTACGTGGACCACACCCGCTCCCCGAGCCGAGCGGCCATCAGCCTGGGCAACGCCCTCATGCCCGCGCCCGCCTCCGGCATCAGCAGCACCACCGGAGCGCCCGCCGGCCGCCGGGGGTCGTGCGCCACCAGCTCCGCCAGTTCCTCGTACGGCACCTCGGTCGAGTTGCCCTGCCCGTCGCGCAGCACGACCAGGCCCTCCTCGGAACCGGGCTCCACCACCAGCACGTACGGCGGGCCCTGCCCCGGGAACGGCGACAACTTCAGACCGTCAGGATCCTGCCGCCCCACGTAGTCCAGCAGCAGGTCCAGAGCCTGCCCGGTGAAGTTCCACCCCTGGAACCAGTCGTCAGGACCGGTCAGCGCACTCGCATCACCCAACACCCCCGCCTTCTTGTGCAACCAATACGCCGCCACCGCGGCCAGACTCTCCGCTCGCCCGTCCCGGTACGCGGTCGCCGCCACCGACAACGCCTCGAAATACCGCCCACGCGTCATCGGCTCCGAAGAACCCAGGTGCAGGATCCCCCGCGCGATCCGCTCCAGATCGAGGCCCCCGGTGCCGAACCGCGCATCCCCCCTGCGCGCCAGCTCCAGCGCGGCCAGCCCGCGCATCATCACCCCGTACCGCGGGTCCTGCGCCACCTGCGCCCCGAACGCCAGACGCAACACCTGCGGCACATGCGACACACGTGACGGCCCCTCCCCCGGAGCCGGCGGCGCCGGCAACGGCCCGACCGCCTCAGCGGCACTCCGGTCGGTCGGTTCCTCGTCCGGGCGCGCGTCACCCACCGCCGCGGACTCATCGTCCGACGGACCGGAGGGATCGGCGGGGCCGGACGCGGTGGGCACCGACGACAACGGCGCCGGGGCCACCGGGCCGGGTTCCGGAGTCGGCGCCACCGTGCTGGAGGTGGTGGGAACGCGGGGCGCGGGCGGCGGCGGGGCGGACGGGCCAGAGGACTTCGTGGGGGCGCCGCGCAGACGCTGCCGCAACCCCAGCCCCGCGCGGAGGGTGTCGGCCAGGGCGACGCCCGACGGCGCATCGGGGCCGTGCGTCAGCAGGTTCTCGGCGACCTGGCGCACCGCGTCGCGGAAGTCGCGCCCGGCGTGCCGCGAGTCCGCGAGCACCGGGTGCAGCTCCAGCGGCAGCACCAGGGAGACCGCCTTGTCCCAGGCGCGGCCGGCGGCCAACCGCTCCGGTCCGTCGTCCGGTATCGCGCCCGCGAAGTCCGCGTACGCCGACTGCCAGATACGCCGGGTGGCGTTGGCCGCGGTTTCGTCGAGCGGGGCGGGCCAGGGATCGGACCGCACCATCTGGAGCTTGACGTGGTCCACCGGGGCCAGGTCGATGTCGCGCACCGGGAACCGGTCCATGCCGAGGGCCGCGGCGGTCTGTTGCTTGGGGCCTGGCGTGACGCCCGCGGCGTTCAGCTCGGCGGTGGCCACGTGGTCGTCCGGGTCCAGCAGCGGCGGGTTCTCCGGCAGGTCGTCCGGGATGACCTGCCGGGCGATCCACTGGCGCTGCGCGTCGTCGCGATGGACGTCTGGCACCTGCCCCTGCCGCGACCACGCGTCGCCCTCGGCGCCCTGGCCCGTGGTGCCCTCCTGGCCCGGGGCGTACGGGTCGCCGTGCGGGTCGATGCCGAGGCCCCGCAGCCGCGCCGCCGCGTCGAGCATCTGCCCCCGCGCCTGCTCGGCCCGGTGCCCGGCGTCCTGGTGCGCGGCGGTGTCTGCGCTGGTGCCGACACCCGTGTCCAGCCGCTCGCCGATGGTGTCCACGTCGGTCGCGGCGGAGCGGAAGGAGTCCAGCGCGTCCTCGTAGTCCCGCCGGGCGCGGTCGATCTCCTCCTGGTCCGGGGGCGCCGGGGTGGCCGGCGCCTTGCCCCGGTCGGCGGGGTCCGTGTCGGGCCGGGTGTCGGTGTCGGTGTCCGCGTCGATGGCGGAGTCGTCCAACGGGCCGCCGGACGTCTCCGTGTCCGGGCGCGATTGCTGCTGCTCGGCGCGGGGCGCCTGGCCCGGCTGAGGGGTGCCGGAAGGCTGTTGAGCCGACGGCGTGTGCGGAGTGGTGGCCGGGGTCTGCCCGCCGCTGTGGGAGACGGGGGGCGGGACCGCTCCCGCGTTCTGGCCTGCGGGGCCGTTCTGGCCTACGGGGGTGTTCTGGCCCGTGGGGGTGGATTCGCCGTTCTCGCCGAAAGCCCCGTCGAACTCCGCGTCCGGGTTCGAGACCGTGGGGGTGCGCGTCGCCGGCGGCGTCGGGAGGCTCGACGAGTTCGGCAGGCCCGAGGTGCCGGGGAGACCCGGGGTATTCGGGGAGCCCGAGGTGCCCGGCAGACCTGAGGTGTTCGGCAGATCCGAGGTGTTCGGCGAGCCCGAGGTGGCCAGGGAGCCATCGGGGCCCGTCTGGAACTCCTTGTTCCCCTTGAAGTCCTCGACGCCCTCGGGCGTCGTGAGACCGGACCCCGCGGAGTAGGAGCCCGTCGGCGGCAGGTTGCTCCCGGCGGAGCCGGGCAGGTTCAGCGGCGGGCTCTGCGAGGTGGTCTGGAACCCCTTGCCGGCCGGGAAGTTCGCGTGGGGCACATACGAGGACGAGGAGCCCCCGCCGTTCAGCGCCGATGAGGAGTTGTACTCCGGGATGTCCGAACCGATGGAGTCGGAGGAACTGGCGGAGTTGATGGACGCGGTGTCGTCGAAGACGGAGCCGGCCGAGGAGTTGGAGGAGCCGTACGAGTCCACGGAGTAGGTGTCGGAGTCGCGGTACCCGGGCGTGAACGAGCTGTTGTCGCCGTACAGCGAGCTGTTGTCCTCGTACAACGAGCTGATGCCCTCGTACATGGAGTAGTTGTCCCGGTACGACGAGCTGTTGTCCCCGTGGGTGGGGATGTCTGCGGACGTTGTGATGGGGAGGGAGGACTTCGGGAGGTCCGGGCCCGCGCCGGAGCGGGAATCGGAGCCGTAGTCGGAGCCGGGGTCGGAGCCGGAATCGGCTGGGGAATCGCTCCCCGCCCCGTCCGGGAGATCAGCTATCGCATAGCTCTTGTTGATGAAGTCGGTGAAGATGTTCCCGTTGGGGAATACCTTGCCGTGCAGCCAGCCGGCGCCGGACCCCAGCGCCATTTCCGCGCCCATGTCCGCCATGGCGCTGGTACCGGAGAAGACGAACGTCTCCCACTTGAACGCCCAGTTGCCCTGGAGCAGCCCCGTGACGACCACCTCGGCGAAGCCCTCGCCCAGACCGTGGGAGACGAACGCCGCCGGGAAGTCGTAGGCCATGTTCTTGATCGGGTCGGGCTTGAACCCGCCGGGGTTCTTGAAGATGCGATCAAGATCCGGTGAGTTGAAGTCGATGTCCTTGAACGTGTTCCCGAAGTCTCTGTCCCACTTACCGAAGATGTCCTTGTCGAAATTCTTCTTGAAGAAGTCCGAAATGCCCTTCTTGAAGTATTTCGCCGCGCCCTGGAAGACGTCGATGAAGAGACCGGTCACGAAGCCGTAGAAGCCACTCTCCCAGACGTTCTTCCCGTCGATGCCGTCCGGCCTGCGGTTCGGGGGAGGGATGGTGAGCTGCGCCAGGTTGACCGCGAGGGCCTGGATCATCTCCTGGACCGCCTCCAGCAGGGCCCCCGCGATGGGGAAGAAGTTGAGCAGGCGCTGCATCGCCATGAGGATGGCGAGCGCATGCCGCGCCCTCACCAGTGCTGCCATGGACAGTGACGCCCCGCCGGTGAAGAAGGACATCGCCGCGAGCGCGGCCAACTCGATGAGCATCATCGTGATCTCGGCGATGATCTCCCAATGCGCCTGCTGGATCTTCATCGACTGCTGGCCCCGCTCGTTGGGCAGGTCCATCCGGAGACGGTTGAGCAGGTCCCCGATGCCGTTCGATCCGCCGGAGCCGGTCAGCGGCTCCATGGCCTTGGTGAGCGCGTCCCCGACGGGCTTCGGAAACGCGCGAGCGACATCCGCGATGGCGTCCCGGACACTGTCCACGAACGCGACCAGGTTGTCGGCGAGATCGGGGAACTGGTCTTGGCTCTCCCACGCCAGGTTCGCCTTGGCGTGGATCGGCTTTTCACCGATGAGGATCTGGATCCACATCGCCTCCTCGGGGGTGTAGGTGATCTCCTCCACGGGGTCAGTGCTTTCCGCTGCCGGACTCGTCGTCGCTGGAGTCCTCGTCGTTGGACTCGTAGCCGCCGTCGGAGTCGGCAAGACGTTCCTGCTGCGCGATCAGCTCGGTCACGTCGGCATGAACGGCTTTGACGCTGTCGAGACTCTCCAGCAGCGCGGATTCCACCGCCTCTATCGCCAACCCGAACGAGTCGATCGTTTCGGTGAGCGTCAGCGTCGTCTTCTCGTCGTCGGGCTCGGTCTTCTTGTAGAAGTCGTCCGGATCGTCGGGGTCGCCGTTCCAGCCCTTGTACCTCTCATGGTCGGCCAGGTACTGCCCCTTCAGCACCCTGGCTCGTTCCCCCAGACCGTGCAGGCCGTTGAGCGCTCCCCGAATCTTGCCCAGGTCCAAGTCATACGTGTCGTCACTCATCGCCGTCCTCCGGAAACATCCGGGTCCTCGTGGATCTCGTCGCGCAACCGGTCCCCGGACGACCTGCCGCCACCCGCTCGCCGGCCGCCCTCGAACGCCGACCCGAAGAGCCGGTCCCAGTCGACGTCGATGTCCCGGGACCCCGGGACATCGGGGTTCGCCGCCATCAGCGGGCGGAAGGTGTCCATCACCCGCTGGGCAACCTGCTGACGCCCCCGCTGGGCCGCCTCCAGCACCGAGGCGGCCAGTTGCGGTCCGGTCATGCTCAGGTACTTGTTGTCCAGGAACGTCAGCCCGCTCAGCTCTCCCTGCGGGCCGATGGTGACCTCGACCGCACGGTCCCGCGAACGGGCCGTCACGTTGGTGCCCTCGAGGTCCTGCTCAGCGCGGGCGATGGCGGCCCTCGTGGCTTCGAGGTGGGCCCTGGCCTGATGAATGCGCTCTGCGTACGGCTCGTTCAACGGGTGCTCCTCGGGCTGGTCGAGCTGGTCTGGCTGGTCGGGCCGGCTGCACGGTGTCCCGGAACGACGGCGCGGCGGGGGCTCATCGGCCGATCACGGCCGGCGAGCCGCCTTCGTCGCTGCCCCAGACGTCCTCGTCCTCCGGCACCCACGCGTCGCGCTCGCGGTCGTCGGTCTGGGTCGCCACCTGGCCGGGTGACCCGGCTCCGCCCGCTCCGCCCATCGGCGGCAGGAACGGGGTGCCTCCGCTGGTGATCACGTTCTCGCGCTCGTCGAGGGGCCCGCCACCGGGGCGGCCGGGCCTGGGGGTCGCCCGGCGGTTACTGACCACGTCGTCGCTGTCGATCACGTTGCGGACCCGCTCGGAGGGGCCGCCCTCGCCACCGCCGGCGCCGCCACCGCGTCCGGGCATCGTTCCGGGGTTGAGCGGCATGCCGCCGCCCGGTGCCCCGGACTGGTTCTGGTTGCCGGCGTTGGCCGCCGCCTGGTTGTTGCCGTTGCCGTTCTGGTCACCGGGCGACTGATACGGGTCCTTGTCCCACAGCTCCTCCTCGTACGAGGACGGGTCGTACAGCGAATTGGAGTTGCCGCCTCCACTGCCCCCGATGTTGCCGAAGTTGGATCCGGGGGACTGTTGCTGGAAGTCCGGGAGTGAGTTGCCGCTTCCGTTCAGGTGCCCCGTGACCGACTTGCCGTCCGGGTCGGTGATCGAGGTGCCGCCGGTGTCCGGATCGACCGTGGTCTTGCTGCCGTCCGGGTACTCCGTGACGACCTGTCCCTGCGGATCAATGTGCGACCTGCTGCCGTCGGGGTTGTTGAGGACGTTATCGACGTTGAGCGGCCCGGAACGCGTGTGGCCGTCCGGGTCGGTGATGCTGGAGGTCTGGTTGTCCGGATCGATCGTGGTGATGTGACCGTCCGGGTACTCCGTGACCACCCGGCCGTGAGAGTCAATGTGCGACTCGCTCCCACCGGGGTTGTGCAGTGAGTCATCGCCGTTCACCGGCCCCGTGATCAGGTCGTGTGACATCGGCGGCAAGTTATCGCCGTTCAGAGCGCCGCCAATTTGGTTGAGCGCCTGCTCCTGCTGTTTCTGGTACTGCTCTTGCTGCTGCTGGTACTGCTCCTGCTGGTATTGCTGTTGTTGTTGTTGCTGCTGGAACTGCTTGTCCTGGTACTCCCGCTGCCGCTGCTGGTACTCCTCGTCCCTCTTCTGCTGCTCTTCCTGTTGCTGCTCCTGCCGCTGTTGCTGCTCCTCCTGGTACTGCTGTTGCTCCTTCTGGTACTGCTCCTGCTTCTTCTCCTGCTCCGCCTGCTTGGCCTCGGCCTCGTTCTCCTTCTGCCCCTGCTCCTTCTGGAGCTGCTCCCGCTCCTCCTTCTGCTCCTTCTGGAGCTGCTCCCGCTCCTTCTCCTGCTCCTTCTGAAGCTGCTCCTGTTTGGCCTCCTGCTCCTTCTGAAGCTGCTCGCGCTCCTTCTCCTGCTCCTTCTGAAGCTGCTCCTGCTCCTTCTCCTTCTGCCCCTGCTCCTTCTGAAGCTGCTCCTGCTTGGCCTCCTGCTCCTTCTGAAGCTGCTCCCGCTCCTTCTCCTGCTCCTTCTGAAGCTGCTCCTGCTTGGCCTCCTGCTCCTTCTGAAGCTGCTCCTGCTCCTGCTTCTGCTCCTTCTGAAGCTCCTCCTGCCTGGCCTCCTGCTCGGCCTGCTTCTGCTCCTGCTCCTTCTCCTTCTGCTCCTGCTTGGCCTCCTGCTCCGCCTGCTTCTGCTCAGCCTCCTTCTCGGCCTCGGCCTGCTTCTGCTCCTGCTCCGCCTCCTTCTGCTCCTGCTTGGCCTCCTGCTCCGCCTGCTTCTGCTCAGCCTCCTTCTCGGCCTCCGCCTGCTTCTGCTCCTGCTCCGCCTCCTTCTGCTCCTGCTCCTTCTTCGCCCGCTCCTGCTCGGCCTTCTGCTGAGTCACCTGGCTGATCTGGAACTGCTGCTGCTGTTGCTGGTACTCCTCCTGCTTCTTCTGCTGCTCCTCCTGCTTGGCCTCGGCCTCTTTCTCCTTCTGTTCCTGCTCCTTCTCCGCCTCGGCCTGCTTCTGCTCCTGCTCCTGCTCCTGCTGCTCCTGCTTGGCCTCCTGCTCCTTCTGGTCGGCCTCGGCCTCCTTCTTCGCCTGCTGCTGCTCCTGCTCGGCCTCCTTCTCCTTCTGCTCCTGCTTGGCCTCCTGCTCCGCCTGCTTCTGCTCAGCTTCCTTCTCGGCCTCGGCCTGCTTCTGCTCCTGCTCCTTCTCCTTCTGCTCCTGCTTGGCCTCCTGCTCCGCCTGCTTCTGTTCCTGCTCCTTCTCCTTCGCCGCAGCCTTGGCTTCGGCTTCCTTCTCCTTCTGTTCCTGCTCCTTCTCCTTCTGCTCCTGCTTGGCCTCCTGCTCCTGCATGTACTTGTCCTGCTTGGCCTCGGCTTCCTTCTCCTTCCGCTCCTGCTCAGCCTCGGCCTCGGCCTGCTTCTCTTCCCACTCCTTCTCCTTACGGGCAGCCTCTTCCTTAGCCTCCTTCTCCTTCTCCTCCTGCTCCTTCCGGTACTTCTCCTCCTTCTCCTCCCACTCCTTCTCCTTCTTCTCCTGATCCTTCTCCTTCTGCTCCGCCTCCTTCTTCTCCTTGTCGGCCACGTCCTCCTCGTACTCCTTGGACAGGCTGTCCCCGCTCGATGTCTTGATCGTGCCAAGATCGAATACCGAGGGGCTCCACGCGTCGTGCACCGTCCGCAGCGCGAAGTCGGCGTTGTCGACCAGGTTTTCCTCGACGGATTTCTTCCACCGCTCGATCGCCGCCTGACCGACCGCCTTCCAGGTCTCCAGACTGTTCAGCGGGCCGTAGTTGTGGCCCTTTTCGTCGACGGCATCCTGGCGGAACTTACCGGTGGCGTGATAGGTGGTTTCCGTTTCGCCACGGGCACGGGTATGCACTTTGTAGGTGATTTTCGTGATGTTGTGGTCCCACACGTGGTCGGTGATCTTCGACAGCAGGTCGGAGAGGAAGCTCAGCGGGTTACCATCTTTCGCTTCCCACGTGGCCCAGTCCTGCTGGAGTCCCCGGGCCGCGTTCTTGAACACGTCACCTGCGATCCGGATGGCGTCGCCCGGTACGGAAAACAGCGCACCGTTGCGCAGGTCGTCGGCGTAGTCCTCGTACCGCTTGTTCAGCATGTGGATGAGATGCCAGAAGACGCCGGCTGCCGTGCCCTTCCACGCCTCGTTCTCCTGCATCCCGACCCGCTTGTGCCATTCCTCCAGTTCCGCCTGGCGGTTGACGTAGAACCGGGCGACGCGGTCGAAGGCGCCGGCCGCCCTGTCGAACGACGCGAGATCGACGACCCGTTCGGGGGGCACGGATATTCCGTTCCACTCGAAGCCAGTCGTACCACCGTCGTTGTCGAGCAAAGCCTCAAGGGCCCGGCCCGTTCCGTAGGCGTACTGCGTGTGCGGGCCGGTGTCCCACTCCGTCCCGTTGTCCGACTTCTTGAAGTCGTTGTCGTACCTGGCCTTGTTCTTGCCCCCCTCGTACACACCGCCGGTCGGCCTGTCTTCCATGTTGTGGTTGCCCAGGAGCGTGAACCGCGCCTTGTAATAGGTGACTTCGTCTCCCGACGCTTCTTCGCCGGACTCCTCCTCGTCCCCCGTCTTGTAGAAGGGGATCACGAAATCTGTGTTGTTTATGTTGCGACCCGCGTTATCGACGCGCCATTGAAGGTCATCCACATCGACGTAGGTGACGCTTTTCTGCTTGGTGAGTTGCACCTTCATCAGCGGGATTTCGTCGTTGCCGAACCACTCCTCAAACAACGTGTCGATCTTTGGCGCTTCGTAACCGGTGAAATAGTAGATCGCCTGCTGCCAACGATCACTTTCCTTGGAAAACGGCACGGCGGCGCCTCCATCGGGCGGGGGAACGAAGGGGGGTGTGGGGTACTGCGGCACTCAGCCGGGACGACTACCGCTCACTTGTTGTCATGATTCTTCACCATCAGTTTTCATCGTTCTCGCCATCGCCCCCGCCGGAGCCCGACCCCCCGGAAGTCAGGTCGTCCTCCACGTCTTCGAGGCCGTCGAGGAACTTCTCGCCATCGATCTTGGCCAGGTTGCCATCCTGCGTCTTCAGCAACGTATGGACGGTTTCCCGCAGGTTTTCCTCGATGTCGTCGAACAGCGTCTGCTGTTCCTCAATCATCCCCACGATCTGGTCGATGAGAGCCACCAGGGTCTTGTGCAGGTGCGCCCCGTTGGTCAGCTCCTCCCCATCACCGGTCATGGCGCCGATCGTGAGGGGCAGCTGCGTCCCCGAAGGGATGGGGGGATCCGCGAAATCATGCGGATTCTCCTTCTTCAGGCTGCCCAGCGCGGGAATATCACCCCTATCCTTGAGGATGTGTTTCAGCTCCACCTGGAAGTTGTGCACATCGACGTTGATGAAGTTCTCCATCCACTTCTTGTTCAGCTGAATCTGTTCGGCCATCTCACTGCCCCTTCTCGCCGGTCGCTGCTCTCCGTGGATGTCCTATGCCGAAACGGGCGACCGCCCACGTGTCTCAAACGCGCAGACGGTCGCCCGTACCGCACCGTGCCTCAGCGGCCGATCTTCACGCTTTCCCAGCCCTGCGTGAGGTTGCGCTGGTTGGTCCGGTAGTTGTCGCCGATCTCGTTGAGCAGCGTCGCATGGCTCGCGAGAAGTGACTTCATCTTCTCGACGGCCTCGTGCCATTTCTGCTGCTTTTTGACGTAGACCTCCTGGTCGTCACCCTCCCAACTGCTGATGAGCTTCTGCATGTCCTCTTCGTACTGGGCGAGGGCCTTTTCTATCTGCTGAGTCTGCAGACGCATGTCCTCAGCCGCGTTGTCGGTATGCGTGAACTGGACGTAGATCTGCCCGTCGGAGAAGTCAGTTGACACAGCACGTGCCTCATTTCGCTTCGGGGGGTTGGGGAAATGCGGGACGGGTCCGGGTGTCCGTCACCCGGGGTTTCACTCAGCCGTGCAACGCGTCGAAAATCGACTGCGACTGCGAGTACTGCTGGTCAACGGCGTCGTTCTGCGAACCCTGCGTCAGGTTGTTCTGCCGGAGCGTCTCGTTCAGCTGGTCGATGACGTCGCTGAGGTTCTTCGAGATGACCTCGGCCTGGTCGTCCCACTGCCGCAGCAGGTCCTGGTACTTCTGACCGTCACTGCCTCCGTAGGCGTTGCCCACGTTGATCTTCGTGTTCTCGACGTCCTGGCGGCTGAGCTGGATGTTGCTGAACGTCTGTTCCGTGGCGGAGATTCCGTTGCGGGTTGCGCTCTCTTCTGACCTCGTCAGTCCTGACATGCGATGCCCCTTCGGCTGTTATCCGCCACCAGGCAGGGTGCGCTGGCGGCCTGTCATTTCTCTGTTCCACACCGCGGCGCCGAGGATTTACTGCGCCCCTCGCTCGCCGCCTCTGGGGTCAGATCCGGGCCCGTTGGCAGCATGGCCAGCAGTGAGGACGGAAGGGCCTGCGCCTCGCCCTCGCTGTATCCCAGCGCCTTCAGGGAATCGGCCGCGGGCAGCCGGTATTTCATTCCGGTGTCCGTCACCAGGTACAGCGTGTTGCCGACCTCGCCGCCGCCCGCGCCCAGCACATGCACCAGTGCGCCTCCGCCCGGCCGCACCGTGATCCGGTTGACCGTCACACACGCCGGGACCAGCCCCTCCGGCGGGGCCTGCGTGGTCGGGCCGAGATCCACGTCGCGGATCAGGGCCACGCTCACCCGCGTACCGTCGCTCCCGGACTCCACTCCGACGCACGGTGTCCGTCCGGCGCCGAGGTCCACCGGCTCCGGCGGGGTCGCCGGCTGCCGCTTCCCCGTCTCCACCTCCGTCGTGTCCGGGGCCAGATGGCCGCTCAGCACGTCGGCGCCCAGGCTCGCGGGCGACACCGCCCCTCCCGCGTACGCCTGCTTCCGGGTGTCCGGATCGCCGAGGACCAGCGCCGCACCGGTGGCGGTCAGCGGGGCAAGCCCCTCCTTGCGCAACAGGTAGTAGCGGGCGGTGCCACCCGGCGCGGCGACCTTGAAGACCTGGCCGACCCGGGTCTTGAGTCCGCCCAATGCCGGCCCCTGCCCGCCCCGGCCCGGCACGTCGGCCGGGGCCAGGTCCGGGCCCGTGGGCAGGGAGTTGAGGAACGCGGCCGAGACCGGCACCGGCTTGGTGGAGCCGTAGCCCAGCGCCTCGGCGGCGTTGGCCTTCTGGTCGAGCCGCAGCCTGCGGCCCTGCCACACCAGGTAGTCGTCGTTGTCGGGCCCGCTCACCAGCAGCCCCTGCCCCGACTTCAGCCCCGCGCCGTCGGCCTTGGCGCCCACGGCCACCGTGGTGCCGGTCGCTCCGCTGGTGTTGCCGGAGCACACCTGCCACGGGTCACCGGTCAGGTTGCCGTTGCCCGGCGGCTCGTCGGGGGCGCCGCTGATGCCGACCGGCGAGCCGTGCGGGGTGCCGCGCAGCGACTTGCTCCCAATGGTCATGACCTTCATCTGGTCACCCGCGAGCAGCCGCGCCGAGGTGTGGTTGCGCACCGGGCGCAGCCGTCCGCCCAGGTACAGGTAGCGGGTACCGGTCTCCTTGTTGATGACCAGCGTGCCCGGGTCCCGCCAGGAACTCTTCGTGCCGGGGCTGAGCAGGCCGAAGACGAACGATCCGGCGCAGAGCAGGATCCCGATGAGGACGCTGATGGTCACGGCCCGGTTGGTCCTGCCCTGCGGGCTCTCCGGGGCGTCGGGATCCGCGCGCAGCATGGCGGATGTCAGCCGCCCCATGACGAACATGTGCGCCTGGACCTGATCCCGCTTCGTCTGCATCGGTCACTCCCTTCCGTCTCGGTCCGTCTCGCTCACGCCATCAGCCCGCGCAGTGCGCTGTAGACGCCGAGCGCCCACAGGACCAGGGGCAGCAGGCTGAGCGCCATCAGGTAGTGCAGGATCTCGGCCGCCCGTCCCCAGTACGGGACGAGGCGTCGCCCCGGTACCGTCCAGGAGACGATGGCGATGACCGCCGTGAGGCCGAGCAGTGCGGCGGCCACCAGCGGTCGGCGGTCCGGTGCGTACGACTCCGCGCCGACGAGGATCAGCAGGAGCAGCCCGCCCACGCCGGGGAGGGTCAGCGAGAGCCGCTGCCAGGTGTTGCCCAGACCCCGCGCGTGCAGCATCAGCAGCAGCGACAGCACCACCACCGTGAGCACGGAGGGGAGGTTGGCGTACCAGGCGAGCACCGCGAGGCAGGCGGCGCAGGTGGCGCCGACCGCCCCGTACAGCGAACTCATCCAGCCGTCCGCGAGCGCGGTGCGGCCGATGACCGCCGCGGTCGGGTGCGGTTCGATGCCCTCCTGGAGTTGCTGGGCGTTGGTCGGCAGCGGTGGCACTTTCAGCCCCGACATCCGGAAGGACAGCGAGGGGACGAACGCGCCGAGCACCACCGCCGCCAGGGCGATGATCCCGGCGACATGGTGCGGCGCCAGGTCCGCGGTGATCATGAGGGTCCCGGTGATCGCGCCGAACGCCGCGACCACGCCGGTGCCGAGGAAGAGCGCGGCGTACGCGGCCACTGCGGCGAGCACGACGATCGCGCCGCCCGCGCCCGCCACGCAGGACGCCAACAGCCGCGAGCCCACAACCTCGTTGGCGTGTGCGCCGGTGAGGTCGCCGCCGGGCAGCAGCCACCCGGCGAACGCCAGGTAGGGCGCGGCCATGAAGCCGAGCGTGGCGCCCGCTCCGGCGTCGCCGACCGCGCGGCTCGCCGACCCGGCGCCCGCGATCAGCAACAGTCCGGCCACGGCGGCGCACAGGGCGCGCACCCCCACCGAGCCGCCGGGCAGGGCGAGCACCACGAGCCCGCCGGTGAGCGCGGTCACCGCGAGGCCGAGCAGCAGCCGCCGGCTCGCCTCGGGGGTCCAACCGTAGGGGCGGGACTGCATGGTGTCGGAGATGCCGGCCACGAGGTCGTCGAGGTGGGCATCGGGCAGCGCCTCGGTGCGCGGCCGGAGGTAGAGCGTTTCGCCGTCGCGCAGATCGTAGGAGTCGAGGGTGCGCTCCTCGTCCATCGGCCCGGCGCCGAGGCGTTGCAGCACCCAGCCGCCGTGGTCGATGCCGGTCTCGTCGAGGTCCTCGCCGCCGTAGCCGAGGACGGCGGGCAGCAAGTCGGCCACGGGCACATCGGAGGGCACCGCCAGGTCGACGCTCTTGGCGGGCGCGCGGACGGTCAGCCGGCACAGGTCGGCAACCTGGGTGTCAGTCATCTGGCCGACTCACGCTCCTCCGGGGTATTCCGCCGAAAGAAATCGTGTCGCGAAATGACAGAATGACACAGAAACTCCGGCCGGAAGCTGTCTCGGTGGCGAAACGGGTTGGACCTGTATTTCGGTAGGACATGGCTCCGTCCGCACACCTGGGTAATGCACTTACCTTTCGGCAAAGTACACACGTTCCATGGCGTGCACAAGTAAAGAGACCAAAGGACAGCGTGTCACTAAATGACAGAATGTCACTGGAGTTCATTGACGCAATGGAACTGAAACTCCAGGCGTAAGCTCTCGCGGTGGCGGAAAAGGCTGGGCCTGCATTTCAATAGGGCATGGTTTTCATCCGCACACCGCCCGTAAGGAGACCGTTCGTTGAGTGTGGTCCTGTTCCGCAGGCCGGCCCGCCGCCGCGGCCCGGACATGCCCGAGGGCGAGCTGAACCTCCAGGAGCCGCCCACGCTGCCCGAGGTGGTGCCCGACAGCTCCGCCGTGTGGACGTATCTGCCCATGGCGCTGATGTCGGTGTCGATGATGCTGATGTTCATGCGGCCGGGCATGAGCCGGGCGTCCGGAAGCCACTTCATGTACCTGGCCGTCGGCATGATGGTGCTGGCGTCCGCCGCCATGATGCTCGGCCAGATGATGCGCAAGATCAGTGAGCGCAAGCAGCGCCTGAAGGGCGAGCGCCGCGACTACCTGCGCTATCTCACGCAGATCCGGCGCAAGGTGCGCACCGCGGTAGCCGACCAGAAGAAGGCGCTGGCCTGGCGCCACCCGGAGCCCGCGGCCCTGTGGGCGCTGGTGGGCACCACCCGGCTGTGGGAACGCCGCCCGCAGGACGAGGACTTCGGCGAGGTCCGGGTGGCCGTCGGCGAGCAGAAGCTCGGCCTGCGGCTGACGCCGAAGGCCACCACGCCGGTGGAGGACCTGGAGCCGCTGGCCGCGCACGCCCTGCGCAGCTTCATCCGGGCGTACTCCACCGTGCCCGACCAGCCCATCGCCATCTACCTGCGGGCCTGGGCGCGGGTGCTGTTCCGCGGCGACGAGGAGCGGATACGTTCCGTCGCCCGTGCCGTGATCGCCCAGTTGGTGACCTTCCACGCGCCCGACGACATATGGGTGGCGCTGTGTGTGTCCGACGAGCGGCGGGCGGACTGGGAATGGGTGAAGTGGCTGCCGCACAACCTCCACCCCCAGGAGAGCGACGGCGCGGGCCCGGCCCGCATGTGCGTCTCGGCCTTCAACGAGCTGGAGGACCTGCTCGGCGCCGAGTTCCTGGAGCGGCCGGCCTTCGACCCGGACGCGGCGGCCGGGCGCGAGGAGCCGTTCACCGTGATCGTGGTGGACGGCGGGAGCGTCCCCGGCGGGCACCGGCTGGACGGGCCGGGCTTCCGCAACGCCGTCGTGCTGGATCTGAGCGGCGCGCTGACCTGGCGGCCCGGCCGGGTAACGCTCCGCTTCGAGGTGTCCGGGCAGGACTTCACGCTGGTCCGTACCGACCGGGAGCGCAAGGAGCAGCCCACGCGACTCGGCCGCCCCGACCGGTTCGGGCCGAGAGGCGCCACCGCGCTGGCCAAGCGGATCGCCCCGTACCGGATGGGCATGGGCAGCGAGGTCGCCGAACCGCTGGCGACGAACGTGGAGTTGACCACCCTGCTGGGGATCGGCGACCTGCGCCGGCACGACCCGGCCACGCTGTGGCAGCGCAACACCGGCTCCGCCCGGCTGCGGGTGCCGATCGCGGTGTGCGCCGACGGCACCCCGCTGGAGCTGGACATCAAGGAGTCCGCCCAGGGCGGCACGGGGCCGCACGGCATGCTGATCGGCGCCACCGGCTCCGGCAAGAGCGAGCTGCTGCGCACCTTGGTGCTGGCGCTCGCGCTGACCAACTCCTCCGAAACGCTCAATTTCGTCCTGGTCGACTTCAAGGGCGGCGCCACCTTCCTCGGCCTGGACGAGCTGCCGCACACCTCGGCGGTGATCACCAACCTGGCGGGCGAGGCGGCGCTGGTCTCCCGGATGCAGGACGCCGTGCACGGCGAGCTGATGCGGCGGCAGGAGCTGCTGCGGGCGGCGGGCAACTACACCTCCGCGCTGGACTACGAGAAGGCGCGGGCGTCCGGCACCCCGCTGACGCCGCTGCCCAGCCTGTTCATCGTCGTTGACGAGTTCAGCGAACTGCTCGCGGCGCACCGCGAGTTCATGGACCTGTTCGTGATGATCGGGCGGCTCGGGCGGAGCCTGGGCGTGCATCTGCTGCTCGCCTCGCAGCGGCTCGACGAGGGCCGGATGCACCAGCTGGAGAGCCATCTGTCGTACCGCATCGGGCTGCGCACCTTCTCCGCCATGGAGAGCCGCGGCGTGCTCGGCGTGCCCGACGCCTACCAGCTGCCGCCGCGGCCCGGCAGCGGCTATCTGAAGTCCGGTGTGGAGGCGCTGACCCGGTTCCGCGCGGCGTATGTCTCCGGCCCGTACCAGGAGCGGCGGGCCGGCGCGAACCAGGCCCGGGTGGCCAGTCAGACCATGCCGTGGACCTCCGGTTACGTGGTGCCGCGCCAGTTGCCCGATGTGCCCGAGCCAAAGCCCGAAGAGGAGGCGGAGCTCGAGGAGACGGGCGACACGCTGCTGTCCGTCGCGGTGGAGCGGCTGCTCACCGCGGGGCCGCCCGCCCACCAGGTGTGGCTGCCGCCGCTGGACCTGCCCGCGACCCTCGACCAGGTGCTGCCCCCGCTCACCCCCGACCCCGACCTGGGGCTGACCACCGTCGGCTGGCCGGGGCGGGGGCGGCTGACCGTCCCGATCGGCATCGTGGACAAGCCCTTCGAGCAGCTGCGGGACCTGCTGACGATCGACCTGTCGGGCGTCGGCGGGCACGTGGCCATCGCGGGCGGCCCGCAGAGCGGCAAGTCCACCCTGGTGCGCACCATCCTCACCGCGCTCGCGCTCACCCACTCCCCGCGCGAGGTGTCGTTCTTCTGCCTGGACTTCGGCGGCGGCGCGCTGGCGGGCCTGGCGGAGCTGCCGCACACGGCCGGGGTGGCGGCGCGGCTGGACACCGAGCGGGTGGGCCGGACGATCGCGGAGGTCAACTCGCTGCTGGCCGCGCGCGAGCGGTACTTCCTCGACCACGGCATCGACTCCATGGCCACCTTCCGGCGCCGCCGGGCCGCCGGGGAGTTCGCGGACCAGCCCTACGGGGACGTGTTCCTGGTCATCGACGGCTGGTCGACGGTGCGGCAGGACTTCGACCAGCACATGCAGACGTTCAACTCGATGGCCGCCCGCGGCCTCAACTACGGCATCCACCTGATCGTCACCACCGCCCGCTGGGTGGAGCTGTCCGCGGGCGTGCGCGACCAGGCCGGCACCCATCTGGAGCTGCGGATGGGCGACTCGATGGACTCCGAGATCAACAGCCGCCGCGCGGCCACCGTGCCGCGGCTGCCCGGCCGCGGTCTGACCCGGGACGGCATGCTGCACTACCTCTCCGCGCTGCCCCGCATCGACGGCGTGGAGAGCGCGGAGGACCTCGCGGACGGGGTCGCCGGCCTGGTCGCGGCGGTCAAGGAGAGCTGGCCGGGGCCGCGGACCCCGCAGGTGCGGATGTTGCCGACCAGGCTGCCGGTCTCCCAGCTCCCGCCGCCCGAGGGCGATCTGCGGATGCCGATCGGTTTGGAAGAGAACGAACTGTCCACGGTCTGGCACGACTTCAGCGAGACCCCGCACATGGTCGTCGTCGGCGACACCGAGAGCGGCAAGACCAACATGCTGCGGCTGACGGCCAAAGCGATCATGGAACGGTACTCCCCCGCCGAGGCGCGGATCATGGTCGTGGACTACCGCCGCACCCTGGTGGAGGCCATCCCCGACGAGTACCGCCTCGGCCATGCGGTCTCCATCGACGCGCTGCGCGACATGATCGGCGGGGCGGCCCCGGCGGTCAAGGAGCGGGTGCCGGGCCCGGACATCACACCGGCCCGGATGAAGCTGTGCGACTGGTGGACGGGCCCGCGGCTGTTCATCCTGGTCGACGACTACGACATGGTGGGCGGCGACTCGATGAACGCGCCGTTCGACCCGCTGCTGGCGCACCTCGCGCTCGGCTACGAGGTCGGGCTGCACCTGGTCGTGGCCCGCGCCGCGGCGGGCGCCTCGCGCGGCCTCAACGACCGCCTGCTGCGGCGGATGCTGGAGGTCAACACCCCCAGTCTGCTGCTGTCCTGCCCGCCGGCGGAGGGATATCTCTTCGGCAGTATCAAGGGCCGGGTGCTGGCGCCGGGGCGGGCCACGCGTATCGCCCGTCACAAGACGACGCGGGTGCAGACGGCGCTCGTGGACGACGGGCCGGCGCAATGACGCGCCGGCGCGGGAAAACGGCCCGGTCCCCCCGGGGATATTCACCTTCCCGCAAGGTCGCGGACACCCGCCCGGAATATAAGGGCGGGGCGGCTGCCCGAATTACCCCGGAGGCTGACCGATTTCCTTTGCGGGACTGCCCGGAAAAGAGTCGGCGACGAGTCGGCGATTACCGGAAAGAGCGCGGTGGGCCGTCCATGCGGGCGAGGTGGTTGCCCATATCGGCGAAGCGGCTGCCCGCATGGGGGGTGAGTTGCCACCCGAAACGGGCTGGAATTCCGGCGGAACGGGCAGAGGGCCCGCACGGCCCCGTCGGGCCGTGCGGGCAGCGGTCCTCAGGAAGCCCCGGTCCCCGCGGGCTCCGTGGGCGTCGTGGGCGCTATGGCCTCCGTGGGCTGCCGGTCCCGCGCGTCCCCCGGGCGCCAGCGCCGGGCCCGGCCGCGGGGGATCACCACGGCCCCGGCGGCCACCAGCAGCAGCAGGCCGCCGCCCGCGCCCGCGATGATCACGGCGCGATGGCGCGGCTCGGGCGAGGCGGCCGGGGGGACATGGGCAGCCGCCGGCTTCGGGGTGGCGCCCTGCTGGTCGGTGAGCAGCGAGCTCACCGACGCGTACGGGTCCACCCGTGGTGTGTCCGACGGATACGCGGCCACCGTGAGCTGCCGTGCGACCTCGGCCGCGGACATCTCCGGGTACCGGGCCCGTACCAGCGCCGCCGCGCCCGCGACGTGCGCCGCGGCGAGCGAGGAGCCCGAACCGATGTAGTGGCCCGAGCCCTTGGGTCCGACGCTGACCACCGCGTCACCCGGCGCCGCCAGGTCCGCGCCGTCCAGCGCGGGCGCGCTGTCGGGGCGCTTGCCGTCCGGGCCGTAGTCGATGACCGAGAGCACGCCGGGCGCGGACGCGGGCCAGTACCAAGGCGCGGGCTCGACCGTCTGGCCCGTGTTCCGGTCCCTGGGGAGGAAGTCCGGGCCGACCGGCGCCACCACCAGCGCGTCGCGCTCGGCCGCGTATGCCGCGGCCTTGGTCAGCTCGGCCTTCCCCGTCGCCAGCACCCGCCCGACGTAGATGACGTCGGCGCCCTTGTCGACCGCGGTGCGGATGCCCGCCGCGAGGGTCGCGGCGGTGGTCTCGCCGCGCGGCTGCGTCCCGCGCACCGCCAGGATCCGCGCCCCGGGCGCGACCCCCGCCACGCCGACGCCCTTGACGGGTGCCGCCGCGATCAGGCCCGCGGCGAAGCTGCCGTGGCCCACGCAGTCCTCGCCCGCGTCGCCGACCGCGGTGACCCGGCCGGACAGCGCCGGGATGTCCGTACCGACGCCGGAGTCGACCACGGCCACGGTCACCCCGGCGCCCTGGGACAGCTCCCAGGCCCGGCCGAGCCCGAGCGTGGACCGGGACCAGGTCGCGTCCTCGGCCTTCCTGGTGGACGCCTTCGCACACGGGACGTCCGACGCCAACACGGCGACGACGGGGGGCAGTTCCACCGAGCCCGAGCCCGGGTCCGCGGCGGCGGGGGTGGCCGCGGTGGCGAGCGGAGCGGTGGCCAGCGCGGCGGCGGCGACCACCCGCGCCACCGGATGACGATGAGAGAGAGCACGTCGCATGGCGCGCATGTTACGCGGCCCAGGGAGGAACCACCGCAAGGTGGTCGATTTACCCATATAAAGTTCTTCAACTCGATAGTTCCGTTTACCTGGATGGCTCGTTCTGTCTGGCCGGGAAGTCGGCCCAGGCACCACAACAAGGAGGTCCCTGCGTGTCACGGCAGTTGCTCACGGTCGGCCCGGACCAGACGGAGAACTTCCGGACGATCGGCGAGGCCCTGGCGAAGGCGCGCACGGGAGCGGTCATCCGCGTCAAGCCCGGCCGCTACCGCGAGAACCTCACGGTCAGGACCCGGCTCACCATCGTCGCCGACGGCGACCGCGGCAGCGTGGAGATCTGCCCGCCGCGCGGCACCGCCGTGGTGCTCGTCGCGGACGCCGTGATGCTCACCGACCTGACGCTGCGCGGCGGCAGCGAGGACCTGCCGGTGGTGGACGCGCCGCGCGGCCAGGTCGCCATGGACGGCTGCACCGTCGTCGGCTCCGGCTGGACGGCGCTCCTCGCCCGCGAGAACGGCTCGCTGGCCATGCGCGGCTGCCGGATCTCCAACCCCGAGGGCGCGGGCGTCGTGGACACCGCCCCCACCGGGAGCATCATCGACGACTGTCTGATCGAGCACCTGGGCACCTCCGCCGTCGTCCTCAGCGAGCAGGCCCGCACCACCGTGCGCGGCTGCCGGATGCGCGACGCCAAGGGCAACGGCCTGCTCGCCAACGGCGAGGCGCAGGGCCGGGTCGAGGACTGCGACATCTCCGGCACCGAGAAGCCCGCCATCGCCCTGGAGGGCCGGTGCGCCACGCACGTGGCGCGCACTCACGTGCACGACACCTCCGTCGGCGTCTACGTCACCAGCGCCGCCCGGCCGGTGCTGGAAGAGGTCACCGTCAGCGACACCACAGGACCCGGCATCGTGCTCGCCCAGGGCGCCGACCCGGAGCTGCTGCGCTGCGGCACCGCGCGCACCAAGGGCAACGGCCTTGCGGTCACCGAGCGTTCCCGGGGCACGTTCCAGGACTGCGCGTTCGACGCCGCGGCCTCGTCCGCCATCCGCGTCGTCGGCTCCAGCGCCCCGCTGCTCTCCGACACCACCGTGCGCGACTGTGCCGACGCGACGGCGGCCGTCCTGCTGTCCGAGGACGCCTCGGCCGAGTTCGACCGTCTGGAGGTGGTGGACGCGGCCGGCGTCGCCGTCTCCATACGCACCGGGGCCAACCCCCTGCTGCGCAACGCCCGTCTCCTCGCGCCCGGCGGCCACGGCGTGGAGGTCGTCGAGGACGGCCGCGGGCGCCTGGAGGACTGTACGGTCGCGCACTCCGCGGGCGCGGGCATCCGGGTCGCGGTCGGCGGCGCCCCCGAGATCACCGGCACCGTGCTGCGCTCGACCGCCCAGGCCGCCGTCTGGGTCGGCACGGGAGGCCGCGCCACCGTACGGGACTGCCAGATCCACGCGAGCACCGCCGCGGGGCTCCATGTGGAGAGCGGCGCCGAACTCTCCGCCGGCCACACCCAGGTGGCCGAGGCCGGGGCACACGGCGTGCTCGTCGCCAACGGCGGCCGGGCCACGCTCGACACCTGCCAGATCAGCGGCAGCGTCGGCGACGGCATCCGCGTCGACAGCTCCGAGCAGGTCACCCTCACCGACTGCGCCGTGCGCGACAACCGCGGCGCGGGCCTGAAGCAGACCCGCGCGACCGAGCGCCTCACCGTCCAGGGCCTGAACAGCAGCGGGAACGCCACTCCCGACGCCTGGGGCGAGACCGCCGGGGACCTGGCCCAGGAGGGCAAGGCCGCCGCCGGCCCCGGCGAGAAGAAGCCCGAAGGCCCGCTGGCAGAGCTGGAGTCGCTGATCGGCCTCGCCGACGTCAAGCACCAGGTGCGCACCCTGGTCAACCTCAACCAGCTCGCGCAGCGCCGGGCCAGCCTCGGCATGCCCGTCCCGCCGATGAGCCGCCACCTCGTTTTCTCCGGCCCGCCCGGCACCGGCAAGACCACCGTGGCCCGGCTCTACGGCGGCATCCTCGCCGAACTCGGCGTGCTGCGCTCCGGGCATCTGGTGGAGGTCTCCCGCGCCGATCTGGTCGCCCAGGTCATCGGCGGTACGGCCATCAAGACCACCGACGCGTTCAACGAGGCGCTCGGCGGTGTGCTGTTCATCGACGAGGCCTACACGCTGCTGTCCGACGGCAAGGGCTCCGGCGCCGACTTCGGCAAGGAGGCCATCGACACGCTGCTGAAGCTGATGGAGGACCACCGCGACGAGGTCGTCGTCATCGCCGCCGGATACACCGACGAGATGGGCTCGTTCCTCGCCTCCAACCCGGGCATGGCCTCCCGCTTCACCCGCACCATCGACTTCGCCAACTACTCGGTGGAGGAACTGGTGACCATCACCGAGAGCATGTGCGCGGCGCACCGCTACGAGCTGGCCCCGAGCACCCTGGACGCTCTCGCCCGGCACTACGAGCGGATGCCGCGCGACGCCACGTTCGGCAACGGCCGCGCGGCCCGCCAGGTCTTCGAGGAGATGGTCGACCGGCAGGCGTTCCGGCTCGGCTCCATGGCCAACCCCGCCGAGGCCGACCTCTCGCTGCTGCTGCCCGAGGACATCGCGGACAAGTCGGCGGCCGGGGCGGGAGCGGACGGCGGCCGCAGCTCCGAGGAACTGCTCGCCGACCTCGACGCCATGATCGGCCTGGAGGCCGTCAAGCGCGAGGTCACCGACCTGGTCAACCTGCTGTCGGCCACCAAACGGCGGCAGGCCGCGGGCCTTCCCACCCCGAAAATCAGCCACCACCTGGTCTTCTCCGGGCCGCCCGGCACCGGCAAGACCACCGTGGCCCGGCTCTACGCCGACCTGCTGCTCTCCCTGGGCGTGCTGGCCACCGGCCAGCTGGTGGAGGTGGCCCGCGCCGACCTGGTCGGCCGCTACGTGGGCCACACCGCGCAGCTCACCAAGGAGGTCTTCGAACGCGCCCTGGGCGGCGTGCTGTTCATCGACGAGGCGTACACCCTCACCCCCGAGGGCGCCGGCTCCGACTTCGGCCGCGAGGCCGTCGACACGCTGCTGAAGCTGATGGAGGACCACCGTGACGAGGTCGTCGTCATCGTCGCCGGCTACACCGAGGAGATGGCGCGCTTCCTCGCCTCCAACCCGGGCCTGGCCTCGCGCTTCTCCCGCTCGGTGAACTTCGAGCACTACTCCACGGACGAACTGGTCGAGATCATGAGCCGCCACGCCACGGCATCCGGCTACGACTGCGCACCCGAGACCGTCGAGGCGCTGCTCCAGTACGTGGCCGGACTGCCGCGCGACCGCTCGTTCGGCAACGCCCGTACGGCCCGCCAGATCCTGGAGGCGATGATGACGCGGCAGGCCCGGCGGATCGGCCCGATGGCCGCACCAGGCCTGGACGACCTGCGGCTGCTGCTGCCGGAAGACCTCCCGACGGACACACGGCAACCGGCGGGCTGACGGAAGGGGCCGTCAGGCGATGGGGTCGCCGACGGCCCCGCCGGTGGCCGCGCGGATCGCGTGGGCGAACCGCCGGGCGGCGGCCTTCACCTCGGTCAGCTCCGTGGCACCGGCGCCGGCGAGGAAGGCGACGCCGATCTGCTCGTCCAGCACCCGCACCACCGCGGCAGCGGCCGCGGCATGCACCCGCACCTCCAGATCACCGGCCGCACACCCCAGCCGATCACCGATGATCACCCGCATCTGCTGCTCGATCTGATCACAAGCCATCAGCCAAGCCGTACGCAACGCCGGTTCGGTGTCGGCCAGCCGGATCATCTTCATCGCCAGCATCTCATCCGCCAGATCGGCCGGCCGCGTCTCATACTGAAGCCGGACCAGCTCCCCCACCAAGTGGTCCTCAAGAGACCTGTCCTTCGGCCAGCTGCGCAGCACACTCATCAACGTGACGACGCCCTGCATCACGATCGGCTCGGCACACGCCTCCTTGCTCCGGAAGTGCCGCCAGATGGTACGCGTGGACAACCCCACCGCATCCGCGATCTGATCACCGCTCGTCGCAGCCACACCCTGCTTCCAGAACAGACGCGCCGCCTCCCGCGAGATCTCCAGCCGCAACCGCGAACGCCGCCGCTCACTCATCCCTCCCACAGGGCGGCTCTCCGTCGCCATGGCACTCATCAACCCTTCTCCTCTCCAAAAATGAACCGATGCGCGGCAGTGCGCGGCCGGCGGTGGTGTTACCAGCTGAGAGCGTTGTCCATCGACTGCTGCCAGTACGTGACGCTCAGGGAGTCATCGACGTAAAGGCCCTTGGCGGGCAGAGGCGGATGGGCGGCCCATGAAGTGTCCTCTCCGGCGCGGTCCTGGAAGGTGACGGCGAGAGATTTCACGGTGCGGCCGTTCGTGCCGCTGCCGTCGGTGGCCGACAGGTTCACGGCGGCGTAGCCGGACTCGCCCGGGGCGAGTCTGACGACGACCCGCGGCTTGGAGTCCTCGTTGACCGGCGGCACCGACTGGGCCTTGCCGAAGCGGGCGGCCGGGTAGCCGTAGAGGTCGCAGGGGGCGCTGCCGGTGTTGGTGACCGTGAGCAGCATGTGGTTCACCGGCCGGTTCACCGGCGCCGCGACCGTCTTGATGCCGGAACCCCCGCAGACGACGGCCTTGTTGCCACTCCCACCGGAATCCCCGATACCGGCCTTGCCCTGCCCCGCCGGCGCGTCCCCGCCATGCCCCGAACCGGCTCCGGACTTCGCGTACTTACCGGAGGTCGATCCGTCGCCGCACGCGGTCAGGGAGAGAACGGCGATCACGACGACCGCGGTGGCGGTAGGCAGGCGGGTACGGATGTCCCGGACACTGGACATGTGGGTGGTGCCCTTCTGTGGCGCAGTGGGGGGTGCTTGGATAACCGGAGTGTGTGGGGTGATCCATCCCAGCCGCTACGAAGGACCGGCAATTGGATACGCTGGGACGCCGGAACAGGCTTTGACCAGGAGCGATCCAGGGAGCCTGGAATGCGGGAATGGGACGCGGCAGGCCACGTGGGACATGGGGAGGAACGGTGTCAGGGTCGATAGGGTCCACCGGAGCGACCGGGCCCACCGAGGACGCGGAAGCGCTCGCGGAGCTGCTGCGGGGGCTCAAGGAACGCTCGGGGCTGAGCTACGGGGCGCTGGCCAAGCGGCTCGGCATGAGCACCTCGACGCTGCACCGTTACTGCAACGGCAGCGCGGTGCCGACGGACTACGCGCCGATCGAGCGGCTCGCCCGGGTGTGCCGGGCGACCCGCGAGGAGCAGGTCGAGCTGCACCGGAGGTGGATTCTGGCGGATGCGGCGCGGACACGCAGGAGGCCGAGTCCGGGCGGAGCAGAGTCGGAGGTAACGGCACCGGAGGTAACGGCGCCGGGCGGGGCGGAACCGGAGGGAATGGCGTCGGCATCCACCGGCAGCGAACACCGCGAGCCGGGCGGAAGTGACGAACCAGTCGTCAGCGGCGCCGGGCCGTCCGCCCCCGCGCGCGCCCGCCGGCGCCGCATCGCGCTCATCGCCCCCGTCGCCGCGGCCGCCGCTCTGGGAGCCGTCGCGCTCGCCGCGATTCTGCCGTCCTTCACAGGCGAGGCCGACGACCGGAGGGCCGGGGACATCACCGTGGGCACCATTGCCGGCCCGGAGGACGACACCATCCCGGCCGACACGAGCCCGGCCGCCTCGGACTCCCCTTCCCCGTCCCATCCTGCGAAGAACGGCAAACCCTCGGCGTCGAAGTCCGCCGCCCACACCGGCGGAGTCACCACCGAGCAGGCCGAAGCGGCACCGGTCAAGGTCACCACCCGGCCCTACGTCTACAAGGACCCGTGCAACCAGCACTTCCTTGTCGACAGCGAGCCCGAACAGGTCGGCCCGCCCGCCGTCGAGCAGGACGCGCCCCGCTGGGCCGCCGCGTACGGCGCGGTCCCCTCGGGGGACCAGCGCATCGCCCTCTCCGTACAGGGCACCGGGAAGGACACGGTCGTCCTGGAGGCGCTACATGTACGCATCGTCACGAAGGGCACCCCGCTCGCCTGGAACGACTACTCGATGGGCGTCGTCTGCCCCGGCGGCGGCGCCGCCGTCAAGACCGAGTCGTTCGACGTCGACCTCGACAACGGCAGCCCCGAAGTCACCCTCAAGAACGGCCAGCGCGACTTCCCGTACAAGGTCAGCGAGTCCGACCCGGAGGTCTTCTACGTCACCGCCCGCACCAAAGCGCACGACGTCCGCTGGAACCTCGCCCTGGACTGGTCCAGCGGCGACCGCCACGGCACCGTGCACATCGACAACACCGGCACCCCGTTCCGTACCAGCGCCCGCCGCCCCGGCTACACCTACCAGCCGGGCAGCAGCGAGTGGGTCAAGCGGTAACTCGTCAGGCGGCGAGCGCGAGTTCGGAGGGGAAGGCTGTGTTTTCCCGGTGAGCCTGGGACGCCCGGACATTTTTCATTTTCACCTACAACCCTTGGGTTCCCTCGCGAGTCTCCTGATCGCCAACCGCCTCGCGAAGCCGTAGCCGCCTTCCGGTGAACTCGCGGCGAACGCGGGCGGAACACACCCCATTGACCGCGGATGCCTGTCAGGCATCCCCCGCATGCCGCAGGAGAACCCCGCATGCACAAGCACCTTCGTATCGCCCTCGCGACCGCCGCCGCGGCCTCGCTGACGGGCGGTGTGCTCACGTTACCGACGACGACGGCCATGGCAGCGGACTCGACGACGGTCCCCCAGGCCGACTTCAACGGCGACGGCATCGGCGACGTCGCCTTCTCGGCCGCCGGCGCCTATGTGAGCGGCAAGGAGACCGCGGGCCAGCTCGTGGTGCTCTACGGCACGTCCACCGGTGTGTCGTCCGCCAAGCGGACCGTGCTCAGCCAGAACAGCGCCGGTGTCCCCGGCACCGCCGAGGCCAAAGACGCCTTCGGTGGCGAGACCGCCTACGGCGACTTCAACAGCGACGGTTACGACGACATCGCCGTGGCCGCGGCCGCGGAGGACGTGGGCGGCGACATCGACGGCGGCACCCTCGCCGTGCTGTGGGGCTCGGCCTCGGGCATCACCGGCACCGGTGTCACGATCGCGGACCCGGCCGCCTCGTCGCACGACTTCTGGGGCAAGAACCTGGCCGCCGGCGACTTCGACGGCGACGGGAAGGACGATCTGGCCGTCGGCAACACCTCCAGTACCGTCTACGTCTACAAGGGCGGCATCAGCACCTCCGGCACCGCCGGCGGCCGCTACACGATCAAGCCCCCGATCCAGTCCGGCGGCAGCGCCCGGGGCCCGATGAACCTCACCGCCGGTGACATCAACGGCGACAGCCGCACCGACCTCATGGTCGACGGCTTCGAGACGCAGACCGACTGGGGCTGGAACACCAACTACTACGTGCCGGGCACCGCGAGCGGCCTCAACGCCTCCTCGGCGAAGGCCCTCAAGCCAGGCGTGATCACCGCCATCGGCGACGTCAACGGTGACGGCTTCGGCGACATCGTCAGCGGCGCCTACTGGAACAACACGACCGACGACGGCACGACCATCCCGGGCTCCGCCCTTGGCGGCAAAGTCAATATCACCTACGGCTCCGCCACCGGCCCCGGCTCGACCACGGGCATCACCCAGAACACCGGCAACGTCCCCGGCGGGTCGGAGAAGAACGACATGTTCGGCTACGAGCTCGACCTGGGCGACATCAACGGCGACGACTACCAGGACATCGTCATCAGCGCCGCGGGCGAGGACCTGAACGGCATCGCCGACACCGGCGCGGTCACCGTCCTGTACGGCTCCGCGAGCGGCCTGAACACCAGCTCCGGCGCCCAGTACTTCGCACAGAGCACCGCGGGCGTGCCCGGCGACGACGAGAAGTACGACGGGTTCGGCCTCGACACCAAGCTCGACGACGTCACCGGCGACGGCAAGGCCGACCTGCTGGTCAGCTCCTGGGAAAACTCCGGCAACGGCGCGGTGACGTACCTGCCCTCCAGCGGCACGAAGATCACCACAACCGGCGCCCGCTCCGTCTCGCCGAGCTCATCGGGTGTCTCCACCACCGGCACGCCGGGGTTCGGCGCCAACTTCGCCGACTGAGCACGCCGCAACCGCGCCCCTCGTGTGGCATCTGTATGACGACATCCGCCATGGCTGTCGTACGCGCCGAATATTCTGCCGGGGTGTCTGACGAACGTTTGATTCTGAGCAGCGTGGCGCCCGGCGGCCCGATCCACGGCCTTGCCGTCGTCGATGTGGACGGGGAGCCATTGGTGGTGTGCACCGGCTTCCACAAGCTGTGGAGCTGGGCTCCGCTGCGGGACGAATGGCTGGAGCGGCCCTTGGCGTCCCCCTTCGCCGAGGGCCCGCTCGCCGCCGAGCACCCGGATGCCGTGAACGATATCGACTCGGTGGCCGCAGCCGTCTTCGACGGGCGCGTGGTGCTGGCCGCCGGGGGTGATGAGCAGGGAGCGGCCATCTGGGACCTGTCCAGCGGCGAGTTGCTGCGTGGGACGGCCGACAACGGGCCCTATATCTCGTCCATCGCCGCAGTGAAGAACGAGGGACCACCGCTGTTCGTGGCAAGCAGTGGGGTCCACTGGGACGGAGCCGAGGTGTGGGGGCCCGGCGAGGAGCCGTCGATCGAGCTGGAGGCCGGATCCGTCTGGGGTCTCGCCACCGCGCGGATCGACGGCCGCTCGCTGGTCGCCGGTGGCGGGGAAGAGGGGGTGACGGTGTGGGATGTCGCGAACGGCGAGGAGCTCGCGTCGTTCTCCGTGCACGACGGGGAAGTCACATACGCTGTCGGTTTTTCCCAGCTCGACGACCGTCCTGTCGTCGTGGCGGGCACGGACTCCGGAAAGGTGTACGTGTTCGACCTGTCCGGGAGCGAAGACGGGGACCCGATCCACGAACCGGCTGCCGGTCATGAGGGCAGGATCAACGCCTTGGACGTCGCCGTGGTCGGCGACCGGGCGGTCGCGGTGACCGGCGGCGAGGACGGGACGGTGCGGATCTGGGACCTCGTCGGCGGTCGACCAGTCGGGCCGCCGCTGACCGGCCACGATGCACGCGTTGAAGCCGTGGCGGTCACCACGATGCGGGATCGCCCGGTCGCCCTGACCGCCGGTCGGGACGGCGTCATACGTGTCTGGGACCTGACTCTCTGACAATCCCGTGGGCACGGCGGCATGGTTTCGGACCCTCGCCCGGTCGGCACCCGCACAGTCGGCTACGACCTCGAGGGTCCGCGATCAGCCCTGGGCATCCAGGCCGTTGCGATCGAGTGCCGCTCGGATCTGGCCGAGCCACTCCGTGCCCAGCCGGCGCCCGTTGGGGAATTCGTCGTCTCGATCCCAGCGCCACGTTGTGATCATCGCCAGCACCAGGATCCGGCACTCGCGCAGCAAGTCCCGATTGACACCCGGATAGTGCTCGCTGACTTCTTCGGGCGCATGGGCGAGGTCGAATTCGACGGGCCCACGGCAACACGTCTCGAAGTCTATGAACAGCAGCCCGTTCTTCGTGGTGAGCAGGTTGCCCGGGTGCGGCTCGCCGTGCAGCAGCTGCTCGGCGCCGCCGCGCTCGGCGATCACTCGTCTCAGGTTTCGTAACGTGTCGCCGAGCAGCTCCCGGTCCGCGTCGGCGAGCGCCGGAGTGAGGTCGCGGTTCGCCACGAGTTGTTGAGCCTGCTCGACTCGATCCGTGAATCGCGGCGTCGGGACATCGAGCTTGCGCATGCCGGCATGCAGCCGCTCGAGCGCATGGGCGAAGTCGGCTGGTGAGACCTCTCGAGGTGTCACGGGTTCGTAGTAGGTCCATAGCGTGACCGCGAAGCCGTCACGCTCATAGACGCGTGGCTCCACTCGAGGGTCGAGAGCAGCCACGGGGCACCCGGATGCGGCGAGCCGCTGAGCAAGGTCGACTTCGAACTGTGCGACCTGATGCGCTATTGGTGCCACCCGGGCCAGGACGTCACAAGGCAGCAGACGCAGACTGAGCTTGTTCGAGTTATGAAGAACGATCGCGTCGTCGGCTGTCAGGCCACGTGATGAGGCGATCGACATGGCCGCGGCCACCGCACGCGAGACCTCTGACGCCTGCATCGTCGCCTGGCCCCTCTCCCTTGAGCGCTGCCATGTCTCTCCAAGCGGTGCGACCTGCGCACCATACCAACCATGCACCCGGGGCGGGCTTACGGCTGCTCCGCGGCCCGGATGATGGCGGACTCGACGGCTGCCACCCGGTCGGCGAGCAGGCCGAGTGCGGCGACGGCCCGGGTGAGGGGGTCCTCCTCGGGGCCGCCGAGGGCCTGCGTGCGGACGTACGCGGCCTTCAGCTCGGCCCAGCGCTCCGCCTGGGCGGGGGTCGGCCTGCCGCGCAGCTCGGCCAGTTTCAGCAGGTTGGCCTCGGCTCCGCTGGTCAAGGTCTGGGCCTCTGCGGTGAAGTGGTCGTCGAGGACGGCGGCGAGTTCGGCCTCGTTCATGACGGGCCGGAGACGTTGGGCGATTTTGTTCATGGTGCGGTAGGAGCCCTGGAGCCGGAAGGGCGGCTCGGTGCGGGTGGTGTCGGACTGCGCCGCGGAGGCGATGTAGGCGGCGTTGACCGCGAGAACGGTCTCGCGCGCGGTGAGCAGATGGCGCAGGACGGCCACGATCTGGTCCGCCTCGGCCGGGGCGTAGGGGTGCGTGAGCTGGTCCGCGCGGGCGGTGGGGTCGTCGGCCGCGAGCCGCAGGAACACGTCGAGGTCGTGGCGGTCACGTCCGGCGAGCGGGGCCAGCACCGGGTTCGAGGTGAGCGCGTTCTCCAGAAAGCTGAGGGCGAAGACCTCCCGCTTACCGGTGAGGACGTCGCCGAGGTTCCAGACATCGGCGCGGTTGGCGAGCATGTCGGGCACGCGGAAGCGGGCGCCGGACTCGGTGTAGGGGTTGCCGGCCATGCACACGGCGAAGCGCTTGCCGCGCAGGTCGTAGGTGCGCGGCTCGCCGTCCCACACACCGTCGACACGGCGGGTGGCATCGCACAGCGGGATGAACTTCTGGAGCAGTTCCGGTGAGGTGTGCTGGATGTCGTCGAGGTACAGGAGGGTGTTGTTGCCCGCCGCGAGCGCGAAGTTGATCTTCTCGATCTCCCGCCGGGCGGTGGCGTTCGGGGCCTCGGCCGGGTCGAGCGAGGTGACGGCGTGGCCGAGCGCCGGGCCGCTGACCCTCACCAGCATCAGGCCCAGACGGTCGGCGACGTATTCCAGCAGCGTCGTCTTGCCGTAGCCGGGCGGGGAGACGAGCAGGAGCAGACCCCCGGTATCGGTGCGCTTCGTCTCGCCTGTGGTGCCGAGCTGCCGCGCGAAGCTGTCGCCGATGAGCGGCAGGTACACCTCGTCGATGAGCCGGTTGCGCACGAAGGCCGCCATGGAGCGCGGGCGGTGGTCGTCCAGGCGCAGACGGGTCCGTTCGGCGGCCACCAGGGCGGTGCGCCGGCGCTGGTAGCCGCGGAAGGCGGGGACGTCCTGGTCGGCGAAGCGCCGCGTGCGGGCGCGGAACTCGTCGATCCGGAGGAGCATGCGGCGGCCCGTGATGCGCGGGTGCGTGCCGAGCAGGCCCTCGACGGCCGTCTCCAGCACCGCGTCGGACGTGTGGCGGCTCAGCTCCGGGCACAGCTCGGCGGCCACCGCCTCCGCCAGGTCGCCGGCAGTGATCTCCGTGCCGGTGGCGGAGGCGTACGCCGACAGCCAGGCCGCGGCCAGTTGGCGGCGCGCGGCCAGGTCGTCGAGGGCGGCGAGGTCCTCGGCGTAGCCCGGGTCGCCCACCGTTCGGTGGAACTTGTCCAGCAGGGTGCGGGTGGCGGCGCTGATGGTGAAGCCGTCGGGGCCGGTCGTCAGCTCTTCGAAGAGGTACCCGGCGGACGCCGTGGGATCCGCGTCGGGGGACCAGGCGCCGATGGCCCGCGCCAGCTCCTCCTCCAGTTCGGCGATCGCGGGCGTCAGGCCGAACGTGTCCCGGGCCCGGGCCAGGGAGCTCGCCCGGCGGGCCCATGTGGTCCGTGCCCCGGCCGTCGTGCCGTGTGCCCAGAACAGCTGGGCCGCGGCCCGGGCGGCGGGCTCGTGCCGCAGCGGGCCCGCCTGCTCGTTCAGGGGAAGGAGAGCGGTGAGGATCGCGGTCGCGTCGTGGTCGTGGATGCCGCGCTCGTAGCCCTCGTCGTACGCCTCCTCCGCCGCCGTGCGTACCAGCGTGGGGAGGTCGGCCGCCGCGAGGGCGGCCGGCCCGTGCCGGCGCAGCAGTCGGGCGGCGAGGTGTTCGGCGCGGTAGACCCCGGGCGACTCGGACGGCAGGTGCCGGTCCCAGTACGGGCGGCCGGCGGCGAAGTCGGGGTCGGAGACGGGTGAGCGGTAGTCGGTGCCGGTGAGGGCGAAGGCGAGGCCGTCGCCGTGCGGGACCAGGGTGAGGCCTGGGGGCTGGGTGGTGACGGCGAAGCGGTGGGCGCCCAGGCGGAGGGTGCGGCCGCCGTCGGCGAACAGGTCGGCGCGGTCGCGCAGCGCACGGACGGCCTCCTGACGCGCGGCCCGCAGCCGGCCGTCCAGCTCCTCCGCCCGTACCGGGTCGCCGAGTTCCCGCAGTTGGTCGGCCGTGCGGCGGACCTTCGCGACCATCGGGTCCGAGGTGAAGTACGTGCTGACCGCGTCGGCGTCCCCGAGCGTGGCCGCACGGCGGGTGATCGTCTCCAGGATGCGGTCGGCGGATGCCGCGAGCTGTTCGGCGCGGCGCGCGCGGGCGTCCAGGAGGGTCTGCTCGCGGGCGGAGAACGCCTCGTAGATCTCGGTGCGCTGGTCCGCGAGTTCGCCGAGGAAGTCGTCGAACTCCGCGAAGCGGGACTCCAGGTTCTCCAGCTGTGCCAGCACGGAGGCCAGGTGCGCCTCGCACTCCTCCGGAGTACGGGTGGCGGTGAGCGCACCGGCGACCGTCTGGCCGAGCAGCGTGAACTCGGCCGCGAACTCGGCGCGCCCCTCGCTGTCGCGCAGGGCCCGGCGCCGGGCGTCGAGAACGGCGCGGACTCGGTTGACGCCGCCGAACACCTCGGCGGTGCGCTCCAGCACGTACGTCCGTACGGTGGCGTCGCCGGTGTCGAGGCCGGCGACGACCTCGGTGACCGTGCGCAGCGCGTCGGCGAGAGCGTCGAGCCGGGCCGCGACGGGCGCGGCCTCCGCCACACTGCGGATCGACTCGGCGTCGGCTGCCAGCTGTTCGACGTTCCGGTGGTGCCCGGCGAAGGCGTCCTCGCGGGCCAGAAAAGCGAGGGCGCGCTGCCCGAAGGACGCGAGGTCCGCCTCGGCCTCGGCGGCGAGTTCGTCGATGCGGGCGGTGTCCGCGTACCGCATGTCCTTCAGGGTCAGCAGGTGGCCCTGGGCGTGGCGGAGTTCCGTCAGCCCGCTCACCCAGGCGGTGGCCTCGCGAGGAGCCCCGCCGCGCAGCCGCCGCACCACCGTCGCGAGACGGCCGGCGGTCTGGTCGAGCGCCTCGGACGCCTGCCGGGTCAGCGTCGATACGGTCTCGAACTCGGTGAGCACCTGCTCGGCCGTGTCCCGGACCGCGTCCAGGGGGGTGCGCAGGTCGCCGAGTTCGGCCTCGCCCAGCCAGTGATGGGCGTCGGCCGCCCGGACGCAGGCCGCGGCGAGCGCCTCGTACACCTCACTCGTCGGGGTGGTCTCGGCGACCGCGCGGGTGAGGGACAGGCAGGTGGAGATGGCGCGTACGAGGTCGGAGTTGCCGATGCGGGCCAGCGGGCCCTCGCCCAGGGGCTGGGCGGCGGCGTAGGTGTCGGAGGCGTAGGGGGAGGTCCACACCTGAAGGGGGTGTACGCGGGCCGGCTCGGCACCGTCCGCCCGCAGCACCAGCAGGGTGCCGTCGTCGAACAGGGCCCAGCCGTGGCAGGACAGCGGGGCGGCGGCCTCCTTGCGGATGGTGTTGTACGACAGCAGCAGGCTGCGGCCCTCGGCACGCGCGTGGAACGCGTACAGCGTGTCCTCGCCGTACGGCGAACGCACCTCGCCCTCGAACTCGAGGTCCGATGTGTCGAGGTCGAAGGTCTTGTGCTCGCCCGTGGCCAGGCAGTAGCCGCCGGGGAAGACGATGCCCTGATCGTCGGGCAGCCGGCGGCATGCCTGCCCGATGCCGTCGAGGCGGATGACCGTCCTGGTGAGGGTGTTGAAGACCAGGTACCGGTGGGTGTCCTCCTTGTAGGGGCGGATCTTCAGCAGGATCAGCGCCCCGACGCGCGCGTGGGCGATGTCGGCGTCGGCGAGGGACTGGAGCGGCTCGTCCACCGGCTCGCCGAAGAGCTCCTCCCCCGCCCCCGTCCGGACAGCGAGTGCGCCGCCGACGGTGGAGACCAGGATCTCGCCCCGCACCCGGACCGTGGGGTGGCTGCCCAGTACGTGGTCCTCGCGGGTGGCCTCGGTCCACGCGAAGCCGTGGGAGGGCGGGAGCACGTCGTCGTGCTCGCCGCGGGGGTCGAGGAACGACGGCCGCCCGTCGTCGGAGACGGCCCAGCGCAGCACCTTGGTGTCCTCGGCCTTGTCGCCCGTCTGGAACACGGCCAGCAGCCTGTCCCCGAGTCGGCGGAGCCTGAGGAGGCGGGCCTGCCGGTAGTAGCGGTACAGAGCCTCGAACTCCCGCACGAAGGCCGGGTCGTCGAGCAGGCCGGGCACCGCATCCTCGGGCAGCCGGGTCCGGTCCCGGTCGTACAGGGCGAAGACGTCGCCCACGGCCGTCTCCGCGTGCGGACCGGAGGCGTCGTTGTAGCCGAAGAGCAGTCGGCCGCCGACGGACACGATGTCGCGGGGCACGCTCCCGCGCTCGGTGCGCAGCCGCTCGGTTCCGGTCAGTTCGAGCCGGGTGGCGCCGAACTCCGCGATGCGGCGGGCGTTCAGTGCCTCGGCCCGGCGGGCGAGCTCGGCGGCCTGTCCGGCGAGCCGGTCGCGCAGCACCTCGTACGTGCCGACGTCGACGGCGTCGTACGTCTCCGTGTCCAGGCCGGTTGCCATGGATCGCGTTCCCTTTCGCAGAGGCGGTGCGGGAGCTGCCGTCCCCTGTTCGGCAGCTCCCTTGACCGCTCGTCATCAGGTCCTGACGGCGCCGTTCAGGGCGGTCAGCGGCAGGTCGGCGAGTCCCAGCTCATCGGCCCGGTCCAGGAGCTGCCGCACCTGGCCCGTGTTCGGGCCGCCCGCCTTCACGAGCTTCATCAGCAGCGCGGAGACCGTCAGGTTCCGTACGTCCGCCGTCGAGACCGAGCCGAGGATCCGGCTCAGGTCGTCGGTCAGGCTCGCCGTGCCGTCCAGCCAGGGCTTCGCCAGCGCCTGGGCGGTCTGCGAGTGCTCGAGGAAGCCGTCGACGCCCTTGCCCAGCGAGATCGCCCCGACCAGCCGGTCGAAGAAGACGGACTCCCCGCCGACGATGTCGATGTCGGCGTTCTCCAGCCCCGTCGCGAGGACCGTGGCCTGCGCCTCGGCGATCTGCCGCTGCACCTCGAGACCGGCGAGCCGGATGTCCTTCTCGGCCTCCAGCCGCAGCCGGTACTCCTCGTGGCCGCGGGACGCCTCGTCGAGGGCGGCCATCGCGGCCGCTTTCTCGGTGAGGCCGGCGGCCTCCGCCTTGAGCTTCTCGCCGATGGCCGCCGCCTCCGCGAGCGCCTTCGCCTTGGCGCCCTCCGCCTCGGCGCGCATCCGCGCCCCGGTCGCCTCGGCCTCCGCACGGCCGGCCTTCTCGACGACCTCGGCCTCCTTGTCGCGGACCTGCACGGCCGCCAGGCCCTCGGCCGCGGCCTCGGCCTGGATTCCCTCGGCGACCCGCAGCTTGGCCTGGGCTTCGAGGTCGGACCTCTTCAACCGGGCCTCGGCCAGGGTGAGTTCCTCGGCGGCGCGGTGGACGGCGGCCTGCTCGGCCGCCTCGGCGGCCTTGATGTCCTTGACCAGCCTCTCCTGCGCCTCCGCCTCGGCCGCGATGATCACGGCTTGGCGGTCGCGCTCCGCCTGCTCCACGGCCCGCAGCTTCTTGATGGACTCCTCCTGCTCGGCCACCGTACGGTCCACGGCGACCCGCTCACGGATGACCTCGGCGATGTCCCGCTTGTTCGCCTCGACCTCCTTCTCGGCGGAGATCCGCGTCAGTTCGGTCTCCCGCTCCCGGGCGATGACCTCCAGCAGACGGTCCTTCTCGATGCGCTCGCTCTCGACCGCGATGACCCGCTCGCGGTTCTTCGCGGCGACGGCGACCTCGCGGGCCTGGTTCTCCCGCTGGATCCCCAGCTGTTCCTCCGTGCGGAGGAACGCGCTCTGCGCCCGCAGCCGCTCCTCCTCCACCACCCGCGCCGTCTCGGCCTCCTCCCGGGCCCGTACGGTCTCGATCTCCCGCCGCTGCTTGATCTCGGCGTCGGCCTGGCGGCGCTCCAGCTCCAGGATCGCCTCGCGGGCGTCGACGTTCTGCCGGGTGATCTCCTTCTGCTCGTTGCGCTGGGCCTCGTTGGTACGCACATGCTCGACGGCCGTCAACTCGGTGATCTTGCGAATGCCCTGGGCGTCGAGGACGTTGGCCGGATCGAGCTGGGTGAGCGGCGTCTGCTCCAGGTAGTCGATCGCCGCGTCCTCGAGGTGGTAGCCGTTGAGGTCGACACCGATGACCTCGATGATCCGGTACCGCAGCTCATCGCGCTTGGTGTACAGGTCGGTGAAGTCCAGCTGCTTGCCGACGGTCTTCAGCGCCTCGGAGAACTTCGCGTGGAACAGCTCCTGCAAGGTGTCCCGGTCGCTGGCCCGCGCGGTTCCGACGGCCTGGGCGACCTTGATGACGTCCTCCACGGTCTTGTTGACCTTGACGAAGAACGAGATCCGGATGTCCGCACGGATGTTGTCCTTACAGATCAGCCCCTCCTTACCGGCCCGAGTGATCTCGATCGTCTTCACCGAGATGTCCATCACCTCGGCCTTGTGGAGCACGGGCAGCACGACCTGGCCGGTAAAGGTCACGTCGACCTTGCGCATCTTGGAAACGATCAGCGCCTTGCCCTGCTCCACCTTGCGGAACAGCCGGGAGACGAAGAGCAGTACGACGACAACGAGAATCAGGCAGACGGCGGCGAGCACGCCGATGACATCCATGGCATACGTCCTTGAGGCATAAGGCAGTCGAAGGGGAAAGCGGGGCCGGTCCCGGGCGGAGTCGGGCCGCCGTTCAGGCGGCGCGCACGTGCGCCGCCACGCGGGCGGGCCCGGGTTCGTCGGGCGAGAGACGATGCCGCGGCCGGACGAAGAGTGAGGACGTCCGCCGGGCGAGCCCGGTCGGCGGGGAAGGCCGATCCGCCACGAGCATCAGCATCGTCCGGCCCCCTTCCCGCACCCAGCACCTGTGGATGGCGCGCGGCCTCCGTGGGGCACTCGTCGGCGCACCTGCCGGTGTCCGGCACCGGAACCATTCGCGGCGCTCCCCGGCCGCCATGGTGCACCACCGGGGCCGGCCCGCGCATTGCCGGTTCCCGGCAGTGTTCACCAGGGTCTGCATGCCGGTGAACTGCTAAGAAGCCATCACCGGCGCATCAGGATCGCGGAACCGCACGCTCGTCACCCGCCGATGGGATGACACGCGGAGCGCTCAGCGCACCGTCAGGCGCCGCAGGCGTGACACCGCCGTGTGCGCCGACCTGTCGACCTCGAGGCTGACGTAACGGGCCGTCTCGGAAGCGGTCAGCCGGCGCACGGGGCCCCGGCCGGTGAGGGTTCCGGCGTCCCGGTAGGTGATCCCGTCCATGCTGAAGCCGACCTTCGCGCCCGGCACCGCGGCCGCCGTCCACTCGGTTTCCACCAAGCGGACCGGACTGGCCGCGCCGAGGTCCACGACCATGCGGCCGCGCGTGCCCGGATTCCACGCCGTGAGGGCGTCGCCGTCCACCGCCGCCGCGGGGTCGGACATGCCCTCCGGCAGCGGGCTCGTGGGGAAGACGGTCCTGCCGAGGGCCAGGTCGTCGTGCGGGTGGGCGGCCGCGCCGTCCAGGACGACGGTGATCGTCCGGCCCGCTCTGACGACGGCGACCCTGCTGCGTCCCTGGGCCCGGACGCGCACGGTGCACGAGGCCCCGGACAGGCGCACGGTCGCACCGTCGACGACCTGGACCCGCAGGCCCGACGGCAGCCGTCGGCTCGTGAGGGGGGTGAGCGTGAAGCGCGGGGCCAGCACGACCGCCGTGGCGGCGGGCAGCACGGCCTCGAAGGACGTGCCGCCGGCGGTCAGCCATTGCGTGCCCTCGAAGACCATCGTGTCCGCGCCGGTGCGCGGGATGGTGATCCGCGTCCTGACGGACTCGCCGGAGAAGTTGAACAGGGTCAGGTGCCCGTCCGTCAGCGTCGTGCGTACCTCGGTGGCCTCCGCCGTGGGTGCGGTCCCCCGGGCGGTCGCACGCAGCTTCTCGGCCGAGGTGCCGGGGAAGCCCTCGACGAGGAGAGGTGCCGCCGGGCCGTCGCCGAGGACGATCTTGTCGTCGTAGACGCCGATCGGGTTCCGGCCGTCACGCACCACGAGCCCGGCGCGTCCCTCGACGTCGAGCCAGCCGCCGCGGCTGCTCACCGCCGGCCTCGGCCCGGTCACCAGATCGGTCCAGTCCCGGCCGTCCGTCGAACCCTGAATGCGGTAGGCGCGGCCGGCCGCCGATTCCCAGCGCAGGGTGACCCGGTCGACCCGGCGCTCGGCGCCCAGGTCGACGGCCAGCCAGCTGTCGGCGCGCGGACGGTCGGCCCTCGACACCGCCCAGCGGGTGGCCGCGTCGCCGTCGACCGCGAGCGGCGCGCCCTTCCCGGCGTCGGCCGACGAGGCGGTGGCGGACCCGCCGCGCGCGAGGTCCGCCCCCTGGGCACCGTCGCGCACCTCGAAGGCGTACAGGGAGTACCCGTAGGCCGGGTCGGGCCGCACGCCGAGCATGCGGACGTGGCGCACCGTCGTGGAGGTGAAGCCGAGGTCGTCGACCCGTCCGGCGGGTGTGTCGGTGGAGGTGTCGCGGGCGCGGACGGTCGCCTCGCCCTCTTCGAAGCGGTAGGTGCGCGTGCCGTCGAGCCCCGGCATGCCGGGCATCGTCAGGTTGTGCACGTCGAGGTGGCCCTCCGCGTCGGCGGTGCCGCTGCTCGCGTAGACGACGGCGCCTGTCGGGAGCGTCGCGAACCCGGCCCAGCCGCCGTCGAGGCGCAGGAGCGTCGCGCTGCCGTCGAAGCCGTCGCGCAGGGACTCGTACACGCGCACGGTACGGCCCTGGACCTTCGCGGCGGTGGCGGGCAGGAACATCGGGGTCGCGCCGCTGAGCCGGAACAGCCAGTCGTCGTGGGCCGGTTGCCAGGCGAACTTCACGAACCCGGGCTTCGTCACGGCACCGGCCCACGCGGCCCGCGACTGGTGCGACACCAGTCCGGGGCCGGGCCCGAAGTCCGTGACACCGGAGGCCCGCGCGAACAGTTCCTCGCGCGACAGCGCCTCGACGGGCCGCCCGGACGCCGCCGCCCAGACGTGCAGCAGGTAGCTGATCGCGATCTCGGCGCGCGCCTCCGGCTCGTACTTCGGCTCCCCCGAGAACTTCGCCATCCGGTGCTCGGGCGGGTACTGCTGGTACGCCTCCAGCCGCGACGCCAGTTCCTGCTCCGCGCGTGCCGCGGCCCGGTCGCGCATCACCTGGGAGAGGAAGGCGAGCGGGATGACGTCCCTGCCGTAGAGGTGCTCGCGGTCGTTGACCATCGGCATCAGCGGTTCGCCCGCGTCGCTCATGACGCCCAGCAGCGTGTGCCACAGCGGCTGGGCGTTCGGCTGCCGTGCGAGAACCTGCGGGAGAGGGCGTCCGGCGGCCAGGAAGTGCGCGGCGTTGCGGCCGGAGGTGCGCCACAGCTCCTCTTGGTAGTGCGGGCCGAAGGAGCCGTGGTTCTCGACGATGAAGGTGTCGTACAGGTTGCGGGCGGTGTTCTCGGAGACGGCGACGCCGTCCACGCGGGCGGGGTTGGCGAGATCGGCGGGCGGCAGCCCCGCCTCGTTGCGCGACCAGATGCCGTACCACGTGGCCCAGTCGGCAGCGCGGCGGTCGTCGTGGGCCCATGCGAGCGCCGGCGCGAGGGTCTGCGCGTACAGGCCCATCTCTTCCAGCTTGGTGTCGCCGACGTGTCCGCCGCTCAGGCCGTTCGGCGTCCAGCCGCCCGAGGCGGGGTCGTCGCCGCTGCCCAACGACACGGTGTAGGCGGCCTGTTCGCGGACGATGGTCTCGACGTTCTGCCGCGTCGCGGTGTCGAGGTCCTTCCACAGCAGCCGGGCGGCGAGGACGAAGTACGACTGGAAGGTGGTGTCGAAGAACAGCGTGCGACCCCACTCGTTGCCGCCGGTGAGCCGGTTCGACGCGGCGAAGTGACGGATAGTGGCGAGCGTGCGCCGCGCGAGGGTCTCCCGGTCGGTGCCCGCGCGCGCCGCGTCGTAGGTGCCGTGGGTGAGCAGGACCGCGTTGCCGAGGACCACGGCGAACCCGAAGTCCTTGGCCCGGTAGTGGCCCTGGGCCTCGTCCCACTGAGTCTCGGACCACCGGGTGTGATCCAGGAGCACCCGCAGGTAGGTGGCCGCGACGGCGTCGGGCGGTGTGTCCGCGCGGCCGTGCGCCGCGTGGGCGCTCGCGGCTCCGGTGAGCGGGGGCAGGGCGGCCAGCGCGCCCGTGAGACCGGCGAGGTGCAGGAAGCGGCGGCGGTCGAGGGGCTGGGATGGGTGCGACACGGAGCGATACCTCACAGACTGGACAACGTTGTCAGAGGAGGGGTGCCGCACATTCTTCGACGGTCCCGGTCTGCGCGTCAACGGGTGTGACGTCAGCTGCCGTAACAACAAAAGGGGGAGTCGGCGTAGGACCCAGGCCAAGCGAGCCCTCCGTACCGAGCCCGCGGCGTCGATCCGCACAGCCGACCGACTGATCCGTCGATCGTGAGTTCTTCCGCTCTGGCGCCCGGTCCGGCGCGATGCTCGGAGGGCGGTGCGTGACCGGTGCCGCCCGGCTGTGTGGTGGGTGGGGGGAAACATGACGCGAGAAGTGGGACGGCGCGACGGCTTGGATGAGCAGGTGGTGCTGCTCGTGGCTGGGCTGGCCGATCTCGCGGTGGGCACCCTGGGTTCGGCCCTGGGGGCGGTGCGGGGGCTGCTGCGCCGCTCGGACACTGCGGAACTCGCGGTGGACGCTGAGCACGAGCTGATGGCTCGAGGGCGTCTGGTGCTGGACCGGTACGCGGCCGTGCCCCCGGCCCACCTGGAGGTCCTCGCCCGGCACGCCCGGGCCCGAAGGGCTGCCGATGAGGTCTGACCGGTGGGAGCCGGCCGCGTTCAAGACCCGCGTCGACGACGTGGTGCGCCGGTTCGTCGCCCAGGAGGCTGACCAGTTCGCGGCGGTCGATCCGCTCCTCACCCCGGTGGCCGCGCAGGTGGAGGCGGCGGCCGCGGACGGCAAACGGCTGCGGGCCGCGTTCTGCTACTGGGGGTGGCGCGCGGTGGGGCAGCCGGACAGCGACGCGCTGGTGCGGGCGGCGGCGTCGATGGAGCTGGTGCACGCTGCCGCCGTCGTGCACGACGACCTCATCGACGACAGCCCGCTACGGCACGGGCGCCCTACCGCGCACGTCGCCCTGCGCGGTGCGGTGCGCCGTCGCCCGCGCGCCGACGCCGCCGCGAGGTCACTGGCGATGCTGGTGGGGGACCTGCTGATGGCGCTGGCCGGGCAGTTGTTCGCCGGCAGCGGTCTGCCCGTCGCCTATCTCGCCCGCGCGCGTCCGCTGTGGTCGGTGATGGCCCGGGAGCTGATCGCCGGCGAGTGCCTGGAGATCCTGCGCACCGGGACCGGTCCGGACACCACCGCGTCGCTGAAGGTGATCCGTTACAAGACCGCCAAGTACACCGTGGAGCAGCCCCTGTTGATCGGTGGCGCCCTGGCCGGGGCCGGCGCGCGGCTGCGCGAGGGCTACTCCGCGTACGGACTGCCCCTGGGCGAGGCGTTCCAGCTGCGCGACGACCTGCTTGGCCTGTTCGGAGACCCGGAACGCACCGGCAAGGCCAACGCCGACGACGTGCGAGGCCACAGGCCCACGGCCCTGCTGGCAGAGACCTGGCGCCTGGCTGGCGACGACGACCGCGAGCGGCTGCGCGCCCTGCTGGGCCGGCGCCGCCCGGACGCGGATGCTCTGGACGCGGTCCGCGAGGTGATGCACCGGCTGACGGCACCCGACCGCATCGAGGACATGATCAGCGCACGGGTCGAGGAGGCACTTGGCGCTCTCCACGAACTGGATGTACCCCCGCACGCAGCCGCCGCCCTGAACGCGCTGGCGCAGTCGGCGGCGGACCGCCTGTCCTGAACCTTTGCCCCCAGGTGGCACGGCCCGTGCCATCCCCGCCCGCCGACCTCTCCCGCCGCCCGTGGACGATCCCGTGGAAGACAAGGAGCCCCGCCATGACCTGCACCGAGGCATCGATGGACGCCCTGCGGCAGGCCGGTGACGAACTCGCCGACGCCACCGTCGCCGCCCTCTTCGAACGCGGCCAGGTGGGCACGTTCAACACCCTGATGCGCTACGTCTCCACCGCCGGCGCTCCCCTGCCGGACGGTCTGCCCGACGTCGCGCACGAGTACCTCGAAGCCACCCGCCTACCGCCGAGCTGGGTCGACTGGGGCGAGATGGAAAAGGCCCGGCTGTTCTTCATCGACAACAACGTGCACATCTCCACCGCGCTGTCCTTCGCCTCCATGCCCGCCTGCTACGTCGTCCCGCATCTGGCGAGGCTGCTGTCGGCCGCCCACGGGCTGAAGTACCCCTCCAAACGCATGGCGGAGACCGGCCAGTTCACCGTCTACCTGATGCAGCCGGACGCCTTCGAAGCCGGCGGCCGCTTCATCCCCGCTGCCCAGAAGGTCCGCCTTCTGCACGCCTCCATCCGCCACCACCTCAAGCGCGAGAACCGGTGGGACACCCCCGCCCTGGGGACGCCCATCTGCCAGGAGGACATGCTCGGCGGGCAGATGTTCTTCTCCCTGCTCGTCCTGGACAGCCTGCACCGCCTCGGCATCCATATGTCACAGGAAGGCGCGGAGGCCTACTACTACGCCTGGCGCGTGGTCGGCGCCATGCTCGGCGTCGACCAGGACGCCGTCCCCAAAACCCTGGAGGAGGCCCGCCGGTTCCTCGACCTGTACATGATCCGGCACATGGGGCCCTCCGAGGAGGGCGCGCATCTGACCCGGCAGCTCATCGACCTCTACGAGGAGGTCGTGCCCGGCACCCTTTTCGACCCGATCGTCTCCGCCCTCATCCGCTACCTCATCGGCGACACCTGCGCCGACTGGCTTCACGTCCCGCACACCCCATGGGACACCGTCGTCAAGGCCGTACCCCACCTCCTCGGCATCCTGGAGACCATCGAGGACCGCTCCCCGCTCGGCGCGTGGGCCCTTGACCGCCTCGGCCACCTCACCACCGTCTTCGAACTGTCCTCCCTCACCCGGGGCCGCGTCATGCACTACGCCATCCCCGAACAGCTCAAAAAGTACTACGACGTCCCGAGCACGGTGCCCCGCACCCGCCGATGGACCCCACCGACCACCACGGTCTCTTGATCACCCAGCGCTCGACCCTGACTCCCCCTCAGACGTCGAGCAGGCCCTCGACCTCGCTGTGGGCGGTGTCCACGATGGACCGTACACAGGCTGCGGCCTCCGCCGGGCGCCGCTCGACGACGGCCTGGGCGACTTCCTGGTGGCGCCGGACCGCTGCCTCGTCGACCCGCTCCGGCATCAGGCTCAGCTCGCGGCGGGCCGTCAGCAACTCCTCCGTGACCTCGGCGAGCTGGGCGAACATTCCGTTGCCCGACGCGGTGAGCAGCGCCCGGTGGAACGCGGCGTCCGCCGCGACGAACCCGGCCGTGTCCGCCTCGGCGGCCGCGGTCGCCATCGCCCGGGCGTGAGCCACGAGCGCCTCGCAGGTTTCGTCGTCGCCCGAGGCCGCGGCGAGCGCGGCCGCGGACGGCTCGACGGCCGCGCGCAGTTCTGCCAGTTCGCGCAGCTGGGCCCCGCGGTGCGGCGAGTTCAGCCGCCAGCGGATGATCTGGGGGTCGTACAGGTTCCACTCGGTCATCGGCCGCACGGTGATGCCGACGCGAGGGCGGGAGGTGACGACCCGCTTGGACTCCAGCACTCGGACCGCTTCCCGGGCGACGGTCCGCGAGACTCCATAGCGCTCCTGGACGTCCTCCAGGCGCAGCACCTCGCCGGCGCGGGTCTCCTCCGCGGCGAGGGACAGGCCGATCTGGTCCACGACCTGTCCGTGCAGCCCCTGTAGTTCCACGCGCTCCGCGTCTCCGTCCTGCTCTTGACCGCCTTCGACCGTCCCGGGGTTTCAGCGGGCCTGTGCGAGTCGGCCGAGGAGCGTGCCAACCCGCTCGCCCGCCGCTTGGGCGCCGCCCGAGGTGAGCGCCGAGCCCATGCCGCAGGCGATGGCCCCGGCCGCGATCCACTCCGGTGCGTTGTCTATTGTCACACCACCAGTCGGGATCACGGGGGCCTGGGGTAGCGCGGCCCGGACGTCGCGCAGCCAGGACGGCGATGCGCCGGAGGCCGGGAAGAGCTTGAGCGCGTCCGCGCCCTCCTCCAGGGCACGGACCATCTCGGTCGGGGTGGCGACTCCGGGGAAGACCGGCACGCCGTAGCGGTGTCCGGTACGGATCACCTCCGGGTGCAGGCTCGGCGACACCAGGAACCGGGCGCCCGCCTCCACCGCGGCCCGCGCGGCGGGGGCGTCGATGACCGTGCCGGCGCCGACCAGCGCGTCCGGCCGTTCCGCGGTCAACTCGGCGACGGCGCTCAGCGCGCGCGGCGTGGTCAGCGCCACTTCCACGGCGTTCAGCCCGGCGTCGAGCACGGCCACGGCCGCGGCCAGGGCCTCGCGCGGCCCGGCCGTCCGGACGATCCCGAACACCCGCTGTGCGGTGACGGCCCGGACGATGTCCCATCGATACATGCGTGCTCCTGGTGCGGTGCGGTGTGTGGTGAGTGCGGTGCGGTGCGGTGAGTGCGGTGCGTCAGCGGTTGACGGTCTCCGCGGCGCCCGTGAACGACGACAGCGCGCGAGCCAGGCCCGGGCGATCGGGCAGGCCGTCGGTGTCGGTGGTGCACTGCACCACGAGCGCGGCGACCGCGGCCGCCGCCGCCAGGCAGTGGTCGTACGGTGTGCCGCTCAGGACCCCGGAGAGAAACCCGGCGGCGAACGCGTCGCCCGCCCCCACCGGGTCGGCGGCCGGTACCCGGAATGCGTCCTGTCGCCACGTGCCGTCCGCCGTACTACAGGTGGCCGACTTGTCGCGGTGCTTCACCACGGCCGTAGTGACACCCGCGGCGAGCAGCCCGTGGGCCGTCATGCCCAGCAGCTCCAGCTCGTCCTCGCCGGCCAGAGTGATGTCCGACTGCTCCAGCAGCGGCGCGACGACCGTGCGCCAGCGCTCGGTAGTGCCCAGTTTCAGCCGTATGTTCGGGTCGAAGGAGACCGTCGCGCCGGCCGCGCGGGCCAGCTCCAGCAGCCGCAGCGTCGCCGTGTGGGCGGAGTCCGAGAGCATGGGGGTGATGCCCGTGATGTGCACCAGCCGGGCGCCCGCCACCATCTCGGCGGTCAGCTCGTCGGCGGTGAGCCGGGACGCCGCCGAGCCGGCCCGGTGGTACTGCACATCGATCGCCCGCGCCGGATGGCTGTCCCTCAGCAGCAGCCCCGTGGGCGCGGAGGGATCCACGACGGCGTACGACGTGTCGATGGCGTCCGCGCGCAGCGCGGCCAGCACGGACCGGCCGGAGGGGTCGTCGCCGACGCGGCCGAGCCAGCGCGTGTGGTGTCCGAGCCTGGCGAGCCCGGTCGCGACGTTGGTCTCCGCGCCCGCCACGGAGCGCCGGAACACCGTCGCCCGCTCCAGCGGCACCCCGGGCTCCGCCACCATCAGGAGCATCGCCTCGCCGCAGGTCACGAACTCGGGCGCCGCCCGCCCTGGGGCAGCACTCCCGCGCTTCGGCGGGAAACGCTCGGCCATGTGTGTCTGTTCTTCGTAGGACATGCGTACTCCTCTGAAGGCCTCAGAACGCCTGCCGCGGCGGGGCGGAATCGGTGGAGCCGACCAGGAAGTCGAGATCGGCGCCGGTGTCGGCCTGGGTGACATGCCGGGTGTAGAGATACGTCCAGCCGCGGTCGGCGGGCGGCTTCGGCGGTTGCCACTCGGCCCGCCGTTCGTCCAGTTCGGCGTCCTCGACCAGCACGTCCAGGCGCCGCTCCGGTACGTCGAGGCGGACCCGGTCCCCCGTGCGTATCAGCGCCAGCGGGCCGCCGACCGCCGCCTCCGGGGCGACGTGCAGCACGCAGGTGCCGAAGGCCGTGCCGGACATGCGCGCGTCGGAGATCCGCACCATGTCCCGGACCCCGGCGTCGAGGAGCTTCTTGGGGAGCGGCAGATTGCCCACCTCAGGCATCCCGGGGTAGCCGCGCGGGCCGGTGTTGCGTACGACGAGGACGGTGTCGGCGGTGACATCGAGGTCGTCGTCCTCGGCGACGGCCAGGTACTCCTCCAGGGAGTCGAAGACCAGGGCGGGGCCGGTGTGCCGGAGCAGTGCCGGGTCGGCCGCGGACTGCTTGACGACCGCGCCGTCGGGCGCGAGGTTGCCACGGACCACGGCGGTGCCGGTGCCGGCGGGCTGCACCGGATGGTCGAGCGGGCGGATCACCTCACGGTCGTACACCTCGGCGCCCGCGCAGTTGTCGACGAGGCTCCTGCCGGTCACCGTGACGGTGTCCTGGTGCAGCCGGTCCCGCAGATCGTTGATGAGGGCGGGCAGCCCGCCGGCGTATGCGAACTCCTCCATCAGGAAGCGTCCGGACGGCATCAGGTCCACCAGCAGGGGCAGTTCGGCGCCGAGCCGGTCGAAGTCGTCGAGCGCGAGCGGTACGCCGAGGCGGCCGGCCAGGGCGAGGAGGTGCACGACGGCGTTGGTGGAGCCGCCGATCGCCGCGTTGACCCGAATGGCGTTCTCGAACGCCTCACGGGTCATGATCCGGCCGGGAGTGAGGGCGCTGCCCGCGAGTTCGACGGCACGGGCGCCGGTGGCCTCGGCGAGTGTGCCGCGGCGGGCGTCCACGGCGGGCAGCCCGGAGGCGCCCGGCAGCATCATGCCCAGCGCCTCGGCGAGACAGGCCATCGTCGAAGCGGTGCCCATGGTCATGCAGTGGCCCGCCGAGCGGTTCAGCGAGGACTCGAACTCGGTGAACTCCTCCTGGGTGATCGTGCCCGCCCGCAACTCCTCGGTCATCCGCCAGATGTCCGTACCCGAGCCGACGTTGCGGCCGCGGAACCGGCCGTTGAGCATCGGACCACCGGTGAAGACGATCGCCGGCACCCCGGCGCTCGCGGCGCCCATCAGCGCGGCGGGGGTGGTCTTGTCGCAGCCGGTCAGGAGGACGACGGCGTCCAGCGGATTGGCCCGGATCTGCTCCTCGATCTCCATGGCGGCGAGGTTGCGGTAGAGCATCGAGGTCGGGCGGAGGAACGGCTCGCCCAGCGACATCGCGGGGAACTCCAGCGGGAAACCGCCCGACTGGAGCACACCGCGCCTCACGGCGTCGGCGAGGATCTGCAAGTGGCCGTTGCACGGCGTCAGTTCGGAGTACGTGTTGCAGATGCCGATGACGGGGCGGCCGTCGAAGTTATGACCGCCGCGGCCCATGGCGCGCAGATGGTGGCGCGAGATGAAACCGTTCTTCCCCCCGTCGCCGAACCAGGCGCGGCTGCGTAGGGGGGCGGCGCCGCCGGCCTTGGCGGTGGTGGTGGCGCTGTCGGCGGTGGCGGTGGGCAGGGGGTCGAGCGCGGCCATGCGCGATGTCCTTTCCGTGCGCTGAGGTGGCCGTGACCAAGCTGTGTCCCATCCACCTCTTCAATGGTGCTATCAAATCACGATACCGTCCGTCACCGTCCAGAGGATCAACGTCGAACTCCTGGGAGAGAGCCGCGTGGAAGCGAAAGTGATGAAAACGGTCACCTGGCGGCTGATGCCGTTCCTGGTGCTGCTCTATTTGGTCGCCTATGTCGACCGGTCGAACGTCGGGTTCGCCAAGCTGACACTCCAAGACGAACTGGGGCTGTCCAGCGCCGCGTTCACCTTCGGACAGGTCGCGTTCTTCGTCGCGTACGCGATCTTCGAAGTGCCCAGCAACATCCTTCTCGAGCGGTTCGGAGCGCGCCGCTGGTTCACCCGGATCATGGTCAGCTGGGGCCTGGTCACCGTCCTCACGGCCCTGGTCTCCACCAGCTGGCAGTTCTACGCTGCCCGCTTTCTGCTCGGCGTGGCCGAGGCCGGCTTCTACCCCGGCGTCCTCTACTACCTCACCAAGTGGTACCCCTACCGCTACCGGGCGCGGATGACCGGCTGGTTCATGATGGCGTCCCCGCTCGCGTTCATCATCGGCAATCCGCTCATGGGTGCGCTCGGCGACCTGGACGGCACCCTCGGTCTGGAGGGCTGGCAGTGGATCTTCGTTGCCACCGGACTGCCCGCCATATTGCTCGCCTTCGTCACTCTCCGTGTGCTCCCCGATGGGCCGGACGGGGTGCGCTGGCTGTCCGCCGACGAGAAGGGCTGGATCGCCGATGAACTCGCCCGAGAGACGGACGCGCTGGGCGCGGCCCACGAGAACCCGCTGAGCGCACTGCGCGACAAGCGCGTCGTGTGCATGGCGCTGTATTTCCTGTGCTTCCCTCTCGGCGCCTACGGCCTCAGCTTCTGGCTGCCGACCATCGTCGACGGCTTCGGGGGCCTGTCCTCCACGGCCACCGGCTTCATCACCGCCATCCCCTACGTCTTCGTCGCCCTCGGCCTGTACGTCGTGCCGAAGCTCGCCGACCGCAGCGGCTCCCGCTACCCGTGGATCGCCGCCACCACGGCCGTGGGCGCCCTGGGCCTGGCCGCGACCGCGCTGGTGGACAACCACGTGCTACAGATGGCGCTCATCAGCGTGGCCGCGGTGGGCATCTTCGCCGGACAGCCGGTGCTCTGGTCACTGCCGTCCCGGTTCCTCGCGGGCGTTCAGGCCGCCTCGGGCATCGCCATGATCAACGCCGTGGGCAACCTGGGCGGCGGATTCGGCCCCATGGGGATCGGTGTGATCGTGGACCGCACCTCGTCCCCTGTCACCGGTCTGTGGTTCCTGGTCGCCGCGATGGTCGTGGCCACTGTCGCCACCTTCGGCATCAAGCGGCTGATCGAGCGCAGGCCGGTCATCGCGGACACACCGCAGCAGGACACCGAGCGCGGGCGCTCCACGGTCTGATCCACTCCGGCCACCGCCCGGCCACCGCCTGCCCCTCCGCCGGCTCACTCGGCGCCCAGGCCGCCGAAGCAGCCACGGCCGACGCGCCCGAGGCGGAGGGGACCCCACCGGCGAGGCGAGGCCACCCCGAGGGAGGTCCGTGGTGACCAGCCGATGGCGACGGCACGTCGAGGTCCACCGGTGCTGTCAGCGGCCTGACCGCGCAGAGGCTGGAGCGCGGGGCCCCGGCTGGGCCCTGTGCTGGCTATGCTGCCGACTGTGATCAGCGGTGTGACCCCTGAGCCTGTCATCCTTGACGCCATGGAGCTGACTTCCGATCCGGAGCTGGAGGTCCGGTTTGCGGAGTCGGCCCACCGGATGCTGGCGGATCTGGTCGGTGGAGGTGCCGCGCTGGGCTGGGTCGAACCACCCTCGCGGGATGAGGTGGCGGAACTTCTCGGCCACGTCGTCTCTGCGGTGCAGGCCGGGGATGCGGCCCTGCGCGCCGCTTACCTCGACCGTCGGCTGGTCGGGTTGGGGTACTGGCTGCGCTATGCCCGACCGACTCATCGGCCACACGCCGATCTGGAGAAGATCGCGGTAGCTCCTGCTGTCCATGGTCGTGGTGTCGGTCGGGCGCTGACCGCTGCCTTGATCACTGACGCCCGGGAGGTGGGGATCGAGGTCCTCACCCTGGACGCCCGGGGCGACAACGCCAATGCCCTACACCTCTACCGGTCGCTGGGCTTCACGGAATACGGCCGTCTGCCCGGCTTCGTCGCCGTCGGCGAACGCCGCTACGACAAGGTCTTCTACATGCTGGACTTTCGACAGCGAGGCTGACCACTGCCGCCTACCCCTGCCCGGCTTCGGCCGGCGAAGGCACGGCGCACCGACGCAGGACCATGAGCGAGTCTTCCAAGGCCGCCACCATGGCAAAGGGAAACCGGTCGAGCTCAAGACAGAGTGCGACGTCATCAGGATGGACTCCTTGACGCACACCCTCCGCCAGCTCGGCAGCGGCGCGCGACTCGGCAGCGCGGCGGAGGAACTCAGCAGCGTCCGTCCCAGCCGCGGTGACCCTGCGAGCGATGTATTGAGCACACGCCAGATCTTCATCGGCCTGCCCATCTTCGCCAGTGACCACGAACGTGACACTGTCACTCTTGCGCGTCCGCAAGAGCCGAGCCGTTGCCTCCGCCACCACGAAGCCGGCGCACAGCACCAGCGACGCCTCCTTGACCGCAAGGGCGCCGACCGTCCCTGCCGTGGTCTTCTGCACAACGGTCCGTCCGCCAAGGTCAACAGACCGCAGCAGGCCCGGCGAGTTGACCATGTCGAACCCGGGCGCGGGCGGACCGTCTTTGAGCGCCACCCAATCCGGGTGGCGAGCCTTGAGCGCCAGAGCGTCGTCCAGCGACTCAGCAAGAACGATCTTCTCCGCCCCCTGGGCAAAGGCCCAAGCAGCCACGGTGAAAGCACGCATGACGTCGACTACGACCGCCACGGACGGGGCCTCGACCAGCTCAGCGATGCCAACGAAACGAGTGTCCATTCCGATCATGATCACGCACGCCCGGCCCAAAGCGGCCAGTGAGTGATCCACGTCATATCGACGGTCTCGGAATGCGACACACACCTGCTCTACGCCGCGGCGACGCCCGCGGCGAAGGCGAGGAGATCAGAGCTGTTCGTCGGGGAGGTGAGGCGCGGCGTCGACGACGGCGTGCACGACTCCGGCGACGAGCTGCCGGTTGAGGGGGGCAGCATCGAAGCGGCGGTGCATGGGCCAGCCCTCGACCAGGGCATCGAGAGCTCGGGCCACTCCGGGGGTGAAGTGCAGGGCGAGGCTCTCGCGGCTGCGCGCCAGCCAGGAGCGGGTGGTTGCGGCTACCGCGGTGTTGTGGTTGGCGTAGGCGTACATCTCGAAGATGAGCGTCATGTCGCGGTCAGTGGCATAGGCCGGCCCGCAGATCAGCTCGACCACGGCCGCCTCCGCCTCCGCGGTCGACCCGGCGCTGGCCACGGTGCGGCGGTAGAGCTGGGACATCGTGTCGGCGAGGCGGGCGAACGCCAGCGCCAGCAGATCGTCCATGCCGTCGAAGTAGTACGTCAGCGAGCCCAGAGGGACGCCGGCCCGTGAAGCGATCTTGCGATGGGTCGTCCGGTGAACACCACCCTCGGCGATGACGTCGAGGGCGGCATCGAGAATCCGGTCCCTGCGTCCGGGGTCGTTCGGGATCGCGCGCCGTGTGCCGCTCACGCCCCCAATCTGTCACAAGGCGACTCCACCCAAGTGTGTACGATCGTACAGACTTCTGTGTTCGGTCATCTCCTGGAGGCATTCCCCGTGACTGTCAGCCCCGGCCGGCGTCGGACCGCCGCGTTCGCCCTGTTCTTCCTGCCCGGCCTGGCCATGGCGTCCTGGGTGACCCGCACCCCCGACGTGCGCGACCTGCTCGGGGCCTCCACCGGACGCATGGGCCTGGTCCTGTTCGGGCTCTCGGTCGGGTCCATGGCGGGCATCCTGTGCTCGGGGCCGCTCGTTGCCCGCTGGGGCGCCCGGCCCCTCATCGCCGCCGGAACACTGGCGACCGCCGCGGGGTCCGGTGTCATCGGCCTGGGGGCCGCTGCGGGCGCGGACGCGGTCGTGGCCCTCGGGCTCGGACTGATCGGCCTCGGGATGGGCGGCGGCGAGGTGGCCCTCAACATCGAAGGGGCGGAGGTGGAACGGCTGCTCGGCCGTTCCACCCTCCCCGCGATGCACGGCTTCTACAGTCTCGGCACGGTGGTCGGCGCGGCCGGCGGCATGATTCTGACCGCCGTCTCGTTCCCCGTCCTGTGGCATCTGGCCATCGTCACCGCCGTGGTACTGGCCGTACTGGCACCGACGATCCGATATGTTCCCGCCGGAGTGGGCCGACGAACCGGCAACGGCAGCGGCAGCGGCACGCCCGCGCAGGCCTCCGCGCGCCCCGCGGTGTGGAGGGAGCCGAGGCTCCTGCTCATCGGCGGCATCATCCTCGCCCTTGCCATGGCCGAGGGAACGGCCAACGACTGGCTGCCGCTGGTCATGGTCGACGGCCATGGCTTCGACCCGGCGCTCGGATCGGCCGTGTACGTGGTCTTCGCGGCCTCGATGACCGTCGGCCGCTTCGCCGGCGGCCGATTCGTCGACCGCTACGGACGCGCGGCCGCCCTGTGCGCCAGCGCGGTCATCGGCGCCGTCGGCATCGCACTCGTGATCCTCGTCGACAACCAGGCCGTCGCGGCAGCGGCCGCCGTCCTGTGGGGCATCGGCGCGTCCCTGGGTTTCCCCGTCGCGCTCTCCGCGGCCGGCGACTCCGGCGACAACTCCGCCGCAAGGGTCTCCCTCGCCGCCACCCTCGGCTACGTCGCCTTCCTCGTCGGGCCTCCCTCACTCGGCCAGCTCGGCGAGCACTTCGGACTCCGCAACGCACTGTTCCTGGTCCTGATACTCGTGCTGGCCGCGTCCTTCGCCACACCCGCCGCCCGCACAACCGACCCTGCACATACTCCGTGAACAGCGCCGACGAACGGACGGCACCACACGAGGCGGAGGCGGGATTGTCCCGCCGGCAAGTGGGCTCAGGCGTGACCTTCGCTCTCTTCGAGGGCGCTGATGGCGGTCGCGGTGAGGCTGTACGTGATGTGGTCGCGCATGAGCTGGGCGGCCTCGGCGGCCGGGGGCTGACAGCCGCCACGGAGGCCCTGGGCGGCTCGGTGACCGCCCTCGACGTCGGTGACCGATGCCAAAACGGCATCAGGCCGGGCTGTGCCCGGCGGGAGCGTCGTAAACCAGGCTGTACCGCCAGAACAGGCGACGCCGGATCCGGGCGCCGGGCAGCTCCTGCGCGGCCGCGGCCCGGATGTCCTCCAGGGTCTCCTGCGGAAGAGCGGTAGGCGCCGTCATGTGCAGGGGCAGCGCAACGGCACGGGCCGGATGCTTGACCAGCCCCATGACCGGATTCACGAGCACGGCCAGGTGGGAGACGAGGAGATCGACAGGCCCGGTCTCCCGATAGCAGCCGACGACCACGAGGCGCCCGCCCGGAGCGAGGCAGCCGCGCAGCTCCCGCAAAGTGGACACCAGCGGCAGGTGGTGCAGGACGGCGACCAGGGTGATCGCGTCGAAGCGCCGCCGCGGGTCGCGCCCGGCGAAGCCGGCTTCAACGATGGTGACCGCGGGGTCGTCGGCGAAGCGCTCCGCCGCGGCGCGGGCCATCTGGGGGGAGGGTTCGAGCCCGGTGACGGTGACAGCCCGACGGCGCAGAAGCGCGGCAAGATTCCCCGCGCCGCACCCGACGTCGAGGACGTGGCGAGCCCCGGACCCGGCCACCCGGCGCGCGATCCAGGGGCCGTAGTGGTCGTTGTGACTCCATGGGTGCCGTTGATTGAAACGGTGGAGGTAAGAAATCAGCGCCATGGGGCCACGGTAGACAGGAGCGGCTGCTCAGCCACTTCGTCGATCGGACATCCTCACGCCACCACCCGCCACGGGGCTGATGAAGTGGCGCCCCCGGAGGGCGACGATCCAGCCCAAGCCCTCGGGCACCACCGGAACGTCCAATCGCCACCCGCCGGCAAACCGAACCTTCAGCGCACCCGAATCGGATACATGAACCTCAGCGACCACCTGATCGAGCAGCAGCGTCACCTTGTCCAGATTGATTCGGCCCGCGGCGTGAATGGCATAGGCCTCCCCGCCGGCCGTCAACTCGGCCGGGCTGTGCACCTCGATCCCATGCGAACCAATGTGCAGCCGCATCACGCTGCCGACGACCACCTCGCCGACGCCCACCCCACGTATCGAGCGGACGTCCCAGCCGTCCTCCACGCGATCAATCCCGTTCCTCATAGCGCAAGGCTACGGACCTGAACCGGCCAAGTGACACGCGAGGCTGGGCTGCCCGCGAGTCATGGTCAGGAGTTGTGGACTGACGAGTGTTCGGGCGGTGTCCCGCATGACTGCGCGTACGCAAGTCAAGCTCGCTGAATGGCGATTGGCACGGATGCGCGGTTGCGTGAGGCTGTCGATCATCTGCCGGCGGATGCTTGAGGAACCGGCTGAGCCGCGCGCCCCTTGAGGCCGCGGGGCTCATCCGGACTGCGGGCCGGGGCCGGGCGGGGACGTGCCGCCGGCCGAGGGATGGGCGTGCGCGGCGTGCAGGATCGTGGCGGCGCCGCGGATCGCGGCGGTGTGCGGTGCGGGGACCGCCCGCATTGGCGCGTGCAGGCCGCCGATGAGCCGGCGGGTGAGGTCGGGGCGCAGTGCGCCGCCGCCGGCCAGGAGGGCGCCGCGGCTCAGGGCTTCGGCGGTGAGGGACGTACGGTCCTGCCGGAGCATTGAGGTGATCATGACGGTGATGGCCTCGCTGACCTCCGCCGTGGTGCCGGCGCCGGAGAGGTCGCTGGTGCCCAGGGTGGTGCGGCGGGCGTCGAAGACGACGCCGTCGACGAGGAGGACCACTTCGGTGAGGTGGGCGCCGACGTCCACCACGAGCAGCGGCAGGGAGAGGTCGGCGTCCGCGGCCAGGGCGATGGCGCGTGCGGTGGGGACGGTCAGGACCGCGCGCGGGCGCAGCACCTCCACGGCGGTGCGGGCACGTTCGCGGTAGCCGGGGCCGTCCAGCACGGGCGTGGTGACCATCACCAGCGGGCGGGTGAGGCGGGGCAGACGGTGGCCGAGCAGCCGGTCGAGCATCCGGGCCGTTCCCGGAACGTCGACGATGGCGCCGCGCCGGATCGGGTGGACAACCCCGGGGAAGGTGACGGTGGGCACGTCGAAGATCAGTCCGCGGCCGGCCATCCAGGCGCGGGTGCGGGCGCTGCCCAGGTCGAGGGCGAGGCCGCAGCACTGCCGGCACAACGGCCAAGGCTGGTGCCGGTGCCGGGCGGTGGAGTCGGCCCGGCGGCGGATGACGGTCATCGTCCGGCCTCCCGTACCTGCTGGCACCGTGCGCAGTAACGGTCCTGCGGAACGATCATCAGGAGTTCGCGTTCGACGGAGCGCCGGCACAGGTGGCAGCTGCCGTAGCGGCCCTCGGCGATGCGTTGCAGCGCCGCCTCCACGTCGGCGAGGACCATGCACGCGGAGGCGGCGAGTTTCCCCTGCACTTCGGCCTGTGCCGCAGAGCGGCACAGGCGCGGGTCCGCGGCGTGGGGCGCCGCGGCTATCTGCCGCAGCTGCTCCTGGCGGAACAGGCGCTGTTCGCGCAGGTTCTCCCGCAGCGCGGCGAGGTCCTCGGGCGACAGGTGCGCGGGACGGTCGCCGATGATCTGGTGGTTCACCACTTCACCCCTTTGAGCAGCGCGGAGACGAAGGCGGGTGGGACAGGGCCGGTCAGGCCGCGGCGCGGCGCCGGCAGGCGACGCAGTGCCGGGTGTAGGGGAGGATCTCCAGGCGTTCGGCGGGGACGGGCTTGGCACAGCCCTGGCAGGTGCCGTAGGAGCCGTCGTCGACGCGGACGAACGCCTCGTCGATCTCGGTGAGGACCTGCCGGATCGCCTCCGCCTGCACGGACATCAGATGGTCGTCCGTGCTCTGCCCGGTCTCGTCGATGGCGCGCAGCTGGGCAAGGCGGCTGTTGCGGGCGTGTTCGAGGCGCTGACGGGCCTCGTGAGCGGTCAGCCGCTCGGGGCGGGGATCGGTCTGGGCGGTGTCGAGCGGCACGATGAGGTCCTTTCCCGGAAGCGTGGAAGCGTGGAGCGTGGAGCGCGGAAACGTAAAAGCGCGCTGCGCGCGGCAGCGGCCGCCCGGTTCCGCCGACCCCCGTCTCCACGACCGCGGCACGGGCCGAACCGGGCGGCTCGGTCACCTTCGACTCTGCTCGGCCCGGCGCCGGAAGCCCATCGGGCGCGGACCCCATTTGCCCGGGACAGCGGTGACCACGAGGCGATGGCGGGGAACGGCGGATGGGTACCCGGTGACCTCGGATATGGGTGGCGTGCCCCATCGACCGCGCGCGATGCGGGAGGCAGGCTGGGGCGGGATCGGTCGCGACCAGTCGCGGCAGCTCCGCCAGGGGTGCGATGCGGATGACCGACAGCGGATGACCGACAGTAGAGGTGATCACAGTCGGGTCGCAGAAGGAGGAGTTTCCGCGGTGTCGCTGTTCTGGCGGATCTTCGGGCTCAACGCCCTGGTGCTCGGCGCCGCGACGGCGCTGCTGCTGTGGGCGCCGGTGACCGTCTCCGTGCCGGTGGTGCTGACCGAGGCGGTCATCCTGGTCGGCGGTCTCGCCGTCATGCTGGTCGCCAACGGCACCCTGCTGCGCTGGGGCCTGGCCCCGCTGGGCCGGCTGACCAGGCTGATGACCACCGTCGACCTGCTGCGCCCCGGCCAGCGGCTGCCCGTGCCCGGCGCCGGTGCCGGCAGCGAGGTGACCGAGCTGATCCGCACCTTCAACGCCATGCTCGACCGGCTGGAGCACGAGCGCGCCACGTCCAGCGCCCGGGTGCTGCTGGCCCAGGAGGCGGAACGCCGCCGTATCGCCCAGGAGCTGCACGACGAGGTCGGACAGAGCATGACCGCGATCCTGCTGGTGCTCAAGCGCGCCGCGGACGACTCCCCCGAGCCGCTGCGCGAGGACCTCCAGCAGGCCCAGGAGATCACCCGGGAGAGCCTGGACGAGGTCCGCCGCCTGGTGCGGCGCCTGCGGCCCGGTGTCCTGGACGACCTGGGCCTGGTCAGTGCGCTGACCTCGCTCACACAGGACTTCGCCACCCACACCGGGCTGCGGGTCGTACGCCGCCTCGACGCCGATCTGCCCACCCTCGACCGAGAGAGCGAGCTCGTCCTGTACCGGGTGGCTCAGGAGAGCCTGACGAATGTGGCCCGCCATGCGGACGCGCATCGGGCCGAGGTGAGCCTGTACCGCGCGGGTGAGGCGGTGGTGCTGGAGATCGCCGACGACGGCCGCGGTATCGAGGCCGCCTGCGAAGGCGCCGGGATCCGCGGTATGCGCGAACGGGCCCTGCTCACCGGAGCCACCTTGGACATCACCTCCACACCCGGCACCGGCACCCGGATCCGCCTGATCACCCCCGTCCCCAGGAAGCAGTCCTGACCATGCACGATCCGACCTCGCCCGAACCCACCACGGCCCCGGCACCGGCTCCCACGGCCCCGGCTTCCACGGCCGCGACGCCGATCCACATCCTGCTCGCCGACGACCACGCCCTGGTACGCCGCGGTGTGCGGCTGATCCTCGACCGGGAACCCGATCTGGAGGTCGTCGCCGAGGCCGGGGACGGCGCCGAGGCCATCGAGGCCGCCCGGAGCCAGGAGATCGACCTGGCCGTGCTCGACATCGCCATGCCGCGCCTGACCGGTTTGCAGGCCGCCCGTGAGCTGGTGGCGCTCAAACCGAGCCTGCGCATCCTGATGCTGACGATGCATGACAACGAGCAGTACCTCTTCCAGGCGCTCAAGGCCGGGGCCTGCGGCTATGTGCTGAAATCCGTCGCCGACCGCGATCTGGTCGCCGCCTGCCGGGCCGCGATGCGCAACGAGCCGTTCCTCTACCCCGGCGCGGTCACCGCCCTCATCCGCAATTACCTGGACCGCGTCCGGCACGGCGAGGAGAACCCCGACCAGTTCCTCACCCCTCGCGAGGAGGAAGTCCTCAAACTCGTCGCCGAGGGGCACTCCTCCAAGGAGATCGCCGAGATCCTGTTCATCAGCGTCAAGACCGTGCACCGCCACCGGGCCAACCTCCTGCACAAACTCGGGCTGCACGACCGGCTGGAGCTGACCCGCTACGCCATCCGCGCGGGTCTCGTCGAACCCTGACACCCGCCCTCCCCCACCGGGGCGCCCCGTGTCGAGCACCCGGCAGGAAATCGAACGCCCAGCAGAAAGGGGACGGTGCATGCGCCCAGCACCCCGCACCGTCCCGACCGCCGGTCGTCACGGGCTCCACCGGCTCCACCGCTGCGCGGGAACGCTCATCCTGCTCCTCGCCGTCCTGCTGGCGCTGGTGCCCGCGGATACCGCGCGCGCCGCTTCCGGGCCGGTGCCCGCCCCCGCCACCGCCACCGCCCCGGCGGCCACGCACGCCGCGCGCCCGGACCCCGGGCCCCGCGCGGACGACCCGGGTGCCGCCGGCTGCGCGGCCCAGGCCCGGGTCCGGCACGACCGCCCTTGCGACCGTCCGTACCCGCCGGATCACCACGCCACCGACCCCCGCGGTACGGATGCCGGCCCGGCCGTCGGTATCCGCGCTTCGGCGCCTTCCGCGTGCGCACCCCTCACCTCCGGCCAATCGGCCCACCAGCGCGGCCGGGCACCTCCTGCGCCTTCCGGTACCTGACGCACCCCATCACCCTTTTCCCGTCGCGGCCGCGCGAGCCGCCGCCGCGACGTGCCTGCCGGAGGCTTGTGTTGAAACGCCGGAACGACCAGAACAAACGGAACAGCGGCCGGAACAAGCGGAACAAGTCCCTGCGCGCCCGTGCGCTGATCGCCCTCGCCGTGATCGCCGGATCGCTGGCCATCGCCCTCACCGTGCCGGTCCGCCTCGGCCTCGACCTGCACGGCGGCACCCAGATCATGCTGGAAACCCGCTCCACCCCCACCACCGCAGCCGACGCCGCGGCCACCGACCGCACCCTGGAGGTGCTCCGCGGCCGTATCGACGCGCTCGGCGTGGCCGAGCCGACCCTCGTCCGCTCCGGAGACCAGCGCATCCTCGTCGAGCTGCCCGGTGTTCATGACCCGAAGAAGGCCGCCGATGTGCTGGGCCGCACGGCGCAGCTCACCGTCCACGCGGTCCTCGGCCCGGCTAGGACCTCCGACGGCGCCACCGCCCCGCCGCCCGCCGATCCGGCCGCGGAGCGTGTGCTGCCGGACGAGTCCGGACAGCCCCTGCGGCTGCGAGCCGCCGACCTGACCGGACGGGACGTAGAAGGCGCCGACGCCCGCTTCGACCAGCAGGGCGGTGCCGGATGGCATGTCACCGTCGACTTCACCAAGACCGGTCAGGGCCGGTGGAAGCAGGTCACCGCACGGGCCGCGTGCCATCCGGCCGACGATCCGCAGCGCCGGGTCGCCATCGTCCTCGACAACAAGATCATCTCTTCGCCGCAGGTCGACCCCTCCGTGCCGTGCGGGGCCGGTATCCCGGGCGGCACCACCCAGATCACCGGCTCCTTCGACGGCACCGAAGCCCGCGAACTGGCCCTGCTCATCTCCGGCGGCGCCCTGCCCGTACCCGTCGAGACCGTCGAACAGCGCACCGTCGGCGCCACGCTCGGCGACGCGGCCATCGAGGCCGCGGCCTGGGCCGCCGCCATCGGCACCGCACTGACCGCGCTGTTCATCATCGCCGTCTACCGGCTCATGGGTCTGCTCGCGACCGCGGCCCTGGTCTGCTACGGCCTCATCTCGTACGCCGCCCTGGCCGCGCTCGGCGCCACCCTGACCCTGCCGGGCCTCGCCGGGTTCGTCCTGGCGATCGGCATGGCCGTGGACGCCAACGTCCTGGTCTTCGAACGGGCCCGCGAAGAGTACGCGGCCCGCAGCCGCCCCACCCCGCGCTCGGCCCTGACGGCCGGGTTCCGCGGTGCCCTCAGCGCGATCGCCGACTCCAACATCACCACGCTGATCGCCGCGGGCCTCCTGTTCGCCTTCGCCTCCGGCCCGGTACGCGGCTTCGGTATCACCCTCGGCATCGGCGTCCTCGCCTCGATGGTCAGCGCCCTGGTGATCAGCCGGGTGCTCGCCGAATACGCGGTCAACCGCCCCGCGGTCTTCCGCCGCCCTCGTATCACCGGCATCGCGAGCACCGGATGGGTGCGCGACCGGCTGCTGCGCCGCGAGCCGTTCCTGCTGCGCCGTCCGCGTCGCTGGCTGGCCGCCTCCGCCGTCCTCCTCGCCGTGGCCGCGTCGGGCATCCTCGCCCGCGGCCTGGACTTCGGCATCGAGTTCACCGGCGGCCGGCTGATCGAGTACGCCACCAGCACCCCCGTCGAGCCCGACCGGGTCCGCACCGCCCTCACCGACGCCGGGTTCCCCCGCGCGGTCGTGCAGTCCTCCGGCGACACCGGGCTCACGGTGCGCGCCGAGCACCTGACCAACGCCGCCGAGGCCGCCGTCACCGAAACCATCGGCGGCCTCGGCGGCGGGACGGAGAAGATCCGCGACGAGCTGATCGGCCCCAGCATGGGCGACGAACTGCGCCGCAACGCCCTCATCGCCCTCTCTCTCGCGCTGGGCGCCCAACTGCTGTATCTCGCGGTCCGGTTCCGCTGGATCTTCGGGACCGCGGCCGTCGCCGCGCTCGTCCACGACGTGGTGGTCCTCATCGGTGTCTTCGCCTGGCTCGGCAAGCCGATCGACGGGATCTTCCTGGCCGCCCTGCTGACCGTCATCGGCTACTCGGTCAACGACTCCGTCGTCGTCTTCGACCGCGTCCGCGAACTGCTCGCCCGCGACCGCATCACACCGCTTCCCCGTCTGGCGAACCAGGCGATCCTGCAAACCCTGCCCCGCACCGTCAACACCGGTATGGGCGCGGCACTCATCCTCACCGCCCTTGCCGTCCTCGCCGACGACACCCTCACCGACTTCGCCCTCGCCCTGCTCATCGGCCTGGCGATCGGCACCTACTCCTCCGTCTTCATCGCCGCCTCACTCACCGTCGAGCTGCATCCGCACCGGAGCGCGCCGCGCCGCCGGGTGATGACCTCGCATTGAGCGGCATCCTCGAGGTATGGCCACTACGACCACTCCCGCCGTCGAGACCCGGCTGCGGGAGTGGCAGGCGCGGCGCGGGGCGCTGGTCCGCGACCGCGACCCAAAGTTCACGGCCGTCTTCGACACCGTGATGGCCGATACCAGGACGCTCGCCAGTGGCAGCGGCCCGCTGGGGGTGTGAGGGTGGAAGGCATGTGACGTCCATTGAGGAGCGACGCATGATCGTCACCATCGTCGGCGCCGGGAACATGGCCCGCGGCATTGGTGCCCGGGCAATGGCAGGCGGACACTCCGTCCGCCTGCACGATCACAAGAAGGCAAAGGCGGAAGACCTGGCCACCGCCTTGAGCCAGGCCACACCTGGAGCGGAGGTCACGGCGGTCGACGCCGACGCCGCGGCTGATTCCGACGTCGTGGTGCTCGCCCTGCCTTATCCGGCCGGGCGCGACGTCGCCGCCGCGTGGCGCGGCGCCCTGGCAGGAAAGATCGTCGTCGATATCTCCAACCCGGTGGACTTCTCCACCTTCGACTCACTCGTCGTGCCCCCCGGCACCTCGGCCGCCGAACAAATCGCCGCCGCCGCACCGGAGTCCCGGGTCGTCAAGGCGTTCAACACCACCTTCGCCGGGCCGCTCGCCACCGGACAGGTCGCCGGCCGACCCCTGGACGTCTTCGTCGCCGCGGATGACGACACCGCGAAACAGGCCGTGTCGGGCCTGGTCTCATCGGGCGGGATGCGCCCCTTGGACGTAGGACCGCTGCGCCGGGCACGCGAGCTGGAAGCCTTCCAGCTCCTGCACATGGCGTCCCAGGAACGGCTCGGTCTGAACTGGTCGAGCGCCATCGCGATCCTTCCGTGACAGCCGGCGGATCCGCGCGCGTGACCTTCGGCCCGCTCGCGCGCTCGGCAGAGCGGCTGAACTCCGCCTTCTTCGATGGTGGGAGGAAGGGGAGGTGCTGACCCGTGGCCGACTGGCTGTCGCCGGAGAACGTGCCCGGGGTGCCCGTGGCAGGGCACCCTGCTGGCCCTGTTCCAGCCTGCCGAGGAGCCCGGCGACGGCGCCGACCGGATGCTCGCCGACGGGCTCATCGACCGTGTTCCCCGCCCGGACGTCGCATTCGCCCAGCACGTGCTCCCCTATCCCGCCGGACAGGTCGGCACGCGCGCCGGCTCCTTCCTCTCCGCAGCGGACAACATCAAGATCACTGTCCATGGCAGAGGCGCTCATGGATCGGCACCGCAGGCCGCGATCGATCCCGTGGTGATCGCCTCGATGATCGTCGTCCGCCTCCAGACGATCGTCTCGCGCGAGCTGGCCGCCACCCGGCCGGTCGTGCTCACGGTGGGCTCTGTACAGGCGGGCACGAGCGGCAACGTGATCCCGGAGTCGGCCGAGCTGCTGGTCAACGTGCGCACGTACGACGAGGACACCCGCCAGGCCGTTCTGGCCGCGGTACGGCGCATCGTCAGAGCCGAATGCGACGCCTCCGGGGCGACCCGCGAGCCGGAAGTCGAGGAAGGCACCCGTTTTCCGCCGACCGTCAACGACACGGCGTTGACCCGCGAGGTCGCCGCCGCCTTCACCGCGGCCTTCGGGGACCGCGCGGGCACCAGCGAACTACAGGGCGCCAGCGAGGACTTCAGCCGCATCCCGGACGCCTTCGGCATCCCGTACACCTACTGGGCCCTCGGCTGCATCGATCCGGACACGTACCAGGCTGCCCAGCAGCGCGGCACGGTGGCGCAGGACATCCCGGTCAACCACAGCCCCCGCTTCGCCCCGGTCCTCCAGCCCACCCTGGACACCGGCGTACAGGCCCTGGTCGCGGCGGCCCTCACCCGACTTGCACAGCCGGACCACATGAGCCCGTGACTCCTGGGCCAGGGCCGGACCGGCGACGCCGGCGCTTCCGTTCGTTCAGTCCGCCCGTACGGCGTGGATCGCGGTGAAGGCCAGCAGGGGGGTGGCTGTCCGCGGCGGATCCTCGAGCAGGGGCGAGTGCCCGAGACCGGGCAGCAACTCGACCTTCGCGCCCGGAACGGCGCGGTAGTCGGCGGCGGATGAGGATCGCCATCTGCGGTCGTCCTCGCCGAAGATCACCAGTAGCGGCTTGCCCAGGACCGCCAGCCGATCCGGCAGCGCCAGCTGCTCCAGGTAGGAGCGGGTGGCCCGCATCGTCGTGGTGAACGTGTGGGAGGTCATGGCGCGCACCTCATCCAGGAGCTCTTCCGGGAACTGGTAGCCCGCGCGGCTGAAACCAGTGCTCGCGAGCCGGCGGAGCTGCTCGTCGCTCGGCGGCCACTGCGAGGGGCCGATTGCGGCGGACTCCGGTGCGATGAAGGCGTCCAGGCTGGGGCCGGTGTTGACGAGCGCGAGCGCGGTCACCAGGTCGGGCCGCTGTTCGGCGAGGGCGGTGGCGACGACGCCGCCGCTGGAGTGTCCGACGACCACGGAGTGCTCGACGCCGAGCCGGTCCAGTACCGCGCCGGCCCGACGTGCCTGATCCGGGAGCTCGTAGCTGCGGTCGGCCGGTTTGCCCGACCGGCCGTGCCCGAGCAGGTCGATCCGGATGACGCGGTGAGATGCGGTCAGCAGCGGAACCATCAGGTCCCACGAACGGGTCGAGGATGCGGACCCGTGGATGAGCAGGAGTGCGGGGGCGTCGCGGGGGCCGTCCTGGCACACGTAGATGTCGCCGTCGCCCAGCGACAGGGTCGAACTCTCGGTGGCCTCGGCGCCGCCGTTCACATGCGAACCGCCGTCAGAAACAGTCATGAGCCCACTGTCCCCGCCGGTACGCGCCGGTGGATTGGACGAATGTTCCCCTCGGCCGGCTCACCTAGCATGGGACGATGCGGACGTTCGTGCACGGTGAGGTTGTGTGGGGCGTCGCGTGCCCGAGGCGGCCCAGCCGGGTGGCCGGTGTCACTATGGCCGGGTTCCGTGTCCGTGACCTGGACGCGCTCCGGATGGTCCCGCACCCGGCCGTGACACTGCTCCTGGAGTTCGGCGCCGGTTCGCCCGTCGTCGACTGTGCCGCCGGGCGGCAGCAACGGGGAAGCCTCGTCGCCGGGCCCGGGCTCGGGTCCGGAGGCGCGGTCCGGGCTCGGGGAGAGAACGTCGAGTGCGTACAAGTGCGTCTGTCCCCCGTGATCGCACGCGCGGTCCTGGGCGTCTCCCCCGCCGACCTCGACGGGGCCGTCGCGTCCCTGGGCGACCTGTGGGGCCAGGAGGCGTCACGGATCCGCGAGCAACTCGGCGATGTCGCGTCGTGGCAGGATCGCTTCGCGTTGGCGGACGCCCTGCTCGCCCGCCGGCATGAGGCGGGGCCGCCGGTGGACCCGGAGGTGGCCTGGGCCTGGCACCGGATCGTCGTCAGCCGTGGCCTGGCCCGGGTCGACGAACTCGCGGCCGAGGTCGGGTGGAGCCGTAAGCGGCTGTGGTCCCGGTTCCGGTCGCAGCTCGGCCTGCCGCCCAAGCGCGCCGTGAAGCTGGTCCGCTTCGACCATGCCGCGCACCGCCTGGTCGCGGGTGAAGGCGCGGCCCGAGTCGCGGCCGACGCCGGCTACGCCGACCAGTCCCACCTGCATCGGGACGTCAGGGCGTTCACCGGGGCAACCCCCGCGACCATGGCCGGCGAGCCGTTTCTCGCCGTTGACGACATCGCATGGCCCAACCGCGGAACACCCGCAATGCCTCACGTCTCCAGGGATCTCCGGCTCGGGCGCCGGCCGTCTGATCGATCCTGAAGGAGGCCGGGGTCGACCGTCACCGAGTCGGACACCCTGAGCGCGGCGCCGGTCGGGCAGCGGCTGCTCGCCGCGGTGCGCATCTCAGAGGTCACTCTCCGGCCTGTCGCCGGCGCAGTAACTCGGCCGCGATCGAGTATCGCGGTGCCGCGGCCCGGGAGCGGGCGGCATGCTCGACGATCGCGTTCTGGATAAAACGGTCGTCGGCGGGTCGGGGGTATCTGGCGTAGATCGGCTGGAGCATCGCGTCGCCGAGATCGGTGAAGTAGCCGGCGTCGGTGAAGACACCTTTGTGAGTCAGGTAGGTCAGCAGTCCGCACCGGTCGGCGATGCCCAGGGAGGAGTGCAGGGCAATCGCCTCCCACACCCGGTCGACGTCCGCCGCGGCGATGCCGTGCTCGGTCAGCACGGATGCCGCCAGATCGGCGCCCTCCACTTCGAACCGGGCCTGGCCGGCCGCGAGGGTGCCCAGCCCCAGATCGTGCATCACGCAGGCAGCGAAGAGCAGTTTCTCGTCGTAGGCCGCGTCGTTCAGGCAGCATTCCTGCTCGGCTAACAGGCGGGCGAACAGGAAGCTGCGGACGCTGTGGTCGGCGATCGACGTGCTCTCCGCCTTCTGTACGAGGGCGAGGCTCGCGTCGGCCAGCGGCCCCGTGGGCAGGGCGAGTAAGTTGTCCATGCGCCGAACGTAGGAAGGCGGAGCAAGAGCGAGAAGAGGCCCGAGTGCCGTGCATCGCCAGGATCGGGTCATTTCTTCGACGAGTTGATCAGCACCAGGTGGCAGTCCTCGGCAGACGGCTTCAGCGGGCGGCCCGGGCCGGGCGGTACCGGCTACGGAAGGTGGCTGGTGTGGTGCCGGTGCGCTGGATGAAGTACTTAACGAAATTGCTGGTGTCGAGGAAGCCGAGGCGGGCCCCGATGCCCGCGACGGGTTCTTCGCCGTGGGCGAGGAGGCGTTTGGCCTCCAGCACGACGCGACGGTCGATGAACTCCTTGGCGCCGACGCCGGCCGCGGCGAGCGCGGCCCGGGTCAGGGTGCGCGGCGAGTATCCGAGGGCGCGCGCGTAGTGTCCGACGTCGCGGGCCCGGGCGAAGTCGGTTTCGACGGCGGCACGGAAGCGCTGGAAGGTTTCCGCGTGCCCGGCGGGCGGGGTGCCCACGGGTGCGGTCAAGTGGGTCAGGCGCAGCAGGAGTACGGCGAGCAGCCGCTGGAGGATGGCTGAGCGGGCGGGGGTCGGCATGTGGGTGGTGCCGTATTCGTGGGCGAGGTGGTCAAGGGCCCGGTGCAGGGCGGGGGCGTCCTCGCCGGTGATCTGCCACAGGGTGCGCCCGAAGGGGTCGTCGAGGCGGACGTCGGTGGCGGTGGCGGGGTCGAGGAAGTCGGGCTGGAACAGCACCAGAGTGCCGGTGGCCGCGCCGAGGTCGCCGAAGCGCTGTACCTGGCCGGGGCGGACCCACAGCCAGGTGCTGTCGGTGACGGCGTAGTCGGCGAAGTCGATCATGTGCCACAGCAGCCCCTGTTCCACCGTGAGGAGCAGGTGGAAGTCCGGGCGCTGTGCGCGGCCGGCTCCCTCGGCGTCCCGGGCGCCTTCCGCCCCGCCGTGGTGATGCAGGCGGCGGCGCAGTTCGGCGATCGGCATCACTTCGACACCGACCGCGTCGTCCGCCGGCGGGACGTACTGGATCTCCGGGATCGCTTCGTGTCCGTTTTTCACCACGACGAGACCTCACCGTACCTGGGCGGAACCTTTCCCGGCTCCTACGTTTGACGTCAGTCGAGAGCATATGCGGCGGCAGGGGCGTCGCAGCTCCTGGCCGATATCGATGACTGACTTCTACCAATGTCAGGAGGTCCCGAATGACAGACCGTATCCGTCTCACGTACGCGTTCGACGCCTACTGCGGCTGGTGCTACGGCTTGGGCCCGGCGTTGCGGCGGTTCGCTGACGGCAACGCGGACCGGATCGAGTTGCAGGTGCTGTCCGGGGGCCTCTTCTCCGGCCCGCGGGCCCTGCCCGCGGCGGCGTACCCGCACATCCCGGCCGCCAACGAGCGCATCGCCGCCGCCACGGGGGTCACCTTCGGCGACGGCTACCAGCAGGTTCTGGCCGAGGGGGCCGTGGTGATGGACTCCACCGATCCCGCCGTCGGCCTGGTCGCGCTGCGCAGCCAGGCTCCCGGACGCATCCTGGAACTGGCGAGCGCCCTCCAGCGCGCCTGGTATGTCGACGGCCGCAGCCTCTCCGACCTCGACGTGTACCGGTCCATCGCCGCCGGGCACGGCCTCGACGCCGACGCCGTCGCCGAAGCCTTCTTCGACCCGGCCACCCGCGCCGAAGCCGAAGGCGGCTTCCGGGAACTGCGCCGGCTCGGCGTCGACGCCTACCCGACCCTGCTCCTGCACACCCCCACCGGCACCCACCGGCTCGGCGGAGCGCTCTCCAGCGCCCTCCAGCTCACCGAGGCCCTCGACCGGCACCTGGCCCCCGCCTCCGCCTGACCGCCCTCCGAACCACCCCGAAAGATCACGAAGGAAAACACTGCCATGACGAACATTGCTGTCTTCGGTGCCAACGGCACCATCGGCTCCGCCATCGTCCGCGAGGCCCTCGACCGCGGCCACACCGTCACCGCCGTCGTCCGCGACCCCGCCAAGGTCACCGAACGCCACGCGAACCTGACCGTCACCACCGGCGACGTCCTCGACGCCCAGTCGGTCGCCGCCGCCGCGACGGGCCACGACGTCGTCGTCAGCGCTGTCGGCGGCGGTGACGGCCCCGGCCACATCGCCACCATCAAGCCTGCCGCCGTCGCCCTCACCGAAGGACTGCGGACCCTCGGCGGGCAGGCACCCCGCCTGATCACCGTCGGCGGCGCCGGGTCCCTGCGCACACCCGACGGCAAGCAGGTGTGGGACGCCCCGGGCCTGCCCGAGTTCCTGCTCCAGATCATGCACGCCCACGGCGACGCCCTCGACTACTACCGGACCGTCACGGACGTCGACTGGACCAACATCAGCCCCGCGGCCATGATCGAGCCCGGCACCCGCACCGGCGGCTACCGCACCGCCCTGAACGACCTCATCACCGACGACGACGGCAACAGCGCCATCACCGTGGAGGACTACGCGGTCGCCCTCCTCGACGAGATCGAGCAGCCCGGCCACCGCCGGCAGCGCTTCACCGTCGGCTACTGACCGGCCCGGACGCCATCCGCGTAGGCCTGGGCCGGCTCCTCGACTCTCAGGCCCAGGTGAAGCTTGACCTGCGCAAGATCCACATCGTGGATGACATCGCGCTTGTCTCGCACCATGTGCCCCTTACCGCGCCGGACGGCACCACGCAGCAGAGCGTCAGCACCGATGGCAACGTGACCCGGCTGTCGGCTCAGTCGTGGTCGGTGGAGAGGGCGACGTGCCGCCAGGCGTCCAGCTCCTTGCGGAAGTTGTCCAGCTTGGCGTCGAAGGCTTGCAGGGTGTCGGCTCCGAGCTGGAGGCGCAGGGGCGGCTCGGGGGCGGCGGCCATCTCCACGATGGCGCGGGCGGCCTTGGCCGGGTCGCCGGGCTGGGCGTGGTTGAGCCCCGTAGCCGCTTCACGCATGGTGCCGACGGTGGCCGCGTAGTCGTCGATCACGTCGGTGCCGGTGTGCAGGCTGGCCGGGTCGAGGAAGTCGGTGCGGAAGAAGCCCGGCTCCACGAGCGTCACGTGGACGCCGAGGGGCGCCAGTTCGGCGTGGAGGGTCTCGGTGAATCCCTCGACGGCAAACTTCGTGGAGGCGTAGATGCCCCAGCCCGGCGCGGTGGCGAAGCCCACGATGGAGCTGATGTTGACGACGTGCCCGGAACGCTGGCGCCGCAGTAGCGGTAGCACGGCGCGCTGGACGGCGAGCGGACCGAACACGTTGGTCTCGTACACCGCGCGCACCGCCGCGTCGTTGGATTCCTCCACGGCGGCGAGCAGGCCGGTGCCGGCGTTGTTGACCAGGACGTCGATGCGTCCGAACCGTTCGACTGCCGCGTCGACAGCCGCCTGGATGCTCTCGGGGTCGGTCACATCCAACGGCACGGCCAGCAGCGCGTCACCGGCGTCGGGGAGCTGCTCGCGGACGGCTTCCGCCTTCCGTGCGGTCGCCACCACCTGGTGTCCTGCCGCGAGCGCCGCGCGCGTGATTTCGAGGCCGAACCCACGGGACGATCCTGTGATGAACCAAACACTCATTGTTCTCTCCTGGGTTCAGGCGGTGCGTGAGTCGAAGGCCGCCCGGTTCTGGGCGACGAAGCTCTCGACATCGAGGGGGTCGGTGCCGCCGACCTTCTTCACGACGTCGTTCGTGCCGGCGAAGATGCCGTTGCGGTAGTCCACCGCGACGGCGAGAAGGTGCTGGATGAGGTGTTCCGGCGCTCCGCGCTTTTCGAGGATGGCCCTGAACTCGTCGAGGCTGATGGGCACATAGGTGACCTGACTGCCGAGCGCCTGCGACATCTTCTCGGCGATCTCGTAGTGGTTGAGCTCCACCGGCCCGTACAGCGGGTAGATCTTGCCGGCGTGCGGGGCGGGGTCCTCCAGGATGGCCGCGATCACCCTTGCCTGGTCGCTTTCCGCGATCGGGGCATGGCGTCCGTCCGCGAAGGGCAGGCGCAGTTCGCCGGTCCCGTCGGCCCAGGTATCGATCAGCCACTGGGCGAAGAAGGTCGGACGGATGTGGGTAACGGCCACCGGGAAGCGGTCCAGCACACGCTCCGCGACCCAGTGGTGGCGTGCCGCGTTGCTGGCGGAATCGCGGCGGGCCGAGATTTGCGACATGTTCACGATCGCCTGCACCCCGTTCTCCTCCGCCGCCAGGGCCACGTTCGCCGTAGCGTCCATCAGGCCGGGGAAGATCGGATAGGTGAAGTACAGGGCATCGATCCCCTTCGTCGCCTCCGCCAGGGAGTCGAGGTCGAGGACATCGCCTTCCACGATCTGCGCCCCGAGGCCGGCAAGCCTCGCGGAGCGCCCATCGGCACGGCGGACGAGCGCGCGGACGTGGTGGCCGCGCTGAAGCAGCAGTTCGGCGGTGTGGCCACCGGTCTTGCCGGTCGCCCCGATCACCAGAAGATTGCGTTCCATGACTTTTCTCCGTCTCTAGGTCAGACACGAACCGGGCGTCGATCGGTGTAGCCGGGCGGCGTGGTGCGACGCGGCACGTCGTGTCGTTCGAGGTGCTTGAGGCGTGTGGCCAAAAGGCTGGCCCCCATGCCCGGCCGGGCCGACAGGAGATCTCCGTAGCGGCGGGGCCCCAGTGCAACGGCCATCCGGGCGGCGGTGCGGCGTGCTTCGGCGCTGTCTGCTTCGCCGTCCGCCAGATAGAAGTGCTCAACGATCACTCCCACCGCAGAACGGCGGCGGAATCCGACCATCCACTTATTGTCGTTCATCGACCTTCTCTTTCCTGGTCGCGCTCACATGGCTGGAACCAGAGACTGTGCGGCGGGGGTGGAGGGCGAGCAGGGCGGCGCCCGCGGCCAGGCCCGCGCCGGCCTGGACCCACCAGGCATGGTCGAATCCCGTGAGCGTGGGCTGGGCCGTGAGGGCGACGAGCACAGCCACGCCGACGGCGCTGCCGATCTGCCGGCTCATGTTGAGCACGGCGCTGCCGGTGGTGGCGCGCTCGGGTGCGAGGGTGCCGGCGGCGGCGAACATCGGCGCCTGGGCCAGGCCGCCGGCCAGGCCCACCAGGATGAGGCCCGGGAACATGCCGCTCCAGTAGTCGGGGGTGGTGTGCACGGCCGCGAGCCAGTAGCCGGCGGCGAGCGCCATGGCGATGGTGCCGGTGACGGCGGGGGCGATGCGCCCGAAGCGGCGCTGGATGGGGCCTGCGTTCATCGCGAAGGCGATCGAGGCCAGGGGCGCCGGGGCGATGGACACACCTGCGCGCAGCGGGCTGAAGTGCCAGATCTCCTGCATGAACATGGCGGTGCTGAGCAGGACGATGGCGAAGCCGACGTAGAACAGGAACAGCGCCACGGTAGCGGCGGTGAACGGCCTGCTGGTGAACAGCTGCTTCTCGATCACGGGCGCCTTGGCACGCAGGGTTCGCTCGACGGTCGCGGCCCCGGCCAGGACGGCGGCGGCGAACAGCGCCAGGGTGCGCGCGTCGGTCCAGCCCCACCCGGATCCCTGGACGGTGGCGAGCACCAGCAGGCTCACGGCCAGCAGGAGTGTGACGGCGGAGACGGGATCCGGCACGGGGGCGCCCTTGGGCCGGCGCACCTCGGGCAGGAGCAGCGCGCCCGCGACGAGGGTGGCGATCCCGATGGGAACGTTGATCAGGAAGATCCACCGCCAGTCGAGGCTGACCAGCAGCCCGCCGACGGGTGGGCCTGCCGAGGCCGCGATCGCGCCCACGCCGGCCCACAGGCCGACCACGAGGGTGTGCTGCCGCTTGGGGAAGCTCGGGTAGAGCAGACCGAGCGAGGTCGGCACGATCATCGCCGCGCCGACAGCCTGGAGCGCTCGAGCACCGACCAGCACGCCGAGATTCGGCGCGGCAGCCGCGACGGCGGAGGTGAGGGTGAACATCCCCACCCCGCTGAGCAGCACCTTCTTGCGCCCCCACTGGTCCGCGACCCGGCCCGCGGGCACGAGTACGGCAGCGAACACGATCGCGTAGGCCGACAGGACCCACGACACGCTCGCGACGCCCGCGCCCGGGAACGACTGGCCGATCCCGTCGAGGGCGACGTTGACGACAAAGAAGTCGAGCTGCGCCATGAAGGCGACGGCACCGAGCACTGCCATGACGCTCCAGCGGCGCGGGTGACCCGCCTCGGTGACGGCCGGGGCCGGGCCGGTGTGCGGTGTCGTCGCGACCGCCTGCGGTGCGGCCTGTGTGGACATCCCGTCCGCCTCCTCAAGAGAATGGGCTTGCCAGCCCTTTTTCGGCCTGCATTCAGGAGACACCTCAAAGAATGGGTTGTCAAGCCCTTTTTTTGCTACGATGGCCACCATGACCACCACCGGCGAAGCGCCGGGCCGGAAGCTGACCGCCAAAGGCCTGGCCACACGCGAACGCATCGTCAAGGCGGCTGCCGAGCTGATCTACGAACACGGTGCACAGAACACCAACAACGAGCAGATCCGCGCGGCCGCCGGGGTCAGCGGCTCGCAGCTGACGCGCCACTTCCCCACCAAGGAGTCCCTGGTACGCGCGGTGCTCGCCTGGCAGGCCGACAGCATCGTCGCCCGCCACCAGGCGCCCGAGCTGGGTGAACTGGACAGCTTCGCCGCCCTGTACCGATGGGCCGACATGTACGTCGCCTCGCAGGACATGACGCGCGGCGGCTGCACGTTCGGCTCCCTGGCCGCTGAGGTCGTCAAGACCGAGCCCTCCCACCGGGACGCGGTGGCCGACGGCTTCGGGCGGTGGCAGGAGCTGTTCAAGCGCGGCCTGAGCAAGATGCGCGAGCGCGGCGAACTGCGGCCGGAGGCCGACCCGGCCGCGCTCGCCCACCTGCTCGCCGCCGCGTTCCAGGGCGGAGCACTGCTGGACCAGGCGGCCGGCGAGTCCACACCCCTGCGCGACGCGCTGTACGGGGCCCTGGCCTACATCGAGTCATTCGCCGCCGCGCGCTGACCGTTCCCGCCGGGCGGAACGGCGAATGGACCGAGGCCGGCGGGCCTCGGTCCATTCGATGTCATGCTCGGCTACGCGACCTCGGCGGGAACGTCGCGAACGATCTCGGTCAGTTCGCCGGAGTCGATGTCGTAGAAAAGGCCGTAGATCTCAATGTGCTTCGGGGTGCCCGGGCTGTTGCGGATCAGACTCACGTCGTAGTTGAGTGACTTTTCGAAGTCGGCGATGGAGATGCCGTCCCAGTCGTACAACGACGAGATGTCGGTGTGCTGCTCATTTTTCCATGCAGCGGTGATTCCCTCCGCCGTGAAGGAGGTGGCGCCGCAGAAGGAGTGGTGTACGACAACAACCCGCTCGATTCCGAAGAGGTGCTGGGAGACCGTGATCGAGCGAAGCGCGTCCGCCGCGCGCCCACCCCCGACGATGAGAGGGAACACCGTCGCTGTGGAGCCCATCTTCCTGCCGGCCTCGTCGAGGATGAGTTCGCCGGGGTAGACCTCGTCGCCGAAGTAATCGGCCACCGCCTTCGCGGCCCCGGCCGCCCGGGGGTCGAAGCAGTACATGGCGATCGTCCTGACGGGAATCACACTGGCGATGATCTCCCGAGCCGCTGCTTCGTCGTAACCCGGCTGTCCTTGGAACGTGAACTCTGTATAACCCGACATCGTTTGACTCCGGTTCTCGCGGTTGACTTTCCGGCTTTCTTGGCAAGCCAGGAACGTTTCACATAGGGAATTCCATGGCGGCGAGGGCTCTTCGCTACTCCCCCCATGGCCCATTGACCACGCCGCGCTCCATGGTGGTGACGCCATCCGCCTTCCGTTCCTGCGCAAGGTGGTAGGCGAGTGCGTAGGGAGGCGCGGCCGTCTCGGAGCGGGCACCGTGGGCGATGACTTCGTCGGCCAGATTGCTGATCATCTCGAGCCGTGGATACGCGGCATGGATCTTCCTCTGCTCCTCGGCCACGAGGTCGGCATTCTTGCCGAAGTCGATCCAGACGCCTTCGTAGGTCAGATAGGTCAGCAGCCCCATGCGTTCGGGGAGCTGCGGAGTGGTGTGAAAGGCAATAGCCTCCCAGACCTTGTCGACGTCCCCGGCGGGGGCTCCGAAATCGGTCAGCACGGCGGCGGCGAGATCGGCGCCCTCCAGCTCGAACCGGAGCCGGCCGGGTGCGTCCGGGCCGGTTCCGAGGTCGTGCATCACATTGGCGGCAAAGAGGAGTTCCTCGTTGTAGTCCGCGTCGTTGAGAACTCCTCTGCGGGCGGCGAACAGACGAGCCCAGTAGAAGCCGCGGATGCAGTGATTCAGCAGCGACGGATGCACCGCCGCGCGGGCTGCGGCGAGACTCGCCTCGACCAGCGGCCCGGAGGGGAGGGCGAGCACGTCGTCGGGCAGCTTGTTCGGAAGGACTGGAGGAGCGTCGGTCATGATTTTGACGCTACGAGAGTCAATCTGGGACAAAAAGTGGCACGGATGCCAATCAGCGCTACCATCGTGCCACCATGACGAACAGACATCGCGTTGCGGTGCTCGTGCTGCCCGGTGTGCTCGCGCTTGAATTCGGCACCGCTACGCAGATCTTCTCGACAGACCCGCACTACGAGCTGACCGTGTGCGCCGAAAGCGGGCCCGGACCCGTGCCCGGGTCCGGCTTCGCGATCACCGTCACAGCCGGCCTCGAAGCGCTGGACGACGCCGACACCGTGATCATCCCGGGTTACGAGAACCTCGACGCGGTCCCGTCAGCAGGATTCCTGGCGGCGCTACGGGCGACTCACGCCCGAGGCGCCCGGCTCGTCTCCATCTGCACCGGGGCCTTCGTCCTCGCCGCGGCCGGACTGCTCGACGGGCGCCCGGCCACCACGCACTGGCGGCAGGCCGAGCAACTGCGACGGCGCTACCCGCGCGTCAAGGTCCTGCCGAATCAGCTCTACGTCGACGACGGCGACATCCTCACGTCCGCCGGTGTGACGGCAGGGATCGATCTGTGCCTGCACCTGATCCGCACCGACCTGGGTGCGGCGGCGGCGAACACACACGCACGGGATCTCGTCGCGCCGCCACGACGGCGAGGAGGTCAGGCACAGTTCATCGAACAGTTCCGCCCCGAAGCCAGCGGAGACGAGCTCGCTCCCCTGCGGGAGTGGATGCTCGACAACCTCGCAGACCCCCTTACTGTCGACGACCTCGCCGAGCGCGCCCATATGTCCCGGCGGACCTTGATCCGCCGCTTCCGTGAGGAGACCGGCACCACGCCGATCGCCTGGCTGACCGACGCGCGTATCGACCGAGCACGCGAACTGCTGGAGGCGAGCGATGTGCCCGTCGAACAGGTCGGTCGCCTCACCGGCTTCGGTGCTCCCGCTTCCCTGCGGGCCGCCTTCCACCGGCACCTGGGCACCTCGCCCCAGGAATACCGGACCCTGTTCCGCCACAAGGCGGAGCCGACGCAGACCTGACTGCTTGCTCCCGCGCGCGAGCGCTCAGGAAGCGTCGGAGACGACGGAGCGGGGCGCCTGCCGAGACCGGGCCCGCGCCGTAAGCGGGAGTCCGCCGAATGCCTGATCGGCAACGCGCTCCAGCGCGACCGCGTCGAACCCGGCCTTGGCCAGCACTTCCATGCCCCGATTGATCGCCATGAGCAGTTGGCTGACTCCGGGGGCGTCCGCCTCGGGATCGAGGTCGCCATGTCGCTGCGCGGCCTGAACGCACTCGGTCAGCGAACTTTCAATTCTCATGAGGGCCTGCCTGACGCGTGCACCGGCCCGCGGATCATGGTCGGCTCCCTCGACGACGAAGCCGGTCACCATGCAGCCGAGCTGGTCGGGGTCATCATGCACAAATCGCGCTGACGCCATGAGATATGTGTGCAGCCGTTCCAGCGCGGTGTCATCGGGGCCTTCGAGTACGGCCGCCCAGCCTGCCTCACTGCGGTCGCAGTAGGCCTCCAGCGTCCGCAGGTACAGCTTGCTCTTGTCGCCGAAGGCGGCGTAGAGGCTGCCGCGGCCCAGCCCCCCGGCCTTGGCGATGTCGTCAACGCTGGTGCCGGCGTATCCGGCACGGCGGAACTGTCGCTCGACGGCCTGTACGACCTTGTCCTTGTCGAATCCCGGTGGGCGCCCCATGGGGCCAGCGTACAGGCCGGACGGCCATTCTTGACATTCCGTTCCACAAGTTCCTACCGTTCCTGACAGAGCGGTCCAGAACTCTGGTGTCCGTCACTCACGGCATCCCGCGAATCCCTCAGAACGGATGAGACGCATGTCTTCGCAAGATCAGATGGCCCCTCCACGAACACAGCGGGGAGGTGGAGGCTCCTCGAACGCCCGTCCGGCTCTCATCCTCGCCGTGCTGGCCATGGCGAGTTTCCTTGGCCAACTCGACGTGTGGATCACCAACGTCGGCCTGCCGGACATCGGGCAGGGCGTCGGCTCGACGTCTCTGTCGGATCTGAGCTGGGTGCTCAATGGGTACGCGATCGTCTATGCCGCCTTTCTGGTCCCCGCGGGGCGGCTTGCCGACCGCTTCGGCCGGAAGGCCGGCTTCGTCCTTGGCATGGCTGTCTTCGTAGCGGCGAGCCTGGGGGCGGGTCTGTCCGGCGATGTATGGGTGCTGGTCGTCTTCCGTGCCTTTCAGGCGGTGGGCGCCGCCCTGCTGACCCCGGCCAGCCTGGGCCTGGTGTTGACGAGTGCTCCCGCCGACAAGGTGGAGCGGTACGTCAAGATCTGGTTCACCGCAGGTTCGCTGTCCGGGGTATGCGGGCCGATCTTCGGCGGGCTGCTGGTCCAGGTCTCCTGGCGGTGGCTGTTCCTGGTGAACATTCCGATCGGGCTGCTCGCGATGGCGCTGGCCGCGCGACTCGTGGCCAACGTCAAGCACGAACAAGACGCCCGCATCCCCGACCTGCTCGGCGGTGTCCTGCTGATCATCGTGGTCGGCGGACTGTCTTTCGGCGTGGTCAAGGCGCCCGACTGGGGCTGGTCGGACGTCCGCGTCGTTTCGTCTCTGGTCGTGGCAGTGGTCGGGGTGGTGGTGTTCCTGCTCCGCTCGTCACGTCACCGGGCGCCCGTGGTGGACCTCTCACTCTTCCGTGACCGGATCTTCGCCTCGGCGAACCTCGCCGCCACCCTGCAACTGGCCTCGTTCGCCGGCTTCCTGCTGTCGACGATCCTCTGGCTCCAGAGCCACTGGCACTACTCCGCCATCAAGACCGGATGCGCCAGCCTTCCCGGTCCCGTGGCCTTCGCACTGGCTGCCGCTCTCGGTGAAGCCCTCCAGCGCCGATTCCGGGTCCCGGCCGGTTTCATCGCCGCGGTCGGCAGCGCCATCGCCGCTGTCGGCATCCTGCTCTTCGTCGTACTGCTGCACAACGACCCGAACTACGCGTCCGGAGTCCTCCCGAGCTGGTTGATCTTCGGGGCAGGCGCCGGGCTGGCGCTTCCGACCGTCGTCTCCTCCGCGACGGTCGGCCTGCACCCCGAGCAGGCGGCTACCGGCAGCGCCATCGTGACCATGGCAATGCAGATCGGTTCGGTCGTCGGCATCAGCATCCTGGTCGCCATGCTCGGCACCGCCTCCGGTGGAGCCTCTCTCGAGACCTACCAGCACGCATGGTTTGTCGCGATGGGACTCATGGCTGCCGCAGTTGTGGTGTCTCTGGGCGTATCGAAGAAAAAGGTGGTGGCAGTCCGATGACAGCGTCCATTCCGGCTCAGGCTTCCCGCGCCACGACCCTCGGCGGCGGGCGGTCCCGCTGGCTCGGCCTTCTGGTGGTTTGTCTCGGCGTCATGATGGCCTTCGTCGACGTCACCTCCACCATCTCGGCCCTGGGTGAAATACAGAGCGACCTGCACGTCAGTGCGAGCACGCTGGTATGGATCACCAGCGCGTACAGCCTTGCTGTCGTGAGCTTCGTGATGTCCGCCGGAACCTTCGGCGACCTCGTGGGACGTCGACGCGTGTTCAGCCTGGGTGCCGCCGTCTTCCTGGCCGGCAGCGTACTCGCCGTTTTCGCCGACAGCGCCGGCATGCTCATCACCGCACAGGCGATCGCGGGCCTCGGCGGCGCAGCCGTGTTGCCGACGAGCCTGGCGATTGTCAGTGCCACCTTCACCGACCCGCACGAGCGCACCGCCGCGATCGGCATCTGGGCCGCGTGCTCCGGACTGGGCCTGGCCATCGGCCCGATCCTCGCCGGAGCCCTGCTCGAACATTTCTCCTGGCACACCGTCTACCTCGCCAACATCGCCATCGCCGGCATGGCCATCCTCCTGGCCCCGGTCTTCGTGGCCGAGTCCAGACTCCCCACGCGCAAGCCCGATCTTGCGGGCCTTGTCCTGGGCACCGTGATGACGGCCTCGGCCACCTACGCGATCATTCAGGGTGGCGCCACGGGATACGCCAAGGCGCCGATCATCACCATGTATGTGGTCTTCGCTGTATCTCTGTTCATGTTCATACGCGTAGAACTCCGTCACCCCGACCCCATGCTGGACCTGAGGCTCTTTCGGAGCGCTTCCTTCTCGGCCGTCATGGGCGTGGCCGCTGTCAGCGTTTTCGGACTGGTCGGTGTCGCCCTGCTCAGCGTGCTCTACATGGAACGTGTGGGACAGACCAGTCCCCTCGACGTCGGCGTGCGCCTGCTGCCGCTGTTCGGAACGTTTCTCCTGGTCACCGTAGTGACCGCCCGGGTGCTGGTACAAAGGGTCGGCTTCACGCTCTTGATCACTGCGGGCCTGGTCCTCATCGGAGCCGGGTCTCTCGCGATGCTCGCGACCGATGCCTCGGGAGGTTACGGGGCGATGTGGCCCGGGCTGCTCGTGGCGGGCATCGGAGCGGGCCTGCTGACGGCGCCCTCGACCGCTGCCGCAGTCAACAGTGTCCCGCCACAGCAGCAGGGCATGGCGGCGGCAGCGGTGAACATGGCTCGTCAGCTGGGAACGGTGCTCGGCCCCAGTGTCCTCGGAACCATCGTCACCAGTCGCTTCCCCCGGAACCTGCATGAGCGTCTCGTCGAGGCAGGCACCCCCTCGCCCCAGGCGGACAGGATCGTGGAGGGTGCGTCACACGGCGGCGGTGCGACGGACATCCCCGCATCCCTCGCTCGCGTGGTGGGAACTGCCGTACCGAGGGCGTTCACCGACGCCGTGCACGTGGGCAACGTCATAGGCGGAGTTGTACTGATCGTCATGGCCGTGCCGGCGGCGCTGTTCGTCCGCCACAAGGTTCACCGTCCCCGGACATCCGCTGAGGCGTAAGCGATACGTCAACGGGACGGCGTCAGGCGCCCACAGGACTTCTGGCCGAACAACGTCCCCCGGACAGCCGGTGTTGATCGCTGAGCATGGCCATCAACACCGGCCTCCGACCTGCCGGGTGGACACCACCTCTTCCAGCGCACGTATCCCGAGGTTGACAAGCCGGTTCCGCCGACTGCCGCGGCGCACACAGGTGAGGATCCGCCGCGTCGGCATGTTCTCGCCCGACACCGGGACCCGCACCACCGACCGGCCCTCCGGGCCCTCAGCCAGCCGCGGGACGAGCGAGACTCCCAGCCCGTTCCCGACCAGCGACCAGACCGCCTGCCACTGGGTGGCGGCGTGCACGATCCGCGGTGAGAATCCGGCCACCGCGCACAGCATCCGCACCCGCTGGGCGTGGTCGCAGGTGCCCGGGTCGGCGACGATCCAGTCCTCGGCCGCCGCGTCCTCCAACCGCACCGATGCCACCCTCGCGAACGGGTGGTCGGCGGGCACCAGCATGACGTACGGCTCCTCCAGCAGCAGGCTCTGCTCGAACCGCGAGTCATCCAGCGGCGGCCCGCCCTCGGTGGGCTCCACGACCGCCAGATCCACCTTGCCCGCCACCAGCAGGTCCATGCTCGCCGCCGTGTCACACTCCCGCACCTGCACCAGGAGGTCGGGATGGCTGTGCCGCAGCCGCCCGGCCGCGGGGGCGATCAGGCCGCCGATCGCGGTGTTGAAGCCCGCGATGCGCAGCGGTCCGGCCACGCCCGCCCGATAGGACTCCAACTCCGTCTGCGCCTCCTCCCAACGGGCCAGCAGCGCGTCGGCATGGTCGACGAGCAGGCGCCCGGCCGGGGTCAGCCGGACGCGGCGGCCCTGCGGTTCCAGGAGCGGGACCTTGAGCTGCCGCGCGAGCTCGCGCATGTGGTGGGAAACCGCCGACGGGGTGAGGTGCAGGGCCTCCGCTGCCGCGGTGACCGTGCCCTGCTGGTGCACCACGCGGAGCATATGAAGCCGACGCAGGTCAATCATGAAATGATTTTGCACACAGCACCAGCAAAACATGCAATAGACCGCAACGGTTGTCCCGGGTCATCCTGCTGCCATGAACACCAAAACGAACACCATCGTTTCCCGGCACACCACCAGCAAGGGTGTCGTGGTCTGGAGCCGCTGCGCCTGCGGACGGCTTCAGATGGCCCTGGTTCCCTACGACGTCGACGGCAAGGGACTCGCCGCGGGCGGACACGACATCCAGTGCCCCCACCAGGTCCGTTAGTGCTGCTCGGCGTCAGAACGAACACCCCCGTCGCGGCCGGGCCCGGCGCTCGCCGCCGGGCCCGCGCCCCGGCCTGCTTCGGCTCAGCCCAGTGTGCCCATCAGGGCGGTGACATAGGCATCCAGCCGCTCCTCCACGGCTCGCGTCGTCAGCTCTGTCCTCCCTGCCTCCCGCCATGCCTGCGCCACCAACCGCACTTCCTCCGAGCACGCCAGCCCGTCCCGCACCTGCCAGTACAGTCGCCCGCTCGCGGCCGCGGCCAGCACCCCGCCGGCCTCCTCATACGCCTCAGCGAACCGCAGACCCCACGCCGGGCCGTGCAGCAGCGCGAGATTGGTGGAGCAGTGCGCCACATCGAGATCCGCCGGGCCCCAGGAGGGCGCTGCCCAGTCGACGACGCCGGTGATCCGGGCACCTGCCGGCCCTGAAGGCTCCACGTCGAAGAGCACATTGCCGGGCTGGAAGTCCCGGTGCAGGAACCGCCCCTCGTAGGGCGGCGCGGGCTTGCGGATCACGTCGATCGCCGCGGCCCATACCGCCGCGTCGGCACCCTTCGGGACCACGACGGTGTCGGCGGTCGTCAACGCCACATACTCCGGGGGCCGTTCGGCAGGCCGCAACGCGTGGATCGCCACGAGTTGACGGGCCAGCAGGGGAACGCGCGTCTCCAATCCCTCATCGTCCAGGACCGTCCGGCCCGCCAGATGTGTCCTCAGGAGCGACGGATACTCGCAATGCGCGGCGGTCGGATCAACCGCGACCAGTCCAGGAGCCGGCACGCCGGTCCCCGTGAGCAGGGTCAGGGCGCCGGCCTCCCTGTTCAGCCAGTCCTCGGCGTGCTCCACGTCGACGAAGGTCCGCAGCACCAGGTCACGGGTGCCTCCGTCCCGCGTGGCGATGGTCAGCCTCCGGACCTCGGCAGTGATGCCGCCGTGCAGCGCCTCGGTTCCGACGACCCGTTCACCGGCCTCCAGGTGCCGGCTGACCCAAGCCAGTGTCAACGGTCGCACAGCCGCCGCCTCATCTCGGGGGAGCCGGTCCCCGTGGTCGGGTCGGTCGGCGTGAGGGTGGACGAGGCCAGGAGCACCAGTTTGTCGGCGTCCGCAGAGCCGGGCCGGGCGTGATAAAGGACGAGATGCGGGCCGTCTGTCCCGCTGATCTCGAGCCGCTCGCGGCTGAGTCGCAGTTCGCCGATCTGTGGGTGGTCGAATCGAATGGGCCCACCGCGCTGCGCGCGTACGTCGTGACGGTTCCACAGGGCACGGAAGCGAGGGCTCGCCAGGGAGAGCTCTCCGACGAGCTCGATGAAGCGACGATCGTCCGTCTCGACGCCGACGGCACGGCGGAGGCTGGCGATGTAGCACTCGGTAGTGCCGTTCCAGTCGAGGTGAAGAGCCTTCTCGGCAGGATCGAGGAACACGTCGAGCAACTGGTTACCTCCCACTGAGAGGCGGGGGGAGAGCGCACTGGCGAGAGGATTCGCGGCCAGGATGTCGAAGTAGCGGCCTTCCACGAAGGCGGGATGCGGCAGCGTCGCCAAGAGCTCGACCATGCTGGCCGGTACGGTCTCGCTGCGAGGTCCGCGCCGCGTCGGGCGGGGCCTGCCCGCGACGAGGCTCAGCAAATGCGTTGTGCTCTCGTCATCGAGCCGGAGCACGCGTGCGATGGACTCGAGAACCTGCGCGGAGGGATTGCGGTCGCTTCCGCGCTCGAGGCGCAGGTAGTAGTCGGCGCTGATGCCCGCCAGCGTGGCGACCTCTTCGCGCCGCAGACCGGGCACCCGCCGTCCACCGAGATCAGGAACGCCTGCCTGCTCGGGCGAGACGAGCGCGCGGCGGGCGCGCAGGTACTCACCCAGGTGATTCGGCTTGTCCGTCATGTCACCAAGGTAACCGGCGAAGCCACACGCGAAGGGGGCCCTGTCACTACCCGGCTCGCGGGGGCACTGGCTCAGCTCCCGCACCCACGTTTCTCTTGGCCGACGTCACTCGTCCGACACCAGGAGAGAAACTTCCATGAGTACACAGGTGAATCGTCAGATCGTCCTTGCGGCACGGCCGCACGGGGACCCGAAGGAAAGCGACTTCGCCATTGTCGAGGGGGCCTTGCCGGTTCCGGGCGACGGTCAGGTGCTGACGCGAAACATCCTGCTCTCGCTGGACCCCTACAACCGCATCATCATGGGTAACGCGAACAGCGACCAGCCCTCCCTCAACATCGGCGACCCGATGTTCGGCTTCACGATCGCGGTGATCGAGCAGAGCAACAACCCCGCCTTCGCGGTCGGTGACCACGTCGCCGGCATGTCCGGCTGGCAGGACTACGCGGTGTCCGACGGCTCGGACCTCAGGAAGATCGATCCGGAAGCGGCGCCGCTGTCAGCGAATCTCGGCGTGCTCGGGATGACGGGTCTCACTGCGTGGGTGGGACTGACCAAGATCATCAACCCGAAGCCGGGCGGCACGCTTGTGGTCACCGCCGCGGCAGGCGCCGTCGGCACGGCCGCGGCTCAGATCGGCAAGCTCCGGGGATACCGGGTCGTGGGAGTCGCCGGCGGCCCCGAGAAGTCACGCCACCTACTCGAGGACCTCGGCCTGGACGCTGCCGTCGACCACAAGGCGCCCGACTTCGCCGAGCAGCTCGCCCACGCCGTGCCCGACGGGATCGACACGGTCTACGAGAGCGTGGGCGCCTCCATGTTCGGGGCACTGCTGCCCCACCTGAACCTCAAGGCCCAGTTCGCGGTAGGCGGCGTGATGTCGCAGATCACACGGACGCAGGCGTTCGAGGGACCAGACCGCCTGCCGGACCTCCTGAGGGCAGTGCTGTACAAGAACCTCACCATTCGGGGCTTCTCCGTACCCGACCACTTCGACAGTTACCCGGCATTCCTCGCCGACCTGGCCCCGGCGGTGGCAGAGGGCAAGCTGCGCTACGCCGAACACATCGTCGAGGGACTCGAGAACATCCCCGCCTCGTTCCCGGAGATGTTTCAAGGCCGCATCATGGGCAAGATGCTCGCGAAGATCAGCTGGAGCCCTAGTCCCGCATGACCTCGGGTTCGTGCCGGCGCAGCAGGCGGGCCACCGCGAAGCCGCAGACCAGCCCGATGGCCAGGAGCACACCGAGGTCGATGCCCCACTGGGTGACGGTGTGGGCCCACAGCGGGTCGACATCGTCCGGCTTGTCGACATTCCAGGGCGGCATGGTGTGCGCGAGGTCGAGTGTGGTCCCGGCGCCGGCGACCGCCCAGCGGGCGGGCATCAGCCAGCCGATCTGTTCGATGCCCGGAGAGTCGAACAGCTGGAAGAGGACCCCGGTGAAGACGACCTGGACGACGGCGAACATCACGAGCAGCGGCATGGTCTTCTCCGGGGTCCTCACCAGCGCGGAGATGACCAGACCGAACATCATGGTGGTGAAGCCCAGCGCGCTGATGACCACGCAGACCTCGACGGCCGTGGGCATGAGCAGCCCCTGGGCGGGCAGTTGGCGGACGGAGAAGCCGATGGCGCAGATGACGACACCCTGCACCGCGGTGATCAGACCGAGGACGATCACCTTCGACATCAGATACGCCGATCGGGACAGCCCCGTGGCTCTCTCCCGTTCGTAGATCACCCGTTCTTTGATCAATTCGCGTACGGAGTTGGCCGCGCCGGAGAAGCACATGCCGACGACCAGCACCAGCAGAATGGTTCCGGACTCCTGGTTGTAGCGGAAACGGCTGTCGGGCGGCGGCGGGGCGAGTCCGAATGTCGCCGGAACCAGGCAGCTCACTCCGCCCAGCACGGCCGGGAGCAGCAGCATCAGCGCCATGAAGCCCTTGTCGGAGGCGATGACCGACGCATAGCGGCGCATCAGCGTCCACAACTGGCCGAGCCAGCCTTGCGGTTTGGGCCGCCGAGCCCGCGCGGGCGGCTGCGTCGCCGGGGTGCCCGACTGCTGCGGCGGTTCGGCCGACTCGATCTCCGCGGCGCACCGGTCGTACTGCCGGGAAGCCCGCCAGCGCCCGCCCCAGTCGTCCTCGCGGTGGTCCTCGAAGGCGGAGAAGACATCGGCCCAGCTCTCGTGACCGAAGAAGTCCAGGGCCTCGCCCGGGGGACCGAAGTACGCCACGGAGCCACCGGGCGCCAGGACCAACACCCGGTCGCACAGGGACAGTTCGGCGACGGAGTGCGTGACCACCAGCACGGTGCGGCCGTCGTCGGCGAGCTCCCGCAGCAGCTTCATGACATTACGGTCCAAGCCCGGGTCCAGACCGGAGGTGGGCTCGTCGAGGAAGAGCAGGGACGGCTTGGTCAGCAGTTCCAGGGCAACGGAAACCCGCTTGCGCTGACCGCCGGAGAGCGAGGCGACCTTCTTGCCCCGGTGGACGTCGAGTCTGAGCTCCTGGAGCACCTCGTCGATACGGGCCTTGCGCTCGGCCGCCTTGGTGTCACCGGGAAAGCGGAGCCTGGCGGCGTATTTCAGAGCGACGTCGACGGTCAGCTCCTTGTGCAGGATGTCATCCTGCGGGACGAGGCCGATACGGTGGCGCAACTCGGCGAACTGGGCGTAGAGATCGCGGTGGTCATAGAACACCTGGCCACGGTCCGCGGGCCGGTATCCGGTGAGTGCGCGCAGAAGGGTGGACTTCCCGGAGCCCGACGGCCCGATCACCGCGACCAGCGACTTCTCGGGGACGCCGAAGGAGACGTCGTCCAGGATGGTCTTGCCGCGCCCGACGGTCACTGTCAGGTTGCGGGCGGTGAAGGAGACCTCACCGGTGTCGACGAACTCCTCGAGCCGGTCTCCGGCGAGCCGGAAGGTGGAGTGGCCGACACCGACGATGTCGTACGGGCCGATGATCCGGCGGTCCACGGGCTGCCCATTGACATAGGTGCCGTTGTGACTTCCGAGGTCGACGATCTCGAAGCGGCCATCGGGCAGGGGCCGGAACTCCGCGTGGTGACGGGAGACATACGGGCCCTCCACCACGAGCTCGTTTTCCGGCCCGCGGCCGATACGCAGCCGTTGCCCCAGGACGAGTGGGTAGACGCCCGAGGGGTCCCGGTCGATGGAAAGGGCTGCGGCGGCTCCGCGGGGACCGGCCGCGGGGCCTTCGGACCGGCGACTGTCCCGGGGGTCACCCGCGTCTCCGGGAGTCGGGGGAACCGCGGCACGGGCGAAACCGGATGCGGGGTGGTGAGGGAGGGGGCGGAACTGCTCGTCGCCACGGGCTGCCGCCGCCCCCGTGGGGGCTCCCGGAACCTCTCCCGGCCGGGGACCGGGCACCACCGGGGGTGTGGCGGCGGCCACCGACGTGCCCCGATCCGCAGCATCCCGGACTTTGGGACGGGCCTCGGCCTGGGGCTGCCCCTCGCGTATCCGGACGTCAGCACGCACCTGATCGTCGCTCACCGCTGCGGAGGCTTCGGTGAAGTCCAGCCGCATGCCGGTGGAGACCTCTCCCAGCCGGATGATCGAACCGTGACCGATCTCGATCCGCTGAATACGACGTCCTTCGGCGAACGTGCCGTTAGCACTGCCGAGATCTTCGATGACCCACGTTCCGCCGTCGCAGCGGATCACGACGTGCCGCCGGGAGACTCGGCGGTCGATGAACGAGATGTCGGCCTGCTGGTCGCGCCCGATGGTGTAGCTCCGGGACGCCTCCAGGGTCCAGGTGCGCCCACTGGCATGCAGTACAAGTTCCGGCATGTCTGTCCCAAGTCGATCGTGTGCACCGAGGCCGTCTGCGCGAGGATAGACGACGGCTCGGACGGTTCCTGCAGCGCGAGGTGGCGAACCATCACCGGTCGGTACGCGGACCGGCAGATCGGCGGGCCGTGGGTGTTCGTCGGGCATCAGGGCGGTGTGTCCTCGTGGAGTCGGAACCGGAGTCGGTCAGCCGGTGTGCGGCCCGGACCAGTGCACATCGGCGCGTACGGTCATGGCCGGTATGGAAGAGGGCTCGGGACACGCGGAGGTTGCGTGTCATGGCGGGGAGCCGGGAATCCGCACCGCGTACCCGCGCCGCGCGCACATTGCTCCCGCCCGTGCCCACCGAGCGAGCTGACCACCGACGAAGCCGTGGTTATCTCTGTTCGGTCAGGCGATGGGGTCGCCGACGACCTCGCCGGTGGCCGCGCGGATCGCGTGGGCGAACCGCCGGGCGGCGGCCTTCACCTCGGTCAGCTCCGTGGTGTCGGCGCCGACGCCGGTGCCGGCGAGGAAGGCGACGCCGATCTGCTCGTCCAGCACCCGCACCACCGCGGCAGCAGACGCGCCGCCTCCCGCGAGATCTCCAGCCGCAACCGCGAACGCCGCCGCTCACTCATCCCTCCCACAGGGCGGCTCTCCGTCGCCATGGCACTCATCAACCCTTCTCCTCTCCGGCGCTCACGCGGTGCTCAGCGCCTCGGTAGGTGCCAGGCGGGCGGCACGTACGGAGGGGTACACCCCGGCCAGGACGCCGATGGCTGTCGCCCCGCCCGTGACCATGACGATGGCGGTCATCGGGATCACCGGCGGCCAGCCCTGATACGTCACGTAGGCGACCGTGGCCAGAGTGCCCATCACTGTTCCCGCCACGCCGCCGAGCAGCGAGAGCACCACGGACTCGGTCATGAACTGGCCTCGGATCTGCCTGCGGTTGGCCCCCAGCGCACGCCGGAGACCGATCTCACCGCGCCGTTCGAGGACGGAGATGTACATGGTGTTGGCGACTCCGATGCCGCCAACCAGCAGTGCCACCCCCGACAGCCCCAGGAAGAGAGCCGAGAACGTGCTGTCCGCCGCACGCTTGGCGGCCAGGGCATCGGATGGCCGACTGACTTGCACCAGCCCGGGGAGCTGCGGGTACAGGTGGCGGGAAGGACGTCGGCCACGGCTTCCATGGCGTCTTCATCGGCCCGCACATAGACGACGGTGGGGTGTCCGGCGATGCGAGGAATACCGAGCCGGGCGGCGGCCTGGTGGCCGAACACGACGGTGGGCAGCCGGTCGGTGGACGGGCTCAGGAAGCGGCCCGATCTCACTCGGCCGTTCACGGTGGGAAGCAGGTCGTTCTGGCTGGCGAGAACGCTGAGCCCGAGCCCGTCGTTGGGGTCTGTCCGGTCGGAGCGCCGGACGATGGTATGCGTGTTGGCGACGGCACTTGTGCGGCTCACCGGACCGATCCTGGCAGCCATCTTCGCCGCTTCCGGCGGCAGCAGCACAGGGGGCCGTTGGTTGGGCTGTGGCTGGGCCCGCAACAGGTTCGTCCCCAGCGCCGCGAGTTGCTCGTTGAGGGCACGCTGACTCGACGCCGGGATGCCTGTGACCAGGACCAGGGTGAGGATGCCGATCGAAATGCCGAGCGCGGAGAGAGCCGCCCTCATCCGGCGGACGCGGATCCCGAGCAGGCCGAGGCGCAGGACGTCCGACGGCGCCAGCCGCACGGGCCGGGCCGGGTCTCCGTGGTGAGCCCTCCTGCGGGTCACGCGCCGCTCCCGGAGGTGAGCGCCTCATCGTGTGAGTCCGTCATGACACGCCCGTCACGCATCTCGATCCGGCGTGGCAGGCGCACCGCGATGTCCCGGTCATGGGTGATGACGGCGATGGTGGTGCCTTCGCTGTTCAGCTGGGTGAGCAGATTGAGCACGGACTGTCCGTTCACGGTGTCGAGGGCGCCGGTCGGCTCGTCGGCGAGTACCAGCGCGGGCTCGTTGACCAGTGCTCGGGCGATGGCCACCCGCTGGCGTTCGCCTCCCGAGAGCTGGTGCGGCAGGTGGCGTGTGCGGTGGGCGAGACCGACGCGGTCCAGAGCGGCAACGGCCATCGGGTGACGCCGACGGCGTGGCACGCCCGCGTAGAGCAGTCCTGTGGCGACGTTCTCCTCCGCGGTGAGGCCGTCCGTGAGGTGGAAGTGCTGGAAGACGAATCCCAGCCACCGTCCGCGCAGCGCGGACAGTTCCCGGTCGGACAGTCGGGCGGCGTCCCGGTCGCCGATCCGGACCGTGCCGCCGGTCGGTCGGTCGAGGGTGCCCATGATGTTCAGCAAGGTGGACTTTCCTGAACCCGAGCGGCCGACGATCGCCAGCAACTCGCCTGCCCGGATGGTCAGGGATACGTCATCGAGGGCGGTAACCCCTCCCGCGTACGCCTTGCTGACGTTGTGCACAGCGAGCACGATCGGGCCCCGGTCATGACCCTGGCAGCCGGCGCTTCGCGTTCCCGGCGGGATGGTCATGATGCCGTCACCACCACGTCGCCTTCCTCGACGCCGGCACCGCTGACCTCCACGAGCCCCTTGGCGAAGAGGCCGGTCGTGACGCCGACCAGCTTCCCGCCGGGGCGTTGCAACGCGTAACCGCCCTCGCTCAGGGCGAGGAGAGCGCCTACCGGCACCACAAGGACGTTCTTCCTGGTCTCGGCTGTAAAGACAACCTGTACGGACGCTGCGTCGATCTTGGCGACATCGGCGCTGTGCGTCGGCCGCACCTTCACCTGGAGCGTGGGGGCCGTGTCGGTGCCGTCGCCCGCGTCGGTGTCGCCACCGCCCTGCACGGTGGTGCTGACGGACACGACCTTGCCGGGAACACGCTTGGTGTCGGGGAGGACGATGGTGACTTCGGCGCCCTTGTGAATGGAGTCGGCGCTGCCCGCGTCGACCTTGACCGTGACCGTCTTCTGCTGTGCGGTCAGGGTGAGTACGGACTCGGCGGCCGGGTCGCCCAGTTGCGCGATGACGGCGTCGACGCGCGAGGGACCGGACAGGACCATCGCCCGGCCCGGGTCCGCATCGCCGGCTGGTCCGCGGCCGTGCTCGTGATGACGGTGGCCGTGACCACGTTGGCGGGCATCCGCCTGGTGAAGCCGCTCAGAACACTCACCGAAGCGGCCATGCGCATGGAAGCCGGCGAGTTGTCCACACGTGCAACATCCGGGGCTGGCTCGAGGCGGTCGAGGACGGCATCGCACGTCCCGACGTCGATCTGGTGACCTCCCTGCTGGGACAGTCGCGCCAGCTTCAGCACATCATCGACGATCTCCGGGATCTCTCAGCAGCCGAGGCCGGCGAGCTTCGCCTGGCTCCGGAGCCCATTCAGGTCTCCGAACTGCTGTCGGCCACCGCCATGGCCAACCAGGCCACCGCCGCGGCGGCAGGTGTCACCGTCACCGTGGCGGACGGCGAAGCCATCGTGGTCATGGCTGATCCCGTACGGGCACGGCAGATGGTGGGCAACCTCGTGTCGAACGCGATTCGCCACACACCTGCGGGAGGATACGTCACCCTGAGCGCCCGTGCCGATCCCGGGACCGTTGTGATTGACGTGGCGGACACGGGAACCGGGATCTCGGCCGATGAGTTGCCGCATGTCTTCGACCGGTTCTGGCGCGCGGAGAAGTCCCGCGGCAGGCAGAGCGGCGGGAGCGGCCTCGGGCTGGCCATCGTGCGCCGCCTGGCCGAAGCGCACAAGGGAACGGTCACCGCGGTCAGCACTCCGAACGTCGGCTCAACCTTCACGCTCCACCTGCCGCGCCACTCAATCACCACAGAACCCCCAGGTGAACGCCGGTCGGCTACGGCCCGGGGGCCGGGACGAGGTGAAGTGGTGGTGTGAACGGCTCACGCCGACCGTGGCACTCCGCATCACCAAGAGTGCGAAACATTACTTTTGTCGCCTTATGCTGGCGTCGCGGCTGCCGCTCACACACGCATGCGTGGGCTCGCGGGACCGGAATGCGGAGGTGGGTGCGATGCGGCGTTGGCGGGCGTTGGCCGTGCTGGGCACCGCCCAGTTCCTGATGGTGCTGGACACCTCGGTGATGAACGTCTCGATCAGCCGGCTGGTCGAGGACTTCCACACCGACGTCACCGCCATCCAGGCCGTCATCACTGTCTACACCCTGGTCATGGCCGCCTTCATGATCACCGGAGGGAAGCTCGGTGACATGTTCGGGCGGCGCCGGGTCTTCGCCATCGGACTGGTCGTCTACGCCACGGGGTCCGCGCTCACCGCGGCGGCCCCCACTCTGTGGGTCCTCACACTTGGGTGGTCGGTGATCGAGGGGCTCGGCGCCGCGCTGGTCCTCCCCGCTCTCGCTGCCCTCGTCGGCGGCACCTACACGGGCCGGGAGCGCGCCGTGGCCTACGGCGTCATCGGCGGCCTGGCCGGAGCGGGCATCGCGGTCGGCCCACTGCTCGGCGGCTGGGCGACCACGTACCTGACCTGGCGGGTGGTCTTCGCCGGCGAGGTCGTCGTCGTGGCGCTGATCCTGTGCGGCGTCCGCTGGATCCAGGACCACCCCCGGACCGGCCCCCCAGTCCGCCTCGACCTCGGAGGCGCCATACTGTCCGCTCTTGGCCTGGCCTTGATCGTCCTGGGTGTCCTGCAGAGCAGTTCCTGGGGATGGCTGAAGCCCCGCAACCCCCCGTTCACGGTGCTCGGCTTCTCCCCCACCGTATTCGTCATCACCGCGGGAGCGGCAGCCCTGTGGCTGCTGTGGGCATGGGAGCGACACCTGGAAGGCCGCGGCCGGGAGCCGCTGGTGCGGCTTTCGCTGCTGGGCGTCCCGCCCCTGCGGGCGGGACTGGCCATGCTGCTCGTCCAGAACCTCGTCCTGCTGGGCCTGTTCTTCGCCATCCCCCTCTACCTCCAGGTCGTCCAGGGCTTCGACGCCTTCCAGACGGGCCTCAGGCTCCTGCCGGTATCGGTCACCATGCTGGTGGCATCGATGAGCGGTCCCCTCCTCGGCCGCGTCGCCGGCCCCCGCATCACTGTGCGTCTCGGTCTATTGGTGCTGCTCGCCGCGATCGTGTGGCTGCTCGCGACCGTCCGTCCGCGCATCGACGACCTGTCCTTCGCGCTCGCCATGGCCATGCTGGGCATCGGGCTGGGCCTGCTCGCCTCCCAGCTCGGCAACGTCGTCCAGTCCAGCGTGGGGGAGGCCGAACGCAGCGAGGTCGGCGGCCTGCAGTACACCGCCCAGAACCTGGGCTCCTCCCTCGGCACCGCCCTGATCGGCGCCATCCTCATCGGCGCTCTCGCCGGCGCCTTCACCTCCCTCATCGCCGACAACCCGCGGATTTCCGAAGCCGCACGACAGCAGACCGGCATCGCCATCGAAGCCGGCATCAGCTTCGTCAGCACCGACCACGTGCGCGCTGCCGCCGAGCGCGAGGGGCTGCCGCCGTCCGAAACCGAGGCGCTCGTCGACGACTACGCCGCCGCCCAGCTCGCCGGCCTGAGAGCCGCCATCCTGGCGACCGCCGGCATCACCCTCACCGGCCTCGCCTTCACTCGCCACCTGCCCACCGCCCGCCTCACCCGGACAGGACGTGATGCCAGGACATGAGCGGCCCCAGCCCCCGGCCCGAGGAAGGATCCGCCCCCCGGCCCCGGCGCTCCGGGACATTCGGACGCGCGCCGACACTCCCGGCGGCAGTGCGCGCCGTGTCGACGGCGACCGGTCTTGTCGTCGCCTACTACCTGCTGCCCATGGGACCGAGACTCACCGGCAGCGCAACCACGGCTCTCGTCCTGGGGCTCCTGGGACTGCTGGCCCTGTTCACCTGGCAGATCCGCGCGATCGCCCGCTCCCGGTATCCCCGGCTGCGGGCGGTCGAGGCACTGGCCACCACCCTCCCCCTGTTCCTCCTGCTCTTCGCCACCACCTACTACCTGCTCGAACGCTCCGAACCCCGCAGCTTCAGCGAGCCGCTCACCCGGACCGACTCCCTGTACTTCGCCCTCAGCATGTTCAGCACCGTGGGCTTCGGCGACATCACCGCCCACTCACAGACCGCCCGCGTCATCGTCATAACGCAGATGACGGCCGACGTCCTGCTCATCGTCCTCGCCGCCCGCCTGGTGGTCAGCGCGGTCGAGACCGGCCTGCACCACCGTGGTGGCTGACCGGGGCGGTGTGGGTTCGGCACCACTTCCAGCGCACCAGCACAGATCGGTCAGTCAGGATCTGTCCCTCGGGCGCAGTACCGGGCGCGCGCGTCGGCCGTTGTCCAGATGAGGCGCCAGTTCGGCGACTGTGGGGGCCTCGAAGACGGTCTGGAGGTCAAGACCGGTCCCGAACTGCGCGCGGACGCGGTTGACCAGGAGCATGGCGAGCAGTGAGTGCCCGCCCAACTCGAAGAAACTGTCGTCCCGGCTGACACCGGGTACCCCCAGGATGTCGGCGAACAGCTTGCACAGGGCTTCTTCCCGGGCGTTGCGGGGCAGTTGCGAGGTCGAGGCGACCGCGTGGTCGGGGGCGGGCAGCGCGGCACGGTCCAGCTTGGCGTTGATCGTCAGAGGCAGTGCCTCCAACCGTTCGCTGAACTCCGCACCCGGCTCCAAGCCGATCCCGAATGGCAGGTCCATGACCTCCCTACCGGCCATGACGCAATGCACGAGGCCCCGGAGGCGGTCGCTGCACTGCTGTCCGACACTGTTGTCGGTGTCGGATGACACCATCCGGCCATGAGTGGCGAGTCTTTCAACTGGCACGAATTCCTGGGTCGCTGGCAGGAGGAGTGGGCTCCGCGCGAGGACGAGGACGAGGACGAGGACGAGGACGGCGGGCAGACCGTCGTCCCCCTGGGAAGGCCCGGGGCGGACGAGGCGGCGATCGCCGCGGCCGAGGAGCGGCTGGGACGGCGGCTGCCGCCCTCGTACCGGGAGTTCCTCGCCGTGAGCGACGGGTGGCACGTGGACGAGACGGCCGGGGTCTATCAGCTCGGCGGCGCCGCGGACATCGACTGGTTCCAGGATCCGTTCGGCATGACCCCGCTGTACGAGGAAAGTCTGGGCGACAACCCGCGCGAGGAAGACGGCCTGCTGGCCGGGATGTGGCAACGGGCGCTACGGCTGGAGACGGACTCCGACATGTCGCACGCCCTGCTCGACCCGGGCGACAGCGACCAGGACGGCGAGTGGGCGCTCTACGTCTACAAGGGCTGGAGCGGTGAACTGCCGGACCGTTACCCGTCGTTCCGGGCGTACATGGAGGCCATGTACCGCGACTTCCACTCCGACCGGGCAGAGCGACCCGACTTCGTGAACGCGACCACGCGCGCCCAGGACGCCCATGTGGAGGAGGCCCGCCTGCTGGCCCTGCGCGGACGGTACGAGGAGGCCCTGCCCCTGCTCGAGGAGGCGCTGGCCTTCGGACGGTCACAGAGCGCCGTCCTGCTGAACCAGCTCCGGCATCTGCTGGCCCCGCGCAGTTCCCGGGATTACGGCTACCTGGTGGCCGACCCGCGCTACCTGCCCGAGATTCTGCCCGTGGAGGCCATGACGCCGGCACGCGGCGAGTGGCGGCTGGGCGGGGACGACCACTGGCTCGGGATGATGACCGCCCGCGGGGCCGCTCGGAAGACCGCCGAGGCCGTACTGAGCACGATGCGCGACGGTACCCATCGCTACGCGCCTCCCGGCCCATGGGGCCGGGCCGTCGCCGAGGCCTGGGAGTCGGCCCGCTGGGGGGCGACCGACGCCGCCTGGCGGGTGCTGCGGGACGCGCTCCCGCGGTGGGAGGCGCCCGGGCCCTGGCTGATCGCCCCGATCGGTCTGCTCGCCGATCCGGTCCTGGGTCCGCTGATCACCCCGGAGCGTGGGCGGGAGATCCTGGCGACACCGCGGGCCGGGGAGCGGGGACCCGCTCCCGATCCGGTGCCCGATCTCGACCCGCCGGGCCTCGCCTGGCTGACTGAGCCCGCGGCGAACCGGGGGCCGCGCGACGGATACCGCTGTGTCTGGGTCGAGGGGATCGCCCCCGCCCGCCTGCCCGCCCTGATCGGCGAGGAGGGCGCCGAACTGAGCGCGCCCGCGGATCCGCGCGACGCGTTCTGGCCGGCACCCCGGCCCCACGAGCGGGAGGGCGTGGAACTCTGGGAGGACCGGGCCGTGGTCGCCGTCGGCCGCACCGCCGGAGCGTGGGCCTTCGCCTTCGACGGCGGCTCCCGCCATTTGAACAAGCTGTTCCTGTCCCCCGCTCCGGCCGCCTCCTCGTCCGGCCGCGCGGTGGTGGTGTGGCGCGACCCGAGGAGCTCGTCCTCCGGTGACCGCCCGGCCGCATTCCACCTGTCGGTGGCCGAAGGGGGCGAGGAGCTCTACGCGTTCACCGTGCGGGGTACGGAGATACAGCGCTCCGGCGCGATACCCGAGGCCCTGGACCCCGCACTGCTGTTCCGCCCTGAGGACACCGAACTGGATTGCGAGCGGCACGTGTTGGAGGCCTTGCACGCCGAACTCGGGCTCTCGCTCCCCCGCTTCGCGCTGACCCAAGGCAGGCTCCGCACCTTCACCACCCGATCCTGGACCCGGGCACCACGCGCGGGCGAGGGGTTCGCCTACTCCTACGTCAGCTTCGGGCGGCACCGGCCCTGAACCCGGGCTGGCCCGCCCCTGGTGGAAGTCGAGCCCACCGGCGAGCCCGGTCCTATCCTGCAAAGTCTTCACACTCCAGGAGTAGATCTGCTGGGATAATCGTTCGCACAGACCAACCGTGAGCAGGGGGACGATCAGTGGGGCCAGAGTTCGGGCATCGCCTCGGGCTACCCGGAGCTCTGTCCGCATTGCCGCTGTCACCACTGGTAGACCGTGGTCAGGAGCCTGTGGCACAGCAGCATGTCCTGGGGTTGCGCCACATCGGCGAGGCGCTGCCTCCTTCCGGTGGACGGTGACCACCCCGATGACGGTGGCTGTGCCGCTGCGCGTCGAGGATCCGACGCTGCTGTGGCTGCTCGGGGGGCGCGGACTCCGTCGCGTGAACGAACCCACGAAGCCCGGGAAGTCGGCCGGCGGGGAGGCTGGAGCATGAGCCTGACACAGCTGCACTACACCTCGGCGCCCCCGGGGCCGGACGGTTCGGGGTTCCGGTTCACCGCGCTCACCCCCGGGCTACCCCCGTCGCTGCTCAAGGAGGCCGAGCAGCTCATCGGCTATGAGCCGCCACGCGATGCCCCTCCTCGTCCCACCGACGCCGAGCTGGCCGCGTTCCCCGAGGCGTTCAGCTACAGCCGACTCTCGGACGGAAGTTGGCTGCTGGCCCGTACGGTCTATACGGGAGTCGACCACAGCGGGCGCTGGGGCAACTTCCATGCGCACGCGCTGCATCTCCCCACGGACACGACACCGCCGCGCGGGGCGCTGCCCATCACCGCCTGGGGTTCCCCCCAGTGGGCCGGCCGCACCCCGGACGGCGGGGTGCCGGAGCCGCTCGAAACGCTGCCTGCCTCGGGTCGCTTCGACCGGGACGGCTTGGTGATGTTCGCGGCCGCTCGCTCGCCGTGGCTCGCGGGCTTCTTCGCCGATCTGCGCGGGCTGAGCCAGGACGAGTCCGCGCCCCGGATCATCGTCATCGAGCGGAACAGCGCAGATGTGGCCCGGTGGATCGCGCTGGCGAGCACCGTGCTGCCACGCGAAGACGCCCAGCGGCTGACCTTCACCACCTATACGAGGCGGCCGGAGCTCGCCCGGCAGCATGTCATCGGCGTACTGCCGGAGGTTGGTCAGGGGCTGACCGACTACGACCATCGCTACCGGGTGCACGACTGCGCCGGCGGAAAGCCCCGGGAGCCGGTGGCCGACGCCTGGGCGGAGGCGGCCGCGGTCATCTGGCTGGGTGATGCCCCCGAGCTGTTCCGGGAGGCGGCCTCGCTCGCGGACGACCGCTTCGCCCCCGGCCCGCTCGCCTGCGTCGCGCTGTGCGCCGGGCTCGAGCTCGGCACCACCGGCCGCGCCGAGGCGGCGGACTGGGCGCACAGCCACCGGGAGGCACTGGGCGAGGAGCGACTGCACCGTCTGGTGGCGGCGCTGGGCGCGCCCGCCGGGGACCGGACGGATCCAGAAAGGGCGGCCCTGTTCCGGTTGTTCACGGCGCTCGACGGCCGTGTACCGGTCGCCTCCATCGCGCCGCTCGCCGCGCTGGTGCTCACCGAGGCTGTTTGCTCGCCCGGGTCGGTGCCCGGGCTGCACGCCCTGCGCCCCGACGCCCTCACCGAGGAACTGCGCCAACGTCTCGCCGGCGAACTGGCGCCGGACCTGCGCGCGGGCGTGGCGGACGGCGGTCGGGGCGCCTCACGCCCCTTGGAGCTGCTGCGCATCGCGGACCTGCTCGGGGTGGACTGCTCGGACCTGCTGCCGGAGGTGGCGCGCAGGCTGGCCCACGAGATGCTGGCTGCTCCGGAGGAGGCGCACACTCCCGCGGTACGCCTCGCGGTGGAGGAACACTTCACGTTGCGGACCACCCTGCTCGGCAGGCTCGACGAACTGGCCGCCGGCGATCCGCTCGCCGCGGCCCGGCTGCTGACGCGGATCCCGCTCCGCTTCGCGGAGAGCCAGGCCCTGCCCCATCTGCGGATGTGCGCCGAGGCGCCGCGGGTGACAGCGGGCGGCGGCGACCGAGTCGGCGTGCTGAACGCCGTGGTGCGTGCGAGCGGAGTCTCGATGTTCGCCGATCCGCTCGTCCTGCGCACGGCAGTCCGGCTGATCTGGCAGGACAGTACGCCCACCGCCGGGGAAGCGCGGCTGATGCTGGTCGAGGCCGGGTCGGACACCCACCTCGCGGCGGGTACCTGGCCCAGCCTGCTCAGGGCCGCGCTCGAAGGGCCGGAGGACGATCTGGACGTACCCGATCTCGCCCAGAACCTGCTGCGCTGCTTCACCGAGAATCTGACACCGCGCCAGCGCGCCTCCCTGCTCCTCCTGGAGCTGGCACGCGATCTGCGGAGCGGCTCGGCGGGCCCGGGCTGGACCGACCGGGCGATGTCACTCCGGGCGGCGGCGGAACCGGTGGAACGCAACGTTGTCGAGCACGCCTTTGGGGCTCTCGCATACCGGCTGCTGTCCACCGATTGCCCGGACGGAGAGCTGTACGCACTCATCCACAGCCGCGATCCCGACCTCATCGGCGCGTACGGCCGCGTGGCCCGATCCCGGCCGGTGCGTGACCGGCTGCGGACCGACCCCGCGTATGCGGCCGAGTGCTTCCATACCTGGAGTTCGCACCCTCAAGCCGGCGGGGCCTGGCAGGAGACGCGTGCAGAGCTGCTGGACTCGGTGCTCCGTCCGGTGGCGCGAGACCTGTCCGAGACTGATATCGCCGCCGTCGAGCGGTGCCTGGAACGTACGGGTGTCCGCTGGGCGGAAGAGTTCCGGGCCTGGAACCGGCCGGGGGCGTTCGGCCGGATCGGCCGTCGGCTGACCCGCCGGCGCCGAAAGAGCGCGGCGGAAGGGGACCGCTGGGGCGAGGTGGAGCCACCGCGGGAGGACGGCGATCTGTCATGACCGTGAACCTGCTGACTGCGGCTCTGTGGGCCACCGGCCTTGTGGCGAACGCACTGTGTGTCGGCTATACGCTCTGGCTCTTCCCCGGTCTCGCGCTCACGACGGCTGGGAAGGCGCCGGGCCCCGCCAGGCTGCGGATCCCCGGATTCCGCGCGTCGGGCCGGTAGAGACCGCCCTCGGCCAACAGGCCGCCGGCCGCCGGCCCCCGGCCGGCGGCCTGACGCGGCGCGACCGGTGACCGCGGAGAGTCACGCCGGAAATAGCGCCTGCGGCGCTACGCGGCAAGGCGCCAAGGAGGCCCCTGGACAGCCCCCTGTCGCATTTTCAGGGATCCAAGGCAGGGGGGATTGATCCAGGCAGTGCGGGAGCCCCACAGTGGCGCATGGAGGTGTTCTCGCCCCATCGACAAGGGGCATCTCCGGTATCCTGGACAGCGTCCCGGTAGTCGACGGTCCCGAGGCCCGTGAGCCCCGGGGCCCTGTTTGGGCTGCCGCGCCCTGTCTTCGCCAGCTGTCCGGCCGCTCCCGCACCGTGGTGTGGGAGCGCGGTCTGCCATGCCCGAAAGAGAGCATCTGTGACCACTTACGACACTCGCACCGCCAGCGGTACCCCCGAATCCCAGCAGCCCGGCCATGCCGGGACGGCGTCGTACGACGCCAACGCGATCACAGTTCTGGAAGGCCTGGACGCGGTGCGCAAGCGGCCCGGGATGTACATCGGCTCCACGGGAGAGCGCGGGCTGCACCACTTGGTGCAGGAGCTCGTGGACAACTCCGTGGACGAGGCGCTCGCGGGGGTGGCCGACCGGATCGACGTGACGATCCTGGCCGACGGCGGGGTGCGGGTGGTCGACAACGGCCGCGGCATCCCGGTGGGGATGCACCCGGTGGAGAAGCGGCCGGCCGTCGAGGTGGTGCTGACCGTGCTGCACGCGGGCGGGAAGTTCGGGGGCGGCGGGTACGCGGTCTCCGGCGGTCTGCACGGTGTGGGCCTGTCGGTGGTCAACGCGCTGTCGACCCGGCTGTCGGCGGAGATCCGGACCGACGGCTACCGGTGGACGCAGGACTACAGGGACGGCACTCCCACCGCCCCACTGGTCCGTCACGAGGCCACCTCCCGGACGGGCACCTCCCTGACGTTCTGGGCAGACGGCGGCATCTTCGAGACCACCGAATACTCCTTCGAGACGCTGGCCAGGCGATTCCAGGAGATGGCCTTCCTCAACCGCGGGCTCACCCTGACCCTCACCGACGAACGGCCCTCCGCGCGCGCGACGGCCGCGGCCGACGAAGCCGACTCGGACCCGGCGGCGAAGACGGTCTCCTACCGCTACGACGGCGGCATCACCGACTTCGTCGCCTACCTCAATGCCCGCAAGGGCGAACCGGTCCATCCCTCGGTCATCACCATCGCCGCCGAGGACACGGAACGGCTGCTGTCGGCCGAGGTGGCCCTGCAGTGGAACGGCCAGTACACCGACAGCGTGTACTCCTACGCCAACGCCATCCACACCCATGAGGGCGGCACCCACGAGGAGGGTTTCCGCACGGCCCTGACCACCGTGGTCAACCGCTACGCGCGGGAGAAGAAGCTGCTGCGGGAAAAGGACGTCAACCTCTCCGGCGAGGACATCCGCGAGGGCCTGACCGCGATCATCTCGGTCAAGCTCGGCGAGCCGCAGTTCGAGGGCCAGACCAAGACCAAACTCGGCAACACCGAGGCGCGCACCTTCGTGCAGAAGATCGTCCACGAGCACCTGAGCGACTGGTTCGACCGCAACCCGAACGAGGCCGCGGACATCGTGCGCAAGGCCGTCCAGGCGGCCACGGCCCGGGTCGCGGCCCGCAAGGCGCGCGACCTGACCCGCCGCAAGGGCCTGCTGGAAACGGCGTCGCTGCCGGGCAAGCTGTCCGACTGCCAGTCGAACGACCCGGCGATGTCGGAGATCTTCATCGTGGAAGGAGACTCCGCCGGCGGTTCGGCCAAATCCGGCCGCAACCCGCAGTACCAGGCGATCCTCCCGATCCGCGGCAAGATCCTCAACGTGGAGAAGGCCCGGATCGACAAAATCCTGCACAACCAGGAGATCCAGGCGATCATCTCCGCGTTCGGCACGGGCGTGCACGAGGACTTCGACATCGCCAAGCTCCGTTACCACAAGATCATCTTGATGGCGGACGCCGACGTCGACGGCCAGCACATCAACACCCTGCTGCTCACCTTCCTGTTCCGCTTCATGCGGCCACTGATCGAGGAGGGCCACGTCTACCTCTCCCGCCCCCCGCTCTACAAGATCAAGTGGAGCCGTGATCACGTCGAATACGCCTACTCCGACCGCGAACGCAACATGCTCCTGGAACGGGGCCGGCAGGACGGCCGCCGGATCAAGGACGACTCCATCCAGCGCTTCAAGGGCCTGGGCGAGATGAACGCCGAGGAACTGCGCGTCACCACCATGGACCCCGACCACCGCGTCCTGGGCCAGGTCACCCTCGATGACGCAGCCGTCGCCGACGGCCTCTTCTCCGTCCTGATGGGCGAGGACGTCGAAGCCCGCCGCCACTTCATCCAGCGCAACGCCAAGGACGTCCGCTTCCTCGACATCTGACCCTGGGCACTGGCCTCCCGCCCCTCTCGGACGCCCGACCCGAAGCCCCACCACCCCCCTCTGTCGCCCAGGAGAGCACCGCGTGAGCACACTCCCCGTCCCGGCCGCCGGCAGCCGCCCTCAGGACGGATCCGACTACACCGCACGGCACCTGATGGTGCTCGAAGGACTCGAGGCCGTACGCAAACGCCCCGGCATGTACATCGGATCCAGCGACAGCCGCGGCCTGATGCACTGCCTGTGGGAGATCATCGACAACGCGGTCGACGAAGCCCTGGTCGGTGCCTGCGACCACATCGAGGTCATCCTCCACGACGACGGCTCCGCGGAAGTCACCGACAACGGCCGCGGCATCCCCGTGGACACCGAACCCCGCACCGGCCTGTCCGGAGTCGAGATCGCCTACACCAAACTCCACGCCGGCGGAAAATTCGGCGGCGGCTCCTACGCCGCTTCCGGTGGCCTGCACGGCGTCGGCGCCTCCGTGGTCAACGCCCTCTCCTCGCGGCTGGACATCGAGGTCGACCTCCACGGCCGCACTCACGCCATCAACTTCCGCCGCGGCACACCCGGCACCTACACCGGCCCCGGACCCGACGCCTCCTTCACCCCCGCCCAAGGCCTGCGCCAGACCACCAGAATCCCCAAGGCCCGCACCGGCACGCGCGTACGCTACTGGGCCGACCGACAGATCTTCCTCAAGGACGCCAGGCTCTCCCTCGACACACTGCACCAGCGGGCCCGCCAGACGGTGTTCCTGGTGCCCGGCCTGACCATCGTCGTCCGCGACGAGTACGGCCTCGGCGAGGGCGGCAGCAAGGGCGAGGAGTCCTTCCGCTTCGACGGCGGCATCAGCGAGTTCTGCGAGTTCCTGGCGAGCGACAGGCCGGTCTGCGACGTGCTCCGCTTCAGCGGGCAGGGCAGCTTCAAGGAGACGGTGCCCGTCCTGGACGACCACGGCCAGATGACGCCCACCGAGGTCACCCGGGAACTCGGCGTGGACGTCGCACTGCGCTGGGGCACCGGCTACGACACCATCGTCAAGTCGTTCGTCAACATCATCGCCACCCCCAAGGGCGGCACCCACGTCACCGGCTTCGAGCAGGCGGTGGCCAAGACGATGAACGAGGTGCTGCGGGCCAAGAAGCTCCTGCGCGTCGCCGAGGACGACATCGCCAAGGACGACGCCCTGGAGGGGCTCACGGCGGTCGTCACGATCCGTCTCGCCGAGCCCCAGTTCGAGGGCCAGACCAAGGAGGTCCTCGGCACCTCGGCGGCCCGCCGCATCGTCAACACCGTGATCAGCAAGGAACTCAAGGCGTTCCTGACCTCCACCAAGCGTGACGCGGCCCAGCAGGCCCGTGTGGTCATGGAGAAGGCCGTCGCCGCCGCCAGGACGCGCATCGCCGCCCGCCGGCACAAGGACACGCAGCGCCGCAAGACGGCCCTGGAGTCCTCCGCCCTGCCCGCCAAGCTCGCCGACTGCCGCAGCGACGACGTCGACCGCAGCGAGCTGTTCATCGTCGAGGGGGACTCCGCGCTCGGCACGGCGAAGCTCGCCCGGAACTCCGAGTTCCAGGCGCTGCTGCCGATCCGCGGCAAGATTCTCAACGTCCAGAAGTCGTCCGTCACGGACATGCTGAAGAACGCCGAGTGCGGCGCGATCATCCAGGTGATAGGAGCCGGTTCCGGGCGGACCTTCGATCTGGACGCGGCACGCTACGGCAAGATCATCATGATGACCGACGCCGATGTGGACGGCTCCCACATCCGCACCCTGCTCCTGACGCTGTTCCACCGCTACATGCGGCCCATGGTCGAGGCCGGCCGTGTCTTCGCCGCCGTGCCGCCGCTGCACCGCGTCGAGCTGATCCAGCCGAAGAAGGGCCAGGACAAGTACGTCTACACGTACTCCGACCGCGAGCTGCGCGACAAGCTGCTCGAGTTCCAGAGCGAGAACATCCGGTACAAGGACTCGATCCAGCGCTACAAGGGCCTCGGTGAGATGGACGCCGACCAGCTGGCCGAGACCACCATGGACCCGCGCCACCGCACCCTGCGCCGGATCAACCTCTCCGACCTGGAAGCCGCGGAAGGCGTGTTCGACCTGCTGATGGGCAACGAGGTGGCTCCCCGCAAGGAGTTCATCACCAGCTCCGCTGCCACGCTCGACCGGTCCAGGATCGATATCTGAGTTTGTCCGCACCCCCTCCGGTGGCGTCAGGGCCGACGTAGGCGGTCGACGATCGGTGGATCCTGTCTCAAAGCTTGCGCACAATTTACACACATCCTCTCTACACACCGGCCCCGATGGTCTAGATTGACCGTGCTTCGGCCGTTCGGGCACGAGGCGACCACTAATGATCTATAGGTCCGGCGCTACGGAAGGCCAGCAGTCGCCTCCCCGGCGCCAGACGTGGGGGTGGATCAGTTCTTTGGGCCCGAGAGGGGCCTTGGGTGCGGGGAGCACCCGAGGTTTCGACGGGTTCCGGCGCACGCCGCAACTCGAGGGGCTGGCGGGGCAGGCGAGCCTGCTGCCGCCAGGGTGGGTTGTTCAAGTAGCGCTGAGATAGCCGGGATGTCATGCGGGGGGCGGGGGCCTCCCGAGGGGAGGAACAGCGCGGCGCGGGGGGCGGGGGCCTCCCGAGGGGAGGGACAGTACGGGAGGCGGGGGCCTCCCGAGGGGGAGGAACAGTGTTGGGCGAACACGTCGAATCACTGGGGACCTGGGGGGTTCTGTGCGGCGAGGGGGATTAGTCAGCCCGTTTCCGTCAGCGCGCGGGCGTCTGGCGGACGGGGCAATCAGTCAGCCCGCGATCGACTGGGAGCAGCGGTACCGCCGTACCGTGATCACCAGCGATACCGTGGCCACCGCCTTCGTGGTGGCGGCGATCGGCAACTTCTTCGGGGCCCGGGACGCGGCCAACTGGCACGAGAAATGGGGGATTCTCGCATTCGGCACCGAGCTGCTGGTGCTGGGGGCGCTTGCGGTGAGCCGGTCGTGGGCTCCGGCCGTGCTCGGCCAGGGCGCCGAGGAATTCCGCCGGCTCGGACGCTCGCTGTTCACGGCGACCGTCGTGCTGGCGCTCGGCGGGATCGCCCTCACCTCGCGCAACATCAAGCTCTGGATCTTCGTCGCGATCCCCGCGATCGCGCTCACCACCATGACCGCGCGATATCTGCTGCGCCTCTGGCTGCACAGAGAGCGCAAGGAGGGACGGTGCCTGAGACCGGTGCTCGCTGCCGGGAGCCCGGCCACCGTACGCGACCTGATCACCCGGACCCGCAAGTTCCCGCACCTCGGCTGGCGGGTGGAAGCGGTGTGTACGACGGACGGTCTCGGGCTCGACGGTGACCACCTGGACGGAGTGCCGGTCGTCGGCCGACTGACGGACGTCGCGGGCCATGTCCGCCGCGACGGCTACCGTGTCGTCGCGGTCACACCGGACCCGCACTGGACACCGGACCGGCTCCAGCGGCTGGCCTGGAACCTCGAAGGCAGCGACGCCGAGATGATCGTGGCCCCGGTGCTGATGGAGGTGGCCGGCCCGCGGCTGCACGTCGACGCGGTGCTCGGGATCCCGTTGCTGCGGGTCAGCATGCCGACCTTCACCGGGGGCCGCCGGGCGGTCAAAGGGGTCGTCGACCGGATGGGCGCGGCGATCCTGCTGATGCTGTTCGCGCCGCTGATGGTGTTCGTCGGGCTGCTCGTGCTGGTGGACAGTCGGGGTGGGGCGTTCTACCGCCAGCGCAGGGTCGGCAAGGACGGCCGCGAGTTCACCATTCTCAAGTTCCGCACCATGGTCGCCGGGGCTGACGGGGCACGTGCCGAGCTGGCCGACCTCAACGAGGGCGCCGGCCTGCTGTTCAAGCTCCGCCGGGATCCGCGGGTGACCAGGGTGGGAGCAGTGCTGCGCCGGTACTCGATCGACGAGCTCCCGCAGCTTTTCAACGTGCTCACCGGATCGATGTCGCTCGTCGGTCCGCGGCCTCCGTTACCGGAGGAGTCCGCCGCGTACGGCCCGGACATCCGGCGGCGGCTGCTGGTCAAGCCCGGACTCACCGGCCTGTGGCAGATCAGCGGACGCAGCGACCTGCCGTGGGAGGAGGCGGTCCGCCTCGACCTGCGGTACGTGGAGGACTGGTCGCTCGCGCTCGACACAGTGATCTTGTGGAAGACGCTGCGTGCGGTGCTCCAAGGGCAGGGGGCCTACTGATAACGCGGGGGCCGCAACTCAACGGTGGCGCCAACGCACGGATCGCAGGCCGGAGGGGCCTGCCTGGGGGGAGGAACGAGTCATGAGAGTCAGCGTTTTCGGGCTCGGCTACGTGGGCTGCGTGTCGGCCGCGTGCCTGGCCGGCATGGGTCACGAGGTCATCGGGGTGGACGTGAACCAGGTGAAGGTCGACCTGGTCAACGACGGCAAGGCCCCGGTGGTCGAGGAGCGGATCGGCGAGCTCATCGCCGAGGTCGTGCGGACCGGGGCGTTACGCGCCACCGGCGACGTCCGCGAGGCCATCATGGGCAGCGAGGTGTCGCTGGTCTGCGTGGGCACGCCGTCGGAGCCCAACGGTGGCCTGTGCACCACGTACTTGGAGCGGGTCACCGAGCAGATCGGCGCCGTGCTGGCGGATCGCGGTGGGCGCAGTGGGCGGCACACCGTCGTGTTCCGCAGCACCATGCTCCCGGGCACCTGCCTGAACCTGCTGGTACCGATCCTGGAGAAGTACGTCGGCGGCACGGCCGGGGTGGACATCGGGGTCGCGGTCAACCCGGAGTTCCTGCGCGAGGGCACGAGCGTGCGGGACTTCTTCGACCCGCCCAAGACCGTCATCGGCGAGCTCGACCCGGCGAGCGGCGACGTGGTGGCGGCGCTGTACGACGGCTTGCCCGGCGAGGTGTTCCGGGTGCCGGTCCCGACGGCCGAGGCGATCAAATACGCGGACAACGCGTTCCACGGCCTCAAGATCGGCTTCGCGAACGAGCTGGGCGCGGTGTGCCAGGCGCTCGGGGTGGACTCGCACCAGGTGATGGACGTGTTCCTGGCCGACCGCAAACTGAACATCAGCCCCGCCTACCTGCGGCCCGGCTTCGCCTTCGGTGGCTCCTGCCTGCCCAAGGACCTGCGCAGTCTGGTCCACGCGGCGCAGCGGGCCGACGTCTCGGTGCCCATCCTCGCCCATGTGCTGCCCTCCAACTCCGAACATCTGCAACGCGCGGTGGAGCTGGTCGAGCGCACCGGCAAGCGCCGGGTGGGAATGTTCGGGTTGTCCTTCAAGCCCGGCACCGACGACCTCCGCGAGAGCCCGCTCGTCGAGCTGGCGGAGAGGCTCTTCGGCAAGGGTTACGACCTTCGGATCTACGACGCCAACGTGAGCCTCTCCCGGCTGATCGGCGCGAACCGCGAGTACATCGAGACCCGGCTGCCGCACCTCGCGCAGCTGCTCGCGGACTCCGTCGACGAGGTGCTCGAGCACGCCGAGGTGTGCCTGGTCGGGACCGGGGATCCGGCCGTACTGTCGGCGCTGCCCCATGGCGACGGCCCGGTGATTGTCGACCTCATCCGCCTTCCCGACGCCGAGGCGCGCCGGGCCGAACCGGGGTACATGGGCCTTGCTTGGTGACACATCGTTTGGTGACACGGTCAGCGGCGACCGGCCGGACCGGCGCGCGCTGATCCTGGTGGAGAACCTGTCGGTGCCGTTCGACCGGCGGGTGTGGCAGGAGTGCACGACGCTGCGCGACGCGGGCTGGACGGTGCACGTCATCTGTCCCCGGGGGACAAAGCGGGACACGGAGCCGGAGGCGGAGATCGACGGGGTGCGGATCCACCGCTACCCGTTGCGCGCGGCCACCGGAGGGCCGGCCGGCTATCTGCGCGAGTACGGATCGGCGCTGTGGCATACGGTCCGGCTGGCCCGGAAGGTCGGCCCGGTCGATGTGGTCCACGCCTGCAACCCGCCCGACCTGCTGTTCCTGCCGGCACTGTGGCTGAAGCGGCGCGGCGCGCGGTTCGTCTTCGACCAGCACGACCTGGTACCCGAGCTGTATCTCTCCCGGTTCGGCCGCGGCGAGGATCTGCTCTACCGCGCCGTGTGCGCGCTGGAACGGCGGACCTACCGGGCCGCGGACGTCGTGCTCGCCACGAACGAGAGCTATCGGGATGTCGCGGTGCGCCGTGGCGGTCGGCGGCCGGAGGACGTTTTCGTGGTGCGCAGCGCGCCCGACATCGACCGGTTCCACCCCGTACCGCCCGAGCCGGAGCTGAAGCGCGGCAAGCCTCATCTGCTGTGCTACCTCGGCGTCATGGGCCCGCAGGACGGCGTCGACTACGCCTTGCGGGCCCTCGCGAAGCTGCGTGACGAGCTCGGGCGGACCGACTGGCATGCGGTGTTCGTCGGCGGCGGCGACACCTTCGACGCGATGGTGGAGCTGTCCCGGCGGCTCGGGCTCTCGGAGCAGGTGCAGTTCACCGGGCGCATTCCGGACGCCGACCTGGTGCGCTACCTGTCCACCGCGGACGTGTGCCTCTCCCCCGACCCGCACAATCCGCTCAACGACGTGTCGACCATGAACAAGGTGCTGGAGTACATGGTGATGGGCCGGCCGATCGTCTCGTTCGACCTCCGGGAGGCGCGGGTCTCCGCCGGTGACGCCGCCGTCTACGCGCCCGCCAACGACGAGGCCGAGTTCGCGGGGCTCATCGCGCTGCTGCTGGACGATCCGGAGCAGCGCACCCGGATGGGCAAGATCGGCCAGGAGCGGATCAGTGGTTCGCTCTCCTGGCGGAACTCGCAAGCGTCGCTGCTCGCCGCCTACGCCGCTGCCTGCCGTGGCCACGCTCCGGTGTCGGCGGGCGACCCGGACCGGGCAGGGAAGAGGCCGCGCCGTTGAGCGATGACACGATACGCCTGGTCACGATCGGGCGGATTATCCGTCGGCGCCGGCGGTTCCTCATCATCCTCGCCGTGGTGGGCGCGCTCGTCGGCTACGGCACCTCTTTGCTGTTTCCGCCGCGTTACACGACGTCGGCATCGGTACTGCTGCCTGGGGCGTGGCAGGAGCGCGAGCTGCTGACCCAGGTGGAGATCGCGACCAGTTCGGTGGTGGTCGACCGCGCGGCCGCCACGCTCGGCTGGCACGGGGTCAGCGGCAGCGAGCTGCGGGATCGGGTGAGCGCCAAGGCCGCCGACGGGAACATCATCAAGATCTCGGGCACGGCCGACACCCCGGAGCGCGCACAGCGACTCTCCGACCAGATGGCCCAGCAGTTCGTCACGTTCGCCGCGCGGATCGTGGGCGACAACACCGACCCCGAAGCGGCGACGCGGCCCGAGGCGCTGCGGCAGATGGTGGCGAAGACCAGCCGCCGCATCACCGAGCTGGCCGATGCGGCGGATCCGGGACAGACCGTGGAGAGCGTGCAGACCCGCACCGAGCTGACGAAGCTGCGCACCACACTCCAGGAGGCCGTCAACAAGCTGGACCAGGCCGACCCGGCCGCCAACAAGGCCAACATGGTCGTCATGGGGCCGGCGGCCCGGCCGGCCGGCGAGGCACCGCCGACGAGGATGCAGCTCATCGTCGCCGGGGCGCTGCTGTTCTTCCTGCTCGCGGTCATCGGCCATCTCACCGCCGCACGGATGAGTGGCCGGCTGCGCACCGAACCGGAGATCGCCGCGGCGCTGGGCTCGGTGCTGCTGGGTACCGTCGACGTACCTGGTGAACGGCGCGCGCACCGGCCGGAAGGCCGTGGCGCGTGGGCCCGGATCCGCCGGCTGCTGGGCGTCGACATCCGGTGGGACATACCGACCCCGCGGACGTCCGGCGACGAGACCGGCAGGCAGATCCGCTACCGGCGGGTGTGCGCCCGCCTCCGGGACCAGCTGCCGGGCCCCCGGCGGCTGCTGGTTGCCGTCCCGGACGGCGACGAGATCGCCCGCCGGGCCGCAGGGCAGCTCGTCGCCGAGGCCGAGAGCAGCCCCTCCCCAACCATGCTGCGGATGGTGGGGGTTTCGGTGTCCCAGCCGATGGTGCCGGACCGCGACAACGAGTCCGGTGTCCTGGTCGTGCTCAGCGCGGGCAGCTGGACCGCAGGGGAGCTCGCCGGCATCGCCGAGGCGTGTGCGGACGCGGGGCACGAGGTCGTCGGCATCGTCCTCGCCGGCACGGTCCGGGCCCGTCCGATGCGGGCTGCCGACCGTCCTCGGGATCCCGCCACGCCGGTGCTCGCGGCCCGCGACCACGCGACGGAAGGTTCAGGGTGACGACGAGTACGACTTCGGAGTCGTCGGCCGCCGCTCCGCTGCTGGATCTACAGGCGCTGGTGGTGGCGGTGCGGAGGCGGCGCCGTCTCTGGTGCTCCATGGCGCTGCTGGGGCTGCTCGTCGGCGTGGCGGTGGCGGTCCTGCTGCCGCCACCGCCGACCGCGGTGACCAAGGTGCTGGTCGCGCATCAGGAGGACCAGCCGAACGACCCCGGAACGCTGATCCGCACCGACGTCGCGCTGCTGCACACCACGCGGATCGCCGGTAAGGCCCTGAAGTCCCTCGGGTCCCCGGAAAAACCGGAGGACTTCATGCAGGACTACGGGGGTACCGGCTTGACCAACAACCTGCTCCAGATCAATGTGACGGGTGACAGCGACGCGGAGGCGATGGCCCGCGCCAAGGCGCTGGCCGACGCGTTCGTCGCGGACCATGTGCGGCGCATACGGGAATCCGCGAACGCCGAGGCCAAGACCCTGCTCGACCAGCGTGACCGAATGCGGGACGAACTCGCCCAGGTAAACAAGGCGATCGAGGACGGATCGCCGGAGAGCGGGCCGAAGGCGTCGGCGAACATGGAGTCGCTCTTCGCCCGCCGGGCCGAGCTCACCTCGCGGATCACCGATTTCGGCCAGCGCGCCGCGGAGGCGCGCATCGGCACGCCCCGGGTCATCGCCGGCACGCAGATCGTGGACGCCCCGCGCGCGGTGCGGCACTCCCTGCCCAGGACCGCTGCCACCAACGCCGCGATCGGGCTCGTCCTCGGTCTCGTCCTCGGGCTCGCGGTGGCCGCGGTCGGTGTGGTGGTGGCGGACCGCCCCGTGCTGCGCCGGGACATCGCGGCGAACCTGGGCGCCTCGGTCATCGCGGAGCTGCCCCGCCGGTCGGGCAGGCTGTGGCAGCGCCGACGGATCCGGGCGGCACGGACGAGGCTCACCACGTCCCTGGCCCGCACCGTGCGCGGCTCCGCGGAACCGGTGTCGCTGCTGGAACTCGGCTGTGCGCGCAGCACGAGCGTGATCGCCCTGGACCTCGCCGGGGCACTGGCACCGGACGGGCCAGTGGTGATCATCGATGGTCTGCCCGGCCCGCAGCTCGCGGGCCGCCGCCAGAAACCAGGAGACCCGACCGTGGTCAGCGGCGAGCGTGCCGCGGCCGTGTCTCATGAGGAACGCCGGTTCGGCGTCGGCTCGGTGGCGCCCGGCACGGCGTGGACCGACCTCCAGTACCTCGGCACCCGGACCGTGCTCGTCGTGCGTGCCGGGCACGGCAGCGCCGCATGGCTGCACACCGTGGCGCGGCACCTCGCGGACCAGGGCATTCCGGTGGTCGGTGTGGTGCTGATCGACCCCGATCCGCGTGACCGGACCGACGGCACGCTGTGGGACGGGCCGCACACCGGGCTGCGCGGCCAGAACGAGCGGCCGGCCCGGCAGAACGGGACGGGCCGGCGGCGGACGGAGCGGCTGCCGATGTGGGCGGGACGGGTCCCGGACAGCGACCAGGAGGCGCGGTAGGACATGTGTGGCATCGCAGGCACTTACCGATGGCCGGACGGGAAGGTCGTGACCGACCGGCTCACCGAAACCCTCGCCCACCGCGGTCCGGACGGGGCGGGCCGGTACAGCCACCCCGCCGGTGACGGCGAAGTGCACCTCGGGCACCGCCGACTGGCCATCATCGACCTGTCCGAGACCGGCGCCCAGCCGATGGTCTCGGGCGGCCTCGTCCTGACGTACAACGGCGAGCTGTACAACGCGCCCGAGCTGCGGGCCGAGTTGGCGGCCGCCGGGGTGCGCTTCCGCGGTACCTCCGACACCGAGGTGCTGCTGGAGGCCTGGCGGCGCTGGGGCACGGACTGCCTGCCCCGGCTGCGCGGCATGTTCGCGTTCGGGATCTTCGACGAGCGAACCGGTGACCTGGTGCTCGCCCGCGACCAGCTCGGTATCAAGCCGCTGTTCCTGCTCCGGCGCGGCGAGGGTCTGGTGTTCGCCTCCGAGCTCAAGGCGCTCGCCGCCGGGACCGGCGGGTCGCTGGAGGTGGACCATGCGGCGCTGGTGGCCTCGCTGCTGTACTACTGGGTGCCGGACTCACGGTGCGCGTTCCGCGAAGCGGAGAAGCTGCCGCCGGGGAGCTGGCTGAGGTGCCGGCCCGACGGCCGGGTGGAGCGCGGCCGGTACTGGCACCTGAAGGACGTCGCCGCCGAGGCCCAGGAGCGGGCCCGGGGCGGCGAGCAGCCGGATGTCGCCGCCATCGTCGAGGAGTCGACTCGGCGCCACCTGCTCTCCGACGTACCCGTGGCGACCTTCCTCTCCGGCGGTCTCGACTCCAGCTATCTGACCGCGCTGGCGGCCCGCGACCAACCCGGGATCTCCGCTTACACGATCGGGTTCCGCGCCGAGGACGCCAGGTTCGAGGCGATGCCGGACGACCTGCGCTATGCCCGGCGGGTGGCCGAGCGGTTCGGTGTCGACCTGCATGAGATCGAGATCGCTCCGAACGTGCTCGATCTGCTGCCGCGGATGACGTACCACCTGGACGAGCCGATCGGCGACCCCGCCGCGATCAACACGTTCCTGATCTGCTCGGCCGCCCGGGAGGCCGGGGTCAAGGTGATGCTCTCGGGGATGGGCGCCGACGAGCTGTTCGCCGGGTACCGCAAGCACCTGGCCAATCTGATCGCGCTGCGCTACCAGCGCGTCCCGCGGCCCCTGCGGCGCGGCCTGTCCAGGGCCGTGGACCGGCTGCCGGTCGCCACGGCCCGCCGGGGGTACCGGTCGGTGCGCTTCGCGAAGCGGTTCCTCTCCTTCGCCGATCTGCCGGAGGAGACCGCGTTCCGGCGCAGCTACACCATGTACGACCAGGACGAGCTGCTCGCCCTGGTCGATCCGGACCTGGCCGGCACGGTCGAGGACGTGCTGACCGAGCACGCGGATATCTACCAGGACAACGACCTCGACGACTTCGTCAACCGCATGTGCCTGGGCGACGCCCGGATGTTCCTGCCGGGCCTGAACCTCACGTACACGGACCGGTCGAGCATGGCCGCGTCGACCGAGGTGCGGGTGCCGTATGTGGACGTCGAGGTGGTCAGGGCGGCGTTCGCCGTGCCCGGTGATCGCAAGATCGTCGGACGGCAGGGCAAGGCCGTCCTCAAGGAGGCGGCCACCTCGATCCTGCCCCGGGAGATCGTCTACCGGCCCAAGGGCCTGTTCAGCGCCCCGCTGCGGGCCTGGATGAGCCGGGATCTGGCCCCGCTGGTACGAGAGGTGGTGCACGACGGCGTGCTCGTCAACTCCGGGCTTCTGCGCCGCGACGCGCTGGCACGCATGGCCGCCGAGGACGCCGCCGGGCAGCGGGACTTCTCCAAGCATCTGTGGCATGTGCTGACCCTCGAGTACTGGTATCGCGACGCGACCTCTGGGTCCGGCCAGAGCACTCGGTTAACGGCTTAGGAATCAGAGGAGTTCGGGTGAAACAGGTTGTGCAGAACTACAAGAGCGGCGAGCTGGCGCTGCTCGACGTGCCGGTGCCGGGGTGCAAGCCGGGCGGTGTGCTGGTCCGCAGCGCCTACTCGCTGATCTCCACCGGGACCGAGCTCATGAAGGTGTCCGAGGCCGGCATGTCGATGCTGGGCAAGGCCCGCTCCCGGCCGGACCAGGTGGCCAAGGTCGTGCAGAGCGTGGCCACCAACGGGGTGGGCGCCACCTACCGCAAGGTGATGGGCAAGCTGGACTCCTACACGCCGCTGGGCTACTCGCTGTGCGGGGTGGTCGAGCAGGTCGGCTCCGGGATCGACGATGTGAAGGTCGGCGACCTCGTGGCCTGCGCCGGCAATGAGCACGCGCTGCACGCCGAGCTGAACTGGGTGCCGAAGAACCTCTACGCCCGGGTGCCGGACGGTCTCGCGCCGCGGCACGCGGCCTTCGGCACCGTCGGGTCGATCGCGATGCAGGGCGTCCGCCGCGGCGAGCCGCAGCTCGGCGACGTGGCGCTGGTCATCGGCCTCGGGTTGATCGGGCAGCTGGTGGTGCAGTTGCTGGCCGCCTCGGGGGTCCGCGTCGTCGGGGTCGACCCCGACCCGGTGCGCTGCGAGCTCGCCGAGCGCCTGGGCGCGGCGGCCTGCGGCGATCCCGCCTCCGCGGCCGTGGAGAACTCCGTCGCCGAACTCACCGGCGGTCACGGCGTGGACCAGGTGTATCTGGCCGCCGGCGGTGGCAGCAACCAGCCCGTGGAGCTGGCCGCCCGGCTGTGCCGGGACCGCGGCCGGGTCGTCGACATCGGCAAGTGCCGCCTGGACCTGCCGTGGAACGCGTACTACGAGAAGGAGCTCGACGTCCGGTTCTCCCGCAGTTACGGCCCCGGGCGCTACGACCCGGAGTACGAGCTGGAGGGGCGGGATTACCCGATCGGCTACGTGCGCTGGACCGAGCGCCGCAATCTGGCGTGTTTCCTCGATCTCCTCGCCCGCGGCCGCGTCGACGTGGAGCCCTTGGTCTCCCGGATAGCCGACTTCGATGACGCCGTCGAGACGTACCAGCGCCTGAAGGACGGCGACCTGAAGGCCGTGGCTGTGCTGTTCCGGTACCCCGACCGCCCCGACCGAGCTGCGGAAACGGAGGCCCCGGCGGTTGCCATGCCCGCGGTGACGAGAGCCGGCGGCGGAGTGTCCGCCCCGGCCCGGTCCGCCAAGGTGCCGGTGCGGCTGGCGTTCGCCGGCGCGGGAAACTACGCGACGTCGATGCTGCTGCCGCATCTGGCGCGGCGCGACGGCGTCGAGTTGTCCACGGTCGTCACCACGACGGCGCTGTCCGCGGCCAACGCGAAGCGGAAGTTCGGCTTCGCCGAGGCGACCACCGATCTCGATGCCGTGCTCGGCGACCCGTCCATCGACGCGGTGTTCGTGGTCACCCGCCACAGCTCGCACGCCGAACTGACCCAAAGGGCGCTGCTGGCCGGCAAGGCGGTGTTCGTGGAGAAGCCCCTGGCCCTCACCGAGGACGAACTGGTCTGCGTGCTCGCGGCGGTGGAGGAGTCCGGCAACGACCGGCTACAGGTGGGCTTCAACCGCCGGTTCGCACCGCTGCTCAATGAGGCCAGGAAGCGGTTCGGCGCCCGGACCGGGCCTGGACACGTCCGCTACCTGGTCAACGCGGGCCGGCTGGACCACGGCAGCTGGTACCTCCAGCAAGGCACCGAGGGCTCGCGGTTCGCCGGCGAGGGCGGGCACTTCATCGACACGGCGAGCTGGCTGCTCGAGGCCGACCCGGTCTCGGTGTATGCGCTCACCACGCCCGGCAACGAGGACAGCGGTGACATTCAGGTTGTGCTGCGCTACCCGGGCGGGTCCACCGCCACCATCAGCTACGTCACCACCGGCCCGGCCGGCTTCCCCAAGGAGACGCTGGACCTGGTCGCGGACGGCCGCGCGCTGCGGCTCGACGACTTCGTCCGTGCCGCTGTGTACGACGGCCGCAAGCGGTGGATCAGTTCTCGGCTGCCCAAGGCCCGGGACAAGGGCCAGCGCGCCGAGCTGGACGCGTTCCTCGAGGCCGTGCGGACCGGCGGGCCGATGCCGGTGCCGCTGGAGTCGCTGGTCGCCACCACGGCGGCCACCCTCGCCGTGCAGACCGGCCTGGCCGGCGGCGCACCGGTGACGTTGGCGAGGGCGCGATGACTGTGAACTCGGGGAGCCCGAGCTGGTACCTGCGGCGGCTGTCCCGGATGGGACCGCGGGAGGTCGGCGGCCGGGTGGGCGACGCGGTGCGCAGGCGGCGGTGGCGGTCGGCGCGGCCGGACTGCCCGAGCGTGACCGGCGCGCGGTTCACCGCGGCGCTGCCCGCGGGGACGATCGCCGCGGTGCCACCGGACGCCGCGAAACGTCTCATCGCCGAGGCGGACCGGCTGATGGCCGGGCACGCCGAGTTTTTCGGGGTGGTCCGCGACGACCTGGCCGACCCGGACTGGTGGTACGACCCGAAGACCGGGCGCCGGGCTCCGTGGGGCTACGCCTTCGACGTGCCGTACCGGGACGAGGACGCGGTCGGGGACATCAAGCAGATCTGGGAGCCGTCCCGGCATCAGTACCTCACCCAGCTCGCCGCCGCCTACGCGATCACCGGGGACGAGCGGTACGCCGAGCGAGTGGCCGAGCACCTGCGGTCGTGGTGGGCGGGCAACGCGCCGCTGCGCGGGGTGCACTGGACCAGCGGCATCGAGCTGGGGATCCGGCTGCTGTCCTGGGTGTGGATCCGTCGGCTGCTCGACGGCTGGCCGGGCGCGGCCGGGCTGTTCGAGGGCAACCCGGTGGCGCTGAACCAGATCTGGCACCACCAGCGCTGGCTGGCCGCCTTCCCCAGCCGGGGGTCTTCGGCGAACAACCACGTCATCGCCGAGGCCGCCGGGCAGTTCGCCGCGGCCTGCGCGTTCGGGTGGTTCCCCTCCTCGGCGCGCCTGCGAGCCGACGCGCTGCGGTCGCTGGAGCGGCAGCTGCGCAGCAATACCTTCGGCTCCGGCCTCAACCGCGAGCTGGCCACCGAGTATCACGGCTTGGTGCTGGAGCTCGGCCTGGCCGCGGTGGCCGAGGCGGATGCCGCGGGCGTGCCGGTCCCCGCCTCGATCCGGCTGGTGCTGCTGCGGATGACCGACGCGCTCGCGGCCATCGTGGACAACCGGCTACGGCCGCCGCGCCAGGGGGACGCGGACGACGGGCACGGTCTGGTCGTGGACGGCGCGGGCACCGACCGCTGGGCCTCGCTGCTGGCCACCGGGGACGCCGTGTTCGGCCGGCTCGCCTGGTGGCCGACGGTGACCGGCACCGATGTGCGCACCCCGCTGCTGGCCGCGCTCATCCGGCCGTACTCGAAAGACGGAACCGCGCCGGCCGTGTCCCGCCCGCCGAGCCGACCGGCTCATTTCGCCGACGCGGGGCTCACCATCCTGCGCGGTCCGGCGGAGATCTGGTGCCGCTGCGACGGTGGTCCGCACGGATTCCTGTCCATCGCCGCGCATGCTCACGCGGACGCGCTGTCCGTGGAGGTCCGGCACGACGGGGTCGATGTGCTCGCCGACCCGGGGACGTACTGCTACCACGGGCAGCCCGAGTGGCGGCAGTACTTCCGGTCGACCCTCGGCCACAACACCCTGCGAATGGACGGCGGTGACCAGTCCGTCTCCGGCGGCCCGTTCCTGTGGACCCGGCATGCCCGCAGCCGCGTCCTGGTCGCGGACGCATCCGGCGCCTCCGACCGGGGGACGGCCCGCTGGTGTGCCGAGCACGACGGTTACCAGCCCTCCGTGCACCGCCGCCGGGTGGAGCTGACGGCCGCGGCCAAGGAGCTGAGGGTGGTCGACGAGGTGCGCGGCCCGCGCCGGGCCGTGCACCTGGCGTTCCACCTCGGCCCGGCGATCGCCGCGGACCTGGTGGGAAACCGGGCATCGCTCACCTGGACCCGGGACGGCGAGGACCGCTCCGCGGTGCTCGACCTGCCCGGGCAGCTGCGCTGGCGGGCGCATCGCGGCGAGAGTGACCCGCCGCTGGGCTGGTACTCCGCCGGCTTCGGGCGCAAGGAACCCACCACCACGCTGGTCGGCACCGGCTTCGCCGACGGCGCTGCGCTGTTGGGGGAGTTCACCACCGTACTCAGGTTCCACGGCTAGGGAGGACGCTTGGGGATCAAGTGGCGGCACTGGGCGTTACCGGCGGCACCGCTGGCGCTGGCCCTGCTGGCGGCGACCGGCTGTGAGAGCACGCCGGACGCGCGGCCGAAGCCGCCCGCTGCGCCGTCCACGTCCGTGGCCCGGGTGTGCGCCAAGCCCGCGGCCGGGCCGGCGAAGGCGCCGGCGGGGGCGGTGACGGTCGACCCCGGGGTGGCCGGTGACCTGGCCGCGAAGACCAGGAGCAGCCCTCCGAACACCACGTTCTGGCTTCGACCGGGCAAGCACAGGCTCGGGCCGGACCGCTACGCCCAGGTCATTCCCAAGGAGGGGAACAGCTACCTCGGCGCGCCGGGCGCGGTGCTCGACGGCCGGAAGACCAACCAGTACGCGTTCGGCGGCACCGCCCGCGACGTCACCATCCGCTATCTGACCGTGCAGGGTTTCGTCGCGCCGCATGACGAGGGCGTGGTCAACCATGACTCGGCCGACGGGTGGGTGATCGAGCACGCGACGATCCAGAACAACTCCGGCGCCGGGCTGATGGCCGGTGCCCACCAGCGGGTCCACGCCAGCTGCCTGCGCGGCAACGGTCAGTACGGCATGAACGCCTACAAGTCCACCGGCCGTATCAGCGACCTGGTGGTCGAGGGCAACGAGATCGTGGGCAACAACAGGGACGACTGGGAGCGGCGGCGGCCGGGCTGCGGCTGCACCGGAGGCGTCAAGTTCTGGGCCGTCAACGGAGCCGACGTGCGCGGCAACTGGGTGCACGACAACCGCGGAACCGGGTTATGGGCGGACACCAACAACAACGACTTCCGCATCGAGAACAACGTCCTCGAGGCCAACGACGGTGCCGCGCTGATCTACGAGACCAGCTACAACGCGGTCATCCGGAACAACACGATCCGGCGGAACAACTGGGTCGAGGGCCGCAGGTACGCCGACCGCGGAGACAACTTCCCGTTCGCGACCGTCTACCTGTCCGAGTCCGGAGGCGAACCACGGATCCGAGCCCGCACGGACAAGATCGAGATCTACCGGAACGTGCTGGAGAACAACTGGTCCGGGATCACCCTGTGGGAAAACGCCGACCGGTTCTGCAACAGCCCGGCCAACACCTCGTCCGGGGACTGCACGTTGCTGGTGAAGCACACCGACCGCTGCGCACAGCCGGCGATCGCCACCGCACCGCTCTACGCCGACTGCCGGTGGAAGACCCAGCGGGTGGACATCCACGGCAACCGCTTCGTGCTGGACAAGTCCGTCGTCGACTGCACGGCGAAGTGCGACCGGATGGCGGTGCTGGCCAACTACGGCACCTATCCGGACTGGTCTCCGTACCAGGGCGAGCGGGTGGCCGAGGCGATCACCCGCAAGCAGCACAACCGCTGGCACGACAACGTCTACCTCGGACCGTGGAAGTTCATCGCCCACGACCCGAGCCGGATACTTGACTCCTGGCAGTGGCAGAGCACGCCGTACCAGCAGGACGCGGGCAGCACCTTCCGTGCACGGGACGGTGGTTGAGATGAGCGCCGGCCACTCGACCCACACGTCGAAGATCGTCGGGACGGTCTGGGGGCTGCTGGTCCTCAACACGCTCGGCTCCGCCGGGGCGAAGACCATCATCCCGCTGCCCCGCTCCCTCATCCAGTTGGTCACCATGGGCGCGCTGGTCGCCGCGTTCGCGCTGGCGCTCGCTCTCAATCTCCGGCTGCGCATCCGACCCAGCGCCTATCTGTTCCTGCTCACCCTGCTGCTGGTGCCGAGCGTGATCTCCAGTGCGCACCTGGAGTCCGGATTCGGCGCGCTGTTCCGGTGCGCCCGGCTGGCTCTCTTCGTCGGCACGCTGTGGCTGGTCGGCCGCTGGTGGGACGGCGACCTGACGTTCGTCCGGCACCACATCCGGATGTACTTCGCGGTGCTCGGGTCGGTGGCCGCCGGCCTGGTCGTCTCGCCGGGCGCGGCCATGCCCGGGCTCTACGGCGGGCGGCTGGTCGGCGCGTTGTGGCCGCTCACGCCGCCGCAGATCGGACAGTACGCCGCGGTGATCATCGGGCTCACCGTGCTGCTCGTACTGGGCCGCCGGACCGACAGGGCGAGCGCGGCACTGGTCATCGTGCCGTCACTCGTCCTGCTCGCGCTGACCCATACCCGGACGGCCACGCTCGGCCTGTTCATCGGGCTGGCGTTGGCGATCGCCTCGCTCATCCTGACCAGCGCCGCCGCCCGCCGGTTCTTCAGCTGGGCGGTGCTGTGCGCCGCGGTGGCCGCGGTGGCGCTCGGTTCCGTGCTCCAGGCGTGGTTCCTGCGCGGACAGAGCAAGGAGAACTTCTCCAGCCTCACCGGTCGGGCCAAGGTCTGGGACGCCCTGCTGGCAGCGGACCGGACGACCGCGGAGCAGGTGTTCGGCGTGGGCCTGGGTGACAAGTCGTTCGGCGGGCTGCCGATCGACAACAGCTGGCTGGCCGTCTACAACGAGCAGGGTCTGATCGGCATCGCGTTGGTGGCGGCGGTCATCATCGTGCTGGGCGGCGTCGCGTTACTGCGGCCGCCGTCGCTGCAGAGGGCCTGCGCGATCTTCCTGATCAGCTACTGCGCGATCGCGTCGTACACCGAGGCCGGGCTGGGCGACGCCTCGCCGTATCTGCTGCATCTGGCCGTCGCCGCCTCGCTGCTGGCGGCGCCTGCCGCGGCCACGCCCGTTCCGGCGCCCGAAGTTCCTCGACGCGTCCCGCGATGGGCCCGCAGATCGGAGGTCCCTTGAGCATGCACGACATTCACGTCCTCGTAGTGCACAACCGCTACTCCTCGGCGCAGCCGAGCGGGGAGAACAAGGTCGTCGACCAGGAGGTGGAGCTGCTGCGCGCGGCCGGCCACCGGGTCGAGCTGTTCGAGCGGCGCAGCGACGACATCGCCGCCCGTTCCCTCCCGGGCAAGGCCGCGGTGCCCCTGCTGGTGCCCTGGAACCCGCGGGTCCGCACGGAGCTCGCCGCCCGGCTCCGCACCGAGCGGCCGGACGTGGTCCACGTCCACAACGTCTTCCCGCTCCTGTCGCCCGCGGTGCTGGCCGCCTGCGCCGACGCCGGCGTGCCCGCCGTCGCCACGCTGCACAACTACACCCAGGTCTGCCCGCCCGGCACGCTGCAACGGGACGGCCGGCCGTGCACCGAGTGCGTCGGTTCGGCGCCGCTGCCCGCCGTCCGGCACGGCTGCTACCGGAGCTCCCGGCTGGCGACGGTGCCGCTCGCGGTCAGCCTGTCGGTCAACCGGCGGCGGTGGTGGTCCGGCGTGGAGCGGTTCTTCTGCATCTCCGCGGCGCAGCGCGAGGTCCTGGTGCGGGCCGGCATGCCGGCCGAGCGGCTGGCGGTGAAGCACAACTTCGTGCCCGACACTGACACCCGCCGCTCGGGCGCCGGCGAGCATCTGCTCTACCTCGGCCGGCTCGCGGAGGCCAAGGGCGTGCGGCTGCTCATGGCCGCGTGGGACGAGATCGCCGCGAGCGGCGGTGTGGGCGTGCCGCTCGTGATCGCCGGCGCGGGGCCGCTGGAGCGAGAGGTGACCGCCTGGGGGGCGGGCCGGGACGACGTGCGTTACGTCGGCCTGTACGACACGGCGGAGTGCCGGCAGGCCATCGCGCGGTCGGTCGCCGTGGTGGCTCCCTCGACGTGGCTGGAGGCGTTCGGCCTGGTGGTCGTGGAGGCGATGGCGGCGGGGGTTCCGACCGTCGCCGCCGGTCACGGCGCCTTCGTCGAACTCGTCGAGGACGGGGTGACCGGGCTGTTGCACCGGCCTGGCGAGCCCGCCTCGCTCGCGTCCGGCCTGCGCCGGATCACGGCCGAGCCGGCGCGCAACCGGGAGATGGGGCAGGCGGCCCGGCGCCGTTACGAGCAGGGCTTCAGCCCGGCCGTCGGGCTGGAGCGCCTGGTGGAGGGGTACCGCACCGCGATCGCGGGTCGGATGGAATCAATGGGGGGCAATAGATGACACAATGCCGACTCTGCGGCTCGGAAGCGATGGCGAGCGTCGTCGATCTCGGGGCGACGCCACCATGTGAGAGCTTTCTCGCCGCGGACCAACTGGACCAGCCGGAACCGGCGTACCCGCTGCACCTGCGGGTCTGCACCGACTGCTGGCTCGCGCAGATTCCGCCGCTGATCACGCCGGAGGAGACGTTCAGCGAGTACGCGTACTTCTCCTCCTTCTCGACCTCCTGGGTGGAGCACGCGCGCACATACGTCGCCGACGCCGTGCAGCGGGTGGGCCTCGGCCCCGACTCCTTCGTGGTCGAGGTCGCGAGCAACGACGGGTACCTGCTGAGGCACGTGGTGGACCGCGGGATCCGCTGCCTGGGCATCGAGCCGTCGGTGAACGTCGGCGCCGTGGCGCGGGACGCGGGTGTGCCCACGCTCACGGAGTTCCTGTCCCCGGACACCGGCTCGGCCGTCCGCGCCGAGCACGGCCCGGCGGACCTGGTCGTGGCGAACAACGTGTACGCGCACATCCCCGACGTGGTCGGGTTCACCCGGGGGCTGCGCGCCCTGGTCGCCGACGACGGCTGGGTCTCCATCGAAGTGCAGCACCTGCTGACCCTGATCGAGGAGAACCAGTACGACACGATCTACCACGAGCACTTCCAGTACTACACGGTCGCGTCCGCGATCCGCGCGCTGGAGAGCGGCGGACTCACGCTCGTGGACGTCGAGCTGCTGCCCACGCACGGCGGCTCGATCCGGCTGTGGGCCCGGCCGGCCGAGGTGGCGGGCGAGCCTACCCGGCAGGTGGCCGACGTGCTGGCCCGGGAGAAGGCCGCCGGGCTCCAGGAGCTGTCCGGGTACACCGAGTTCTCCGATCGGGTGGCCAAGGTGCGCCGGGACCTGCTGCGGTTCCTCATCGAGGTGGCCGAGCGCGGTGAGACGGTGGTCGGCTACGGCGCCCCGGGCAAGGGCAACACCCTGCTGAACCACTGCGGCATCCGGCCCGACCTGCTCCCGTACACGGTCGACCGCAACCCCTACAAGCACGGCAGGTTCACCCCGGGCACCCGCATCCCGATCCTGCCGCCCGAGCAGATAGCCGCCGACAGACCGGACTACGTCCTCGTCCTCCCGTGGAACCTGCGGGCCGAGCTGGTCGAGCAGCTGTCCTTCGTGCACACCTGGGGCGGCCGTCTGGTCTTCCCCATCCCGGAACTGAGCATCGTCGAGGTCGCGTCGTGAAAGAGGTAGCAGCATGAAGGTCGTTCTGTTCTGCGGCGGTTACGGGATGCGGATGCGGAGCGGTGCCGCGGACGACGTGCCCAAGCCGATGGCGATGGTCGGCCCCCGGCCGCTGATCTGGCACGTCATGCGCTACTACGCGCACTTCGGGCACACGGAGTTCATCCTGTGCCTCGGATACGGGGCCCACCACATCAAGAACTTCTTCCTCAACTACGAGGAGACGACGTCCAACGACTTCGTGCTGCGGGGCGGGCGGACCGAGCTGCTGTCCACCGACATAGCCGACTGGACGATCACGTTCGCGCAGACCGGCACCGAGTCACCGATCGGGGAGCGGCTGCGCCGGGTGCGGCACCACCTGGACGGCGACGAGATGTTCCTCGCCAACTACGCCGACGTGCTCACCGACGCCCCGCTGCCGGAGATGATCGACCGGTTCGCCCGGCGCGACGCCGGCGCGTCGATGATGGTGGTGCCGCCGCAGTCTTCGTTCCACTGCGTGGACCTGGGCGAGGACGGCCTGGTGGGAGGCATCACCCCGGTGAGCGAACTGCCGCTGTGGGAGAACGGCGGCTACTTCGTGCTCCGCCAGGAGGTCTTCGACCACATCCCGGAGAACGGGGACCTGGTCGCTGACGGATGCGCCCAACTGGCCAAGCGCGGCCGGCTGGTGGCGCACCAGCACCGCGGCTTCTGGAAGCCGACCGACACCGTGAAGGAGCGGGCGGCGCTCGACGCCGCCTACGCCCGGGGCGACCGCCCGTGGGCCGTGTGGGAGCGGGACATCGCCGGAGCGCGGGCGTGATCCGGCTCGGCGCCGGGCGTCTGGACCGGATCGTCGCGTTGGGCGCGCACTGCGACGACATCGCCATCGGCGCCGGCGGCACGCTGCTGACGCTGTGCCTCGCGCGGCCGGGTATCCGCGTCGACGCGCTGGTGCTCTCCGGCGGCGGCAGCGAGCGGGAGCAGGAGGAGCGGGCCGCGCTCGCCGCCTTCTGCCCGGGTGCCGACCTGCGGCTGACCGTACTCAAGCTGCCGGACGGCCGGCTGCCGACGCACTGGGACGAGGCCAAGGCCGCGGTCGAGGAGCTGCGCGAGCGGACCGAGCCGGATCTCGTGCTGGCCCCGCGCACCGAGGACGCACACCAGGACCACCGCGGCCTGGCGAAGCTGGTACCCACCGCGTTCCGCGACCACCTGGTCCTCGGCTACGAGATCGTCAAGTGGGACGGCGATCTCGGCCGCCCGGCGGCGTACCAGCCGCTGTCGCTGGAGATCGCCGAGCGGAAGGTGCGGCTGCTCCAGGAGCACTACCCCTCGCAGCGGCACCGGCCCTGGTACGACCGGGAGGCATTCCTCGGTCTCGCTCGGATCCGCGGCATCGAATGCCACGCGCGCTACGCCGAGGCGTTCGCCGTCACCAAACTCACTCTCGACCTGGGGGAATGAACCTTGCGCGTACTGCTGACCGGACACCAGGGCTACCTGGGCACCGTGATGGCCCCGGTACTCAACGCCGCCGGACACGAAGTCGTCGGCCTTGACTCCGGCCTGTTCGCCGACTGCGTGCTGGGCCCGCCTCCCGCGGACCCGGCGGGCCATCGGGTGGACCTGCGCGACGTCACGGCCGAACACGTGGCCGGGGTGGACGCCGTGATCCACCTGGCCGCCCTGTCCAACGACCCGCTGGGAGCGCTGGCGCCGGACCTCACCTACGACATCAACCACCACGCGTCCGTGCGGCTGGCCCGGCTGGCCCGCGACGCCGGAGTGCGGCGCTTCCTGTACGCGTCGACCTGCTCGGTCTACGGTGCCGCGGGCGGTGACGACCTGGTGGCCGAGGACGCCCCGCTGCGCCCGGTGACGCCGTACGCGGAGTCCAAGGTGCGGGTGGAGGACGACCTGCACGCGCTGTCCGACGGCGACTTCAGCCCGGTGTTCATGCGCAACGCCACCGCCTTCGGCTACTCCCCCAGGCTGCGCGCCGACATCGTGCTGAACAACCTGGTGGGCCACGCGCTCCTGTCCGGCGAGGTGCTGGTGCTCTCCGACGGCACCCCCTGGCGGCCGCTGGTGCACGCCGCCGACATCGCACGGGCCTTCGCGGCCGCGCTGGTCGCGCCGCGGGAAGCCGTGCACGGCCGGGCGTTCAACATCGGCAGCGAGATCAACAACGTCACGGTCGCCGAGATCGCCGAGCAGGTGGCCGAGGCGGTGTCCGGCGCCAAGGTGGTGATCACCGGGGAGACCGGCGCCGATCCGCGGTCGTACCGGGTGGACTTCTCCCGGTTCCGCGCCGCGATACCCGGCTTCGACTGCGAGTGGACGGTGAAGCAGGGCGCGCTCGAACTCGCCGACGCCTACCGGAAACACGGGCTGACCCGGGAGGACTTCGAGCGACGCTTCACCCGGCTGGCCGTGCTGCGCGCCGCGTCCGACGCCGGCGCCGTCGACAACACCCTGCGGTGGCGCCGATGACCGCGCCCGGCGAGGAGATGCACGCGCTGGTGGAGCGGCTGTACCCGCTGTGCCGGAGCATCACCGGCGACGGTGTGCGCGCCACCCTGGCGATCGTCGGCGAGTACATCCCTCTGCGGGTGCACGAGGTGTCGACCGGGACTCAGGTGCTCGACTGGACGGTGCCGCAGGAGTGGAACATCCGGGACGCGTACATCGCCGATGCCGCCGGCAACCGGGTCGTCGACTTCGCCGCGTCCAACCTGCACGTGCTCGGCTACAGCGTGCCGGTGTCGGCGACCATGCCGCTGGCCGAGCTCCGGGCGCACCTGCACACCCTGCCGGACCACCCGAGCTGGGTGCCGTACCGCACCAGCTACTACAAGCCGGAGTGGGGTTTCTGTCTGGCCCAGGACACCTTGGACGCGCTCCCGGACGGCGACTACGAGGTGTGCGTCGACTCCACTCTCGCCGACGGCCACCTCACCTACGCCGAGCACGTGGTCCCCGGGCAGATCGCCGACGAGGTGATCGTCTCCTGCCACGTCTGCCACCCGTCGCTGGCCAACGACAACCTGGCGGGCATCGCGGTGGCGACGTTCCTGGCGCGGGCGCTGGCCGAGCAAACGCCGTACTACACCTACCGGTTCATCTTCGCGCCCGGAACCATCGGAGCGATCACCTGGCTGGCACGCAACGCGGAGCGGATCGATGGGGTATCCCCTGCTCGAGCGGAGCCGAGAGCTCGGGGAAGGGTCAAGCACGGCCTGGTGCTGGCCTGCGCCGGTGACCTGGGCCAGCTGACGTACAAGCAGAGCAGGCGCGGCGACGCGGAGATCGACCGGGTGATGCGGCACGTGCTGACCGCGTCCGAACGCCCGCACCGCGTCGCCGAGTTCACTCCGTACGGCTATGACGAGCGGCAGTACTGCTCGCCCGGGTTCGATCTCGGCGTGGGTTCGCTCAGCCGGACCCCGTACGCCGGCTACCCCGAGTACCACACCTCGGCGGACAACCCGGACTTCGTCTCCCCGGAGGCGATGGCGGACACGCTCGCCGTCTGCCGCGAGGCATTCGCCGTCCTTGACCGCAACCGGCGGTACGTCAACCTCAGCCCCTACGGCGAGCCGCAGCTGGGCCGGCGCGGGTTGTACGACTCGCTCGGCGGCCGCAGCGACGCGAAGCAGGCCGAGATGGCCATGCTCTGGGTGCTCAGTCTCTCCGACGGCGAGCACAGTCTGCTGGACGTCGCCGAGCGGTCCGGGCTGCCGTTCGACACCGTCGCCGCCGCGGCCGGCGCCCTGCACGGCGCCGGGCTGATCAAGGCATGACGCCGATGACCGCCGAGGGGCAGAAGGCGACGGCACCGGCGGCCCCGACCGCCAAGCGGGCCATGGTCGGCCGGCTGTCCTGGGGACTGGCCGACCAGGCGGCCTCCAGCATGTCCAACTTCGTGGTGGGGATCTATGTGGCCCGCTCGCTGGGGGTGGCCGCGTTCGGCGTGTTCAGCCTGGCCTGGGTGACCTACGGCGTGGTGCTCAACGTCTCCCGCGGGCTGGCCACCGACCCGCTCGTGGTGCGCTTCAGCGGTGTGCCGGCCGCGTCCTGGCGCGCGGCGGTGGCCCGGTCCTCGGGTACCGCGCTCGGCCTCGGTGCCGCCCTCGGCGCGCCCTGCTTGGTGGTCGGGCTCGCCCTCGGCGGCAGCGTGGGGTCCGCGTTCGCCGTCCTCGGCGTCGTGCTGCCGGCGCTGCTGCTTCAGGACGCCTGGCGGTTCGCGTTCTTCGCCGCCGGCAACGGGCGGAAGGCGTTCGTCAACGACCTCGTGTGGGGCGTCGCGCTCGTCCCGGCCATGGTGGTGGCGGCCCGCGTGGGCAGCGTGGCCGCGTATCTGCTCGCCTGGGGGGCGTCCGCCGCGGTGGCCGCGGGGTACGGCTGCCTCCAGTCCGGCATCCGGCCCCGGATGCCCGAGGCGCGCGGGTGGCTTCGTGAGCAGCGCGATCTCGGCTACCGGTACCTGGTCGAGAACGTCGCCCTCAGCGGCGCGAGCCAGCTGCGGGCGTACGGGCTCGGCGCGATCGTCGGGCTCGGCGCGGTGGGTGCGGTGCGGGGCGCCGAGCTCCTGATGGGCCCGTTCCTCGCGGTGCTGATGGGGCTGTCCCTGGTCACCGTCCCGGAGGCGGCACGGGTGCTGCGGCAGGCCCCACACCGCCTCGGCACGTTCTGTCTCCTGCTGGGCGGAGGGCAGGCCGCCGCCGCGCTGCTCTGGGGCGTGGCGCTGCTGCTGATGCCGGACCGGCTCGGCGAGCTGATGCTCGGCGGCGTCTGGCCCTCCGCCTCGCAGCTCATCGTGCCGATCACGCTCGGCGTCGCGGGCGCCGGCCTCGGCACCGGCGCGGCGGCCGGGCTGCGCGCACTCGCCGCGGCCCGGCGCAGCCTGCGCTGCCAGCTGTTCGCCTCCGCCGGTTACGTCGGCGGCGGGCTCGGCGGGGCGGCCGTCGCCGGCGCCGTCGGCTCGGCCTGGGGCGTCGCCGCCGCGACGTTGAGCAGTTCAGCCGTGTGGTGGCTGCAACTGCGGTCCGCCCTGCGCGAGCGCCACCACACCCCCACACCCGAAGTGAGGACCTCATGACCGACCGACCCAGGCTGAGCATCGGCCTGCCCGTGTACAACGGCGAGGAATACCTGGCCGAGTCGCTCGACGCCCTGCTCGGCCAGACCTACGAGGACTTCGAGCTGATCATCTCCGACAACGCCTCGACCGACGGGACCCAGGACATCTGCCGCACGTACGCCGCGCAGGACTCACGCATCCGGTACCTCCGGCTGCCCCGGAACATCGGAGCCACGCCGAACCACAACCATGTGTTCGCCGAGTCCCGCGGCGAGCTGTTCAAGTGGGCCTCGCACGACGACCTGTACGCCCGGGACCTGCTGCGGCGCTGCGTGGAGGCGCTGGACGAGCGGCCGGACGTGATCCTCGCGCACACCGGCCAGGCGGTCATCGACGGCGACGGCCAGGTGAAGGTCCCGTACGAGTACGGGCTCGCCACCGACTCGCCGCACCCGCCGGAGCGCTTCCGCAGTCTGCTGTTCGAGCCGGGTGGCGACGACTTCTACGGGGTGCTGCGGGCCGACATGCTGCGCCGGGTGAAACCGATGGACAGCTACCACCACGCGGACCGCACGTTCGTCGCCGAGATCACCCTGCACGGGCCCTTCCACCAGGTGCCGGAGCTGATGTACTTCCGCCGCGATCACCCCACCCGCGCCGAGCGGGCGAACCCTTCCAAGCGGTCCCGGTGCGTCAACCTGGACCCGCGCCGGGCAGGCCCGCTGCACCCGACGCCCCGGCTGCTCGCCGAGTACGTCTGGGGCTTCGCCTCGGCGATCCGGCGGGCGCCGTTGTCCCCGGCCGACCGGCGCGCGTGCTACCGCCACCTGGCCGCGTGGATGACCAGCCGGGTCCGGCCGGGCGCCGGCGAGCGGGTCGAGGACCGCGCCCCGGTCGACCCGGCCCTGCTCACGGTCTCCGTCGACGCCCTCGTCGCCGGCCGTGAAGGGAGGCGGGCATGACGCCTGCGAACGAAACCCCGGTGCGCGTCGGGGTGTTCGGCCTGCTCGGCTCCGGCAACCTCGGCAACGACGGGTCGCTCGAGGCCGTGCTGGGGTATCTCCGCGCCGAACACCCGGAGGCGGTCGTGGACGCGCTGTGCGGCGGGCCCGAGGCCGTGACGACCCGGTTCGGGATCCCCGCCACGCGGCTGCACTGGAACCGCGCGGAGTACCGGACCGCGTCACGTGCGGGCGCGATCGCGGCGAAGGGTCTGGGCAAACTCGTCGACGTCTTCCGCACCGCCGCCTGGGTGCGCCGGCACGACGTGGTGATCGTGCCGGGCATGGGCGTCCTGGAGGCCACGCTGCCGCTGCGGCCGTGGGGCTTCCCGTACTCGCTGTTCCTGCTCTGCGCGAGTGGCCGGCTGTTCGGCACCCGGGTCGCGCTGGTCGGCGTCGGCGCCGCCGCGATCGGCAACCGGCCGACCCGAACCCTGGTGCGCTGGTCGGCGCGGCTGGCCGCGTACCGCTCGTACCGGGACGCCCAGTCCCGCGACGCGATGCGGGCGATGGGCGTGGACACCGCGCGCGACGAGGTCCACCCGGACCTCGCGTTCGCCCTGCCGACGCCGCCCGGGAGCGCTCCCTCAGGGCGGCCGGGCCAAGTCTGCGTCGGCGTCATGGACTTCCACGGCGGCAACGACGACCGCGCCCGCGCCGAGGAGATCCACCGGCGCTACCTCGACGGGACGATCCGGTTCGTGCGCGCACTGGTCGAGGACGGCAGGCCCGTCCGGCTGCTCACCGGCGACAAGTGCGATGCGTCGGTGGTCGCCGCGATCCTTGACGCGGTGGACTCGCCGCTGGTCACCGCAGCCGAGACGGCCTCGCTTGCCGACCTGATGAAGGAGACGGCGGCTGCCGACACCGTGGTGGCGATCCGCTACCACAACCTGATCTGCGCGCTGAAGGTCGGCACGCCGACACTCGCTCTCAGCTATGCGGCGAAGAGCGACGCGCTCATGGCGCGGATGGGCCTTGCCGCGTACCGCCATCCGGCGCGCGAGGTCGACGCCGACCGGCTGCTCGAACAGTTCCGGGACCTGGAGCGGCGATCGGCCGAGCTGCGGCGGACCCTCGCCGAGCGGAACCTGGCCGCCGCCCGGCAGCTTGAGCACCAGTTCACCGCCTTGACCGCGGCCCTGTTCCCGGCGGCCGACCATGCCCATGCCCGCGCTCGTCAGGAGTCTCCATGAAAGCGACCGAAGTCCCGGCGATCGTCGGCGCGTACCTGTTCGAGCCGACGCCGTACGCCGACGATCGCGGCTTCTTCTGCCGCACCTTCGACGCGGATGTGGTCCGCTCGGTGGGCCTCGACCCGGACGCCTTCGTCCAGGACAGCCTGTCCCGCTCGGTCCGGGGCGTGCTGCGCGGCCTGCACCTGCGCTCCGGCGCCGGCGAGGCCAAGCTGGTGCGGTGCTCGTACGGGAGGATCTTCGACGTCGTCGTGGACCTGCGGACGGACTCGCCGACATACCGCAACCGGGCCTTCTTCGAGCTGTCCGACGAGACGCAGATGACCCTGTACATCCCGGCGGGGTGCGCGCACGGCTTCCAGGCGCTGACCGAAACCGCCGACACCTCGTACCGGATCGACCGCCCGCACGATCCGGCCGAGGATGTGACGATCGCCTTCGACGACCCGGAGCTCGCCATCCCCTGGCCGCTGCCGGTCACATCGATGTCCCAGCGGGACCGGGAGGCGCCGAGCCTCGCCGAGGTCCTCAAGCAAAAAGGGAGTTGAGGTCGGCGTGGCCACCGAAAACACCGAAGAGTTCCTCCTGCCCCGGTCGCGGCTGGCGAACGAGCGGCTGCACGCCCTGATCCCCGGGGGCGCGCACACCTACGCCAAGGCCGACGACCAGTACCCCGAAAACCTGGCCCCGGTCATCAGCCACGGCCGCGGTGCCCACGTGTGGGACGTCGACGGCAACCGCTACGTCGAGTACGGCTCCGGCCTGCGGTCCGTCAGCCTCGGCCATGCCCACCCACGCGTCATCGAGGCGGTGCGGCGGGAACTCGACCGCGGCAGCAACTTCGTCCGTCCGTCCATCGTGGAGGTCGAGGCCGCGGAACGTTTCCTGGCCACGGTGCCGACCGCCGAGATGGTGAAGTTCGCGAAGAACGGCTCCGACGCCACCACCGCCGCGGTGCGCCTCGCCCGCGCCGCCACCGGGCGCCCGCGGGTGGCGATCTGCGCCGACCATCCGTTCTTCTCCGTCGACGACTGGTTCATCGGCACCACGCCGATGTCCGCCGGCGTTCCGGCCGCGACCAGCGAGCTCACCGTGGCGTTCCCGTACGGGGACCTGGCCGCCACGGAGGAACTGCTCACCCGGTACCAGGACGAAATCGCCTGTCTGATCCTCGAACCCGCCACCCACACCGAGCCCCCGCCCGGGTACCTCGCCGGCCTGCGCGAGCTGGCCGACCGGCACGGCTGCGTACTCGTCTTCGACGAGATGATCACCGGCTTCCGCTGGTCCGAGGCGGGCGCCCAGGGCCTGTACGGCGTCGTCCCCGACCTCTCCACGTTCGGCAAGGCGCTGGGCAACGGATTCGCGGTCTCCGCGCTGGCCGGGCGCCGCGATCTGATGGAGCTGGGCGGGCAGCGTCACTCCGGCGACCGGGTGTTCCTGCTGTCCACCACGCACGGTGCGGAAACGCACTCCCTGGCAGCCGCGATGGCCGTGCTCACCACCTACGTCGAAGAGGGCGTCACCGCGCGGCTGCACACCCTCGGCGAGCGGTTGGCCGCCGGTGTCCGCGACGCCGCGGCCACCATGGGCGTCGGCGACCACATCGCCGTCCGAGGCCGGGCCAGCAACCTGGTCTTCGCCACCCTCGACGAGAACGGGCAGCCGTCGCAGCAGTACCGCACCCTGTTCCTGCGCCGGCTCCTCGCGGGCGGGGTGCTGGCCCCGTCGTTCGTGGTGAGCAGCGCGCTCGGCGACGCCGACATCGATCACACCGTCGACGTGGTGGCCCAGGCATGTGCGGTGTACCGGAAGGCACTGGAGGCCGCCGACCCCACCCCCTGGCTGGCAGGACGACCGGTGAAGCCCGTATTCCGCCGCTTGGCGTGACGTAACGTCAGCGGCGCTTACGGAGAACCGCGTCGGCCGTCCGGTCGACCAGCCACGCGGTCGCCGGTATCACCGCCAGCGCGGTGCACCAGCCGCCGAGGACGTCGGTCGGGTAGTGGGCACCCAGGGCGACCTGCGCCCAGCCCATGGCGGCGCCGGCCACCAGCGCCGCGGCGAGCACGAGTGACGTGCCGGCCGTCCTGCCGAGGCCGAGCCGGCCGGTCGCGAGCAGCGCCACCACGAGGGCGAGCGCGGTGAGGAAGGCGGTGTGCCCGCTCGGGTAGGACAGGTTCCCGTCGTGGATGGTGCGCCCCACCAGGGACTTGAGCAGCGTCGCCGTCCCCACGGCCATGCCGACGCCGACAACGACGAGCACCGCCGCGCGAGGACGCCGAAGCAGCAGGCAGCCCGTCACGGTGGCCACGACCAGCATCGCCGCTCCCCCGGGCTCCCCCAAGAAGTCCGTGGCCAGAGCGACGTGCCGCCACGGCAGCCCCGCACCGTCCACCGCGGCCCCGATCCGCGCGTCCACCATGCCGGGCTTGCTGTCGTCGGCATACCGGACCCCGAGCACGACGACCACCAGCCCGGCGAGGGCCGCGACCATCCCGAGCCACACGCGCAGCGATGAGGGCAGCACCGCGGGCGCCGACCGGCCGGTCACACGCCCGCCGCGCCCGGTCGACGTGTCCTCGAGCCTCTGCCGGCGCCAACTCCCCACCAACGAGCCCCCCGTCATGACCGACTTGGCCCGCGCGGGAGCCATCAGCCCGTCCATCAGTCTCTCCTGGCCACCCTAGCCAACAATGTGGTCGCGCCAAACCGCCGCAGGAAGAAGCGGCGCGGAGAAACGGTCAGGTCTCATCCGGGCCCGACGTCTCCCCGTGTCCCGTCGGACCAGTGGGTTCCGGTACCGCCTTGCGTCGGGCCGCCCTCGCACGCAGTGCGAATGCCAGCGCACCGCCCCCGAGGACCGTGCCGAGCACCACTGCCATCACCAAGAGCATGGAGTCGTCCTTGCCCTCGCTGTCCCCGGTGGCCGATGCCGGCTTCGGGTTCGGCTCGGTGGGCTCGACCCATGGGCCCCCGGTGGCGCGTACTTCGATGGGTGCCGAATCGTTCGACTTCTTCGGGTCGTTCGCGGGCCGCTCAGGATCGTGGACCGCTTCGAGCAGACCCCTGGCTCCGCGTACGTTCCGGTCGATGCGGAACTCGAGGGTCGTCTCCCAGGTGTCGCCCGGCTCCAGGGGGTTGTCAGGGCCGCAGAGGTAGACGCGCTCCTCGATGCGGGAGCACTCCCACTCCCATTCCAGCTCGTTGTCGGGGTCGGGTGGCGGCGTGGGCGCCACGACGCTCAGGCCCTCGGGCACCGTGATGCGCAGGCTCGTGCCCGAGATCCGGCCCGGTCCGGCGTTGCGCACATGGAACGTGGACTCGGCGGTGCTGCCTGTCGTGCCCTCGATCGCGTCGGCGCGCACCTGTAGGTCGGCGGTCTGTGAGGTGTGGAGCCGGACCTCACCGAGGCCGAACCTGTCGGTGAAGGCGTCGGCCGGGGTGTCGACGGGACGTACCTTCAGCTCGGGGCCCGTGCCCGGCCGCAAGCCCGGGTCGGTGCCGGTCGCGCCCAGATCCTCCTCGGCGTTTCCGGTCATGCCCTGGAGGTACGGCTTGTAGGTGAAACTGCCGTTCACCATCGTGTCCGGCACGGCGACGGAGATGGGCTCGACGACCTCGTACGCCTGGCCCGGCTCGATCCGCTGATCGAACCAGCAGTCAGCGGAGGTTGAGGCGCCTTCGGGCCCGTACCGGCAATTGCCGTACTGCCTGGCGAAGGCGACACGTGGGCTTCTGATGGTCAGGCCGAAGCCTTGGGCGGGGAACGCGCCGGCGTTGCGGATCTGCGGCTTGAAGCCGAAGCTCGCGCCGGGCGCGTCGCCCTCACGAGGCTTCTCCTTGCGCGGGCGCAGGTCGGGTCCCTCTATCCGTACGTCCGTCTCGAAGACGACATCCTCGGCTCCAGGGGCGCTGAAGGTGTAGCGGATAGTGCCGTGACTGCCGAGGCGCGCTCCGGGGACGGCCTCGATGTAGACGGCGTCCGGGTAGTTGTCCTTGCCGCGCGTGAGGGTGCCCAAAGCGCAGTCGACGACGTCGGTCGCGCCCATGGCGTGATCTCCGCACTCACGGCGGGTGCGGATTCGGGCGACACTGTCCAGGTCCGACGCGTCGACCTTCAGCGTCACATCGGACTGCGTCGCGCGACCCGCGCCCGGCTGCGGGGCCAGCCAGAGACGGAGGCCGCCGGTGGGGCTGGTCCCGCGCTTGGGCAGGTACGCCGTTTTCGGCACGTCCAACTCGACGGCCGGTCCCGCTGCTTGGGCCGAGCCTGCGGGCGCGAGCAGGGCACCGGCGCCGAGCAGAACGGCCAGGGCCGCGCCCAGACGACGTATGCGATACATCTGCTGATCATGTCAAGGACACGCCGACTGCGCGAGAAGCTCTCTCCCAACGTCTCCGCACCTGCTCGGGGAGGGTACGAACGCGCGGACAGCGCCTGGGCGGGTACCTCGAGGACGGTCGCCGGATTTCGACTGGGTGCGCACGACGCATTGACACGTTCAGATCCGTCACATGACACTGATGCCTGTTCGACTTGAACGTGCAAACCACGATTTTGAACGTTCAAGTCCGCTGCTTGCACGTTCCAATCGAAAAGAAGCTGAGGGGAGTCGTAACGGTGGCGAGGAAGACCGGGAGGGCGACGATCACGTCGGTCGCGGAGTACGCCGGCGTCTCCCGGCAGACCGTCTCCAACTTCCTGCACACGCCGGAGATGGTGGCGTCGGAGACCCGGCAGCGCGTCGAGGAGGCGATCGCCGCGCTGGATTACCGGCCCCACCTCGCGGCACGGAGCATGCGCACCGACCGGTCCCAGGCGATCGCGGTCCGGATCACATCGGCCCCCGAAGGGGTCAGCGGCCTCGCCCTGGAGCGGTTCACCCACGCCCTGTGCGCCGCCGCGCGGACCGAGAACTACCACCTGATCGTCTTCGTGGCCGACAGCGACGAAGAGGAGATCGCCACCTACAAGGACCTGCTGGCCACCTTGAACCTCGACGGTGTGGTGGTGGTCGCCACCCACCGCTACGACCAGCGCATCGGATGGCTGACCGAACGTGGCATTCCCTTCGTCGCCTTCGGCCGGTCCTGGTCACCCGCACCCGAGCACTCCTGGGTCGACGTCGACGGCTCGGCCGGCACCTACGCCGCCACGCGCCATCTGCTCGACGCCGGGCATCGCAAGATCGCGTTCTTCGGCTGGGACGACTCGGCCGGAGTCGGTGACGACCGCGAGTCGGGCTGGCGGCGCGCGCTGGCCGAAAGTCCGGCTGCCGAGTTCATCTCTCTGAACAGGGCGGACACCATCGAGAACGGCGCCGCCATGGCCGACCAGCTCGCCGACGAACACCCGGACGTGACGGCCGCCGTCTGCGTGTCCGACTCGATCGCCGTCGGCGCTGCCAGGCGGAACCTCGAAACAGGCCGCAGCCTCGCGCTCGTCGGCTTTGACGACACCGCCGCCGCTCTGGCGCTGGGCATCAGCAGTGTGGTCCAGCCGCTGGAAGAGGCCGCGGGCCACTGCTTCCGGCTGCTGCATCAGCAGCTCACCGACCGCGTGGGCGCGCGGCACCAGCGGATGCTGCTCGAACCGAACCTCAACGTCAGAAGCTGAGCCCAGCCCCGAAGGAATGGCCGCATTCCCCTTCCACAGCTCAGTGCCGCACAACACCGTGCGGCGCTTCGCGAAATCAATCGATTGGAAAGGTGTGAAGTGTGAAGAATAAGTTTCGCGATTTTATCGGTCGTTCCTTGGTGGTGACGGTCCGAAGTCGGCTCGCCGCCGCGGTGGGTGTGGTCGCGCTGCTGGTGGCCGCCCTCACCGGCGCGACCGCCGGCACGGCAAGTGCGGCGCCGGTCGCAGCCGCCACTGAGGCGGCGTCCCCCGGATGGGTCTGCCCCGGCACCCCCATCCCGCCGGATTACGTGGTCACCTTCCGCAACGCGAGCGGGTGCAACGGTGCCGGCTCCTGGTACATACAGCCCGTGCAGGACGGGATCTGGGTCTGCGCCACCTCGCCGATCCCCACCGGCTACGTACTCACGCTCCACACCGCCCAAGGGTGCGGCGCAAACATCGACACCTGGTTCATGCAACTGGCCCGCGACGGCCAGTGGGTCTGTGCGGGCTCGCCGATTCCCACCGGTTACGTGCTCACCGCCCACATCAACACCGGCTGCGGCAACATCGGCTCGTGGTTGCAGGTCCAGGCCCGCGCCGGCCAGTACATCTGCCCCGGCGTGCCCATACCGCCCGGCTTCCGCACCGATGCCTACAACGCGAGCATGTGCAGCGGCCTCGGGGGCTGGCTCCTGCTCAACGCCTGATCCGATCGGACTCGCCGGAAGGCACCGCGTGATGCGCGGTGCCTTCCGGCGTCGCACGCTACCCGGCCTGGAGGCAGCCCTGCACGAATTGCACGAGAAGGGACACGTCCAGGCAGATCACCGCCGTTGTTGCTGCGACCATGGTGATCGCCAGTGGGCGGGTGTTCGCGGCTGTACCCATGACGCGTGGGGAGGACGTGGCGGCGACCAGGGGGACAAGAACCAGGGGGAGTCCGATAGCCAGGACGACCTGGCTGGTGATGAGCAGGGTGACCGGGGAGACGCCGAGGGCGAGCAGAACGACGGCGGGAAGGACGGTCGTGCAGCGCCGTGCCCAGAGCGGGACACTGCGGCGGAGAAGCCCGCTTGTCACGACAGCGCCCGCTTGAGTTCCCACCACCGTGGATGTCACGCCGCTGACGAGTAGCGCGACAAGGAATGCCAACTGGGCGGCGGACCCGATGCGGGCGGCCACGTCGGTGGCGATGGCGCCAAAGCCACCGCTGGTGGACCCCTGGAGGGCGCCGGCACCGACGAGGAGCATGACGGCATTGGTCGTCCCGGCGACGAGCATCGCCAGAGCCACGTCGGTCCGGTGAGCGGACAGCCGACGGTGGTCTCGAGCGAGTGCGCTGTGAATGTGCACCGCGTGCGGCATGATCGTGGCTCCGACGATGCCTGCGGCAAGGACCAGGACACCATCGCCTTCCAGCGAGGGAATGAGTCCCGCGCCGAGCTCATCGAGACCGGGCGGACGGGCGAGCAGGCAGAAGATGAAGGCGCCCGCGATGAGGGCGAGGGAGACGACTGCGACATTCCGGAGGAAGCATGGTCCGAAGCGGTCGCCTGCGGCCAGCAGGACGGCGCCCGCAACGGCGGCCAGCAGCCCGCCCAGCGGCAGAGGGATGCCGAAGAGCAGGTGCAGCGCGATCGCGGCTCCGAGCACTTCGGCGAGGTCGGTGGCGATGGACACGGCCTCGGCCTGGGGCCAGTAGGCCAACCGGACCGGTCGGCTGCACCGGTCGGCGATCAGCTCGGGCAGGCTCTTCCCCGTGGTCGCACCGAGCTTCGCGGCAAGGTACTGCACCGGCCCGGCCACCAGTGTCGCCAGTACGACGACCCAGAGCAGGGTTGTGCCATGGCTGGCACCTGCGGCCACATTGGTGACGACGTTCCCTGGGTCGACGTAGGCGACTGCGGCCACGAAGGCCGGACCGATGCGCCAGGAGGCGGCAACTGCGGCCCGGTCGTCGAGACGCTGTGCGGAAGAAGCCTTGACGATGGTCATCCGCGCCGGCCCTGGTGCTCACATCGGGTTCTGCGCCGTGTCATTCGGTGGCGCCGATGGGGTTGCGTCTGGGGACGATGAGAGGGTCCTGCGGTGTGAAGGGGAACTGAGGCAGTTCCCGCTCCGGGATGCCGAAGGTACCGGCGAGCACTTCACGGGAAAACGCCGTCGCGGTCGCCCGGTAGCCGACATCGCCGGGCGTCGGCTGGTCGAAGAAGATGAGGAAGTGGAAGCCCCCGTCGTCCAGGACCTCGATATGGTGCGGGTAGGCGCGTGGCACGAAGTACACATCGCCCGGACCCAGTTCGTACTCGCCGAGAGTGACGTCGGGTGCCAGTACGCGCATGCGCGCTCGCCCCTTGGCGACGTAGCCCATCTCGGCGGTGACCGGATGCCAGTGAGGCTCCCGCATCCCGTCTTCCTTGATCCGCAGGGAATACATCGAGATGTCGTCGAGGGCTGCCCAGAACTGTTTGCGCGCCAGGCTCGCTGAACCGTACGCGTACGACAGAGGGGCGTGCTGACCCGCGACGTCGAAGAGACGGGCGTTCGGTAGTTTCTGGGTGGGATCGACCGTGATGCTGCCCCGGCGGGCGAAGATCTGCTCCGCGGGTGCCCGCTCGAAGGCGGCGAACGCCGTACTCGGCAGGTCATAGGTGTTGCCGAGTACCGGGTTGGTCATGGCCGACAGGCTGTCGCGCAGGGAGAAGTGCTGGGGCCGCTCGTTCCGCAGGGCGATGATGATTTCGGCATCCGCCGAGCCCAGGTTCTCGATGTGGTAAACCGCTCCGGACTCCACGTGATACATCTGTCCTTCGCCGACCACGAAGGAGGCGAACTGTCCCCCGTTCGCCAGCAAGGAGACCAGCACCTCGCCGCTGACGACGTAAGCCAACTGGTTCGCGTTGACGTTCCACTGCGGTTCACGAACCGCCCCGGGCGCGAGAACCACACGCTTGATGGACAGTCGGCTGAGGATCGGCAGGCTCTGCCCATCGACTACCTGAACACTGCCAAGGTCACTCTGAAACGCCGCTTCGGCCGCGGTAAGGGACACCCAGTATGGCGAGCCTGTCGACATTGCTCTCCTCACTCGTCTGCCGGATGGAATACTCCCCGAGGCCCGAATCGAACTTCGCACAGGTCAGGGACAGCAGACAGCCGTGGAAGGCGTCCGGGTGACACGAAACGGATCCGTGCTCGGCTTGGCTCTGTCGGTGATCTTCGCCCTTGGTACCGGTGGGCCACCGCCGCCGAGGCGAAGGACATGGTCGGGCTCCGCTTGTAGATATATGCGATGTGTATCGCCCGGATCGGGCACTTCGATGCTTATGTCGTGCCACACTGGACGTGTCCCTCGCCGCATCCCCCGTCGGCGAGGGGCATTCACGTACTCGGGCTGTTCACGAGTGTCCTCTGCCAGCGGCTTCGCGTTCCTTTAAAGATCGCTTCCCATCTGCCAACTGATCGCTTCCCGCAAAGCCAGCCACC
>NZ_JBVHTN010000013.1:0-171426 GCF_055569495.1 Streptomyces sp. NPDC028305
AGGACTTCGTCGGCGCCGGAGACGGGGTCGGGGGTGCCGGCGACCAGGGGGGCTCCGGCGCGCTGGGCGATGTGGCGGGCGGCGACCTTGTCGCCGAGGTCGCGGATCGCGGCGGGCGGGGGGCCGATCCAGGTCAGGCCGGCGTCGAGGACGGCCTGGGCGAACTCGGCGTTCTCGGAGAGGAAGCCGTAGCCGGGGTGGATGGCGTCCGCGCCGGACTCGGCGGCGGCGGCCAGGACCTTGGCCTGGTCGAGATAGCTGGCGGCGGGGGTGTCACCGCCCAGCGCGTACGCTTCGTCGGCCGCGCGCACATGTACCGCGTCCCGGTCCGGATCGGCGTAGACCGCAACACTCGCGATCCCCGCGTCCCGACAGGCACGGGCAACCCGGACCGCGATTTCGCCACGATTGGCGATGAGCACCTTCTGCATGCTCTCTCATCCCTCTGTCAGAAGAACCGTCCGTCAGGGACGGTCGGTGGCTACCCCAGGGCCCGCTTGAGGAAATCCAGTACGACCTTCGCGTATGCCTCGGGATTGGTCTCCAGCCCGAGCAGATGCTCGGCCTTGGGCAGGACATGCGTCTCGGCCTGGGCATAACGCTCGGCGAGCGCGTCCACCGAGGAGGGCGGCACGATGGCGTCCCGCTCTCCCGACATGAACAGCAGCGGTATCTCGGCGAACTTCCCCGTCGCGGGCGGCGGCCACTGCGCCCGCACCAGGGCGGGGGCCAGCGAGCACAGCACCCCCGTCACCACCGACAGGGACGGCTCCCCGCTCAGCAGCCGCGGCACGGGCAGCATCCCGGCCTCCAGGTACTTGCGCAGCAGCGGCGGTACGTCATGGCCGGGGCCGCTGTCGCACACCAGCGCGTCCACGGAGAAGCCCTCGTGCGTCAGCGCCCACATGGACGAGAAGCAGGAGAAGGAGAAGCCGTAGACGGCTATTCGGGCCCGGCCGTAGCCCTGGCCGCCGCGCAGATGGGAGACGACGGCCGTGACATCGCTGGCGAACCGGTCGCCGAGGCCGAGCAGCGCCCGGTCGACGCTGCTGGCCCCGTGGTTGCGGTGGTCGAACAGACAGACGGTGTAGCCCGCGTCGTGCAGGAACTTGGCGTGCCCGAGGCTGCGCGTCTTGCTCATCCCCATGCTGTGCCCGAGGACCACGACCTTCTGCCCGGACCCGGGGCACAGCCAGGCGTGGACGTACTTCCGGCCGGTGAAGGGGATCTTCAGCTCCGTGACGGGCAGGCCATAGTCGCTCGGATGCCCGTGCTGTGCCCGGCGGCGCGGGTGGAAGGCCCGATAGGCGAGCGAGGCCCCGTACAGCGGGGCCAGCGGCAGCGCCGCGGCCGACACGACGCGGGACTTCAGCGCGGGATTCCGTACCGGCGTCTGCCGTGGCTCGGACATCAGCGTCCTCCGTGCGGGGATGGGGGGTCCGTCGGGAGTCAGAGCGGTCTCGTCTCGGTCGTCTCGGTCGGGTCGGGCGGGTCGAACAGGAGTGGAACAGGTCGGGCTGCGGCTCGGGGTCAGCCGCAGCCCCCGGCATGGCCCTGGTCGCCGGAGCGGGCCGCGGCAGGGGGCACCGCCCAGCGGTGGCCGGCGGAGTCCGCGCCGGGCTCGGGCGGGCGGGCGCGGACGGACTCGACGAAGGCGGGCAGCCGGTCCACCCCCCAGAACTTGTCGTAGCCGTGGAGGAAGAACGGCACGCCGAACGCCCCGTCCCGGCCCAGCGCGAGCAGCGCCGCGAGCCCCGGCCCCTCGCGCAGCTGCCGGTCCTCGGCCGCCCGCGCCAGCCGGTCGGCCGGCAGCCCCAGCTCCTCGGCGATGCCCGCGACCGTCGCCGGGTCGCAGATGTCGCGGCCCTCCTGCCAGCGGGCCCGGTAGACGAGCTCGATGTACCGGGGGCCGAGCCCGGCCTCCAGAGCCGGGAAGTACGCGAGGTGCGGCACCTCCCACACCGGGTCCTCGTCCAGCGGCCAGCTGACGTCGAGGCCGCGGGCGCGGGCGAGCCGCCGTACGTCCTGGAGGATGTAGAGGTGCTTCTCCCGGGACATCGGGGTGTACGGGAACGTCTCGCCGTGCTCGTTCATCAGGCGCTCGCCGTCCGCGTCCGGCTCCCACCAAGGGTGCCACTGCACCGCTTGTGCGACATCCGGATAGCGGTCCATCAGATCACGGTAGGCGATCCAGCTGTACGGACTGCGGAAATTGAAATAGAAGCGCGGCGCCTTGCTCTTGCGGCGTTCGCGGACCATCGCCATCCCCCCTCCCTCTCCTTCCGGACGGCTCAGATGACGATGCCGCCGTCGACCTCGAAGACCGCGCCCGTCACGTACTCCGCCCCGATCAGGTACGCCACCATGTCGGCGACCTCCTCCGGGCGGCCGAAGCGGCCGAGCGGGATGCTCCTGCGCGCCTCCTTCTGCGTACTTTCCGACAGCGAGGAGGTCATATCCGTATCGATGAAGCCCGGCGCCACCACATTGGCCCGGATGCCGTAGCGGCCGACCTCTTTGGCGAGCGACTTGGTGAATCCGATGATCCCCGCCTTGGACGCCGCGTAGTTGCTCTGGGTGGCGTTGCCGTGGACCCCGGCCACCGAGGAGATGTTGACGATGCAGCCGGACTTGCGCTTCATCATCTCGAAGACCACCGAGCGGCACACGTGGTACGTGCCGTCCAGGTTGACGCCGAGCACCGCCCGCCACTCCTCGTCCTTCATCAGCAGCAGCGGATTGTCCTGCGTGATGCCCGCCGAGGTCACCGCCACATCGATGGCGCCGAGCCGCTCCTGGGCGAAGGCCACCAGCTCGCGCACCGAGTCGGCGTCGGAGACGTCCGCCTGTTTGCCGATCACCCGCCCGCCGCCCAGCTCCTCGGCCTCCTTCTCCAGCGTGCGGGCCGCGTCCGGGCTGGACCGGTAGCAGAACGCGACGTCGAAGCCGTCCCGGGCCAGCCTCAGCACGGTGGCGCGGCCGATGCCGCGCGAGCCGCCGGAGACCAGCGCGACACGCTTGGTCATGGGCTCGGTCCCGTTCGTGTGGGGCATCCGGTCACTCACCTCCCTTGGGGGCCGCGTCCGTCAGGTCCGCGGCGGGGCGCATCGTCATCACCAGCCGGCCGACCGTCAGGGCGGTCTCGTCCCCGACCCGGCTCTCGCCCTCGAACATGAAGGTCTCGCCGACCTGGCGGGTCAGCCGTACGCGGTGCTCGACGAGATCGCCGGGGACGGCGGGGCGCAGCGGCGTGGCGTCGGTGATGCCGCCGAGCAGCATGACCTGTCCGCTGAGCACATCCGGATTGGGCCTGTCGTGGGCGACCAGCACCCCGGCGACATGGCACCAGGACTCGATCAGGGCCGTCCACGGGTAGTGGTAGTCCGCCTCGGCGGCGTCGGCGGCCTTGTCGGGGATTCCCTCGTACCAGGGCTCGTTGCAGGTCACCGCCTTCAGGCCGGTGGCGCGCTCGCCGGGCACCAGCTCGGTGACCCGGTCGATCAGCAGCATGGGGTAGCGGTGCGGCAGCACCCGCTTGATCTCACCGGCCGTGATCACCGTACGGTGCGGCGCCGGATCCCCGGCTAAGGAGGCGGCGCCGTCGGCCTGCGGGGCCTCCCGCTGCGCGCAGCGCCCGCCATCGCGGGCGTAGCGCAGCCGGACGAGCGCGACGGGCCCCCGCCCGGTGGCCACGGCCACCCGGCAGCGCCAGGCCCCGGCGTCCCGCGCCCCGGTGTCCCGGGACCCGGTGTCCCGTGCCCAGGTGATGTCGCAGCTCAGCCGGTCGCCGGGGAACACCGGGCTGGTGAACCGGGACGACTCGACGGCCAGCAGGGTCCAGCGCTCGCCCGGCTCAGGCAGCGTGGCCAGCGCGCCGCGGTGGGCGTACTCGACGACGCACACCCCGGGGAAGACGGGGAATCCGGGGAAGTGCCCGGCGAACACCCGCTCCGCCGGGTCGATGAGGACCGTGGTCCGGGCCGGGCGGCCGCCCGGGGCCCCGGGGTCGACGACCTCCACCGTGCCGTCGACCGGTCCGCATGTTCTTGTGGTCGGCACCTCACTTCTCCAGCTTCGAGGCGAGCAGGTCATAGACCTTCCGAAGACAGGTGATCTCCTTCATCTCCTGCTCCTTCAGCTTCACCGAGTACTTCTTCTCCAGGACGACCATGACCTCCAGGGCCATGAGCGAGTCGACGCCCAGCTCCTTCACGAAGTCGGCGTCGTCGGTGACGTCTTCCTCCTCCACATCGAGGACGTCGGCGACGAAGGCGCGCAGCTCCTCCAGGTCCAGGGCGGCGGCGGTGTCGGCCATGCGGGTTCTCCTCGCGCTTCTCAAGGGGGGTTGGGTTCAGCCGGGGTCGGGGGTGTGGGTCAGTTTGGCCAGGGCGGCGGACGAGTCGACCGCGACGGTCGCCGCGCCCTTGGCGATGCGGCGGATCATCCCGGTCAGCTGGCGGCCGGGGCCGAGCTCCACGAACCGGGTGCAGCCGAGCTCGCCGGCCAGGGTCCGTACGCTCTGCTCCCAGCGGACGGGGCTGGTGAGCTGGCGCAGCTCCAGGTCGCGCCATGTGTCGCCGCCGGTGTGCGGGCGGGCGTCCACGTTGGCCACGACGGGCATGTGCTCGGCGGCGAACTCCACGGCGGCCAGCGCCGCCTCGAGCTCGGCCGCCGCGGCCGCCATGCGCGGGCTGTGGAAGGCGCCGCCGACCGCGAGCGGGATCACCTTGCCACCGCTCTCGACGGCCGATTCGCCGAGCCGGGCCACTCCGTCGGCGGTGCCCGAGACGACGATGGCGCCGGGCGCGTTGGTGTTGGCGACCCACAGCTCCTCGCCCGCCTCCCGGACCGCCTCGGCCAGCCCCTCCACGGTCTCCGCGTCGAGCCGGACCACCGCGGCCATGGTGCCGGGCGAGCGTTCGGCGCACCCGCGCATGGCCCGGCCACGGGCGGCGACCAGGCGCGCGGTGTCGGCGAGCGGCAGCGCCCCCGCCGCGTACAGCGCGGTGTACTCGCCCAGGCTGTGCCCCGCGCACGCGACCACCTCGCCCAGTACGCCGGCGGCGGCCGCCTCGCGGTGGGCGAGGACCTCGGTGGTGAACACGGCGATCTGGGCCAGGTCGGTGCGGCGCAGCGTCTCGTCGTCGGCCTTCAGCAGCAGGTCCTCGACGTCGACCCCGGTGTGCTCGGAGATCCCGGCCACCAGCGACCAGGACCCGGTCTCCCGCCATGCCTCGCCCATGCCCTGCTTCTGGGCGCCCTGGCCCGGGAAGACCAGGGCGGTGCGCACCTCTGGCGCGTCGTCCGTCATCTCAACCAGCTCCTCGGGGTGGTCGCGCACGCGGTCACGTGGTCGCCTGCGGCCGGGTCCGCAGCAGGGCCGCGCCGACCACGCCGTCCCGGTCGACCGAGGTGATCAGGGCCAGGCTGCCGGGGGCGGTGTCCGGACGCTCGGCGAGCGCGAGCACGGCGGCGATCTGGAAGGCCGCCGAGGCGGCGTAGGTGTCGCCGATGGAGTCGGCGGCCGAGACGCGCAGCGGCTCATGGCCGCCGAGCACGTCCGCGAGGGCGGCGCGCTCCGCCTCCCCCTCCGCGCCCGGGGCCTGCGAGTCGGCGACGGCCCAGATCCGGCCGGGCTCCGCGCCCGTACGGTCGAGCAGCCGCCGCACCACGTCGGCGAGCACCGTGCGGGCCCGCCCGGTGCCGCCCCCGGGGTCCGCGGCGAAGCCGAACTCCAGCCCCGCGACCTCGACCAGACCGCCCCGGCCGTGCTCGCGCGCGGACCCCTCCGGCTCCAGCAGCCACACCGCCGCGCCCTCGCCGAGCACGGCGGCGGTGTCGCCGTCGGCGCGGGAGTGCCACTCCAGCCAGGCGCGGGCGGAGGAGAACTCCTCGACGGCCCCGCACAGCACGGTGGTGGCCCGCCCGGCGCGCTGGAGCCGCAGCGCGTACTGGAGGGTGAGCAGCCCGGTGGCGCGGCCGCCCGCGATGGTGGTGTTGGGGCCCTTGAGCCCGTGCCAGATGGCGGTCTGGCCGGCCGCGCAGTTCATGACGGTGTTGGGGAACCTGGCCGGGTCCACGAAGAAGGGCCGCTCGCCGACCAGGGAGTCACGGGTGAAGTCCATGATGGACTGGGCGCTTCCGGTGCTGGTGCCCAGCGCCACGCCGGTGTTCTCGCCCACGCCGGGCAGGCGCTCGTCGGTGAGCAGCCGGCCGATGGCGGTCACGGCCATTCCGGTGGTCCGGTCCATGGAGCGGGTGCCCTTGCGGCCCAGGATCTGCTTGATGTGGAAGTCGGGCACGAGGCAGGCCTCGTCGAAGGGCACGGACCACTCCTCGGGGTCCAGCGGCTTCCCGGCCCGGCGGCCGGAGCGCAGCCCGGTGGCGAAGTCCGCGCCGTGCAGGCCCAGCGGAGATACGGCGGCCCAGGCGGAGATGACCGGGCCGCCGGTGGCGGTGGCGAAGACCATGGATCCGTGTACTCCTTCGGTAGAGGCTGGGGAGGTGTGCGGGCGGCCGGCGGGCGCGCTCTCGTACGCGGGCGCTGTCTCCCGCGCGGGCGCGCGTCCGTACGCGGGCCCCGTCTCGTACGCGGGCCCGGTCACAGGAACCACACCTGTTCGTACGACGCCCAGCGGGCCGCGAGCCCGCCTCCCTCGACGACGCGCACGCCGGGCAGCAGCCGGTCGGCGGCGGTGCGGCCGAGCGCGGTGAGGTCGGGCTCCTCGACCAGCACGGCCACCCCGGCGGCCACGATGTCCCGCACGGTGGCGCGCGGGTCGGGGAGGGTGTCGAGGGTGCGGCCGCCGATGCGGACCGCCGGTTCGTAGTCGGTGTCGAGGGCGTAGCTGACGGCGAGGCCGCGCAGCGCCAGGTCGGTGCCGCCGCTCTGCCGGTGCAACTCGGTGATCAGGGACAGTACGTCGGCGAACTGCCGCTCGACCGCGCCCCGGTAGGCCCGTTCGATCATCACCAGCCAGCGCGCCGCTGTCGCCTCGGGCATGGTCAGTGCACCCCCAGGGAGAGACATGTGCCGGCCACGGCCACATGCTCGGCGTACTTGAACATGGGGCGCCTGCGCACCTGCGGGATCTGGTCGGAGGTGCCGCGCTCCTCGGCGCAGAAGGCGCAGACGTACCAGTGCAGCCGGTCCGGGTGGTCGGTCAGCAGCTCGCGCACGACGCGGAGGGCGGAGGGGTACTCCCGCTCCCAGTCGCCGTAGTTGCGCGGCTTGGTGTCGCCGAGGCCCGTCCAGGTGAGCCGGGTGGCGTCGCCGCAGGCCCAGATCTGGACCCGGGCGCCCTTGGCGAGCAGCGCGGTCGTCAGCCGCAGGGCGGAGCTGACCAGTTCGGTCTGGTGGGGCGCGCCGAGGAGCTGGAGCAGGACATCGGTGGGCGGCGGCTTCCAGGCCATCAGTGCCACACCGCCCGCAGGCCGGGTGCCAGCAGCCGGTCCGCCACCTCGTCCATGCCGGCGAGGCGGGATCCGGGCAGCAGGTCCTCGGCGGGGAGGGCGCGCTGGGCGGCCGAGAAGCCGTCCACCCACAGCTCGCCGCCGCCGCGCAGAAAGGCCGCGACGCCGTGCGAGGCGCCGGGCAGCGCGGCGGTCACCCCGTTCTCGACGAGGAACAGCACCACGTGGTGGCCGTCCTGGAGCAGCCGTACGGCGTCGCCGACGAACCGTTCGCAGGGGGCCCCGGACTCGGGCCCGCCGCTCTCGACGAGCAGATGGTCAGTCATGGTCACCCACCTCCGCGGCCTTCTCGGACGCGTCGAACGCCTCGGCCAGGAAGCCGAGGACCCGCTTCTCGTACTCCGCCGCGTCGAACCGCACCCCCCTCATGTGCGGGGCCCCGGCCGCCGTCCAGTACTCGGCGCCGGGGTAGTGGCGGGCGGTCCGCTCGACGGCCTCGGGGCGGACGAAGGTGTCCTCCGCGCTGCCGATGAACATCAGCCGGGTGTCGTACGCCGACAGGTCCGGCGGCCAGTCGGCGAGGCCGAGCATGCGCATCGCGAAGAACTCGAAGGCGCGCCCCTGGACGGCGAGCGTGAGCGGCCCGCGCAGCCAGCGCCGCATGGTCCGCCCGCGCAGCGCCGCGAAGTGGCGCAGCCCGGCCGGGACGTCGTACGCCGGGCCGCTGTCCGCGATGACGGCGGCCACCGGCACCCGGGAGCGGGGCACCACCTGGAGGGCGGGCCAGGTCGAGAAGGAGAAGCCGTACAGGGCGATGGCGCCGCCGCGCAGCCGGGGGTCGGCGGCGGTGGCGTAGAGCACGTCCCGCAGATCGCTGATGTAGCGCTCCGCCATGCGGCCGAGCGCCCGGTCGGCGCCGCTGTCCCCGTGGTTGCGCATGTCGTACGCGACGACGTGGTGGCCCGCCCGGTGGAGCAGTGCGATGTGGCCGAGCGTCATGGACTTGGTGCGGCCCATGCCGTGGCACACGACCACGGTGTGCGGCCCCGCGCCCGGCACCACCCACGCCCGCAGCGGGACGCCGTCGTAGGAGGCCACCACGGTCTTGTGGTGCGTGGGCAGCCCCTTGTCCGCCGGGGTGCGCGCGGGCCCGGCGGGGCGCGGGGGGTGGTAGAGCTGATACGCGTGCTTGGCCGCGGCGGCGAGGCCCAGCAGCGGCGCCACGGCGGCGCGCAGGGCGCCGCCCGGCCGCCGCGGCGGGGCGCCGCCGGTCTTCGCACTGGTCATCGTCGGTCCTCGGGCCACGGGATCACATCAGGCCGGTCAGGTCAGGATCTCGCCGCCGTCGACTCCGATCACATTGCCGGTGATCCAGGAGGAGTCGGTGCGGGAGAGCAGGGAGATGGCTTCGGCGACGTCCTCGGGCCGGGTCAGCCTGCGGTGCGGATTGAGCCCGCGGGCGTACTCGGCGAGCCGGCCGCTGTTCGGGATGCGCTCCATGGACGGGGTCGGCGTCACCCCGGCGCGGAGCGCGTTGACGGCGATGCCGGAGGGGGCGAGCTCCAGGGCGAGCTGGCGGACGTGGGACTCCAGGGCCGACTTGGCCGCGGACACGGCGCCGTAGCTGGGCATGACGCGCGCGCCGCCCGCGCTGGTCATCGCGTACACCTTCGCGCCCTCGCGCAGCAGGCCCGCGGTGAACAGGTCCTGCGTCCAGTAGACGAGGGAGTGGGCCATGACGTCGAGCGTCATGTTCATCTGGCGGGAGGTCACACCGGGCTCGCCCTCGGGTGCGACGAAGGGCAGCAGGGTGCCGAAGGCGAGGGAGTGCACCAGGATCCTGATCCCGGATCCGCCGGTCAGCTCGGCGAATCTGGGCAGCAGTTCTTCCCGGGTTCTGGCGGAGGCGGCGTTGGCGTTGAAGAAGTGCGCCTGGACGCCGTGGGCGCGCAACTCCTCCCCCGCGACGGCGGCCTTCTCCTGCCCCTCCGCGGTGTCGAAATGCACGCCCAGGATGTTGACGCCCTCGCGCGCCAGCTCCTGGGCCGTGGCCAGGCCCATACCGCTGGAGGCGCCCAGGATCAGGCACCAGGAACCCTCGAGTGATGTGATCATCAGCCGCTCACCCTCCGCCTTCTTCCGCTTGTGCTTCGGTACGCGTCGTTTCGGCTTGTGTCTCGGCTCGTGTTCGGGTTTGTGCTCCGGTGCTTGTTCCGGCCTGTGTTCCGGCCTGTGTTCCGGGGTCGCCCGGGGTGACCAGGCACACCGCGGCGTTCCCCTGCGCCGCCGCGGTGACGACCACCCGCGCCGGGCCCGTCCCGTCCGCCAGGGCGGCGGCGACCCGCGCCACCGGCTCCAGACAGCCGGCGCCCGCGGGCACGTACTCGGCCCGCTCCCCCAGCGCCGCCGCGACGGCCTCGCCGACCGGGGAGCCGTCGAGCACGGCCGTGACCGGAAGCGGGCCATCCGGCCCCAGGCCCCGGTGGCCGAGGGCCTGGAGCGCGCCGTCGATCAGCGCCCGGGCGCGCTCGGCGCCGCTCCCGGCGGCGGCCAGGGCCGGCGGCAGGAAGAACGAGCGGACCGCCACCCGGCCGTACGCCCGCCCGCCGCGCGCCGCGACGGCGGCCGCCGGCTCCAGCACCAGGGCGACCGCCCCGGCCTCGGAGGTCTCCGCCCCCGGCTCGCCCCCGGCCAGCACCTGCTCGGTGGCCCCGGCCAGCAGCCAGTGGGCCCGGCCGGCGGCCAGCGCGCGCCGGCCGCTCTCGATGGCTTCCAGACCGGCGACCCGGGGGCTGGCGAAGGTGAGGTTGAAGCCCTTCAGCTCGTGCTCGGTGGCCAGGCGGCTGCCGAAGAGGTTAATGGAGAAGTACGGGGCGGTGACCGGGCTCAGATCCTCGGCGCCGGTCTCCATGACCGTACGGTCCATCGCGTCGTGCAGCGCGGCGGCGGCGCTGTTGGTGCCGACCGCGGCGCCGCGGCGCTCGGCTTCCACACCGTCCAGGGCGTCCGGCCCGATCCCGGCCAGGGCCCGCTTGGCGGCGGCGAGGAAGTACTGGGAAGCGGTGGGCAGGTACTTGTAGCCGCGGGGGCCGAGCGCGGTCTTGAAGTCGAACCCCTCGGGGCGCACCGTGCCGACGCCCGACACCACCAGTTCGGTCATGCGCCCGCCTCCCGGAGCACGAGCGAGACGTTGTTGCCGCCGAAGGCATAGGCGTTGACCAGACCGTAGGGGGCGGTCATGGGGGTCGGCTCGGTGGGCAGCGGCACCTCGCACCCGGGGTCCTGCCTGCCCACGGGCACGTTCGGCGGAAGCGTCCTGTGGTGCAGCACCAGCACGGCGGCCAGCGCCGCGAACGCGCCCGCCGCGCCGCCGGTGTGGCCGAGGAGCGCCTTGACGCTGTAGAGCGGGGTCCGCGGGGCGGCCTCGCCGAGCACCCCGGCCAGCGCCCGGGCCTCCACGACGTCGTTGAGCTCGGTGCCGGTGCCGTGCGGGACGACGAAGCCGAGCCCGCCCGCCCCGGGCGCCGCCTCCAGGGCCGGGTCCGTCTCCCGCAGGGCCTCGCGCATGGCGCGCTCGATCTGTTCGCCGCCGGGCTCGGGGGCGGTCGCGTGGTGGGCGTCGCAGCTCCAGCCGGCGCCCGCCAGGCGCGCGTAGACCGTCTTCGCGCCCCGCTCGCGCGCATGCGCCGCCGACTCCAGGACCAGCACGGCGGCGCCCTCGCCGAAGATCGTGCCGCGCCGGTCGGCGGCGAACGGGCGGCAGCGCTCGGGGTCGATCGCGCCCAGCCGGTTGAAGCAGGCCAGCGCGACCCGGGAGTACGCCTCGGTGCCGCCCGCGACGACCACGTCCGCCTCGCCGGAGCGGATCAGGTCGGCGGCGACGGACAGCGCGTAGCCGCTGGCGGCGCAGGCGTTGGTGAGGCTGGTGTTGGGGCCCTGGGCGCCGAGCCATCCGCCGACGGCCGAGGCCACCGGGAACGCGGGCGCCCAGCCGTCGTGGTTCGCGGGCTCGCCGGCCCGCCGCCGCTCGTGCAGATCGGAGTCGCCCATGCCGCTGCTGATCGAGACGGCCACCCGGCGCGGGTCCACCCCGGCCAGGCCGGTGAGCCCCGCGCTGTCGACGGCCTCGCGGGCCGCCGCGATGGCGAATTGGGATCCGCGCCCCAGCGGCAGCCCGTCCTGCTCCTCGGGCCCCGTCGGCAGATCGGCCTCGGGCACCAGATACATGTGCGGGTGGTCCATGTGCGCCAGCGGGTCGGGCACCTTCGTCGGCGCGCTGCGCGCGGTGTGCATGCCCCGCCACAGGGCCTCGGTGCCCGAGCCCAGACAGCTCAGCGCGCCCAGCCCGGTGACCAGTACGTCGGTCGCGCCGCCGGACATCAGCTGCCGCTTCCGGGTTGGCCGGCGAGCGCGCCGAGCACCCGCTGGTCGAAGGGGACCAGATGCCAGTCGCGGCGGTTCTCGATCACCGCGTAGCCGTGCACGATCCGGCCGGTCGCGGTGAGCGTGAGCCTGCCGTCGCGGACGACGTAACAGTCCATGCGGGAGGTGTAGGTGAAGTCCTTGAAGATCTCCTCCACGGTGTAGACCGTGTAGAGGTCCTCCTCCATCAGCGCCTCGTCGACGATCCGGATGGCGGAGCGCGGCACGACCGGGATCCATTTGCGGTCGTCCAGCAGGGTCTTGATGGAGATGCCACGGTCCAGCACGAAGCGGTCCTTGGCCTCTTCCATGAGCCGCAGATAGCCGGACATCTGGAGCCGCTCGGTGAAGTGGCAGTAGGGGTAGGTGATGTTCCACTTCCAGGCGTAGGCGTTGCGGCCCTCGGTGAGGGCGCCCAGCACCGCCGCCTCGTCGCCGCCCGCCGCGAGCACCGCGTCCGCCGTCACGCAGGCCCCGGCCTCCTCCGCCGCCCCCTCGTGGGTGCCGAGCCGCGCGACGGTGAAGCGGGCCAGCTCGGCGGGGGCCTCGGTGGGCAGGTCCAGATAGCTGTCCGTGCGCAGCGAGACCCGCACCTTGGAGGTGACGGCCTTCAGGGTGGAGCCGTCCCGGTCGACGCGGACGGTCACCCGGAAGCCGAGGGTGCCGTCCTCGGCCGAGGTGTCCGGCACCACCTCGGCCTCGGCCTCGTCGTCCATGTGGAACGCGTGCAGGATGCGGGTGTCCAGGCCGACGACGTCCAGGCCGAGGCCGTACTCCTCGTACAGCTGCCGGGCCGGCACCCCGCTCTGCGCGAAGTGGATCAGCACGGCCTCTTCCACCAGGTAATTGACGTGCTTGAACCCGATCCAGGTGCAGATATTGGAGCCCTCGTAGCGGGGTCGCAGCCGCACGGTGGTGGTGTCGGCGAGCAGGGCCTTGGTCAATGTCGGCTCTACCGCAGCTGTCATCAGGTGTACTCCATCGGGGGAAACATCAAGGGGGAAACCGTCAGCGAAACGGTCAACGAAACGGGGTCCGCCCGGCCGGGGGCGCCGGACGGTGATCGTGCGAAGGAAGCCGTTGACCGCTTCCGAGAACTCGGCCACGCGCTCGACCATCGGGAAGTGGCCGACGCCGGTGACGACGCGCACGTCGGCATGGGGCAGCGACCGGCCGAGCGCCTCGGCCTCGGCGGCCGGGGCGGCCCCGTCCCGCTCCCCGCCGACGATCAGGAACGGGGTGCGCAGGCGCTCCACGGGCAGCCGCGGGGTCTCCAGATACATCCCGAAGAAGCGCATCCAGCCGTACGGGCCGACGTGTTCGCGGACCTTGAGCGCCATCTGGTGCCGTACGTCGGCGGCCAGCCGGTGCCCGGCGCTGACCGTCAGGCCCTCTTCGATGATCCGGTCGAAGCTGTTGACGTAGTGCGACAGCGTGGCCCAGTCGAAGTCGTGCCGGCTCGGCCGGTAGAACGGGGAGACGAGGACGGCTCCGGCGGGGCGGGGCGCGCTGCGCGGTCCGGGCCCGGCGAGCCAGGCGAGCAGCGCGTTGGCCCCGAAGGAGTGACCGGCGATCACATCGGGGCCGCCGGGCACCCCGGCCACGGCGCGGTCCACCCAGTCCGTGACGGGGCGGTCCGGCCACCCGGGGCGCGAGAAGCCGCTCCAGGGCAGATCGGCCGCCCACACCTCCCAGGCCGGGTCGGCCAGTTCGGCGAAGCCTTCCCACACGGAGGCACCGCCGGCCAGCCCGTGCAACAGCAGCAGCCGGGCCGGGGCGGGGTCTTCGGTGGCGGCCGGGCGGATCAGCCGCACCATGCGGCTCGGTTCGGCGCCTTGAACCGGCGCGTCCGCGGTGTTCACGCGGCGGCTCCGCCGGGCTGCCGGGGGTCGGCGGAGGGCCGCCCGGGAGGGCCGAGCAGCAGCGCGGCCACGGCGTCCGCGGCGTCGTCGCCGCTGGTGACCAGCGCTTCGGCCCCCGCCCCAGCCCCAGCCCCGGCCCCGGTCCCGGCCTCGCCCAGCCAGCCGACCGCGGCGGCGCACTGGAGCACGCCGAGCGCGCCGGAAGCGCGGCCGAAGGCGGCGGTGAGGTCATGGCGGGGTACGGTTTCAGGGAGGGGGGTGGGGACGCCCCGGCACCCGGCTTCCGCGTCGCGGGGCGTGCCGTAGCCCTCGGGGGTGAACCAGACGCCCGGGGTACGGTCCCCCGGCACCAACGCCTCTACACACGCGGCGAGTTCGGCCCGGCGTTCGTAGCGGCCCAGGACGGCCGCGGGCGCGGCGCCGCGGTCGCGGGCCCAGGCGGCGCCCTCGACGACGAGCGCGGCCGCGCCGTCCAGCAGCGGCTCCTCGGCGGAGCTGTCCGCCAGGCCGTCCGCCAGGCCGTCGGACGAGCCGTGCAGCAGCCCCTCCACCACGGGGTTGCGCGTCTCGACCCCGATCACCAGCGCGCGGCGCACCCGCCCGGCGGTCACCAGCGTCGCGGCCCAGTGGACGGCGTCCAGCCCGGAGGTGGCGCCGTTGCACAGCATCAGGTTGGGGCCGCGCAGCCCGAAGTGGATCGCCGCCCAGGAGGCGATCACATTGCTGGAGGCGTTCGGCAGGCCCATGGGGCTGAGGCCGGCCACCGACTCCTTGGCGATGGCGGCGGCGGTGAGGCACGCCGTGTCCAGGTTGCCCAGGTTGGAGCTGGCGACCACGCCCACCGTCACGCCCGGCACGGTCAGCTCCCTGCCGTCGCCGCCGTCGCCGCGGATCAGGTCGGCGTCGCGCAGCGCGCCGAGCGCGGCGCACAGCGCCAGTTGGGTCGCGCGGTCCTTGTAGCGGTGGCCTCGGCGGCCGATGCGGGCGCCCGTGTCGTACGGCTCGAGCGGCGCGCGGGGCGTGTCGGCGGGGCGCAGCAGCTCCCGGGGCGTGTCGGCGCCGGGCAGGGCCAGCCCTACACCCGTGACGACGACCTCCTGGGAAGTCCGCTGCGTCCGGGGGGTCATCTGCCCGTCCTCCCGCCCGCGCCGGCCGGAGATGCGGGAGATGGTTCCGCCCGCTCCACGATCGCCACCGCGTTGACGCCCCCGAACCCGAAGGCGTCGATCTGCGCGACGTTCAGCTCGGCGCCCTCCACCCGCTCCCGTACGAAGCGGAAGTCCGCCGCCTCGGCCACGGGGTCGGTCAGCCCCAGGGTCGGCGGCACCTGGCCGGTGGACAGCGACTTGAGCGCGACGATCAGGCTCAGCAGCCCCGAACTCCCGGAGGTATGGCCGGTCATGGACTTGATGGCGGTCATCAGGGGCGCCCCGACGTCATGGCCGAAGACCTCGGCGATGGCCGTCGCCTCGGCCTCGTCGTTGAGCAGGGTGCCGGTGCCGTGCAGCAGGACCAGGTCGATCTCGCCGGGCTTGACCCCGGCCCGCCACTGCGCCTCGGTCACGGCCTCGGCGATCCCCCTGGGGTCGGGGGCGGTGACATGGCGGGCGTCGCAGTTCATGCTGACGGCCCGCAGCACCCCCAGCGGCGCGCCGGCGGCCCCTCCCCGCGGCACACCCTCCCGCTGCGGCTCTCCCCGCTGCGGCTCCTCCCGCCGCAGCACCACCGCCGCCGCGCCGTCGCCCATCAGCACCCCGCGCCGCGCGCGGTCGAAGGGCTGGACGCGCTCGGGCGGTTCGGCGTGCACCCGGTCCAGGAGGCCGAACATGGACTCGGTGAGGGTGTCGACCCCGGCCACCACGACGGTGTCCTCCGCGCCGGTGGCCAGCAGGTCGGCGGCCAGGGCGAGCGCGTACAGGGAGGCCGAGCAGGCGCCCGAGAAGGTGTAGCTGCGCTCCGCGCCGAAGCGCTCGCGCAGCGCGGGGCCGAAGTGCAGCCGGTCGGGGTCGAGGGGGGTGCCCTCGCACCACGCCAGCTCGGCCGAGCGCAGCTCCCGCAGTCCGGTGCCGACCAGGACCGGAACCCCGCTCAGGTCGTCGCCGAGGCCGGCCTGGGCGGCGGCCTCGGCGACGGCGCGCAGCAGCCACGCGGTGGCGCGGCCGGGGATGTCGCCGCCCTCGGCGGGGCGGTCGTCGATCTCGTACGCGTGGCGCGCCCGGTACCGGTCCCGGTCGAAGCCGCGCAGTTCGCCACGTCCGCTGGTGCCCGCGCACAGCGCCCGGAAGACCTCGTCGACGCCCTCGCCCACGCTCGCCACGGCGCCCGCGCCGGTCACCAGCTGAGTCATGACCAGTCCGCGTCGCGCTTGCCGAAGATCACGACCGCGTTGTTGCCGCCGAAGGCCAGGCCGTTGTTCTGCACGATCTTCACGTCGGCGTCGATGGCCCGGTTCGGCACGACATCGAGCCCGCACTCGGGGTCGGTCTCGGTGTGGTTGATGGTCGGCGGGATGAAGCCCTCGGTGAGCGCGAGGGAGCAGGCGATGGCGGCCAGCGCGCTCGCGGCCCCCATGGTGTGGCCGACCATCGACTTGACGGACACGGTGCGGGGTGGATCATCTTCGCCGAAAACCTGACGGATGGCGCGCGCCTCGGTCACGTCGTTGGCCTTGGTGCCGGTGCCGTGCGCGGAGATGAAGTCGACTTCCTCCGGCTTGACTTCGGCATTGTCCAGGGCGATCCGCATACAGCGGGCCACGCTGTCCTGGTGGGGTGCGACGGGGTGGTGCGCATCGCAGTTGAGGCCGTATCCGAGGACTTCCGCGTAGATACGGGCGCCGCGGGCGAGCGCCGATTCCAGGCTCTCCATCAGCAATATGCCCGCGCCCTCGCCGGTGAGGATTCCCTTGCGGTCCTTGTCGAAAGGCTGGCAGCGCTCGGGGGCGATGGTGCCCAGCCGGTAGAAACCGGTGAACGTCTTGCGGCACAGGGCGTCGGCGCCGCCGCACAGGGCGAAGTCCACATCTCCGCCGCGTATGGCGTCGAAGCCGTACCCGATCGCGTAGTTGCCCGCCGCGCAGGCGGTGGGCAGGGTGACGGCCTCCACCCGGGTGAGCCCCAGCTCCTGGGCGACCGCGGCGGAGAGCCGGCCCGCCGGGACGCGCCGGGCGATGACGCCGTCCATCTGCTCGGGCCCCTGGTCGACCTCCACCTCCACCAGGTGGTCGAGGTCCCTGGACTCCCCGTCGGTGGTGCCGACCGAGATCAGCGTGGGGACGTCCCGCAGGTCGTCCTCGGTCAGCCCGGCGTCGGCCACCGCCATCCGCGCCGCCGACACAGAGAACTGGCTGGCCCGGCCGAGGGTCCGGACGTCGAGGTGCCGGATCCACTCGCCGGGGTCGAAGTCGGTGATCTCGCACGCCGTGGCGTGGTCGAACCCCTCGGTGTCGAAAGCGGTGATCGGCTTCGCGGCGCTCTTCCCTGACCGCAGTCCGGCGAGGAACTCGGCGGTGCCGACGCCGATGCCGGACACCGTGCCGAGACCCGTAATCACGACCCTGCGGGCCGGCTCACCCTGCATATCGCCCTGCCTTCGCTTGAGTCCGCCACGGGGTCCGTTACCAGCCGGCCGCTTCGGAGACGACCTCGTAGACGCCGTCGAGGTTCACCATGCGGCTGAGCTGCGCCTGCGGGATGACGACGTTGAACTCCTTTTCGAGGGCCGCCAGAATCTCGATGGCCCGCAGCGAATCCGCGTCGTGCTCTTCCTTGAAGAGGCTGGTCTCCGTGACCTCGTCCGGGTCTATCTCCAGGATATCCGTGACGATTTCCTTGATTGTTTCCTGGCGCTCTTCGACGATGGCGGCCATTACCGCGCACCTCCATTTTTGGGCATGGGCAAAGCAAGCGAGGAACGTGCCCATGACGCTAAGCGCCGGTTCAGACCGCGACAACCCCGGAGTCCACTAGCTGTCATGCGCCCGGTCTCAGGTGACCGATTGGTAACCCCGGCTGTCATATACCTGCCGCGCCCGGCGCGGTCACAGGTGTTGCGCCCGGTTAATCGGCAGCAAGCTGCCAGTCGCCGCCAGTTAAGGAGGCGGTTCTAGGGACACCACTAGAGGCGGCCGCAAACCACCGGACGTCATGAAACCCGCGAGATCGAGCCAGCGACCGAACCGCGGGTCCCCATGTCGGCCGCCAGTCGGGCCGTCAATCGGGGTATGACTCCATGAGCCCCGCGCGCGCGGCCCACACACCGGCCTGGAATCGGGATTCGACCCTCAGGTCCCGCATGATGTCGGCCACATAGCGCCGGTAAGTACGCACCGAAAGCCCCAGTTTCCGGGCCGCCGCGTCGTCCTTGTACCCCTCGGCCATCAGGATCAGGACCTCGCGCAGCACCCGTCCCCGCGCCCCGCCCTCGAAGGACAGTGGCCGCGAGGGGCGCTGCGCCGCGTCCCACATGCCGCACAGCAGCCGGTACAGCATGTCGGCCACGGTCGAGTTCTGGATCATCGAGGCCCGGGACCCGCCCGGCTCCCCCGGTGCGGCGTCGGGGGCGATGACCGCCGCGCCGTCCACCACCACCAGTTCCTGGCGCACCGCGCCGGACAGCCGCACGTCCACCCGGGGCCCCAGCTCCCCGATGGTCCGGTGCCAGCGGGCGCCCCTGATCACCGGCTGCGGGCAGAGCAGCCTGACCCTGACGCCCTTGTCCAGGAGCTGGGCGAGCGTCTGGGCGGTCAGGTTGGCGTGCTCGTCGGAGGCGATCTCGGGCAGCGCCCAGATCACGTCCTGTTCGGCCCGCAGCACCAGCCGGCCCACCCACCCGGCCACGGCCTCGCCGTCCACCGGCAGATCGGCCGTCACGGAGACGAGCGTTGCGCGCCGGTGGTGATGCACGGCGGACTCGAGCAGGCGCAACGCCTGCCCAAGAGTGTCTTCGAGGCTGTCGGCCCCCGTCTGCGGCTCCGCCCGAATCGCCCCCCTCACGCCCACTTCCCCCGCAATTCCTTCAATGGGCGTACCGTCGTCTGGTTGAATTCGAAATTGGCTCAAAGGACACCCCCCGGTTCCTTTTTCGGCACAGTAACGAGGGTCCACACCCCACCGCAAGGCATACCCCTGAGGGTATATAGGGCCAATCTTCGGCAGGAAAATGCCAGCGGTCAGGGTTCACTCAGGCCGAGATATGCCTTCCCGTGTGCTCAAGAGGCTGCGGCCCCGGCCCCCCATTGATAACTTCGCTTGAAGCCAGCACGAGTCCCTTGCCGTACGACGGCGGACCCATCTACCCCCGGGTCCCGAAAGGCGCCGCACACATGGCTGCACAGAACACCGCGACGACCGCCGCCGCGCCGGCCGACCCTTCCCGGTCGCCGACCGGCCGCCAATGGCTCGCTCTGTCGGTGCTCGTCCTGTCCCAACTGGCGGTGTGGCTGGACAACACCGTGCTCAACGTCGCGCTCACGACGTTGGCCGACCCGGACGACGGACTCGGCGCCAGCCCCAAACAGCTTCAGTGGAGCATCAGTTCCTACACGCTGATCTTCGCGGTGCTGCTGTTCACCGGCGGGGTGCTCGCCGACCGGTACGGCCACCGCAGGCTGCTGCTGACCGGCATGCTGATCTTCGGCGCCGCCTCCGTGTGGGCCGCCTACGCCCGCTCGGCCGAGGAACTCATCGTCGCCCGCGGCGTGATGGGCCTGGGCAGCGCGCTGATCATGCCCGCGACCCTGGCACTCATCGCCCAGGTCTTCGACGAGCGGCACCGCGCCATGGCCATCGCCATCTGGTCCGGCTCCAGCGGCATCGCCATCGCCACCGGCCCGATGATCAGCGGCGCGATCCTGGACCACTTCTGGTGGGGCGCGATCTTCCTGGTGAACGTGCCGATCGTGGTGCTGTGCGCGGTGGGCTCGTTCGTCTACCTCCCCGGTGCGGTCGCCAAGGTCCGCAAGAAGTTCGACCCGCTCGGCGTGCTGTTCTCCACCGCCGGCCTGTTCGCCGTCGTCTGGGGCGTGATCGAGGGCGGTCACCGCAACGACTGGACCGGCCCGGCCGTCCTCGGCTCGCTGGCCGGCGGGGCGCTCCTGGTCGTCGTCTTCGTCCTGGTCGAACTCCGCGTGTCGAGCCCCGGATTCGACGTCCGGTTGTTCCGCAACCTCCGGTTCACCGGCGCGAGCGTCGCGGTCATGCTGACCTTCTTCGGGGTGAACGGCTCGATGTACTACACGAGCTTCTATCTCCAGGGCGTCCACGGCCAGACCCCCCTGGAGTGCGGCCTCTCCATCGCCCCGGTCGCCCTCGGTGTGCTGTTCGGCGCCCCGCTGTCGGCCCGGCTGGTCCGCCTCCACGGCGCGCGGTCCGTGGTGACCTGCGCCATGCTGATCGCCACGGTGGGCTTCTTCGGCTATGTCTTCCTCGACGAGCACAGCGGCCTCGGGCTGTTCTGGGTCTTCCTCGTCCTCCAGGGCCTGGGCATGGGCGCCGCCGTCGCCCCCACCACCGAGGCCATCATGGCCGTCCTCCCCGCCGACCGGACCGGCGCGGGTTCCGCCGTCAACAACTCGATGCGGCAGATCGGCGGGGTGCTCGGGGTCGCGGTCCTCGGCTCCGTCCTGGCCGGGGTCTACCGGAACGAGATCACCCCGAAGCTGGACGGCCTGTCCCCGGCCGCGGCCGACGCCGCCGCGGAGTCGCCGGAGGCCACCCGGGTGCTCGCCGACCGGCTCTCCATGCCCAGGCTGTCCGACTTCGCGGACGAGGGCTTCGTCCACGCCATGCATGTCGCGGCCATCGTCGGCGCGGCGGCGGCCGTGGTGGGCGCCGCGATCATCTGGTGGACCTTCCGCCGGCCCGCCTAGCTCCCATACACGGCGCCGAGCGCGGCTGACGGTACGCACTCGGGCCGTCGTCACCGAACGCGTCCGTTCTCTTGACGCCCGTCCGGCGCCGCCTCTACCTTCTGGCCGAAGTCACGTACAGCGTTCGTAATTTCGAACAGGCCGCCGCTGGAAGGGACTTGCCGTGCTCCGCACCCGCACCCGCCGCTGGTTGATCCTCGGGGCCGCGCTCCTGGCCCTGCTCGCGCCCTTGGTCACCGTCCAGTCCGCGCAGGCCGCCGCCGCGGCCGACGGCAGGCCGTACACCAACCCGGTCAAGGCGCAGAAGGGCGCCGACCCCTGGCTGGAGTACTACAACGGCAGCTACTACCTGGTGACGACCTCGTTCACCGGTGAGCTCACCATGCGCAAGTCGCCCACGCTGGCCGGCCTTTCCACCGCGCCGAGCGTCCAGGTGTGGTCCGACTCCACCTCGGGCCGCAACTCCAACTTCTGGGCACCCGAGATCCACTTCCTCGACGGCAAGTGGTACCTGTACTACTCCGCAGGCAACCGAGGCTCCGCCTGCTGCGACTCCCAGCGCACCCATGTGCTGGAGAGCGCGGGCTCCGACCCCATGGGCCCGTACACCTACAAGAACAGCCTCACCGGATCCAACCTCACCCCCGGCGGCTGGCTCATCGACGCCAGCGTGCTCCGGCACGGCGGCAAGCTGTACCTGGTGGGCAGCGGCTTCATCAACGGCAGCGCGCAGAGCCTGGTCATCGCGCCGATGAGCAACCCGTACACGCTCGCCGACTCCACCTTCACCATCATCTCCAGCCCCACCCTGAGCTGGGAGACCTCCGGCAGCCCGGTCAACGAGGGCCCCGAGCCGCTCTACCGCGGCGGCCGCACCTTCCTGACCTTCTCCGCCAGCTCCTGCCAGACCCCCGACTACAAGCTGGGCCGGCTGGAGCTCACCGGCGCCGACCCGCTGAACCCCGCCGCCTGGACCAAGAAGCAGACGCCGGTCTTCCAGCGCGATGACGCGGCCGGCGTCTACGGCCCCGGCCACAACGGGTTCTTCACCTCCCCCGACGGCACCGAGAACTGGATCGTCTACCACGGCAACAACACGGCCGGCGGCGGCTGCGGCAACGGCCGCACGCCCCGGGCGCAGAAGTTCACCTGGAACGCGGACGGCACCCCGAACTTCGGCACCCCCGTCGCCCTGGGCACCACCCTGCCCGGCCCGTCCGGCGAGACGGCGACCACCCCGACCGCGTACACCCTGGTCAACCGCAACAGCGGCAAGTGCCTGGACGTATCGGGCGGCAACACCGCCGACGGCACCAACATCTTCCAGTGGACCTGCACCGGCGGCGCCAACCAGAAGTGGCGCGTCGAGGACATGGGCGACGACACCAGCCGCCTGGTGAACGTGGCCACCGGCAAGGTCATGGACACCGCCGACTGCTCCACCGCCGACGGCGCCGACATCCGCCAGTGGTCGTGGCTGAACAACAACTGCCAGAAGTTCCGGCTCGTCTACACCGGCGGTGACCACGTCCGGATCACCAACGCCAACAGCGGCAAGGTCGCCGACGTCGCCGACTGCTCCACGGCGGACGGCGCGGACGTACGCCAGTGGACCTGGCTGAACAACAACTGCCAGCAGTGGCGGCTCGTCCCCACGACCGCCTGAGGCGGGGCCGGTGGGTCAGTCGGCGGACCCTCCGGACGGTACCCGGGACACGACCGTCGTCACCGAGCGGCTCGGAAGCGGGCTGGAGTAGACGACACTCGTGGTGACGGAGCCCAGGGCGGCGATGCGGCCCGTGGTGCGTTCCAGGTCGCGCATCGAGCGGGCGACGACCTTGAGGACAAAGCAGTCCTCGCCCGTCACATGGTGGGCCTCCACGATCTCGGGAGTGGTGTCGAGCAGGTCGTGGAACGGCTTGTAGTTGCCAGTGGGGTAGCGAAGACGGACGAAGGCCAGGATGTCGAGCCCCAGGGCCTCGGAGCTCACGATGGCCGAGTAGCCGGAGATGGCGCCGCTCTCCTCCAGCCGTCGGACGCGTTCCGTGACGGCGCTCGGCGACATGGAGACGCTACGGGCCAGCTCGGCGTAGCTGGCGCGGCCGTTGCGTTGCAGGGCTTCCAGGATGCGTATATCGGTTGTGTCAAGGGAATCAGCGGCCATAGCCGATGGATACCACGAATTGCACGGCGCGGTGCGGGCCGGACCGTTGATCTTGAGTTCTGGGGAATGGGCGGGGAGCCTAGCGTTGAGGACATGTCCAAGACCCTGATCAGCGCGGCCCTGCGGGTGCCGCCGACGGCACCCGCAGAGGCGGCCGCCTTTTTCGCCGCACGCCTTGCCTTCCAGGCCGATGTGTCCGATGTCCGCGCCTCACTGGAGTCCGGTGACCCGGGCTTCGTGCTCATCGACTCACGCGGGGACGAGGCGTGGGCGCAGGGGCATGTCCCCGGTGCGGTACATCTGCCGACCGCCGAGATACCGGCGCGCGCCGCGAACCTGCTGAACCCTGCCGTTCCGGTCATCACCTACTGCTGGGGGCCCGGCTGCGACGGCGCGACCCGTGCCGCGCTCGCCCTCGCCCGGCTCGGCTACCAGGTCAAGGAAATGATCGGCGGCATCGAGTACTGGATCCGTGAGGGTTTCCCGGTCGAGGGCCCGAACGGTGTGGTGCGGCGCGCGGCCGACCCGTTGACGGCGCCGGTCGGATCCGCTCACTGCGCTTGCTGATGCTGCTACCGAATCGTCGCTCAGGAGACGCCCACGCATGAACACGCCACCATCGCCACCTGGCTCGGAGCGGACCGACGGATCAGCCGTCCGGATCGGCGCTCTCGTTCCGCTGACCCGGCCCGGCTGGGTCGAGGCGGGCCGACACCTGCTCGCCGGCCTCGAGCTGTCCGTTCGCGAGGTCAATGACGCCGGCGGGATCGCCGGACGACCACTCGAGCTGGTGGTCCGGGACACCGCGGCCGATCCACAGAGGGCCGCGGCGGCCGTGGACGAACTGGCTCACCTCGGCGTGGCCGCGTTGGCGGGCGAGTATCACAGCGTCGTCGCTCGCGCCGCCGCCGCCAGGGCAGACGCCCTCGGCCTGCCGTTCCTCTGCTCGTCCGCGGTTCTCGACACGCTCACCGAACAGCCCACGGAATGGGTCGCACGCCTCGCCCCGGCGCAATCCCACGGCTGGCAGATCTACGCGGACTTCGTCCTCGGCGCGGGCCACAGCCGAATCGCCGTAGCAGCCGAGCCGAGCGTCTACTGGGCATCCGGGGCCCGCATTCTGCGGGACCACCTCGCTCCACGCGGCGGCACCCTCATCGAACTCGACATGCGCGCGCTCACCCCCGAGGCGGTGTGCGACGAACTCGTCGGCCATCGCGCGACAGCCCTCCTTCTTCTGGTCGGCCACCCGGAACCGGCCGTGCCGATCGTCAAGTCCGTCCGCCGCGACCAGCGCCTTGCCGAGATCTTGATCGGCGCTCCGGCCGGGCAACCGGAGTTCGCCGAATGGGCGCAGCTGCTGGGCGACGACGGAGCCGCGATCCCGTTCCTGCGCTACCTGCCCGAGCACCTCAGCCCACTCGGCGCACGGGTCGAGACGGCCCTCCGCGAGCGGCTGGCCGAAGCGCCCTCCTTCGTCGCCTTCGAGGGCTACGACACGGTCGCCGTCCTCACCGATGTGCTGCGCTCCCACGGCACGGACCGGGCGCGCATCGCGGAATCCTGGCCGCGCGTCGCAGTCGAAGGCACGCGCGGGCAGATCCGGTTCTCCCGCACGCCAGGCATCAACGTCTGGCAATGGGCTTGGGCGCCAGTCCAGGTGGTTGACCGAGATCCGGCGGAACCCGATCGCTTTCGGATCCTCCACATCGGCTGAGTACGTCGGAGGCGATCAGCGCGGCGTATCCCGTTTCAAACGAGCCGGATGCCGGTTCAGCGCCGTGGTCTGAGCGGCTGCACTCACTGATCGACGAACTCGATGCGCTGGAACCGGCGTTCACCACGTACGACCGTCTCCGGTTCGACAGCCTGGTCGCTACGGCGTGAATCGGATGGTTACGTGCGCCCAGCCGTCCGGGCTCACGTACTGCCATGCGCCGACTTCGTCCGCGGACAGCATGGCCTCGGAGTACAGGGCCCCGACCAGGAGTTTCCAGGGCTCGGCTCGCTCGCCGGATTCCTCGTGCGACCGGTCCCGTATCGACTCGTCGGCGGCCTTGAATACGGTCGTGCGGAGGTCCACGTACCGTGGCGTGTGTGCAGTACCTGTGGTGACCCCGATTTCGCTGATGAACGTCCATTCGGCGTGCCAGGGTCCATGTGGCATGGGTTGATCGTCCGCTCTGGCGAGGTGTTCGGTGAGTTCTGTCTGCGCGGGCCCCGAGTTTGCGGTGAGTATCGGACAGCGACACGCCATGGCGTCGGCGTGTCGCTGTCCGATACTCACCGCAAATTCAGCCGCCGAGCCCGCGCCCCTGCCGGGGTGTTTCCGTGGGGGACGGAAACGGTGGTCACCCGGCAGAGGGCGGCGTCCGCGCGGAGGCGATGCCTCGTTGACGCTGGGCGTGCAGCCGGGCGATGGCGCGTAGCTGCCGCCGTTCGTACGTGGTGGCGGGGCGTACGGATGCCTGGGGCGAGCGCCAGGTGAGGCCGGTTGGGCGGGTGAGGCATACGAACGGCCCGACGAAGTCGGTGATGGTCGCGGGCATGTCGTAATGCCGGTCGTAGACCACCATGCCGACCGCGAGGCTGGGCTGAATGCCGGTCCTCTTCGTCACTTCGGCCCCCGCCCCAGATGCTGGGCAATCTGTTCACTCAGGGCGGTGGACTGCTGCCACAGTTCTTCAAGAGTGGGGCGATCGTCGCCGCCCTGCCCCTGCGGTCCGTCGTCCTGCCCCTGCTGCGGTGGGGGCGTTGCCGGAGTGGTCATCTACGCCACCACCCTCACGCCATGGATGACGCGCGGGCCGATGTCGATTCCGTGCACAGCCAGCCATAGCGTCCGCCGCAGCCGACGCGCAGCGCGCTCCTCGCGTTGCGCGTGCGCGAGGACGTACGGCCGGACCATGGCGGGAGCGGGGTCGTCCGGCAGCTCGGAGAGGACGGGCTGTGCGGGTACGTGGGGCACTCGGGCCGGACGCGGCAGCGTCGGCGTGTGCTGGTGCGGCGCGGCGCGGTGACGGCCCGACGGCGGCAGCAGTAGACGTAGCAGCGCTTCGAAGATCCACGCGATAGCCTCTGACACGCTCATCAACCTCCCAGGGGTTGTGGGCCACGCCCCCGGGCCGCGGTGCATGCGGTTGCGGGGGTCTTGCGTGTGGCCGGTGGTGTGGCGACTGACTGCCCCGGATGCGCACCGGGCGTAGTCCATCGGTCACCAAGAGAACACGACGTCCCATAGACTTGGGGGACTTCAGCGCCGGGTCCAAAGTCTGCTGCGCGCGGTACCCCCGGTCGTGACTCCGTAACGGGAGGTCAGAGTGGTGGACGAGACCACCCCGTCCGAAGACTTCAGTCAGCCGCCCAACGCTCTTCAGCGCTTCGGAGCGGATGTGAGGCGCGTACGCCTCGGACGCAAACTCACGCAGAAGCAGTTAGGTAAAGCGACGGGCTACTCGGAGGCCTACGTCAGCACTGTGGAGTCGGGGAAGCAGATGCCCAGCGAGAAGTTCGCGAGAGGCTGCGACCTGGCGTTCGGAACAAACGGGCTGTTCGCTGGGCTGCTGAAGCGGATTGACGAGGGGGACCACCCCTTGTGGTTCGTCCCGTACCTCAACTTGGAGCAGAAGGCCTCGCGGATACTGGACTACTCCGCGAACCTCGTGATGGGCATCCTCCAGACCGAGGACTACGCGCGGGCCATCTTCCGTGCATCCCACCCTCGGGAGAAAGCGGAGGTGATTGAGGGCAGGGTTGCCGCACGACTGCGGCGTCGCGAGGTGTTCGAACGGGAAACTCCGCCGCTCCTGTGGGTCATCCTTCATGAGGCATGCTTGCGAACGGTCGTAGGTGACGCCAAAGTCATGGCGCGGCAGCTTGAGTACTTGCTGACGGCAGTCGCGTCACAGCAGGTAGACCTCCAGGTCATGCCGTTCTCGGCAGGAGCCCCTGCCACGAACGCCATGATGCCGTTCACGTTGCTGATGTTCGCTGACTCACCCACCGTGCTTTACTCGGACGGGCCGCAAGGAGGCAGGCTGTACGACTCGGCCAGGACGGTTGAGGCGGCCTTGGATAACTACGATCGGCTGAGGGCACATGCGTTGTCCCCGGGCGAATCGCTAGCCCTTATCAGGACCCTGTTGAAGGAGCACGGATCATGAGCGCTGACCTCGATTTCACCGTCGCCGAGTGGGTCAAGTCCTCCTACAGCGGGGGCGATGGGGGGCAGTGCGTGGAGTTCTCCCCCACCTTCGCCACGTCCGGTGTGATACCGGTCCGGGACTCCAAGGCCCCGAACGGTCCGGCACTCGTCTTCCCGGCGGACGGCTGGACGGCGTTCGTCACCGCCATACGGTGCGGGGAGTTCCCCGCCACCTGATCCGCCCGACAACTCCCTTCCGACGCACACGGCTTGTGATCTTTTCCTTGCCTCGGTCCCCGGCCCAGGCATAGCCTCCGGGCACAACGACCGTAATTCGGAAGGCAGTTCCCATGCGTACAGCTGTCATCACCGCGCCAGAACAGGTGGAAATCAGAGAGATACCTGTACCGGACGTGGGCGACTCCGAGGTGCTCGTACGCATCGCCGCGTGCGGGGTGTGCACCATGGAGGCCAACCTGTACGCCGGACGCATGACCGTCTACCCCGCCGCCGCCGGCCATGAGATCGCCGGGTGGGTCGAGAAGGTGGGCGACAAGGCCACCGGGCTCGACGACATGCCGGCCGTCGGCGACCTCGTCACCATCGACGGGCTCCCGCGCTGTGGCACCTGCCGCAGCTGCCGGGCCGGCCAGTCCGCCATCTGCGTCGCTCTCCAGGGCCACAAGCGCGAGGACGGCGCGATCGCCATGGGCGCGGGGCTCGCGGACTACATCAAGGTGGACGCCTCGCGGGTGTGGTCCGTGGGCGACACCGACCCGGCCGTCGCCGCCATGGGCGAGCCGCTCGCCTGCGTGGTCCACTCGCTGCGCCGCGGCGCCTTCGGGGCCGGTGACCGGGTCACCGTGATCGGCGCCGGCTACATGGGCCATCTGCACCTCGCCGTGACCAAGGCGCTTCAGGCGCGCAGCGTGGCCGTGGTGGAACGGGACGAGCAGCGCCTGGCCGCCATCGCGGCGGCCGGCGCGGACGCGGCCGTCACCCCCGACGACCTCGGTGAACTGCCCGCCGCCGACGTGGTGTTCGTGACCATCGCCTCCAAGGACGCCATCGCCGCCGCGCTGGCCACGGTCGGCGACGGCGGCCGCATCGTGCTCTTCGGCGGCTCCCCCGGCGGGCCGCCCGCCGAGCTGCCCGGCTACGAGGTGCACCGCCGCCAGCTGACGGTCACCGGCTCCTTCAGCCATGAGCCGGAGGACTGGCGCGCGGCGGCGGAGCTGTTGCGCGGGGGCGCGCTGACGGGGCGGCTGGAGACGCTGGTCACGGCGCGGTATGCGCTGGACGAGGTCGAGAAGGCGCTGAAGCAGGCCGCGGAGACGCCGGTTTACCGGGTCGTCGTGACCCCGTAGCCCTGCGGACGGCTCTGGGGCTCCGCCCCAGACCCCGCTCCTCAATCGCCGGAGGGGCTGGATTTGGGGGCGCGGGGAGCAAAACCCACTTACCGAGAGGAACACCGTGCCGCAGAGAACCCTGCGCGTGGGCGTGCAGCTGCACCCCCAGCACACCGAGCTCGACCAACTCCGCACCGCCTGGCGCGAGGCCGACGCCCTCGGCGTCGACTCGATCTGGACCTGGGACCACTTCCTGCCGCACCACGGCGACCCGGCCGGCAACCACTTCGAGTGCTGGTCGCTGCTGTCCGCGATGGCCGTCGAGACCAGCCGGGCCACCATCGGCCCCCTCGTCAGCTGCACCGCGTTCCGCAATCCGCATGTGCTCGCCGACATGGCCCGCACCGTGGACCAGCTCAGCGGGGGGCGGCTGGTCCTGGGGCTCGGCGCGGGGTGGTTCGAGGCGGAGCACACGGAGTACGGCATCCCGTTCCCGGGGCCGGCCGAGCGCATGGACGCGTTCGCCGCCTCCCTCACGGCCGTCAAAGAGCGGCTGGGGAAGCTCAACCCCGGGCCCGCCGGGCCGCTTCCGCTGCTGATCGGCGGCGCCGGGCGGCGGCGCACGCTGGAGCTGGTGGCGCGCGAGGCCGACTGGTGGAACTGGTACGGCTGGGCCTCCGAGGACCCGGTCGCCGATTTCCGCGAGCTGAACGGCGTGCTGGACCAGTGGTGCGAGCGGGTCGGCCGCGACCCGGGCGAGGTGGCCCGTACGGTCATGGTCAACCCGGACCAGCTGCCGCTCGTGGAGGGCTTCGCCGAGGCCGGAGCGGTCCATGTGGTGCTGTCCCTGGCCGCGCCGTACGACCTGCGCCAGGTGGAGGAGCTGCTCAAGGTGCGCGAGGCGCTGGGCGCCGGGCGGGCTTCTTGACGGCAGACGCCGCGCCGCCCCGCGAGTCCCTGGGGCGGCGCTTTCGCCTGCTCATGGGCTGTCTGCTGCTGTCCACCCTCGGCAACGGCCTCTGCTTCCCGTTCACGGCCATCTACATCAGCGAGCTACTGGGGCTGGGCTCCCGGGCCGCGGGCGGCTACTTCATCGCGATGGCGGCGGCCAGCTTCGCGGCCGCGCTGCTCGGCGGGCCGCTCGCGGACCGGGCGGGGCCGCACCGGGTGGGGGCGCTGGGCGCCGCTGCGCTGGCGGTCGGGTACGGGACGCTGGCGCCGGTCGACTCGGTGGTTCCGGTGCTGATCTCGGGCGCGTGCGTCGGGGTGGGCTTCGGCCTGTTCTACGCCTCGATCGTCGGCGTCGTGGACGCCGCGGTCCCGGAGAGCGGGCGCCGTACCGCCTTCTCCGTCCGGCACATCGTGAACAACGTGGGGATCGGGGCGGGCTCGGTCGTCGCCGGGCTGATGCTGCATGGGGCGCAGGCCCCGGTCGGGACGCTGCGCTGGCTGTATGTGGCCAACGCGGCGGCCGCGGTGCCGCTGATGGTGGCGATCTGGGCGCTGCGGCCGCGGGAGTCCGCCCAGGTACGGGAAGAGAAGAGCGAGCCGGGCGGCGGGCCGACCTACCGCACGCTGCTGCGCGGCCGCCCGATGGCGCTGCTGGTGCTGGCCCAGGCGCTGTTCGCGATCGTCGGCTTCACGCAGATCGAGGCCACGGTGCCGCTGCTGCTGCACGACCACATGGGCGTCACGCTGGGGTGGGTGTCCGCGGTGGTGGCGGCGAACTCGTTCGCGCTGGTGGCGCTCCAGCCGCTGCTGCGACGCCGGCTGGAGCGGCTGCCGGAGACGGTCGCGCTGGCCGCCGGTCCGGTGCTGTGGGCGGCGGCGTTCGGCTGCGGTCTCGGCGCGGTGCTCGCCGGGGACTCGGCCTCGTCCGTGGTGCGGTACGGGCTGCTGCTGGCCTTCGCGGTGGTGTTCGCGGCGGGCGAGCTGATGTATTCCTCGGCGTTCTATCCGCTGTTGCTGCGCTGGTCCGGGGAGGCGGCGGTCGGCCGGGCGAGCGCGCTGGCGTCGCTGGCGTGGAACCTCGGCACGGCCTCCGGGCCGCCGATCGGGCTGTTGGTGATCGCGCACACCTCCGCGACGGGCAGTTGGATCGCGCTCGCGGGCGGCGCGGCGGCGGCGTTCGCGGTGGCGGGCGCACTGCACCACCGGGCGACGGACCACCGGGCGACGGAGCACCGGGCGGCGGGCGGGTGAGCTCCCGCCGCCCGGCCGGGTGTGGCTGACTACGCCTTGGGCAGATAGTCGTTGGAGTACGCCTCTTCAGGGGTGACCGTCTTCTCCAGCAGCCCCTGCTCGTACATGAAGTCCGCCATGCGGCTCCAGCTCTGCGGGTCGTTGGCACCCAGGTCGCCCGCGTCGTTCTGCATCATGGGCGTGGTGGCCTTGAGCACCGCGAGCGCGTTCTTGTGCCGCTTGGAGTCTCCCAGCCCGGGCACGTACTTCTCGCTGAGCTTGACGGTCTCCTCGGGGTTGTCGATGGCGTACCGCAGACCCCGCAGAGATGCCTCGACGAACTTCTTCATGTCGTCGCCGCGCTTGTCCAGCGTCTTTTTCTCGACACCGATTCCCACCCCGACCAGCGGGTCGCCCTCCGCACCCCCGTCGAGCGTCAGGGCGCGGACCTCCTTGCCGGCCTCCTGGAAGGCGATGGCGTCATTGTTGAGGTAACCCATCACACCCTCGACCTTTTTGCCGGTCAGCGCCGCCTGCTGGGTGAAGCCGATGTTCTTCACGTCGGCGTCCTTGACAGAGAGGCCGCCCTCTTTCAGCAGGGCCAGCAGACCGAAATAGGTCTCGCCATAGGGACCGGGGGTGCCGATCGTACGGCCCTTCAGGTCCGTGGGCTTCTTGATGTCGGATTCCTTGGGGACGATCAGACCCACGGGGTATTTCTGATAAAAGGTGGCGATGTCCACGATGGGGAGATTCTTGGAGCGGGCCTGGAGCATCTCGTCCCCGCCCGCGTAGACCACGTCTTCCTTGCCCGACTTCAGGGCTCCGAAAAGATCTTCCGCGGCACCGTGGTGACGCAGGGTGACATTCAGCCCGGCGTCCTTGTAGTACCCCTTCTCGGCCGCCACATAGAACGGGGCGAACTGGATGTTGGGCGTGTAGGTCAGCCCGACCGTGATGCTCTCTCCGACCTTGTCCCCCGCGTCCTTCGGCTTCTCGGCGCACGAGGTCAGGGTGGCCAGCGCCACCACCGACGCGAGAGCCGCCCCCATGACCCGGTGTCTCGGGGTGTGCCTCGTGGACGTCCTAACCAAACGCACGTACTTCTCCTCAATGAGTGGAAGATGTCGGTCAGCGCTGTACGAGCCGCTCGACCAGGCGAATCACGCCATAGAAGACTGCGGCGAGAAGTGCGAGCATGACGAGCGTCGAGAACAGCCCAATGGTGTCGGCCTCCTGCCGCTGGACCGACAGGAGCTGTCCCAGCCCCTCGCCGCCCATGACGAACTCGCCGACCACCGCACCGGTGATGGACAGGGTGAAGCCGTTGCGCACCCCCGTGAGGATGCTGGGCAGCGCGAGCGGCAGCTCGATGTACCACAGCATCCCCCACCAGCCCACGCCGTCCACGCGCGCGGCCCCCATCACATCGGGGTCCAGCGAACGCAGGCCCAGTACGGTGTTCACCAGGATGGGGAAGAAGACCAGCAGCGCGCACAGCATGGCGAAGGGCAGCAGCCCGTAGCCGAACCACAGCGCGAACAGCGGGGCCAGGGCCACCGCGGGCACCGCCTGCGACGCGGCCAGATACGGCTGGAGCGCCGAGGCCGCGAGGTCACTGCGCGCGATGAGGTAGCCGAGCGGCAGGGCCACCCCGAGCCCCATGCCGCAGCCCGCCAGCGCCTCCCGCACCGTCTGCTCGGTGTACTTGGGCAGATCGCCGTGCAGCAACTCGTCGACGAAATGTTTCGCCAGGTCGTACGGCGCCGGGAGGTAGAACGTGTCCACGGCGCCGACGCGGATGGCGAGATCCCACACGATGAGCAGGGCCGCCCCGAATACGAGCGGCGGGAGCACCCCGCGGAACAGGGATCCCGCCGCGTTCCCGCGAACTCGGCGGCCATGCGCCCCTCGGGCGCTTTGACTTCCGCGACCCCTGTGTGATGCCTTTCCGCTGTTCTTCCCGCTGTTCTTGCCGGACTTTCGTACCTGTCCGGGACGGGGTGAATGCGGCGGGGCCGTCCCCGGTCCGCCATCGGCGCCCGCCGTGGCGGTCGCACCCCTTCCGCGCCCTTGCGTCATCCCCAAATCCCCTTGTATTACCGGCTGTTGCCAGATCTCCCGGCACGCCCGCGTGCAACCTATCGCCAGCCCGCTCCGGATCACAATGCGGTTGGGAAAAAGGAAATCGCTCCGTCATGAAAAAGAGCTTGACGGCGATCTTAGCCGGGCTCTTGACGGCGATCTTGACAGGGATGTTCCCGGGACTCTCCCGCAGGTTCTTCCCGCCGGTTGTCACCGGTTGTCCACGCCGGTTCTTCACGCACCGCCGGAGAATCGGTCGAGGATGCCGAGCTCGGAGGCGCGCACACCGGCCTGAAAACGGGAGTTCACCTCGAGCAACTCCAGGATTCCGGTGACGTACCGGCGGTAGGTGCGCACCGAGATCGCCAGCTCGCGGGCCGCGGCCTCGTCCGTGACCCCGTCCCCCAGCCGCCGCAGCACCCGCCGCACCATCTCGGTGCGGGCTCGGTTGCCGAAGTCGAGGGGGCGGACGGCGGGCGCGGCGGTGCGCCAGATGTTGCCGAACATGCCGTGCAGCGCGGCGACGACGGCGGGGTCCTGGACGAGCGAGGCCTGCCGCCCGTCGGCCGAGTCCGTGCACACCAGGGCGGTCCGGCCGTCGGCGATCACGGCCGTGGGCAGCGCGACCGCCGCGATCCGGATCTGCGCGGGGCGCGCCCCGAGGCCGCCGCCCGGCCCGAGCGCGGGGCCGGGCTCGGCCAGGGGCCGGGTGCGCAGCACCCGTACGTCGACCGTGTCGCCGAGGCCCGAGACCAGGGCGTGCAGGGCCGCGTGGTCGGCGGCCAGCCGGGGGCTCGGCTCCGGAAAGGCGGCGTCGACGCTGCGCACGGCCTGGCCGGCGACCTCCTCGGCGGCGGCGAGAAAGGCGGCGTCCGCCACCCCCACCTCGGCGAACTGCGCGCTCCGGGACTGCCGGGCCCGGTGTTCGTGGACGGTGGACTCCAGGAGGGTACGCACCTCCCGCAGGGTGCGGTCGAGGACGTCCTCGCTGATCCGCTCCGTCATCGCTTGGTCATGCCTTCGTCATCCCGCCTCGCGACATGGTCAGGTCTCGAGTGCTCTCAGGGGTGGCCCGGCAGCAGCCCGGCCTCCACGGCCCGCACCCCCGCCTGGAACCGGGAGTGCGCGCCCAGCTCGCGCATGATCTCGGCCACGTACCGGCGGTAGGTACGCAGCGACACCTTGAGGTCGCGCGCCGCCACCTCGTCGGTGAGGCCGGCCCGCAGACACTCCAGGATCAGCAGCGCGGAGTCGGTGCACAGCCGTCCGGCCGGGCGCGGGGGCTCGGTGAGCGCCACGGCGTTCCCCCAGGCCCCGGCGAACATCAGATCCAGGGTCTGCACCGTGGCCGGGTCCTCCACGAGCGAGACCCCCGGCCCCGCCCGCTCCGGCTCCCGCCCCGCCCCGCGGTGCGGCTCGGGCTCCGGCCGTACGTAGCCGATCCGGCCGTCGACGAGCAGGGCCTCGGGTAACCCGCCGTCGGTCGTCCGCGCCTCGCAGCGCGGGTCGGTGCGCGCCAGCGCGCGGATTCGCGGGCCGGCCAGGGCGCGCGGCAGACACAGCAGCCGGACGGCGACGCCCTCACGGCCGGGGACGGGCGGACGGGCGAGCGCCGAGCAGACGGCCTCCTCCTGCTCCGGGTCTCCGGACAGGACGACGGCCACGGTCCGCTCGGCTCCGGCGATGAGCCGGACGGCCGCCTCGGCGACCGAAGGACCGCCGGGCCCGGCCCGCACCCACGACTGGCGGGCCAGATCCTGGCGGTGCCGGGACACCGCGGTCTCGATCAGGTCGTGCGCCGCCAGCAGCGCCCGCTCCACATGGTCGGAGCCCGCGGCGCCGGCCGCCCCGTGCTCGGGTGACGGCTCGGGCATCCTCGCAAGACCAACCATGACTTCCCCTGCTGGGCGAAGGTGACCTATTCATCGAATTTCGGGCCTGGTTCGAGAATTTCTGGTCGTGCAGTTGCTCGTGCCACTCCCGCCTCGCGTTCTTCTTGTTGCGCCACGCAGGCAGGAGCAATTGCCATGCAATTTCGCCGACGACACTAATTCGCACACAGCGACGACGTCAACGCAACAGGTTAGGTAAAGAGTTGGCAAATGACGGCGTGTCAGATCCTAGCGCATCGCATCGCGCGTGGAACGACACGCCGTCTGTCAGGAAGTTGCAGGCATCCCCGGCGCACGGCCGCCGACCCGACACCGAGCGCATCCACGGGACCACACTGGGCGAGCGGCGGCGCGAGCCGCTGTCCGGTTGCTGCCAGCCGCCCGCCGGATGCCTGCTACCCCCGTCCGGGGGGTGAGACGCCGCCGGGCGCCGGGGGCCGACGCGTCGCGCCGCGTCCCGTCGCTACGAGCCGAAGCTGATGGGGCCGTGGAAATCCCGGCCCTGAATAACGGGCCCGGTGATACGGGCATCGCCCGAGACGGAATTGTGGACGGCGCCGGCCTCTCCGGACGGCGTTCCGTACCGGCTCATCCAGGCCGCCAGATCGCGGCTCAACTCCGGGTCCTGACGGGCCCGTTCGACCAGCAGCTCGGCCAGCCGGCGCAGTTGCTCCGGGTCGTCGTACGGAATCGTGACGGGCTCGCCGTCACCCGCCGGGTCCGCGCCCGGGTCGCCCGCGGGATCCGCCCCCGGGTCGGCCGCACCCCGCCGCAGCACCCTGCGGGACAGCGCGCTCAGCCCCTCCAGCGCCCGCCGGCCGGCCTCGCCGCCGGCCCCGGACACCACCGCGATCAGCGCTCCCGCCGTCAGCGGATCCATCGGCCCCTCCCCGGTTCACGCGCCGCCATCGTCATCCACACAGCACGCTACCGAACGGCGGCTCACGGACCGACGGATTCCGCACGAAGCGTGAACCAGACCGTCTTTCCCGTGGTGTTGAGGTCCGTGCCCCATTCGTCGGCCGTCTTGCTCAGCAGGAACATCCCGCGCCCGCTCTCGGACAGGAAGTCAGGCTCCTTGACCACCGGCAGCGAGGACTCGGTGTCGCTGACGGCGGCCCATATTCCGTACGGGCGGCTCTCCAGGGTGAGCACGCAGTCGGGCGAGGCGGCGTGCTTATGGACGTTGGACAGCAACTCGGTGACGCACATGGCCGCCGGGGTGATCAACTCCTCGCGGCCCCACTGGCGCAGCCGCGCGCCCACGACGCGGCGCACGTCCGCGAGCGTCTGCGGATGGACGCGCAGACGTAGCTCGTATCTCTCCCAGCCACCGCTGGGAGGTGCCCCCTGCGGGGTGTTCTCTGCCATGTCGTCCAGGGCCCTCCAGAGCACGGCGCGCTGCCGTGTCGCACAGGCGATCCTGTCCCATGTCCGTGCTACTCGCAATGTTTCGACCCACTCACGCAAGACTGGCATATGCCGCCTGGTCGTCGTAGTTGGCGATACGTCAGACTGGCGGTATGTCCTACCACCCAGTGCCCACCGTGCGGCGCAGGCGGCTGGGGTCCACTCTGCGGAAGCTGCGCACCGAAGCGGGGATGACGTTGGACGCGGCCGCCGAGGCGTTGAACGCGGCCCAGAGGGGGCGCGCGGACGCCCGCCGCTGGAGCGCCCCCAAGCTGTCGCGGATAGAGAACGCGAACGCGACGATCCGCGCCACCGAGGTCGCCACCCTGCTCGAGGCCTACGCGATCAGCGACGCCGAGGTGCGCGCGGCGCTGGAGAGGCTGGCCAAGGACGCCGGGAAGCGCGGCTGGTGGCAGACCTACCGCGGCGTGGTCGCCCCCGCGTACGCCGACTACATCTCGCTGGAGAGCGACGCCGAACGCGTCCGCGACTACGCCCCGCTGGTCGTCCCCGGCCTGCTCCAGACGCCCGACTACGCGCGGGAGACGATCGCCGCCAACGCGGTCGCCCGCACCGAGGCGGAGGTCGCCGCGCTCGCCGAGGTGCGGCTGGCCCGCCAGGCGGTGCTGACGCGCCCGCGCGCTCCGCTGCTGCTGTGGGCCGTGATCCACGAGGCGGCCCTGCACCGGCGGTTCGCCGGCCGCCCGGCCATCATGACCGAGCAGTTGCGGCGGCTGCGGGACGTGGCGGACTGGCCCACGGTCACGCTCCAGGTGATGCCGATCGACGCCGCGCCCAACCCGGGGGACGCGGGCGCCTTCACGCTCGTGGGGTTCCCCGGTCCGATGCCGGACGTGGTCACCCAGGAGAACCTGCGCGGCCCCGTGTACGTCGAAGGAGTCGACGACGTCAATGTCTTCGCCGACGCCTTCGGCCACATCGTCGACAGCGCGCTGTCGCCGGATGAGACGAAGGCCCTCCTCGACGGTCTCGTAGGAAAGAGGGCCCCACACCATGAACATCCCCGAGTTACCCGAGAACCCGCATGACGCGGCCCCGAGCCCGCATCCGCCCGCCGGCGCGGCCCGCCCGCGCTGGCGCAAGTCCTCGCACTCCGTGGGCGAGGGCCAGTGTGTCGAGGTCGCCGCGTGGGACGGCCTGGTCCGGCTGCGCGAGAGCGACGACCCGGGCGCGGTCCTCGGCACCGCCCCGGCCGTCTGGGCCGCGTTCGTACGCGGCGTGAAGGCGGGCCTGTACGACGTGTGAGACGGCGCGGGGCCCGACCCGAAGGCGGACGCTGACGGGCCGGGCCCCGCGGTGTTCAGACCCGTGGGCTCATCAGAACTGCACGTCCGAGCACGCGTAGAAGGCGTTGGAGGTGTCGGCGACGGTCCACACGGCGAGGATCAGGTGCCTGCCGGTCTTCCCGCTCGGGATGGTGCCCGCGTGGGAGAGCGTGGACGGCGGCCGCTGGCCGTTGTACGGGACGGTCAGGAACGGCGCGGAATCCAGGCTCGCGCGGGTGAGCTTCTGGCTGGGGTTCCAGCCGTTCTTGGTGATGTAGTACTTGAAGTCCGTCGTGGCGTGCGAGGCGGTGAAGCGCCAGGTGAAGGTGTAGCTCTGCCCGGCAGTGAGCTTGGTGGTCGGCCACTGGCCGCCACGCGGGTCGTCCAGCTGGGAGAACCTGCTGTTGCCGCCCGCGCAGATCGTGCCGTCGGCCGGACCGCCCGACGGGAAGCCCTTGGGGCCCTCGACGCTCTGCGGCTCGTACTGGATGTCGCCGCAGTTGGTGACGGTGCCGTTGGCACACAGCTTCTGGCGGCTGATGGGCGAGTCGGTGTAGGCGTGGCCGACGGCGCTGCCGCCGGTGGTGAGGACGGAGATCGCCGCGAGCCCGATGCCGATCACAGCGGCGCTGATCTTCTTGCGCATGCTTCGCTCCTGAAGACGTGGGGAGTGCTTCGGCGAGCCGAGTGCATTGCGGTCTAGACCAAGTCGCAGAGTAGCGGCGAATTCTTAGTCATGTCCATACCAAGTCAGGGACATGTCCATACCAATGGAGCGCGCCCGGTCCGGAGCACCCCGCCAGGTCAGGTAGGATTCAATCGTCAGCAGGCGCCGCTAGCTCAGTTGGTTAGAGCAGCTGACTCTTAATCAGCGGGTCCGGGGTTCGAGTCCCTGGCGGCGCACCTTGGCTTAAGCCACTGACCAGGGGCTTCTCGGTTATCCGAGGGGCCCCTGTCGCATGTCCACAGCGGCGGCAGCCGGTGGAGGGCCAGATAGAGCACCGCGGCCACGGCCGCCGCCACGAACATGCTCAGATCGCCCCAGCCCGGGTGCGCCGCCGCGAGCGGGCCGGTGTACAGCCGCGAACTCCAGAACGGCACGGCCGCCAGCACCCCGCCGGCCCAGGCCACGATCCCCCACTCCAGCACCCGGCCGCGGTCGTACAGCTCACCGACCCGACGGCTGTCGGACCCGCCGCCGCGCAGGTAGTGGAGTATCAGGACGGTGACAAAGGGTGCGATGAAGTACGTAGTGAGATTGAGGAACGAGACGAACTTCGCCTCCGTACCGGCCGCGCCCCACAGCACGACCCAATACGTCAGCAGGCTGACGCAGACCACCGCACCGACCCGGGACACCGGTACGCGCAGCGTCTGGAGGGAAAGCGCGCTGCCGTAGATGTTCAGGAAGTTCTGCGCGAAGGCCGACACCGCGATCGCGATCAGCGCGGGGGCGGCGAACGGCCCGGCCAGCCGGTGCAGTGCCACGATCGGGTCCGCGCCGTGGGCCCCGCTGCCCACCAGGACCCCCACCGTGCCGAGCCAGGAGATGGTGACGAAGTTGCCGAGCCCGGTGTACCAGGCCGCCCGCCGGGCGACCTCCGGGGTGTCCGGCAGATAGCGCGAGTAGTCCGAGGCGAACGGCGCCCAGGCCACCAGAAAGGCCAGGAACCAGCCCGCGAAGGTGATCCAGCCTCCGGCGCCGAGGGATCCGCCCGGGTGCCGGGCGGGATGCGCCGCGCCGCCGCCGCGCACCAGGGCCACCACGGTGATCAGCACGAACAGCGGGGTGAGGACATAGGCCAGCACCCGCTGAAGGCTGTTGATCATGTTGTAGCCGTAGACGCAGACCGCCGCCTGAAGCGCCAGGAGCGCCAGCGCGCACAGCCAGAACGGCACTCCGGTCAGCTCGGCGAAGGCCTTGCCCCCCAGGATCGCGGTGACGGCCGCCCAGCCGATCCCGGCGAACACGTTCACATAGGCCACGGGCAGGAAGTTGCCGTAGTAGCCGAGCGGTCCGCGGGCCTGGACCTGCTGGGGCACCCCGAGCCGCACCCCCATCCGGCTCATCATGGCGACCAGCGCAGATCCGACGAGGGCGCCCAGCAGGATGGCGACGATCGCGGCGCCGAGGCTCAGCCCGAAGCCGGTGGCGGCGAAGCCGAGGACCACGATGGGGAAGTTGAGCCCGGCGGCGAACCAGACGAAGAACTGCGACCGGGGCGTGCCGTGCCGCTCGTGGTCGGGGATATGGCCGGTGCCGAAGGGCTCGACCTTGGCGATCGCGTCCCCGTACACCGGCGCGGCCGGTGCGGTCATCCCAGCGCTCCCGTCTCCTGGGCCGCGGATTCCCGGATTCGGGGTTCCTCCCGGGCCCGGGGGCGGGCGGACGGTATGGCCTGTTCCGTCCAGATGGACTTGCCGTGGGCGGTGTAGCGGGTGCCCCAGCGCTGGGAGAGCGCCGCCACGAGCTGGAGCCCTCGCCCGCCCTCGTCGGTGTCGGCGGCCCGGCGGATCCGGGGCACGGTGGCGCTGCCGTCCGAGACCTCGCAGACCAGCGCCCGGCCCCGGAGCAGCCGCAGCTGGACCGGCCCCTTCGCATGCCGGACGACATTCCCCACCAGCTCGCTGGCCAGCAGCTCGGTGGTCATGACCAGCTCGTCGAGGCCCCAGGCCGCCAGCTGCTCCCGGACGTACTCGCGTGCGTGGCCGGCGGCCACCGGGTTCGCTGGCAGCGGCCAGACGGCGACGTCCTCGGCGGGCAGCCGGTGGAGGCGGGCGATGAGCAGGGCGGTGTCGTCGGCGGTCAGCTGCTGGGCGGGCAGCATGGCGCTGATCAGGACGTCGCAGAGGCGGTCGAGACGCTCGCGGTCCGCGATGGGGTCCGGTGGCGGCCCCGCCGGACCCTCGTCCGTGTGCGGGGTATGCGCCGTGTGCGGGCCGTCGGCCGGGAGACCGGCGAGCCTCCGCCCGAGGCCGCAGGTCAGCACCTGGGAGCACTCGGCGATGCCCCGCTCGATGTCGCGGGTGGCGGACTCCACCAGCCCGTCGGTGTACAGCACCATCAGGCTGTCGCCGGGCAGCCGCAACTCGACGGTGGAGAAGGGGGGCTCGGCGGCGCCCAGGGGCGGGTCGGGCGACAGGTCCAGGCTGTCCACCGACCCGTCCGGACGCACGATGAACGGCGGGGGGTGGCCGGCGCGCGCGAGCGAGCACACGCCGGTGACCGGGTCGTACACGGCGTACAGGCAGGTGGCGTAGGAGTCGTCGCCCAGGTCGCTCACGATGTCGTTCAGATGGGCGAGGACCTCCTCGGGGGGCAGTTCGAGGTCGGCGAGCGTGTGCACGGCGGTGCGCAGCCGGCCCATCGTGGCCGCCTCGGTCAGCCCGTGCCCCATCACATCGCCGATGACCAGGGCCACCCGCTCCGCGGACAGCGGGATGACGTCGTACCAGTCGCCGCCCACGTCGGTGCCGCTGCTGGCGGGCAGATAGCGGACGGCGGCGGTGAAGGCAGCGGACGGGGGCAGGGCCCGGGGCAGCAGCCCGCGCTGGAGCGCCTGGGCGCGGGCGTGCTCGGCGTCGTAGAGCCGCGCGCGGGCCAGGGCCTGGGCGACCATGCCGCTGAGCGCGGTGAGCAGGGTGCGCTCGTCCCCGCTGAGGTGGCGGGGCCAGTCGAAGGAGACCGTGCAGCAGCCGATAGGAGTGCCCGAGACGATCAGCGGCAGCATGGCCCATGCGTTCTTGTGCGCGATCGCGGGGTTCCCGGCAAGGTCGGGGAAGAGCTCTGCGTACTCGTCGGCCGAGGAGATGAAGCGTGGAACGCGCGAGCTGATCAGGTCAGTGACCGGACGGTAGCCGTTCAGCACCGGAACCCCGTCGAGGATGTGGAGGAAGTTCTGCGAATAGCCGACCGATCCGACCACCTGGAGCCGGTCGCCCTCGATCGCCTGGATCAACAGGCCCGAGGCGCCGAACGGCGGCAGGATGTGCGCGGCCACGACATCGACGACATCGCGCGTGGTTACCGCCTCGGCGAGGGCGCTCGTCAGCTCGCTGATCCGCGCCGCCTGCTCGGCGGCGGCGCGCTCGGCGGCCTCACGCCGCGCGGCGCGGGTCCGCCGGTCGGTGACGTCGGTGAGATAGGCCGTCAGCCCGTCGGGGACCGGGACCAGCCGGATGTGGTACCAGCGCTCGTCGGTGGGCCACTGGATGTCGAAACCCGCCGGCCTGCCGTCGGCGGCGGCCTGGCGGCAGCGGCCCTCCAGGCCGGGGACGGTGCCCGCGGGGCCGTCCCAGAGCAGCCGGCCGAGTACGTCCCCGGCGGGGCCGACCAGGCGCTCGGCCTCGACATTGAGGAAGGTGATCCGCCACTCCCGGTTCACGGCCAGGAACCCGTCGCTCATGTACTGGAGCGCCCGGCCGACCGACTCCCGCGCGATCCGGCTCTCCGTGGTGTCCCAGACCCTGCCGATCATGCGGATGGGTTCGCCGTTCTCGTCGAGCTCCAGATGGGCGCGGCTGTGGACCCAGCCGGTGGTTCCGTCGGGGCGGCAGACCCGGTACTCGGCCTCGTAGATGCCGCGGGTCCGCAGCGACTCCTCGGTGGCGGCCATCACGCGCGGCACGTCCTCGGGGTGGACCAGGTCGATCCAGCTCTCGATCCGGTGCTCGTAGTCGTCGGGTATCCCGAGGAGGGTGAGCCCCGCCTGGTCCCAGACCATGTCGCCGGTGCGTATGCCCCACTCCCAGGAGCCGATCTTGACCGCTTCCAGGGCCAGCCGGAGGTCGGATCCGCCCGGCTGCTCCCGCCCCTGTTCCTGCCACCAGGGGTAGCGCTCGGTGTCCAGCGGGGAGGAACGGGCGAGGCGCTCCGCCGCCCAGGCGGCCACCGCCGCGAGGAAGCTCCGCTGTGCGGCGGTCGGCTCGCGGGGGCCGGTGAGCACGGACAGCGCCCCCAGCGGTGCCCCGGGGCCGGACAGCGGGACCGAGGCGACCATGGTGTCCGGGGGCAACCGCCCTCGCGAGAGGCGGACTGCGGCCCCGGGCTCGTCTGACGTGGGCGCATCGCAAGCGGCGGCGTCGGGGACGGGGGGCTCGGGGACGGGGGCGCCGGGGGCCGTAGCGGGCATCCAGACGAACCCGCCGTCCCGCACCGCGCGGACCGGGGCGAGCGAGGCGTCGTCCTCGCGGATCTCCTCCCACTCCCGGAAAGCGGGCCGGGGCAGCCCGGTGGCGAGCACCAGGCGCAGCGCACAGCTCCCCGCCGGCCCGCAGGACCAGTGCACCACTCCCGCCAGGCCGCCGAGCTCCGCCACCGCCTGGTCCAGGGCGTGCTGCACCACCTCGCGGTCCGTGAGCCCCGCGTCGACCGCCGAGAGCAGCGCGAGCCGCTCCTCGCTCCAGGTCCGGGGGCGATCCGTCGCCTTCGCCGCGTGCCACTCCTCCATCGAGACCTCACCCGGTGGCGAGGAGACCGGCTCCCGCACCACCCCGACAGCCGACGGGGGCCCGCGGTGACTGCGCCACGCGAGTCCCCTGGGGAGAACGTAAATGCCCTACTTATGCCAGTAGCGGCATGTATGGCCCATTCCAACACGCTCGGGCGACTTACGGAAGCGCCCCCAGATGGGACGGCCCTGCAAGGGCGCTCGCCGCGGTCCACCCGGCCGCGCGCCCCGCTAAGCTGATCGGATCGGAGGTGGCTGTGGCGGCGCACACTCGCGGCATGGCGAGCGACATCCAGGAGCGCATCAAGCGCCTGATCGTCGACCAGCGGTTGCCCTCCGGCGCCTCGCTGCCGACCGAGACCGAGCTGATGGAGCTGCTCGGCGTCAGCCGCAACTCCGTGCGCGAGGCCCTCAAGGGGCTCCAGGCCATGGGCATCGTCGAGATCCGGCACGGCTTCGGCACCTATGTCGGCCCGATGTCGATGGCTCCGATGATCGAGGGGCTTATCTTCCGCACCGTCGCCGGCCACTACCGCGGCGAGGACAGCCTGCTCCAGCTGCTGGAGCTGCGCGAGGCGGTGGAGACCGGGCTGATCGCGCGGCTGGCCGGGCGGATACCCCAGGCCGACCTGGCCGAGCTGGACGCCCTGGTCGAGCGGATGGAGTCGGAGGCCGCCGAGGGCGCGGTGCGCGCCGAGACCGACCGGGCCTTCCACGCCGCCCTTCACCGCGGGCTGGACAACCGGCTGCTCAGCGAGATGCTGGAGGCGTTCTGGGACGCCTTCCACCGGGTGCGCACCGATCTGGTCGACCGCCACGCCGACCCCAAGATCACCTGTCGGCAGCACCGGGAGATCCTGGAGGCCGTGCGCAGCGGCGATGTCGTACGGGCCGAGGCCGCGGTCCGCGATCACTTCGGCGACATCCGGGAGCGACTGGGCTCTCCGCACCACCCATGACCCGTCACCCATGACCCGTCACGGATGACCCGGCTCCCCGCCGGAAAAGTCCGATTCTCACTGTTGCGTATTGCGCGGTAGTCGTTCTATGTCCGCATGGTCGGTTGCCTCCACTAATGTGCCCGTACGGCCGAGAGGGGCCGTTTCGGGGGAGAGGACACGAGAACGGGCTTCAGGCACGCGACCGGCTTTCGCGTGCGGGGGGAATGACCATGACGTCGACGCCGACCGGCGCCCGGCAGCATTCGTACGATCCGTCCACCACCGAACCGTCCGCGGCCGATCCATCCGCAACGATCCCGCTGCGCATCCCACGGCAGCACCGGGGCCGACCCCCATGGCGCCGGCCCCGGCCGCCGCTGCCGACGTACGACTACGAGCACTACAGCCGGCTCGCCGGCCCGCTCACCCGACCGAATGCCGAAGACGCCGCGAATTCAGCCAAACCGTATCGGGTGCGCTACCGCGGTCTGCTGGCGGACGAGCCGCACCGCATCCGCGCCTCGCTGCTGATCGGCGCCGCGCCCCTGCTCTCGTTGGGGCTGCTGCTGTGGCTGATGCGGCCCGCCCACTGGAGCAGCCGGGAGGGCGTCGGCCCGGTCATGGCCGTCATGGACACGGTGATGCTGGTCTCCATCGGGCTGATCGAGCTGTTCCGCACGCTCAATGTGCTCTCCAACGCGCATGCCACCCTGGTCGCCCGCGACCCGGTCCCGGTGGTGCCCGAGGCCGACACCAGGGTCGCCTTCCTCACCTCCTTCGTGCCCGGCAAGGAGCCGCTGGAGATGGTGACCAGGACCCTGGAGGCGGCGGTGCGCGTGCGCCACCGGGGAGCGCTGCACGTCTGGCTCCTCGACGAGGGCGACGACCCGGCGGTGAAGGCGGTCTGCGCGCGCCTGGGCGTACGCCACTTCAGCCGCAAGGGCGTCGAGAGGTGGAACCGGCCCAAGGGCCCGCACCGCGCCCGGACCAAGCACGGCAACTACAACGCCTGGCTGGACGCCCACGGCGCCGCGTACGACTACTTCGCCTCCGTCGACACCGACCACGTACCGCTCCCCAACTACCTGGAGCGGATGCTCGGCTACTTCCGCGACCCCGACGTGGCCTTCGTGGTCGGCCCGCAGGTCTACGGCAACTACGACACGGCCGTCACCAAGGCCGCCGAGAGCCAGCAGTTCCTCTTCCACGCCCTCATCCAGCGCGCGGGGAACGCCTACGGCGGCCCCATGTTCGTCGGCACCAACAACGCCGTGCGGATCAGCGCGCTCAAGGGCATCGGCGGGCTGTACGACTCGATCACCGAGGACATGGCCACCGGCTTCGAGCTGCACCGCCACCGCAACCCTGCCACCGGCCGCAAGTGGCGCTCCGTCTACACCCCCGACGTGCTCGCGGTCGGCGAGGGCCCGGCCGCCTGGACCGACTTCTTCACCCAGCAGCTGCGCTGGTCGCGGGGCACCTACGAGACGCTCCTCAAGCAGTTCTGGAAGGCGCCGTTCACCCTGCCGCCCGGCAGGCTCCTCAACTACACACTGATGGTGATCTTCTATCCGGCGTCGGCGCTCAACTGGATTCTCGCCGCCCTCAGCTGCGCGCTCTTCCTCGGCTTCGGCGCCGCCGGCCTCCAGATCGACCCCGCCATCTGGATGATGCTCTACGGCAACGCCTCGGCCCTCCAGATCGGCCTGTACGTCTGGAACCGGCGGCACAACGTCTCCCCACACGAGCCGGAGGGCTCCGGGGGCGTGGCCGGCATGGTGATGTCCGCGCTCTCCGCGCCGATCTACGCCCGCTCGCTGATGGACGCCGTGCTGCGCCGCAAGAGCCGGTTCGTGGTGACGCCCAAGGGCGACTCGGCGAGCCCCGACACGCTCTTCGGCACCTTCCGGATTCACCTTTTCTTCCTGGCGGTCTTCGGCGGGTCGCTCGCCTCTTCCTCCTACTTCGGCCACAGTCATCCAGCGATGACCGTTTGGGCATCGCTTGCCCTGGCTGTCACGGCCGCGCCGATCGTCGCCTGGCGGTGGACCGTCCGCCAGGGGAAACGGACCGAGAAGCAGACCGCCGATCCATCCCTTGGGGGACGATAAGACGTGAAGTACCGACCGAGTCGCCGCACCCGCCGCTTCGGGATCGGTGCGGCGGCTGTGTTCGTGCTGGCCGGAATGAACGGACCGGCCCTCTACCGGTTCAGCTCGGACAAATACCAGCGATACAAGATCAACCAACCGGAGTACAAGGCCAGGAACGGCCACTGGGCCGTGGTGAACATCCCCGAGGAATACCGGATCAACACGATCCACGCCGCCCTGCTGCACACCGGCAAGGTGCTGCTGGTCGCCGGCTCGGGCAACAACGCCAAGAACTTCGCCGCCAAGTCCTTCCGGAGTGTCCTGTGGGACCCGGAGACCAACACCTTCAAGAACATCCCCACCCCCGAAGACCTCTTCTGCGCCGGACACTCCCAGCTGCCGGACGGAAAGCTGCTGGTGGCGGGCGGCACCCAGCGCTACGAGAAGCTCAAGGGCGATGTCGAGAAGGCCGGCGGCCTGATGTTCGTCCACAACGAGAACCCGGACAAGCCGAAGACCTTCCCGTCGGGCACCCGCTTCACCGGCAAGGAGAACGGCAAGACCTTCGAGTCCAAGGACCCGGTCCTGGTCCCGCGCGCCAAGAAGACCCAGAACGACAAGACCGGCAAGGTCACCGTGACCGCCAGCACCGCCCGGGTCTATGTGGAGGCGCTGCGCAAGGGAGCGCGCTACCAGACCGGCACCGAGGACAACTACCGGATCGCGGGGCTGCGGGGCAAGGACCGGCAGAACTTCTACGGCATCGCGCAGAAGCTGTCCTTCGACAAGAAGGACTTCCAGGGCATCAGGGATGCCTACGAGTTCGACCCCGTCGCCGAGCGGTATGTGCCCGTCGACCCGATGAACGAGGCCCGCTGGTACCCGACCCTGACCACCCTTCAGGACGGCCGGGTGCTCTCGGTCTCCGGCCTGGACGAGATCGGCCAGGTCGTGCCGGGGAAGAACGAGGTCTACGATCCCAAGGCCAAGAAGTGGAAGTACCTGCCCAAGAAGCGGTTCTTCCCCACCTACCCGGCGCTGTTCCTCGCCGAGGGCGGCAAGATCTTCTACACCGGCTCCAACGCCGGCTACGGCCCCGCCGACAAGGGCCGCACCCCCGGCCTCTGGGACCTGAAGACCAACGCGTTCAAGGCCGTGCCCGGCATCAGCGACCCGGACGCCCTGGAGACGTCGATGTCCGTGCTGCTGCCCCCGGCCCAGCGGCAGCGGTACATGGTGCTCGGCGGCGGCGGGGTCGGCGAGGACCCCAAGTCCACCGCGAAGACCCGCATCGTCGATCTGAGCGAGGACCGGCCGCGCTTCCACGACGGGCCGAAGCTCTACTCCGAGGTCCGCTACCCCAGCAGTGTCATCCTCCCGGACGACACCGTCCTGACCACCAACGGCTCGGGCGACTACCGGGGGCGGGACGGCAGCAATGTGCTGCGGGCCGAGATCTACGACGCCAGGAGCAACACCGCGCGCGGCGTGGCCGACCCGCTGGTGGGCCGCAACTACCACTCCGGGGCGCTGCTGCTGCCCGACGGACGGGTGATGACCTTCGGCTCCGACTCGCTGTTCGGCGACGACGCCAACACCAAGCCGGGGACGTTCCAGCAGCAGATCGATCTCTACACCCCTCCCTATCTGTTCCGCGACGCACGGCCCAAGCTGACCGACACCGCGCCCCGGACCCTCAAGCGCGGGGCGAAGGCCACCTACCGCACCCCGCACGCGTCGGCGATCGAGCAGGTGCGGCTGATCCGGCCCGGCTCCTTCACCCATGTGACCAATGTCGAGCAGCGGTCGATCGCGCTGGACTTCGTCAGGAGCAAGGACAGCGTCACGGTGCGGATCCCGAAGGACTCGTCGCTGGTCCCGCCGGGGTGGTACATGCTCACGGCGGCGGACGAGGAGGGGACTCCGTCGAAGGCGGTGTGGGTGAAGGTGCCCGCCTCGAAGGACACCCCCGAACCCTGACCGCCCCGATCCCCCGCCCGACAGCCGCGGCGCGGTGACTACGGGGCCGCCTGCGGCTGGATACTCCCCTTACCCGCCCCTTCCCGTAACCAAGGGCTTCGCCCCTGGACCCCGGGGGCCGGGGCAGTGCCCCCCCACTTGGCGGAGCCGCATATCGATGCCGCGGGAAGGGGCGGGTAAGGGGACAGCGCCGATATGCGGCTCCGCCGTGTGGCCGCGGGGACACGCCCAAGGCGGGCGTGATGACTATTTCGCGTTGCGCGCCAGGTCGAGGGCGTACCGCGGCCACCATCGGCCGGCGTGCGGGCCGCCCTTGCAGGTGCCGTCCGACTCGCCCGGACGCTTGATCCACAGATACGCGGCGACCGCGGCGTCGCCCGTGCGGACCGTGGGCGTCTCGCCCAGCGCCCGCCCCTTGGGGTTGCACCAGGCCTCGGGGTCCTCCTTGCCCGGCACCGGCCCCTTGCCGTTGCGGCTGGTGTCGATCACGAAGGGCTTTCCGCCGACCAGGGCGGAGAGCTTCCTGCCGTACACCTTGTTGTCCGCGGTGGTCTGATAGTTGGCGATGTTGAGCGCGAAGCCGTCGGCCTTCTTCAGCCCGGCGCGCCGCAGCGGCTCGGCCATCCGGCGCGGATCCTTGATCCAGTGCGGATTCCCCGCGTCCAGATAGACCTTGGTGCGGGGCAGCCCCTTGAGCTTGTCCACAGCCCCGGTCAGCAGGTCGTAACGCTCCTCGAGGAACCGCCTGGGCGTGCAGCCGTCCACCGCGTGGGGCAGTGCGTCCGGCTCCAGGATGACCGTGGCGGCCCGGTCGCCGATGCCCCTGACCGCCTTGTCCAGCCAGGCGCGATACGCGTTGCCGTCGGCGGCGCCGCCCTTCGAGTACTGGCCGCAGTCGCGGTGCGGGATGTTGTAGAAGACCAGCAGCGCGTCACGCTCCTCCGACACGGCGGCCTCGGTGAACCCCCGCGCCTGGCCCTCCGGGTCGTCCACCCCCAGCCACTCCGCGACCGGCTGCGCGGCGATCTTCTGTATCAGCTTCGCCTCGCCGGTCTCCCCCTTCCTGCGGTACTCGGCGACCTGCCGGGCCGCGGCGCCGTCCGGGTTCACCCAATACGGCACGACATTCCGGGGCCGCTGTGCGGGCCTCGCCGCCGCGATCGCCTCCTCCTCGCGATCGGAACGCCCGGAACCCGACGAGCCGAAGCAGCCGGAGAGCGTCACGAGCGACAGCAGCGCCCCCACCGCCGCCCCGGCACGGACAGATCCTCGCCGACGGCCGGTGTAACTCCCGTACATCCACTCCCCCTTGGGTGCACGCTCCGGGGGACACCCCTCAGGCCCCCGGCAGGACAAGACCGGTCGAAACCATGCTTACACACCACACCGGCCCTCACGGGGTTATCCACAGCCCTTTGCGTGAATTCGCCCGTACGGCGCGAAGCGGCCCCTCCGGGACCGGTTGACAGGTACCCGTCCGCCTGGGACTCTCCGATGCGACAAGTCAACACAACGAGACGACGGTGTACAGGAACCCGGTGCGAATCCGGGACGGTCCCGCCACTGTGACCAGGAGTCGGCGCGCGCGAACGGCGCCGCACTTCCGGGAGTCAGGAACTGGCCGTCGTTCTCCTTCCTGCTGAGGGGCGTGGAAACCCCACTAGGAGGCAACAGCGGATGTCCCTGCACACGGCACGGCACACCGACCCCGCGGCCGTCTCGGCCGCCACCGCCCACACCCGCGACTGGCTGATCGCGGCCGGCGCGGTCATCCTCGCTCTCATCGCCCTGTACGCGGTCTTCATCGACAACGGCTCGCTGATCTCGGCGACGGGCGACTATCTGCACGAGTTCTCGCACGACGGCCGGCACCTCTTCGGTGCCCCCTGCCACTGACGGGTCCGGCACCCCATGGCAGACGGTCACGTTCCCGTACTCCCCCTGCTCCGGCGTGGCCTGGCGGCGGGCGCCCTCGCGGGCCTCGCCACCGGGCTGTTCTCCCTGCTGCTGGCCGAGCCCCTGATGGACCGCGCCATCCGGCTGGAGGAAAAACGCCAGGAGAGCGAGCATTCGCACGCCGCCGCGGCCGCGGCGGTCACCCACCACGAGGAGCTGTTCTCCCGCTCCACCCAGCACTTCGGCCTCGTCGTCACCGCCGTGGTCGTCGGGCTGGCGCTCGGCGTCTTCTTCGCGGTCGCGCACGCGCTCGTCCACCGCGGATCCGACACCTCCGCACGCCCCTGGCCCCGCGCGCTCACCCTCGCGGCGGCGGGCTTCACCGGCCTCTCGCTCCTGCCAGGCCTGCGCTACCCGGCCAACCCGCCGGGCGTCGGCGACGCGGGCACGGTCGGCGACCGCCAGGCGATGTGGCTCGCCGCGGTGGCGATCGGCGTGCTCGGCATGGTGCTCGCCCGGCTGGTGCACGTCCGGCTGACGGCGGCGGGCCGCGGTCCCGCCGTGGCCCAGACGGCGGTCGCCGCGACCGTCGTCGCGGTGCTCCTCGCCCTGTTCGCCCTCCCCGACAACCCCGACCCGGTCCCCGTCGAGTCCACACTGCTCTGGGACTTCCGGATGCTCTCGTTCGCCTCGCACGCGGTGATGTGGGCGGTCCTCGGCGCCACGTTCGGCGCCCTCGGCCTCCGCGCCCTGCGCGAGCGCGGCACGACGACTCACCGGCCGGACCCGGTCCCGACCGCGGCGTAACCCTCGGGCCCGGTGGGCGGGCTTCCCCGCCTACCGGCTCCCCGTCAGATACGCCGACACCACCACCGTTCCGCCGCGCGCCCCGCCGCCCGCGAGCAGCCGCAGCTCCGCGCGGCCCCCGGCCCGCGCCGCGTACACCCGCCGCGCGTCGAACCGCGTGGCGGTGACCATCGCGACGTCCTCGACCGTGAACTCGGCCACCGTCCCGTCCGCCCGGGACACCCGCACCGCGTCGCCGCGCCTGACCCCGCCGAGGCGGCGGAGGACCCCCGCGTCGGCCGGCCCGACCAGCACCGCCGCCCCCGAGGCGCCCGGCCGCGCCCCCATCCCGTACCAGCCCCCGCTCCCGTCCCGGCCCTGGCCGGCGACCGGCGCCGCGATCCCCGCCGACTCGACGACGACGCGCCGCGCCGCCGCGGCCGGCAGCGGGTGCCACGCTCTGGGCAGCGGATGCGTGGGCGGGCGCCCCACGGCCGCCACATCCCCCGTCAACGGCACCGCTCCGCCCAGGCCCTCCGCCGCGTCATGGCCCCACAGCCACAGTCCGAGCAGCAGCGCCGCCCAGGCCACCCCCGCGATCGCCCTCGCCCGGCCGACGCCGCCGGGGCGCTTCCCGTACACCGCCGTCAGCCCGACGCCGCGGCGACCGGGCGACGGCGGCGCCGCACCGCCATCCCGGCGACGGCCAGCGCCGTGACTCCGGAGAGCACCAGGCCGTACGCCTCGGCCCCGCCGAGGCCGCGGCGCGCCGCGTCGTCGGCCGGGGCGAGGTCCGAGTGGGCGCGGTGGACATGGCCGGGGCGTGCGGGGGCGGCGTCCTCCTGGTCCGCGACGGCGGGGCCGGCGATGGCCAGGACCACCGCCGCCGCACAGACGGCCATACGGAGCGTGAGGGCGAGCGGGCGCATGGTGAAACCTCCTGATACCACCGAGGCTCACGCGCACCGCCGGAAGCCGCATCCGCTGCGGCCCCCGGCTGCTCCGTACGGGTCAGACGCGCTCCGGTACGTTGCGGCGCGTTCCGGCGGGCGTCAGATCCGCTCGACCAGGTCCGCGATGGAGTTCACGACCGTGGACGGCCGGAAGGGGTGCCGGTCGATCTCATCGGGCTGGGTGACCCCCGTGAGCACCAGGAAGGTCTCCATGCCCGCCTCGAGACCGGCCAGCACATCGGTGTCCATCCGGTCGCCGATCATGGCGCTGCTCTCGGAGTGCGCGCCGATCGCGTTCAGCCCGGCCCGCATCATGAGGGGGTTCGGCTTGCCGACGAAGTACGGCTCGGCCCCCGTCGCCTTGGTGATCAGCGCGGCCACGGAACCGGTCGCGGGCAGCGCGCCCTCCGCGGAGGGCCCGGTCTCGTCGGGGTTGGTGGCGATGAAGCGGGCGCCGTTGTCGATCAGGCGGATGGCCTTGGTGAGCGCCTCGAAGCTGTACGTACGGGTCTCGCCGAGCACCACGTAGTCCGGCTCGACGTCGGTGAGGACGTAGCCGATGTCGTGCAGGGCCGTGGTCAGCCCCGCCTCGCCGATCACATACGCCGTGCCGCCGGGCCGCTGGTCGTCCAGGAACTGCGCGGTGGCCAGCGCGGACGTCCAGATGTTGGCGACCGGCACGTCGAGGCCGATCCTGGACAGCCGGGCGTGCAGATCGCGCGGGGTGTAGATGGAGTTGTTGGTGAGCACGAGGAAGGGCTTGCCGGACTCGCGCAGCCGCTTGATGAAGGCATCGGCCCCGGGCACCGGGATGCCCTCGTGCATCAACACCCCGTCCATGTCGGTGAGCCAGGACTCGATCGGCTTGCGCTCTGCCATTGCGGACTCTCCTGCCATGCGCCAGTAACGCGTGAGTGGGGACACCGGCCGCGCCACTGCGAGCGGTGCCGACGAGCCAAGCGTAGTCAGCCGGGCCCGGAGCGGACCGCCCCGGTCCCCTTCTGACCTCGGCAGACCCGCCCGCGGGGGCCGCGGCGGGCGGCCCGGCGCGACAGGGCCGGGCGGGCGGCCGATCCTGTTGGTGAGGGGCCGCGTTCCGACGGGCCTCTTCCGCTCCCCCGCGAAGGAGATTCAGATGGGCATCAAGGACAAGCTCAAGGAAGCGATCAACAAGGGCCAGGAGCGGGCGCGGCACGCCCCGCGCAAGAGCGGCAAGGGCGCCGCCGACCAGCCCCGGAGCAGCGCGGAGAAGCTGGACGAGGAGATGCGCCGCCGGGGCGGGCCGCCCCGCGGGCAGTAGCGGCCGCGCCGCGCCTCACCGCCTCAGCCGCCGGGCCTTGACCAGCAGCGCGGTGCCGGTGAGGACGAGCGCGCCGCTGACGACGGCGAGCCGGAGGAGCACGGGGCCCCGGCCCGTCGCGGCGAGTTCCGGCGGCAGATGGTCGCGACTGCTGCCCTCGCCGCGCGGGCCGGTGCCGCCGGAGGCCTCCTCGCGGGTGCCCACGGTGCGCCCGTCGGCGCCGGTCCTCTGATCGGCGCCGGGCTCGCGGTCGGCAGGGGGCCCGTCGGTGCGGGGCGCGCCGGTACGGGCCCCCTCCGTCTCGCCCGTCTCGCCCGTCTCCTCCGCCCCCGCGCCCCTCGCGTCCCTCGCGCCCTCGACGCTGAAGTCGTAGTCGTCGGACTGGCCGACCCAGTCCCCGTCGTCCGCGCGGCGCTGCATGGTGATGACGTTCGCGGTGACGGGGCCGGCCGGGGCGGCGCCGGTGAAGCGGGACCGCACCGCCACCTTCACGCTCCCGTGCGCGGGGACGGTGAACCCCTGGAAGGGGACGTCGAAGACCCCGATGTTCTCGTCCTCGTCGGTGATCTCGAAGGAGACGGGCCGCCATCTGCCGCCCTCGTCGGGGTCCAGGAACTCCATCCGGATGTGGCGGGGCCGCAGCGCGTGCCCGCGGTCGACGAGGATCGCGATGGGGTGGATGGCGCGGCACTCGGCGCCCGTGGTGTTGCTCAGCTCCAGGTGCCAGGCGCGCCAGCCGCCGCCCCGCGCGTACCGGGCCGGCCCACCGTACAGCCGGGCGTCGATCGGGAAGTCGGCGCTCCCCCGCCGCCCGCAGAAGGGCACGGACGCGGACTCCGGCACGGACGCGGCGGCTTCCGGGGCGGGCCCGCACCACAGGACCGGCGAGGCGAGCGCGAGCACGGCGGCGGACTGGGCGGCTCGGACGGCGAGGGTGGAGGGCGAGCGCATGGGCGACCTCTGCGGCGGTGGTTTCCCGAGTGCCCTGCTGCATTCCACCCCGGGCGAGCGACACGCGGCGGCCCGGGCGGATTACCTCCGTTCGGCGGTCGGCGATTCCCCCGTTCAGCCCATCGCACCGTCCCCCTTTCAGATCATCGGCCGGTCACCCCACCGCGAACAATGGCGCCAGCACCAGCTGTGCCGCGCCCTCCACGACCGCCCCGCCTCCCCGGCCGACCACCTCCACCGGGACCGTACGCCCGCCCGCCCGCGCCGCGTCCGCGGCGAGCGTCTCGGCGACGCCGCGCGCGTACGGCTCGGGCGCGGCCAGCACGACGCGGCCGCCGAGCAGCACCCGGTCGATGTCGAGCAGCCGTACGAGGTTGGCGGCGCCGACGCCGAGCAGGCGCGCCGCCCGGGCCGGGTCGCCGTCCGCGACCGCGGCCAGGCACAGCGCCTCCAGGCAGCCGCGGTTGCCGCAGCCGCAGGGCGGCCCGTCCAGCTGGATCACCTGGTGTCCGAACTCCCCGGCGCCGGTGCGGGCCCCTCGGTGGACGGCCCCGCCGAGGACGAGACCGGCGCCCAGCCCGGTGCCGAGGTGCAGATACGCGAACGACTCGGGCGCCAACGCGCCGGGCGCGAACGACCCGGCGGCGGACCGCTGCCGGGCGCGGCCCACGGTGAGCCCCAGGGCGGCGGCGTTGGTGTCCTTGTCGAGGACGACGGGCAGGCCGAGCCGCGCGGCGAGCGCGTCCCGCAGCGGGAGCCCGTCCCAGTGGGGGAAGCCGGTGACGCGGCGCAGCACCCCGGAGCCGTGGTCGAGCGGTCCGGGCGCGGCGACCCCGACCCCGAGCAGCCCGTCGCGGCCGCCGTCGGCCCCGGCGAGCAGCGCCTCGACCTCGTCGGCGGCCACGGCGACCGCCTCCGCGGCCCCCGCGCCGAAGTCGAAGGGGGCCGTGCGCCGGGCGATCGGCGCGCCCGCGAGGTCGACCAGGACGGCCGTCAGCTCATCGCGGTCCAGATGCAGCCCGACCGCCCGCCGCGCGCCCGGGACCAGCCGCAGGACCGCGGGCGGCTTGCCGCCGGTGGACGCCCGGCGGCCCGCCTCGGCGGCCAGCCCGTCCGCCCGCAGCCGGGCCGTGATCTTGCTGACGGCCTGCGGGGTCAGCCCGGTCTGCGCGGCCAGCTCGAGCCGGCTGACCCCGCCCTCGCCCGCGTCGCGCAGCAGGCCGAGGACGAGGGCCGCGTTGTGCCCGCGCAGAGCGGACAGATTGGCTCCCGGCCCGGGGTTGGCTCCCGGCCCAGAGTTGGCTCCCGGCCCGGGGTTGGCTCCGGGCCCGGGTTCGGCTCCGGGCCCGGCCGCCGAGGACATCGCGCTGTTCACGGCACCATTGTGGCCCGCGCTTGCGCTTCCGCAACACTGTTGTCAAAGTGGTTCCATGGCTGACACCGGCACCGGCACCCCTGGCTCCACCCCCGCGCGCGTCGCCCTCATCGGCTTCGGTCTGGCGGGCTCCGTCTTCCACGCCCCCCTCATCGCCGCCACCGACGGCCTCGTCCTCGACACCGTGGTCACCTCCAGCCCGGAGCGGCAGCGGCAGGCCGCCGACGAGTACCCCGGGGTGCGCCTCGCCGACTCCGCCGACGAGCTGTGGGCGCGCGCCGGCGAGCTGGACCTGGTCGTCATCGCCTCCCCCAACCGCACCCACGTCCCCCTCGCCCGCGCCGCCCTGGAGGCCGGGCTGCCGGTCGTCGTCGACAAGCCGCTCGCCGCCACCACCGCCGAGGCCGAGGACCTGGCCGCGCTCGCCGAGCGCCGCGGCCTGCTGCTGAGCGTCTTCCAGAACCGCCGCTGGGACAACGACTTCCGCACGCTCCGCAAGCTGCTCGCCGAGGGCGCGCTCGGCGAGGTGCAGCGCTTCGAGTCCCGCTTCGAGCGCTGGCGCCCCCAGCTCAAGGGCGGCTGGCGCGAGTCCGGCGACCCGGCCGAAGTCGGCGGGCTGCTGTACGACCTGGGCAGCCACCTCGTCGACCAGGCGCTCACCCTCTTCGGGCCGGTCACCTCCGTCTACGCCGAGGTCGATGTGCGCCGCCCCGGTGCCCGCACCGACGACGACACCTTCATCGCCCTCACCCACGCCGGCGGCGTCCGCTCCCATCTGTGGATGAGCGCGATCACCGCCCAGCTCGGCCCGCGCTTCCGGGTCCTGGGGAGCCAGGCGGGCTATGTGAAGTACGGCCTCGACCCCCAGGAGACCGCCCTGCGCGAGGGCCTGCGCCCCGGCACCGGCACCCCCTGGGGCGCCGAGCCCGAGGCCGCCTGGGGCCGGCTGGGCGCGGGGGAATCACCCCTGACCGGCGGCGGCCTGCCCGTGCCGACCCTCCCGGGCGACTACCCCGCGTACTACCGAGCCGTCGCCACCGCACTCCGCGACGGCACCGCCCCGCCGGTCACCGCCGCCGAGGCCGCGGCCGCCCTCCGCGTCCTGGAGGCGGCCCGCACCTCGGCAGCGGAGGGCCGGGCGGTCCGGATCACGCGTCCTTGAACTCCTGGCGCTGCCGCCCCAGCCCGTCGATCTCCAGCTCGACGACGTCCCCGGCCCGCAGATACGGCTTGGGGTCCGGCTGTCCCAGGGCCACGCCCGCCGGGGTGCCGGTGTTGATGACGTCGCCCGGGTAGAGGGTCATGAACTGGCTGAGGTAGCGGACCACCTGGGCCACCGGGAAGATCTGGTCCGCCGTGGTGCCGTCCTGCTTCAGCTCGCCGTTCACCCACAGCCGCAGGGCCAGAGCCTGGGGGTCGGGGATCTCGTCGGCGGTGACCAGCCAGGGGCCGAGGGGGTTGAAGGTCTCACAGTTCTTGCCCTTGTCCCACTGACCGCCGCGCTCGATCTGGAACGCGCGCTCCGAGACGTCATGGGCGATGGCGTAGCCCGCGACCGAGGCGAGGGCCTCCTCGTCGGACTCGAGGTAGCGGGCCGTGCGCCCGATGACCACGGCCAGCTCCACCTCCCAGTCGGTCTTCTCGCTGCCACGCGGCACCAGGACCGTGTCCTCGGGGCCGACGACCGTGTCCGGGGCCTTCATGAAGAGGATGGGCTCCTCGGGGATCGCGGCACCGGTCTCCGTGGCGTGGTCGTGGTAGTTCAGCCCGATGCACACGATCTTGCCGATCCGGCCCAGCGGCGGGCCGATCCGGGAGTCCCCGGCGTCCAGCGCGGGCAGTTCCCCGGCCGCGACGGCCTCGCGGATCCGGGCGAGCGCCGCCCCGTCGGCGAGCAGAGTCCCGTCGATGTCATTGACCAGGCCCGACAGATCGCGCGGGGTGCCCGTCTCGTCGAGCACCGCCGGGCGTTCGGCCCCAGCGGGTCCGACACGCAGCAGCTTCATCCTGTTGACTCCCGTCAGTCGAGGGGGCGGTCCTGGCCGGTCGATCCTCCAAGAGCGCCGTCCGCTCCGCAAGACTCCGTTCACCTACTGGACCGTCACCAGCGGACCGTCACCTGCGGGACCGCTCCTTCACCGGCTCGCCGCTCCCCCGGACCGTGCGGTGCAGCAGCGCCCGTTCGACCGCCGTCCAGGTCGTGCTGGTGGCCAGGTAAAGACCCGCCGCGAGCGGCACCACGGCGGCGGTGACCAGGGTGCCGAACGACAGCAGGGGCAGCACCTTGGCCGCACCCGCCGCCATCCCGGCGCCCACCGGCCGGGCGTCCGCCGCGGCCTTCCGCGCGCGCAGGTACGTCCAGGTCGCGACCGCCGCGATCAGCGCGAACAGCGCGAGGTAGACCGGCCCGTGCGGCCCGGTCAGGTCCCCGCCCCACCGGCCGCCCAGCGGCGCGCCCGCCAGGGTGTGGTCCAGGAGGTCTCCGGCGCCGCTGCCGGTGGAGAACACGTGGTACATCACGAAGAAGACGGGCAGCTGAAGGAGCATCGGCAGACAGCCCGCGACCGGGGAGACCGACTCCTTCTCGTACAGCTCGGCCATGGCGCGCCGCAGCCGCTCCGGATCGCGCTTGTGGCGGCGGTTCAGCTCGGCCATCTTGGGCGCGAGCGCGGCCCGCGCCTTCTCGCCGCGCGCGGCCGCGCGGGCCAGCGGATGGAGCGCGGCGCGCACGCACAGCGTGAACAGGACGACCGCGGCGGCCGTCGCGGACGCCCCGAAGAACGGTGCGAGACAGTCGGCGAGCCGGGTCAGCAGCGTGCCCAGCGCGGCGAAAACAGACATGGGGAAGCCCTCCACAGGGTCTCGTCAGTCGAATGAGTCGGCGTGACGAGCCGCGTGGGCTCCGGCGATGAAGCTACGGGGAGAAGCTACGGGGAGAGGAGCGCCTGCGCGGCCGTCGGCAGGCGACGGCCGGGCGCTCGCGGCCGCGGCCGGCCGGAGGCGTCGGGATCCCGCTGGGCCAGGAACGCGGTGCGGCGCTCCCGGTCCCGTATCGCGGTGCGTATTCGCCCCGGCGGAAGCGGGGCGAGACAGCGCGCGGCCAGCAGCGCGCAGGTCAGCAGCGCGGCCGCGAGCGCGGCGGTCGCAGCGAGGGCGACGGCGCTGAGCAGGCCGGTGTGGGTGAGGAGCGATCCGGTCAGCAGGAACAGGAGCACGCCGAGGTGCATCCGCGCCACTTCAACGCGATGGACCATCAGCCTCCCCCGCCCTTCGGTTACTTCACTCTCGACGAGTCTAATCGCCGCCACCGACAGTGCGGGGCTCGGCCGCCTTCAGCCGGCCCCAGACCACCAGCCGGTACCGGGAGGTGTACTCCGGGGTGCAGGTCGTCAGCGTGATGTAGTGGCCAGGCTCGGTGTAGCGGTAGCGCGGATGCGTCGAGCTGTACGGCACCGCCGCGACGACCGTGCCGTCGGAGGGCGAGGTGCGCGCCAGGGTCCGCTCGACGACGTACGTATAGCGCGCGCCCGCGACCTCGACGCGGACCGTGTCGCCCGGGCGCACCTCGTCGAGGTGGCGGAACGGCTCGCCATGCGTGTTGCGGTGGCCCGCGAGCGCGAAGTTGCCCGCCTGCCCCGGCTGCGCGGTCTTCGGGTAGTGGCCCACGTACCCCTTGTTGAGCACCCCGGCCCTGCTGATGCCCTCGGCCACGGGGGCGGTCAGCCCGATGCGCGGGATGCGCAGCACGGCGTACGCCTGGTCCGGGCGCGGGGCCCGGTTTCCGGCGGCCGCCGGGGAGGTGCGGGCCGCCCCGCGGCCGGAGTCCGGAGCACCCGCCCCGGGCGAGGCCCCGTCCGGGGAGCCGCCGGAGGGGTCCTCGGCCGAGCCGTCCCCGGCCCCCGCCTCCGCCCCGCTCCGCCACTGCCGCTCCAGCGCGGCCACTTCCCGCTGAGCGCCCTCCCGCGCCTGCCGGTTGGTCCACCACAGCTGGTGGACGACGAAGAGCAGCATGACAAGACCGAGGGTGACGGTGAGTTCCGCCCCGGTCCACAGGACCCGCGCCAGGACGGCCCGCCGCGGGCGCCGCCCCCGCACGACCACCGGTAACCGCTGCCGTCGCACGCCGACCTCCCTCCGGTCGGGGCACGATAGGCCCTGCGGCCCGCACTCTCCATAGCGAGGCGCGCGGAAGCCCGAATCCGCCCCCCTACCCCCCGACCAGCCGCGAGATCGTATAGATCGCCAGCCCGGCCAGCGCGCCGACGACCGTGCCGTTGATCCGGATGAACTGGAGGTCCCGCCCGATGTGCGCCTCGATCTTCCGGGAGGTGTGCTCCGCGTCCCACCCCGCCACCGTCTCGGTGATCAGCGAGGTGATCTCGTCGCGGTAGGTGGTGACCACGTACACCGCCGCGTCCTCCAGCCAGCCGTCGACCTTCGCCCGCAGCCGCTCCTCGGTGGCCAGCCGCGCGCCGAGCGAGAGGATCGCCGCCCGCGCCCGCAGCCGCAGCTCGCTGCGCTCGTCCTCCGCCGCCGCGACGATCATCGCCCGCACGGAGGCCCACGCCGAGGCGATCAGGTCCTGCACCTCGCCCCGCCCCAGCACCTCCGTCTTCAGCCGCTCCACCCGCGCCCGGGTGTCCGTGTCGGACTGGAGGTCGCCCGCGAAGTCGCTCAGGAAGCGGTCCAGCGCTCCGCGCGCCGGATGCGCCGGCATGTCGCGCATCTCGGTGACGAACCGGAGCAGCTCCTTGTAGACCCGCTCGCCGACCTTCCGGTCGACGAACCGCGGCGTCCAGCCCGGCGCGCCGCCCGCCACCGCCTCCATCACCGACTCGTTGTGCTCGACCAGCCAGTCGTGGGCGCGCACACACACCAGGTCCACGGCACGGTGGTGCCCGCCGTCCGCGACGATCCGCTCCAGCATCTTGCCGAGGCCCGGCGCGATCTCCTGCGCGTCGGCGCGCCGGGTGATCGCCTCGCCCACCACGGCCTGGACGTCGGAGTCGCGCAGCACGGTGAGCGCGCCGCGCAGGGCCGTCGCCAGTTCGGCCGTCACCCGGTCGGCGTGGGCGGGCTCGGCCAGCCAGGTGCCCAGCCGGCTGCTGATGCCGACGGACCGCAGCCGCATCCGCACCACGTCCCCGGACAGGAAGTTCTCGCCGACGAACTCGCCGAGGCTCACCCCCAGCTGGTCCTTCTTGGTGGGGATGATCGCGGTGTGCGGGATGGGCAGCCCCATGGGCCGCCGGAACAGGGCGGTCACCGCGAACCAGTCGGCCAGGGCGCCGACCATCCCGGCCTCGGCGGCCGCCGCCACATACCCGGCCCAGCCGCCCGCCCCCGCCGCCCGCGCCCAGGTGGCCAGCGCGTACACGACGGCGACGGCCAGCAGCAGCGCCGTGGCGATCGTCTTCATGCGGCGCACGCCACGGCGCTTCTCCAGGTCCAGGGGGCTGTCCGAGGAGAAGGCGGCCCTCGCGGCCGCGGGCGGCGGCTGGCCCGCCTCACCCGTCGTCATCCGGTCCATTCGCTCCACCCGGTCGAGCCGTCCCCTCGGTCATTGTCTCTTTCTGCCCCGATCCCGATCACAGTCGCCCGATCGCAGCCGCCCGATCACGGTCGCCCGATTTCAGCCGCCCGATTTCAGCCGCCTGATTTCAGCCGCCTGATTTCAGTCGCCTATGAGTGGAACGTACGGGGGGTTCCCATCGTCTGAGTGGGCGAGCGACCCCGTACGCCAGGGGCAGGCCGACGGGCGAACGCGTCCCGCGCCATGGGATCATGGTGGACCGACCGGACCGCGTCGGCGTCGCTGTTCTCTCGCAGTTCCCGTCCACTTTCGGAGCCCAAGCTCCGTCTGCCCGAGGAGACACCCGTCCATGAGTGCGCCCCCCATGCCCAGACACACGGCCTACGCCGTGCTCGCTGGGCTGGCGGCTGTGGTGGTCCTCGTCTCGACCGCGATATTCGTCGGGGTCGGCAACAGCGACGGAAACATCGACGCCGCCACCCGCAACCCCCGCAGCTCCGCCGCCCCGGCCTCGGCCGGCTCCTGGGTGGGCACCTGGTCCACGTCCCCCGCGGCGGCCGAGCCGAACACGCTGCGGGGCTACGCCGGCATGTCGATACGGAACGTCGTCCACACCAGTGTCGGCGGCAGCCAGGCGCGCATCCAGCTGTCCAACCTCTACAGCGCCCGCCCGCTGACGATCACGCACGCCTCGCTGGCCCTGGCGGCCGCCCCCAGCAACCCCACCGCCACCGCGGGCACCATGCGCCGCCTCACCTTCGGCGAGCAGTCCTGGGTGACCATCCCGGCCGGCCAGGCCGTCACCAGCGACCCGGTGCGGCTGGACATCCCGGCCGACGCCGACCTGCTGGTGACCACCTACGCCCCGCGCGCGTCCGGCTCGGTGACCTACCACCCGCACGCCCGCCAGACCTCCTACCTGGCCCGCGGCGACCGTACGGAGGACACCGTCGGCGTGGCCTACACCGAGCAGAGCCCCTACTGGCGCTATCTGACGGCCGTGGACGTGTGGAGCACGGAGGCGCAGGGCGCCGTCGCCGTCCTCGGCGACTCCATCACCGACGGCATCACCTCCACCGCCGGCGCCAACCACCGCTGGACCGACTTCCTCGCCGAGCGGCTGCGCACCGAGTCCGGGGCGCCCCGCTACAGCGTGCTCAACTCGGGGATCAGCGGCAACCGCGTGCTGACCGACGGCACGCAGGTCCCGCCGAACAACCCCAGCGGCCTGTCCCGCTTCCGGCGCGACGTGCTCTCCCGTACGGGCGTCAGGGCCGTCGTGATCGAGCTGGGCGTCAACGACGTACTGCGCACCCCGCACGAGACGGACCCGGACGCGATCGTCGCCGGGCTGCGGCGGCTGACCGAGCAGGCGCACGCCCGCGGGCTGCGCGTCATCGGCGCCACCCTCGCGCCCTTCTACGGCCATCGCGGCTACACCCCGCAGCTGGACGCCGTGCGCCAGCAGGTCAACGCGCAGATCCGGTCCGGCCGGGTCTTCGACGACGTGGTCGACTTCGACAAGGCGCTGCGCGACCCGATCTTCCCGCTGCGGCTGCGCCCGTCGTACGACTCGGGCGACCACCTCCACCCCAGCGACGACGGCTACCGGGCGATGGCGCGGGCGCTGGACCCGCAGGACCTGAAGGGCGGCGTGGCGGCCGCCCTCTAGACCGTGTCGGTCATGCCCCGCCGCTCAGTCCTCGCCGCCCTCGAGCCGGAGCCGCTTGCGCTCCTCCTTGAGGCGCTTGCGCTCCTCCTTGCGCAGCTTGCGCTCGACGGCCACGCCCCCGAACAGCGCGAGTCCGGTGACGGTCACACGCGGCGAGTCCGGTGCGCCGTCACCGGCCCCGCTGTGGTCGAAGGCGCCCATGATGCCGACGCCGCTGACATGCACATCCAGGTCCGGCGGGGCCGTGACCTGGAGCCCGCCCATGATCGCGAAGCAGCGGATCACCGTGTCGCGATCCTCGAAGCGGGCCTCGCGCAGATCGATCTCCCCGCCGCCCCAGAAGACGAAGGAAGTGAAGCGGCGTGCCACGGTCCAGGCGCCCTTGCGCTGGAAGCCGCTCATGATGGCGATCCCGGTCCGGGAGGTCGGCGGCGAGCCGATCCGCTCCGCCCAGCCGCCTTCGGCCGCGGGCGCGAGATCGGCGGCAGGGCGGCCGGGCACCGGGAGGTCCCGTACGAGCGGTTCGAGCTCCCCGTGGGTCCGGGCCCGGTACGCCGCGTCCAGCCGCTCGTCGAACTCCTCCATGGTGAGGCGTCCTTCGGCGACGGCTTCCCGGAGCACGTCGGCGATCCGCTCGCGCTCGGCGTCCGAGGCCCGCATCTCCAGCCCGGCCTGAGGTTGGGGTGTCATGTCCCCCGAGGATGCACCGCTCGTCATACCGACAGACTAACGGCGCGGGGCCAACAGGCCACGTCCAACGGACCGGGTCCTTCAGACCGGGTCGGCCGTCCGCCGCGCCGACTCCCCCTCCGTATCGCCCGCCGATTCGCCCGCCGTCCCGCCCTCCCCCACCCCCGGCCCGCGCCCCGCCGGATACAGCATCTTGGCGATCACGTCCTCGATGTCCGGCTCCCGCACCGACAGGTCGACCAGCGGATATCCCTCCGCCACCGCCGCCACGATCGGCGCCGCGCTGCTCCCGGCCGGGAACGCCAGCCACTGCCGGGGCCCCTCCACCTTCACCGTCCGCGAACCGGGCACCTCGATCGGCGGCAGCTCCCGCTCCAGGTCGACCACCAGCGTCCGCTCGCTCTCGCCCACCGCGTGCAGCCCGTCGAGCCCGCCGTCGTACACCAGCCGCCCGTGGTCGATGACCATCACCCGCCGGCACAACTGCTCGATATCGGTGAGGTCATGGGTGGTCAGCAGCACGGTGGTGCCCTGCTCCGCGTTCACCTCGCGCAGAAACTCCCGCACCTTCGCCTTGCTGACCACATCCAGCCCGATCGTCGGCTCGTCGAGGTAGAGCACCTCGGGGTCGTGCAGCAGGGCGGCCGCGATGTCGCCGCGCATCCGCTGGCCGAGGGAGAGCTGACGGACCGGCACGTCCAGGAGCTCGCCGAGTTCGAGGAGTTCGACGCACCGGTCGAGGTTCTCGCGGTACCGGGCGTCCGGGATCCGGTACATCCGCCGCACCAGCGCGTACGAGTCGCGCAGCGGCAGGTCCCACCACAGCGTCGTACGCTGCCCGAAGACCACCCCGATACGGCGCGCCAGCCGGGTCCGCTCGCGCGAGGGGTCGATCCCGGCCACCCGCAGCCGGCCGCCGCTGGGCACCAGGATCCCGGTGAGCATCTTGATCGTGGTGGACTTCCCGGCGCCGTTGGGCCCGATGTAGCCGACCATCTCCCCGCGCGCCACCCGGAAGCTGAGGCCGTCGACGGCGCGGACCTCGCGCCGCTCGCGGCGCAGCAGCCCGGCCCGGCGCCGCACCTGGAAGACCTTCTCGACCCCGTCGAGCTCGATGAAGTCGTCGGTGAAATCGTCGGTGGAATCGTTCGTCCCGGCCATCCCGGCTCCTCTCACTCTCCTCTCCCTCTTCTCATCCCTCACCCGTCAGCTGCCCGTGCTCCGATACGACCGCAGCCCCGCCCTCCAGGCCAGCCCGGCCAGCGCGCAGCAGCCCAGCGCGACCAGCGGGGCGCCGAAGCCGATCCAGCCGGGCAGGCCCAGCGGGTTCTCCCGGCGCAGGATGTGGAGCGCGGGCAGCCAGTTGACGAAGGCCAGCGGGATGACGAAGGTGACGCCGCGCAGCAGGTCCTTCGCGAACACCGTCGGCGGGTACTGGAGCAGCGTGTTGCCGCCGTAGGTGAAGGAGTTCTGCACCTCGGAGGCGTCGTTGGCCCAGAACTGGAAGGCCCCGCCGGCCACGAACACCGCCCCGAAGATCGCACCCCCGCTCAGCAGCATCACCGGCACCAGCAGCACCCGGTCGGCCGTCCAGTCGATGTCCAGCCGGACCAGCGACCAGATGAGCAGCAGCAGCCCCTGGGTGATCCGGCCCAGCCTGCGCAGCGCGAAACGGTCGGCGGCGGCCTGCGCGAGGATCGGCACCGGCCGCACCAGCAGGGTGTCCATCGTCCCGTCGCGGACCCGGCGGCCGATCCGGTCCATGCTGCCCAGGGTCAGATCCGTGAGGCCGAAGGCGGTGCTGGTGGTGCCGTAGAGGAAGGCCACCTCGGGCAGGGTGAAGCCGCCCAGCGTGCCGACGTGCGAGAACATCAGCACGATGACGACGAAGTCGAGCCCGGTCGCCAGGAAGTTCCCGAGCGTCATGATCAGGAACGAGGTGCGGTACGCCATCGTGGAGCGCACCCACATCCCGATGATCAGCAGGTAGGCGCGCAGCCCGTAGTAAGCGCGGGAACGAAGGGTCTCGCGGGACTCGCGGGAACGAAGGGTCTCCGGGGAGCGAAGGGGCTCCGGGGAACCAAGCGACTCAGCCACCCTGGACCACCACCTTCCGGGTGGCGACCGACTGAAGCGCCCGCCCCGCCGCGAACAGCACCACCGCCCACCCCGCCTGGAAGGCGAACGCCCGCACGAGCCCGGCCCCGCGGTGCTCCTCCAGAAAGACATCCGCGGGCACCTGGAGCATCGCCGCCCACGGCAGCGCCCGGGCCGCCTCGCCCAGCTGCCCGGGGAAGACGTTCAGCGGAAGGATCATCCCGGAGAAGAACAGACACAGCAGTCCGCTCATCATCGAGATCCCCGTGCTGTCGAGCAGCCAGAAGGCGGTGAGCGCGACCAGATAGTGCATCGCGAAGCCGACGCAGACCGCGAGGGCGACCGACAGCAGGAACCAGACCCAGGTCAGCGCCGAGCCGGGCAGGGTCAGCTCGAAGAACAGCGAGCCGAACACCATGGGCAGAATCCCGCGCCCCAGCAGCTGGAACGCGGCCCGGCCGAGATCCCCCGCCAGCCACCACAGCTGGAGATCCACCGGCCGGTAGAGATCGACGGCGATGTCGCCGGAGCGGATCCGCTCCTGGAGCTCGTCCTGGAAGCCCCCGCCCATCAGCGCCACGGTCGCCAGCAGCGCCTGGCCCAGCCAGACGAACGTCAGCGCCTGGGAGAGGTCATAGCCGCCCAGGTGCGGCCGCTGGTCCCACAGGGCCGTATAGGTGTAGGCGACGATGAAACCGAAGACCGTATTGGTGAAAACCCCGGCCGCGGTGGCGACCCGATAGGTCGCATAGCGCCGGAAGCCGGTCACCGCGACGGCCGCGTACAGCCGCATAGGGCCGCTCTCCCCTTCCCGCCCATTCCCGCTTGACACCAAAGCTCAGGAGCCTAGCCGCGCGGCCGGGGAGAGAGCCAGGCATTATTCACCCGGTCGGAGCACGGAACACCACCCGGATGGCGGGCGCAACATCATCCATTCCGCCGGTCACAGAGCCGTCACAGGTGTTAGCCACGGCCCCGGTCCGGAACGGATGATGCGACAGTGTTTTACGGGGCGTACCAGGCCAATCGCCCGACCGTGCACGATTCCGCCGCGGCGCAACCCTCGACGGCGGCCGAGGAGTCTCAAAGGACATGAGCGACGAGCCCCAACTGATCGACGGCGGCATGGGCGGCCCGGACGTCACCAGCCCCCATGGCGTGGGCGACCCCAGGTCCGCGCGGACCAAGGGCAGAAAGGGCCGTCCCAAGCGCACCGGCTGGCGCCGGGCGCTCCCCACCTGGCGGATGGTGGTCAGCGGCCTCCTGGTGATCGTGTTCCTCGTCGCGGGCGGGCTCGTCACCGGCTATCTGCTCGTCGACATCCCCGCGGCCAAGGACATCGCCATCGCCCAGAGCAATGTCTTCCTCTACTCCGACGGCACCCCGCTCGCCCGCGAGGGCAAGATCAACCGGGAGAACGTACCGCTCAGCCAGGTGCCCAAGGCCACCCAGCACGCGGTGCTCGCCGCCGAGGACCGGGACTTCTACGCCGAGTCGGCGATCAACCCCGAGGCGATGCTCCGGGCCGCCTGGAACACCGCCACCGGCAAGGGCAAGCAGTCCGGCTCCACCATCACCCAGCAGTACGTGAAGAACTACTACCTGGACCAGGAGCAGACCGTCTCCCGCAAGGTGAAGGAGTTCTTCATCTCGATCAAGCTGGACCGGGAGGTGAGCAAGGACGACATCCTCGAGGGCTATCTCAACACCAGCTACTTCGGGCGCAACGCCTACGGCATCCAGGCCGCCGCCCAGGCCTACTACGGCAAGGACGCCAAGGACCTGGACCTCGGCCAGGGCGCGTACCTCGCGACCCTGCTCAACGCCCCCAACGCCTACGACGTGGTCACCCACCCGCAGAACAAGGACCGGGCGCTGGCCCGCTGGAACTACGTCCTGGACGGCATGGTCAAGAAGGACTGGCTGACCAAGGCCGCCCGCGACAGGATGACCTTCCCGGCCCCCGGCAAGGTCACCGCCCAGTCGGGCATGTCGGGGCAGCGCGGATATCTGGTCGAGGCCGTCGAGGCCTACCTCACCGAGAACGGCGTCATCGACGAGCAGACCCTGGCCCGCGGCGGCTACCGGATCACCACCACCATCGACCGGAAGAAGCAGAACGCGTTCGTCAAGGCGGCGCGCGAGAAGCTGATGAGCAAGCTCGGCGACTCCCGGAAGGTCGACTCGTACGTCCGCGCGGGCGGCGCCTCGATCGCCCCGAAGACCGGCCAGGTGGTCGCCCTCTACGGCGGCATCGACTACACCAAGCAGTTCGTCAACAACGCGACGCGCACCGACTACCAGGTCGGATCCACGTTCAAGCCGCTCGTGCTCGCCTCCGCGCTCCAGAACGGCTCCACCACGCAGGCCGGGGAGCAGATCACCCCCTACACGATCTACGACGGCACCAACAAGCGCGAGGTCGTCGGGCCCGACGGGCCCACCGGCTACAGCCCGGCCAACGAGGACGACGTCGACTACGGCGACATCGACGTCACCACGGCCACCGACAACTCGGTGAACTCCGTCTACGCCCAGATGGCGCAGGACGTCGGCCCGGCCAAGGTCAAGCAGACCGCCATCGCCCTCGGCGTCCCCAAGGACACCCCCGATCTGACCGCCTCCCCCTCCATCGCGCTCGGCCCGGCCACGGCCAGCGTGCTGGACATGACCGAGGCGTACGCGACCCTCGCCAACCACGGCGTCCACACCCCGTACAGCCTGGTCTCGAAGATCACCAAGGATGGCCAGCAGCTCGAACTCCCGTCGCACAAGACCGACAAGGCCATCACGCGCGCCGCCGCCGACTCCACCACCACGGTCCTCCAGAGCGTGGTGGACGGCGGCACCGCCACCGCGGCCCAGGCCGCCGGGCACCCCGCCGCGGGCAAGACCGGCACCGCGGAGGACGACAAGGCGGCCTGGTTCGCGGGATACACCCCGGACCTGGCGACGGTCGTGGCCGTGATGGGCCAGGACTCCGCCACCGGCACACAGAAGTCGCTGTACGGGGCGACCGGCCTGGCCCGCATCAACGGCGGCGGCTACCCCACGGAGATCTGGGCCGCGTACACCGCCGCCGCGCTCCAGGGGCGCACCCCGGCCGAGTTCGACCTGCGCCCCGAGGGCGGCACCGACGCCGACACCCTGCCGCTCCCCCCGGCCACCACCGATCCGGCCGTCACCACCCCGCCGGTCACCAGCGCCCCGCCGTCCACACTCCCGGCCGACCCGACCGCGGACCCGTCCCTGCCGACCCTCACCCCGCCGGCGAACCCGACCACCCAGCCGACGTACACCCCGCCGACGGGCCTCCCGGGGACGGCGGACCCGCCGACGACCGATCCGGTCGACCCCGGGCTCCCGGAGGCGGGCGGCTGAGGCGGAAACACGGAGGGTGGTGACCGAGGTCACCACCCTCCGCGCATGTCTCGCAGCTTTTCAGAGATACAGCCCCGTGGAGTCCTCGGACCCCTCCAGCCGCTCGGCCGCGACCGCGTGCAGATCGCGCTCCCGCATCAGGACGTACGCGACGCCGCGGACCTCGACCTCGGCCCGGTCCTCCGGGTCGTAGAGCACCCGGTCGCCCGGCTCCACGGTCCGTACGCTCTGCCCGACCGCGACCACCTCGGCCCAGGCCAGCCGCCTGCCGACCGCCGCGGTCGCCGGAATGACGATGCCGCCGGTCGAGCGCCGCTCGCCCTCCGGGATGTCGGTTCGGACCAGCACCCGGTCGTGCAGCATCCGGATGGGCAGCTTGTCATGGGACGTGTTCGTACTCACGCCCCTGACCGTACCTGGCCCGGCGGCACACCGGAGGCACAGGACGGGCAAAGCCTCGCCGACCGCCCCCGGGCCGCCCCTCGGCCGCCCGCTGCGCTACGAACGGCGACGTCGCGATGACATCGCGTACAGCCCGGCGAGCCCCACCACCACGAGCGCCACCGGAATGATCCGCTCCAGCCGCGGCGCCCCCTCCTCGGAGACGAACTGCGCGCGCACGCCGCTGACCGCGCGGTTCACGGAGACATACGCCCGCCCCGCCGTCCGGTCCACGGCCGACATCGCCTTCGCCTTCGCGTCCCCGACGATGGTCTTGGGGTGCACCCGCTCCCCGATCTCGTCGAGCGTCGCGGCGAGCTGCTGCCGCCTGTGGGCGATGTCCGCCTCGATCTGCGCAGGGGTCCTGGCCTCCGACACCGCGCTGCCTCCGTCAATCTCGATGATCCGGTGATGGACAGTCTGTCAGCTCTCCCTGGCCCGCGCCCCACAGCACCCCCGATCGGCGAGCTGGCTAATGTCGGGTGGGTACACACCCGCGCCCCGCGCACGTGCCACGAGGAGACCCCACCATGAGCGAGCGCCTTCAGCCCGGCGACACCGCCCCCGCCTTCACCCTGCCCGACGCGGACGGCAACCCTGTCTCGCTCGCCGACTACGCCGGCCGCAAGGTCATCGTCTACTTCTACCCGGCCGCCCTCACCCCCGGCTGCACCAAGCAGGCCTGCGACTTCACCGACAACCTCGACCTCCTCGCCCAGCACGGCTACGACGTCGTCGGCGTCTCCCCGGACAAGCCCGAGAAGCTGGCGAAGTTCCGCGACAAGGAGAACCTCAAGGTCACCCTCGTCGGCGACCCCGACAAGGAGATCCTCCAGGCGTACGGCGCCTTCGGCGAGAAGAAGATGTACGGCAAGACCGTCACCGGCGTGATCCGCTCCACGGTCGTCGTCGACGAGCAGGGCAAGGTCGAGCGGGCCCTGTACAACGTCCGCGCCACGGGCCACGTCGCCAAGATCATCAAGGACCTGGGCCTCTGACCCGCCCCCGTCCCGGCGCCGCGGGGTCACCACCCCGTGGCGCCGTCGATCCGCTCCATCTCGTAGCCCCACGCGGCGCGGGTAACTCCTGGGCGGCCCATTCGTTACTCAGTGCGATGGCACTACGTATGGCCGTACAGGGAGGGTAGCCATGCGGATCGAACAGGCGATGCCTGACCCCTACGAACGGGAGCGGTTAACGGCCGCGGTCGCCGAGTCCAGGGGGTGGGCGGAGCTGATGCGCCGCCTCGGCGTCAAGGTGAGCGGCGGCCGACGACGTGCCCTTCAGCGCAGGGCGGCCGAGTACGGGCTCGATACCAGTCATTTCCAACAACAGAGCCCACGACGCAAGTTCCCCGACGAGGTAATAGCCGACGCGGTCGCGTCGTCGACCACCCTTCGCGAGGTCGCGGTCAAGCTCGGCGCTCCTCCAGCGACTGGCACGCTGTCGCACATCAGGCGCCGTATCGCGGCTGCGGGAATCGACATCGCCCACTTCCCTGGCCTTAACCGCCGACAGGCGGATTTGCCGTTCACCGCCGAAGAGCTTGGCACGGTCGCCTCGTCGGCCCGGAGCATCCGCGGTGTGGCCCGCGCACTCGGCGTACCGGACGACGGCCGATCACGGGCGGCGTTGGGGCGCATGCTCAAGGAGTCAGGCATCGACACGAGCCACTTCCGTAACTCGCGCCTCGCGATCCCGGAAGAGTCCCTTCGGGAGGCAGTTCTCAGGGCGAGAAGTTTCGCCGAGGTGATGCGGCTGCTCGGGCTTCCTGCGGACTACACAAATCACCGACGGGTGCGGCAGCAAGCAGTTCAATTAGGGCTCGACACTTCCCACTTCACGCGGAGGACCTGGAGCACAGTCCCGGCCGGAAAGCCGAAATCCGTAGCCGATGACGTGCTACGGCTGTTCCCGGAAGGGACGCCGCGCATGAACCGCCGCCGTCTGCATCAGGCACTCCAAGAGGTCGGCGTACCGTACTCCTGCATGTCCTGCGGCAACACCGGCGAGTGGCTGGGCAGGCCGATGACTCTGCAGATCGACCACGTCAACGGCGACTGGCTCGACAATCGGGCGGAGAATTTGCGCTACCTCTGCCCAAACTGCCATGCCCTTACCGACACCTGGTGTCGGCGTGGGAAGAAGAGCACCACCACCTAGCGCTCACCCCGATACCGTCACAGTCACCAGGCCGGTAGCATGGTCTGCGACTGGCGGCCGTGGCGTAATCAGGCAGCCGCGCGGCGCTTAGGCCGCCGTGGGAGAAATCCCGTGTGGGTTCGAGTCCCACCGGCCGCACCGCCGAAGGGGTGGCTCGCTGAACCGGCGAGCCACCCCTTCGACGTCGCTCACCCCATCAGATCCCGCACCAGCGGCGCGAGCGCCCGGAACGCCTTGCCCCGGTGGCTGATCGCGTTCTTCTCCTCGGGGGTCAGCTCGGCGCAGGTGCGGGTTTCGCCGTCGGGCTGGAGGATCGGGTCGTAGCCGAAGCCTCCGCCGCCGGTGGGTTCGCGGCGGAGGGTGCCGGGGAGGCGGCCGGTGACGACGCGTTCGGTGCCGTCGGGGAGGGCGAGGGCGGCGGCGCATTCGAAGTGGGCGGCGCGGTGTTCGTCGGGGACGTCGCCGAGCTGGGCGAGCAGCAGGTCGAGGTTGGCCCGGTCGTCGCCGTGGCGGCCCGACCAGCGGGCCGAGAAGATGCCGGGGGCGCCGCCGAGGACGTCCACGCACAGCCCGGAGTCGTCGGCGACGGCGGGGTGGCCGGTGGCCCGGGCCAGGGCGTGGGCCTTGAGGAGGGCGTTCTCGGCGAAGGTCACCCCCGTCTCCTTGACGTCGGGGACCTCCGGATAGGCGTCGGCGCCCACGAGTTCGACGTCGAGTCCGGCGTCGTCCAGGATGGCGCGCAGCTCGATGATCTTGTATGTGTTGCGGGTGGCGAGGATCAGGCGCTTCATGGCTGTCGATTATCGACGCTGTCGCGGCTGACGGTCTCGTCAGGGGGTACAGACCTTGGTCAGCTCGTCGGCCGCGTCCTTGACGGGGCTGAGGTCGGGGTCCTCGCCCTTGTCGATGGCGGTCTGGACGTTGTCCACGGCCTTCTGGAGGTGGTCGACGGCCTTGCCGACATCCGCGTCGCCGGTCTTGTCCTTGGCGTCGTCGATGTCCTTCTTGAGGGCGTCGAGGACGTTGTCGGCGTTCTGCGGGTCGGTCACCGCGTCCTGGAGGTTGTCCACGCCGGTCGTTATGTCGACGGCGAGCTGCGCGCAGTCGATGGCCCTGTCGACCGCGCTGCACCCGACGGTGATCGGCACGGCGAGGGCGACGGCGGCGAGAGCGGTGAACGCGGTCGTACGGCGGTAACGGCGGTAGCGGTCGAAGCGGCCGAGGTGGTGGTGGCGCGGCGTCATGGACGGGTCCCCTCCCCTGGTGGCGGTGCGGGCGCACGCCGTCGCGTACGCCCGCATCCGCGTATTCGAGTATCCGTACCTGACTACACGCCACCGGCCGTCAGCAGGTTGCTTTTTGATGTTCTGCCGGCACCGGAATGGCGGGATTCACAGCTCGCCGGCGAGCGCCGCGCGCTGGATCCCGGCCAGTTCGCCGCAGCCCGCGACGGCCAGGTCCAGCAGCGCGTTCAGCTCCTCGCGCGCGAAGGGCTCGCCCTCGGCGGTGCCCTGGACCTCGACGAAGCGCCCGTCGCCCGTGCAGACGACGTTCATGTCGGTCTCGGCGCGCACGTCCTCCTCGTAGCACAGGTCGAGCAGCGGGATGGCGCCGACGATGCCGACGCTGACGGCCGAAACGGTGCCGGTCAGCGGCTGGCGGCCGGCCTTGATGAGCTTCTTGCCCTGGCCCCAGGCGATGGCGTCGGCGAGGGCCACATACGCGCCGGTGATGGCCGCGGTGCGGGTGCCGCCGTCGGCCTGGAGCACATCGCAGTCCAGGACGACGGTGTTCTCGCCGAGGGCCTTGAAGTCGATGACGGCGCGCAGCGAGCGGCCGATGAGGCGGGAGATCTCGTGCGTACGGCCGCCGATCTTGCCGCGGACGGACTCGCGGTCGCCGCGGGTGTTGGTGGCGCGCGGCAGCATGGCGTACTCGGCGGTGACCCAGCCCTCGCCGCCGCCCTTGCGCCAGCGCGGCACGCCCTCGGTGAAGCTGGCCGTGCACAGCACGCGGGTGCCGCCGAAGGAGACGAGGACGGAGCCCTCGGCGTGCTTGCTCCATCCGCGCTCGATGGTCACCGGGCGGAGCTGGTCGGGCGTGCGGCCGTCGATACGAGACATGGGGCGAGCCTATCGGCAACGCCGGGGGCGGTTCGGCTCGGTTCTGCCGGGTTCAGGCCGATCGAGCCACTCACATGAGGTCTTCGATGTCGGCGGCGACGGGGTCCGCGTCGGTGCCGATGACGACCTGGATGGCGGTGCCCATCTTCACCACGCCGTGCGCGCCCGCGGCCTTGAGCAGGGCTTCGTCGACGAGGTCGGCGTCCTTGACCTCGGTGCGGAGGCGGGTGATGCAGCCCTCGACCTCGATGATGTTGTCGATACCGCCGAGCCCGGCGACGATCTTCTCAGCCTTGCTGGCCATGTCCACTCCTGTTGTCTCGGCTTGATCTTGGCTTGTCTCGGCCCTGGGGCGATACCGACGAGCGGGTTGTCATACGTTAACCATGTTTAGTCCCGGTTCGCTCGGCCATGTCCGGTAAAGCACCCCGAGACGGCGCAGTGGTCTACACCATTATCGCGATCACTTCCGGCCTCACCACCTCACCCTCCAGTGGTTCAGACCACACCGGAACGATAGATTCCGTTATCCCGCCCTTACGTGCTAGAACAGGTCTACACCACTGTGGTGTAGACCATATGCGGGCCGTTCGGGGAGACCTCCCAGCGGTAGCTGGGGCCCGCCTCACCAGGAGGAATCCGATGAGTTCGGCCACCGCTACGGCCGCGCCCGCGAAAAAGCGGGGCGCCGGTCTGTTCCAGGGACTTCAGAAGGTCGGCCGCAGCCTCCAGCTGCCCATCGCGGTCCTGCCCGCCGCCGGCATCATGGTGCGGCTCGGCCAGCCCGATGTCTTCGGCGCCGACGGCCTCGGCTGGAACAAGGTCGCCGCCGTGTTCAACAACGCGGGCGGCGCGCTCACCGGCGCCCTGCCGCTGCTGTTCTGCGTGGGCGTGGCCATCGGGTTCGCCAGGAAGTCGGACGGCTCCACCGCGCTGGCCGCCGTGGTCGGCTTCCTGGTCTACAGCAAGGTCCTGGAGGCGTTCCCGGTCGCCGACGCGGTCATCCAGAAGGGCCAGGACATCCCGGCCAAGTTCAACGACCCCGGCGTGCTCGGCGGCATCGTGATGGGGCTGCTGACCGCGGTGCTGTGGCAGCGCTTCCACCGCACCCGGCTGGTGGACTGGCTCGGCTTCTTCAACGGCCGCCGCCTGGTGCCGATCATCATGGCTTTCGTGGGGATCGCGGTGGGGGTCTTCTTCGGCCTGGTCTGGGAGCCGATCGGCGAGGGCATCGGCAACTTCGGCGAGTGGATGACGGGCCTGGGGTCCGCGGGCTCGGCGCTGTTCGGCGCGGTCAACCGCGCGCTGATCCCCATCGGCATGCACCAGTTCGTGAACACCGTGGCCTGGTTCCAGCTCGGCGACTTCACCAACGCGGCCGGCCAGGTCGTGCACGGCGACTACAACCGCTTCCTGGCGGGCGACCCGACCGCCGGAATGTTCATGTCCGGCTTCTTCCCGATCATGATGTTCGGTCTGCCGGCCGCCGCCCTGGCCATGGCCCACACCGCGCGCCCCGAGCGCCGCAAGGCCGTGCTGGGCATGATGGTCTCGCTGGCGCTGACCTCGTTCGTCACCGGGGTGACCGAGCCGATCGAGTTCTCGTTCATGTTCATCGCGCCGTTGCTGTACGTGATCCACGCGCTGCTGACCGCCGCGTCCATGGCGATCACCTGGGCCCTGGGCGTGCACGCGGGCTTCAACTTCTCCGCGGGCTTCATCGACTACGCGCTCAACTGGACCCAGGCCACCAAGCCATGGCTGATCATCCCGATCGGGCTGGCCTTCGCGGCGGTCTACTACGTGATCTTCCGCTTCGCGATCGTCAAGTTCGACCTCCCCACCCCGGGCCGGGAGCCCGAGGAGGAGGTCGAGGACCTCACCAAGGCGTAGCCCGCGCCCCGTACGTGGCCGAGGCCCCCGGAACCGACCGCGGTTCCGGGGGCCTCATGCGCGTACGGGGCCGCCGCCCGGGGTGGCCGCCGCCTCAAAGCTCGTAGACCGCGCCGGCCTTCGCCAGCTCGACCGGTCCGCCGAAGACCGCCTGCGCGTCCCGCTGGTTGATCTGGGGGTCCGTCCACGGCGGGATGTGCGTCAGCACCAGGGTGCCGACCCCGGCGCGCCGCGCGTGCTCCCCCGCCTGCCGCCCGTTGAGATGCAGCTCGGGGATGTCTTCCTTGCCGTGGGTGAACGCGGCCTCGCACAGGAACAGGTCGGCGCCCCGGGCGAGCTCCACCAGCGCCTCGCAGGGGCCGGTGTCGCCGGAGTAGACCAGTGACCGTCCACCGTGCTCGATGCGGAAGCCGAACGCCTCCACGGGGTGGCAGACCCGGGCGGTGCGGATGGTGAAGGGGCCGAGGGTGAAGGTGCCCGGGGTCAGCGTGCGGAAGTCGAAGACCTCCTGCATGGACTTCTCGTCGGGCACGTCCTCATAGGCCCGGACGAGCCGGCGCTCGGTGCCCTCGGGTCCGTAGACCGGGATCGCCTCGGCGCGTCCGCCGTCGTGCCGGTAGTAGCGGGCGACGAAGTACGCGCACATGTCGATGCAGTGATCGGGGTGCAGATGGGAGAGGAATACGGAGTCGAGGTCGTAGAGACCGCAGTGGCGCTGGAGCTCGCCGAGGGCGCCATTGCCCATGTCGAGCAGCAGCCGGTAGCCGTCGGCCTCTACGAGGTAGCTCGAGCAGGCCGATTCCGCGGACGGGAACGACCCTGAGCATCCGACGACGGTGAGCTTCATGAAGCAGGAACCTCCTCGGGGGGTCCCCATGCCGAAGGTCATGGGCGGGTGCAGGGGTCATGCGGTGCCCACGAGCGTAAGGCGCTAAAGCCCTGGTCGCTCCTCCACAGGCCCACGTTGTGGGCGGAATCACCAGGACGGCCGGGAACTGGCTTCCCGGCGGTCCCGGTCCGATCCACCCGCCCCCACAGCCCCAGCCCCCCGATTGCGGCCGCGGGCTACGCCCAGAGCTGGCCGTGCAGCGTCTCGATGGCCTCCTCGGTCGTGGCGGCGGTGTAGACGCCCGTCGACAGATACTTCCAGCCGCCGTCGGCGACGACGAAGACCACATCGGCGCTCTCGCCCGCCTGCACCGCCTTGCGGGCGACGCCGAGCGCGGCGTGCAGCGCGGCTCCCGTCGAGACGCCCGCGAAGATGCCCTCCTCGGCGAGGAGTTGCCGGGTGCGCGCCACCGCGTCCTCGGAGCCGACCGAGAAGCGGGTGGTCAGCACGGACTCGTCGTAGAGCTCGGGTACGAAGCCCTCGTCGAGGTTGCGCAGGCCGTAGACGACGTCGTCATAGCGGGGCTCGGCGGCCACGATCTGGATTCCGGGGATGTGCTCGCGCAGATAGCGGCCGACGCCCATCAGGGTCCCGGTGGTGCCGAGCCCGGCGACGAAGTGGGTGACCGACGGCAGGTCGGCCAGGATCTCCGGGCCGGTGGTGGCGTAGTGGGCGCCCGCGTTGTCGGCGTTGCCGTACTGGTAGAGCATCACCCAGTCCGGGTGCTCGGCGCTGAGCTCCTTGGCGACCCGCACGGCCGTGTTGGAACCCCCGGCGGCGGGCGAGGAGATGATCTCCGCGCCCCACATGGCGAGCAGCTGGCGCCGCTCCTCGCTGGTGTTCTCCGGCATGACGCACACGATGCGGTAGCCCTTGAGCTTGGCCGCCATGGCCAGCGAGATGCCGGTGTTGCCGGAGGTCGGTTCCAGGATGGTGCAGCCCGGTGCCAGCCGGCCGTCCTTCTCAGCCTGTTCGATCATGTGGAGCGCGGGGCGGTCCTTGATCGAGCCGGTCGGGTTGCGGTCCTCCAGCTTCGCCCAGATGTGGACGTCGGCGGAGGGCGAGAGCCTCGGCAGCCTGACGAGCGGCGTATTGCCGACCGCTGCCAGAGGGCTGTCGTACCGCATCAGACCCCGCCGCCCGCGACCGCCGGGAGGATCGTCACGCTGTCGCCGTCGGAGAGCTTGGTGGTGATGCCGTCGAGGAAGCGCACGTCCTCGTCGTTCAGGTAGACGTTGACGAAGCGGCGCAGCTCACCGTTCTGGAGCAGGCGCTCCTGGATGCCGGTGTGCCGGGTCTCGAGGTCGGCGAAGAGCTCGGCGATCGTGTTCCCGCTGCCCTCGACCGCCTTCTGGCCGTCGGTGTAGGTGCGGAGGATGGTCGGGATGCGGACCTCGATGGCCATGTGTGTGGGCTCCTGTCGGAGGGCGGGATTCAGGCCCTCCCGGACGGCGTCCGGGGGGAGGGTCGGTGCGCGCGGCGGGCGCGCGGGCGGGGGCGTGACTCCGCGGCGGTCAGGCGGCGGCCGGGCGCGGACACATCGCGCTGGCGAGCCGGCACAGGTCGACGTGGAGGCGCGCCACGAGCAGCATGCCCGGCGTCTTCTCGCTCACATCATCGACAACCATGGGGTCATCGTATCGATTCCCCCTCCCGCTTCCCGAGAGCCGTCCCGCGATGCGGGCGGCCACCGACCACGATGCGAGATATGGGGCCGCCTCAGTAGGCCTCGACGACCTTGACCTCCTCCTCGGTCACCTCTCCGTCCACGATCCGGAAGGACCGGAACTGGACCGGGCCCTCGTCGTTGCCGCACTCGGCGGTGGAGACCAGGACGTAGTGCGCGCCGGGCTCGTTGGCGTACGAGAGGTCGGTGCGGGAGGGGTAGGCCTCGGTGGCGGTGTGCGAGTGATAGATGACCACGGGTTCCTCGTCCCGGTCGTCCATCTCGCGGTAGAGCTTGAGTAGGTCGGTCGAGTCGAACTCGTAGAAGGTGGGCGAGCGGGCCGCGTTGAGCATCGGGATGAACCGCTCGGGGCGGCCGCTGCCGGCCGGACCGGCGATCACGCCGCAGGCCTCGTCGGGGTGGTCGGCGCGGGCGTGCGCGACGATCTGGTCATGGAGGGCCTGCGTGATGGTCAGCATGGCCAAAGAATAAGACGGGCTCCGGACCGTGAGATCCGGAGCCCGTCTGCCGAGACGAGGCCCGCCGCTACGTCGCGAGGCCCGTTCGCTACTGCGCCAGGCGCTCCGGCTCCGGGGCCGCGTCGGCCGCCCGCGGGCCGCGGTTCTTCAGGACCGCCCAGCCGACGGCCAGGCACACGGCCCAGACGGCGCCGACGTACAGCGAGATCCGGGCGTCCTTGTCGTAGGCGACGAGGCAGGTGACGAAGAGCAGGAAGATCAGCGCGACCCAGCTGAAGACCGCGCCGCCGGGGGCCGGGAAGGACGAGGCCCTCAGCCGTCCGGCGCGCACCGCGCCGCGGTAGCGGATGTGGCTGACCAGGATCATCGCCCAGGACCAGATGCCCGCGGCGGTGGCGACCGAGGTGACGTACCCGAAGGCCTTCTCCGGGACCAGGTAGTTCAGGACCACGCCGACGCCCATGAGGGCGACGGACAGGGTGATGCCGATGGCCGGGGTCTTGCGGGCGTTGAGCTTGCCGAACGCCTTCGGGGCCTCGCCGTTGGAGGCCAGGTCGCGCAGCATCCGGCCGGTCGAGTACATGCCGGAGTTGCAGGACGACAGGGCCGCGGTGAGCACGACGAAGTTGACGATGCCCGCGGCGAAGGGGATGCCGATCACCGAGAAGGCGTGGACGAAGGGGCTCTCGTCCGCCGAGAACTCGGTCCACTTGACCACGGCGAGCAGGACCAGCAGGGCACCCACATAGAAGATGAGGATGCGCCAGGGCAGGGTGTTGATCGCCTTGGGCAGGGTCTTCTCGGGGTTCTCGGACTCGCCCGCGGTGACGCCGACCAGTTCGACGGCGATGTAGGCGAACATGACGCCCTGGAGGGTCATGAGGCTGTCGCCGATGCCGTTCGGGAAGATGCCGCCGTGCGACCAGAGGTTGGAGACGGAGGCGGTGTCACCGGCGTCGGAGAAGCCGAGGGTGAGTACGCCAAGACCGATGACGATCATGCCGATGATGGCGGTGACCTTGACCATCGAGAACCAGAACTCGACCTCGCCGAAGATCTTCACCGAGATCAGGTTGACCCCGAACAGCACCACCAGGAAGACCAGCGCGCTGACCCACTGCGGGATCGACGGGAACCAGAAGTGGATGTAGATGGCGGCCGCGGTGAGCTCGGCCATGCCGGTGACCACCCACATCAGCCAGTACGTCCAGCCGGTGACAAAGCCGAAGAACGGGCCGAGGAACTCCCGGGCGTACTCCGAGAAGGATCCGGTGACCGGCCGGTAGAGGAGCAGCTCGCCGAGCGCCCGCATGATGAAGAAGATGACCACGCCGGCGAGCGCGTACATGAGGATGATGCTGGGCCCGGCCTTGGCGATGTTCGCCCCGGCCTTCATGAAGAGCCCGACGCCGATGGCACCGCCGATGGCGATCATCTGGACCTGGCGGCTGCCCAGGCCCCGCTCGTAACCCTCTTCGGAAGTGGTACCCGCGGCCCCATCGCCGACAGCGTCGTCTCCAGGCCGATCGACCCGCACTGAGGTCATGGTTTGTACGCCTTTCTTCCTGTAGGGGGCTGGCGATCGTGAAGATTTATCACGGCGGCAACACTGATCGACACGGGTAGATGTGCGGTACACCACAGGAAGAAGCGGGCAAATAGGACCTCAGATGGCAAAGGCCCCCGTCATGGTGACGCGATCGTTATCCGGACTTGAGCATCCTCTAAACGAACACTCAGTGATCAGGGCATCAGCGTTTCGACGAGGGTCTCCTGGAGGCCGCCGAGCCAGAAGTACGCCATCACCATGGGTTTACGCGGATCGGAGTCCGGAAGCCGGAGCATTTCACCGCCGTCGTCCTCATCGGTGACCTCCAGCCGGGTGCCGATGGCCAGCCGCAGGTCGTTCAGGGCGCCGAGCCACTGCCGGGACTGCTCGGGCGAGAGCTCCAGCACGCCGGCCTCCGCCTCACCCCCCTCGGCCTCCGCCCCCGCCCCGGAGCCCTCGAGGGCGTCCAGGCCGCGCACCACCGCCAGGGCGTCCTCGCGCTTGCGGGCCCGCAGGTCGTTCTCGGTGTAGCGGCGGAACTCGGCCGAGGCGTCCAGCGCCGCGGCCTCCTCGTCGGCCCCCCGCTTCTGCCCGGGACCGCCGTACGCGTCCGGGAACAGCCGGGCGAGCGCCGGGTCCGCGGGCGGCTTGGTGGGCCCGTCGGCGAACAGCGCGTCCAGCGGGTCGCGCCCCTCCACCGGCTCCGTGCCGGGCCCGATCAGCTCCAGCAGCTGAACGGCCAGGCTGCGCAGGATGGAGATCTCCACCTCGTCCAGGGCCACCGTGGCCCCGCCGCCGGGCAGCGGCTCGAAGTGCCCCGCCATCAGCGGTCCTGCTGGAGAGTCGCCCACAGGCCGTACCCGTGCATCGCCTGCACGTCGCGCTCCATCTCCTCGCGGGTGCCGCTCGAGACGATCGCGCGGCCCTTGTGGTGGACGTCCAGCATCAGTCGGTGCGCCTTGTCCTTCGAATAGCCGAAGTACGTCTGAAAGACATACGTGACATAGCTCATGAGGTTGACCGGATCGTTGTGCACCACCGTGACCCACGGAACGTCAGGTTCGGGTACCGCCGAAGGCGCCTCGCTGGACTGGGGCCGTTCGATCTCCACCGGTGTCGCACTCACACCCCCCATGCTGCCACCCGGCATGGCCCGTCGCATAAACCGGCACCCCATCCGAACCGGCACCTCGTCCGGCACCAGAAATCGTCACTCTGACGAGTATCGGAGGTAGCATCATCCTCCATGAACACCGCTCACCTCGGGCTGCCGGTGGACGTGCCATCGACAGCGCTGTTCACCGACCGGTACGAACTGACCATGCTCCAGGCCGCACTGCGCGCCGGCACCGCCGACCGCCGCTCGGTCTTCGAGGTCTTCACCCGCCGCCTCCCCGAGGGACGGCGGTACGGCGTGGTCGGCGGCACCGGCCGGGTGCTGGACGCCGTGGAGAACTTCCGCTTCGACAGCGACGTCCTGGACTTCCTCGCCGACCAGCGGATCGTGGACGAACCGACGCTGGAATGGCTGGCCGGCTACCGCTTCCGCGGCGACATCTGGGGCTACCCGGAGGGCGAGGTCTACTTCCCCGGCTCGCCGATCATGCGCGTCGAGGGCAGCTTCGGCGAGGCCGTCCTGCTGGAGACAGTGATCCTCTCCATCCTCAACCACGACTCCGCGGTCGCCGCCGCGGCCTCCCGGATGTCCGTGGCCGCGGGCGGCCGGCCGCTGATCGAGATGGGCGCGCGCCGCACCCACGAGCTGTCCGCCGTCGCCTCGGCCCGCGCCGCGTACGTCGGAGGCTTCGCCTCCACCTCCGATCTGGCCGCCGGGTTCCGCTACAAGATCCCGACCGTGGGCACCAGCGCGCACGCCTTCACCCTGCTGCACGACTCCGAGCGGGACGCCTTCACCGCACAGGTCGCCTCCCTCGGCAGCGCCACCACCCTCCTGGTCGACACCTTCGACGTCGCCGAGGCGGTGCGCACCGCCGTCGAGGTCGCGGGCACCGAGCTGGGCGCGGTCCGGATCGACTCCGGCGACCTGCTGCTCCTCGCCCACCGGGTGCGCCATCAGCTCGACGAGCTCGGCGCCAAGAACACCAAGATCGTGGTCACCAGCGACCTCGACGAGTACGCCATCGCCTCGCTCGCGGCCGCGCCCGTGGACGCGTACGGGGTCGGCACCCAGCTGGTCACCGGCAGCGGGCACCCGACCTGCTCGATGGTCTACAAGCTGGTCGCCCGGGCCGAATCCGACGCCCCGGGGGCGCCGCTGCGCCCCGTGGCGAAGAAGTCCATGGGCTCCAAGACCTCGGTCGGCGGCCGCAAGTGGGCCGCCCGGCGGCTGGACGCGGACGGCATGGCCGAGGCCGAGGTGGTCGGCAGCGGCCCGGTCCCGCCGGGGCTAGCGGACCGGCAGCTGCTGGCCGAGCTGGTGCGCGAGGGCGAGGTCGTGGCCCGCGAGCCGCTGGACGCGGCGCGGGACCGGCACGTGGCGGCGCGGGCGGGGCTGCCGATGTCGGCGACCCAGCTGTCGCGCGGCGAGCCGGTCATCCCGACGGAGTACGCGATGGGGTGACCCCGGGGACCCCCGCCGGGGAACCGGGGCGGCGCGGCCGGAGACGGCCCTGCGCGGGGCCCTGATGCCGCGCCCGGGCAGGGCGCATGGCAGGGCGCAACGCGGCGCGCGGAGACGGCGTGCACACCGGCCGATGCGGCGCGTGCGCCTGGCCTCGCGCCCGGCCGCCGTATCGTGCCGGAGCACGATCCCACCGGCCCGGTGGCCGCCCCCCGCCCACTCCCGCAAACCAGGCCGAGTCTCTACCCTCGGTTACATCCACAGCAGCCGGCAGACCACTAGCACACCAAACCGCTTCGGGCCGAGTCGCTTACCGGTCCTCATCTGATCCCAGCCGGAAGGCGCACGCCATGCACCGGGCACTGATCGTCGTCGACGTCCAGAACGACTTCTGCGAGGGGGGCAGCCTCGCGGTCCAGGGCGGCGCGGATGTCGCCGCCGCCATTACGGATCTCATCGGGGAGGCGACGCCCGGTTACCGCCATGTCGTCGCCACCCGGGACCACCACATCGACCCCGGGGACCATTTCTCCGACAATCCCGATTACGTGCGCAGCTGGCCGCCGCACTGCGTGGCGGGCACCGAGGGCAGCGGCTTCCACCCGAACTTCGCGCCCGCCGTGGCCTCCGGGGCCATCGACGCGGTCTTCGACAAGGGCGCGTACGAGGCGGCGTACAGCGGCTTCGAGGGCGCCGACGAGAACGGCATGCCGCTGGCGCGGTGGCTGCACGAGCGCGGGGTGACCGAGGTGGACGTGGTCGGCATCGCCACGGACCACTGTGTGCGGGCCACGGCCCTGGACGCGCGCCGTGAGGGGTTCACGACGCACGTCCTGCTGGATCTGACCGCCGGGGTCGCCCAGCCGACCACGGAGCGGGCCCTGGAGGAGCTCCGGGAGGCGGGCGTGGAGCTCTCGGGCAAGCCGGTGGTCTGACCCCGACTGCCCCGTCCGGGCTATGCCGTCGCGGGCGGCCGCAGCAGCGCCGCGATGGGGTGCCACAGCTCCCCCACCCCGTACGGCGCCGTACGCCACACCAGGCCGTCCGGATGGTGCAGCACCGCCGTCACCTCGTCCGGTGTCGGCGGCGCGCTGTTCCCCCGCAGGTACACCGCCCGCAGTCCGAGATTGCGCAGCCTGGTCAGGGCGCGCTGGCGGTTCGCGGCGTGTACGAGCACCCGTACGCCGCCCTCGCCCAGCGGTCGCGGCAGGGTCAGTGCCACGACCACGCTGCCTCCCGGCAGCTTGGTGAATCCTCCGTCGGCCATGTGTCCATGTCCCCCGTGAGACGTCGTGTCAGCAAGAAAGGTCTAGGGGCATCTAAACGCGAACGGCCGCCGCCCGCTAGGGGGCGACGGCCGATGCCGCTCTGACCTGCGACGATGGCAGATCTATTGATCTATCTGGTGGACGGGGAGACCTGGACGGTCAGCGTGGAGGCGCCCGGGAGCTCCTTCAGGATGCTGATCTTGGTGTTGGTGTCAGCAACGCGCACCCCACCCGTCGGATTCGACTCGTACCAGTACGTACCCTTACGGTCATCGAAGACCGGTGTGCCCCGCTTCGCCGGAACCTTCGTCGCGACGCCGTTCTTGTGGAGCGTGAAGCCGTCCGTCGGGTACCGGCTGAAGGGCGAGTCGTACGCCTGGATCCGGTTGCGCATCAGCGTGCCGTCCGCCCAGGTGTGCGGGGTGGCGTGCGCGTCGACCGGCAGGATCCGGCCGGAACCGGCGTGCACGCCGACGTTGTTGTCCGGCTGCGAGGTGTCCCACTGCCAGATCAGCAGGCCGTTCTGGTAGGGGAAGTGCTCGACCCAGTCGGGCCGGCTGTTGAGCCAGCCGAAGTTGTACGGGCCGACCTTGAGCGTCTTGTCGTACGACACGTACTGGCGGTTCTCCGCGATGTAGTACTGCGGGTAGTCCTTGGAGAAGGACGCCCCGATGCGCGAGAAGCCGTTCGCGGTCCAGCCGTTGTCGTCGCCCTCGGCGCCGTCGGTGAGCACCGGCGCGCCGTCCGCCGTCAGGGTGATCGCGTCGGCCGCGAAGCCCGTCCCGGCCACGCCGCCGTCCGTCTGGTAGCGGAAGCGCAGATCGATCTTCTTGCCCGCGTAGGCGTCGAGCGGGAAGGAGAGCTTCTTGTACGCGCCCGAGGTCCCGGTCAGCGCGGGCTTGTCGCCGGCGTCGCGCGGGATGGACTTGCCGTCCGCCGTGCCGTCCACCGGCGTCCAGTTGGCGCCGCCGTCCGTGGACACCTCGGTGTAGAGGTAGTCGTAGTTGTCCTCGATCTCCCACCAACCCTGAAGGTCCAGGCTCGCCTTGGACTTGCCGGTCAGGTCGACCGACCGGGTCAGGGTGTTCTTGAGGTCGTCGCCCATGCCGCTCCACCACTGCTTGGAGCCCTCGGCGGGCTGCACGACCTCGGTGGTGACAGCCTTGTCGGGCAGCTGGACCACCAGCGCCTGCGGGTTCTTGGTGTTGTACTCGGCCACCCCGAGGGTGTGCCGGGACTTCGTCGCGGCCTTGGCCGTGTCGTAGTCCAGCCAGCCGAGCTGGAGCTTGTCCCAGGCGCTCATGTCGCCCGGCAGATCGCCGATGGCGTCCTCGCCGGTGCCCAGCCAGGAGCCGGAGGACATCAGCGACCAGAAGGCGACCGACGACTCGCCCCTGCCGGTGGTGTCGTACTCGTCCGGCAGGCCCAGGTCGTGGCCGTACTCATGGGCGAAGACGCCCAGCCCGCCGTTCTCCGGCTGCATGGTGTAGTCGCCGACCCAGATGCCGGTGTCGCCGATCTGCGCGCCGCCGGCCTTGTTCTCCCCGGGGCCGGTCCGCCCCGCGTCGGTGCCGTACGCGTACCAGCGGTGGGCCCAGATCGCGTCCGTGCCCTGGGCGCCGCCGCCCGCCGACTCGTCCTCACCGGCGTGGACGATCTGGAAGTGGTCGATGTAGCCGTCGGGCTCGTTGAAGTTGCCGTCGTTGTCGTAGTCGTAGCGGTCCCACTGGTCGTACTTCGCCAGGTCCGCCTTGATCTCGTCGTCGCTGCGGCCGGCGGCCTTCTGGTCCTTGGCCCACTGGTTCACGCCGTCGCGGATCAGGTCCCAGGCGTTGGCGCAGTTGGTGTCGCCGCAGTAGTTGGAGCCGTACCGGGCCTCGTTCCAGTCGACCTTGACCCAGTCGGAGACCTCGCCGTCCACCGAGTAGCGGCCCGAGGACTGCTTCTCGTAGTACTTCTTCAGCGACTCCTTCCCCTTTTCGTCGGAGAAGTAGAGGTCCTGGAAGTGCTCGCGGTTGTAGTCCTTCTGCCAGGCCGTGCTGTTGTCGTTGGCACGGTCCGGCTCGGCGATCGTGTTGTGCGCCGGGCCCGGCTCGCCGCCGTACTTCTTCACCGGCGGCTCGGGGCCGTCCGGGCCGTCCGGGTCGTACATGGTGGTGTCGTCGACCTTGTCGCCGAACTCGACCAGGATGGTGAAGATCTTGTCGGTCTTCTCCCGGGCCAGCTCGACGTACTTCCCCTTGCCGAGCTTCACCACCTGGGACGCGCCGCGCCGGTCCGCCTTCGCGTCCCCGGATATCACCTGTTGCAGCGCCTCTTGCCGCTGCGCCTCCTGCTGCTTGCTGTAAGGCCCGGCCAGGTCGTGCTCGACGTCGGTCTTCGCGGGCGCGGGGTCGTGGCGTTCCACGCGCGTAGACGAACCGTCGTTCGCCTGGGCCGCTCCGGTCGACAGGGCCGCCGCGCCGAGCGCGGCAACGACGGTGGCGATGGCGGCCGATCTCACGGCCCTCCGTTGGCTGCTCACTCTTCTCCAGTCCTCCCCAGTGAAACCAGTGCGGGACATTTGACCGGAGAGGCAGGAGAAAAGACAGCCCTTGACTTGGGCAGACGAGACAAGTACGTTTCCGGGCCCACCCTTACCGCATTTCGGACGCCAACCGGCTTGGCCGTCTCACCAGTTGAAACGTCGTAGGGCCCCGTGCGCCCGTGCGCCCCCCATGCAACGGCGTCGTGGGTCAGGTCACGCTTACTCGCGTTCCCCCTCGGGCATTCAGCACCGTAGAGTCATTTTGCCGGTGCACACCCGTATGACTCATGCCCCCCGCATAGTCGTTGCCTCGAGGACGGATCCAGCCATGCCGCGTCCGACTCCTGCCCAGTTCGCCTACGGTTCGGCCACCGTCGTCTTGTCGACTTTCGCCATGCTGCTGCTGTCCCAGTCGCGTTCGGGTCTCGGGGTCACGGTGATCGCCGTGGCCGGGCTGGCGCTGGGGCTCCTCGTCGCCCTCACGGTGCCGATGCCCGGCACCCCGCGCGCCGGCCGCGCGGCGACAGCGCGGACGAACCGCACGGTGCCGGTACCCGCGCCGCGGACCCCCGCACACGCCCACGCCGAGCCCGTGGAGCCGCGGGTCAGCGAGCACTCGCTGCACGGCTGACGTCGCGCGGCGACGGCCGGTATCGCTAGGCCGCCACCACCACGGTTTTGGCCGCCTTGTCGTGCAGACACTGGCGCAGCGGCTGATCCCAGGTGCACCACAGAACGTTGAGCAGCCAGAACAGCGTGCCCACCAGCAGCGGGATCAACATCCCCGGCAGTACGTACACCACGGCCCGCACCCAGCCCTGGCGGCCCGGGACATCCCCGTCCGCCAGCATCGCCACCCGGATGCGCAGCGCCTTCTTGCCCAGCGTCTGACCGCTGCGGGCCAGCATCACGCCTTCGTATACGAAGTAGACCGCCATGGTGATCACCAGCGCGAGGGTCACCTTGCCGATGTCCTGCTCGCCGGGGTTGTCCATGGAGTACTTGAGCGCGCCGGTCGCGGCGAGCGCCACGGTCCAGATGGCGCCGAGGATCAGGGTGTCGACCAGCCGGGCGACGAAGCGCTGGCCGGGGGTCGCCGGCGGCGGCATTCCTACGGGGCGGTTGTACTGCGGATACGACAGCTGGTCGGGGCTCATGCCCCGATTACACCAGCAGGCCACGGACGGCGGATAGCTCGGGGCGATGGATCGCGGGGACGGTGGCTCAGGAGGGCACGGAGACGACGACCGTCTTGGCGACCTTGTCGTGCAGACACTGGTGGTACGGCCGGTCCCAGGTGCACCACAACACATTGATCAGCCAGAAGATGAAGCCGCAGCACGGCACGATCTCCGGCAGGGAGTACGTACCGGCGCGCAGCCAACCCGGCTGGCCGGCCGGGATCTCCCCGTTCTCCAGCATCGCGACGCGGATCTTCATGACCTTCTTGCCCACCGTCTGGCCGTACTTGGTCAGCATCAGCCCCTCATAGACGAAGTAGACGAGGGCGTAGACGATCGTCATGACGGTCGCCTCGTCGTTGTTGTTCACCGGGTCGTAATCGCCCACCAGCACGGCCAGGACCAGCCCGACCGGGATGCCCACGATCAGCGCGTCGATGATCCGGGCGACGAGGCGACGGCCGCGGTTCGCGAGCGGGGGCATGCCCGCGAGCGGGTCGGCGCTGCCGTGAGGACCGCCGTACGCGTCGCCGTAGGGCGAGCCGTACGAGGGCGGCGGCTGCTGCTTGGCGAACGACTCGCCCTCCGGCTGCTCGCCCGCCCCAGCCTGGCCCGGCCCCGGCTCGCCCGGCCCCGGCTCGCCCAGACCCTGTTCGCTCGGGCCCGGCTGATCCGGCCGTGCCTGCTCCGGCCCCTGCTGACCTGGCCCCGGCTGACTTGGCCCCGGCTCGCTCGGCCGGGGCTCATTGGGCCGGGGCTCGTCGGGCTCCGGCGTCGGCTGGTCGGTGCTCATGGCCCGAGTCGACCCCGGAGCCGGGACCGCCGCATCCGGCGCGCTCCGTTCGGGCGAGCGGGATGGACCGTACGAGTCAGCGCCCCGTGACCTCGGTAACCGACCCGGGCCCGTACACCGACGCGGGGCCGCTCAGCCGCGCCCCGCCACGAAGGTGCGCGCCGCCTTGTCGTGCCAGCACTGCCGCCATGGGCGGTCGAACAGGCACCACAGCACGTTGAAGACCCCGATCACCAGCAGCCAGAGCACCCCGTACACCAGCCAGCGGCGCAGCGCGGCGCCGAACGAGGGGCTGTCGTGCCCCTCGATGTCCAGGACCCGCACCCCGCACAGCTTCTTGCCCAGCGTGGCACCCCACTTGGCGGTCGGCAGCGCCTCGTAGATCAGCCCGACCACGAGCAGCAGGCCGAGCACCACCCCGAGGTAGACGCCCGTCGTGCCGTCCAGCCAGTAGACGGTGACGGTCTCGCCGGTCAGCTTGGCGCGCTCCACCTTCTCGTCGAAGTGGTCGCTCGCCTTGGTCCACAGCGGATACGCGGCCGCGCCGACGACACCGAGGAGTACGGCGGAGTCGATGATCCGGGCCAGGAGGCGACGGCCGAGGGCGGCGGGCCGCCCCTGGGCCTGGGCGGCCCGCTGGAAGGGGTTGTCGACGGGGGGCTTCCACGGAATGACGCCCTCCGGCGCACCGCCCTGCGCCCCGGGGGGCGGGGCGGCGCCAGGCGCGGGCTGCTGCGCGAGCTGCCGCACCTGCTGCTGCCACCCTGGCTGGGGCTGCGGCTGCGGCTGCGGGTGGGCCTGCGGCTGCGGCTGGGGCTGGGGCTGGGGCTGGGGCTGAGGGTGGGCCTGCGGCTGCGGCTGGTGCCGGGCCGCGGGCGCGCCGCCCTGAACGGGGACGCCGCCGCCGGGGACCCCGCCCGGGCCCTGCGCGGGAGCGCCACCGGGGAGCACGACGCCACCTTGTGGGGGCAGCGCACCCGGGCCCTGCGCGGGAGCGGCGGGAGCGGCCCCACCGGGCTGCCCACCGGGCTGCGCGGGGTTCGCCGCACCACCGCCCTGCTTCGGGGCACCGCGCCCGAGAGCGCGGATCGTCATGGTGCCGTCGTCGCGCGTGGGCGCGCCGCCGCCCGCACCCGGTCCGGCCTGGCCGGGCCGGACCGCGCGGATGGAGATCGTGCCGTCCCCGCCGGTCGTACGCCCACCACCGGGCGTGTCCTCCGGGCCCGGCGGCTCCGCCGGGGGCAGCTCCGGGGCCCGCCGGGCGGGCGGCAGGGCCTGCGCGGACGCGGGCGGTTCGGCACCGCCGGCACCGCCGGGGCCACTGTCACCACCCGGACCGCTGACGGCCCGGCGCGGATCGGGCACCCCCGGCCTGGCGGGCCCGCCGGGCCCCGAGCCCCGGGGTCCCGCCCCGGCCTCGGCCGGGTCCGAGCCCCAGGAGACGCGGCGGTCCTGTTCGCCGCCGAAGCCGGACTGCCGGGACGCGTCCGCCTGCCAGGCCGACGCGGGCTCCGGCCGGGTGCCGTGCAGCCGCTGCGGGTCGTTCCAGTCCATGGCGGCCGGAGTCGCGCCGCCCACGCCCGGGGACGGCGGCACCTGCTCGGGCCCCTGCCCGCTCCGCGCGTCGGGCCGCACCTCCGGCCGCCCGTCCCCTCGTACGTCCATCTCGCCGCGCGGACGCAGCTCGGGCAGCGCCGCCCGGCCGCTGTCCCCGGCGGGCGGAGGCTCCTCGTCCAGATACATGGGGCCGGTCTCGTCCGGCAGGGGCGCGGTGACGTGCGTGTAGGTCACCCCGGGCGGCGGGGCGGGCATGGCCTCGCCCACACCCGGCGCGGGCCGGCTGGTGCCGGGCACCCAGGCGGCGCCGTTCCAGTAACGGATGTAGTTGGGGATGGACGGATCCGGATAAAAGCCAGGAATGGAGGTGCCGTCCGCGGATCCTGAGGTAGGGGCGCTCATGATCTCCGATGTCCCGTATCTGCTCGGCCGTGCTGTGCTGCGCCGCGCCTGTGAGGTGCGTCGCGGTGGGGGGCGACAAGCAGTCTGCCGTACAAGAGCCGCAGTGCAACACGGAGCGCGCTGTCAAGGTCTATCAGACCGGCCCGGGGGCCGTAGCCCTCACCGGCGGGCACCACTCTCCCGTGCGAGCGCGCCACCACCGCACAAGCGGACGTCTCCGCGCCGTACGAGCGGACCCACGCCGCACGAGCCGCCCCCGCCGTACGCCCGCGAGGCCGCGCCGTACCCCCGCGGGGCCCCGGCGGGGCCCGGACCGGCCGGGGGCCGGCCGACTGGTTCCGGCCTGCCTAGGTCCGGCGCCCCTAGGTCCAGCAGACCTACGTTGGCACGGCCGCACGCCTCTCGGGCCGCGAATACTTGAAACATGGACCGCAACACCGAGCTCAGTGAATTCCTGCGCACCCGCAGGGCTCGGCTGCGCCCTGAGGACGCGGGCGTGAGCCTGACCACCTCCGGCCCCCGCCGGGTGCCGGGGCTGCGCCGCGAGGAGCTGGCGCAGCTGGCCGGGGTGAGCACGGACTACTACACGCGGCTGGAACAGGGCCGCCATCTGAATGTCTCGGAGGCGGTACTGGACGCCGTCGCCCGGGCCCTGCGCCTGAACGACACCGAGCGTGCGTACCTCTTCGAGCTGGCCAAGCCACGGCCCCGCCGCGCCCAGCGCCGCCGGCCGCCCCGCCCCCAGCGGGTGCGGCCCGGGGTGTACCGCCTGCTCCAGACGCTGGACGCGGCGGTCTCGCCCGCGTTCGTGCTCGGGCGCAGGAGCGATGTGCTGGCCTCCAACCGGCTGGCCCGTGCGCTGATCGTCGACTTCGACGCGCTGCCGTACCGCGAGCGGAACATGATCCGCTTCATGTTCCTCGACCCGGCGGCCCGCGAGCTCTACGGCGAGTGGGAGAACTACGCGTCGGAGATGGTGGCCGGTCTGCGGCTCCAGGCGGGCCGCAACGCCGATGACCCGGTCCTCACCGAGCTGGTCGGCGAGCTGACGATCAAGAGCCCGGAGTTCCGTACGTGGTGGGCCGACCACAACGTGCGGGAGAAGACCCACGGCGTCAAGATCTACCACCACCCGCTGGTCGGGGAGATGACGCTGTCCTACGAGAACGTGGCCTTCCCCGGCGATGCCGACCAGGCGCTGTGCATATACACGGTCGAGCCCGGATCCCCCTCGGAGGAGGCTCTGCGGCTGCTCGCCAACTGGACCGCACCCTCGCCCGACCGCCCCGCGGCCCCTTCATCCCCTTCCCTTTCCCCGTCCCCTCCCCCCACCCCTTCCGTATATCGGAACCCCACATCCGAGAACCCCACTCAGGGAGATCACTGATATGACCACCAGCGTCACCGCCTACGCGGCCCCGGCCCCCAAGGCCCCGCTGGAGCGCACCACCATCGAGCGCCGCCCGGTCGGCGAGCACGACATCCTGATCGAGATCGCGTACGCCGGCATCTGTCACTCCGACATCCACCAGGCCCGTGAGGAGTGGGGCACCGCCCTGTTCCCGATGGTGCCGGGCCATGAGATAGCGGGCGTCGTCACCGAGGTCGGCTCCGGCGTCACCAAGTACGCCGTCGGCGACCGGGTCGGCGTGGGCTGCTTCGTCGACTCCTGCCGCGAGTGCGAGAACTGCCTGGCGGGCGAGGAGCAGTTCTGCCTCAAGGGCGAGGTGGCGACGTACAACGGCAAGGAGTACGACGGCTCCCCCACCTACGGCGGCTACAGCACGCACATCGTGGTCGACGAGAACTACGCGGTGCGCATCCCCGACGGCCTCTCCCTCGATGTCGCCGCCCCGCTGCTGTGCGCCGGCATCACCCTCTACTCGCCCCTGGACCACTGGAACGCCGGTCCCGGCAAGAAGGTCGCCATCGTGGGCCTCGGCGGCCTCGGCCACATGGGCGTGAAGATCGCCCACGCCATGGGCGCGGAGGTCACCGTCCTGTCCCAGTCCCTCCGCAAGAAGGACGACGGCCTGCGCCTGGGCGCCGACCACTTCTACGCGACGAGCGACGAGTCGACTTTCGCCGAGCTGGCCGGCTCCTTCGACCTCATCATCAACACGGTCTCGGCGAACATCCCGCTGGACGCGTACCTCTCGCTGCTGAAGCGGGACGGCACGATGGTGCACGTGGGCGGCCCGGAGTTCCCGAGCTCCTTCCACCAGTTCTCGCTGATCATGGGCCGTAAGTCGATGGCGGGCTCGAAGATCGGCGGCATCCGGCAGACGCAGGAGATGCTGGACTTCTGCGCCGGGCACGGCTTCGGTGCGGAGATCGAGGTGATCACCGCTGACCAGATCAACGAGGCCTACGAGCGGGTCGTGAGCAGCGATGTGCGGTACCGGTTCGTGATCGACATCGCGTCGCTGAAGGGCTAGCCGACTGCGCTTTGGTCTGTGCGTCTGCGACTTAAGTCGCAGACGCACAGACCTTTGGCCGACGACAGGGCGGGCCGCCGCTCCCGAAACTGGTGATGGGTCGCAGACAGCAGGCCCGGACACCAGGGGGAGACACAGTGCGGAGCAAGGGAATCAGCCGGGCGAGTTTTCTGGCGGGGGCGGGATCCGTGGGGGCCGTAGCGGCGTCGGGTGCGGCGGGGGCGCTGCTGACACCGGGCCGGGCCGAGGCGCGCAGTCGCCGCAGCCCGGCCGGCCTGACCTACCGGGGCGTGTCGTACGAGGTCATCGACGGCGACACACCGGCGACCAGCTGGAGCGCCGCGAGGATGCGCAAGGACATCCGGACCATCGGAGACGAGCTGCACGCCAGTTCCGTCTCGGTCTTCGGCACCGGTATCGACCGGCTCAAGGCCACCTCTTCGGAGGCGGCGGAGCGCGGGCTGCATATCTGGCTCCAGCCGCGCCTGGCGGACGTCTCCCATCAGGACATCCTCGACCACTTGGCGGAGACCGGCAGGCACGCCGAGCACCTGCGGCGCCAGGGCGCGCGGGTCCATCTCAGCGTGGGCGCCGAGTTCGTGCTGTTCGTCCCGGGCATCGTGCCGGGTGACAACGCGCTTGAGCGCGTCAAGAACATGCTCAGCGGAAACTTCGACCCCGAGAAGATGGTGCGCCGGCTGCGCGAGTTCACCGCGCGGGCCGCGAAGGTCGGCAGGTCCGTCTTCAAGGGCCGGATGACGTACGGCGCGGCGCAGGACGAAGAGGTCGACTGGGACCTGTTCGACATCGTCAGCGTCAACTACTACTCATACTTCCCGGACCGGGCCGACTACGTCCGTGAGCTCACGCCGTTCCTGCGCCGGCGCAAACCGGTCGTCATCTCCGAGTTCGGCACCTGCACCTTCAAGGGCGCCCCGGAGCAGGGCGGCATGGGCTGGTACGTGGTCGACTACGACAAGGATCCCCCGGAGATCATCGGCGATCCGGTGCGCAGCGAGCGGACGCAGGCCACGTATCTCACCGACCTGCTCGATGTCTTCGAGTCCATGAACCTCTACGCGGCCTTGGTGTACCAATTCGTCGCCCCCGACAACCCGCACCGGGCCAGCCCGCGCTACGACCTCGACCTGGCGAGCTACGGCATCGTCAAGCCGATCTGGAAGACCTTCGAGGACGCGACGCCTCGCTGGCACTGGGAACCGAAGGAAGCGTTCCACGCAGTGGCCCGGCACTATGCCCGCCACTGAAGCGAAGGGCCGGTGTGCCCGTCCCCGCTCACCCAGCGGGACGCGTCAGCAGGGTCCGTACGCCACCGCCCGTGAGGGTCACCTCTTCCGGCGCGCCCGCGTCGATGGTCAGCGAGAGCTCGTCGGAGGGCCAGCCCTGGGCCAGGGCGCCCAGCGGCACCCGGTGGTAGCGGTGGATCTGCGGCAGGGCCTGGTGCATGCGGTCCGGGGTGGTGAAGACCGGCACGAGCTGGGCGCCGTCTTCCTGTTCGAGCACGGGCAGGGTCACGGCCCCTGGGTCCGTGTCCTCTGTGGCATCGGCGGCAGGGAGCAGCACTTCGCTGTTGGCAAGGGTGTCCAGCGCCGAATCGTCCGCGCGGGCGGCCGCCAGTTCGCCGAGGGCGTGTTGGGTGGCGGAAACGGTGTTGTCATCGGGGAGGTCGGTCATGATTCCGTCCAGCGGTCGGGGTGACATATGTCCGGGTTCTGGAGGCGAGTACCCGACCCCGTGGCGCTGACACATCCCGCGTCGGTGCGCTGCGCGCAGACCGGGCACTCGACTATACGTTCGAATACTGGCGATCCACAGCGTCGGCGCCCGCACGGCGCTAGCGTTGGGGCCCATGATCGTATGGCTCAATGGCACCCACGGCGCAGGCAAGACGACGACCAGTGCGCTCGTGCAGCAGCTGATCCCGGATTCACGGGTGTTCGACGCCGAGAAGGTCGGCGAGACACTCATGAACATCACGCCGGGGCTGCCCGTGACGGACAACTTCCAGAACTGGCCGCCGTGGCGGCCGCTCGTCGTCGAGACCGCCCGCCGCGTGCTCGACTACACCGGCGGCACCCTGGTGATGCCCATGACCGTCCTGGTCGAGGAGTACTGGCGCGAGATCAGCGCGGGCCTCGCCCAACACGCCATCCCGATCAGGCACTTCGTCCTCCACGCCGACCAGGACACCCTCCGCGGGCGCATCGCGGGCGACACCGTCGTCGGCCCCAACTCCCCGTTCCGTCTCCAATACCTCGAGCCCTACGCCGAGGCGGCCCGCACATGGCTCCACGACGAGGCCGAGGTCGTCGACACCACGCACCTCACACCCGCCCAGGCCGCCCTACAGATCGCAGAGGCCGTCAAGGGCTGAGGCCCGGCGCCATGTGCCGGGCCGATCAGGAGAACTTCTGCCGAGCCTTCCCGACCCTGACCTACGACGGGCGTCTGGGAACCGCTGCACGCCCTCGGTGTGGGGCCGGGGACCCGCGTCGCCGTGGCGGGACTGGGCGGTCTGGGCCATCTCGCGGTCAAGATCGCCGTGGCGCTCGGCGCCGACACCTCGGTTATCAGCCGCTCAGCGGACAAGGGCGACGACGCTCGCCGGCTCGGCGCCCACGGTCTCATCGTCTCCACGGACCCGGAGCAGATGGCTGACGCCCGCGACCGGTTCGACGTTGTCATCGACACCATCTCCGCCCCGCACGACCTCGGCCCTTACCTGGGCCTGGTCGCCATGGACGGAACACTCAGCCACCTGGGACACCTCGGACCCGTCACCGTGGAGACCACCGACCTGCTCGTGGGGCGCAAGAAACTCAGCTCCGCGGGCAGCGGCGGCAGGCTCGCGACCGCCGCCATGCTCGACTTCTGCGCCGCACACGGCATCACCGCCGACATCGAGGTGCTCCCCTCATCGCAGGTGAACGAGGCCCTCGACCGTCTCCGGCGCAACGATGTGCGCTACCGCTTCGTACTCGACATGTCCGATCTGGGGTGAACGGCAGCGCGGGCTCCGGGCTGCCGCACCGCTCATCGGCCGAGGTCGCGGAAGAACGCGCGGATGTCCGCGACCAGCAGGTCCGGCTGTTCCATCGCCGGGAAATGCCCGCCCCGGTCGTACTCCGTCCACCGCACGATGTTGTTCGTCCGCTCCGCGATATGCCGCAGCGGAATGAAGTTCTCGCGGGGGAAGACAGCGAGGGCGGTCGGGGTGGTGGAGGGCTCCGGGGGCGCGCCCCAGTAGGGGGAGTGGGCGCGCTCGTAGTAGATGCGGCTGGAGGACCCGGCGGTGCCGGTGAGCCAGTAGAGCATGACGTCCGTGAGGAGCTGGTCGCGGTCGACGGCGTCTTCGGGGCTGTCGCGGGAGTCGGTCCACTCCTTGAACTTCTCGGCGATCCAGGCGAGCTGACCGACCGGTGAGTCGGTGAGCCCGTAGGCCAGGGTCTGGGGGCGGGTGGACTGGATGTCGGCGTAGCCCTGGCGGTCGCGGGCCCACCGCTGGTGCAGTTCCCAGGAGGCGAGGGTGCGGGCGCGTTCGGCCGGGGCGAGGGTGGCCAGGTGGGCGGGGTCGGGTTCCTCGCCGGCGGAGGAGCCGGGAATGAGGTTGAGGTGGACGCCGATGACGCGGTCGGGGTGGAGGCGGCCGATTTCGCGGGAGATCGCGGAACCCCAGTCGCCGCCCTGTGTGCCGTATCGCCGGTAGCCGAGGCGCTCCATGAGTTCGGCGAACGCGGCGGCCACCCGGTGGTACTCCCAGCCGGTGTCGTGTGTCGGTCCTGAGAAGGTGAAGCCCGGGATGCTCGGCAACACCAGATGGAACGCCTCGGAGGGGTCGGCGCCGTGGGCTCTCGGGTCGGTGAGCGGGCCTGCGACCTGGGTGAATTCGGCGAAGGAGCCCGGCCAGCCATGCGTCATGATCAGCGGGGTGGCGTCCGGTTCGGGTGAGCGGATGTGGGCGAAGTGGATGTTCGCCCCGTCGATCGTGGTGGTGAACTGCGGCCACTCGTTCAGTCGGGCCTCGGCGGCGCCCCAGTCGTAGGTGTGGCGCCAGTACCGTACGAGCTCCCGCAGATAGTCGCGCGGGATGCCGTACGCCCAGCCCACTCCCGGGAGTTCATCGGGCCAACGCGTGCGATCGAGTCGCTCGTGCAGATCGTCCAGGTCGGCTTGGGGGATATCGATATGGAAGGGGCGAATGTTCTCGGTCAGGCTCGTCATCGCGACGCATGCTAGATCCGCCCGGCTTCCGAAGCGAAGGATATTCGCGCGCGTGGGCGCGGGCGCGGCCCCGCCCGCGCCGCGACAGCGCTGACCTCACACGAACAGCTTGCCCGGATTCAGCAGGCCCAGCGGGTCGAAGACCTGCTTGATGCCGCGCTGCAACTCCACCCCCACCGGGCCCAGTTCCCGCGCCAGCCACTCGCGCTTGAGCACCCCCACCCCGTGCTCCCCCGTGATCGTGCCGCCCAGTTCGAGCCCCAGCGCCATGATCTCGTCGAAGGACTCCCGCGCGCGCCGCGACTCGTCCGGGTCGGTGGCGTCGAAGCAGACGGTCGGGTGGGTGTTGCCGTCACCGGCGTGGGCGACGACGCCGATGGTCAGGGCGTACTTCTCGGCGATGGCGGCGGTCCCGTCGATCATGGCGGCGAGCCGGGAGCGCGGCACACAGACGTCGTCGATCATCGTGACGCCCTTGACCGCCTCCAGGGCCGGGAGGGTCAGCCGACGGGCCTGGAGCAGCAGGTCGGACTCGGCCGCGTCCTCGGCGGGGACGACCTCGGTGGCGCCCGCGGCGGTGCACAGCTCGCCGACGGCGGCGAGGTCGGCGGCGGGGTCCGGGGTGTCGAAGGCGGCCAGGAGCAGGGCCTCGGTGGAGTCCGGCAGGCCCATGTTGGCCATGGCGTTGACCGCGCGGACGCTGGTGCGGTCCATGAGTTCGAGCAGCGAGGGGGTGTGCCCGCGCTCCATGATCTGGCAGATGGCGTCGCTGGCGGCCGCGGTGGAGGGGAACTCCGCGGCGAGGACGAGCTGCTCGGGCGGGGCGGGCTTGAGGGCGAGCACGGCGCGGACGACGATGCCGAGGCTGCCCTCGGAGCCGACGAACAGCCGGGTCATGTCGTAACCGGCGACGCCCTTGGCGGTGCGGCGGCCCGTCTTCAGCAGCCGGCCGTCGGCGAGCACGACGTCCAGGCCCAGCACATATTCGGCGGTGACGCCGTACTTCACACAGCACAGGCCGCCGGAGGCGGTGCCGATGTTGCCGCCGATGGTGCACTGTTCCCAACTGGACGGGTCCGGCGGGTAGTAGAGGCCGCGCTCCATGACGGCGCGCGACAGGACAGCGTTGACCACGCCCGGCTCGACGACCGCGATCCGGTCCACCGGGTTGATCTCCAGGATCCGGTCCATCTTGATCAGGGAGAGGACGATGCAGCCGTCGGAGGCGTTGGCGGCCCCCGACAGACCCGTACGCGCCCCCTGGGGGACGACCGGGACGCGCAGGAGGGCCGCGGTGCGCATCACATGCTGCACCTGCTCGACGCTGCGCGGGAGGACGACGACGGCCGGGGTGCCCGCCTCGCAGAAGCTCGCCATGTCGTTGGCGTACGAGCTCGTCACGTCGGGGTCGGTCACGACGGCCTCGGAGGGGAGGCCCTCCCGCAGCATCTCGATCAGATCAGCCATGGCTCCAGACTCGCACCCGGCCGTCCGGGAGGGAAGATCGGCGCGGCGGGTGGGTCCGGGAGCGGGCGTTTCGGCGGATGCCCGGGCGACGGGCCCTAGGGCTGTTCCTGAGCCGTCAGGGCGGGCAGGTCCCGCGTGCCGCCCTCGACGGCACCCATCTGGCCCTCCACCGCGTCGGCCGCGTCGGGCACCGGGACAGCAAGCACTCCCAGCGCGCCCGACGCGGCCGCCTTCCCTCCACCCAGGGCGAACTTATTCCTGGTCAGCCGCCCTTTGGCGTACATGTCCTGCACGTCTTGCGCCATTCGAACCTCGACAACTCCCCATACACCACGCGGCGTTGTAATGGATAGCAACGCGCCGAGTGTAGACGGTCCGAAGTTCGTAACAGCTTTAGTTAGTACTTTCGCGCAGTCAGAGATTGCCGCGCCTGGCCTGTTCCCGCTCGATCGCCTCGAAAAGTGCCTTGAAGTTGCCCTTCCCGAAGCCCATCGAGCCGTGCCGCTCGATCAGTTCGAAGAAGACGGTCGGCCGGTCCTGCACCGGCTTGGTGAAGATCTGGAGCAGGTAGCCGTCCTCGTCGCGGTCGGCGAGGATCTTCAGCTCGCGCAGCGTCTCCAGGGGCACCCGGGTCTCGCCGACCCACTCGCCGAGTGTGTCGTAGTACGAGTCGGGGGTGTCCAGGAACCGGACACCGGCCGCGCGCATGGCGCGTACGGTCGCCACGATGTCGTTGGTGGCGAGCGCGATGTGCTGCACACCGGGGCCGCCGTAGAACTCCAGATACTCGTCGATCTGGGACTTCTTCTTGCCGGCGGCCGGCTCGTTGAGCGGGAACTTCACCTTGCGGGTGCCGTCCGCGACGACCTTCGACATCAGCGCGGAGTACTCGGTGGCGATGTCGTCGCCCACGAACTCCTTCATGTTGGTGAAGCCCATGACGCCGTTGTAGAAGGCCACCCACTCGTCCATCCGGCCCAGCTCGACATTGCCGACGCAGTGGTCGATGGCCTGGAAGTTACGGTGACGGGGCGGCTCGACCAGCGGGTCGGCGGGGGCGAAGCCGGGGAGGTAGGGGCCGGTGTAGCCGGAGCGTTCGACGAGGGTGTGGCGGGTGTCGCCGTAGGTGGCGATGGAGGCGAGCACCACGGTGCCGTACTCGTCCTCGACCTCGTGCGGCTCCTCGATGCCGGTGGCGCCGTGGGCGGTGGCGTAGGCGTACGCGGCGCGCGCGTCCGGCACCTCGATGGCCAGGTCGACCACGCCGTCCCCGTGGGCCGCGACATGCTCGGCGAGGAAGGTGCCCCAGGCGGTGGCGGGCTTGATGACGGAGGTGAACACGAAGCGGGCGCCGCCGGAGACCAGGACATAGCTCGCGCTCTCCCGGCTGCCGTTCTCGGGCCCCGCGTAGGCGACGAGCTTCATGCCGAACGCGGTGGAGTAGTAGTGCGCGGCCTGCTTGGCATTGCCGACGGCGAAGACGACCGCGTCCATCCCCTTCACCGGGAAGGGGTCCGCCCGACGCGCGCCTTCTCCCGTGGCGGCCAGGGTGTGATCCAGCGTCTCAGTCATGTGTTCACCGTGACTCCATGACTCAGGGTGCGCAACAGTTTGCTGATCTACTGGACAATCCGTGTAACGGATTCCGCGATTGGCCGGGCATTCTGTACACAGTGACCATCCTCACACTCCCGACAGGCCAGGAGGACCATCTTGGGAATCGACCGGCTCGACGCCCGGCTGATCGCGCTGCTCGCCGAGGAGCCCCGGATCGGGGTGCTGGAGGCGTCCCGCCGGCTCGGCGTCGCGCGCGGCACGGCCCAGGCACGGCTCGACCGGCTGCTGGCCCAGGGCGTGATCCGGGGCTTCGGGCCGGAGGTGGACCCGGCGGCGATCGGCTATCCGGTCACCGCCTTCGCGACGCTGGAGATCAAGCAGGGCCAGGGCCCGGACGTACGCAGCCATCTGGCGACCGTCCCCGAGGTGCTCGAACTGCACACCACCACCGGCCATGGCGACATGCTCTGCCGCCTGGTCGCCCGCTCCAACGCCGATCTCCAGCGGGTGATCGACCGGGTGGTGGGATTCGAGGGCATCGTGCGGGCCTCGACGACGATCGTGATGGAGAACCCGGTGCCGCTGCGGATCATCCCTCTGGTCCGGCAGGCAGCGGAGGACTGACCGGCTCTTCCGGCCGGCCCTCCAAAGATTCCGTTGCAAATAAATCCTTGCAACGGAATCTTTGCATGCTTACGCTGCCACCATGGCCGAGAACGAGAAGCCGGTGCCCGACGACGTACGGGTGCTCGACGCCCGCTCCCTGCGCGGACTCGCACATCCCCTGCGGATGCGCCTGCTCGACGCGCTGCGCGAGTACGGACCGGCCACCGCCTCCCAACTCGCCAACCGGCTCGACGAGTCCAGCGGCGCCACCAGCTACCACCTGCGGCAGCTGGCCACCTACGGCTTCGTCGTGGAAGACCCGGAGCGCGGCAAGGGGCGCGAGCGGTGGTGGAAGAGCGCACAGCGCGGCATCCGCATGGGTACCGACGAGCTGCTGCGCGACGCCGACCCGTCCCTGCGCGGCGCGATGAGCACCATGCTGTACGAGCTCGCCACCACCCACGGCCAAGAGCTGTCCACCTGGCTCGGCACCTGGCGCGACTGGCCCGAGGAATGGCGCCGCGCCTGGGACATCAGTGACTTCACCATCCGGCTCACCCCTGAGCTCGCCGCCGAGATGCGCGACAAGGTGCACGAGGTGATCGAGAGCTATCGCGAGAAGGAAGTGGGCCGGGACACCGAGGACTCGGCCCGCGTCCGCGTCCATCTGCACGCCTTCCCGCGCGACGAGGACTGACCGACCCCTGGGGGGAACAACCATGTACGGCGACGACATCCATCTGCGGCTGCACCGCATCCGGGCCGAGCGGCTGCGCCGCGAGGCCCTGCGCGCCCGCTCATCGCACCGGCCGCGCCCGCTCCACCGCCCCCGTCGGCTGCGGAGCCGTCTCGGCTGGACGCTGGTCGAGGTGGGCCTGCGCCTCGCGACGCCCCGCCCCTGGCCGGTCAGGTACCCGTCCCCGGCCCCACCTTCCTGAGCCGCGACAGGATCTTGTGCCGGGTGCGGATCCCCGAGGCCGCCGCCTGAACGAACCCGACGATTCCGCGGAGCAGCAGCGGGTGGCCCACCTCCGGCAGCAGCGACTGGACGGCGGTGGTCAGGGCCGCCTGCGAGGTGGCCGCGGCCGCGAGCAGCCGGCGCGCCGTGTCCTCGGAGATCTCCCTCAGGGCCCGTGACCCGCGGGGTCCCACGCCCCACGGGCCCTTCGAGCCGGGCGGCAGATCGATCACCCGTCGACGCCGTCAGCGCCGTCGATGCGCTGGTAGCGGAACCGCCCGGTGCTACGGTCCCGGGAGACCCGCAGGCCCACATGCGTGCCGTCGGTGCCCAGGGGTGACGTGGTGACGCGCGTCCGGCAGCAGAGCGGGGGCGGCACGGTCACCGGCCCCACGGGAGGAGCGTGCGGGGAGCCGTCCTTGTCCGTCAGGCGCGTACGCCCCTCCTCGCTCACCTCCGTCAACACGCCGGCCCGCCCGTCCACGATCACCACCAGATGCCGCAGGCAGGACCGCCAGCCCGGGTCCGGCCACACACGGGCCAAGAGGGCGGCGGGTATCGGCACGCCGACCAGCAGCCATGACTCCACAGCAGCCGCTCAGCAGCTCAGCGCCTCAGCACCTCGGCACCCTGTGGCCCGACTGAAGCGCCACCAGCGAGTTCACCGCGCCCTTGAGCGTGGTGACGGGGATCAGCCGCAGCCCCTGGGGGAGCTCGGCCTTGGCGTCCGCGCACTCCGCCCTCGGGACCAGGAAGACCGTCGCCCCGTCCCGCTTGGCCGCCTGGGTCTTGAGCGCGACCCCGCCCACCGCGCCGACCTTGCCGTCCGCCGTGATCGTGCCGGTGCCCGCGATCGTACGGCCGCCGGTCAGGTCGCCGCCGCGGCCGTCGCCGTCGAGCTTGTCGACGATGCCGAGGGAGAAGAGCAGCCCGGCGCTCGGGCCGCCCACGTCCGCGAGGCGCAGCCGCACCTTGACGTCCTTGGAGGAGAGATGGAGATAGCCGAGGGCCGCGCTGGTGGCCGTGTCCTGGGACTTCTCCATCTCCGCGGCGTTGTGCGCCTCGATCTCCTTGGTCGTCTTGCCGACGGGGTAGACGGAGTCGCGCGGCATCACGGCACGGTCGGTCTCGAACCAGCCGCTGATGACGTCCTTGAGCCGGACCGTGGCGTCCGGCCCGGTCGCCGCGATCGTCGTCATCCTCAGCTGGCCGGTGGTCTTGCGGGGCATCGCCTTGGAGATCTTGATGACCGGCCCGCCGTGGTCGGAGCCGAGGACGTTCACGGTCGTGCCGGGCTCCGCCACCGAGAAGGGCAGCGGCGCGAAGGCGGCGACCGCGAGAAGGGCGAGGACGGGCGCGGAGCAGATCGCGAGGATCCGGGCGCGCGGGGAGACGGCAGGCATGGGTGTGAATCTAGTTGACCGGCGGGGTGCGGGGCGCGCCACCCCGGCTCAGCGCAGGGCGCCGCCCGGTGTCGGGACAGGCCGCCGCCCGGTCTCAGGACAGGGCGCCGCCCGGTGTCAGCGCAGGGCGTCCGCGACCTCGCGCGCCGCGTCCACCACCCGCGGCCCCACCCGCTCCGGCACCGCGTCGCAGAGCATCACCACCCCGACGCTGCCCTCGATCCCGGTCACCCCGACCAACGGAGCGGCCGCGCCGCTCGCGCCCGCCTCCAGCTCGCCGTGGGTGAGCACATAGCCGGGGTCGCCGTCACGGCCCGAGCGGGCGGCCAGGATCGCCCGCCCCGCGGCGCCGCGGTCCAGGGGGTGCCGGAAGCCGGCCCGGTAGGCGACGTGGTAGTCGGTCCAGGTCGGCTCGACGACCGCGACGGCCAGCGCCTCCGTGCTGTCGACCAGGGTGAGGTGCGCGGTGGCGCCGATGTCGTCGGCGAGGGCGCGCAGCGCGGGCAGCGCCGCCTCCCGCAGCAGCGGATGGACCTGGCGGCCGAGCTGGAGCACGCCGAGCCCGACCCGCGCGCGGCCGCCGATGTCGCGGCGTACGAGGGAGTGCTGCTCGAGCGTGGCCAGCAGGCGGTACACCACGGTGCGGTTGACGCCGAGCTTGTTGGACAGCTCGGTCACGGTCAGCCCGTGGTCGGTGTCGGCGAGCAGTTTGAGGACGCGTAGTCCCCGGTCGAGCGTCTGTGAGGTCTCCGCGGTCACGACGCCCCCTCCTCCGTATGAGTGGCGGCTCTTCGCGGTGGGGCGCCGCCGGTCCCGACGACGGCGCGCCAGAGGCCGCCGGTCGTGGTCGCACACCGGCTGCGCTCCGCGGCGGCACTGCCACGGGGCGTGTGCGTTGGCCGGAACGGTAGCGAGCCGGTCCGCTGAGCGGAAGAGTTTGTCCAGAATCCGAGCGAGGCTGCCGGGCGGAGCGCCTCGCATACGCCGGGACGGTGGGCGTTTGCCCTGGTTTGACGGGCGGAAAAAGGCCAGGCCCGACGCGGCCCACGGCAAGGCGGAAGGGCTTACGGAGAAACCCTTCCGCCCTGCCGCAGGCATACGCCGTCACCTCATCCGCGTGGCCCACTCCCGGACCTTCTTGATCCGCTCCCGGAGCTGCCCGGCCGTCGCCTCCGCGCTCGGCGGCCCGCCGCACACCCGGCGCAGCTCGGTGTGGATCACCCCGTGCGGCTTGCCGCTCTGGTGGACGTACGCCCCGACCAAGGAGTTGAGCTCCTTGCGCAGTTCGAGCAGCTCCTTGTGCGTGACCACCGGCCGCCGCTCCGCCGGGAGTTCGAGCAGATCAGCCTCGGCGTCCGGCTTCTTGCGGCTGTGCGCGATCTGCCGCGCCTGCCGCCGCTGGAGCAGCAGCTGCACCTGGTCGGGCTCCAGGAGCCCGGGGATGCCCAGGTAGTCCTGCTCCTCCGCGCTCCCCGGGTGCGCCTGCATGCCGAACTCGGCGCCGTCGTAGAGCACCCGGTCGAAGACCGCGTCCGACTCCAGCGCCTCGAAGGGCAGCATGTCCTGCTCGCCCGTGTCCTCGTCCTGCTGCTTCTCGGCCTCCTGAAGGAGCTTCTCCTCCTCGGCGTACGGGTCCTCCTCCTCGCCCTCCTTCTTGGGCTTGTCGAGGACGTGGTCGCGCTCGACCTCCATCTCGTTCGCGAAGCCGAGCAGCATGGGGATGGTGGGCAGGAAGACGGAGGCGGTCTCGCCGCGCCGCCGGGACCGCACGAAGCGGCCGACGGCCTGCGCGAAGAACAGCGGGGTGGAGATGGTGGTGGCGTAGACGCCGACGGCCAGGCGCGGCACGTCCACGCCCTCCGACACCATGCGGACCGCGACCATCCAGCGGTCTTCCGAGTGGCTGAAGTCCTCGATGCGCTGTGAGGCGCCCGAGTCGTCGGACAGCACGATCGTGGCCTTGGTGCCCGTGATCTCGCGGATCAGCTTGGCGTAGGCGCGCGCCGAGTCCTGGTCGGTCGCGATGACGAGCGCGCCCGCGTCCGGGATGGACTTGCGGACCTCGGTGAGCCGCTGGTCGGCGGCGCGCAGCACGTTCGGCATCCAGTCGCCGCGCGGGTCGAGCGCGGTGCGCCAGGCCTGCGAGACGGCGTCCTTGGTCATCGGCTCGCCCAGCCGGGCCTCGAGTTCGTCGCCCGCCTTGGTCCGCCAGCGCATGTTGCCGCTGTAGGAGAGGAAGATGACCGGCCGGACGACGCCGTCGTTCAGGGCGCCGCCGTATCCGTACGTGTAGTCGGCGGCCGACCGCCGGATGCCGTCGTTCCCCTCCTCGTAGGCGACGAAGGGGATGGGGTTGGTGTCGGACCGGAAGGGGGTGCCGGTCAGCGCGAGCCGGCGGGTCGCCGGCTCGAACGCCTCCAGGCACGCCTCGCCCCAGGACTTGGAGTCGCCCGCGTGGTGGATCTCATCGAGGATGACCAGCGTCTTGCGCTGCTCGCAGCGGTTGCGGTGCAGCATCGGCCGCACGCCGACACCCGCGTAGGTGACGGCGACGCCGTGGTACTCCCGCCCGAGGGGCCCGGCGCTGTACTCCGGGTCCAGCTTGATCCCTATCCGGGCCGCGGCCTCCGCCCACTGCTTCTTCAGATGCTCGGTGGGCGCGACGACGGTCAGCTGCTGCACGACGTGGTGGTGCAGCAGCCAGGAGGCGAGCGTCAGCGCGAAGGTGGTCTTGCCGGCGCCGGGCGTGGCGACCGCGAGGAAGTCGCGGGGCTGCTCCTGTACGTACTTCTCCATCGCGCCCTGCTGCCAGGCGCGCAGCTTGCTCGCGGTGCCCCAGGGGGCGCGGCCGGGGAAGGCGGGCGAGAGGTGATGGCTGGTGGTGGAGGAGGCGGTAGTAGTCACGGTCTCCGTCGGGCTGATCGGCGAGGGGTTCGAGGACCGCGTCAGCCTACCGGTGCCGTCCTTCACACTTGGGGGCTACGCCCCGGGTCCACCCGGAGGTGGGATTCAGCTCACATCGCCGCGTGCAGCGCGCGCAGTCCGGCCGCGATGTCGTCGACGTCCTCGATCGCACCCGAGGCCACGCCGACGACAAGCTTGTACGCCTCGTCCTGGTCGACGTCGAGCATCTCCGTGCCGTTGATGTCAAGGAAGACGACCGTGGACATCCACGCCATCCGCTTGTTGCCGTCCACCAACGGGTGGTTGACAGCGAGCGACTGAAGCAGCGCGGCCGCCTTCTCGAACAGGTCGGTGTACGCCTCTATGCCGAACATCTGCGACTGCGGGCGGTGCACCGCCGAGCTCAGCAACCCCAGGTCACGCACGGCGACCTGCTGCCCCCCACAGGCGATTTCCGCCAGGTCCAGCACTTCCTGGACCGTCAGGTACTTCACTTACTCCCCCAGCCTCCGCAGCAGGTCCGCATGGCGTGCCGCGTACTTCGCCCCCAGGCGCCGGACGGATTCCCGGTCAGCCTCTTGCTCCAGATACCGGTCAATCGCCTGAAGCACTATGGCGTGCATGCTGCGGCCCTCCTCTTCGGCCCGCTGCTTGAGCGCCTCTTGCTGGTCGTCGCGCAGACGGAGATTCATTGCCATACCAGAACGGTACCACTTCTGGGGCCAAAGTGGTACCAGGCTATTGCGCGGCGGGCCGCAGCCGCGTCGTCACCACCGCTCCCAGCAGGGCCACCGCCGCCATTGCGACGAACACCGCCGCGAACGCCCCCGCGTGCCCCGTCCCCGTCGTGGCGGACGCGGCGGCCGTGTGGTCCGCGGCGGCCACCGAGCCGCCGCCGAAACCCACGAACAGGACCCCGCTCAGCCCCACCAGCGTGATGTTGCCGAGCGCGTCGGAGACCTGGAGGGAGGCGGAGTTGCTGCCCGCCTCCTTGGGGCCGGAGAGCTTGAGGAGCAGCACGCTGCCGCTGGAGATGACCAGCCCCATCCCGTAGCCGCCGAGCACCCACGCCACCGCGACCAGCCACGCCGGGACGGAGTCGGCGAGCACCAGCGGGACCAGGGCGATGGATGTGGCGATCAGCACCATGCCACCCGCCATCAGCCGCTCGCGGTAGGGCTCCAGGCGCGGGCGGCTCTGGGTGTACGAGCCGAGGGCCCAGGTCAGGCCGCCGCCGGTGAGCGAGAGTCCGGCCGCGGTGGCGGACAGGCCGCGCTCGGTGACCAGCATCAGCGGAATGAAGCTCTCCGCACCGAGGAAGGCGCCCGCCGCGATGCCGCGCAGCAGCACCACGGACGGCAGCCCGCGGGCGGCCCGGAAGGTGCCCCGGGGCAGCAGCCGCAGGATGCACGGGACGAGCAGCGCCAGGCCCGCCGCGGCGGGGATCAGGGAGACCCAGGCCAGGTCCTGGCCCGCGTACTGGAGCAGCCCCGCGCCGGACGCGACCGCGAGGGCGAGGAGGATGCGGCGGCGGTTCATGGCCGGGGAGCGGTCGCCCCGCTCCACCTTGCGCAGGGCGGGGAGCATCACGGCGAGCGGCAGCAGTATCAGCACCGGGATGGACAGGAAGACCCAGCGCCACCCGACCCGCTCGGTGACCGTCCCGGCGATCAGCGGGCCGATGATCACCGGCAGCACCCAGGCGGCGGAGAAGGACGCCAGCACGGCGGGCTGGAGCCGCTGTGGATAGGCTCGGCCGACCAGGACGTACAGCGAGACGATCACCAGTCCGCCGCCGATCCCCTGCACCCCGCGCCCGCCCACGAACATCCACATCTCGCTCGCCGACCCGGACACCACAAGACCGGCCCCGAAGGCCGCGATCCCGGCGAACAGCGGGACGAGCGGCCCCCGGCGGTCGCACCACTCCCCCGACAGCGCCATCGCGAACAGGCTCGCGGTGAAGTACGCGGAGAAGGCGTACGCGTACAGCTCGACCCCGTCGAGGGCGCGGGCCGCGACCGGCATCGCCGTGTTGACCGCGCTCGCCTCGAAGGCGATCAGGGAGACGACGGACACAATGCCGAGGGTGAGGGCGCGGTAGCGCTTGCCGAGCACGGAGCCCCCGCCGTCGGCTTCGGCTTGGGCTTGGGCACTGGTTCCGGCTGGTACGGAGGGGCTGTCCGCGACGTCGGTGTCGCGGTCGCACGGGTCGATAGCGGTCATTACGCCAGCGTAAGAGGCGTTTCCAAGGGACACACCTGGCGCGGGACGGAGATGCGGTCGGCCCTCGGTCCTAGGCTCGGCAACCCGCCGCGATCATCGTCACAGATTGGAAACCGGACACCCAGGATTCGGTAAGCCCCATCGGCCCGCCATGCCCACGCTCATAGACTTTCGGCCAGATCGTCACACCGCCTTTTTCGCGACGCCCGACCTCAGCCTCACTCCATGCCTGGTCGCGGACGTCCAGGCCCGCACCACGGGGGAATTGTGTCTTCTATCCGCCCAGTTTTCGCCACTGCCATGCTTGTCGCCGCGGCACTCACCCTCACCGCCTGCAACGGCGGCAGCAGCGGCAGCTCGCACTCCTCGAGGAGCCACTCCGCGAAGAAATCCGGCAAGACGAAGAACGGGAAGCACATCAAGAGGATCAAGAAGAGCGGCAAGACGAGCAACAGCGGCTGCTCGACGAGCACCAACGGCCGCAAGGTGATCTGGGTCAACAACGTCGAAGGCGCGATGAACAACATCATCGCCAAGAACGCCAAGCGGCGCTGCAACACGACGTCGCAGCGGGGCGCGTACCAGGCGGTCGGGGCGCTGCACACCTACTCCGTCGCCTCGGGCGGCTCCAAGGTGACGATCATCAGCAGGAAGGACTCCGCGCAGAAGGCCCTCACCGCCCAGAACGGCGGCATCGCGCACATCAAGACCTGTGCGGACCCGAAGGGCAGGCAGTACGACGGCGGGCAGGCGAAGGCGGACGCCGGCGACTGCTGGGGCCTGAACTTCTACGAGGTCAAGGTCGACTCCAACGGCAAGATCACGGAGATGACCGAGATCTACGCGTCGTGAGGCGGCCCGGGGGTTCAATGCCCCGCCCCCGCGGCCTTCTCGTGAAGCGCTACGTCGTCAGCAATACGCCGCCGTAGCCGACCCCCGCGACCACCACCCACGCGCACAGCCCGAGCGCCGCCACGCGCCCGCCCGTACGGGCCAGCGAGGGCAGGTGCACCGCGCTGCCGAGGCCGAAGAGGGCGGCGGCGAGCAGCAGTTCCTGGGTGGTCGCGGCGGTGTCGAGCGCGGCGGACGGCAGCCGATCCGTACTGCGCAGGGCGACCATGGCCAGGAAGCCGAGGACGAACAGCGGCACCAGGGGTGGCCGCCGCGCGCGGCCGGTGCCTTGTCCGACGTCCTCACCCTGCTCCTGGGCCGCCTGGGCCCGCCGGGCCCGTACCGAGACGGCCACCGCCGCGACGAGCGGCGCGAGCAGCGCCACCCGCATCAGCTTCACCAGCACCGCCTCGCCGAGCGCGGACGGCCCGGCCGTCTGCGCGGCGGCCACGACCTGCCCCACGTCGTGCACGCTCGCCCCGACCCACCGGCCGAACTGCGCGTCGCCCAGCCCCAGCGGGTGCTGGAGCAGCGGCAGTACGGCGATGGCCAGCGTGCCGCACAGCGTCACCAGCGCCACGGACGTCGCGACGTCGCGCTCGTCACTGTCCGACACCTCGCTGACAGCGCCGATCGCGGACGCGCCGCAGATGGAATAGCCGGTGGCGATCAGCAGCGGCTGATCGCCCCGCAGGCCGATCCGGCGGCCGAGCCACCACGTGCCGAAGAAGGTGGCCGCGACCACCGCGCACACCATCGCCACGCTCGCCCAGCCGAGGCCCAGCACGTCGTCCAGGCTGAGCTTGAGCCCGAGCAGCACCACGCCGAGGCGCATCAGCCGCTTCCCGGCGAACGACAGCCCGGCCCGCCCGGCGCCCCGTACGAGCCCGCGCGCGCCCGGCAGATGCGCGGCGAGGATGCCCAGCACGACGGCGAAGGTCAGCATCGGCACCCCTGGCAGCGCCAGATGCGCCGCCCAAGCAGCCCCCACCCCGAGCCCGCCGAGCCCGAACCCGGGCAAGAGGGCACGAATCCGCCCCGCGCGGCGGGGCGCCGAGGGCGCGGCTGCCACGACCGGGGCCGGGGCGCCCAGGTCGGGGGCGCCCGGCGAACCGCCCGGCGAACCGCCCCGCGAACCGCCGCGCGCGTCCGTCAGCGCCATGGCCCGGCCCACCCGCGTCGGCCGCGCGGCCTCACAGCGCCTCGCCCTTCGGGGGCGCGTACACGCGCCGGACGCTGCTGCCCAGCCGCCCGACATCCGCGCCGTACACGTGGAGGGAGATCGCCGCGCCCGCGCCCGCGTTCCACACCCTGTGGATATCTCCCGGCGGCGCGAACCCGGCCACCGAGCCCTGCGGGTTGGTCACCTCCGCCACCGCGACCAGGCGGGAGCCGGCGCCGTCGGGGACGAGGTGGTAGCGGCGCTCGCGCTCCTGGCCCTCGTGGACACCGGCCACACACCACGAGACGTGGTCGTGGATGGCGGTGTGCTGGCCGGGCAGCCAGACGAGGGCGACGACGGAGAAGCTGCCGTCGGGCTCGGCGTGCAGCAGGTGCTGGCGGTAGCTCGCGGGGTCGCCCCGCCGCTGCTCCGCGGTGAGCAGGTCGGGCGCGCCGAGGTGGGGCGCGAGGCGCTCGGCCACCAGATGTGCCGTCAGCTCCGGCGCCAGGCCGCGCCCGACGGCCTCGCGCACCTCGTCGACGAACGCGCCGGCGCGCGGGGTGCGGCGGATGGCGGGCGGCGCGGGGGCGGTCGGAGTGGTCATGGGCGCAGCGTCCTGCCGCCCGATCCATCACGTCCAACGACGGTTTCTTCGCAAACCTCAACCTCTGCTTATATCAGCAGCCGACCCGGTTCGCCGCCACCGCCTTCAGCTCCTCCAGCACCACCTCCGTGGCCGGCACCCGCAGGTGCTCCCGCAGCACGTACGCCGAGACATGGCGGCGCGAGGCGGGCTCCAGGGCGCGGCCGGTGACCTTCTGGTGGCAGAGGAAGGAGAGGACGAGGCCGGGCATCATCGCGACGCCGAGCCCGGCCGCGACCATGCTCTGGATGACCAGGTTGTCGTCCGTCGTGAAGGCGATGTCGGGGGCGAACCCCTGCTCCGCGCACTCGTGCAGAAAGTTGGCGCGGCAGCGCAGACAGCCCGCGATCCACCGCTCCCCGCTCAGGTCGGCGAGTTTGACGGCCCGCCGCCGGGCCAGCGGGTGGCCGGTGGGCAGCAGCACCGTCAGCTGGTCCTCGAGCAGCGGGATCTCGACCAGTTCGGGAGGGACCTCCTCGCGCAGGCCGGGGTAGGTGAACGCGAGCGTGATGTCGCACTCGCCGCGCGCCACCCGCCCCAGCGACTCCGGCGGCTCGCCTTCGAGCAGTTCCACGCGCACCCCGGGGTGCGCGGCGGCGAGCCGGGCCATCGCCTCGGGTATGAGCGTGGCGTTGGCGCTGGGGAAGGCGCAGACGCGCACCCGGCCGGTGCGCAGCCGGGTGATGGCGTTCAGCTGCTGCCGGGCGGCGGAGATGGAGTCGAGGATGACGTCGGCGTGGCGGGACAGGGTCTCCCCGGCCTCGGTGAGCCGCATACCGCGCCCGACGCGGACGAAGAGCGGGCTGCCGACGTCCCGCTCGAGCGCCTTCATCTGCTGGGTGATCGCCGGTTGCGTATAGCCGAGGGCGCGGGCGGCCGCGGAGTACGAGCCGGCGCGGATCACCTCGCGGAAGGTCCTGATGTGCCGGGAATCGAACACGCTCGAATCATAAGCGGAATTTGGGTCCCGCGGACATCTCCGCTCCCCTGCTTTTGGATCTTCCATCAACGCAAGCGCGCCTTGACAACCTCGAATTGTCAATGGCCTGGCCGACGACCTGGTCGAGGACTATGTCGAGCACTGCCGGATGCACGGCCGCTCTGCACCGGACCGTCGGGGACCGGCTGAGCACGGGGGCGTCGCAGGCGGCCGAGCGGATCGCCTGGACCCCGTACTCCCGCAAGGCCATCGCCCTCGCGGAGGAGCAGGCCGAGGAGGCGGGCTCGGCGCACATCGACTGCGACCATCTGCTCCTCGGCCTGGCCCGGATCGGCCGCGGAGTGGCCGCGGCGGTGCTCGACGAGGCGGGCCTGGACGCGGACACCCTCAGGGAAGCGGCGGCTGCCCCGCCGGCCGGGCGCGCAGTCCGTCGAGGATGATCGCCAAGTAGCGCCGCCACAGCGCGGAAGACCCTGACTCCGGAAGGGCCATCACAGCGTCGATCATCGCCGTGATCGGCGCGATATCGGCCGCGGTGACACCCTCGCGCAGCGCGCCCTGCGCGCGGGCCCGGTCGATCAGGCTCTCGCAGTGCCCGGCGATCTCCTGCCGGGCGCGCGCGAACCCCTCGCCCCCGAACTCCCCGCGGCGCATCAGCTCGCGCAGCCCGCGGTTGTGCGCGGCCCGCCCCAGCGCCCCCTCCAGAAATCCGGCCAGGGCGGCGAAGGCGTCGTCCCGAGCCAGGGCCGCGCGCGCCATCTCCGCGATCTCGTCGAGTTCGCCGGTGAAGACGGCCACCGCGAGCGTCTCCTTGTCGGGGAACTTGCGGTAGACGGTGCCGACGCCGAGCCCGGCGTGGTGAGCCACGTCATTGAGGGTGGCCTGGAGCCCCCGGGCGGCGAAGACCTCCCGCGCGGCCTGCATGATGCGCCGCCGGTTGAGCTCGGCGTCCCGCCGCGGCCGGCGCGCTCCCGCCCCGACAGGGGCCTCGCCCCTCGTTTCCTTCTCCATAGCGGATACAGCATATCCGCTTCGTGATACGGTCCCGTCACGCGAGTAAGCGGATACGCCATATCCGGATAGCTGAGCCGGTGCGCCTACGAAGGGAAGCTGGGCATGCGAACGGTCGTCATCACCGGGGGGACGGACGGGCTCGGCAAGGGGCTCGCCCTGCACTATCTGCGCGAAGGCGCGCGGGTCATCGCGGTCGGCAGCACCCCGGCCAAGGGCGAAGCGTTCCTCTCGGAGGCAGCGGACAGCAACCGCGCCACCTTCCTGCGCGCCGACCTGACCTCCGTACGGGCGGCCATGGACCTCATCGCCACGCTCGAGGACATCTGTCCCACCGTGGACAAGCTGATCCTGTGCGCCCAGCGCTACCGCCTCTTCGGCCCCCGCACCACCACCCACGAGGGGTTCGAGCACAGCTTCGCGCTCGCGTACCTCAGCCGCCACGTCCTCAGCCACGGCCTGCGCAAGCTCCTGGAGCCCGCGCCATGGCCGGTCGTCATGAACGTCGGCACCCCCGGCGTCCCCCTGGGCCGGATCCACTGGGACGACCCGCAACTGGCCCGCCGCTACAGCGGAACCAAGGCCACCCTCCAGTCCTTCCGCGCCAACGACCTGCTCGGTGTGGCCTTCGCCGCGCTGTACCCCGACACCCCGATCCGCTACATCGGCTACAACCCGGGCGTCGTGTCGACCGGAATGCCGGCCCACCTCCCCCGGCCGATCCGCCCTGTGGCGAAGGCGTCCTTCGCCGTCTTCGCCACCTCCGTCACCAAAGCCGTCGTCCCGATGACCGACCTCCTGGACGACCCACCCGGCGATCCCTTCACCGCCTACCGCGCCAAGCGCCGACTGGCTCTGTCCGGCCCCGCGTTCGACCGGGACGCGGCGCTGCGACTGCACCACATGACGCGGGATCTGCTCGACGCGGCGGCGCCCGGGCCGTCGTGACCCGGGAATCGGGCAAGCTGGATCAATGCCCCACTACACCTCGTACGACGACGCCGAACTCGCCTACCGCGTCCTTGAGGCCCGTACCGGCGACGGAGCCGCCCGGCCGCCGCTGATCTGCCTGGCCGGCGGGCCGGGGCGGGACGCCGCGTATCTGGGCGACCTCGGCGGGCTGGACAGCCACCGCGCCCTGATCATCCCCGACAGCCGGGGCACCGGCGGCTCCCCGCCCGCCGCCGAGCCGAGCGGCTACTCCTTCCCCGGCCTGGCGGAGGACCTCGAAGCGCTCCGCGCCCACCTGGGGCTCGAACGGTTCGCGCTCCTCGCCCACGACGCGGCCGCCGCGACGGCCCAGGCCTACGCCGCGGCCCACCCCGAGCGGCTGACGCACCTGGTCCTGGCCTGCCCCGGCGCGCGGATGCAGGGCGAACTCCCCCAGGACGCCCGCGAGATCTTCGAGGCGCGCGCCACCGAGCCGTGGTGGCCCGACGCCTATGTCGCGGTCCAACTGCTGCCCGACACCACCGACATGGACGAGGTGCGTCAGCTGCTGCTCCAGGCCGCCCCCATGGCGTACGGCCGCTGGGACGAGCCCCAGCGCGCACACGCCGCGAGCGAGGGCGAGCAGTTGGGGCCGGTGCCGCGCGCGGGCTTCTGGCAGGGCGTGGACGAGGCGGCGCGGCGGGCGGTGCTGGTGCGGCTGCGGGAGGTGCCGTGCCCGGTGCTGGTGGTGACCGGGGACCGGGACGCGGTGACCGGCATGCGCGCCGGTGAGCTGGTCGCGGAGTCCTTCCCGCACGGGCGGGTGCGGCCGCTGCACGGGGTCGGGCACTACCCGTGGGTCGACGAGCCGGAGCTGTTCCGCCCGGTGGTCGAGGAGTTCCTCGATGCTCCTTGAGGGCCGCGCGGGCCGTTCATGAACGCCGTATGTCAGTCGCGTGGCAGCGCCCGCCACGCCGTTGTGGGGCCCCGGGCCCGCCCCTATCGTCGAGGACACGAGCACGACATTGGCCGTGTGCCCGAGTGGTTTAGGGGCTCGCCTGCAAAGCGAGTTACGTGGGTTCGATTCCCGCCACGGCCTCCATGGATCTGAACCTGAATCTGAACCTGCACATGATCACGAACATGGTGGAGATCCCCGCCGGGGAGATCGTCCTGCGGGACGAGGGAACCAGGACGGACTGGACCGCCGAGGTCCCCGCCTTCCGGCTGGCGCCGCATCCCGTGACCCGCGAGCTGTACCGCGCCGTACGGGGCGAGGCGCCCGCGAGTGCGGCGGGGCCGCGGACGCCGGTGACCGAGGTCTCCTGGACGGACGCGATCCGGTTCTGCAACCTCCTCTCGGAGGTGAGCGGGCTCACCCCCTGCTACTCGCTGGGCGACGAGAGGGACCCCGACGCCCAGGACGTGCGCTGCGACTGGGCGGCCGACGGCTACCGCCTCCCGTCCGAGGCGGAGTGGGAGTACGCCTGCCGGGCCGGGGACCCCGGCGTGCGCTACGGCGAGCTGGACGAGATCGCCTGGTATCGCGGGAACTCCGGCGACCGGGTGCACGATGTGGCGACCAGGGCGCCCAACGCGTGGGGCCTCCACGACACGATCGGCAATGTGTGGGAGTGGTGCTGGGACCTGTACGACCCCGGCGTCTACGGCCCGTACCGGGTCTTCCGTGGCGGAGGGGCGTACGACCCGCCCCGCGGGTGCCGGGCGTCGTGCCGCCGCAAGAGCCATCCGACGCTGCGCATCGACGACCTCGGATTCCGGCTCGCCCGATCGCTGTGATGTCGCGGAGGTCGCTGCCTGATCGCTTTTTGGTCACGGCGCGAACCTTTGTGCTGGTGGCAACGTCTACACCGTGTGTATAGACGTAAAAACATATCAACGGACCGGAAGCGCATAGCCAAGCCGATAGCCGGGCTCCTGGCGGCCGCCTCCCTCACGCTCGCCCTCGGCGGCTGCGGTGCCTCGTACGACAGCACCGCGCCGAGCAGCGTCCGCGAGCGTGCCTCGGTCGACGGGAAAGAGGTCAAGGCCGGGGCCGTCGACTGCTCCAAGGCCAAGTGCGTCGCGCTCACCTTCGACGCCGGGCCCAGCGAGAACACCCCCCGCCTGCTGGACATCCTGAAGAAGGAGAACGCCCACGCGACCTTCTTCATGCTCGGCAAGAAGCATGTCGTCAAGTACCCCGACCTGGTGCGCCGCATCGCGGCGGAGGGCCATGAACTGGCCAACCACACCTGGACGCACAAGATCCTGACCAAGGCGGACGACGACGAGGTGCGTGATGAGATCACCCGCACCCAGGACGCCATCTCCAAGATCACCGGCTCCAAGGAGCCCCTGCTGATGCGCCCGCCGCAGGGCCGCACCGACGAGCGCGTCACCAAGATCTGCCGCGAACTGGGCATCGCCCAGGTGCTGTGGAGCGTCACCGCGAAGGACTACCAGACGACCGACTCCGCGCTCATCACCAAGCGGGTGCTCGACCAGGTGGACCGCGACGGCATCATCCTGCTGCACGACATCTACAAGGGCACCGTGCCCGCCGTCCCGGGAATCCTCGACGGGCTCAAGAAGCGCGGCTACACGGTCGTCACCGTCTCCGAGCTGATGGCCCCGGCCAAGCCCGAGGCGGGCAAGATCTACAAGCCCTGAGCCCCGGCCGGAAGGGTGGCGGCTCGCCCCCGGCTATGGCCGCCTCCCCTTCCCCCCTCGGTCTCAGTCTCAGACTCAGTCGCAGTCGCGGCAGATCGGCGCGCCGTTCCGCTCGCCGGCCAGCCGGGTGCGGTGGTGCACCAGGAAGCAGCTCATGCAGGTGAACTCGTCCTGCTGCTTCGGCAGCACCCGGACGGCCAGTTCCTCGCCCGAGAGGTCGGCGCCCGGCAGCACCAGGCCCTCGGCGGCATCGAACTCGTCGACGTCGACCGCCGAGGCCGACGAGTCGTTCCGCCGGGCCTTGAGCTCCTCGATACTGTCGGCCTCGGCCTCTTCGGTCTTGCGTGGGTTGTCGTAATCGGTTGCCATTTCGCTCTCTTCTATGGGTAGTGCTTTGTGGTTCACACGGGCCGGATGGCGATCGTGCAAAGCCGCTTGGTGGCCCGGGTGAGGGCCACGTACAGGTCCCGCTCTCCCCCGGGGCGGGCCGCGGTGATCTCCTCCGGCCCCACGACGACGACCGCGTCGAACTCCAGGCCGCGCGCCTCCGACGCCGGAACGAGGCGCGCCCCCGTCTCGGTTCCCACGGCCGTCAGCTCGTCCAGCCTGGTGTCCGCGCAGATCAGCCCGAGCAGTTCGTCCGGGTGCGCCGCGGCCTGGGCCCGGAGCTCCTCGGCGACGGTGGCGGCGAGCGCGGGCGGTGGCGCGGTGCGGGTACGGGGTGCCTCGCCACGGCGGATCGACCGGCTCGGCGTCTGGCCGGGGGCGATCCGCGCCAGCAGGTGCCGGGTGGTGGCCAGGATCTCCTCCGTGGTGCGGTAGCTGACGGTCAGGGTATGCAGGGTGAACCGCGCGCCGACATGCGGGGTCAGCGCCTGCTCCCAGTCGCGCGCCGTCGACACCGGGCCCGCCTGGGCAAAGTCTCCCACCAGTGTCATCGATCTGGCCGGACACCTGCGTACGACCATCCTCCACTGCATGGCGGTCAGCTCCTGCGCCTCATCGACGACGACATGCCCGTACGTCCGCTCCGGCGGTCCTTCGAGCAGGCTCGCCGCCTCGTCCAGCAGCGGCACGTCGGCGTCGGTCCACGGCTGGCCGTCGGCGTTTGAAGTGTGCAGCAGCCGGGACCGCTCGTCGTCGGCGCACTCGCCGAGCACCTGCCGCAGGAGGGCCCGTACGAGCTGGCCGGGCGCGAGCCGCGGCCACAGCGACTCCACGGCGCGGTCGAAGTGGGCATCGTCCAGGAGGTTCGCCCGGACGGCGGCCGCGTCGAACTCGTCGGCCGGCTCCCCGGCCGGTGCGTCGTCCAGGCCGAGCCGGCGCAGGTCGGCCGCGGCGGCCTTGTCGAGGTCGAGGCCGGTGAGCTGCGCCACCTCGGCATCGATGCGCTCCATGGTCTCGGCCGCGCTGCGCTCCAGCTCGTCCGTGACGGCGTCGGCCAACAGCTCCTTGAACACCTGGCGCCCGGGGTTGTGCCCCAGTCCGGCCACCACGGCTGCGTCGCGCGCCCTCGCGACGTCCGCGTCCGCCAGGCGGACCCACTCCTGCCCCACGCGCACGGTGAAGTCACCGCCCGGAGCCTGCCGGGCGCGCACGAGGGCCGCCAGCCCGTCGGCCATCGCGGAACCGCCCTTGAGGCGGGCCGTGTCGAGCGGCTCCACGGCGCTGGGCACGACGTCGGCTCCGGCCAGCTCCTGGGATGTGGCGAGGACGACATCGTTCTCGCCGAGTGAGGGCAGGACCTGGGAGATGTAGTCCAGGAACCGCGCGTTCGGCCCGAGCACCAGGACGCCGCGCTCAGCGGCGCGCGGAAACGCGTACAGCACATACGCCGCCCGGTGCAGCGCCACCACCGTCTTGCCGGTGCCGGGGCCGCCCTGCACCACCGTCACCCCCCGGTGCGGGGACCGGACGATGTCGTCCTGCTCCGCCTGGAGCGTCGCGACCGCCGTCCGCATCCTGCCGGTACGCCGCGCCCGCAGCGCCTCCGTCAGCGGGCCGTCGCCCACGACGTCGTCGGCGGTGGGCTCGGAGCCGTCCAGCAGCTCGTCGCTCACCGCGGCCACCGCGCGGCCCTCCAGGCGCAGATGACGGCGGCGCCGCAGGCCCATCGGGTGGATCGGCGTCGCCTCGTAGAAGGCCCGAGCCGCGTGTGCGCGCCAGTCCACGAGCAGCGGCAGGTCGTCCTCGCCGGTGTCCGTGCCCGCGTCCGTGTCCGGGTCCGTGTCCGGGTGCAGGCCGAGGCGGCCGATGCGCAGCGCGGTGCCGTCCGCCCCGTCGATCCGGCCGAAGACCAGCCCCTCATCGGCCCCCTCCAGCCGCCTCACCTCCCGCGCCAGCCGCGCGGCGGCGACCTCGCGCTCGTACACCTCGCCCGCACTGTCGGCCGGTGCCTTCAGCACCTCTGCCAGCTGCGCCTGCGCCTCGGCGATCCGCTTGTCGATCAGTTCGTACAGGGCGGACACATGGGTTTGCTCGGACTCGACCTGGCGCCGCACGGCGGTGTCGATGGCCTGCGACAACACAGGGCTCCTCTCGGGGATTCAGCCGCACCACTATGCGGTTGAATCCCCGAGATAGTAAGTCTTGACTTACTTGGGCCGATCAGCCCCCGGGCACCCCCTACGGCGCCGTGCGGGTGAAGTGGAACGGGCAGTGGGAGCCGCCCAGGCCGATCGTGGTGTCGCGCTCGAAGCGGAACCCGTGCCGATCCGGGTCGATCGCCTCGATCCAGTTCCCGTCGAACGCGCACATGACGGGTGTCAGCTCCGAAGCGGAATTCGCCTTGAGCACGTCGTGATAGAAGCACCGGTGAACGTCCAGCAGATATCGCCGGTCGTCATCGGCAGTGCGCCGGAACGTGAAGGTCTTCCCGAAGGCGTACTTCTCACGGGCCCTCGACACGTCCACCATCGCCCGGAACGGATCCGGCGCGACGTCCAGCATGGCCCGGGTGCTCGCGTGAACCGCGTCGCCGAGCGGCTCGACCAGCGCGTCCCGCACCGCGCGGACGGCGGCATCGCTGCCCAGGTGCGGGAGCAGTTCCTCGTACGCCGCGATCACCGCCACGGTGATGCGGAGGTTGTACAGCGAGGGCTCGTCGACGACCATGTGCGCGTTCGCCGCCGCCAGCTCCGCGTGCTGCTCGCGCATCGCGGAGATGAGGCTCTCGGGAAGCTCCTGCTGCCGCAGCCTCGCGGAGATGTGGTCGAAGAATCCGGCGATGAGCATCGCCGTATCGCGCTCGGGATCGGGAACGTAGTCGCCGTCGGTCATTTCGAAGTGGTCGGTGGTCACGAATGGTCCTTTTCGGGACGGGCTCGGTCCCGAGTACGACCTGACAAACGCACAGGGCGGAGCCGGGCCGTGCTCGCGACGAGCGAGCACGCCGACGCGCTCCACCGACCAACCTGGCGTCGACGAACCTCATGGATTCTGTCGCCGCGATCGTCGCACAGGCGCGGCCGACGTGTCGAACGTTCAGGCAGTCGCCCGGTGTTGCCCGGCGATGACCGTGACCACGACCTTGCGGACGGCGTCGGCCTCGGGCGGGGTGCCCTTCCGGTCGGCGAACAGCAGATGCGCGGCCCCGATCAGCGTGGGGGCGAGCGTGTCGACGTCCGCGTCCGCCGCCACACGGCCCAGGTCGCGCTCGGCGGCGAGGTAGCCGGCGACCATGGCGGCGGCCTCGGTCAGCAACGGGATCCCGGTCGGCCTGGCCTCGCGCAGCCGGGCACGCAGGTCGTCGCGGGAGATGACGAGGCCGACGACGGCCACCGCGACCGACCCGAACAGCTCCATCAGCGCGCGGGTGAGGTTGTCGACGACGGTGCCGGTCCCGGCGGACTCGCGCAGGGCCGCGGCCTGGTGATCGAGCCGGGCGATGCGGTCGAGCACGAGTTCGGCGAGGAAGGCGTCGAAGTCGGCGAAGTGCCGGTGCAGGACCCCCTTGGCGCAGCCCGCCTCCGTGGTGACCGCCCGGCTGGTCAGCGCGCTGGGCCCGCCCCGGAGCAGGACGCGCTCGGCGGCGCCGAACAGCTGCTCGCGCGCATCGCGCAGAGCGACTCCCGTCGGCATCCTCCGCACCTCCTTCTCGCCTCGGTGGGACTGTACCCGGTTGACGAGTGGGCGACCGCCCACTCATAGTGGGCACATGCCCACTCATGATTCACCACGCGAGCCCCATCACGCCCGCGAGATGGCGGAGTCATTCGGCTCGGACGCCGAACGCTACGACCGGGCCCGGCCCCGCTACCCCGACGCCATGGTGGAAGCGATCACCGCCGCGAGCCCCGGACCCGACGTCCTCGACGTCGGCGTCGGAACCGGCATCGCGGCCCGCCAGTTCCAGGCGGCCGGCTGCACGGTGCTGGGCGTCGACGTGGACGCCCGCATGGCCGAGTTCGCCCGCCGCGACGGCGAGCTCGATGTCGAGGTGGCGGCCTTCGAGGCCTGGGACCCGGCCGGCCGGACCTTCGACGCGGTCATCGCCGCCCAGACCTGGCACTGGATCGACCCGGTCGCCGGAGCGGCCAAGGCGGCCGAGGTGCTGCGGCCCGGCGGCCAACTGGCCTTGTTCTGGAACGTATTCCAGCCCTCGCCCGACATCGCGGAAGCCTTCGCCGAGGTCTACCGCCGGGTCCTGCCCGAATCGCCCCGCAACCCCTGGGCGAAGCCCGCGCTCGACCCCTACTCGACGCTGTTCACCAGGGCGGTCGACGGGATACGGCAGACGGGCGCGTTCGGCGAGCCGGAGCAGCGGCGGTTCGACTGGGAGCGCGCCTACACCCGGGAGGAGTGGCTGGATCAGCTCCGTACCGGCGGCGACGCGGGCCAGATGCCACCGGGCAAGCTGGAGGAACTGCTGACCGGCACCGCGGCCGCGATCGACGCGATGGGCGGCGGCTTCACGATGCGGTACGCAGCGGTGGTGGTCACCGCGGCGCGAACCGGCGCCGCCTGACCCGGCTTACGGCCCGGCGCCGGTCCCTCGCGTGCCCCTACTCGTCGCCTGAGTTCTCGCTCTGGCTCCGGCTCCGGTCTTTACGCCCCGCCTTGCGCACCAACTCGCCCGCCGCCAGAGTCGTGGCTGCCGCCGCGCGCACCCAGCGCGGGCCGCCCCGCGCCGCCCACACGACGCAGACACACCCTCCGACGGCGAGTACGACGATGCCGGACAAAACGAGCACGGTCATGCCCATGCCCCCTCCCTCTCCTGTGGTCCGCGAATCCTCCCAGTCCGCGATGGGGACCCGCCACGGTCTGGGGGCCTGTTCGCTCACCACCGTTGCCAGTGCAGGACCTGCTCCCGTGGAATGCGGGGCGCGGGCTTGAAGTCCGTGCCGATGGTGAAGGCCAGCGGGATGAACGCCGCCAGCATGACCTGCTCGTACGGCACTCCGAGCACCTGAGCCAGCTCGCGTTCGAGCGGCCCCTGCGCCGTGGTCCACACCGTGCCCAGGCCACGCGCCCGGGCGGCCAGCATGAAGCTCCACACCGCGGGCAGGATCGACCCCCACGCCCCCGCCTGCACGGCCACCGGGGCGCGGTCGGTCCGTCCCTCCACACCAGGGATGACGAACGCGGGCACCCGGTGGATGTTGTCGGCCAGGTGACGCAGACCGTCGAAGACCCGCTCGGTGGAGCGCGCGTGATAGTTCATCCGCCACATGTCGCGCTCGGTCAGCGGCTGCCCGGTGGTCAGAGGCAGGGCACGCAGGAAGATGTCGGCCACCGCCCGCCGCTGCTCCGGCTCGGTGACGACGAGGAAGTGCCAGCGCTGCCGATTGCGCCCGGTGGGCGCCTGCACGGCCAGGTCCACGCACTCCTCGATCAGGGCCCGGGGCACCGGGCGGGTGAGGTCCAGGCGCTTGCGTACCGCGCGGGTCGTGCTCAGCAGCTCATCAGGGGTGAGATCCAGCGTCATGACGCGCCTCCATCTGGATGCAAACAATTGACGGGCAGACGATCTGGACCGTATGACCGCCAATCATCTGCTGTCAAACAATCTTCGGGGAGATTAAGCTGCTGTAGCCTGAGGGATCACCGGAAGAGGAGAGCGATGGCGACCACGAACAGAGCAGCCGACCCCGCCCGGCCCGTGTACTTCGCGCAACTCGCCGCCGAGCGGCTGGACATCGCGCTGTGCCGGGCCTCGGCCGCCGTGGCCCGCGCCGCCGACGCGCACGCCGCCGGGGAGGGGCTCGGAGTCGGGCAACACCTCGTGCTCCAGATGCTCGACGCCGTCGGCCCGTGCTCCCAGCAGGCACTCAGCGAGGAACTGCGGATCGACCGCAGCGTCATGGTCAGCATCTGCGACGACCTGGAGCAGTCGGGCCACATCCGCAGGGAGCGCAACCCCCGCGACCGGCGCTCCTACGCCGTCACCATCACCGACTCGGGCCGCCGACGGCTCGCCGAGGCCCAGGCCTCGATCCCCGCATTCCTGGAGGACACCTTCCGCGCCCTCACCCCCGACGAGCGCGGCCAGCTGAGCGCGATCCTCGGCAAACTCCTCCGTGCAGCTTCATGACGGATGACGAGGAGGCGACGAGCACGCTGCTGATCAAGGCCAGTTCGCTGCTCCGCGACAGCAACGAGCGGCTGATGGACGACGCGGAGATGGACGCTGTCCCGCGCCTGCTTCAGGAGGCGTCCCACTGCTACGACACGGTCGCGCGGAAGCTGAGCGCCGACGACGCGGAGACCGCCGCCACCGTCGCGGTCGGACGCTCGGCCGTGGCGGCGCTGGCCCTACAGCAGTGCGCCCTCGACGAACTGAACTGCGACTGGTCATGGGAGGACGAGAGCGACGGTCCGTACCTGGGCCATATGCAGGAGTTCGACGACGACGGCATCAGCGAGCCACTCGTCGCGGGGGCAATCGAGGCGGCGCGCGCGGCCCTGGACGCCGATCCCGGCGACCCGCTGGTGCCCCTCCACCTGGGCCACGCCCTGTGCTGGTCCGGCGACCGGGACGGCGCGGTCGCCGCGTACGCAGAGGCGCTGCGGCGCGACCCGGAAGACCACGTCGCGCGCGACAGGCTCACCGAGCTGGGCGAAGAGGTGCCCGAGGAAGATGATTTCGACGGCACCGGGTCCCCGGACCGCTACGCCTTCGCCTTGGTCCGTGCAGAGGCCAGGAACGCGAGCTGGGGATGGTCTTCCATCGCGCTCGCTTCCAGCGCGGCCGTCGCCGCGCGTCGCGACGCCGACGGGGTCCTCAGCAGCCTTGCCGACGCGGATCTCACCCGAGAAGAGCTTGCCGAGATGCTGAGGCTGACCCTCGAAATCCACCGCCCGGGCCAGCCCGTCACCCGCTTCGACCTCATTGACCACGTCCCGGACGAGCCCCGTAGCGGCTCATTCCTCATCGACTGGCCGGCCATCCCGGAGGGCGAGCCCTTGGACCCGCCCCTTCCGCCGGGTCGGCCCGTCCGGATCGACGGCCAGACCTGCTTCTACGGCGTCAGCGACGGCCCGCGTAGGTGAGGAAGGCGGTCCAGGCGGCGGGAGTGACAGCGAGTTGGGGGCCGTGGGGGTGCTTGGAGTCGCGGACGCGGATGGTGTCGGGGGTGCGGGCGACCTCGACGCACTCGGGGCCGTCGTTGCTGCTGTAGCTACTCTTGGTCCACTCGGAGGGCTTGAGGGTCATTTCGTCTCTCCCCGCAGTTTCTCGATGAAGGCCAGAGACTCACGTGGCGTGAGCGCCTGAGCCCGGATGATCCCATACCGCATCTCAAGGATCTGGACCTCCTTAGGATTGGAGATCAGGCGGTTGGACAACTGGGCTTCCCAGTGGCCCACCGTCGTACCGTCCCTGAGCTTCAGCAGTTGGAGCTGTCCGCCCATCCCGGCATGGTCCTCGCGATCCGTTGGCATCACCTGGATCTGCACGTGCCTCAACTGGCCAAGTTCCAATAGGTGTTCGAGCTGGCGTCGCAGCACCATTCTGCCCCCGAGCGGGCGCCGTAGCGTCACCTCTTCTTGCACGAATGTCAGCATGGGCGCGGGGCGTTGCTCGAAAATCTCTTGCCGGGCGAGACGAGCCGCCACGTGGCGCTCGATCTCGTCCTCTGAGTACGTCGGCCGCCGCATGTCAAACAGTGCGCGCGTGTACTCCTCCGTCTGCAACAGCCCATGCATGTTGTGGTTGCCGTAAGCGCCCAGCTCTCCGGCCTCAACTTCCAGCTTCGCCAGATCCCGAACCTTCTTCGGATACCGCGCCTCCGCGACGTCCTTCTTCATCGCCGCGATCTTGCCGCCCGCCCCCACCACTTCATCCGTCTTGTCCAGGAACTCCGGCCGGGGAATCCGCCGCGCCCGCTCGACGGCCGAAACCAACTCCTCCCCGTAACCGATCGCCGCCCCCAACTCCACCTGCTTCATCCCCGCCGCCTCACGCCACAGCTTGATCTGGCGGCCGACGGCCCTCAGCACCGCACCGCTGTCGTCCTCTTCGAATCCCTGGACCTCGCTCATGATCTGCCACCTCCGACGTGTCCGTGCCCAACGTCGCCCGACCAGCGCCCGTCACGGCGTACGGGCCGGACAAGCGCCGGACCGCAGCCGGAGCACCACCGGACGGTCACCGCCCGTATTGGCGTCGCTACTTTTCAGCCTAGACGCGCGCGGCCACGCTGAGTGACATGAGCCGACATTTCACTCGAACAGACACTTCCGTTTCCGTCCCGCCGCCCGCCGCCCGCCACTTCACCGTCCTGCTCTCCGCCACTCGCAAGGGCGCCCGCCTGGCCCGCCTCCTCGCCACCGAACGACTCCGCTCATGGGGGCTGCCACACGAGACGGCGGCACTCGTCATCGCCGAACTGAGCGCCAACGCGGCGCTGCACGGCCGCCTGCCGGGCCGGAACTTCCGCCTCACGCTGGCCGTCGCGGCGAACGGCCCGACGGCGACGCTCCGTATCGAGGTACGGGACTCGCGCACGGAACGGCTCCCGGCACTCCGCCGACGCGGGGAGACCGACGGCGAGTCGGCGCATGGGCTGCTGCTCGTGGAGGAGTTGGCGGACCGCTGGGGTGCGGTGCCCGAGCTGATCTGCAAGACGGTCTGGGCCGAGCTCACTCTCCCCCTCTGAGCCCCGCCTCACCGGAGGCCGGAAACGCCGACTCCGGTGCTGCGGGCGCTGGTGAGGCGGGCGATCAAAGACAAAGAACCTTAAGAAAGAACCCACCCAACCCAACCAAACCCCGCACCCGTCACCCAGATAGGTGAATCCGCCCAACTCGACTGGCGTATCAGCCGATTGGCGAGGCAGGCTCGGTCTTGACAACCCCAGACATGCGACGGCCCCCGGCCGGGAGTGGCTTCCCGATCGAGGGCCTGACCACCGAGGAAGAAGAGGCTTCCTGATGGCTGAACAGCAGCTTAGCGCGCCTCCGCGTGCCCGTTTCCTGGTTCGTCGATCCGCCAGCGGAGTTACCTCAGTGAGTGAATACCAGCCTGCCCAATACACGATCATCGGCCACCATCTCTCCCAGCACCACGACCTCTCCCTGACCGCGATCGGCCTCGGCACGCACATCTTGTCGCTGCCCGATGGCTCGCCGGTGGACATCCTGACGCTCGCCGAGAAGTTCCCGGAGGGCCGGGCTAAGATCGCCGCCGCGCTGCGGGAGTTGGAGGCGCACGGGTACATCGAGCGCGTCCGTGAGCGCACGCCCCAAGGGCAGTTCATCACCCGGACGTTCTCGTACAACTTCCCCGAGGCCACCCGCGCCCGCCGCGAACGCGAGGCACAGGCCGCGCGTCTCGCTCCCCTACGGGCCGTACCGTCGCTGCAGAAGTCACCGAAGCCGAAGACCAGCGACTCCCCGTCCGGCACCAGCAGCCGCACCGACGCCAGCACCGGCGCCGCTCCCGACGCCGACCCTGACCCGGCCCCCGTCCCGGCCTCTGACGCCAACACGGCCGTAGACGTAGATCCCACGCCGCAGCCTCACCCCGACCGCGTACCACCGCCGCCCCTCCCCCAGCCCGCCGCGCCCGCGCCCGAGCGCACCCGCACCGCAGCCGCCCTGCTCGCCACGCTGCGCCGCGACGACGACCGGTTACTGCTCTCCGAGCGCGACGTACACCGCCTCGCCCCGGCCGTGGCCGCCTGGTTGGAGCGCGGCGCCACCCCCGACGCCGTACGCCGCACCCTGGCCACCGGCCTCCCGCCGGACCTGCGCCACCCCGCCGCCCTGCTCGCCCACCGCCTCACCGCGCTGCTCCCGCCACCTCTCCCAGCGGACCAGCCGGCCGAGCCCGCACAGCGCCCGCCAGTCGTCCCCCTCCAGAACTGCGACGGCTGCGACCGCGCCTTCCGCGCCCCCAGCCCCGGCTGCTGCCGCGACTGCCGAGAGGCGAACGAGGCCCCGGCCGTCGCCGCGTAGACGCCCCTCCTCAGGAGATCCCATTGCCAGCCGCCCAGACCGGTACCGACAACGAAGCTCTCGCTGAACCTGCACGGCATTCCCAGGGACCTCGCCGCTTGCCCGAGTACGCAATACTTGTCCGCATGTCCGCGATGTCTGCCGCCGAACCGCCACTGTCTGCCGCAGAGGTGCTGCGGCAGCGCTATGCGAGAAGGCTTCCCGGCTCACTCAGCGAGCTGGCTGGACCAGCGCATGGTGCCGTTCAGCTGCCGTTGCACGTGGCCTGGTCCGGGCTGACGCGGTTCGATCTTGACAGGCCGCGGTCGCGGATGAGCATGTACCGCACGGTGCTGGCCGAAGGGCAGCACCACGACCTCATCGCCCTGCTGCACCGGGACCTCCTGATCGGTCAATGGCCCGTCCTTCGCATGCTGATCAGCCGCACGATCCGTGATGTGTGGGAGGCGGCCTTCTCCGAGCTGGCCTCCGCTCGCCCGGCAGCCGCGGCGTGAACCTCAGCGACTTACACCGCCGCCTGTTATCCGACGTCCTGGCCATCGGCGCCGTCTACCCACTGGTCATCACCGGCGGGTACGCCGTGCAGGCGCACGGTCTGGTCGACCGGCTCAGCCAGGATCTCGACGTCGCGACGGAGAACCCTGCCCCCATGGAGGAGATCACCCGTACCGTCAGTGCCGGGCTGACCGCGCGCGGCTGGGAGGTGAGGGAAATCGGCGCAGACCCGCTGTCCGGGCGCCTCGTTGTCACGGACCCCGCCAGCGGTGAGCAGTGCGAGGTCGACATCCTGAAGGAGGCCTTTTGGCGCCCGCCCACGGCATCCGAGTACGGCCCCGTCCTCGCCTTCGACGACGTCATCGGGACGAAGGTGCGAGCCCTCGCGGACCGCGGAGCCGTCCGCGACTTGATTGACGTCCACGCCGCCTCCCGTCACTACACCACCGCTGACCTGGAGGCACTCGGCCGCCGTCACGCACGGGACGAGTTCTGTCTTGAGGATCTTCAGACCCGTCTGGCCGGTACGGAGTGGTACGAGGACGAGGAATTCGCTGCCTACGGCCTCACCGACGCTAACACGGCCGCCTTGCGCACCTGGGCCCAGGACTGGTGTGACGACCTCTCTGAACGCCTGTACGAGCACATCGCCGACGACTGACAAGGCCGTACATCCGCTGCTTCACGACCACCTCCTGCCCTACTACCGGAAGTGCGGGCGCCCGAGGGTGTTCAGCTCCGGGGCTGACCGCCCAGCGGGCGCCCGCCGCACACGACACGCTTAGCTGTTCGGGCAGGTATCAGCCCAGGGCGGGGTAGTCGGTGTAGCCGCGGTGGTCGCCGCCGAAGGAGGTGGCGCGGTCGGGGGTGTTGAACGGGCCGCCGGCGGCGAGGCGGGCCGGGAGGTCGGGGTTGGCCAGGTAGAGCGCGCCGTAGGCGATCAGGTCCGCGATGCCGTCCTCCACAAGACCCAGCTCGTCCGGGCCGGTCGGGTCGGTGCCGGTGAACGGGTTGAGGATGAAGGTGCCGGGCCACTCCTTGCGCAGGCGGAGGGTCAGGTCGCGCACGCCCGGGGCCTCCATCTGGTGCAGATAGGCGAGGCCCAGCGGGGCCAGCCGTGCCACCAGGGCGCCGTAGGTCTCCTGGATGCCGTCCTCGGCGATGTCGTTGTAGGGGTTGCCGGGCGAGATGCGGAAGCCCACCTTCTCGCCGCCGATGGCCTGGGCCACCGCGGTCGCCACCTCGACGGCGAAGCGGATACGGCCGTCGACCGAGCCGCCCCAGGCGTCGGTGCGCCGGTTGGAGTTGGGGGCGAGGAACTGGTGGACCAGATAGCCGTTGGCGCCGTGGATCTCCACGCCGTCGAACCCGGCGGCCACCGCGTTGCGCGCGGCGGTGGCGAAGTCATCGACGGTCCGGGTGATCTCGGCCTCGGTCAGCTCCTTGGGGGTGACGAAGTCCTTGGGGCCCTCGTGGGTGAAGACCTTCCCCTGCGGCGCCACCGCGGAGGGGCCGACCGGCAGCTGGTCGTCCGGCAGCAGGCTGGGGTGGCCGATACGGCCGGTGTGCATCAGCTGCGCGAAGATCACCCCGCCCTCGTCGTGCACGGCGTCGGTCACCTTGCGCCAGGCCTCGACCTGCTCCGCGGAGTGCAGGCCCGGGGTGTCGGGGTAGCCCTGCCCGACCACCGACGGCTGGGTGCCCTCGGTGACGATCAGCCCGGCGCCGGCCCGCTGCGCGTAGTAGGTCGCCATCAGGTCCGTCGGGGTCGCCCCGGCGCCGTATGCGCGGCTACGGGTCATCGGGGCCATCACGATGCGGTTGGCCAGGGGCTTGCCGCCCAGGTCGTACGGGTCGAATGCCGTCGCCATGATCACATTCCTTGTTCACGGAGGGGCGCCACGGGGCGTGACGCCATTAGCTGTCCGAACAAGTAAATCCCAGCAGGGCATTCCCGCAAAATTGTGACCTGCATCACCACGCACCCCGCTTTACCGCGATCTCCAGCACATATGGGCTCACCGCCGTATCGGCATCGAGCGCGATAGGCTCGTACCTGCTCGAGCAGCTACACATCGCAGCGAGGGACGTATGAGTCAGCCGAAGGACACGTCCGGCAGCCAGTCCGGCAGCCAGTCGACCGCCGCCGAAGCCGCGGCAACGGCCGAGATGACGATGCCGCCCTCCGTCCAGGCCGGTGCCATGACCCACGCGATCTTCCGCGTCGCCCGGCTGCACCGCATGCTCGCCGCGCAGCTGCTGCGCCGCGTCGGCCTCCACCCCGGTCAGGAACTGGTCATGATGCAGCTGTGGGACCTCGGACCCCAGCGCCAGACCGACCTGGTGCGCCTGCTCGGCTCCGACGCGGCCACCATGACCCGCACGATCCGGCGCCTCGAACACGCCGGCTTCGTCCGCCGCTCCCCCTCCACCACGGACAAACGCGTCACCATCGTCGAACCCACCACCGCCAGCCTCGCCCTGCGCCGCCAGGTCGAGGAGGTCTGGGCCGAGCTCGAAAGCTCCGTCGCCGACAGCCTGACCCCGGACCAGCAGACCGAGGCCATCGACGTCCTGAGCCGGATCGAGCACAGCCTCGTCCACGCCACCACCACCGGATCGCCGTAGCGTGCTCCTTCAGACCCTCCTTCAGACGGCCGATCCCGCCCGGGCCCGCTCCCGCACGACGCGGCGGCGCCGGGTCGGCATCCCGAGCATCGGGTTGGCGACGCCCCAGGCCGCGCCTTTGCAGACCAGTTCCTTGTAGACGGCGGCGAACCGTCCGGTCAGGGCCGACCGGACGGCGCGGTCATCGGCGGTGACGTACTGGATCAGGCCCTCCTTGCGGCCCAGCGAGATGCACTGGTTGAAGTAGCGGAGCGGCGCGTTCGGGAGCTTTGCGCCGGTCAGGCGTGCCGCGATGGCGTCCGCGGCCTGCCAGGCGGTGGGGGTGCCCGAGGCGCACGACATCCGCAGCGGCTTGTCGCCGGGGCCCATCGCCATGGCCGCGTCACCGATGGCGTACACGTCCGGGTGCGAGACCGAGCGCATGGTCGCGTCGACCACGATCTGGCCGGTGCCGGTGGTCTCCAGGGTGGTGGCCTGCGCGATCGGGTGGACCGCGAAGCCGGTGGTCCACACGGTGACCGCGGCCGGGATGGCCTTGCCGTCGGCGGTGACGACGCGGTCGGCCTCGACGCCGGTGACGGCGGTGTGCTCGTGCACGGTGATGCCGAGCTTGTCGAAGACCTTCCGGACGTGCCGGCGGCCCTTGGGCGAGAGCCAGTCGCCGAGGCCGCCGCGGGCGGCGAGGACGACGGCGAGGTCCCGGCGGGCCTCGGCGATCTCGGTCGCGGCCTCCAGGCCGGTGAGGCCACCGCCGACGACGACTACGGGCTGTCCGGCGCCCAGGCGCGCCAGGCGCTCGCGCAGTTGGAGCGCTCCGGGGCGGCCGGCGATCTCGTGGGCGTGCTCGGCGGTGCCGGGGACGCCCTGGTCGTTCCAGCCGCTGCCGAGGGCGTAGACGAGGGTGTCGTACTCCAGTTCCTCGGCGCCGTTCGCGTCGAGGACGTCGCGGACGTCGCGGACGGCGACGGTCTTGCGGTCGACGTCGACATCGGTGACCTTCGCGAGCTTCAGCTCGACGCCCGTGCCCGCGAACATCTGGCCGAAGGGCCGGAGCTTGAGGTCCTGGCCGACCGCCAGCTGGTGCATCCGGACGCGCTCGACGAAGTCGGGCTCGGCGTTGACGAGGGTGATGGCGACGTCCTCGCGGTGCAGCCGCTTGGCGAGGCGCCCGGCGGCGATGGCTCCGGTGTAGCCGGCTCCGAGGACGATAATGCGGTGCTGCATGTCCCTGCTCCTGTCTGTTCCTGTCTTCAGCAAGTCGCCCCTTGAACCGGGCGGCCCGCCGTTTCCTGACAGGAACGCGATGTGAAGCACCTCACACCGGGTCAGAAGGCGTGGAACAGGGGCTCCCCGTGGTCGACGGCCGCCCACTGCTCGGTCGCGCGCTCGAGCTTGTCGGGGTTGACCTGGTTGCGGAACGCGGCAATGCCCTCGGCGGTGACCTCCAGGCACGCGACGCCGACGACCCGGCCGTCGACGACCGCCACAATGGCGGGGTCGCCGTTGGCGGTCATGGCGTAGATCTCGGCTGAGCCGCCGGCGAAGTCGCGCTTGGCCTTGCTGGGTTTGAACAGGCCCCACATGAACTTCGCGACCGCGAGGGCGCCCTCGAACGCCTTGGCGCGGGCCGGGACCTTCCCGCCGCCGTCGCCGACCGCGATGGCGTCCTGGGTGAGCAGCCGCACGAGGGGCTCGGGCCGGCCGCTGGTGGCGGCCGCGAGGAACTCCTCCACGATCCGCCGGGCGGCCGCCTCGTCGACCTCGGTACGGGCCTGGCCGGCCGCGACGTGCTTCTTGGCGCGGTGGAAGATCTGCTGGCTGGATGCCTCGGTGATGTCGAGGATCGCGGCGATCTCCCGGTGCGGGTAGTCGAAGGCCTCCCGCAGCACGTACACCGCCCGCTCGTTGGGAGACAGGCGCTCCAAGAGGGTGAGGACCGCGTACGAGACCGATTCGCGCTGCTCGGCGGTATCGGCCGGACCGAGCATCGCGTCCCCGGCGAGCAGCGGCTCGGGGAGCCATCGGCCCACGTAGGTCTCGCGCCGCGCGCGGGCCGAGGTGAGCTGGTTGAGGCACAGGTTGGTGAGGACCTTCGTCAGCCAGGCCTCGGGGACCTCGACGCGGTCGACGTCGGCGGCCTGCCAGCGCAGGAAGGTGTCCTGCACGGCGTCCTCGGCCTCGCTCGCGGAGCCGAGGAGGCGGTAGGCGATGGCTTCCAGACGGGGCCTGGCGGCCTCGAACCGATCCACGTCGCTCATGCTCAGGGGCATGGCCCTGATCCTACTTGGGCCCTGTCCGGTGGATCTTGACGCCTGTGGTCTGGGGCGGGAGCCCCCCTCAACGGTCAGCGTCGGTCCTCGACCGTCCAACCGTCGCCCAACTCACGGCGCAGGGCGCCCAATGCCGCGTCCGACTGCCGCCTGAACAGCTCCCGTTCCTCTGCGGGCCACGGAGACGGATCCGGCGGGTAATCCCAGTCGATGGACGACTGGTACCACTCGCACAGCCTCTCCAATTCGGCTCGCGTGGCCGGGCTGATCGGCAGTCGTTCCAGCTCGCAGGGGTAGCCGTACGGGCTGTCGAGGTCGTACGGCCACAGCAGGGTGTCCGAGACGCCGGGTTCGAAGAAGAAGCGCAGGTGGTAGGGCGGCATGGGGCACTTTCTCACGGGCGGCGCGTCCGCCCGGGGGTCACGCCGCGCCGACGTGGGCGAGCACCGGGGCCGTGCACCGGCAGGTCGCCGGTCTTCCGCTGACCGCGCCCTGAGTCCCGGGCACGGTCAGCGGTCGGGGGTCAGGCGATGTGGTCCACAGGGGTGTTGGCCAGGTAGGTGTAGCGGGCCTGGAGGGCGCCGGTCCTGGGGGCCGTCTCCGTCTCCTCCAGGAGGTCTCCCGTCTTGGGGTTGATGATCAGGCGGACGGTGGTGGAGGCGGTGTTCCACTCCAGGGCCGTGCCCCTGCGGCCGGTGGTGTCCTTGGCGGGGCCGACGACCTCGACGCCGGGGAGACCGGCCAGGACTCGGTAGAGCCCGGCGCGCAGGTCGGGGCCGGCCGGGGACTCGCCGAGGAGGGCGGTGGCATTGTCGAAGGTGCTCTTGGCCTTGCCGTCGGCGGAGTTGGCGGTGGGCAGCAGCGAGGCGAGAGTCTTGGGGTCGGTGGGGAGCTTGTCGAGCTGGTTCCAGTCGAGGGTCCGGTCGCCGACGGTGTACGCGCGGGCCGTGAAGGCGACCTTGGTGGACCCGTCCGGGTTCACCTCGGTGGTCTTCCCCTTCCGGTCCAGATACCTGGTGTGGGTGCTCTCCTTCTCGCCGTCCGCCGGGACGGTGAGGTTGAGGGTGGTCTTCCAGTACGGGGCCTTGGTGGCGGGGGCGGAGGCCGCGACCTGTGCCATGTCGTTGAGGAACGCCTTGGCCGAGGCGGCCTGCGGGGGCTGCGCCGGTGCGCTGTCGGACTCCGTGAGGGCCGGGTACACGACGACGCCGGCGGCGACGGCCGCGGCCAGCGCCGTGACCACGACGCGGGGGCGGAAGAACAGCCTGGCGAGGCCCGCACGGCGGCGAGGGCGCGCGGCCGACGGGGTGACGGCGGCGGCCTCGGTGTCCCGCTCGATCGCCGCGCGGAGGACGGCCTGCGCCGCCGCCACCGTCTCGGCCTTCGGTGGCGCCACCCGGCCTGCGGCCATCAGGGTCTCCGCTCCGGGGAAGTCGAGGTGGTCGCTGCTGAAGGTGTCGGTGCGGGTCATGCGGACTCTCCTGTCTTGGACATCCGGGTGGCGGAGACGAGGGCGCCGAGCCGCTCGCGCAGCCGGGTACGGGCGCGGTGCAGCCGGGAGCGGGCGGTGCCCGGGGGGACGCCGACGACCGAGGCGGCCTCGGTGGGCGTGAGCTGCTCCCATGCGATGAGCAGCACCAACTCCCGTTCGACGGCTGGCAGCTTGGTCAGCGCGTGGCGCAGCACCGGCGCGACCGCCGCGGCGTCCAGCCGCTGGTCGACGGCCTGCCACGGGTCGCTGGCGATGCCCTCCGCGAACTGCGCCGAGCCCGGCGGCGCCTCCGTCTCCAGCCGTCGCCAGTGCGCCGCCAGGACGTGTCGGGCCACCCCGAACAGCCAGGCTCTGGCCGTCCCGCGCGCCGCGTCGAACCCGTGCCGGCCCGCGTACGCGCGCAGCCACAGCTCCGAGAGCAGGTCGTCCGCCGCGCCCGGGGCGCGCCGTACGAGATAGCCGTGCAGCGCCGCCGAGTGGCGGGTCACCAGCGGCTCGAACGCCGTCGGGTCCCGCTGCGAGCGCAGCAGCAGTTCGTCGTCCGCGTCGGTATGTACTTCCCTGATCACAGGGCCTCCGTCTCCGACCGCCGAAGTGGACGGTCTCACCCCCTACTTGTCGGGCGGAGCGATAAGCGTTCGCGCCGCCGGGACGCCAGCCTGTCGGAGTCGGGTGTTTGACTGCGGCCATGGATCCCGAGAGCACACTCTCCGCCCTGCGCGACTTCAGCGCCGACCGCCTCGGCCCGGAGCTCGCCGCCCGCTTCGTCGAACTCGCCCGGCCCGGCTTCGCGCTCACCGAGGCCGAGGGTCCCGGGGAGGTCGCCGGGCACAGCCGGTTCGGGGGCCGCGCGATGCTCGAACCGGGCACGCCGTGGCCGACCTGTGACGGCTTTCCGCTGAGCCTGATCGCCGTCCTCGACACCGACGCCCTGGCCCCCTGGCTCGGCGATGTCCTCCCCGCCGGGACGGGCTTGCTCAACTTCTTCTATCTCGATACCGAATCCGAGCAGCACGACCCCGTTTCCTACGATCTGATGTCCAAATACGGCCACTACGAGGTGGAGGTGAGCAGCGTGATCGCGGCCCGCTCCGCGCACGCCGCCGAGACGGCCCCGCCCGCCCGGTCCAGCGTCTTCGAGCCGATTCCGTGGGCGGCGACGCCCGGGTTCGCCTTCCCCGACACCTGGGACCCGGCCTGGAACGGCTTCGATGTGGGGCCCGACGCCGACGACATGGCCAGGGCCATGCCCGGCGACTATGTGGAGAATCGGCTCACCGAGTGGTCGCGGCGGCCGGGCGCGCTCGATTCCGAGGACATCGCCTTCGGCTGGCCCCAGTTCCCCACCGGCAGCTCGCCGATGGTGCCGTTCGGCAAGGACCCGACCCACTACCACCATCTGCTTCAGCTGTCCTCGCACGACGAGTGGGCCATCGGCGGCGACGGCGGCTGGATGCACTGGGCGATCCCCATCGACGCGCTGCGGACGGGCGACTTCGGCCAGGCGGTCCCGACCCCGGACATCTGGTGACCACGCTCCCGGGCCGGTTCTTGATGGCTTCTTCATAGGTTCTTCATAGGGCCCCTCATACGTTCGAGCCCGCCCTGCCGCACCGGCGGCCGGGCGGTCACGAGCAATTGAGGGATCTGTGTCCATGAAGGCATGTGCGCGTCGGCGGTTCGCGGCCCGGGCGTGGCCCGCCGTGGTGGTGTCGGTGGTGGCACTGGGGCTGGCCGGGTGCGGTGGGGGCGGCGGGGACGGGGACGAGGTGGCCTCGGCCCGGAGCGGCAAGCGCTCGTCCGGCGGGTCCAAGGCGGGTGACGGCGAGGTCGCGCGGTACGTCGAGGGGCAGCGCAAGTACGCCGAGTGCCTGCGGGGCAAGGGGCTCGACGTCCCCGACCCCGATGCGAAGGGGCGCATCGAGTACGGCGATGTCCGGGAGTTGAAGGCGGACCCGAAGTTTCGCGCGGCACAGGAGAAGTGCTCAAAGTATTCGCTCCCGGTGCCCGAGGAGCTGGAGAAGGAGACGCGCCCGGAGCTGTCCGCCAAGGAGATCGCGACCAAGAAGCGCTACTCGGCCTGCATGCAGGAGAACGGGGCCCCGGACTTCCCGGACACCGGCGACGAGGGCTACTTCGACGAGAAGATGTGGGACCAGACCTCGGCGGGCGCCAAGCGGGCCATCCGCACCTGTGCGCCGATCATCGGGGCCCCGGCCGACCCCGGCAAGGGCAAGGGCTGATGGGCGTCGGGCGCAGGTCCGTACTCGTGGGAGCCGGCGCCGTGGTGGTCACCGCCGTGGCGGTGGTCGGCGCGCTGGGGCTCGGCGGCGGGGAGGACGGTCCGGGGTCCGGCGGGCCGGACTCCGGGCGCGAGGGCGGGACGGTGCGGGTCACGCGGGGCACGCTCGTCGACGAGACGGAGGTCGACGGGACGCTGGACCACGGGGCCGAGGTGCCCTTCCAGGTGCGGGCGGAGGGGACCATCACCTGGCTACCGAAGCCGGAGAAGACCGTGGCGCGCGGCGGGACGCTGCTGCGGGTGGACGAGCGGCCCGTCGTACTGCTCTACGGGGATCTGCCGATGTACCGGGAGCTGGCGGTCGGCGAGGACGCGGACCGGCCCCTCCGGGGGCTGGACGTCCGGCAGTTCGAGTCCAACCTGGCCGCGCTCGGCTACTCCGGCTTCACCGTGGACGACACGTACTCGGAGCTGACCGCCGACGCGGTCAAGCGCTGGCAGAAGGACCTGGGCAGGCCCAGGACCGGCAAGGTGGGCATCGGGGACGTGGCGTACGTACCCGGCCCGATCCGGGTCGCGCGCACGAGCGGGCGGGTGGGGGGCCAGGCCACGGGGGACGTGCTGAGCTACACCAGCACCTCCCGGGTGGTGACCGTCGAGGCGTCGGCCGGGGACACCGGCTGGGCGGAGCGGGGCCGTCAGGTGACCGTCGAGCTGCCGGGCGGGCGTGCGGTCAAGGGGCGCGTGGCCGAGGTCGGCCAGGACGCCTCCCCGGCGTCGCAGGGCGCGGGGAGCGGCGCGGGGGCCGAGGGCGGCGACGGAGGCGGGGCCGGGAGCGGCAGCGGGGGCGGGGCGAAGAGCGCCACCGTTCCCGTGCTCATCCGCATCGCCGACCAGAAGGCGCTGGGGCGGCTGGACAGTTCGCCGGTGACCGTCCGCTATGTCGGCCGCAAGCGCGAGAACGTCCTGACCGTGCCGGTGGCCGCGCTGGTGGCGCTCGCCGAGGGCGGTCACGGGCTCGAACTCGCCGACGGCGACGGCAGCGGCGGCAAGAAGGGCGGGCGCTTCGTCGCCGTCGAGACCGGTCTGTTCGCGAACGGCAAGGTCGAGGTCAGCGGGTCCGCCGTGCGCGAGGGCATGAAGGTGAGGATCCCCGGATGAGGCCCGTCGTCGTCTTCGAGGGGGTGACCAGGACCTACCCGGGCGGGGTCACGGCGGTCCGTGACGCGGATCTGCTGATCCACTCCGGGGAACTGGTCGCCGTCGTCGGCCCGTCCGGCTCCGGGAAGTCGAGCCTGCTGCACCTCATGGGCACGCTCGACCGGCCGACCGCCGGGCGGGTCGCGATCGACGGCCACGACGTGGCCCGGCTGTCCGACCGGGAGCTCTCCGCGCTGCGGGCGCAGCGGATCGGCTTTGTGTTCCAGCAGTTCCACCTGGCGGTCGGGGTGCCGGTCCTGGACACGGTGGCCGACGGGCTGCTCTACGCAGGCGTGTCCTTGCGGGAGCGCCGCCGCAGGGCCGCGGAGGCGCTGACCCGGGTGGGCCTTGGCCACCGCTCCGGCCATCTGCCCCACCAGTTGTCGGGCGGAGAACGCCAACGGGCCGCCGTGGCCCGGGCGGTGGTCGGGGAACCCGCGCTGCTGCTGGCCGACGAGCCGACCGGCAATCTCGACTCGGCCTCGGGCGCGGCGGTGCTGGAGCTGCTGCGGGAACTGCACGCGGTCGGTACGACGGTGGTGGTGATCACCCACGACCGGGAGCTGGCCGCGGCGCTGGACCGGCGGGTTGAGGTCCGCGACGGGCGCATCGTCGCCGACAGCGGGACGGTTGCGGCAGGCGGGGCGGGTGTGGCACGCGGGACGGTTGCGGCAGGCGCGGCGAGCCCGGCGGGCACTGCCCGCGCCGCGCGCGCGGCACCCCTGGCGGGTGCGGCCGGTGCGGCGGGTGCTGTGGGCGCGGCGAGCCCGGCGGGTGCTGTGGGCGCGGCAGGCCCGGCAGGCGCGGCCCACCCGGTGGGCGCTGTGGCGGGCGATGCGAGTCCGGCGGGCACTGCCCGCGCGGCGCGCGCGGCACCCCCGGCAACGCCGTCAGCCGCTGCGGACGCAGGCGACGCGGCTTCCTCCGGGAGGCGGCCGTGAGCCGGCGGCGGGCGGCCTCGCCCCGACCGCCCCGACCGCTACGGCCGGCCCGGCTGCGGCCCGCGGACTTCGTCCGCCTGGGCGGCACCGGGCTGCGTACCCGGCCGCTGCGCGTGCTCCTGTCCGCGCTCGGCATCGCGATCGGCGTGGCCGCGATGCTCGCGGTCGTCGGGATCTCCATGTCCGGGCGCGCCGAGGTGGACCGCAGGATCGACCGGCTGGGCACCAACCTCCTGCGCGTCGTGCCCGGTCAGGGCGGCCAGGGCGCGCAGGGCGGGAGCGCCCGGCTGCCCGAGGAGGCCACGACGATGATCAGGCGCATCGGACCGGTGCGACAGGTCGCGGCGACGGGCGCCGTCGAGGACGCCAAGGTCTACCGGAACGAGTACATCCCCAGCGGGCGCACCGGCAGCATCGAGGTGCTCGCGGCCGAGCCGCGGCTGCTGGGGGCGGTGGGCGGGAAGGTCCGTACGGGCAGGTGGCTGGACTCGGCCACCGCCGAGTACCCCGGGGTGGTGCTCGGTTGGAAGGCGGCCCGGCGGCTGGATGTGGCGGCCCCGGGCACCCGGGTGTGGCTGGGCGGCACCTGGTTCTCGGTGGTGGGCGTGGTGGACCGGGTGCCGCTGGCGCCCGAGATCGACCAGGCGGCGCTGGTCGGCTGGCCCGCTGCCCAGCGGTATCTGGGGTTCGACGGCCACCCGTCGACCGTGTACGTCCGCACCGAGGACAGCCGGGTGACGGCCGTACGCGACGTGCTCGCGGCGACCGCGAACCCCGAGCACCCGGACCAGGTGGTGGTCTCGCGGCCCTCCGACGCGCTGGCCGCGCGCGAGGCGGCCGAGTCGGCGCTGACCGGGCTGCTCCTGGGGCTCGGCGGGGTCGCGCTGCTCGTGGGGGGCGTGGGGGTGGGCAACACCATGGTCATCTCCGTGCTGGAGCGTCGCCCGGAGATCGGGCTGCGCAGGGCGCTGGGCGCCACCAGCGGGCAGATCCGGGGGCAGTTCGTCACCGAGTCGCTGCTGCTGTGCGCGCTGGGCGGGGCGGCCGGGGCCGTGCTGGGCACGGGCATCACGGCCGTGTACGCGGGGGTGCGGGGCTGGCCGACCGAGGTGCCGCTGTGGGCCACCGCGGCCGGGGTCGGGGTGACGCTGGCCATCGGGGCGCTGGCCGGGCTGTATCCGGCGATACGGGCCGGGCGGCTGGCCCCGACCCAGGCGCTCGCCGGGTCCTGAGTGGAGCGCCCGAAGCCTGGGTTGCGGTGAGTATGGGACAGTGACACGCCGACGCTACGGCGTGTCACTGTCCCATACTCACCGCAAACTCACCGCAAACTAGTGGGCGGCGGCCGTGGGGAGCTCGAGGGTGAACGTCGTGCCGGCGCCGACCTCGCTCTCCACGCCGACCGTCCCCTGATGGTCCTGCACGATCTGGCGGACGATGGACAGCCCGAGCCCGCTGCCGCCGGTGGCCCTCCCCCGCGCGGCGTCGGCCCGCCAGAAGCGGTCGAAGACGTGCGGCAGCTGCTCGGCGGGGATGCCGTGCCCGGTGTCGCCCACCCGCACCACGGCCCGCGCGTCACGGCGCGCCAGGGACAGCCGGACGGTGCCGCCGGGCGCGGTGGCCCGTACGGCGTTGCTCACCAGGTTGCCGACGGCCTGCCGCAGCCGGTCCGCGTCGGCGTGCGCGTACACCGGGTCGCCGGGCGGCGTCTCGACGGTGAGGGCGACCCCGGCGCGCTCGGCCCGGGCCCGGTGGGCGGTGCGGCAGGTGTCCAGCAGTTCGCTCAAGGAGATGTACTCGCGGTGGTAGGTGAGGGCGCCGGCCTCGGCGAGCGCCAGATCCTGGAGGTCGTCGACGATCCGCTGCTGGAGCAGGACCTCCTCGTGGAGCGAGTCCAGCAGCTCGGGTTCCGGGTCGACGACGCCGTCGCGCAGCGCCTCCATATAGCCGCGCAGATTGGCCAGCGGGGTGCGCAGTTCGTGCGCGACGTCGCCGACGAGCCTGCGCTGGCGCTCCTCGCTGGCCTGAAGTGACTCGGCCATGCGGTTGAAGGACCGGCCGAGTTCGGCGATCTCGTCCCGGCCGGTCACGGGCACCCGCCGGGCCAGGTCGCCCTCGCCGAGGCCGCGGGAGGCCGCGGTCAGGGCGCTGACGGGGCGGAGCACCGTCCGGCTGAGCAGCAGCGCGCCGAGGATGGCCGCCACGGCGACGGCCACGGCCGCCGTGACCGCGGGCGCGGCGGCGAGGGCGGACGGCGGCTCGTCGAGGGCGCCGAGGCGGACTTGGAGCGGCGGCGGGGCGGCGTCGCTGATCTGCTCGGCGAAGACCCGCTGGAGGCACGGGGTGATGCCCTCGCCCGTGGCGGACAGGCAGGGCCGCGCGGCCGTGTCGTACCGGGCGTACTGGGCCGCTGACGGTTTCGGCCGCGGGCAGGACCCGCGCGACGCCGGGGTGCCGCCGCCTCCCGTCTTCCGGCCGGCCGAGTACGTGGGCACGCCGTAATCGTCCCGCCCGACCGTCACCTCGAAGCCGTCGCGGGTCAGACATGCCGCGTACGCCGTCCCGGAGCGGTAGTTGGCGATCGCGGTCACGGTGAGCTTGGCCGCCGCCAGCGGGACCAGCCCGTCGGGCAGCCGCAGTTCGGGGCGCGGGTCCACCAGGAGCGGGGCACCCGGGCCGGTCTTGCGGGGCTCATGGCCCGTCAGGATGTCCGAGTCGGCCAGCGGGGCACCGGAGCCGGTCGTGCCGGTGACCCGGATGCGCTGCCCGGTGTCGGTGGCCAGCTCGCGCACGGCGGACGCGACGCCGTCCCAGGTGCCGTGCCGCAGTCCGTACTGGCGCAGCTCGCCGGTGACCCGGTTGATGTCGGCCCGGTCCGCGGCGGCCGTCTCGTTCGCCTGCCGGGTGGCCTGGCGCAGCGTCAGCCAGGCGGTGGCCGCGGTGGCTGCGATCACGAGCAGCATGACGAGGGCGAGCGCCCGCAGCCGGAAGCTCACCGCACGGGGCCCGGGTCCGGCTCAGGGACCGGGCCCTGGTCCGCCAGCCGGTAGCCGCGCCCGTAGACGGTCTCCACCATGCGGGGCGCTCCGGGCCCGCGCTCCAGCTTGCGGCGCAGGTTCATCACATGCGCGTCCACGGTGCGCTCCAGTACGTTCTGCTCGAAGCCGAAGACCCGGTCGACGATCTGCGCCCGGGTGAAGGCGCGCCCCGGCTCGCCCGCCAGCAGGGCGAGGATGGCGAACTCCTTACCGGTCAGCGCGATCACCTCGCCCGCGAGCCGCACCTCGTAGCGCGCGGTGTCGATCTCCAGCGCGCCGGCCCGGATGACCGCCGGCTCCCCCGTGGCGGCCCTGGACCGCCGCAGCAGGGCCCGGACGCGGGCGGTCAGCTCGCGGGGGCTGTAGGGCTTGGTCATGTAGTCGTCGGCGCCGAGGTCGAGCCCGAGGAGCATGTCCTCCTCCGTGGCGCGCGCGGTCAGCAGCAGGATCGGCACCTGGGACTCGGTGCGCAGGATGCGGCACACGTCCAGGCCGTCGACCTGCGGCATCATCACATCGAGCACGATGAGGTCGGGGCGGGTGGTCCTGGCGCGGTCGATCGCCGAGCGGCCGTCGTGGACCGTCTGAACGGCGTTCCCCTCCCGCTCCAGATAGATCCGGATCAGCCGCGCCTGTTTCTCGTCGTCCTCGGCGACCAGGATGCGCGCGCTCAACAGCCCACCCCCCTGGTGATCAGGTCGTGTTGACGACCGCCGCCTGGGGCCGGATCGGCAGCCTGTTGACCGGGCGGGCGGTCGCCGAGCGGACGGCCGAGGCCACCGCCGCCGGGGTGGTGACGACGGGCACCGCGCTGGCGGCCTTGGCGCCGAAGGGGGCGACCACGTCCCGCTCCTCGACGAGTTTGACGATGTGGATGTCGGGGACGTCCACGGCGGTCGGCAGGGTGTAGCCGGTGAGGTCGGGGTGGCGGATCACGCCGCGGGAGGTGCGGAGGTTCTCGGTGAGGGCCGCGCCGATGCCCTGGGCGACGCCCGCCTCGATCCGGGCCGCCAGCTGGCGGGGGTTGAGCACCCGGCCCACGTCCTGGGCGACCGTCATGTCCACCACGCGCACCGCGCCGATCTCGATGTCGACGTCGACCACGGCGCGGATCGCGCAGAAGGCGAGGCCGACGAAGGCGTCGCCCTGGCCGGTCTCGTCCAGCGGCTCGGTGGGGTGCGGGCGGCACTGGGCGGTGGCCCAGAGCTCCTTGCCCTCCAGGGCCTCGTCGACGGTGGTGCTGAGCACCCCGTCGTACGAGGTGATCTTGCCGTCGGCGATGGTCAGCAGCTCCGTCGACATGCCGAACTTGTGCGCGAGCGGCTGGAGCAGCTGGGTGCGGACCATCTTCGCGGCCCGCTCGACCGCGCCGCCCGACACCCAGGTGTGGCGGCCGCGCGCCGCGGGCCCGGCCGGGGGCTGGTCGGTGTCGACCGGGGCGACGTGCACCTCCTCGATGCCGAGGACCTCCTGGACGATCTGTCGGGCCAGGGTGGTGAAGCCCTGGCCGGTCTCGACGGCCGCGCAGATGACGGTGGCCACCGAGCCGGTGACCTTGACCGTGGCGGTGGAAACCTCGTCGGCGCCCTCGGCGCCGAGCATGTGCACCATGCCCAGGGCGTAGCCGACGCCGCGCCGCACCGCGCCCGGCTCGCCCGCGCCCTCGGGGCCGCCGGGCAGCAGCCACTCCTCCTCGGGGTCGTCCTTGGGGAGCGGGGGCAGCGGGGTGTCCCGTACGGCGCGCAGCAGTTCGGCGACCGGGGCCGGGCAGGTGACGGTCTGGCCGGTGGGCAGCAGATCGCCGGTGGCCATGGCGTTGCGCAGCCGGATCTCGGCCGGGTCGAGGCCCAGCTTCGCCGCCAGCTTGTCCATCTGGCCCTCGTACGCGGCGCACACCTGCATGGCGCCCTCGCCGCGCACATGGCCGGACGGCGGGTTGTTGGTGCGCACCGCCCAGCCCTCGATGAACGCGTGCGGCACGACGTACGGGCCGCAGGCGAAGGAGACGGCGGCGGCCAGCGCGTCCCCGGAGGAGTCCGCGTACGCGCCCGCGTCCAGCAGGATCTGCGCCTCGACCTTCACCAACTTGCCCTCGGCATCGGCGTGGTGACGGTAGCGCAGCAGGGTGGGGTGGCGGTGGGCGTGGCCGAGGAAGGACTCCTCGCGGGTCGCGGCGAGCTTGACCGGGTGGCCGGTGCGCAGCGCGAGCAGGCCGAGCGGCAGCTGCATGCCGGGGTCCTCGCGCTCGCCCATGGCGCCCGGCACGCCGGTGACCACGACCTTGACCCGCTCCGGCTCCAGGCCGAAACAGGCGGCGGCCAGGTCGCGGTCGGCGTGCGGGTCGGTGGAGGCGGTGTAGATCTCCACGCCGCCGTCGGGGCGCGGCACGGCCAGGCCCGCCTCGGCGCCGATGGGCGCCGGGTCCTGACGGCCGATCCGGTACAGGCCCTCGGCGATGACCTCGCCGACGACGTCGGGGTCGCCGAAGCGCAGCGGGATGTGGCGGACCAGATTGCCGTCGGGGTGCAGCGGCTCGGCGGCGAACGCCTGCTCGGGGTCGGTGACCGGCTCCAGCACCTCGTACTCGACGGCGATGGCGGCGGCGGCCAGCCGGGCGGTGTCGGGGTGGTCGGCGGCGACCGCGGCGATCGGCTCGCCGTGGTGGCGGACCAGGTCCTTGGCGAAGACGGGGCGGTCGGCGACGCGGCGGCCGTGCGCGGCGTCGCCCGGCACGTCGGCGTGGGTCACCACGGCCCGGACGCCCGGCATCTGGGCGGCGGGCGCGGTGTCGATGGAGACGATGCGGGCGTGCGGATGCGGGGAGCGCAGCACGGCGGCCCACAGCAGCCCCTCGGCCCACAGGTCGGCGGCGTACGGGAAGGTGCCGGAGGTCTTGGCCGCCGCGTCGACGGGCTCCAGCGACACCCCGAGGCCGATGACCGGCGGCTCCTTGGGCGTGAGGGGGACTCCGGCGGCGGGGGTTGCGGTGGCGGCGCCGGTGCCGTCCGCGATTCCAGTCATGCCGTAGCCCTCCCACTGCCCGTGCCGCTGCCGCTGCCGTCGAAGCCGCCGTCGCCGGTGCCGTTCATCCCCGGCGGGCCCGCCTGGTGCGGGATGCGGGCGGCGGCTTCCTGCCCGCCGTCCGCCGCCTCGTCCTCCTCCGCGGCGGCCGCGGCCGCCGCCTCCCGGGCCTCGACGACCTCGCGGACCGCGTCGACCACCCCGCGGTAGCCGGAGCAGCGGCACAGGTTGCCGCTGATCGCCTGCCGGGTCTGGAGGTCGGTCGGGGAGTGGTTGCCCTCCAGCAGGTCGTGCACGGTCATGGCCATCCCGGGTACGCAGAACCCGCACTGCACCGCCCCGCAGGCGGCCAGCGCGCGCTGCACGTCCGAGGGCTGCCCGTCCACGGCCAGGCCCTCGACCGTACGGACCTCACAGCCCGCGGCGGTCGCGGCGGGCACCAGGCACGAGGCCACCAGCCGACCGTCGACCTGGACGGAGCAGGCGCCGCACTCGCCCTGCGAGCAGCCGTCCTTGGCCCCGGCCAGGCCCAGGCGCTCGCGCAGCACGTAGAGCAGGGACTCCCCGATCCAGGCGTCGGTGACGGGGCGGTCGGCGCCGTTGACGTGCAGGACGTAGGAGGCGCTGGGGTGCTCGCTGTCGGTCTGGAGGGTCTCGGCGGCGTCGGCGGCCTCGGGTGCGGCCTGGTTCGGTGCCTCCAGAGCTTCCGGTGCGTCCAGGGTGTCCGCCGTGGCCTGCGCTTCCGGTGTGTCCGGCTCGGCGACCTCTGGGGCCGTCTCCTCGGCCAGGGGCGCGCCGTGGCCGTCCGGCGCCAACTCGGCCGATTCGGCGTCCTGTCCGGGGTCGGGCTCCGCCGGGGCATGGGGGGCCTCGTCCGCCACGGGGGCCTGGGGGGCCTCGGGGGCGGCGGCCGCTACGCCGTGCGGCGGGGTCGCCCGGCCCGCGTGGTCCTCGGCGTCGTAACCGTCGTAAGCCTCGTAAGCGTCGTCTGCGAATCCGCCACGGCCGCCCACGGGCGCCACGCCGTGCGGCGGGGTCCCCGGGCCGGTGTGGTCGTCGACGCCGACCGCGCCACCGCCCACCGGGCCGTCCTGGGCGCCGTAACCGTCGTAGCCGTCGTAAGCGTCGTCTGCGAATCCGCCGCGGCCGCCGACGGGCGCCACGCCGTGCGGCGGGGTCGCCTGGGCCGTGTGTCCGGCCGCGGAGGCGGCGCTCTGGGCGCCGTGCGTCAACTCCTCGGGCCAGTCGTCCACCTCGGGCACCTCGGTGCCCCCCGCCGGGGTGGGTGCGCCGGGGTGTCCGATGGGCACATCGGCGCCGCCGGGCAGCCTCAGCCGTCGCCGGGCGGGGCCGCGGCTCGCCGGCGGGGCCGCGGGCGCGGGGCCGCTGCGGACGGCGTGGTCGCCGAGCGCGTACTCGCCCGAATCGTCGGCGCCCCCGGCTCCGTTGTCACCGGCCGCCGGAACCGGCCACTGACCGGTCCGGCCCGGCTGCTGCGGGTGCTGCCCGGGCGCGCCGTCCGCGAAGGGCGTCGTCCACTGCGCGGTGTCCGGCCCGCCGTACGGGCGCGTCGCCGGGCCGGGGTGCTCGTCGACCCGGTATTCGCCGGTCTCGTCGACGCCGTCGTCGGCCGCGGCCGGGATCGTCCACTGGCCGTTGGCCGCGGCCTCGGGCACGGGCCACTGGGCCGCGGCCGCCTGGTCGTTCACCGGGTACACGCCGGTCTCGTCGACGCCGTCGTCGGCGGCGAACGGGATCGTCCACTGGCCGGTCCGGCCCGGCTGCTGCGGCTGCCACTGATCGTGCGGGGAGTGCTGGGCGTGCGGGTTCTGGTGTTCCCCGTAGGCGTACTCGCCCGAGTCGCCGTTCCCGCCCGCGCCGGGCTGCGCCCACTGTCCTGAGGCATCGGCGCCGGCATCCACCGGCATGGTCCAGTGCCCGGTCCCCGACTGGTCGGCGGGCGCTCCGGGCGCGTGGGCCGTCGGCTGCCACTGGCCGCCCTGCGAGGGCGCGCCGGGCGCGCCCGTCATGGGCGGCGGGGTGTAGCCGGTGCCGGGGGCCGCGAGCGGGTCCCACCCGCCGCCCGCGAGGGCGGCCGGGTCGTGGTGCGAGTGGTCGGGCGGCAGCTGCACGAACGCGGTGGCCTCCGCGTCGTACTCGGGGCCGTGCGGCATCGGCTGCCACCCGCTCCCCGGTTCCGGCCGGTGCGGCTGCTGTTCGTCACTCACGCGAGTGCCCTCCCCAATGCTCGGCGGGCCAGAGCTGCCACCGTACGCCTCAGATGGATGGCGGCGGGCGGCAGGGGCACCGGCTCGGAGCCGTCCGCCGTTGGAGCCGGGTCGGGAATGCAGGCGGCGGCGACGTACTCCCCGAAAGCCGCGCTCACCTGCGGGTCGAGACGCCCCCGGTCGCCGTCCCAGTCGATCAGCGAGGCCACCCAGCGCTCGGCCTCCAGCGGCCGCAGCGGCATGGGCGCGACCGCGCCGACCGCGCAGCGCACCCCCCGCCGCGCCGGGTCCAGCACAACGGCGCACGAGGCCGTGGCCCGGCCCGGGCCGGTGCGCCCGGTGGCCTTGAGGAACGCCTGGGGGGCGTGCAGGATCGGCACCCGCACGAACCCGACGAGTTCGCCCGGCCGCAGCATCTCGACCCCGGCCAGCAGATGGCTGACCGGGATCTCGCGGCGCGCCCCCTCGGGCCCGGCGATGATGACCGTGGCCTCCAGCGCGGCGAGCACCGGCAGCGCGTCGCCCGTGGGGGCGGCGGTGACGATGTTGCCGCCGAGGGTGCCGGCGTTGCGGATCTGCGGCGGCCCGGCGGCGCGCGCCGCGGCGGCCAGCGCCGGGATGAGCGCGGCGAAGTCGGGGCGGCCCATGCGCGCGTGGGACAGTCCGGCGCCCAGCAGGGCGTGCCCGTCCAGGTAGCGCCAGCCGCGGATCTCGCTGATCCGGCCGAGGCCGACGAGCGCGGCCGGCCGCAGCAGCCCGGAGTTGACGGCGGCCATCAGATCGGTTCCGCCCGCGACGGGCACGGCGGCGGGCATGGCGGCCAGCGCCGCCACGGCCTCGTCGAGCGTGCTCGGCAACGTCACCGTGTGCGCCGCCTGCGGTGCGTGCGTGGTCAACCCAGCTGCCCCTTCCCCGGTGTCCCGGCTGTTGCGCCGTACGGTACGTGCTGACAGCCCGGACGTGGCAACTCTGGCACATCTTCCGAGTCCGCCGTCGCGAGGGTCCGTGAAGCATGGATCCGTCCCCGACCAGGGGGATGGTACGGGTTTCGGGCGACGTCTCCGCCAGGTGTGGATTGCCACGTTTCAGGGACCCTTGTGCGACTTGGGGTTGCGCCGGGGGACCACGGTCCCAGGGGCGCGCCGCCGGGGGGCGTACCTTCCGGCGCGCCTCACACGATCGGGGGCGACCCGTCGATCGGACGTCCGGATACACCGGGGCGCCGCTGCCAGGGGAGCGGGCCGCCGGGGGGCCGGTAGTCCACGCCGAGCGCGTCCAGGCGCGCGTAGTGGGCCGTCATGCGCGCCTGGAAGCCCGCGAAGTCCCGTTCGAGCGGGGGCGGGAGAGGCGACCACACGGCTTCGGCGAAGGCGGCGAGGCGGGGGAATGTCTGATAGTCGACGCGCCGCCGGTCCTCCAGCACCTCCGTCCAGACATTCGCCTGGGCGCCGAGCACGCGCTCCGCCTCCGCGCCGGTGAGCTCGGGGGGAACCGGCTCGAAGCGGTAGACATCCTCCAGGGTGCGCACGTAGCCGATGGGGACCGGCTCGTCGTCGCCGGGCGCCTGGCGGTAGTCGAAGTAGACCTGCTGCTTGGGACACATGACGACGTCGTGGCCGGCGCGGGCGGCCGCGATGCCGCCCGCGTAGCCGCGCCAGGAGGACACGACGGCACCCTCTGCCAGGCCGGTCGCGCCGACGGCCTCCTGTGTCGCGGCCGTCACGCCTTCCGGCGGGTCGGCCTCCAGGACGGTCCCCTCCAGGATCTCGTCCCAGCCGATCAGGCGGCGGCCGCGCTCGGCGAGCCAGTGGCCGAAGTGGCCCACGAACCAGCTCTGGAGCTCGTCCTCGTCGGCCAGGCCCAGCTCCCGGATCCGGGCCTGGGCGGCCGGGGAGGCTCGCCACTGCTCCTTGGGGCACTCGTCGCCGCCGATGTGGACGAAGGGGCCCGGGAAGAGCTCCAGGACCTCCTCGAGGACGTTCTCGTAGAAGCGCAGCGTGGTGTCGGCGGGTGAGAGTACGTTCGGATTGACGCCCCAGGTCGTCCAGACGCCGAGGGAGGCGGTGTCGACGGCGTCGGCGTTGCCCAGCTCCGGGTACGCGGCGATGGCGGCCTGCGAGTGCCCGGGGATGTCGATCTCCGGGACGACGGTGATGTGCCGCTCGGCGGCGTACGCGACGATCTCGCGGATGTCGTCCTGGGTGTAGTGGCCGCCGTGCGGGCGCTCGTCCCACAGCGGTGAGTCGCGGTGCCCGAATTTGGTGCGCTCGCGCCAGGAGCCGACCTCGGTGAGCCTGGGGTAGCGGCGGATCTCCAGGCGCCAGCCCTGGTCGTCGGTCAGGTGCAGATGCAGCACATTGAGCTTGTGCGCGGCCATGAGGTCGAGGTACGCGAGGAGATCGCCCTTGGGCATGAAGTGCCGCGCCACGTCCAGCATCAGGCCGCGCCAGCCGAAGCGCGGGGCGTCCTCGATCACCCCGCAGGGCACCGTCCACTCCGCCCGGGCCGCGATCGGTGCCCGCCGGAAGGCGTCGGGGCCGAGCAGTTGGCGGAGGGTCTGCGCGGCCCAGAAGACGCCGGCCGGGCCGCCGCCGTCGACCCTGATCGCATGGCCGTCGACGGCGATGCGATAGCCCTCGGGGCCGAGCCGGTGCCCGATCCCGGGGTCGATGCGCAGCACGACGCGGTTGTCGTCGGCCTCCCCGGGCGCGAGCGGCAGTCCGGTCGCGGCGCCGACGGTGGCCCTCAGCCAGCGCGCGGCGCCCTCGGTGCCGGGGCCGGCGTCCAGCAGGGTCCGGTGGTCCAGGGGGTATCGGGCGTCGGACAGCGGCTCGTACGCGCTGTGGGGCGCCGGGATCAGGTCCGTCGAGTTCATGGGCGAGACGCGTCCTTTCGCGGATGTTCGCGACCTTTTACGCCTTTTGTAACGTTCCGCTGCCCGCACGACCCCGCGCTCAGCCGCCCGGCAACTGCCCGCCCGGGCCATCCGGTTCGGGATCCGGCACGGCCTCCACCCGGGCTCCCGCCGCCGCCAGTCGGACCACCACCTGCCCCCAGTCCGGCCAGCAGCTCCGTATCCGCTCCAGCACCCCGCGCCCGGCGACCAGCACGATCTTACAGCCCGGCTCGTCCGCCCACTCCAGCAGCCTGGGCAGGGTGGGCTGCGCGGCCGAGACGACACAGCTGCCCGCCGGCCGGTAGCCGCGCTCGGCGGCCAGCCGCGCGCACCGGTCAAGCTGGGCGTCCCAGTCCTTCTCGAACTGGCGGTACCCGCCCGCCGCTTCCGTCTCGGGCTCGCCTGGTTCGTCGATCTCTCGTGCGCCGAAGACCAGGTAGGCCGCCCGCTCGGCACCGCTCTCCCCGCGCCCGCTCATGGGGCGACCCTAGCGGCGCGGTCCGCGCCGCCGAGGCGGTACTCCGTGAGGTGCGCGGCATATGCCAAATATGACCGCGCTCCATGCGGACACAGAAAACATATGGACCCACACGGCACGGCACGCCCGGCCCGCGGCCCCCGGATGAGGGGGCGCGGGCCGGGCGTGTCGCGCGCGGGGGGCTCCGGCGGGTGGCGCCGGGGCGCAGGGCCGGTGGGCTACTTCTTGTCGCCGTCCTTGCCCTTGTCGCCACCGGCGCCCATGCCGTCGAAGATCTCCTTGCACATGGGACAGACCGGGTACTTCTTCGGGTCGCGGCCCGGGACCCAGACCTTGCCGCAGAGTGCCACCACCGGAGATCCGGAGAGCGCGCTCTCCATGATCTTGTCCTTCTGTACGTAATGGGCGTAGCGCTCGTGGTCGCCGTCACCGTGCGACACCTGAGGTGTCGGCTCTACGAGGGTCCCCGTGCCTGCCCCGCGCTCGGGCTCAAGAGTGCTCATACAGCCCTAGGGTACTCACGCGCGGAGCGAACGACGGATCAGCGCCTCCCGCGGCATCGACCGGTGTCGCCGCCACCCGGCACGCACCGCGCCTAGTTGAGCGAGGGGTCGTCGGGATAGGTGGCGACCATCGCCAGTTCGCTGCGCTGGCGGCGCAGCACCGCCCGCCACAGCCGCTCCGGGGCGGGCGAGGAGACATCGCCCGGCTCGGACTCCACGACGTACCACGCGCCGTCGGACAGCTCGTCCTCCAGCTGCCCGGGCCCCCACCCGGCGTAGCCCGCGAAGATCCGCAGCGAGCCGACGGCGGCGGCCAGCAGCTCGGGCGGCGCCTCCAGGTCGACGAGCCCGATCGCGCCGTGCACCCGGCGCCAGCCGAGCGGCCCGTCCTCGGTCACCGAGGAGGCGGCTCTCCCGGCCTCGCCGGGGACCACGGCGACCCCCAGCGCGGAGTCCAGCGACACCGGGCCGCCCTGGAACACCACCCCCGGCTCCCCGGCCAGCGCGGCCCAGGACTCCAGGATGTCGCCGACCCCCACCGGGGTCGGGCGGTTGAGCACGACGCCCAGCGACCCCTCCTCGTCGTGGTCGAGGAGGAGCACCACCGCGCGGTCGAAGTTCGGGTCCGCCAGCGCCGGTGTCGCGACTAGCAGCCGTCCTGTGAGCGAGGACACCTCGGTCATGGACACATGATCCCGCATGTTTGCCCCGGAGGGGGAGTGGAAGACGAGTCCCGAGTGAGTGCAGGTCGGGGCGTACGACAGCAAGAACGGCGCACGTAACCGTCCGTTTTCTGATCTGAACCGAACGTGTTGTGACACATTCATGTCGGTTCCGTGGGCGCCTCGGGCATGCGGAGGCGCTCTCCTCGGCTATTACTCTTGCCTTTTGGCCCTGACCGTCCCAGGAACGCGAGACCAGATGACCCGCTCGAACGATGTCCTGCTCGTCCACGGCGGCACCCCGCTCGAAGGCGAGATCCGTGTCCGCGGCGCGAAGAACCTCGTGCCCAAGGCCATGGTCGCCGCGCTGCTCGGCAGTGGGCCGAGCCGGCTGCGCAACGTCCCCGACATCCGCGACGTGCGGGTGGTGCGCGGGCTGCTCCAGCTGCACGGCGTCACGGTACGCCCGGGTGACGAGGCCGGCGAGCTGGTGCTGGACCCCACCCACGTGGAGAGCGCGAACGTCGCCGACATCGACGCGCACGCGGGCTCCTCGCGCATCCCCATCCTCTTCTGCGGCCCGCTGCTGCACCGCCTCGGCCACGCCTTCATCCCGGGCCTGGGCGGCTGTGACATCGGCGGCCGGCCGATCGACTTCCACTTCGACGTGCTGCGCCAGTTCGGCGCCACGATCGAGAAGCGGGCGGACGGCCAGTACCTGGAGGCCCCGCAGCGGCTGCGCGGCGCCAAGATCCGCCTGCCGTACCCGTCGGTCGGCTCCACCGAGCAGGTGCTGCTGACGGCGGTGCTCGCCGAAGGGGTGACGGAGCTCTCCAACGCGGCCGTCGAGCCGGAGATCGAAGACCTGATCTGCGTCCTTCAGAAAATGGGCGCGATCATCTCCATGGACACCGACCGCACGATCCGGATCACCGGCGTCGACAAGCTCGGCGGCTACAACCACCGCGCCCTGCCGGACCGCCTGGAGGCCGCCTCCTGGGCGAGCGCGGCGCTCGCGACCGAGGGCAGCATCTATGTGCGCGGCGCCAGCCAGCGCGAGATGATGACCTTCCTGAACACGTATCGCAAGGTCGGCGGCGCGTTCGACATCGACGACGAGGGCATACGGTTCTGGCACCCGGGCGGCAAGCTCAACGCCATCGCCCTGGAGACGGACGTCCACCCCGGCTTCCAGACCGACTGGCAGCAGCCCCTGGTCGTGGCCCTGACCCAGGCCTCCGGGCTGTCCATCGTCCACGAGACGGTGTACGAGTCGCGCCTGGGCTTCACCTCCGCGCTCAACCAGATGGGCGCGCACATCCAGCTCTACCGCGAGTGCCTGGGCGGCTCCGCCTGCCGCTTCGGTCAGCGGAACTTCCTGCACTCGGCGGTCGTGTCGGGCCCGACCCGGCTCCAGGGCGCCGACCTGGTCATCCCCGACCTGCGCGGCGGCTTCTCGTACCTCATCGCGGCCCTGGCCGCCCAGGGCACGTCCCGGGTCCACGGCATCGACCTGATCAACCGGGGCTACGAGAACTTCATGAGCAAGCTCGTCGAGCTGGGTGCCAAGGTGGAGCTCCCGGGCGCGGAAGAGACCGCCTGAGCCCCGCCGCGGGCCCCGGCTGGGGGTCCGGGGGTTAACCCCCGGGTAGACGCAGCATGAGCAAGCTCGTCGAGCTGGGTGCCAAGGTCGAGCTCCCGGGCGCGGAAGAGACCGCCTGAGCCCCGCCCCGGGCCCCGGCTGGGGGTCCGGGGGTTAACCCCCGGGTAGACGCAGCATGAGCAAGCTCGTCGAGCTGGGCGCCAAGGTCGAGCTGCCTGGCGCCGAAGAGACCGCCTGAGGGGCCGGGAAGCGGCTTCAGGGGCCGCAGGAACGCCGAAAGGGCGGCCACCCTCCGATTGGGTGGCCGCCCCTTCGTATGGGGTCTTACTTGCCCTTGGCGGCTTCCTTGAGCTTGGAGCCCGCCGAGACCTTCACGCTGTAGCCGGCCGGGATCTCGATCGGCTCACCGGTCTGCGGGTTGCGCGCGGTGCGAGCGGCACGGTGGGTGCGCTCGAAGGTCAGGAAGCCGGGGATGGTGACCTTCTCGTCGCCCTTGGCGACGATCTCTCCGGTCACCTCGGCGAGGGCGGCCAGAACGGCGTCGGCGTCCTTTCGGGTCACCTCGGCGCGCTCGGACAGAGCGGCCACCAGCTCACTGCGGTTCATGTTGTACTCCCGTGTTCATCTTGCCATTAGGCGTGAGATCGAAGCCGATGCTGCCAGGGCCCTCGGACAGTCCCCGGACCCGGGTCTGCTGTTCAGACCCTCGCGCCCGGAACGCATCCTGCCCCCACCTGTGGCGGGAAAGCCAATCCGGTGCCCTGGTGAGTCGCGCGAAAAGCGCCGTGGCGGCCGTTTTCTGCCCGACACCCTATGGGGGCCCGATCGGCTGAACGCCGCGCGACGCGCCGTACGACGCGCCGGGCCCGCCCTAGACCCCCGTGGTACCGGTCACAGCCTTGGCCGCGACCCGCACCGCGCCGGCGACCGCGCCCGCCACCTTGTCGTTGAAAACGCTCGGGATGATGTAGTTGGCGTTCAGCTCGTCGTCGTGGACGACGTCCGCGAGCGCCCGGGCCGCGGCCAGCATCATGTCGTCGTTCACGGTACGCGACTGCGCGTCCAGCAGGCCACGGAAGACGCCCGGGAAGACCAGCACGTTGTTGATCTGGTTCGGGAAGTCGGAGCGGCCGGTGGCGACCACGGCGGCGGTCTGGCGGGCGATCGCCGGGTCGACCTCGGGGTCGGGGTTGGCCAGCGCGAAGACGATCGCGTCCTCGGCCATGGCGGCCACGTCGTCGCCGGACAGGACGTTCGGGGCGGAGACGCCGATGAAGACGTCGGCGCCGCGCACGGCCTCCTTGAGGGTGCCGGTGACGCCCTCGGGGTTGGTGTTGTCGGCGATCCAGCGCAGCGCGGTCGTGTCGGAGTTGCCGTTCGCGCCGGTCAGGTCCTCGCGCCCGGCGTGCACGACGCCGTGGATGTCCGCGACCACCGCGTGGCGCACGCCCGCGGCGATCAGCAGCTTGAGGATGGCGGTGCCGGCCGCGCCCGCGCCGGACATGACCACCCGCACATCGCCGATCTTCTTGTTCACCACGCGCAGCGCGTTGGTGAGCGCGGCGAGCACCACGATGGCGGTGCCGTGCTGGTCGTCGTGGAAGACCGGGATGTCCAGCGCCTCGCGCAGCCGGGCCTCGATCTCGAAGCAGCGGGGGGCGGAGATGTCCTCCAGGTTGATGCCCGCGAAGCCGGGGGCGATGGCTTTCACGATGGCGACAATTTCATCGCTGTCCTGGGTGTCCAGGCAGAGCGGCCAGGCGTCGATGCCCGCGAAGCGCTTGAAGAGGGCCGCCTTGCCCTCCATGACGGGCAGGGCGGCCTTGGGGCCGATGTTGCCCAGGCCCAGGACCGCGGAGCCGTCGGTGACCACCGCGACGCTGTTGCGTTTGATGGTGAGGCGGCGGGCGTCCTCGGGGTTCTCGGCGATGGCCTGGCAGACCCGGGCGACACCCGGGGTGTAGACCATGGACAGGTCGTCACGGTTGCGGATCGGGTGCTTCGACGACATCTCGATCTTGCCGCCGAGGTGCATCAGGAACGTACGGTCGGAGACCTTGCCGAGCGAGACGCCCTCGATGCCGCGCAGCTTCTCGACGATCTCGTCGGCGTGTGCGGTGGAGGTCGCGGCGATGGTGACGTCGATCCGGAGCTTCTCGTGGCCGGAAGCGGTCACGTCGAGGCCGGTGACCGAGCCCCCGGAGGACTCCACGGCCGTGGTGAGCTGGCTGACCGCCGTGCCGCTCGCGGGGACCTCCAGCCGGACCGTCATCGAGTACGAGACGCTGGGCGCCGTTGCCATGGCCGACTTCCTCTGCTTTCCCTTGTTCCAGGTTGCCCCCGGGCCCCGGTGATGGTTCGCCGGCCCGCCCTCGGACAGTGGTCTTCAGATGGTTACACCTACCTTCCGGTACCGCGTAACCGGGCTCGAGTTTCGGAAATATTGTTCACCCCGTTGAACCCGATGAAAAACGACGAAGAGGTCCGCGTCGCGCAAGCGCCGACGCGGACCTCTTCAGAGATGTACAGGTGGCACCGACCCGCCATGCTCGCCTCGCGGCAAGTGGTCGCTCGAAGCGACGAAGGTTGGGCCCGGGGGCTTGGATCGAGCCGGTGCCAACAGCAAGGCTAACAAACCATCCCGGGAAGTGATTCCCTCCCCCACGGGTTGTTTTCGCGGGTTGTTTCGCGGGGTCGTTTCCGCCCCGGAGGCGCGGCACCCGTTCGGCTCAGTCCCTCAGCAGATCGGGGACGCCCTGCTCGTCCGGGTCGTCCCGCTCCCCCGACAGCACGGTCAGCCGCTGCGTGGCGCGCGTCAGCGCCACGTACAGCACCCGCAGCCCGGCCGGGGACTCGTCGGCGATCTCCGCGGGCGAGACCACGACCGTCGCGTCGTACTCCAGGCCCTTGGCCTCCAGGCTGCCCAGCGCCACCGCGCGGTCGCCGAGACCCTCCAGCCAGCGGCGCGCCGCCGCCCGCCGCCGCATGGCGACGACCACGCCGACGGTGCCGTCCACCTCGGCCAGCAGGCGCCGCGTCTCCTCGCGCACGCGCGCGGCCAGGTCCCCGCCGTTTCCGTCGGCCATGGGCGCGAAGCGCGGGACCAGGCCCGTGGAGCGGACCGCCTCGGGCGCCTGGGCGCCGGGCATGGCGAGCGCGAGGACCTTCGCGGCGACCTCGGCGATCTCCGCCGGGTTGCGGTAGTTCACGGTCAGCGTGAAGCGGCGGCGCGGGCGGCTGCCCAGCGCCTCGGCGCGGGCCTCGGCCGCCTCGTCCGGGTCCGACCAGGAGCTCTGCGCCGGGTCCCCGACCACCGTCCAGGTGGCGTGGCGGCCGCGCCGCCCGATCATGCGCCACTGCATCGGGGTCAGGTCCTGCGCCTCGTCGACGATCACGTGGGCGTAGTCGGCGCGCTCCTGCTCGGCGCGGTCCGCGCGGCTGCGGCGCGACGAGGTCCGCTCGGCGTAGGTGGTCAGCTCCTCCAGACCGGTCAGCTGGTCCAGCGGGTCGGCCTCGCGGGGCCTGGCGGGCCGGGCCGGGGCGCCCAGGACGGTGTGCAGCTCGTCCAGCAGCGCCACGTCGTGCACCGACAGCGGGCCCTGGCCGTCCGCGCCCAGCCGGGTCAGCGAGCGGGCCAGCCGGCTCACCTCGCGCTGGCCGAGCACCCGCCGGGACCAGCGGGCCAGCCGCTTCTCGTCGGCCATCGCGGCCAGCACGGCGCGCGGGGTGAGCTCGGGCCACCAGGCGGCCAGGAAGCCGAGGAAGTCGTCCTCGGTGGAGACGTCCTCGTCGAAGCCCTCGCGCGCCTCGGCGGCCAGCTCGGGGTCGGTGTAGCGGTGGGCACCCCCAGATTTGGCCGTCTTGGCCCACAGCGCGTCCAGCAGCAGCCGGCGGGCGCGCGGGCGCAGGAGGTTGACGGGGGCGGTGCCGCCCAGCGCGGACTCCCGGATCCGGCGCAGTTCGTCGGCGTCCAGCTCGAGGCGGGCGCCGAACGCCACGACGCGCAGCCGCTCCGGCGGCCCGGCCGCCTGCCCGGCCGCCCGGCCGGGGCCCGCTGGCAGCTCCAGGGCGCCGCGCGCGGCCTTGCGCAGCACCCGGGTCATCCGCGAGGAGCCCTTGACGCGGGCCACGGCCGGCTCGTCGTACGTGGTGGCCTCGGCACCGTCCACCAGCGACCCGACCGCGCGGATCGCCACCTGCCCCTCCTCGCCGAGCGAGGGCAGCACGCCCTCGGTGTAGGCGACCAGCAGCGGGGTGGGGCTGACGACCAGGATCCCGCCCGCGTACCGCCGCCGGTCCTGGTAGAGCAGATACGCGGCGCGGTGCAGCGCGACCGCGGTCTTGCCGGTGCCGGGGCCGCCCTCCACCTCGGTGACGGAGGCGGCGGGGGCGCGGATCACCAGGTCCTGCTCGGCCTGGATGGAGGCCACGATGTCGCGCATGGTGTGGCCGCGGGCCTGGCCGAGCGCGGCCATCAGCGCGCCGTCGCCGACGACCGGCAGCTCCGCGCCGTCCAGGGTCGCGGTCAGCTCGGGGCGCAGCAGGTCGTCCTCGACGCCGAGCACCCGGCGCCCCTTGCTGCGGATGACGCGGCGGCGCACGACCCGGCCGGGGGCGACGGGGGTGGAGCGGTAGAAGGGCGCGGCGGCGGGCGCGCGCCAGTCGATGACCAGGGGCGCGTAGTCGGCGTCCAGCACGCCGATGCGGCCGATGTGCAGCGTCTCGGCGATCTCCGCGCGGCCGCCGCCGTCCTCACCGTCCTCGCCGGGGCGGATCGCGTCGTCGGCGGGCTCGACGGAGGTGTAGGCGCCGTCCGGGCCGCGCTCCCCGTCCTTGCCGAGCAGCAGGTCGATGCGGCCGAAGAGGAAGTCCTCGAACTCGCTGTTGAGCCGGTTGAGGTGCACCCCGGCGCGGAAGACCTGGGCGTCCCGCTCGGCGAGCGCGCCGGGCGTGCCGACCTGGCCGCGCTTGGCGGCGTCGTTCATCAGGAACTCCGCCTCGTGGATCTTCTCCTCGAGGCGCCGGTACACGCGGTCCAGATGCACCTGTTCGGTGCGGATCTCCCGCTCGCGGGTCCCGTCCCCGCCGCCGTCCCGTTTTCCGGCGGCTTTCCCGGCGGCCGGTTTCCCGGGTCCGCCGGGTCTGTCCGGTCTCGCCTTCCGGCTCGCGTGCGTGGCGTTGTGCGCGGCCACCCAAGCCCCCTTCTGTGTGCGTAGGGCAGCCGTCAACCGTACACCAGGGGGGCGCTCCGGGCCGTGGCCGAGCGGCCGCGCGGACCGCTCAGAGCTTCACCACCGCCAGGCGGTCGCCGTCCAGGGTGCGGACCTCGAAGCGGTCGATCTGGTCGGGGTTCATGGCCGCGCCGCCCAGGGCGTAGAGCGGCTCCTTGCTCCAGCGCGAGGCGTCGCCGTCCTTGATGCCGTAGCCGGTGCTGGGCACCGCCCAGGTGGTGATGGTCTCCTCGTGGCCGTCCTTGCCGACGGCGACCAGGTCGCAGGCCTTCGGGCCCTTCACGTTGCCGAGCTTGAGCGCCACCGAGGTGCCCCAGCCCTTGGCCTGGAGCGAGACGGTGGCGTCGACCTTGGTGGTGGGGTCGACCGCGCCGGACTTCCGGCCCTGGTCGAACGCCGCCTTCGCGGGGGCGGCGGCCACCACCTGGGGCTTGCCGCCGCCGCCGTCGTCGTCCGAGGTCAGCGCGGCCCCGGCGAACGGGCCGGCGATGATCAGGGCGGCGGCCGCGGCCACCAGGAACAGCCGGCGCCTGCGGCCCCCGCGGCGGCTGGTGCTGACGTCGTCCATCAGCTTGCCGAGGAGCTCGGGCCCGGGGCGGGCGGTGATGGTGGCGGGGTCCAGAACCGTACGGCCGTCGGAGGACGTGGCGAACTCGGCCAGCAGCGGCGGGATGCCCATCAGCTGGTCGAGCTCGGCGCCGCATCGGTCGCAGCCCAGCAGGTGCTCCTCGAAGCGCGCCGCGTCCGCCGCGTCGAGTACGCCGAGGGCGTAAGCGCCGACGGCGGTGTGCTGCTGGTCCTCCGCTGCCGGCATCATGCCGTAACCCCCCGTTCCTCAAGCGAGAGCCGCAGGGCGCGCAGCGCGTAGAACACCCGGGACCGGACCGTCCCCGGCGGTACGCGCAGCACCTCGGCCGCCTCGTTCACCGTACGCCCCTTGAAGTATGTCTCGACCAATGCCTCTCTATGCGCATCGGTGAGGTCGGCGAGGGCGTCGGAGATGGTCATCATGCGCAGCGCCCGGTCGATCTCGTCGGCGGCGGGCACGGCGTGCAGGGGGGCGGCGTCGACTTCCTGGGGGCGGGCGCGGCGGCCGCGGTGACCGTCGATGACGATGCGCCGGGCCACGGTCACCAGCCAGGGGCGCAGCGAGCCGCCGGTGCTCCGCAGTTGGTCGGCGTTGCGCCAGGCCCGCAGGAGCGTCTCCTGGACCACGTCCTCCGCCCGGTGCCGGTCGCCCCCGACAAGGCGGAGGACGAAGGCGAGAAGCGGGCCCGCGTGCTCTTCGTAGAGCGCGCGCATGAGCGCGTCGTCCGGTGTCGTCCTCTCGGTCACGGGAGCATCCTTGCGTAATCCCCACCGCGCGGTCGAGGGGGTACGGTGGGTAACACTTCCATGTTCAACAAAAATGCTGTGATGTACGCGCAATTGCGCTATACAGCGTTCGGCACCCCTCAACTAACGGTACCGTGAGCTGCAATGACACCGCGTCAGGCGGCGTTCTGGCGGCATCGGGCGTGGCGCTCCGGCGTGCGCCCGTCAGGCCCGGGTGACCCGGCGGCGGTGCCGGGCCACGCGCTCGCGGTTGCCGCAGACCTCGCTGGAGCACCAGCGGCGGCGGCGCCCGCGCGAGGTGTCGAGGTACACCAGCGAGCAGGTCTCCCCCTCGCACTGCCGCAGCTGCCCGCGCGCCACCGGATCTGTGAGTAATTCCACTGCGTCCCGCGCCACTTGTGCCAGCAGCGCGCCGCAGTCGGGCGCGGCGGCGAGCCTGCGGACGAGGGTGCCGTCGGCGCCGCGTACGGCCCGCACGGCGGGCGGGGCGGTGGAGGCCAGCGCGTTCACCCGCTCCAGGTCGGAGCCCGCGGCGCGGCCCTCGACCTCGGTGTGCACGATGCGGTGGAGCAGGTCGCGCGCGGCGCGGAAGCGGATGAGCCAGCCGCCGTCGACGGTCTCGAGGGCGGTGCCGCGGGGCACCAGGCCCGCACCGACGAGCCACGCCCTGAGCCGCTCCACCCCGTCCAGCCGCTCGACCGGCGCCTCGCTCAGCCGCCCGCCGACCGTGGCCACCAGGTCAAGACACAGCCGCCCGGAGTCGAACCGCAGGTCATAGGGCGACGCCGACGCCATGTTCCTGTCACTCCTTCGGGCTGAGGCGCTCGTGGCACCTCGGTGGGGGGTTGCGCGCGGTCGTGCGGCTCGCGCGGATCGCGCGCGGACAGCGGAAATCACGCACTCCCAGAGTGCCCGCCCCGGCCCGGGCCCGGAACCCCCACGGCCGCGCCTGTCGGCGGCCTCACGCGCACGTCTTGTTGCCCTGAGGGGTTTCGCCCCGCCCCTGGGAGATCCGGAACGTCGCGGTGATGTCCTTGGAGTTGTCCGGTGTCGCGTTCTCGACGTGAACCACCGTGATTTTGGCCCACTTGTGGGTGGGACCGGTCACCAAGGTCGACTCCCCCAGGGCCAGCCCGTGCGCGCTGCACGTCCGCCCCAGGGCGTCGACGGCGAAGTTGACGAACCCACTGGCGGTGCCTCCATCGGTGTTGTCGGCCCTGACGCCGCCACCCCCGCCGGTCTGGCCTTCCCCACCGCCGAACACCTCGCTGACCTTGCCGCGGTCGACGGCACCCACCGCGCCCTTCAGATCGATGGTGACGGTGCCGTCGGACGTCCGGTTCGACTTGAACAGCTCGACCTTCAACTCCTCTGTGGTGGGCCGGGGCGGGCGGCTGGACGGACTCGCCCCGGAGGCCGTGCTCGTCGGACGCGTGCCGGGGCCGTGGCCGGTGGTGGCCGATGAGGTCGGGGTCCGCTCGCCCTCCGTGGGCCGTTCGTCCCGCGGGTGCTGCCACGGCAGGCCCCCGGCGACCGCCACCCCCGCGGTGGCCACGGTGACCACGGCCCCCGTCGCGACCGCCGCCTTCCACGGGAGCGACGGGCGGTGCCACCACCGGAGCGCCCTGGCCGGGTCCGTGCCCACCCGGATCGGTCCGCGCGTCAGGGCGAGCCCTCCGGCGCCACCCGTGGTACGGCGCTCGGGGCTGGGCAGCCCGTGACCGCACAGCTCGCCTCGCACACGCTCGTAGATCTGGTCCAGATTCAGCGGCTCCGCCTCGCCGAGCGCGCCCAACAGGGCGCCGGTGAAGGCGCTGTGCCGGGACCCGCGGGGCACATGGGACGTCTTGGTCGCGCCGGTGGAGGTCAGGACGTAGGTGCCGCTCGCGGGCAGCTGACCGGCCAACAGGCCGCCCGGCGGTGCCATCACGCCGATCGCCCGCCCGGAGAAGCAGCAGTCCAGGATCAGCACCCGGGCCCGCGCCCGCGCTCTGACGAGATCACGCATGATCACATCCAGCGGCACGGCGGTGAAGCCGAGCCGCTTCGGATCGGTGTGTTCGAGCGCCAGGTGCAGCATGCCGTCGTCGTCGACGAGCCCATGGCCGGAGTAGTAGACCAGCAGCAGCTCGGTGGCCTCGCGGCCGGCTCGGGAGAGCGCCGCGCCGATGGCCTCCCGGGTGGCCGGCTCGCCGCCCGGGCCCAGCACCGCACAGTGCTCGTCGGGCCGCCCGACGAGCAGTCCGTGCTCGGACTCGGTGATGGCGTGCCGCAGGTCCGTCAGGTTGTTGCGGACGGCGGGGAGGTCATCGAGTTTGTCGTACTCGCTCGAGCCGAGGAGCACCACCCGGCTGGAGGCGGCGTCGGCGAACCAGGTCCCGGTCACCCGGCCGTCACTCCCGCGGCGCCGCGGTCAGGCGCTCGGCTTCCCGGATGACGGCCAGCGGGTCGGCGGCCCCTTGTACGTCGATGGTGATCTCGCGCCCGTCGGCTGCGGTGACGGTGACCGTGACGTCGCTCCGGCGCAGGCCCGGCCAGGTGGACACGGACGAGATCAACCCGCCGATGCCGCCCGCCCCGAGCGTCACAGCCAGCACATCCAGCACCCCGCCCATCTCGCCCTCGGCCAGCGGGCGGGGGCGCAGCTCCAGGCGGCCGCGCAGCGCGTCCTCGTGGCCGAGCCAGTCGTACAGCGACCGCAGCTCGTCGTCGGCCCCGTCTCCGTCCACCGCCAGCCTCACCTCAGTTGGCGGTGTGTGATCGGCTCCATGCATGGGGTCATTGTGCCGAGGGACCCGCGGACCGGTCCCGCTCTTGGGCAAGCCCGGAGCTTTCGGCCCGAGGCGTGGTACAAGCCGCGAGTCCCGGCGGGCGGTCAGGCGGGCGGTCAGGCGGGCGGTCAGGCGTCGGCGTACTTGGTGTCCGCCGAGGGGTCGAGGGCCAGCCGGTAGCCGCGCTTGACGACCGTCTGGATGAGCTTCGGGGTGCCGAGGGCCGTGCGCAGCCGGGCCATCGCCGTCTCGACCGCGTGCTCGTCGCGCCCCGCGCCCGGCAGGGTGCGCAGCAGGTCGGCGCGGGCGACGACCCAGCCGGGGCGGCGGGCCAGGGCGCGCAGCAGGGCCATGCCCGCCGGGGGGACGCTCCGCAGCTCGCCGTCGACCAGGACCGCGTGGCCGCGGATCTCCAGACGGCGCCCGGCGACCGGCAGCGGCCTGACCCGGCCCGGCAGTTCGCGGGTGAGGAGCTGGACGAGCGGGCCGAGGCGGAAGCGCTCGGGCTGGCTGGTGGGCACGTCATGGGCCTCCAGGGGCAGCGCGGTGACCGGCCCGACACACGCGGGCAGCACATCGTGGCGCAGCGCGTCCAGCAGCTCCTCGCGCATGCCGCGCCGCTCGGCCCGGTCCAGCAGGCTCGCGGCGGCGGGGGCGCTGGTGAAGGTCACGGCGTCCAGGGCGCGGGCCACGGTCGCGTCGAGGAGGCGGTCGACGGGGCCGATGTCCTCGGGCGGCATCCACCGGTACACCGGCACGCCGACCACCTCCGCGCCCGCCGCGCGCAGCGACTCGACGAAGCCGGGCAGCGGCTCGCCGTGCAGCTGGACGGCGACGCGGCTGCCGTCGACCCCCTCCTCCAGCAGCCGGTCGAGCACCTCGGCCAGCGACTCGGACGCCGGGGACCACTCCTCGGTGAGCCCGGCGGCCCGGATCGCGCCGCGCACCTTGGGGCCGCGGGCCAGCAGCCGGGCGCCCCGCAGCCGGCCCAGCAGGGCGTCCCCGAGGCCCCAGCCGTCGGCGGCCTCGATCCAGCCCCGGAAGCCGATGGCGGTGGTGGCGATCACCATGTCGGGGGCCTGTTCGAGCAGTTGCTTGGTGGCGGTGAGCAGCTCCGCGTCGTCCGCGAGCGGCACGATGCGCAGCGCGGGCGCGTGCATGACGGCCGCGCCGCGCCGCCGCAGCAGCGCGCCGAGCTCATCCGCGCGGCGGGCGGCGGTGACCCCGACGGTGAACCCGGCGAGCGGCCCGATGCCCGCGGACCCGGTGGCGCGGGTGACCGCGGCGGGTTCGGTGGCCGTGGGCTCTGCGGCAGGGCTGATCGCCGCGGGCCCTGGGGCGGGGCCGGTCGCGGCGCTGTGGTCTCGGTGCATGGTTCTCGTCCCGATCCGCTGTCGTATGGGCGCCCTCCGCGGCCTCATCTCGACGGCCATCCTGTGGCCGGCGAGTGACGGTCGCGGTTCGCGGAGGTTTCCCAGGTGTAACGGGGCGTACGGACGGGGAACGCGCGCCCCGTGCCGTACGCTCCCCGTCCGTCCAACCGAAGCTGAAACCAATCCTGCCTGACGACCGGGGTCAGACGTCCGCGTAGGCGGGCTGCCGCGCGCTCTGCGGCTCCTGCGCCTCCGCCGCGGCCGGCCGTGCCGCCGGGCGGGCCCCGCGGAGGTATACGGCCCAGGTGACGACGGAGCACAGGGCGTAGAAGACGAGGAAGGAGACGAAGGCCGGGGTCCCGGTGTGCGCGTTCAGGAAGGACTCCCGGAAGGCCAGGTTGATGCCGAGCCCGCCGAGCGCGCCGACCGCGCCGATCAGCCCCATCGCGGCGCCCGACAGCCGCCGCCCGTATGCCGCGGCCTCCTCGCCCGTGAGCCCCCGCGCGACCGCCTTGGCCTGGAAGATGCCGGGGATCATCTTGTACGTGGAGCCGTTGCCGAGCCCGCTGAGGACGAACAGGGCGATGAAGCCGACCAGGAAGACGCCCAGGGACTTCTCCGCGGACGCGAAGACGACCACCACGGCCGCGGCGGACATGGCGGCGAAGTTCCACAGCGTGATCCGCGCGCCGCCGTAGGTGTCGGCGAGACGGCCGCCGATGGGGCGGATGAGGGAGCCGAGCAGCGGGCCGATGAAGGTGAGCGAGGCGGCCTGGAGCGGGGTGCGGTCGAACTGGTTCTGGAGGACGAGGCCGAAGGCGAAGCTGTAGCCGATGAACGACCCGAAGGTGCCGATGTACAGGAACGACATGATCCAGGTGTGCGCGTCCCGCGCCGCCTCCTTGGCGGCCCCGCCGTCGTTCCTCACCGGCGCCAGGTTGTCCATGAACAGCGCCGCGAGCAGCGCCGCGACCACGATCAGCGGGATGTAGACGCCGAGCACCACGCGCGGGTGGGCCGCCCCGGCCGTGCCGATGACCAGCAGGCCGATCAGCTGGATGACGGGCACGCCGATGTTGCCGCCGCCCGCGTTGAGGCCGAGCGCCCAGCCCTTCTTCCGCAGCGGGTAGAAGGAGTTGATGTTCGTCATGGAGGACGCGAAGTTACCGCCGCCGACCCCGGTGAGCGCCGCGACGACCATGAAGGTGGTGTACGAGGTGCCGGGCTTCATCACCATGGCGGCGGCGATGGCCGGCACCAGCAGCAGCACCGCGCTGACGATCGTCCAGTTGCGGCCGCCGAAGCGGGCGACGGCGAAGGTGTAGGGGACGCGCAGGATTCCGCCGACCAGGGTGGGCATCGCGACCAGGAAGAACTTCCCGGCCGGGTCCACGCCGTACTCCGGCCCCATGAAGAGGACCATCACCGACCACAGGCTCCAGATGGAGAAGCCGATGTGCTCGGAGAGGATGGAGAACCAGAGATTCCGGGTGGCGATCTTCTCGCCCTTCTCCTTCCAGAAGGTCTCGTCCTCCGGGTCCCACTGTTCTATCCAGCGGCCCCCTTTGCGTGCGGCGGTGGTGTTCGGGGCAGTCATCACGCCTCCACAGATCTCGCTCGGGTGTCGCCACTGGTGCGCGGTTTCGCTGCCTGACGACGGTAGGAAGTACGGATTTCCGCGCTGTGGCGGCAGGTGACGCGGAAGAAACCTTGCTCTCACCCGGGAGCGGGGGGCGTGGTGAGGGTTGCCACAACGGCCCCCGGTCACCGGGAGGGCCGGGCCGCCTGGGCCGCCGCCTGGGCCGCCTCGGCGGCCTCCGGGCCGGGCAGCCAGCTGCCGGGCGGGGCGTCGAGCCACCCTCCGGCCGCCCCGGCCTCCCCGGCCGCCCCGAGCATCGCCGCGGCCGCGCGGAGGGCGTCGAGACCCGGGTGGCGCAGCCCGCGCCGCCAGACCATGGAGACGGGCGACAGCGGCACGGGGCCGGTCAGCGGCCGCAGCACGGCGCCGGGCATGGCGATGAACACCGTGCTCGCCAGCACCGACCAGCGCCGCTTGGCCACCACCCGGGTGAACTCCTCGACGCCCTCGATCTCCGGAAACGGCTCGGCCATCACGATGCCCCGCCCCGCGAACAGCTGCGTGGCCAGATCCGTCCACTCCGCGGTGGCCGCGTTGCCCGCGGCCGCGTACAGCGTCTCCCCCGCGAGCGCGTCCAGCGGGACTTCGGGGAGCCGGGCGAGGGGGTGCTCCTCGCGCAGCACCACGGCCATCCGCTCGTAGCGGATCAGCTGGTGGTCCAGGCGCGCGAGCACCGCCGGGTCGAGCCCGCCGACGCGCCCGAACGACACGTCCAGGCGCCCCGCGAGCAGTTCGGCGGCGGCCCCGGTCAGCCCGCTGTGGAAGCGCGCCACCAGCTCCACCTCCGGCGATATCCGGCCACGCGCCTCGGCCAGCACCTCGCTCCCGGTGGACACCGGCGCGCCGACATCGACGACCAGCGGCCGTCCCGCCCCCGCCCCGCCGCCCCCGAACGCGGCGGCCAGCTCCTCCTGCGCCGCCAACACCCGCCGCGCGTACGGCAGCAGCCGCGTGCCCTCGGCGGTCAGCGCCACCTGCCGGGTCGTCCGTACGAACAGCTCGGCGCCCAGCTCCCGCTCCAGGCGGCGGATGTCGCGGCTGAGCGCCTGCTGGGCGACGTACAGCCGGGCGGCGGCGCGGGTGAAGTGCAGCTCGTCGGCGACGGCGGCGAAGGCGCGCAGCAGACGGGGCTCGATGTCCTTGGGCACGCGTGCATTCAACAGCACGCGTGTTTCACAACACAGGTGCGTGAATGGCCGCGTATCAGGTGTTGGACCGGTCGCGGGCGGGCCCGCGACCGTAGAGGGGTGATCCTCTTCCTCGCCTCCAGGCCGGTGGTGCCCACGGCGCCGCGCGGCAGCGCGGGTGCCGGGCCCGCCCCGACGCCGCGCGGTGCGGGCCCGGCGTCGCACACGGCGGACGCCGCGCCCGCGACGCCCGCCGCACAACTAATAACGGACGATCGCGGCCCTGAGCCCCACCCGCCCCGCCCGTCGTTCCTCGCGCCTTACCGCGGGCTGTTCGCCGCCCCCGGGGCGGCCGCGTTCACGCTCGCCGCGCTGGTGGGGCGGCTGGCGGGGACGATGCTGGGGGTCAGCATGGTGGTCATGATCGCCACCGTGCGCGACTCGTACGCCCTGGCCGGCGCGGTCTCGGCCACCGGCATCGCGGTGACGGCCGTGACCGGGCCGCTGCTGGGCCGGCTGGTGGACCGCCACGGACAGGCGCGGGTCGCGGTCCCGGCGGTCGCCGTCTTCGCGCTGGGCGCCACGGCCACGCTGCTGTGCGTCCACCACGAGGCCCCGGCGTGGGCCCTGTTCCTCTGCGCGGCGGGCTCTTCCGGCGTGCCGAGCCTCGGCTCGATGACGCGCGCCCGCTGGGCGTCCGTCCACCGCGACGACCCGGGCGCCCGGCACACCGCCAACTCCTTCGAGCAGGTCGTCGACGAGGTGTGCTTCATGGCCGGCCCGGCGCTGGCGATGGTGCTGTGCACGGCGGTGTTCCCGGAGGCGGGGCTGGCGACGGCGGCGGTGCTGCTCGTGACCGGCACCCTGCTGTTCGCGGCCCAGCGCCGCACCGAGCCCCCGCCACAGCCGCGTACGGACTCCGCGGCCGGATCGCCGCTGCGCTCGCCGGGGCTGCGGGTGGTGGTCGTCACCTTCCTGGCGACCGGCGCGGTCTTCGGGTCGATGGAGGTCGCGACGGTCGCGGCCGTGGACTCGTACGGCCACGGCCCGGCGAGCAGCGCGCTCCTGGCGCTCCAGGCGGCCGGGTCCTGCGCGGCGGGCCTGGTCTTCGGCGCGCTGCCGGTCCGCGGGTCGGCGGCGGCCCGCTTCCTGGCGGGCGTGGCGGCCATGGCCGTGGCCGTCCTCCCCCTGCTGGCGGCGACCGGTCCGGCGTCCCTGGCGCCGCTGCTGTTCGTCGCGGGCATGGCGACCGCGCCGACGATGATCAGCGGCATGACCCTCGTCCACCGGCTGACCCCGTCGGCCCGCCTCAACGAGGGCATGACGACGGCGTACACCGGCCTCCTCATCGGCATCTCGGCGGGCGCGGCGGCGGGCGGCTGGACCGTGGACCACCTGGGCCCGGCCGCGGGCTACACGGCCCCCGCGACCGCCGCGGCGCTGGCCCTGCTGGCGGCGGCGAGCGGCGCGGGGGCGCTGCGGCGGTCGCCGGAGGCGGACTGACGGCTCGCGCGCGTACAGGCAGCGTCCCCCTAGTCATTTTGTCAACGCCATTGACGTACCCGTGGAGCCCCACCTACCTTCCTCCATCGAAGCGCTTCGACGATCGTGCGGACCCCTCCAACCCTCCCAGAGGCAGCGGATGTTGAAGGCACGGAAGAAGGCACAGAAACGGACGGCGGCCCTCCTGGCCGCCGCCCTGGTGGGGGCCGCGGCGCTCACCGGGTGCGGTGGCTCGGACAGCGGGGGCGGCGACGGCAGGACGCTCAAGCTCTGGCACTACGAGGCCCCCAACGGGGCGATGGGCGTGGCCTGGCAGCAGGCGATCGAGGAGTTCAAGAAGAGCCACCCGGGCGTCACGGTGAAGTTCGAGGAGAAGGGCTTCGAACAGATCCAGAAGACGGCCTCGATGGTGCTCAACTCCAACGACGCCCCGGACGTCATGGAGTACAACAAGGGCAACGCCACGGCCGGGCTGCTCTCCAAGCAGGGGCTGCTCACCGACCTCACGCCCGAGGTCACCAAGCGCGGCTGGGACAAGCCGCTCAGCGCCGGGGTGCAGACCACCAGCCGGTACGACGCGCAGGGCGTGATGGGCTCCGGCAAGTGGTACGGGGTGCCCAACTTCGCCGAGTACACGATGGTCTTCTACAACAAGGACCTCTTCGACAAGTACAAGGTGAAGGTCCCGACCACCTTCGAGGAGTTCACCGCCGCCCTGGACACCTTCACCTCCGAGGGCGTCACCCCGCTCGCGAACGCGGGCGCCGAATACCCGGCCCACCAGTACGTCTATCAGCTGGCGCTGAGCAAGGCGGACCGCTCCTGGGTGGACGCGTACGAGCTCTACCAGGGCAAGCCCGACTTCCACGACGCGGCGTGGACCTACGGCGCCGAGACCTTCGCCGACTGGGTGAAGAAGGGCTATATCGCCAAGAGCTCCAGCGGCGCCAAGGCCGAGGACGCCGGCACGGCGTTCATCTCGGGCAAGTACCCGATGTTCTTCTCCGGAAGCTGGTGGTTCGGCCGCTTCAAGTCGGAGATCAAGCACCAGTGGGGCACCTTCCTGTGGCCCGGCTCCAAGCTGACGCTCGGCTCGGGCGGCAATCTGTGGGTGGTCCCCAAGGGCGCCAAGAACAAGAAGCTCGCGTACGACTTCATCGACATCACGATGAAGAAGGGCATCCAGAACGTGCTCGGCAACAAGGGCGCGGTCCCCATAGCCGCCGACCCGTCGGCGATCACCGACCCGCAGTCCAAGAGCCTGATCGAGAACTTCGACAAGCTCGCCAAGAACGACGGGCTCGCCTTCTACCCGGACTGGCCGGTCCCCGGGTTCTACGACACCCTCGTCTCCGAGACGCAGAAGCTGATCACCGACAGCACGGATCCCGACGACTATCTGGACGCGCTGAAGACGGCGTACGAGTCGGGCGCACCGAAGACATGAAGACGGCCGGGACCGCAAAGCCCACGGGACGACCACCGCGCGAATACCCGTACGCGCTCTTCCTGATCCCCGGCGCGCTGGCCTTCCTCGCCGTCATCGTCGTCCCGTTCCTGATGACCACGGGGCTGAGCTTCACCCACTGGCAGGGCGTCGGCACCCCCTCCTGGGCCGGGCTGGACAACTACCGCACGCTGCTGGACGACTCCGCCTTCTGGGAGTCGTTCCGGCACAGCCTCGCGATGGTCCTGGCGATGGCGGTGATCCCCACCGCCATCGGCCTGGTCCTGGCCGCCGCGCTCTTCGACTACATCGCCAAGCACGTCGGCACCCGCGTCGCGAGCGTGCTGCGCGCCTGTTTCTATCTGCCGCAGGTGCTGCCGATCGCCGTGGCCGGCGTCGTGTGGAGCTGGATCCTGGCCCCCGACGACGGCGCGCTGAACGAGCTGCTGAACGCGGTCGGCCTCGGCTCGCTCCGACAGGACTGGCTGGGCGACCCCGACATCGCGCTCTACAGCGTGATGGGGGTGATGGTGTGGGTCCAGCTCGGCTTCCCGCTGGTGGTCTTCATGGCCGGGATGCAGCGCGTGGACCCGGCCCTGCACGAGGCCGCCGAGCTGGACGGGGCGTCCTGGTGGCGGCGGCTGTGGCATGTGACGCTGCCGCAGATCCGCCCGGAGATCTACGTCGTGCTGCTGTGGTGCACCATCGCCGCGCTCAAGGTCTTCGGCGCCGTCTATGTGCTGACCAAGGGCGGGCCCGGCGGGGCCACCAATGTGCCCTCGTACTTCTCCTTCCAGAACTTCTTCGAGAAGACGCAGGTCGGCTACGGCTCCGCGGTGTCGACCGTCCTGACCGTGCTCATCCTGGCGCTGGCCCTCGTGGCGCTGCGCCTCCAGACCCGGGCGGAGGACCAGGACCGGTGAAGGCCGTCACGCGATACCCGGTACTGGCCGCGCTGGTCGTGGCGGCCCTCTTCATGGTGGCGCCGTTCGCCGTCGTCGCGCTCAACGCGGTCAAGTCGCCCGCCGAGTACTCCGCGAGCGGGCCGCTCAGCCTGCCCGACGGGCTGTATCTCGACGGGCTGAAGGACTTCTGGGAGCGGGTGGACTTCGGCCAGAAGCTGGTCAACTCGGTGGTGATCTCCGGCTCGGTGGCGGTGCTCGCGGCGGTGCTGTCGGTGCTCAACGCGTACGCGATCGGCATCGGCCGGATCAAGGGCCGCCCCTGGGTGCTGGCCTTCTTCGTGCTGGCGAACATGCTCCCGCAGGAGGCGCTGGTCTACCCCATCTACTACCTGCTGAAGGAGGTGGGCCTGTACGACACGCGGCTCAGCGTCATCCTGGTCTTCACCGTCATCCAGTCCGCGTTCGGCACGTATCTGCTCTCCTCCGTCCTCGGCGCCTTCCCCAAGGAGGTCATCGAGGCGGCCAGGATCGACGGCGCGAACAAGTGGCAGGTGCTGTGGCGGGTGGTGGTCCCGGTCAGCCGGCCCACGATCGGGGTGCTGCTGGTCTTCTTCTTCATCTGGACCTGGAACGAGTTCCTGCTGCCCCTGGTCATGCTGATCTCCAACGACAACCAGACGGTGTCGGTGGCGCTCGGCGTCCTCCAGGGCCAGCGGCTGATGGACGCCACCATGACGAACGCGGCCGCCCTGCTCGGGATCGCGCCCGCGATCCTGTTCTTCCTGATCTTCCAGCGGACGCTGGCCCGCGGCATCGCCGTGGGCGCCGTCAAGTGAACCCCGCCGAGGAGGGGGCTCCATGGTCAGGATCACGGATGTGGCCAGGCACGCCGGGGTCTCGCCCAGCACCGTCAGCTACGCCCTGAGCGGCAAGCGGCCGATCTCCGAGGCCACCCGGCGGCGGATCCACGCCAGCATCCGCGAGCTCGGCTACCGTCCGCACGCCGGGGCGCGCGCCCTGGCCAGCAGCCGCACCCGGGTGCTGGCCCTGGTGACCCCGCTGAGCGAGGGCGGCGACATCACGGGCGCGATGCGGTTCGCGGCCCGCGTCGTCACCGCCGCCCGCCGCCACGACCACGACGTCCTGCTGCTCACCCAGGAGGAGGGCGAGGAGGGGCTGCGCCGGGTCGCGGACAGCGCCATGGCGGACGGCTTCATCATCGTCGGCACTCGCCCGCACGACACCCGGCTGCCGCTGCTGCGCGGGCTGGGGCGGCCGTGCGTGCTGGTCGGGTCCCTGGACGCCCTGGCCGCCGGGGGCACCACCGGCCAGGCCGGGCCCGTCTGCGTCGGCCTCGACTCCCCCGGCGCCCCCTGGCCGGAGTCCGGCGACCTCGCCGAACGGTGCGTGGCGCTCTTGATGGCCCGGTTGGGCGTCGCCCCCCGGGCACGGTGAGCAGTGCGACGAGGGACGGTGTCGCGTCTCTTGCACCGCTCAGCGGTCCGGCAGGACGGCCCTCACATGATCAGCCGGCGAGTAGCCTGCGGCCATGCCTGGTCCCTCCCCTTTCACCGTCCCCACCCGCTTCGACGGCGCCCCCGACCGGGTGGCACTCGTCATTCCAGGCGTCGGTTACACGCCCGCCAGACCGCTGCTGCACTTCGCCCGCAGCGTGCTCGTCCAGCACGGCTGGACCGTCCAGGAGCTGTGGTGGCGGGTCCCCGACGACTTCTCCCAGTTCACCGAGGACGACCGGATCGCGTGGGTGGAGGGGCAGGTCACCCAGGCCATCGACGCCGAGGCAGGAGCCTGCCGCCTCCTCGTCGGCAAGTCCCTGGCCACCCTCGCCTGCGGCATTGCCGCCGATCAGAACATCGCGGCAGCCTGGCTCACCCCTCTTTTGACCTTCGACCATGTGGCCCGCTCTCTCCAGCGGGCCAAAGCCCCGACGCTCCTCATCGGTGGAAGCGCCGACAAGCTGTGGGATTCACGGATCGCCGAGTCCCTGCGGCACGACGTCCTGGAAGTCCCCTCAGCAGATCACTCCCTGGAACTCCCGGACGACGCGCCAGGATCCGTTGAGGTACTGCGGCACGTCGTCTCACGGCTGGACGGCTTTGTCGGCTCTCTCGGCCGTCAGTAATCATGTCAGCGACTTTGTGGTGAGTTTGAGACGACGACACGCCGTCGCTTCGGCGTGTCGTGGGGTCAAAAACACCACAAGTCCCAGGCCCCCATCGGGTGCGGCCCGGGGGCCGGG
>NZ_JBVHTN010000013.1:171436-238286 GCF_055569495.1 Streptomyces sp. NPDC028305
AGCGAGTTTGGTTAGTTTTTTACATCCCTACCCCCGTTGGATTCGGCGTGTCGTCGTCTCAAACTCACCACAAGTCCATGCCTCCAATCGGGAGCGACCCGGCGACGGGGCCGTCCAGCCCCAGCCGAGAACGACGACGGCACGGCCGAGGGGCTGATCATCGGGGAATCGTCGTTCATGCAGGCCCGCTCCCAGGCCGCCACACCGCTCGCCGGGGACCTGTCGGCGCGCACCGCCTACGCCGACAGCGAGCGCGAGGCGAAGGTGCCGCCGACACTGCTGGAGCAGTGGATGCCCGCCTTCCTCGCCCAACTCGCCGCGCCCGGCGCCCAGCGCTGGCAGGACGCCGGACGCCTGGACATCAGCACTGTGCGGCTCCGCGTCACCCCCCACACCCACACGTACTGGATCGGCGACGGGCCCGCGCTGTGCTGGGAACACCGCCTCACCTGAGTTCCGCGCCGACCGAGGTCCCTTACCAGGGCCGTGAGGTCACATACCGGTTCCCGCCGCCGCTCTTCACCGGCGCCGGGCTGCAGCCGCCCAGGTTGGCGTTGGTGGGGGCGTCATGTCCCCACATCAGGATCTTGATCGGCTTGACCTTGCCCTGTTTGGCCGAGCCGAACTTCTTTCCGTAGTACGAGGTTCGGCCGACCACGTTGTTCTTGAAGACGTTTCCCCTGCCGCAGGCCTCCCCGCTGAACCGCCAGTCGCTGAAGATCGCGTACGTCCCGGCCCGCCAGAACTTGTTGCCGCTGACGGTGTTGTTCTTGCTGTTGTTCCTGGTCCGGATCGGATCACCCGAGACATAGCCGAACCGGTTGCCGGAGATGACGCTGGAGTTGGTGGCGTTGGCGAGATAGACGCCGTGGATGGCGCCTGGGCTGCTCCTGTTCTCCAAGTAATAGAACTTGTTCCCGGTGATCTTGACCTTGGAGGAGCTGGTGATGTGGACGCCCCCGTAGCCGATGCCGCCGGAGCTGTGTTTGTTGCCGAGGTACCGGAACGTGTTTCCCTTGATGGTGACGTTGTTCACCCGGTCTCCCGACCCGCCGCGGATCCGGATGCCGCCGTTGGTGTAGCGCTGGATCGTCCGGCCCGAGACGGTGATGTTGCTGTTGGCCGACGTGATCGTCATGTAGTAGCCGGACGCCGCCGCGGCCCGGTTTCCCCGCGAGCCGTCGAAGACGACTTTCCCCGTGCCCGGCACCGCCGCGAACGTCAGATCGCCGCCCGGTGGGTCATAGGACCAGTTGATCTCCTTCTCGGGGTAGTACGTGCCACCGGGGGTGAGGATCCTGGCGTTGATCGCACCCTTGCTCCTGAGAATCCGCTCGGCCTCTTCGAACGAGGCGACGGCGTCGCCGGCCGTCCGCCCGCTGCGGGCACGGGCTTCCCCGGCAGGCACATCGGGGTCCACGTACACGGTGATCTCCTCCGGGGCCGCGGCTCCCGCCGGGGCCGCCGCCATCGCACCTCCCCCCGCCAGGAGTGCGAGGATGAGCGCGGGAACACCGGACTTCCGCATGATCGAATCCTTCCTCGTGCCGTCTGCCGTACGCGACCACGATGTGTGGAAGGCATTGCCGCAACCTGGCGAAAACCTTGAATCGGCTGATCAGCAGTCCAGCGCCCCTTTCGGGGCGCGCCGGAACGCGACGAGGGCCCCGCGGTCGGTTGACCGCGGGGCCCTCGTCGTACATGGGATGAGTGGAGATGGCGGGAATCGAACCCGCGTCCAACGGTGTGGAACCAGGACTTCTCCGAGCGCAGTCCGCTGTGATTTTCTCAGCCCCGGAGATCACGCGGACAAGTCTCCGACGGGCTCAGCCACTGTTTGATTTCCCACCAGGCCCCGTGGCCGGGTCTAGTGGTTTAGTCCCCTAGCTGATGCCAGGATCCGGGTCGGGAACAGCCCCGGGCTGACACTTCGCAAGTCGCTACTTAGGCAGCGAGGGCGAAGGAATCGCGCTTGGTGTTGGCGATTATTGGTTTCGGCATATGGTTAACGAGATCATTGCCGCTTCCTCGGCTCGCTTCCCCTGCTTCGACAGCCGCTGTCGAAACCGATCATCCCCATGTGGTGTTATCAAGGTGGTGCCACACTCCCCTGAAGGGGTGTGCAGCCTCATCGTACGGGAACAACGCACGGCAGTGCCAGCGTATTCCCGCCGGTCAGGCCCGCTGCCGCCGCCGCGCCGCGGAGATCGCCCGGTCGGACTCGCGCCGGTCCTGCTTCTCGCGCAGGGTCTGCCGCTTGTCGTACTCCTTCTTGCCCTTGGCCAGGGCGATCTCGACCTTGGCCCGGCCGTCCTTGAAGTACAGCGCCAGCGGGACCAGCGTGTGCCCGGTCTCCTGCGTCTTGCCGATCAGCTTGTCGATCTCCGCGCGGTGCAGCAGCAGCTTCCGCTTGCGGCGAGCGGCATGGTTGGTCCACGTCCCCTGGCTGTACTCCGGAATGTGCACGTTGTGCAGCCACGCCTCGCCGCCGTCGAGCTGCGCGAAGCCGTCCACCAGTGAGGCCCGGCCCTGCCGCAGCGACTTGACCTCGGTGCCGGTCAGCACCAGACCGCACTCGTACGTGTCCAGAATGTGGTAGTCGTGTCGCGCCTTCTTGTTCTGCGCGATCAGCTTGCGCCCCGTCTCTTTAGCCATAGCCCGGCCATTCTCGCACTAAGCCCCGCCTCCGAGGCCACTCAATACTGTCCGCGCGCGCGTTTCGGCGCCCCGCGAGTCGTCGTCGCCGACGGACAGGTCGGGGGTGATCCCCTTGCCGTCGACGCTACGCCCCGCGGGGGTGCGGTAGTGGCCGACGGTGAGCTCGGCGACCGAGCCGTCGGGGAGCTCGCTGGGCATCTGGACGGACCCCTTGCCGAAGGTCCGGGAGCCGACGACCACGGCCCGGCGGCGGTCCTGAAGCGCGCCGGTGAGCATCTCGGCGGCGCTCATGGTGCCGCCGTCGACGAGGACGACGAGGGGGGAGTCGGTGTCGCCGCCCCGGTGGGCCTCCAGCACCCGCTGTTCCCCCCGGACGTCGTAGGTGGCGATCAGGCCGCCGTCCAGGAAGGAGGAGGCGGTGGTGGCGGCCTCGGAGACCAGGCCGCCGGAGTTGCCGCGCAGGTCGAGCAGGATCCCCTCGCCCTCGGGGATGGCCCGCACCGCGCGGCGGACCCGCTCGCCCGCGCCTCTGGTGAAGGCGTCGACCTTGATCCGGACGGCGGCGGGGTGCTGGTCGGTGAGGCGGTCGACGGTCACCGGTTCGGTGGCCAGCCGCGCCCGCCACAGGGTCTGCCGCCAGCTGTGCTCGCCGCGCCGCAGCCCGACCTCGACCCGGCTGCCCACGGTGTCGTCCGCGCCACCGCGCAGCCAGGAGACCACCTCGGTGACCGGGCGGCCGGTCGCCGACCGGCCGTCCACGGCGCGCAGCCGGTCGCCGGCCCGGATCCCGGCCTTCTGGGCGGGGCTGCCGGGCTGGACGCGGTCCACCTCGATCGCCCCGCCCCGCCCCGCGCGGGCGGAGATCCCCACGCCCACGTACTCGCCGTCCAGATTCCGGCGGAAGCCCTCGTACTCGCGGGCGCTGTAGACCGCGCCCCATCGGTCGCCGCTGCGGCTGACCACCTCCCGGGCGGCCTCGGAGCCGGACTCGCCGTCCTCCTCGGCCTCCGCCGCGGCCGCCTTGACCTCGGCGCTCTCGACGGTGCTCGACACGGAGCGGGACGGTATCCGGGCGGCGGCCGGGTCCCGGCCGTCCTCGGCCTCGGCGCCCCAGGAGCCGACGGCGGCCCCGGTGGCCAGCACACTCACAAACACCACAGTCAGGGTTGCCCCACGGCGAATGCGGCGGGGCCGGACGAACAAACACGGGCCCGACATGCCGGTGAGTGTAGGGCAACGCGGGGCGCCGCACCGGGGGTTGTGAGGTACGGCGCCCTGGACGAATGTCACACCTTGAGGTACTTGCGGAGCGCGAAGAACGCCGCGAGGGCGGGCATCAGCAGCCCGATCGCCAGCACCAGCGGCAGCTTGGCCAGCACCGCGTCGCCGCCGATGAAGTTGATCACCTTGATCTGGCCGGCCAGCCAGTTCTTGACCAGGAAGTAGTAGCCGCCCACCAGCAGCACACAGGCGAAACCCGCGCCCAGCAGGCCCGCGAGGGCCGCCTCCAGGATGAACGGCATCTGGATGTAGAAGCTGGACGCGCCGACCAGCCGCATGATCCCGGTCTCCCGGCGGCGGGAGAAGGCCGACACCCGCACCGTGTTGACGATCAGCATCAGCGCGACGATCAGCATCAGCGACATCACCCCCAGCGCCGCGTAGTTCATGCCGTTGAGGAGGTTGAAGAGGTCGTCGACCACTTCCTTCTGGTCCTGCACCTCCTGCACCCCGGGGCGGCCGGCGAAGGCGGTGGTGATCACCTTGTACTTCTCGGGGTCCTTGAGCTTGATCCGGAAGGACTCCTGCATCTGGTCCGCGGTCAGCGAGGCGGCCAGCGGCGAGTCGGCGAACTCCTCCTGGTAGTGCTCGAACGCCTCTTTCGACGTCTCGAAATCGACGCTCTCGACGATGCTCATCTGCTTGAGCTCGGAGCGGATCTCGGCCTTCTGCGCGTCGGTGACCTCGCCCTTCGAGCAGTTGGGCGTGGTCTCCTTGTCCTGCTTGTTGCACAGGAAGATGGAGACGTTGACCTTGTCGTACCAGTAACCCTTCATCGTGCTCACCTGCTCGCGCATGAGCAGGGACCCACCGAACAGGGCGAGCGAGAGCGCGACGGAGACGATCACCGCGAAGGTCATGGTCAGATTGCGGCGGAGACCGACGCCGATCTCCGACAGGACGAACTGGGCGCGCATGGCGTCCTTTCAGTGCTGGTAGCCGTAAACGCCGCGGGACTGGTCGCGCACGAGACGGCCCTTTTCAAGTTCGATCACACGCTTGCGCATCTGGTCGACGATCTGCTGATCGTGCGTGGCCATCACGACCGTGGTCCCGGTCCGGTTGATCCGGTCCAGCAGCTTCATGATGCCGACGGAAGTCTGCGGGTCCAGGTTTCCGGTCGGCTCGTCGGCGATCAGCAGCATCGGCCGGTTGACGAACGCGCGGGCGATGGCGACCCGCTGCTGCTCACCACCGGAGAGCTCCCCGGGCATGCGGTCCTGCTTTCCGCCCAGTCCCACCAGGTCCAGCACCTCGGGGACGGTCTTACGGATGGCAGCGCGCGGCTTGCCGATCACCTCCAGTGCGAAGGCCACATTCTCGCCCACCGTCTTGTTGGGGAGCAGCCGGAAGTCCTGGAAGACCGTGCCCAGCTGGCGGCGCATCTGCGGCACCTTCCAGTTGGAGAGCCTCGCAAGGTCCTTGCCCAGCACATGGACCGCGCCGTGGCTGGCCCGCTCCTCACGCAGCAACAGACGGAGAAAGGTGGATTTACCCGACCCCGAGGAGCCCACCAAGAAGACGAACTCCCCCTTCTCGATCTCGAGCGAAACATCCCGGAGTGCAGGACGGTTCTGCTTGGGGTAGGTCTTGGTTACGTTGTCGAATCGGATCACTGAAGCACCACGGTCGACCTGGATAGGGGTACGGGTGGCCGCTCGGCGGCTCCCGTCGGTGTGCGTGACCATACGCGAACCGCGCACGACCTCGCAGTCGCCGTTCGGGGTTGGTGCGCTGATTCACGGCACTATTGGGGGCAAACGGTTGACAACCCTCCCGCTGAGCTGTCCGAAACAGCTACGGAACCGGTACGGATGCGGTACGGAACCGTGCGGGGCGCGCCGAACCGGGCGGAAGCTGGCACAGTGGAAGGGGAACCAACACATTTTCCAGAGCGTTGGCCCCGTGTCTACTGCGGCATCGCCGCGCGGGAGGAGAAGAGCGCATGACGTATGACAGGCTTGTCTGCGCCAACTGCGCGAGCCCCGTCAGCGAGGGCCGCTGCCCGGTCTGCCGGGCCAGCAGAGAGCGCATGCAGCAGGAGGGCCCGTTCGGCGGGGTGACGCCGGCCGCCCTGATAGCGCTGCTGGTCGCGCTGATCGCCGTGGCCCTGCTCGCCCACCAGGTGGCCGCGGCATAACGGATCGTAGCGACTCGCGCGGCGCGTCTCACACTGTGTGACGGCCGCGTGGTTGTGGCGTGCCCGAGAAGCCGTGTGCCGAACAACACAGACACGCACGAGGGGCCCGGAGTGACGCCGCACTCCGGGCCCCTGGTGTGTGTGATCCGATCAGGCCACGGTGTTGCGGTTGACCAGACGCGGCATGAGGCGGAAGCCGATGCCGCCCGCGATCATCGTCGCGGCGCCGATCAGCAGGAAGGTGGTCTCGGAGGCACCGGTCTCGGCCAGCTCCTCCTTGGGCTTGCTCTGCTCGACCGGCTTGGCGCCGGCGCTGTCGGTGTCGGTGTTGTCCTGGCAGTCGGTGCCGTCGAGCTCCACCGTGCAGGTGTTGGAGTCGTCGCTGCCGCCACCGCCACCGCCGTTGCCGCCGGGCGACTGGGTCGGCTCGGGCGTCGGCTTGCCGGTCGGCTTACCGGTCGGCTCACCGGTGGGCTCGCCCGTCGGGTCGCTCGTGGGCGGGGTGGTGGTCGGGTCGTCCGTCGGGTCGCTCGTCGGCGGATTCGTGGTCGGGTCGTCCGTCGGGTCGCTCGTGGGCGGGTTGGTCGTCGGGTCGTCCGTCGGCTCGGGGATCGACGTCGGGTCGTCGGTCGGGTCCCCGGTCGGGTCCTCGGTCGGGTCGTCCGCGCCGACGGTGACCGAAGCCTCCACGCCGCCGATACCGACGTCGATGCCCACGGCCGATGCGGCACCGGCCGCCGTCAGCGACGCGCCCGCGGCGATCACGGCGCCGGCCGCGATCCGCGCGACGCGCAGCCGCGTCTTCTTCGTCATCTGCCTGCTACCCCCAGTAGCTGTACTCGTCGATGGAGCAGCTATGCACGGAACAACGCTCTGCGGGGAGTTCTGATCCACGGGACCGGCCAGACAAGGCGATCCGCACGCCCCCCATTCACACGCGCCCCAGCACATACGCATGCCGCGCGTCAGCTTTCCCACTTTTCATATGACCGTCAAGGTCATTGCGCACAAGATGTCCGCTATGGAGGTGGTTGGCGGATGCATGGGTACAGGACTGTGACCAATTGACGGTCAAGCCAGGGACGAACGGCCGTCAGGCGGCGGGCGAAGGGGAAGCGCGGCGAGGAGGGTTACTTCTGCTGCTCCTGCTGCTTGCGCCAGCGGATCCCCGCTTCGAGGCTGTGTTTGTCGTTTCTCTCGCAGGGGATCCGCACGGTCGAGTTACTTCTGCTGCTGCTTGCGCCAGCGGATCCCCGCTTCGAGAAATCCGTCCAGCTCGCCGTCGAGGACCGCCTGGGGGTTGCCGACCTCGTACTCCGTCCGCAGGTCCTTGACCATCTGGTACGGGTGGAGGACGTACGAACGCATCTGGTTGCCCCAGGAATTGCCGCCGTCGCCCTTGAGCGCGTCCATCCTGGCCTGCTCCTCCTGGCGGCGCCGCTCGAGCAGCTTGGCCTGGAGCACGTTCATCGCGGTCGCCTTGTTCTGGATCTGCGAGCGCTCGTTCTGGCAGGAGACCACGATGCCGGTCGGGATGTGGGTCAAGCGCACCGCGGAGTCCGTGGTGTTGACGCCCTGGCCGCCGGGGCCCGAGGAGCGGTAGACGTCGACGCGCAGCTCGGACTCGTCGATCTCGATGTGGTCGGTCTGCTCGACCACGGGCAGCACCTCGACGCCCGCGAAGGACGTCTGACGGCGGCCCTGGTTGTCGAACGGCGAGATGCGCACCAGACGGTGGGTGCCCTGCTCGACGGAGAGGGTGCCGTACGCGTACGGGATCTGGACGGCGAAGGTGGTCGACTTGATGCCGGCCTCTTCCGCGTACGACGTCTCGTAAACCTCGGTCTTGTAGCCATGGCGCTCGGCCCAGCGCAGATACATCCGCTGGAGCTGCTCGGCGAAGTCCGCGGCGTCCACGCCACCCGCCTCGGCCCGGATGTTGACGAGCGCCTCACGGGAGTCGTACTCGCCGGACAGGAGGGTGCGCACCTCCATCTCGTCGACCGCCTTGCGCACCGACTCCAGCTCGGCGGCGGCCTCGGCGCGGGCGTCGGCGTCGTCCTCGGCGTCGGCGAGCTCGAAGAGCACTTCGAGGTCGTCGATGCGGCCGCGGAGCTCCTCCGCCCTGCGCAGGTGGCCCTGGAGATAGGACAGCTTGCTGGTGATCTTCTGCGCGCTCTCCGGGTCGTCCCACAGGGAGGGGGCCGCCGCCTGCTCCTCGAGCACGGCGATGTCGGCCCTCATCTTGTCGAGGTCCAGGACGGCCTCGATCGACCCCATGGTCGAGGAGAGGGACTTCAGCTCTTCGGATACATCGACGACTGCCACGGGACCAGCGTAACCGGACGGGCGGGCGACCGGGCCCACGGGCGCCCGACCGCCCCGGTCCTCAGCGGCTGCCGGAGTCCGCCGGGGCCGAGTGCTCGCCGCCCTTCGGCTGCTCCTCGCTCTCGTCGCCGCCGGAGGCGAGCCAGCCGCCGATCCCCACCGCGGCCAGCAGCGCGCCCGCGACCACGGCGAGCCTGACCCGGCGGCGGCGCACCGCCTCCGACACCGGCCGGTTGCGGGCCGAGCCCGCGCGGCGCTGGCCGCTGACCCGGGGGGCGCGCGCCGTGCCGTGCGGGCCCCCGGCGAGCTCGTCCGCGCTGGGCACCCGCATGCTGGTGTGCGTCTCGCGGCTGGAGTCGGGCACCGCCCCGGGCACCAGCGGCACCGCGCCGCGGCGCCGCTGCGGCTTCTCGGCGGCCGGGACGCGGCGCGGGGTCGGCGCCTCGTCGTACCGGCCCTCCGGCTCGGCCCCGGACTCGTCGGGCTCGTCGATGTCCAGCGGCGGGTAGCCGGCCAGCGACGGCAGCACCTCGCGCAGCCGGGCCGCCAGCTCGGAGGCGCGCAGCCGGGAGGCGGGCGCCTTGGCGAGGCACTGGACCAGCAGCTGCCACAGCTCGTCGGGGATGCCGGGCAGCGGCGCGACGGTCTCCGTCACATGGCGGCGCAGGATCGCGCCGGGGTGGCCGCCGCCGAAGGGGGTGAAGCCCGCCAGGAGCTCGTACAGGACCGTGGCGAGGGCGTACACATCGACGCTCGCCCGCGGCGGCAGCCCCTCGACGATCTCGGGGGCGAGATAGTCCGGGGTGCCTATCACGCTGCGCGGGTTCGGCGAGCGTCCCTGGGCGCCGCCCTGCGGGCGTCCCTGGGCGGTGCCCTGCGAGCGCGCCCGGCGCGGCGCGTCCACCAGGCGGGCCACGCCGAAGTCGGTCAGCAGGGCCGGGTGGGAGCCGCCGGGTCCCAGCGGGCCCTGCATGTCCAGCAGGACGTTCTCCGGCTTGACGTCGCGGTGCACGATCCCGGCCGCGTGGGCCGCGGCCAGGGCGTCGGCGATGTCCGCCGCGATGGCGACGGCCGCCTCGGGGGCCAGCCGCCGCTCGCGGTCGAGCCGGGTGCGCAGGTCGGTGCCGCGCACCAGGTCCATGACCAGGGCCAGGTCGTTGCCGTCGACGACGAGGTCGCGCACGCCGACCACCCGGGGGTGGTCCAGGCTCAGCAGCGCGGTGCGCTCCTGGACGAAGCGGCCGACGAGCTCCTGGTCGGAGGAGAGTTCCTCGTGCAGCAGCTTGATGGCGACCGGGCCCTCGGGACCCTCGCCCAGCCACACCGTCCCGGCACTGCCGCGGCCAAGGACCTGGTTGGCGGTGTACCGGCTGCCGATCTTCCGTGACAAGACTGCTCCGAATCCTTCGACAGGGGGCACGTTGGCGACAAAGCTACGCGGCTACCGGCGCGTTGGGTGCCATGGACAGCGCCAACTGTCACTTCTGTGCGGAAAACACCCCTCGGATGTCGACAAATCCCCTTAGTCGCGAGGGGCGTTGGCGGCCGCGGCCCGCCGAGGGTGGGCACGGGGCGGCCGAGCAGCTCGGACCGCCCCGGGGCGGCCGGGGGCGCCCCGGAAGCGGCTGAGGGCGCCCCGGCCTGCCGGGGCGCCCGGGCAGAGCGCGGGGCCGTCAGGGGCGGCCGGCGGCGCCGGGGATCAGCTGGGGCCGCCGAGGCCGGCGATCCAGTCCTTCACGTCGGTGATCCAGCCGGTGACCGCGTCCCAGTAGCTCTTGCCCTCGGCGATCCAGTCCTTGAGCGGGGTCAGCTCCCAGACCAGCCAGGAACCCACGATCAGGATCACGATCACGAACAGACAGCCCTTGAGGCACCCCATGCCGGGGATCTTCATCGGGCTGGAGCTGCGCTGCCGGGGCTGGCGCGGCTCGGGCTGCTGCGGCTGCGGGGGCGGCGCGTAGTGCTGGGGCTGCGGCTGCTGGGGGTGGTGCGGCGCCGGGGCGTAGCCCTGGGGCTGCTGCTGGGCGTACGGCTGCGGCTGCTGCTGACGCCGCTGCTGCCGGCGCGGCGGCTGCTGGGGCGGCTGCTGGGGCTGGTATTGCTGCGGCTGGTACTGCTGGGGCTGCTGATACTGCTGCGGCGGCTGCGGAGCGGGGCGGCGCTGCGGGCGGCGGCGCAGCGGGTCCTCGCTCGGGTCGAGGTACTGGACCTGCGTCTGGTCGTTGCGGTCCCGCGCCGCGCGCAGCTGGCTCTGCCAGGGGTGCGGCTGGTCGTCTCCCGGGCCCTGGCCGCCGGGCGGCACGGGCGGCATCGCGCGGGTCGGGTCGGCGCCGCCGGCCGGGCCGGAGCCCGCGGGCAGCACCTGGGTGGGGTCGGCGCTCGGGCCGCCCCCGGGGCCGCCGGTCTGCGGCAGCACGCTGGTGGCCGCCGCGGGGTCGTACCCGCCGGCGCCGGGGCCCGCGTTGGACGGCAGCACCTGGGTCGGGTCGGCGGCACCCGCGGGGTCGGTGTCGGGCACCGGGGCGGGCGCCGGGTCCGGGGCGAGCAGCGCGCCAACGCCGAGTGCGGCCTCGGCCTGCGCGGGCGAGGCGTGCACCCCGACGCCCGCGGCGACCACGCGCAGCGCGCGGGCCAGGTTCTCGGCGCTGGGCCGGTCCTCCGGGCTCTTGCGCAGACAGCGCTCTATGACCGTCCACAGCGGCTCGGGCACGGTGGTGGGGCGGCGCGGCTCCTCGCTCAGATGCCGGTGCAGCACCTCGAGCGCGGTGTTGCCCGCGAACGGCGGACGGCCGGTGACCAGCTCGTACAGCATGATCCCGGCGCCGTAGATGTCCACCGCGGAGGTCTGCGGGCGGCCCTCGGCGGACTCCGGCGCCACATAGGCGGGCGTGCCGACGAACTCATGGGTGCGGGTGAGGCCGGGCGAGTCCGCGAGGCGCGCGATGCCGAAGTCGGTCAGCATCGGGTGCATCTCCTCGCCCTCGCCCGTGCCGGCCAGCAGCACGTTGGCGGGTTTGAGGTCGCGGTGCACCACGCCGTCCGCGTGGCTGGCGGCGAGCGCGTCGGCGATCTGCGCCATCAGCAGGGCGCCGGCCACGGGGGTGAACGGGCCGTTGCCACGCAGGTAGTTGTGCAGGTCCGGGCCGTCGATCAGGTCCATGACCAGGGCGAGCAGATCACCCTCGACGACCAGGTCGCGGGTGCGCACGATGTTGGGGTGGGTGAGCCGGAGCAGCACGGAGCGCTCGCGCAGAAAGCGCATCACGATCTCCGCGTCGTTCGCGAGCTCCTCCTTGAGGACCTTGATCGCGACGGTCTCGCCGGGCTGACCGGCCACGGCGGCCTCGGAGCCCGCCGCCTCCCGCTGGCGGGCTCGCCAGACGGTGCCCGTGGCTCCGCGTCCGAGCGGCTCCTCGAGCAGGTACTTGCTGCCTACCGGCCGCACGTCATGCGCTCCCTGGTCGTGGTCCATGTTGTTTGCGTTGTTTGCGTTGTCCGCGTCCTGCCGACTGCTGGTTCGCGTCGCCGGCATCGCCTGCGTCCGCCCCACTGTAGTGGGGCCCTGTGACATGCCGCAGTGATCTCCGTACGAGCCGCGCATGCACCGCGGACGTGCCGCGCGCATGGCTCGGAGTGCTCAGCTTGCCGAGAAGACGCACGATCCGGACAGATGGTTGCCAAGCGCCGGAACGATCTACGCCGTCTGGCGACAGAAGGACACCTACTCCGATCACAATCGACCAGTTTCGGCCAGTCAGTCGAGCAATCAAGATCACGAAAGGGCGGTCGCCGGGCGGGATGTCCGCGGCAAGTGCGAGGATGCACGCAGCACGGAAGCGGCGGGGAGCCTGGGGGGACCCGCGCGCCGTGCCCGTACACCCGTACGGACCTTGTACGTGCCGACGCGCCTGGGGGCGGTGGGGGAAGCGGCAGCCCCTGCCCGGCCCCTCGGAGAGAAGGGACCGTTGACGGCTATGCAGATTCGGCTGACCGTCCTCGGGCCGCGCAGCGCCCACCCGGGCCGTCCGGGCCAGCCCGCGCCCGGCCACGTCCACGCCGGGCCCTGCGCCGTGGACGTGCTGATCACCGCCCCGGCCGGCACGGCCCTCGCCTCGGTGACCGGCGGCCTGGCCGCCGCCCTCGCCGCCGCCGGCTGCGACACGGGCGGCGGCAGCGGCGCCGCCGTGCTGTACGCGGGGGCGGAGCGGCTCGACGCACAGCGCTGCGCCCTCGGCGAGCCGCCCCTGGTGGACGGCGCGGTCCTGGCGCTCAACACCCCCGCCGACCCCGATCGCTACCCCGGCTACCCGGGCCTGCCGGAGGCCGCCGCGCCGGACGCGGCCGTCCGGCTCGACGTGGTGGCCGGGCCCGACGCGGGCGGCGTCCATCTGCTGCACGGCGGCCAGGTCCGCATCGGCCGCTCCGCCGAGGCGGACGTCCCCCTCGACGACCCCGACGTCTCCCGCATCCACTGCGCGGTGACGGTCGCCGACGACGGCCGGGTCACCATCGCCGACCTCGGCTCGACCAACGGCACCGCGGTCGACGGCGCCCCCGTCGGCCCCCGCGCCGTCCCCCTGCCGCCCGAGGCCCTGCTGCGCATCGGCGAGTCCGCCCTCCGGCTGCGCGCCCCGGGCCCCTCCACCGCACCGCCGGAGCGCCTCCCGGCCCACCCGGACGGCGAGGGCCATCTGCGGGTCACCCCCCAGCCCCCGGCGCCGCCCTCCCCCGGCCCCGCCCCGGCCGCCACCACCACGGGCCAGGGCGACTGGCTCCCGGGCGGGGGCCCGGCCGCGCGGCGCGGGGGCGTCCCCCAGGTGCCGGAGGACCACGGCTCGACGGCGGCGTACGGCGAGCCGTACGCCGACCAGGGCAGCCGGAACCACGCCGGGCACCCCGCGCCGGGCGGCGCCCCGGCCGCGCGCGGCGCGGGAGGCGGGTGGCGCGCCGACGACCACGCCCTGCCGGGGACGGACGAGAACCCGACGCACTACGGCGCCTCCGGGTTGAGCCAGGGGCCCTGGGCCGCCACCGGCGCGGCCGGCGCGGGTGCGGCGTGGGCGGAGGACGCTCCGGGGCACGGCCGGGCCGACGAACCGGCGCGGCCGGGCGCGGGAGCCCCCGGCGGACCGGCAGCGGGCGGCGGCGCGGACCATACGCACGCGGGAGCACCCGGCGGGCAGCCGGGCGGGCTTCCGGGCGGCTATGACGTGGCCGGGGCACAGGTGCGGCGCCGGGGCGGGATAGGCGCCTGGGCGCGGCGGCTGGCCTCGGGGCTCGGCGCCGGTGAGCGGGACGAGGCGGACGGCGCGGAGCCGGGCGGCGATGTCGCCGGGCAGGCCGCCGCCGAAGCCGCCGCGCTGCACCGGCGGTGGCCCGATCCCGCCGCCGTGCTGATGACGGCGCTCGGCCCGGGCCCGCGCCTGTGGGAGCGCGACCCGGCGCACCCGGACGCGCTGACCGTGCGGCTGGGGTCGACCGACCGGCCCGCCGTGGGCGGCGGACTGCTGCCCGTCGCGCCCGTGACCGTCGATCTGCGGGAGGCGGGCTCGCTGGGCCTGGCCGGCCCGCGCGCCCGGCTGGCCGGGCTCGCCCGCTCCGTCGTCGCGCAGCTGGCGGCGCTGCACTCGCCCACCGCGCTGGAGATCGTCCTGGTCAGCACGGACCACCGGCGCGCCGTCGCGGAGCGGCTCGCGGAGTGGTCGTGGCTCGGCTGGCTGCCCCATGCGCAGCCGCTGCGCGGGCAGGACTGCCGGCTGCTGCTGGCCTTCGACCCGGAGCAGGCCACGGCCCGTACGAACGAGCTGGTGCGGCGGCTGGAGGACGGCCGGCCGGGGCCGGGCTGGGCCACCGCGTCCCCGGCGGCCGTGGCCGCCGCCGCGGCCCGGCACTCCGGCCCGTACACGCTGGTCGTCGTGGACGGCGACCCCGGCCCGGCGGCGCTGCGCGAGACGCTCGCGGCCCTGGCACTGGGCGGCCCGGCGGGCGGCGTCCATCTGCTGTCCCTGGTGGAGGCGCCCGCCGCCTCTCCCACGTCCCCGCTGCCGGCGAGCTATGGGGCGGCCCGTTCCGCGTCCCCGGTGTTCGCCGCGTGCGGGGTGGCGGCGCTGCTCAGCGGCGATGTCGCCACGGGGCTCCAGATCGTGCGCCGCGGCGGCCAGGACGGGGCCGCGGGCGCGGTGGCGACCGTGGACGCGGTGTCGGCGGCGTGGGCCGAGCGGTTCGCGCGGGCCCTGGCGCCCCTGCGCCCGGCCGACTCCGCGGTGGACGGCGGCGGCTCCGGCCGCGCGGCGGCCGCTCCGCTGCCGCGTACGTCGCGGCTGCTGGACGAGTTGGGGCTGGCCCGGGCCACGCCCGCGTCCCTGCTGGCGCGTTGGGCGGCCGCGGCCGACGAGGTCCCGGCCGGCGGCCAGGCCCTGGCCGTGCTCGGCGCGGGCCCGCGCGGCCCGCTCGTCGTCGACCTGGTGGCCGACGGCCCGCATCTGCTGATCGGCGGCGGGCCCGGCACCGGCAAGACCGAGCTGCTGCGGTCGCTCGCCGCCTCGCTCGCGGCCGCCGAGCGCCCGGACCGCCTCGGGCTCGTGCTCGTCGACGGCGGGGGCGCGGAGCGCGGCGAGGGGCTGCGGGTGTGCACGGACCTGCCGCAGGTCTCGACGTATCTGGCGGCCTCCGACCCGGTGCGGATGCGGGAGTTCGCCCAGGCGCTCAGCTCGGAGCTCAAGCAGCGCGCGGAGCTGCTGGGCGACCAGGACTTCGTCACCTGGCACGCCCAGCGCCCCGCCACGCCCGCCTGGACCACGGGCGGCGACGCGGGGAGCGTGGGCGTGAGCGCCGCCTCGGCGCGGAGCGCGGGCGGCGTCGGCGCGCAGCGGCCCGGCGGCGCGCGCCCGAGCACCGCGGCGGACCCCGCCGCGGGCGGCGGTACGGCCAGGCGCCCCGACACCCCGGACCGGAGCACGGGCGAGCGTCCGAGCACCGGCGACGCCTCGGCCCGCGGTGCGGGCGGACGTGCGGGAATCGGCAACGACGGCAGTACGGCCCACCGCCCGGACGCCCCGGACCGGAGCACGGGCTACGCCCCCGTGCGCGGGGCGGGCGAGCGTCCGAGCACCGACGGCGGCACGGCCCGCCACTCCGACGCCGAGGCCCGGAACGCGGGCTACGCGCCGGGACGCGGCACAGGCGCGCGTCCGAGCGTCGACGACACCTCAGCCCGCGGCGCGAGCAGTCGCGCGGGCGGCGGCACGTACGCGGGCACCGACGGCGGCGGAGGCGAGGGCGGTCGTACAGCCGTGAGTGACGCCTCGGCCGCCCGGGGCATGAGCGGCGGCAGCGGACACGCGGACTCGCCGGGTACCGGCGGCACCCCGGCGGGGGACGTGAGCGGCGCGCGGGTGGTCGCGCCGCGGCGGGCGGGGGATCTCGACGCCCCCGCCTCCGGCAGCACCCTGCGGCTGCGGACGACCCAACCCGGCAGGGAAGACGCGGCAGCGGCCGCGCTGCCCCGGCTCGTCGTCCTCGTCGACGACTTCGACGCACTGGTCGCCCCCGCCCTGGGCAGCACCGGCCGGCCGGCAGCCGGGTCGGTCGTCCGGGCGCTGGAGGCGGTCGCCCGCGACGGCGCGCGCCTGGGGGTGCATCTGATCGCCGCCTCCGGCCGCCCGGACCGTACGGCGGACACGGCGGCGGCCGAGCGGGCCGGGCTGTGGATCACCCTGGAGGCCCGCCCGCTGTCGCCCTCGGCGCCCGGAGCGCTCACCGGCTCCGGCGCCGACTCGGGCGCCGGCTCCGGGGCGGCGGAGGCGGCCATCGGCCGCGGGCAGCTGCACCGGCGGCGCGACGACAGCGCGCCCACGCCGTTCCAGGCGGGCCGGGTGACCGGGCGGATACCTCGTACGGCGACGCAGCGCCCCACCGTGGTGGCGGTGGACTGGGAGCGCGTGGGCGACCCGCCCGCCCGGCGCCCGGTGCGGGAGCTGGGCAACGGGCCCACGGACCTGGCCCTGCTCGCCAGCGCGCTCCAGCGCGCGGCGCAGTCGGCGGGCGCCCCCACCGCGCCCGCGCTCATCTGACCCAGCCGGGAGACCCCAACCGGAGACCTCAGCCGGAGACCCCAGCCGGGAGACCCCAGCCGGGAGACCCCAGCCGGACAACCCATTCGTCCGGCCCGCTCGCCGGGCTCCCGCCTTCCGACCCGTCCGGCTTTCGGATCGATCTTCCCATCCTCCTGTCTGACCGCCCTGCCCCGTTCCCTCCTGACTGTTCATCACGGCCCGGTCACAATCGGAGAGTTACCGCAGAAAACGGTATTGCGACGGACCGTGACCGGGCGTAGGACTGTCCGCACGGGATACGGCCGCAGCGGGGGAACGGCCGATTTGGGAGGAAAACGGGGATGCTCACACCGCTTCGCACGAAGCGCAGCAAGCGTTCGACACGAGCCGCACTGGCCCTCTGTTCGGCGGGGGCACTACTGCTCACCGTCGCGGGCTGCGGCACCGATGACGGGGAGGGGGCCGGCGGCAGCCCGCCGCCCGTGACCGTGAAGCTGCCCAATCTCAAGGGCAAGCAGCTCGAGGTCACGGCCGTATGGACGGGCACCGAACAGAAGAACTTCACCAAGGTGCTCAAGGAGTTCGAGAAACGCACCGGCGCCAAGGTGGCGTTCGTGCCGAGCGGCGACGACATGGCCGGCTTCGTCGGCTCGAAGATGGCGGGCGGCCAGCCGCCCGACGTGGCGCTGGTCGGGCAGGTCGGCGTCTTGCGCGAGTTCGCCCAGAAGGGCTGGGCCAAGCCGGTCAACGACGCCACCAAGGCGGAGCTGGCCAAGAACTTCTCGAAGGGCTGGCAGGAGCTCGGCTCGTACAAGGGCAAGCAGTACGGCGTCTACTTCAAGGTCAGCAACAAGTCGCTGATCTGGTACAACACCTCGGCGTTCGAGTACGCGGGCGCCAAAGAGGCGAAGACCTGGAAGGAATTCCTCGCCCAGGCGCAGCTGATCTCCGACTCCGGCACCGACCCGGTCTCGGTCGGCGGCGCGGACGGCTGGACGCTCACCGACTGGTTCGAGAACGTCTATCTGTCCCAGGCGGGGCCGGAGAAGTACGACCTGCTCGCCGAGCACAAGATCAAGTGGACCGATCCCTCGGTGAAGCAGGCGCTCACGACGCTGGCCGAGCTGTGGGGCGCCAAGGGGCTGCTCGCGGGGGGCAGGTCGGGCGCGCTCCAGACGGCGTTCCCGGATTCGGTCGTCAAGGCCTTCGCCAACGCCGCCGAGCCGGACGCCGCGATGGTCTTCGAGGGTGACTTCGCCGCGGCCAACGTCTCCGACGCGGGGGCGAAGCTGGGCTCGGAGGCGAAGGTCTTCCCGTTCCCGGCGGTGGGTGAGACCGCCCCGGTGGTCACCGGCGGCGATGTGGCCGTGGCGCTGAAGGACAGCGAGGCCTCGCAGGCGCTGCTGACCTTCCTGGCCTCGCCCGACGCCGCGCACATCTGGGCCGAGGCGGGGGGCTTCATCTCGGCGAACAGGAAGCTCGACACCAACGCCTACCCCAATGAGCCGCTGCGCAAGATCGCCAAGGCGGTGATAGCGGCGGGCGACAACTTCCGCTTCGACATGTCGGACCAGGCCCCGGCCTCGTTCGGCGGCAAGCCGGCCCAGGGCGAGTGGAAAGCGCTCCAGGACTTCCTGAAGAACCCCAAGGACGTCGAGGGCACTCAGCGCCAGCTGGAACGTGACGCCGCCAAGGCATACGGGAACTGACGACGCGACCGGGAGATCCACATCATGTCGACCGCGACAGCGGGCGGCGCGGCAGAACCGGGCCGCGTAACGCCTGTGCAGGCGAACAATAAGGACGAGAAGAACAAGAAGAAGAAAAGCATCACGGGCACCCGGCTCTGGGTGGCGGGGATCTTCCTGCTGCCCGCGCTGGTGCTGCTCGGCGCGCTCGTCGTCTACCCGATCGGCTACTCCGTCTACCGCAGTCTTTTCGACGCGTCGGGCGACGGGTTCGTCGGGCTGGACAACTACCACGAGATGTTCAGCGACGACGCGACGATGACGGCGATCAAGAACAACATCATCTGGGTCATCGTCGCCCCCTCCGTGGCCACCGCCCTGGGTCTGATCTTCGCCGTGCTCACCGAGCGCGTGCGCTGGGGCACGGCCTTCAAGCTGGTCGTCTTCATGCCGATGGCGATCTCCATGCTGGCGGCGGGCATCATCTTCCGGCTGGTGTACGAGGCCGACCCGGACCGGGGCGTGGCCAACGCCATCTGGGTGAGCGTGCACGACACGTTCAAGGAGTCGCCGCCCTTCCCCGGCGCCCACCCACGGCCCGACGCCGGGCTGACCGAGTCGTCGAACGGGTCGTTCACCACGGGCGCGACGGCGAAGGCGGGCACCCCCGTCTCGCTGCCGCTGGTCGGCGCCAAGCGCGGCGACGTGACCGGCGCGCAGGACGCCAAGGCCGCGAAGCCGGAGCCCGGGAAGGTCACCGGCACGGTCTGGTTCGACTTCACCAAGGGCGACCTCGGTGAGCACAACGTGCTCGACAAGGGCGAGAAGGCGCTCGCCGACGTCAAGATCGAGGCGGTCAAGGACGGCAAGGTCGTCGCCACGACCACGACCCGCGCCGACGGTACGTACACCCTCCCGGCCAAGGCGGACGGCGCCGAGCTGCGGCTGCCCGCCTGGAACTTCGGCCAGCCGTACAACGGGGTGGACTGGCTCGGCCCGTCGCTGGTCACCCCGGCGATCATCGGATCGTATGTATGGATCTGGGCCGGCTTCGCGATGGTGCTGATCGCGGCGGGGCTCGCGGGCGTGCCGCGCGAGCTGCTGGAGGCGGCGCGGATGGACGGCGCCAATGAGTGGCAGGTCTTCCGGCGGGTCACGGTGCCGCTGCTGGCGCCGGTGCTGTCGGTGGTCGCCGTCACCCTCATGATCAACGTTCTGAAGATCTTCGACCTGGTGTACATCATCGCGCCACAGACCAGCCAGGACGAGGCCAATGTGCTCGCCCTCCAGCTCTATCAGTCCTCCTTCGGGACCGATGTCAACCAGGGCGTCGGCAGCGCGATCGCCGTGTTCCTCCTGGTGTTCGTATTGCCCGTCATGTTCTTCAACATCCGCCGGATGCGAAGGGAGAGCCGCCGATGACCAGCGCGGACACGGTCGTAAAAGCCAAGCAGTCGCTCGCCGCGCGGATCGCGGCCCGGGCCGGCGGCGGGGTGATGCGGGTCTTCCTGATCCTCATCGGGCTGTTCTGGCTGATGCCCACGGTCGGGCTGCTGCTCTCCTCGCTGCGCGACCCCTCCGAGGTGGCCGTCTCGGGCTGGTGGAAGGTCTTCACCGACCCCGGTCAGCTCAGCTTCAGCGCGTATGACGATCTGCTGTCCAACCAGCAGATCACCGACTCGCTGTGGACCACCCTCGCGATCACCGTCCCGGCCACGGTCCTGGTGGTGGTGCTCGGGGCGCTGGCGGGCTACGCCTTCGCCTGGATGGACTTCCCCGGCCGCGACTGGTGGTTCCTGGTCGTCGTCGGCCTCCTGGTGGTCCCGGTGCAGGTCGCGCTGATCCCGGTGGCCAAGCTCTTCGGCGAGATCGGCATCTTCCAGACGACGACGGGCGTGGTGCTCTTCCACACCGCCTTCGGCCTGCCCTTCGCGATCTTCCTGCTGCGGAACTTCTTCGCGGAGATCCCGCGCGAGCTGCTGGAGGCGGCGCGGCTGGACGGGGCGGGCGAGCTGCGGCTGTTCGTACGGGTCGTGATGCCGCTGGGCGGGCCGGCCATCGCCTCGCTCGGCATCTTCCAGTTCCTGTGGGTGTGGAACGACATGCTGATCGCGCTGATCTTCGCGGACAGCGGCAACCCGCCCATCACGGTGGCGCTTCAGCAGCAGGTGAGGCAGTTCGGCAACAACATCGACATCCTGGGTCCTGGCGCCTTCATATCGATGGTGATCCCGCTGGCCGTCTTCTTCGCCTTCCAGCGGCAGTTCGTCGCCGGGGTGATGGCGGGCGCGGTGAAGTAGACCGAACCCACTGAGTCCCAGGCACTGAGCCACCACCACTGAGCCGGTCGGCCCGTCGAGGGCCGGCCGGCTCGGTGCTGTGCGCGCGGCGCCGCTGCGCCGAACGGGTTACTTTCCGTACCTCCCCGGCACGCGTCGCACCGCATTGTGCGTACGTTCCGATGATGCTGATAAACCACATCTGCGCCGCCTCAACCGATGGGATGCGCTTTGCCCCGGTTCAGCGTCATCGTGCCCGCGTACCAGGTCCAGCCCTACCTCCATGACTGTCTGCGCTCGGTGCTCACGCAGGACTTCACCGACTTCGAGCTGATCGCGGTCGACGACCGCTCGCCCGACGCCTGTGGGTCGATCATCGACGACGCCGCGACCCGGGATCCACGGGTGCGGCCGGTGCATCTGAAGGACAACGTGGGGCTGGGGCCCGCCCGTAACGCCGGGATGGAGCGGGCCGCCGGGGAGTATGTGCTGTTCCTCGACGGCGACGACACGCTCGCGCCCGGGGCGCTGCGGGCCATGGCCGAGCGGCTGACGGCGGCCGGTGAGCCGGAGGTGCTGCTGTTCGACTACGCGCGGGTGTACTGGACGGGGCGCGCGGTCCGGAACGTACGGGCGGAGCTGCTGCGCCAGAGCGGGCCCGCGACGTTCCGGCTGGACGACCGGCCCGAGCTGCTGCGGCTGCTGATGGTGGCGTGGAACAAGGCGTACCGGCGGGACTTCCTGGAGCGGGAGGGGTTCACCTTCCCGCCGGGCTACTACGAGGACACGCCCTGGACCTATCCGGTGCTGCTGACCGCCCGCTCGCTCGCCGTGCTGGACCGGGTGTGCGTGCACTACCGGCAGCGGCGGCGCGGCGGCATCCTGCGCACCGCCAGCCGCCGCCACCTGGATGTCTTCGACCAGTACGACCGGGTCTTCCGGTTTCTGGACAGCCGCCCGGACCTTTCCCACTGGCGGCCCGCGCTGTTCCAGCGGATGCTCGACCACCTCGCCGCCGTGTTCACCGCGCCCGGGCGGCTGCCGCGCGGGGCGCGCGCCGAGTTCTTCCGGCGGGCCGGGGCGCACCACCGCCGCTATCGGCCCGGCGGCGCGACCGGCCCGCCGGGGCGGGCCTGGTGGCGGGGGCTGCTGCTGCGCATCGGGGCCCGCCGGGTCTTCCAGTTCCTGCGCGGCGCCGACCGGATGCGGCGGCGGGCGGGAGAGCTGGGGGTGGCCGCGTACGCGGGGCTGCGCTCGGCGGCGCTGCGGGGGTACTACCGGCTCCAGCGGCTGCTCCCCCTGGACCGGCGGCTCGCCGTCTTCGCGGCGTACTGGCACAAGGGCTACGCCTGCAATCCGGCGGCGATCGAGGCCAAGCTCCGCGAGCTCGCGCCGCACATCCGCACCGCCTGGATCACCGGCCGCGAGTACGCGCACACCCTGCCGCCCGGCGTGCGCCGCCTGCACCCCGGCTCGCCCGCGTACTGGGCGGCGCTCGCCCGCGCCGGATACCTCGTCAACAACATCAACTTCACGCCCCGGCTGCGCAAGCGGCCCGGCCAGATCCACCTCCAGACCCACCACGGCACCCCGCTCAAGCACATGGGCCTGGATCTGCTCGACCGCCCGGCCGCCGCCCGCTCCACCGACTTCGGCGAACTGCTGGAGCGGGTGGACCGCTGGGACTACAGCCTCTCCGCCAACCGCCACTCCACCCTGGTGTGGGAGCGGGTCTATCCGTCCGGCTACGCCACGCTCGAGTACGGCTTTCCGCGCAACGACATCTTCCAGCGCGCCACCCCCGAGGACGTGGCGCGGCTACGGGAGCGGCTCGGCGTCCCGGAGGGCACCACGGCCGTGCTGTACGCGCCCACGCACCGCGACTACCAGCGCGGCTATCTGCCGCGCCTGGACCTGGAGCGGGTGGCCCGCGCGCTGGGGCCCGGCTTCACCTTCCTGGTGCGACCGCACTACTTCTACTCGGTGGCCGGCCCGGAGGGGGCGGGCGGCGGGCGGGTCGTCGACGTCTCGGTCCACCCCAGCGTGGAGGAGCTGTGCCTGGCCGCCGACGCGCTGCTCACCGACTACTCGTCGATCATGTTCGACTACGCCAACCTCGACCGGCCGATCGTCATCCACGCCGACGACTGGGACGCCTACCGCGCCGCCCGCGGCACGTACTTCGACATCACCACCGCCCCGCCCGGCCCGGTCACCCGCTCCGAGGACGAGCTGATCGACGTCTTCGCCACCGCCGCCTGGTGCGATCCGCGCCATGACGCGCGACGGGCCGGATTCCGGTCGCGGTACTGCCCGCACGACGACGGGCGGGCGGCCGAGCGCGTGGTGCGGCGGGTCTTCCTCGGCGAGCGCTCCGAGGCGCTGCCGCCCGTCGTCCCGCTCGCCGACCGCCGCCCCGCCCCCGCCGCGGGCCGGCCGGCCACGGCCCAAGCTCAAGCGGCCCAGGCCCAGGCGCCGCCGTGATCCGGGCGGCCGTCCGCGCGCGCCGGCCCCACCACCTCCCCTGATCCAGGCCCCCCCACACACACCAGGACCCAGGATGCCCCGCACCGCACCGCCCGCCCCCCGCCTGCCCTGGCACACCGACACCCCACGCCTGGTGCGCGGCTATCGGCGCCGGGTCCCCCTGCCCGTCCGCCGCGCCGTCGTGGCCGTGACCGGCGCCAGGCTGCGCCGGGCGGCCAAGCGGGGCCTGGCCCGCCTCTCGGCGGCGTCCGCGACGCTGCGGCTGCGGTGGGGGCGGCGCCGGCTGCGCCGGGCCGGGCTGCTGTCGACGCCGGACCGGATCGTGGTCGTCGACCGGCACGGCCCGCGCATCGCCCACCTCACCACCGTGCCCACCCCCCTGCACGCGCGCACCGAGAATCTGCGGCTGGTGTGCGAGGCGCTGGAGCGGGCGGGGGTCGACCACTTCGTGGTCCGCGCGTACGGCAATGTGTCCTCCGCCGTCGGGGTGCCCGCCGAGGCGCGGCCCCGGGCGGTCGCGGCGCTCACCGAGCTGTGCGCCCGCGAGGCGGGCTATGTGTCGCTGCCCGCGCGCGGCAGACGCCCCGGGACCGCGCCCCGGTCCGGCCACACCGCGCGGGCCTGGGGCCGGCTGTCCACCGCCCCCGTCGTCCGCTTCACCCGCTTCTACGCGAGCCCGGGCGCGCGCTCGGGCGCGGGCTCCGGCGCGGGCCTGGTGCTCGGCGTGGCGCAGGGCTGCGACATCGAGTTCTGGCGGCGGGGCAGAGCCGAGAGCGGGGCCGGGACCGAAGGAGGGATCGAAGGGGGCCCGGACCTGCTGCTCGCGCCGCGCCCCAACCGCACCACCGCCTCCGTCGCCGCGGCCGCCACCGCCGTGCACGCGCCGGGCCACCTGTTCACCCGGCTGGCCCCGGCCGAGGGCTGGCGGGCGGGACCGCTGGTGCGCACCCGCCCGGAGTTCACCACCCGCCTCCCCGACGAGGTCCGCTTCCCCATCGACGTCGTCTACACCTGGGTCGACGGCGCCGACCCCGCCTGGCGCAGGCGCCGCGCCGAGTGGACGGCCGTCGCCGACGACGCGGCCGAGCCGTACCACGAGCAGGCGGCCAACGAGGCCCGCTACGCCAACCGGGACGAGCTGCGCTACTCCCTGCGCTCCCTGCACATGTACGCCCCCTGGGTGCGTCATATCTACCTGGTGACCGACGACCAGGTGCCGCCGTGGCTGACGGGCTCGCACCCCGGGATCACGGTCGTCGACCACCGCGACATCTTCGACGACCCGCGGGTGCTGCCCACCTTCAACTCCCAGGCCATCGAGACCCGGCTGCACCACATCGACGGGCTGGCCGAGCACTTCCTGTACTTCAACGACGACGTTTTCCTCGGCTCGCCGGTGACCCCGCAGGACTTCTTCCTGGCCAACGGCATGACGAAGTTCTTCCTCTCCCGCGCACTGATCCCGCTCGGCCCCGCCCACCCCGGCGACGTCCCGGTCTCGGCGGCCGGGAAGAACAACCGGGCGCTGCTGGAGGGCCGGTTCGGGACGACGGTCACCCAGAAGCTCAAGCACACCCCGCACGCGCTGCGCAGAAGCGTCCTCGCCGAGATCGAGGGCGAGTTCCCCGGCCCGTACCGCGCCACCATGGCCAGCCGGGTGCGCAGCGCCTCGGACATCTCCCTGCCCTCCGCGCTCCACCACTACTACGCCTTCCTGACCGGCCGGGCCGTCCCCGCGCCGCTGCGCTACGACTACTTCGACCTGTCCCGGCCCGGCATCCCGGCCCGGCTGGCCCGGCTGCTGCGGTCCCGGCGCTGCCAGGCGTTCTGCCTCAACGACACGGTCTCGTGCGAGCGGGATCTCGCGGACCAGCTGGCGCTGCTCCGCCCCTTCCTCGACGCCTACTTCCCGGTCCCCAGCCCGCTGGAGCGGGCCATCGCCCGTCAGGAGGCCCGTCAGCCATGCCCCTCGCCATCACCCTCCCGCTGAATCCGGACGTCATCGCCGCCGAGGGCCCCTACCCGCGGGCGCTGAACGTGCTCAGCCGCAAGCAGACGGCGGTGCAGCGGCAGTTGCGCCGGGCGGGTCTCGCCGGATACGAGCCGACCACACAGGCCACCCTGCTGGCCCTGGCCCAGCGGGCGCCGACGGGGAGCGCGGTGTACGACATCGGGGCGCACATCGGGCTGTACTCGGCGCTGATCAGCGCGGTCTACGGGCGCGGCAGGCTGCGGACGTACGCGTTCGAGCCGACCCCGGACACCGCCGGTCTTTGCCGCCGTATCCGCGCGTGCAACCGGCTGTCCTACGAGGTGGTGGAGTCCGCGGTCTCCTCGGCGCCCGGGACCGCCGAGCTGTATCTGTCCGAGAAGACGGAGTCCTCGAACTCACTGAACCGCGCGCACCGCAAGCACAGCCGGTCGGTGCGCGTCCCCGTCACCACGGTCGACGACTTCACGGCGGAGCGGAGCGCCGCCCCGTACCTCGTCAAGATCGACGTGGAGACGCTGGAGGCGGCCGTGCTGGAGGGCGCGCTGCACACCATCGACCGCCATCGCCCCTGGATCGTCTGCGAGCTGCTGCCCGGCGCCGACCACGACGCGCTGCGCCGGGCGCTGGCCCCGCTGGTCGCGCTCGGCTACGGGCTGCACCCCATCACCCCCGAGGCGCCGTGGAGCCGCTACGACGAGAGCGGCTACCGGCGGGCGGTCAGCGGCCAGTGCCGCGACTGGCTGCTCGCCCCCGAGCCGCTGACCCCGGGCTTCCACCGGGCGGTGCGGCGGTGGCTGATCGCGATCCTGGCGTGCGACGAGACGACGAACCTCCTCACGCCCGCCGGCTCGCCCTTCCCCTGCGGCTGGAACGCCCCCTACCCGCCCCCCGGCCGCCGCCGACCGACCCGACCGGACTACCGGAAGTACGCCTCCCGGAGGCTCCGGGAGGGCCTGGCGGCCCTGGCGGCCCTGCCCCGCCGCGGAGCGGGGCCGTAGGGCGCGAAGTGAAACGGCCCGAAGCCTGAGTTGCGGTGAGTATCGGACGGCGACACGCCGTGGTGTCGGCGTGTCGCCGTCCGATACTCACCGCAAAGTCACCGGCATTCGCCCCTACGCCGGTACGGTCCGGTGTGCGTCAACTCGACGGTTATACGCAGCATTGTGCGAGGCGCCTTCGCCAGGAATGCTGACTTGTGGCGTATCACGCGACAAGTCGGAAGGCGGGGTCCATGACCGCTGTACGGGGGAGTGATGTCCTGGAGGCGTCGCAGGTGCGGATCTGCTCGGCCGCCGGTGAGGTGGTCGGCGCCGGGTTCCTCGTCACCGCCGATGTGGTGTGCACCTGCGCCCATGTCGTAACCATGGCACTCGGGGTGCCGAATGCCGTGGAGCAGGCGCCCGGCGAGCCGGTGGACCTCGACTTTCCGCTGCTGGGCGGCCGGCCCCGCGCGCGGGCGACCGTGGTGTCCTGGCGGCACGGCGGGGCGGACGTCGCGCTGCTGCGGCTCGACGCGGCAGTCGAGGGCGCCCGGCCGGTGCAGCTCGTCGACGGGACCGGCGTATGGGGGCACACATTCCGTGCGCTCGGCTACCCGGACGGCGCCGACAACGGCATATGGGCCTCGGGCACGCTCCGCGCCGGGCAGGGCTCGGGATGGGTGCAGATGGAGGCGCAGGAGCCGGGGCCGCGCATCATGGAAGGGTTCAGCGGGGCGCCGGTCTGGGACGACGTGCAGGACGGCGTCGTCGGGATGACGGCCGCCGCGCACCGGGGCGAGCGCACTGCGTATCTGTTGCCATCGGCCGAGCTGGTCGACGAACGGATTCTGCGGCCGCGCTGCCCGTTCAAGGGACTCGCGGTGTTCACGGAGGACGACGCGGAGTTCTTCCACGGTCGCGACAGCGACACCGCCCGCGCGCACACGGCCGTGCGCGGGCGCCCGGTGACACTGGTGGCGGGGCCCTCCGGGTGCGGGAAGTCGTCCCTCGTCCGGGCCGGAGTGCTGCCCCGCCTGCGGGCCGGGGGCATGAGCGTTTCCGAGCTGCGGCCCGTCCCCGGCGTGCGGCCGACCGCCGTGCTCGCCCGGGCGCTGACCGGGGTCCTGGAGCCGGGGCTCGGCGAGGTCGACAGGCTCGCCAAGGCCGAGGAACTGGCGGGGCTCCTGGAGGCCGGCGACGATGTGCCTGCCGAGCTACGTGCCAGGATCCTCGCCTGTGGAGAAAGCGCTGGGCACGTCCTCTTCGTCGACCAGCTCGAGGAGTACGCGGGCGCCGAGCCGGATGCCGCGCGCGACCTGTTCGGGCTGCTCGCCGCCCTGGCAGGCCAGGACGGCGCGGCCGTGCTGCGGGTCGTCGCCACCGCGCGGCCCGACTCCCTTGATGCGCTGGTGACGGCTGACACGTCCGACCTCGTCAGCGATGCCGTGCAGTTCCTCGCGCCTTTGGCCGCCGACGACCTGGAGCGGGCGGTGACCGCGCCCGTCGACGCCGTGCCGGGGCTGTGGTTCGAGCCAGGGCTGCCGGAGCGGATCGTCGCGGACGCGGGCAACGAGCCCGGGCGGATGCCGCTGGTCCAGTTCGCCCTGACCGAGCTGTGGAAGCGCCGCACCCGCTCGATGCTCACCCACGCTGCCTACGACGACCTGGGCGGCGTCGCGGGCGCCCTCGTCACATACGCGAACGACGCCCTCGCCGGACTGACCCAGGCCCACCAGGAGTGCGCTCGGCGGCTGTTCGTGCAGCTGGCTCGGCCCGGCGACGGTGACGCCTTCTCCCGCAGGCCCACCCGCACCGCCGACCTCGCCCCCGAACTCCTCAGCCTGGCCGAGAAGCTTGCCCCCGGCAAGCTCGTCGTCCTCTCCCCCACTCCGGGTGGTGCCGAAAACGAGGTTTTCGTCGACCTGGCGCACGAGGCACTCACCAAGCTCTGGCCGCGCCTGAGGCAATGGCTCGCCGACTCCCGGGACTTCCGCCTCTGGCAGGAACAGCTGAGGGCCGACCTGAAGCGATGGAAGGCTCAACATCGTGAGCCCGCCCGCCTGCTGAGCGGAACCGACCTGATAGAGGCCGACAGAAGACTGGCCAAGCACCAGGCGGACATCTCCGTCGACGAGCGCGGCTACATCCTGCTCAGCCGCCGCCACTCCCGGCGCAGCGCCCGCCTCAAGCGGGCCGCCGTCGGGGCGCTGGCCGTTCTCACGGTGCTCGCCGTCGTCCTGGCGCTGTCCACCTGGCAGAGCCTCAAGCGGACCGAGGAGCAGTTACGCACGCAGGCCGCAGGCCTGCTCGCCCAGGCCGCCGAGGACCGCCCGGGCAGCGATCCCGCCACCGCGTTGCAGCTCGCCCTGGCCGCGTGGAAGACCAAGCAGACCGCCAAGACCCGCCAGGCCCTGCTGCACCAGTACGCGCGAGGGCAGTACCTGGTGGGCAGCTACCCGTCGGTATGGCGGGGCCGGGTCACCGGCATGAACGCCACCCCGGACGCCCGCACCCTCGTTGTGCAGTCGAAGCCCGGCGGCGGCGACCGGTCGACGATCACCGTGGTCACAGGAGCTCTCCAAGGCAAGCCCCGGGCACGGGAACTGAGCGGCGTCCCCGAAAGAGAGATCCCAGCCGCCGCCATCAGCCCGGACGGCCGCTTCTTTGCCGCGGCCGCAGGCGGACGGGTACAGCTGTGGCGGCTGAGCGACCCGAAGCACCCTGCCATCCTTGACCTCGGCGGCCATGACGTCCCCGAGAGATTCGCGGCGACCCTGGACTTCAGCAGCAACGGGAAGCGGCTGCTGCTGACGATGGACGACCGGTCCGCAGAGTGTTACAAGGACACCCAGCGGTGCGCTCCCGTCTTCGCTGAGGCATGGCGGGTGCCCTCCGGTGCCCGCATCGGCGTACCGGACCAGCTCATCCCTGAGACGGTGAAGGATGCCGCGTTCACATCCGACGCAAACACCGTCGCGACAATCAGCACCATCAAGGAGCTGCGCAAGCGCATCGAGGTCAGAGACTTCACCACCGGTCGGCTGCGGTACGCCTCCACCACCGGGGGAGACGACTACGCGGAGCTTCGAGCGGGCGGTGAGATCCTCGTCAGGACGGACACCACGTACGCCCAGGCGCTCGACCGCATACCCGGCCGCAGGAGCGAGCTGCCCACTGGCGGGGGCACGCCGGATGCGACCTCCTGGTACGGAGTCGACGGGACAGCAGCCGCATACGCCCCAGGGCTCTCGGACGCGGACTACGCCGAGCCGACCCTGACCGACCTGCGCACCGGGCGCACATACCGCACCCGCATCCCGACCTCGGGCAGCACTCCCACCGATTACAAGGGTCTCGCCGCCGCGCCGCGTGCCGACGGCGGGCTCACTGTTCTCGTGCCCGTCGGCACGGCGTTGATAGCGGTCCGGGCCGAGCCGACGGGCAACGAACGGTTCTCGAAGAACAGCGCCGCCGACGAGAAGTACACGGTGTCACCCAACGGGCGCTTCGTCGCCCGGGCCACCGACCGGCGCCTTGAGGTCCTGGACGCCTCCCGCACCCGCCACCGGTCGGTGCCGCTGCCGCCACCGGCCGAGGCAGTCGACTGGATACCTGTTTGGACCGCTGACTCGAAGCGGATCGTGGTGTGGAGCGAGAACGACAGCCTCTACCGGTCGTACTCGGTGCAGGACCTGAGCGACAGCGTGTCGTTCGATGACGTCGTTCCGAAGGCGACGGAAGTGGACAGTGTCGCCCCGCTGCAGGGCAGCGAGATCGTCCTGCTGGCCAAGGACGGTACGCTCACCCGCGTCGACGCCGCCGACGCGGCCGTGCGCGCCCAGCCCTTCCTCGTCCACCCCACACCGACCTCCACCGGCTCCACCAACGAGCTCTCTGTCGCCGGCCAACTGATCGCCCGTCCCGGGCACCCTGGACAGGTTGTCGCGGTCACCAGGAGGGGGACCGTGCGCGGAGAAATCCTCTTGTGGGATGTCCGTGCTCCCCGGCCCATCACGACGCTGTCGGGGCGAGCCATCAGCACGCCATCCACTCTCACATCCGCTGTCACCAGCACACTCGCCTTCGACGCGGACGGCTCGCACCTGGCCGTGCGGAACACCGACGGGCAGGTACGCGTCTGGGACGTGGACCGCAAGAAACAGCTGAGCGGTGGCGCACCCGTCTCGACTCTCGGCACCCTGGTCGGGTTCGGGCCCGGTGGCAGCATCGTCACGTACGTCGCAGCGAAGCACCAGGTCCTGATCCACGCTCTGACAGGCGACGGTGCCTCCGGCACGTTGGCAGTCTCGGGTGACGAGTGGACGGCGGGCCTCGTGAACGGCCGCCACCTGACCATCGAGACCGGTCACCTGCGCCAGACCTTCGACCTGCGCCCCGACGCCCAGTTCCGCACCCTGTGCGCCGCCGCAGGGCGCGACTACACCACAGCCGAGCGCAAGCTGCTCCCGGAGGGAACCCCATCGAATCCGCCTTGCGCCTGACAGGCCCTGCGGGCGTCGTGTGCACCGTCCGCATCTGGTACTCCTTTCGGGTCGGCCGCTTTCCCTTATGGCGAAAAGCAAACCTTTACGTTCGCCCAGCCGTCCGGACTCAGGTATTGCCATGTGCCGGTCTCGTCGGCCGTAAGCATTGCTTCGGAGTACAAGGCTCCGGCCAGGAGTTTCCAGGGCTCGTCTCTCTCAGTGGTTTCATTGTGTGCCAGGTCCCGTAGCGACTTGTCTGCCGCCTTGAAGATGGCGGTACGGAGATCGAAGTACCGGGCCTTGTCGACTGTTCCTGTGGTGACGCCGGATGTGCTGATGAACGTCCATTCGGCGTGCCAGGGTCCATCAGCCATGGGCGAGAATCCGATCCGGGGAAGTGCTCTGGGGCCTATGCGGACGCCGTGCCTCGTTGTCGCTGGGCATGAAGCCGGGCGATGGCCCGCAGCTGCCGCCGCTCGTATGCCGTAGCGGGGCGCACCGAGGCACAGTGCGACCGCCATTCGAGGCCGGTGGGACGGCTGAGGCACACCATCGGCCCATCAAAGTCGGCGATGGTCCCGGGCATGTCGTAACGCCGGTCGTAGACCACCATGCCGACCGCGAGAGTGGGCAGGACCTTGGTCCAGTCCCTGCCGTTCACTGCGGCCCCCGCCCCAGATGCTGGGCGATCTGTTCGCTCAGGGCCGCTGATTGCTGTCGCAGTTCCTCAAGGGTGGGGCGGTCGCCGCCGCCATGCTGCCCCTGCTGCTGTCCAACGGGCTGGGGCTCGGGCCCGCCCGGTGGGGTCGTGGTCTCGCTGGGCACCGACGACTCCTCTCTGTAGTGCTGTGACTACCAAGGAGGTTCAGCGTGGCCTTCAGCGGGGAATCAAGCAACTGCTCAAACAAGAACGAAGGACGGTGAACGCCTCTTGAACCGCAAGGAGTTGCATCCGGACAGCAGTCCGCTGGCTGCCTTCGGGGCGCGTCTGCGCAGCTTACGTGAGAGCCGTGGCTGGACCCAGGAAGAGCTGGGGGAGCTGACGGGATATTCCAGCGTGCATGTTTCGGCCGTCGAAACTGCTCGCAAGCCTCCCACTCTTCGGTTCGTGCGCAGTACGGACCGCGCCTTCGGGATCGAGGGGACGGAAGACTCGTTCGAGCGCGAGTGGCGCAAGATCCGCCACGGCAGCCTGCTGGAGGGCTTCCCCGAGTACGTCGGGCACGAGGGCCGGGCAGCGGAGATCCGGCTGTACGAAGTGGGGGTCATCCCTGGTCTGCTCCAGACACCGGAGTACGCGACGATCCTCGCGGAGAGCGCCGTCAAGCGGGGGGCGATCACCGCCGAGCAGGCGCAGGAGCGGGTGGCGTTCGTCGCGGAGCGGCAAGCCGCGCTCGTCCGGACGCCTCCGCCGCTGGTCTTCGTGGTACTGGACGAAAGCTGTGTCCGTCGGCCCATCGGCGAACCCGCCGTCATGGAGGCCCAGTTCGCGCGGTTGCGCGAGTTCGCCGAGCTGCCGAACACCGTGCTCCAGGTCGCTCCGTTCGACATGGGCACGCGCCGCCCGTTCAACCTGCCGCTCTACATCCTGACGATGTCGGACCGTTCGCTCGTGTCGTACGCGGAGTCCGCCCAGCGAGGCCATTTCGAACGGGAAAGCACCTCCGTGGTGCCCATACTGACGGCCTACCATCAGCTACAGGCCGAAGCGCCTTCTCAGGCGGAGTCTGTGGCCATGATCAGCCAGTTGCGAAAGGGCACCCCGTGACGACCGAATCCCCCCGTTGGTTCAAGTCCTCGTACAGCGACAACGGCGGCGCCTGCATAGAGGTCGCCGCCAACCTCGTCGCCTCGCGCGGCGTTGTTCCCGTCCGTGACAGCAAGGACCCGAACGGTCCGGCACTGGTTTTCTCAGCGGACGGGTGGTCATCGTTCGTCTCCGCCGTCCAGCGTGAGGAGTTCCCCACCCTCTGAGTCCGGCACCAGCCCCGCCCCATACAGCGACAATGCGCCCTGCCCACAGCAACAGCTGTGAGCAGGGCGCATTCAGTCGGCCCTAACCGGTGTACGAGATCCGCCATCCCTGACGGCATCACGGGGCGCCGCCGACGAGGGGGCTTTGTCGCGCCCGGCGTCAGTGAAGGGCCTCGATGGCCTTGAGGATCAACCCCCGCGCCTCAGCTCCGTATACGGCCATGCTGCGCAGCCGCTCGAACGTCTTCAGATACTCCGCGAGTTCCCCGGGCTGAACCACGTTGACCTCGGCCGTCACCAGCTCCACAGACACCATCCGGTCGTCGTAGATGTGGAAGGTTTCCTCGGTCCAGTGCGTCCTCCGGGTCGCCATCGGGATAATCCCGAGCGACACTGCGGGCAGCGCCCCGGCAGTCAGCAGGTAGCCCAACTGGGCGGCCATGGCGTCAGTATCGGCGACCTGGCAGTACAACACCGACTCCTCGATGACCACGACGAAGCGATGCCCCTGCTCGTGGATGATCCGGGACCGCTCGATCCGCGCGCGGGCCGCGGCCTCGCTGTCGTCGATGGGCAGGTCGTGGACGCTCGCGGCGATCCCGAGGACGGCCCGCGCGTAGCCCTCGGTCTGCAGCAGGCCGGGCACGAGGCTGGAGGAGTACATGCGGAACACCTCGGTCGCCTGAAACGCCTGGACGCGGCTCTCCTGAATGTGCCGGAGTCCGGCCCGGACCTGGTCGCGCCACTGCCGGTACATCGTCTCAGCGTTGATGGACTGGACGACGAGTTCCCGCGCCTGGCCGTCGGCGCAGGTCGCGGCACACCAGCGGCGGATGTCCGTGGCGGACGGCCCGGTGAGGGCGTTCTCGATGCGGCTGGTCTTGGAGTAGTGCCAGCCACACGCGGCAGCCAGCTGCACGACCGTCAGGCCGGCTTCCTTGCGGAGGTCGCGCAGCCGCTGGGCGACGGCTTCACGTGCGGCCTGGGCAGATGAGGACGGCGAGACGGGCATGAGCTGGCTGCCGGTGCTTCCTGGTCAGTGGATCTGGTAGTGGTCGTGGGGTGTGGCGCGCGCCCAGACGGCGTCGAAAGCCTCCGCGCACAGCTTGGCGGCCACCGGGTCCTTGGAGATCTCGTGGCCGACGAGGGCACCGTTCCCAGAGAAGAAGCCCCAGCGGATCAGGTGGTCGTCGAACAGCCAGAAGTCGTTGCCGGGCAGAGCGATGTCCGAGGCACGCCGACGGGGCAACCAGCGCACTTGCTCGCCTGCGTGCACGTTGACGACGGTGGACGCGTGCTCGTAGCGGATGTAGTCGGTGACCGGCTCGGACACGATCCGGGCCCGGCGCACGACGACACCACGTGCCACCGCGCTGGAGACGAGGTCGACCCAGGGCGCCCAACCCGGCGAGCCGGGGTCGGTGTCCACGCTGCCGGTCTGCAGCCACTCCCTGAACTCGTCGGCTTCCGCGGCTACTCCGTAGTGGTCTCGCATCTCAAGGTGCACGGCGGAGCGCGTGCAGTCGGCCATCAGGTCAGCGATGGTCGGGATGCTCGAGGGCATCACATGCCTCCCTGATCATGCGCACCATCCTGGCGGGGATACGAATCACGGCCTCATCGTCCGGGATGCCGACGGCATGCCCCGGCACCTCGAACGCGGCGCACTCGGCTTCGAGTTCAGGGCCCGGTTTCCAGCCCTGGAAGACGAGTTCGTGCTTCTCCTGGTCGACCCACACGGTCGGGGAGTCTCCTGTCTTGGTGTCGGGATCGATCCCGATGAACCGTAGCGGCACGCCTGCCTCCATCCACGTGATGTGCAGTTCTTTGCGTCACAGTCATGCAGTCCGAGGGCCACGTCAAGGGCGCGAGCATGGCAAGTCACGGGCCAGCAGCCCACCCCTGCAAATATCTGCACATTGCTGGCTGTGCTGCACATCTCACTCCTAGCATCGGCGGGTACGACGAAACCCGGCGAGGCGGCGGAGCCTCCCGGGGCACGACGGCTTGCCCCTGACTCCTTCCAACCCCACAGAAAGCTCCACGGCGCCCCCTCCCCGATCTGCCACCACTCGACGGTGGCGGGGCCGCCCGTCACAGCACCACCCGAACGCACACAGAGGAGCACCACATGAGTAGCGCACTGACCCCGGAGAGGGTCGAACTGGGCAAGTTCTTCAAGGTCAGCGCCCGGCAGTTCGAGGCCCGTCGTACCACGCCGGAGATGTTCTCCACCGCCATCGACGCCGAATGGCACCGGCTGATGAAGACGCCCGAGTACGCCGCGTTCTGCGCCGAACACGCCGGTCAGGCCATCGGCCACAGCCCTGCGAAAGGCGCGGGCGAAATCTCCTGGATCTCCGTGTACGAGGAGCTGTTCGGCCCGCTGCCCGAGATCTGGTTCACGGGCGATGACGGTCAGGTCGACGAGAAGGCGCTGGGCACCTACCGGGAGAGCGGAGTCGTGGTCGCCGAGTGGGACTGCTCGCCAGTCCCGGGCGACAGCGGCGACGTCGCCCCCAAGCAAGAGAAGGCACTGGCCCGGTGACCACCACACACATCGACGGAGCGCTCCGGTCCACGGCTGGGGCGCTCCGCCTCGTTGAGAGTAGAACCACCAGCCCGAAGACGGTGGACGTCGCGGAATACGTCGAAGTCGTCGCCGCCCACTGCCCCTATCTCGCGCCGTCCGTGGAGCGCGGGCTGACGGGCTGGACGGTGTACGAGCTGCGCGGAGGCGCAGCGGACATCGAGGCGGAGGTGTTCCATGCCGGCGTTCGGGCCGCGGAGTGGGTACGTCCCTTGGCGACTCGGCCGCATGGCGCGTTAGTGTGCGAGAACATCGTGGTTCTCGGCGCCGGGCAGGATGCGCTGGCGTGGCCTCACTGGGTCCTCAAGCACTTGTACGGGCCGGTAGGGCTGATGTTCGGCAAATTCTCGGCGGGCGAGGAGAAGATCGACCGGCACGGCCGCCGTATTCCGTCGCCCCCGGTGTCGTTCCTCCCCGTGCGGGTCGCCGTACGGCCCCGCGATCCCCGGCTTCTGGAGGGGACACCGGATCTCGCTGCCGCCGTGGCGGCCGCGGTCGACGACGGCCGAGACGCTTTCGAGGGCATTCCGCAGGAGTGGAAGGAGATCAAGGAGTGGGCGCACCACCTCCTGCCGAGGCAGTAAAAGCCCTGGAAGACCGGTTCGGGCCGGTCAGCGCATGCCTGCTCAGTGACCGGCGAGGCTCTCGGGCGTGGAAGGTCGCCACCCCCAAGGGCCACTTGGCGCTGAAGGCCAACGCTCCGGGGTCCGAGGACACCCGGGACAAGGCCAGGGAACTGGAGCAGGAAAACCGTCACCTCTTCCAGCTGGCCCAGGCGGACGCCGTCGACCGGGCGTACCGGATCGAGTCCGGTACGTGGGAGGGCGGGCGGTGGCTGGCCGTGCGGTGGATCGAGGGTGAGCTCCTGTGGCGGGCCTTCAGGCTCGCCCATGCGCCCGAGGGAAACCGCCCCTCAGTGCGGCCCTGGCTGCTCGGCATCGCCCGAACCTGGGCACACCGCCTCGCGGCGATGCATGCCGCTGGCTGGGCCCACGCGGATGTACAGCCCACCAACACCCTCGTGACCAACAGCGGCACCGCCGAGGTCATCGACTACGCGCTGGCCTGCGGGCCTGGCCAGGACGAGCGCCTTCCGTACCGGGGCGCCCTCACCCACACGACCGCCCCGGAGGTCGCCGAGGCCATCCTGTCCACCAGCGACGACACCCACGTCCAAGCAGGGCCCGCGGCAGACGTGTGGGGCCTGGGCGCGTCTCTGTTCTGGTGCTGGGCAGGACATCGACCGGTGGCATACAAGGACGATCTGGACCGCCTGGACAAGCTCCGCACCATCGCAAAAGGGCACACACTCCGCCTGGAAGACGTACGGCCATGGCCCTTCCCGGAGTTCGAGCAGCTGATCACAGCCTGCATGAACGCTGACCCTGGCGCCCGGCCCACGGCCGCCGAGCTGGCCAGTGCATGCTGACCCTGCGGGAGCTGGCCGTGGACGACTCCACGGCCATCCGGCGCATCTACAGTGGCGCTTCGGTCCGCTTCACCCACGGCCACGGGTATGAGATGACCGACGAGGATGCCCGCCACCGCGTCGCCAGGGCCCTGGAATCGGCCCGGACAAGCCCCCGCCCGCGCTGGGACTTCGGCATCACGGTCGTCGGCGATGTGATCGGCATGATCTCCCTCCGCGTGCGGGAACCGGGCCTCGGGACCCTCAGCTACATCCTCCGTGAGGACTGCTGGGGTAACGGCTACGCCACCCAGGCTGCGAAAAGAGTTGTCGACTTCGCCTTCGCTCACACCGAGCTGAAGCGTCTGGAGGCCAAGCACCACCCCGACAACTCCGCTTCCGGCCGCGTCCTGACCAAAGCCGGATTCACCCGCCTCGGCCTCTCTGGCCTTCACGCCGAAGACGGAGTCGTCGTGCCCTACCCGGTGTACGAGATCCGCTGCCCCTGACCACGCGCCGGAAAGCCAGCGGCCCCGGCAGAGGATCCGCCGCCTAGAGCCACCCAAAAGGCAGGAAACGGATCACTCACCTAATGTTTGCGTAAGTAAGCATGATCCACAGCGAAGGGCACATGTGTCATGGAGCGCCTTGGCATACGATCCACCCTCGGCCTCGCGGCCTTCGTCGTCATGGCCGGCTGCCTGGCGGCGGCCCCCTTCGCCGCGCTGTGCGGCGCCGGCTGGCCCTTCGCCGCGGCCGCGCTGCTCGGCGTGGGGTGCGACCTGTTCCTGCACCGCACCGAGCCCGCGCTGATGGGCCGTCTGGGGCGGCTGCACCTCGGCGGGACCCTCCGCTTCGAGGTGCGCAGCGTGGTGCTGCTGTTGCTGCTCGCGCGGCTGGACCTGGCGGGCCACACCGGCCTGACCGCCGCCATCACGCTGGTCGTGTGTCTGCTGGGCGGCCAGGCGCTGCACTCCGCGATGCGCACCATGATCGGCCGGCGGCTCCGCGCCCCGGTCGCGGCCCGCGATGTCGCCCCGCGCCTTCCGGGCATCAGCGACCGGCCCCTGCGGTCGCTGACCGAATGGCCCGGGCAGCGGATGCTCGGATACGAGCTGACCGCCCTGCTCGGCCTCACCGGGACGCTGGCCACCGGCGACGCCCGCTGGGTGGTGGCCGGCCTCACGGCAGCCACCGGGGCGTGTCTGCTCACCCTGCTGGCGCTCGCCCCGTACCTCGTCCGGGCGATCCACCTGGCCCGGCTGGCCCGTCCGGCCCGCGCTGGTTCCCGCGCCGGGTCCCGAAGGGGGGACGACCGAGCCGCCGCAGTCGCCGCCGCACGCCCGTGGCGACCTTGACCGGCGCCACCTCGAAGGCGAGCGCCATGGCCGGACCCCAGGTCAGCGGCTTGGCGTAGTACGGGCGGCCGAAGCGGAACCAACGCGTCCCGGCCAGGCCATCGAAGCGGGGCACGACCGTGGCGCGGCACGGCTCGGGGCCGTCCTCGCCCATCACCAGGGTCAGCGTCCACAGGCCCCGGGCGAGCCTTCTGACGGGCAGCCGGACCGTGAAATCGCCCGGCGGCTCGTCATGCCACCGCACCGGCACCTCGCGCACTTCGCCCCGTCCGTTCTCCGCGCGCAGCAGCACCTCCCCCACGTCCGCGCCGGTCAGCCGCCCGCTGACGGCCAGGACGCCGCTCCTGGCGCCGTGCCAGTCCGCCTCGGTGACCTGGCACGGGGCGTCGAGGTGGTGGGCGACCTGGCCGACGTCGAGGGAGAGGTTGCCGTACGGGGTGAAGTACGGCGTGACGACCGTGGTCCGCCCGCCGGGCCCCGCCGTGACGCACCGGGGCTCGGGGTGGGCGGCCGCGCCGCCCTCGCGGGTGTTGCCGAACCGTACGGTGCGGCTGACGCCCTGCGCCCGCACGTCCAGGTAGATGTTCCACAGGCCGCGCTCCAGCGGCGCCCCGCCGTCCGCCGTGGCCGGGTCGATCTCGACGGTGAAGCCCGCGTTGTCGTACGCGCCGTCGTCGGGCAGACCGGTGGCGGCGCGGGGGGTGACGGGCAGCCGGATCTCGGGGCGGTCGGACTGGTATCTGCGCAGAACCACCTCGGTGCGCGGGTGCAGGGCGGCGACATGCTCGATGTAGGCGTGGCCGGTCAGCCGCAACACGTCGTTGCCGTCGTCGCCGTCGCCGTGCCAGCGCGCCGCGTCGAGGCGGTGGTGGACCGGCAGCCGGTCGGTGACGTCGAAACAGTCGTCGGGGACGGCGGCGGCCGGGTCGCGGAAGAAGGGGTGCGCCCAGTAGACGCGTCCCTTGTCGACGACATGACCGCGCCGCGCGTCCTCCTTGGCGTTGCGCGCGACCGTCAGCACGTCCTCGAAGCGATCGGCGAGCAGCAGATGGACCAGAAGCCGGTCGGGCGCGTCGATCTGCCGGCAGATCTCCTCGCTCGCCCAGTTCAGCGCCCACTGCCGGAAGCGGGGGTAGAAGCGCTCGCGCGCGTCCCGCTCGCTCTCGCGGGGCAGCAGCCCGCGCAGCGGCCCGCACAGCTCCCATTCGACATGGCGGCGCATGGCGCGGTCCCGGCGCGGGCCGGGCTCCAGATAGCGGGCCACGGTCTCGAAGCACAGGCCGATCCCGTCCATGCGGTGGACGAGGTCCCCGGCGGTGAGGGTGAGGTTGCTGCGGTCCTCGCGGTAGCGGACGTAGTAGCAGTCGTAGTCGGCGACCACCGAGATGCCGGAGGCGTTGAGGTAGGCGGCGATGGTGAACGGCTTGTCCTCGCAGTTGCGGAAGGGCGGGAAGCGCAGCCCCAGCCGCTCGACCAGGGAGCGGCGGAACAGCTTCCAGGGGCCCAGGGTCAGATAGGCGGCGGAGGAGAAGATGTCGGTGCGGGGCTGGTTGTGGCTGAAGACGGCCCGGGGGACGGCGCGCCCGCCGACCGAGGCGATCTTGCCGAGGACGATGTCGGTGCCGTTCTCGTCGGCCATGGCCACCATGCGGCGCAGCGCGTCCGGCCCCAGGTAGTCGTCGGAGTCGAGGAAGAAGACGAAGTCGCCGCGGGCCAGGTCGAGACCGGTGTTGCGCGGGCGGCCCGCGCAGCCGGAGTTCTCCTGGTGGACGACGCGGAGCGCGGGGCACCCGAGGGCCAGGCGCTCCAGCTCCGCGCCGGTGCCGTCGGTCGAGCCGTCGTTCACCGCGATGATCTCGATGCGGTCGTGGCCGAGCGTCTGGCCCAGCGCGGAGGTGATGGCGCGGGTCAGCTCCGGCATGGCGTTGTAGGCGGGGACGATCACGCTGACGCGGGGAGGGGGCGCAGAGGACATGAGTGCTCCGGTCTCCGGGTTCACGGCATGGGCGCGGCAGGATCAGCCGCTAGGTCAGTCGTGGTCGGGGGCCAGCGGCGTGGGCCGGGCCGGGTGCGGCGGCACGCCGGTGATCAGGCCGCGCTTGACGGGCAGGCCGTGGCGGTCGGCCCGGCACTGGTCCGGGTGCGGCTCGGGCACGGGCGGCGCGGGCAGCGGGGGCAGCGGGGGCGCGGCGGCGGTCACTGCGTCGGCGGTCACGACGTCCACAGTGGCGGCGTCCACCGTGGCGGCGTCCACCGTGGCGGCGTCCTGGCCCAGCATGAGGGTCCGTACCACCCGCTCCGCCGCGTGCCCGTCGTCGTACTGGCAGAAGCGGGCCCGGAACGCGGCGCGCAGCGCGCTCGCGTCCTCGTCGCGCCAGCGCCCCTCGCGGAAGACGGCGATCAGCTCGTCCTCCGTACGGGCGACGGGCCCCGGGGTGTCGCCCGGCCGCCCCGACAGCAGGTCGAAGTAGACCCCGCGGGTGGCCTGGTAGATATCCCAGTCGTCCGCGTAGACGACGATGGGGCGGTCCAGGTTGGCGTAGTCGAACATGATCGACGAGTAGTCCGTGACCAGCACATCGGCGGCCAGGCAGAGCTCTTCCACCGACGGGTGGCGCGAGACGTCGATCGCCAGCCCCGCCTCCTGGAGCTGCCGCAGCCCGGCGTGCGGCTGGTACGAGTAGTGGGCGCGCACCAGCAGCACCGCCTCCGGGCCCAGGGCGCGGCTGACGCGTTCGAGGTCCAGCCGGGGCGTGAACCCCTTCTGGTAGTCGCGGATCGTGGGGGCGTAGAGGACCGTGAGGGCCCCGTCCGGGATCTCCAGCTCCTTGCGGATGCGCCGGATCTCCTCGGCGGAGGCCGAGAAGAAGACGTCGTTGCGCGGATATCCGTACTCCAGCAGCCGGTACGCGGCGGGGTAGACGCGCTCCCAGACCTCGCTCGAGTGCCGGTTGGCGGAGAGGGCGTAGTCCCAGCGGTCGACGCGCTTGAGGAGGTTGCCGAAGCTCATCCCCGACGCGGCGGCGGGATAGCGCTGCTGGTCCAGGCCCATGCACTTGAGCGGCGTTCCGTGGAAGGTCTGGAGATGCACGGTCCCCGGCCGCTTCACCACGTCATTGGGGAAGTTGACGTTGTTGACGAGGTACTTGGCGCGGGCCATGGCCCAGTAGAAGTCCCGGGTCCCCGAGATGACGTAGTCGACGCCTTCCGGGAGCGACTCGACCGCGGCCTTTCGCACCACCCACACGCCGTGCACATGCGGGGCCAGCTCCCTGGCCTTGTAGTAGATCGCCGCCGGGTTGCACAGCACTCCACGGCCCCAGTACGCCGAGTACACGGCCAGGTCCGCGTCGACGGGCCGCCGCCGGTGGACCCGGTACAGGCTCCGCTTGGCCCGCGCGGCCAGCGGCCGCCGGGTCATCCGCTTGAGCTTGCGGGCCCCGGCCGCCGCCCGCTCCGACAGCTCGTGCTCCCGGTAGCGGACGAAGGAGCCGCGGGCCAGCGCCTCGAAGCGCCACTGGGCGTCGGCGGGCGGGGTGAAGCCGTCGGGCAGATGGGCCCGGTACCACTTGGCGGCCCGGTCGAAGAAGCGCGGCCGGTCCTCGGCCGCCACCCGGGAACGGCGGCCCAGGCAGAACAGGAAGTGCGAGACGGCCCGCTCGAACAGCTGCGGGCGCAGCGGCTCCAGGTGCGGCTTGCCCTCCAGGAAGTCGAAGAGCCGGGTGTACTGCTTGAAGATGGCGAAATGCTTCTCACCGGGGCTGGCGGTGCTGGCGCCCACGCGCCGCTGGCGGTACTCGAGCCCGACCAGGTCCACGCAGGCTATTCGCTCGGCCGTGAGCATCGTCTTGTACGAGAGCAGGGCGTCCTCGTAGATGCCCTCGCTGAACGCGAAGCCGTGGCGGGTGTAGAAGGCCCGGTGGTAGACGCGGTTGGACGACATCGCGAAGATGCGCAGGAACTCCGGGCGCTCCAGGACCGAGAAGACCTCGGTCCCGGCCGAGGCCAGCAGCCCGCCGAAGAGGCTGGGTTCCGTGCGGTCCCACCAATAGGTGCGCACATGGTTGAAGTAGAGGATGTCCGGGTCCTGGACGAGATCCAGCCGGTCGGCGAGGCCCTGGAGGGTGCCGGGGGCGAGCGTGTCGTCGCCGTCGAGGAAGAGCAGATAGTCGCCGGTGGCCCGGTCGACCCCGGCGTTACGGGCGTGGCCGGGGCCGGAGTTGACCGGCTGGTGGACGGGGACGACCCGGCTGTCCCGGGCCGCGTACTCCTCGACGATCGTGCCGCAGTGGTCCGGAGAGCAGTCGTCGACCGCCACTACCTCGATGTCCCCGAACGACTGGGTCAGCACCGAGTCCAGGCAGCTGCTCAGATAGCCCTGCACTCGATAGGCGGCGATGACGATGCTGAATCGGGGCATGGAACACCTCCGGACAGGAGAGAACAGCGCTCACCGTCTGCCCACTATAGGGTGATGCGTCCCGATAGGCCCGATAGGGCGACATTGGGGTGAAAAGATCGCGAAGCCGCCGACAGGAGCCCCCGTGAAACGCGCCGCGCCGCCCGGGGCGGGCCCCGGACGGCGCGGCAAATGGCTCAGTGCCGGTCAGCTCTACTGAGAGCCGCTCAGCGCTGGCTGCGCAGCAGCGTGCGCATGGTGCGCATGGCGACGGACAGATTCGCCAGGTCGAAGGTCTCCGACCCCTGAATCTCGTCCAGCGTGGTGCGCGCCCGCTGGAGGATCGACGCGTTCTTCTCCTCCCAGGCCTTGAAGCGCTGCTCGGGCGTGGCACCGCCGTCGCCCACCGACAGCACATCGGAGGTCAGGGCGGCGTGCGCCGCGTACAGCTCCTCGCGGATGGAGGCGCGGGCCATGGACTGCCACCGGTCGGCGCGCGGCAGGTTGATGATCCGGTCCATCAGCTGGCTGATCCGCAGCCGGTCGGCGAGGTCGTAGTACACCTCGGCGACGGACAGCGGCTCCTTGCCCACCCGGTCGGCGATGGCCACGATGTCCAGCGTCGGGAAGGCGGAGGAGAAGCCCGCCACCCGCGTGGCCAGGTCATCCGGCACCCCGGCGGCGGTCAGCTCGTCGTGGATCTTCTGGTACCACTCCACGTCCGCGCCGCGCAGCAGCTTGGGCAGCTGGGCGCGGACCGCCGCGACCCGCTCGCCGAAGAACTCGATGGTCTCGGCCAGCTCCAGCGGCTGCGGGCGGTTGCCGAGCAGCCAGCGGGTGCCGCGCTCGACCAGGCGCCGCGAGTGCAGCCGCATCCGGGTCTGGATATCGGCCGGGACGACGTTGTCGAGGGACTCGACCTCGTCCCACACCTCGCCCAGCTCGAAGATCACCCGGGCCGAGGTCTGGGCGCGCACCACCTCTTCGGTGGAGGCGCCGGTCTCCTCGCGCATCCGGTGCAGGAAGGTCGTACCGGCGGTGTTGACGGTGTCGTTGACCAGCACCGTGGTGACGATCTCCCGGCGCAGCGCATGGCCGTCGACACGCTCGGGGAACTGCTGGCGCAGCGCCTGCGGGAAGTACGCGTGCAGCAGCCGCTGGAGGTACGGGTCGTCCGGCAGCCCGGTGGCGATCAGCTCCTCGGCCACCGTGATCTTGATGTAGGCGAGCAGCACGGCCAGTTCGGGCTGGGACAGCCCGCGCCCGGCGGCCAGCCGCTCCCGGATCTGGCGGTCGGTGGGCAGGAACTCCAGCGAACGGTCCAGCCGCCCCTCGCGCCCCAGCCGGCGCATCACCCGCTGGTGGGCGTGGAGCAGGCTGGGGGCCTGGGCCGCGGAGTTGGCGAGCGCGACGTTCTGGGCGTAGTTGTTGCGCAGCACCAGCGCGCCGACCTCGTCGGTCATCTCGGCCAGCAGCTTGTTGCGCTGCTTGACCGTCATATCGCCCTCGCGGACCAGCTCATTGAGCAGGATCTTGATGTTCACCTCGTGGTCGGAGGTGTCCACACCGGCGCTGTTGTCGATCGCGTCGGTGTTGATCCGCCCGCCGTTCAGCGCGAACTCGATCCGGCCCAGCTGGGTCAGGCCCAGGTTGCCGCCCTCGCCGACGACCTTGACCCGCAGATCCTGGCCGTCCACCCGGATGGCGTCGTTGGCCTTGTCGCCCACGTCGGCGTGCGACTCGGCGGAGGCCTTGACGTAGGTGCCGATGCCGCCGTTCCACAGCAGGTCGACCGGGGCCTTGAAGATCGCCTTCATCAGGTCGGCCGGGGTCATCTTGGCGACCCGGGACTCGATGCCCAGGGCCTTCCGCACCTGCGGGGTGATCGGGATGGCCTTGGCGGTACGCGGGTGGACGCCGCCGCCCTGCGAGAGCAGGGAGGTGTCGTAGTCGGCCCACGAGGAGCGCGGCAGCTCGAACAGGCGGCGGCGCTCGGCGTAGGAGACCGCGCTGTCCGGGTTGGGGTCGAGGAAGATGTGGCGGTGGTCGAAGGCCGCGACCAGCCGGATGTGCTCGCTCAGCAGCATGCCGTTGCCGAACACGTCGCCGGACATGTCGCCGACGCCGACCACCGTGAAGTCCTCGGTCTGGGTGTCGTGGCCCAGCTCGCGGAAGTGCCGCTTGACGGACTCCCAGGCGCCGCGGGCCGTGATGCCCATGCCCTTGTGGTCGTACCCGGCGGAGCCGCCGGAGGCGAAGGCGTCGCCCAGCCAGAACCCGTACGACTGGGCGACCTCGTTGGCGATGTCGGAGAAGGTCGCGGTGCCCTTGTCGGCGGCGACCACCAGGTAGGTGTCGTCGCCGTCGTGGCGGACGACGTCCTTGGGCGGCTGGACCTGACCGCCGACCATGTTGTCGGTGATGTCGAGCAGACCGGAGATGAAGGTCTTGTACGAGGCGATGCCCTCGGCCAGCCAGGCGTCCCGGTCGACCGCCGGGTCGGGCAGCCGCTTGCCGACGAAGCCGCCCTTGGCGCCCACCGGCACGATGACGGTGTTCTTCACCATCTGCGCCTTGACCAGGCCAAGGATCTCGGTGCGGAAGTCCTCACGCCGGTCGGACCAGCGCAGACCGCCGCGCGCGACCTTGCCGAAGCGCAGATGCACACCCTCCACCCGCGGGGAGTAGACCCAGATCTCGTACGCCGGGCGCGGCGCGGGCAGATCGGGGATGGCCTGCGGGTCCAGCTTCATGGACAGGTACGCGTGCGGCTGCCCGTCCTCGCTCTTCTGGAAGTGGTTGGTGCGCAGGGTGGCCTTGATGAGGGTGAGGAAGGAGCGCAGGATGCGGTCCTCGTCCAGCGAGGCCACCTGGTCCAGCGCCGCGTCCAGCTCCTCCAGCAGGGCGTCGGTCAGCTCGGTGCCGGCCCGCTGCCGCTCGGGGGACATCCGCGCCTCGAACAGGCTCACCAGCAGCCGCGTGGTGTGCACATTCGTGCGGAGGGTGTCCTCCATGTACGACTGGCTGAAGGTGGACCCGGCCTGGCGCAGATACTTCGCGTACGCGCGCAGCACCATCGCCTGGCGCCAGGTCAGCCCGGCGCCCAGCACCAGCTCGTTGAAGTTGTCGTTCTCCGCCTGCCCGGTCCACACCGCGGCGAACGCGTTCTGGAAGCGCTCGCGGGCGTCGTCGGCGAGGCCGTCGTCATGGCGCGGCAGCCGCAGCCCGAAGTCGTAGATCCAGGCGCTGGTCCGGTCCGAGCAGCGCAGCTCGTACGGGCGCTCGTCGACGACCTCGACGCCCAGCCGGGTGAGGACCGGCAGCACCGCGGAGAGCGAGACCTGCTCGCCGACCCGGTAGATCTTGAAGCGGCGCTCGGCGGGGGCCGCCCCCACCGGCTCGTACAGGCTGACCGCGAAGTCGCGGTCGCTGTCCTTCAGCCGCTCCAGCTTCTGGAGGTCGGCGACCGCGCCGCGCGGCGAGTGGTCGGCCTTGTAGCCCTCGGGGAAGGCGTGCTGGTAGCGGCGGAGCAGCTCGGCGGCGCGCTCCTCGCCGACCTCGGAGGTCAGCGCCTCGGCGAAGCCGTCGGCCCAGGAGCGGGCGGCCTCCACCAGCCGGGCCTCGATGCGCTCCACATCGGCGTCGGTGAGGTCCGGCAGCTCGGTGCCGGCCTGGACGCGGACCACGAAGTGCAGCCGGGAGAGCACCGATTCGGTGTGCAGAGCGGTGAAGTCGACCGGTACCCGGCCGTTCAGCTCCTCCAGCAGGATGTCGGTCAGCCGCAGCCGCACCTCGGTGGTGAAGCGGTCACGCGGCAGATAGACCAGGGCCGAGTAGTAGCGCCCGTACTCGTCCTGACGCAGGAACAGCCGCAGCCGGCGGCGCTCCTGGAGGTACAGCACGCTGGTCACGATGGACCGCAGCTGGTCGACCGGGGTCTGGAACAGCTCGTCGCGCGGGTAGGTCTCCAGGATCTGGAGCAGATCCCGGCCGTCGTGGCTGTTGGGCTGGAACCCGGCGCCCTCCAGGACCTCCTCGACCTTGCGGCGGATCACCGGGACCCGGCGCACGGACTCGGTGTACGCGGCGGAGGAGAACAGGCCGAGGAAGCGCCGCTCGCCGATCACATTGCCCTTGGCGTCGAACTTCTTGACGCCGATGTAGTCCAGGTACGAGGGGCGGTGGACGGTGGCGCGGCTGTTGGCCTTGGTGAGGACCAGCAGCTTGTGCTCGCGCGCCTTGGCGCGGGCGTCGGCCGGCAGCCGGTTGAACGACGGCGAGACGGGGCGCCCGGCGCCCTCGGCGGCCGCGGGCAGCCCGGCGTGCGCGCTCTCGTCGGTGTCCCGGTGGTGCGGGTCGGAGCGGAGGATGCCGAGGCCGGTGCCGGGCACCGCGCTCAGCACGTCCTCCTCGCCACCGGACTCGGTGGGCGCCTGCGTCAGCTCGTACTCGCGGAAACCGATGAAGGTGAAGTGGTCGTCGGCCAGCCAGCGCAGCAGCTCGCGGGCCTCCTCGATCTCCTGGGGGCGCACCTCGCCGGCCGTGGGCTCCTCGGGCAGGCCCTCGGCGATGCGCAGCGCCGCCTCGCGCATCTTCTCCCAGTCCTCGACGGCCTCGCGGACGTCGGAGAGCACGCGCAGCAGATCGGCGTTGATCTGCTTGAGGTCACCGCGGTCGGTCTCGCGGTCGATCTCGACATGGATCCAGGACTCGATGACCGCGTCGTGCGGCAGCTTCTCGGGCCGGCCGTCCGGGGAGACGTCCAGCACCTCGATCAGCTTCCCGGTGAGATCGCGGCGCACCAGGATCTGCGGGTGGATGACGACGTGGATGCCGCGGCCCTGGCGCGTCAGCTCATTGGTGACGGAGTCGACCAGGAAGGGCATGTCGTCGGTGACCACCTCGACCACGGAGTGGCTGCACGTCCAGCCGTGCTCCTCGACGGTCGGGGTGTGCACCCGGACGTTCGCGGTGCCCTGCGGGCGCGACTCGGCCAGGCGGTAGTGGGAGAGGGCCGCGCCGAAGACGTCGACCGGGTCGCGGCCCGCGAGGTCCTCCGGCGGCGTGTGCTGGTAGTAGTGCTGAAGGTAGGCGGTCAGAGTCTCGGGGCCTGGGCCCTGTACCGGTTGCTGTCCCCCGGCAGGACTGCTCTCAGCTACCCGGGCGGCCCGTGTGAGCAGCTCGGCCTTGGCTTCGTCCAGCTTGGTCTGCATGTCCTCTGGCTCCTGTCGCGCGCCGTTGCGTGACATCGATAGCGGTGGCATGACGTCGCGACGCGGGATATCCGGTCTGGGACGACGATATGCCCGTGCGGGGGATGGCCGGGGCGGACTCGGCCGAAAGTGACCAAGGCCCCAGGCGGCACCGGTCAGCGGCGGCCCGAGCCCGGTGGGAATCCGGGACCGGTGCGGGGGCCTCATCGCCCCCACGGCCTATCGCGCTGATCACGCAGTAAGGCTATCGCCCCTCCCCCGGGGAACGTCATGAGCCGTCCGTGTACAAAACCGAGCCTCGAAGTTTGACGTTATGGACAGCGACGTGGACAGCGACGCAGGTCCCGCGCGGTCTCTTGGCAAAGCGGCCCGGCGCGGGCACTGTGACCTTTACGGTGATTGGTGAGGCTTGTTCGGCCGTCGGCGTGTCCCGCCCGGCGCTCGGTGTGTCCTGTCCGGCGCTCGGCGTGACGGCCCCGGCCGACACGACCTGTGGAGGTGGGCGGCATGCCTGCGAAGATCCTGCTCGTGACCGGAGACGCGGCCGAGTCCCTGGAGGTGCTCTACCCGCTCCAGCGGCTGCGCGAGGAGGGCTACGAGGTGCATGTGGCGGCCCCGGCCCGCAAGACGCTGCGGTTCGTGGTGCACGACTTCGAAGACGGCTTCGACACATACACCGAGAAGCCCGGCTACACCTGGCCCGCCGACCTCGCCTTCTCCGAGGTCGATCCGGGCCAGTACGCGGCGCTGGTGATCCCCGGCGGACGGGCCCCCGAATACCTGCGCAACGACCCCGAGCTGCGCAAGATCCTCAAGGCCTTCTTCGACGCGGACAAGCCGGTCGCGCAGATCTGCCACGGGCCGCTGCTGACGGCGGCGATCGGCGGGCTCGGCGGGCGGCGGGTCACCGCGTATCCGGCGCTGGAGATGGACATGCAAGCGGCGGGGGCGGAGTTCCAGGACGCGGAGGTGGTGGTCGACGGCACGCTGGTGTCCTCGCGGGCCTGGCCGGACCATCCGGGGTGGATGCGGGAGTTCCTGGCGGTGCTGCGGGCGAAGGCGCCGGTGATCTGAGGCACGGGCGCCGTGCCGCCGTGCCGCTGTGCTCCCGCGTACGGCCGCGGGTGCGGGCGCGGGCGCGGGCTGATCAGTCGACGAGCTGCCCGGCCTCGGCGACGGCCTCCTCCAGGGTGTCCACGACCGGCACGCCCGCGGCCAGCAGGCTGGCCCGGCTGTGCGAGCCCCCCGTGTACAGCACGGCGCGGGCGCCCGCGTGCCGCGCCGCGACGGCGTCGTCGACCGCGTCCCCGATCACCACGACGCGGTCCGGCGTGACGCCCTCCAGCGCGGTGACATGGTGCACCATCTGCTCCGCCTTGCCCGTGTCGCTCTGGCCCGTGCGCCCGTCCACGCGCACGAAGTGCGGCTCGATGCCGTGGGTGCGCACCAGGGGGATCAGCCGCTCGTGCTCGGCCAGCGAGCACAGCGACTGGGTGAGCCCGGCCGCCTGCCACTCGGCGAGCAGCTGCCTGGCCCCGAGCGCCAGCCCGGCGCTCTCGGCCAGCACCCAGTAGTGACGGTGGAACGCCTCGTCCATCGCCTGCCACTCGACGTCGGTGGGCCGCCGCCCCATCAGCCGCTCGTAGAAGCGCGGGACCGGGACGCAGTACAGCTCGCGGTAGCGCTCCAGGGTGATCGGAGGCAGCCCGATCTCGGCGAACGAGGCGTTCGTCGCCGAGATCACGGCGTCGTTGTCGTGAAAGAGGGTGCCGTTCCAGTCCCAGACGATGTGCGTCACGTTCTTGCCCATCTCATGACCGTACCCAACGGGTCCGACAGGGCGGTCTGACCTGGTCTCCCTTGGTCTCCCCGGCCTCACCCGACGAGATCGGGGATCTCCTTGGCGTCGTACCACAGCAGTTCGTGATCCTCCGCGCCGTCCACCGTGAACTGCGCGTCGTCGTCCCCGACATCCGCCGCGCCCAGCGCCTCGGCCGCGGCGGCGACATCCCGCTCGGCTTCGTCGGAGTCCACGTGCACCGCGGCGGCCTTGTCCAGCGGCACGGGGAGGGCGAGCCGCACCTCCCCCAGCGCGGACTGGTCGAGCCCCCGGTCCGGGTCCGCGACCGCGACGGTGTCGGGCACGTCCACCGCCACCACGACCCGCCGCCGGGGCGCCTGCCGGTCCACCGCCAGATGCCGCAGCGACGCCTGCGCGGCACGGGACAGCGCCGCGTACTCCAGTTCCTCGATGTCGTCGGAGACGTACCACTCGCGCAGCGCGGGAGTGACCGCGTAGGCGATCAGCGGGGCCGGGCCCAGTTCCCCCGCCTTGTGCGCCTCGGCGAGACCGGGGAGGGTCAGGGGGACGTAGACGCGCATGGCTGCCGCTTCCTGGAGTTCCTGAAATTCCTGTAGTTGCCAGCCAGCATACGTTCGACACCCCGTCCCCCGGGCCCAACCGGGACCGCGGACGGAAGCATCCGGTGCCCCGCGCCGCCCGGTTCCTTGTCCCCCATCGGGGGTAATCCCGGCCCCGGGCCCTGGCTCTCGCGCGGGCCGCCGGTCGAGCCCGGGTGAGCGGGCCGGGCGCCCGGCTCCGCACCGCCCGGAAGCGCGTCCGGCCTGGTCAGGGGGGTGACAGGGCTCGGGCGGGCAGTGGCCGCCGCGGCGTCGGCGCCCGGGTGCCGTTGCCCGGGCGCCCCGGATAGGTGAATCCCGGGGGCCGGGCCGCGAGCGGGGCGCACTCCTTGCCGTTGCCGGAAGGGCGCCGATAGAAGTCTGCCGACCAAGCTACTGCCCGGTATCTTCGCCGGGCCCGGGAGAGCGGCGGGGCGCATGAACAGGACGACCTACACGACGCGCGACACAGCCGGTACGAGCGGAGGCCGAGGCGCGGGCCCCGCGCGGACGGGACCCGCGCGGACGGGACCCGCGCGGAGCGGGCCGCCGCGACGCCGCGATTCGCGGCGCCCGGCGGGTCCCGGGTCCGTATCGCGTACGGCGGCCGCCGCCGCGCGGCGCAGAGAGCTCGAGCGGCTGCCGCGCTACTGGTTCGCCAATCAGCTGCTGCTCACCCTGAGCGGGCGGCGCCCGGTCCACACGCTGCTCGGCCACACCCTCCCGGACGCCTACGACCGGCTGATCGAGCTCGCGCCCCAGGCGCCCCTGCGACCGGCCGAAACCCGCGACAGCGCCCCCGTCGTTCGGCGCTGCGACGAGTACCAGCCGCGGCAGGGGGTCATCGAGGCGTTCGCCCGGATCGCCTACGGCGACCGGCTCCGCGCGCTCGCCTTCCGCCTCGAACTCGCCCCCGACACCCGCTGGCGCTGCGCCACCTTCGACATCGGCCCGACCGCATAACCCCCACGACCCCGCGACGCGGGCAGGGCGACAGGGCAGCCGGGCACCCGCCTCCAGCCCGCCGCGCCCACGATGCCGAGCACGGCCCGCGGAGCCACGGCGCTACTCCGGGGGCGGAGGGCGAAGCGACCTCGCCCGGCGCGGCCGTGGGCGCCGCGTACGAGACCCTGCCCAGGTGCCCGGGAGCCGGGCCCCGGTCGCTCTACGGGCCCCGGCCGGGTGGCCCATAACGGCGCCAAGCCGCGGGCCGGGCAGCTCCGGGGCTGACCAACCGGACGGGCCCCGCAACGCCGCCCGGCCCCGCCCAAGCAAGCCGAACCCCGGCCACCGCACGTGCACGCACCCCGGCCCGGGGAACCCGCGACGCGGGCCCGCCGCAGCCGTAGGGCCCCGCGTACGGCCCCGCCCCACGCACCCCGGGCGCCTGGCCGTACCGCCCCCGGCGGGTGGCCCATGACGGCCCCAAGCCGCGGGCCGGGCAGTCCTGGGGCCGACCCACCGGACGGGCCCCCGGGCGCCGCCCGGCCGGGCGGCGCCCGGCCCGTACCGGCCCGCCCGGCGCCGCCGTGGGCCCCGCGTACGGGCCCCGCCCAGGCGACCCCGGAACCGGCCGCGCGAGCACGGCCGGGGGGCCTACCGCCCGCGACGGGGTGGCCCGTGATCGCGTCGGGGCGCGGCCGCGTGGGGCCCGCAACGCCGACGGGCCGGGCCCCGCGCGCTGCTCGCGCGTGGGGCCCGGCCCGTCCGTCGTCTGCCGGCGTGGCGGTTACTTCTTGCGGCGGCGGCCGCCCTTGTTCGCCTTGCGCCGCTCCGCGCGCGTCATGCCGTCGGACTCGGAGCGGGGCGCGGGGGGCGTGTCGCCGTTGGTGAAGTCGCCTTCGACGATGCCGCCCTCGCCGTCCACCGTCGGGGCGGAGAAGTGCAGCCGGTCCGGGCGCTGGGGGGCCTCCAGGCCCTTGGCGTGGATCTCGGGACGGCCGTTGGTCGACCCGGACGTCACGGCTGCGGGGACCGCGTCCTGCGCGCCGTCGCCGGCCGCCTCGGCCGCCTTCTCGCCCTCCTCGACCGGGACCTCCTCGACCTGCTGCTCGACCTGGACCTCCAGGTTGAACAGATAGCCGACGGACTCCTCCTTGATGCCGTCCATCATCGCCTGGAACATGTCGAAGCCCTCGCGCTGGTACTCGACCAGCGGGTCCTTCTGGGCCATCGCACGCAGGCCGATGCCCTCCTGGAGGTAGTCCATCTCGTAGAGGTGCTCGCGCCACTTGCGGTCCAGGACGGACAGCACCACGCGCCGCTCCAGCTCACGCATGATGTCGGAGCTCAGCTGCTCCTCACGGGCTTCGTACTGCTCGTGGATGTCGTCCTTGATGGACTCGGCGATGAACTCGTCGGTCAGCCCGGCGCGGTCGCCGACCGCCTCCTCCAGCTCCTCGATGGTGGCCTTCACCGGGTAGAGCTGCTTGAAGGCGCCCCACAGCCGGTCCAGGTCCCACTCCTCCGCGAAGCCCTCGGAGGTCTCGGCGGTGATGTAGGCGTCGATGGTGTCGTCCATGAAGTGGCGCACGTGCTCGTGCAGGTCCTCGCCCTCCAGGACGCGGCGGCGCTCGCCGTAGATGACCTCGCGCTGCCGATTGAGCACCTCGTCGTACTTCAGGACGTTCTTACGGGTCTCGAAGTTCTGCTGCTCGACCTGCGACTGCGCGGAGGCGATCGCGCGGGTGACCATCTTGTTCTCGATCGGGACCTCGTCGGGAACGTTGGCCATGGCCATGACGCGCTCGACCATCTGCGCCTTGAACAGCCGCATCAGATCGTCGCCGAGCGAGAGGTAGAAGCGGGACTCGCCGGGGTCGCCCTGACGGCCGGAGCGGCCGCGCAGCTGGTTGTCGATGCGGCGCGACTCGTGGCGCTCGGTGCCCAGCACATACAGCCCGCCGAGCTCCTTGACCTCCTCGAACTCGGCCTTGACCGCGGCCTCGGCCTTCTCCAGCGCGGCGGGCAGCGCGGCTGCCCACTCCTCGCCGTGCTCGACCGGGTCGAGGCCGCGCTGGCGCAGCTCCGCCTCGGCGAGGTCGTCGGGGTTGCCGCCGAGCTTGATGTCGGTGCCGCGGCCGGCCATGTTCGTCGCGACGGTGACCGCGCCCCTGCGCCCGGCCTGGGCGACGATCGAAGCCTCACGGTCGTGCTGCTTCGCGTTGAGCACCTCGTGCGGCACGCCGCGCTTGGCGAGCTGCTGGGAGAGGTACTCGGACTTCTCCACGGAGGTGGTGCCGACCAGGACCGGCTGGCCCTTCTCGTGCTTCTCGACGATGTCCTCGACGACCGCGTCGAACTTGGCCACCTCGGTGCGGTAGATCAGGTCGGACTGGTCGAGGCGGGCGAGCGCGCGGTGGGTCGGGATCGGGACGACGCCGAGCTTGTAGATCTGGTGGAACTCGGCGGCCTCGGTCATCGCCGTACCGGTCATGCCGGAGAGCTTGCCGTAGAGGCGGAAGAAGTTCTGGAGGGTGATCGTGGCGAGGGTCTGGTTCTCGTCCTTGATGTCCACCCCTTCCTTCGCCTCGATCGCCTGGTGCATGCCCTCGTTGTAGCGGCGGCCGGCGAGGATACGGCCGGTGTGCTCGTCGACGATCATGACTTCGCCGTCCATGACGACGTAGTCCTTGTCCTTCTTGAAGAGCTCCTTGGCCTTGATCGCGTTGTTGAGGTAGCCGACCAGCGGGGTGTTGACCGACTCGTACAGATTGTCGATCCCCAGCCAGTCCTCGACCTTGGTGACGCCCGACTCGTGGATGCCGACGGTGCGCTTCTTCTCGTCGACCTCGTAGTCCCCGGTCTCCTCCTGGCCCTTCTGCGGGTTGGCCGCCTCGCCCTTGGCCAGGCGGGTGACCAGCTTCGCGAAGTCGCCGTACCACTTGGTGGCCTGGTCGGCCGGGCCGGAGATGATCAGCGGCGTACGGGCCTCGTCAACAAGGATCGAGTCCACCTCGTCGACGACGGCGAAGTTGTGGCCGCGCTGCACCAGCTCGTCCTTCGACCACGCCATGTTGTCGCGCAGATAGTCGAAGCCGAACTCGTTGTTGGTGCCGTAGGTGATGTCGCACGCGTACTGCTCACGGCGCTGCGCGGGGGTCATGTTGGCGAGGATGCAGCCGACCTCGAGGCCGAGGAACTTGTGCACCCGGCCCATCCACTCCGAGTCGCGCTCGGCCAGGTAGTCGTTCACCGTGATCAGGTGGACGCCCTTGCCGGACAGCGCGTTCAGATACGCGGGGAGCGTGCCGACGAGGGTCTTGCCCTCACCGGTCTTCATCTCGGCCACATACCCCAGGTGCAGCGCCGCGCCGCCCATCAGCTGGACGTCGTAGTGGCGCTGCCCGAGCACCCGCTTGGCCGCCTCGCGCACCGTAGCGAAGGCCTCGGGCATCAGGTCGTCAAGGGTCTCGCCGTCGGCGTAGCGCTCCTTGTACTCGTCAGTCAGGGCGCGGAGCTCGGCGTCGGAGAGGTCGACGAAGTCCTCTTCGATGGAATTGACCTGGTCCGCGATGCGGTGCAGCTTGCGCAGGATCTTTCCTTCGCCTGCACGCATGAGCTTGTTGAGGACGGACACGTAGGCTGACTCCTTGCCGGTCGGGCCTGGCACGGTCGGGTGCGCTGGCGCGGCATTATCGAGGGGCGCAGGCCCCGCCGCAACGGCCATCGTAAGACAGGACCCCACCACGCCGGGAGGTCCGTCACTACGAGGAACCGGTGTCACCTCTCCGTGTCAACGTACGAGGGGCCTCTGAGGTGCCCCTGAACGCGAGAAACGCTCGCGGGCGCCTGGGCCACGTCCCAGACTCGGGCATATGGATCCTGTCACCCTCACCACCGAGCGCCTGCTGCTGCGCCCCTTCGGACCCTCGGACGCCGAGGCGGTGCACGCCGCCTGTCAGGACCCGGAGATCCGGCGCTGGACCCCCGTGCCCACCCCGTACCGGCGCGCGGACGCCGAGGAATTCGTCCGGCAGATCTGCCCGGAGGAGTGGCGGGACGACATCACCTACCGCTTCGCCGTGATCACCCGGGACGGCGGCGCCCTCGTCGGCTCCATGGCCCTGGTGCGCCTGGCCCAGCTGCGCACCGAGGAGCGCCAGGCGGAGCTGGGCTACTGGACGGTGCCGGAGCAGCGGCGGCGCGGGTACACCGGCGAGGCGGCGCGGGCGGTGGTCGAGTGGGCCTTCACGGGGCTGGGGGTGGAGCGGCTGGAGTGGTGCGCCCAGGTCGGCAACGAGGGCTCGCGGGCGGTGGCGCTGGCGGCGGGGTTCCGGATGGAGGGGATCGACCGGGCGCGGATCGTGCACAACGGGACCCGGCGGGACGCCTGGCGGGGCGCGGTGCTGCCCTCGGACTGGGGGCTGCCACAGGCGACGCCGTATCTGCCCGCGCCCGAGCGGCCGGCGGTCGCGGACCCCGCCTGACCCCCGGGCCCCCGCCTGAGCCCGGGACCCCGCCTGAGCGGGGGTGCCGACCGCGGCGGGCCCGCGTTGTCAGTGGCACCCCGTACGGTGTCCGGCATGACGATTGCAGCGTCCGGGCCCGCGTCCCGCCCCAGGCCCGAGGTGGCCCTCTCCGCAGACGAGGCGCGGCGGATCGCGCTGCGCGCCCAGGGGCTGCTCGGCGCGCCGGACCGGCGGGCCGGGGTGCGAGGGGTGCTGCGCCATCTGGGGGCGGTGCAGCTGGACACCATCTCGGTGCTGGCCCGCTCCCATGAGCTGATTCCCTACGCGCGGCTCGGCGCGGTCGGCCGGGCGGCGGTCGAATCGGCGTACTGGACCGAGACCCACGCCTTTGAGTACTGGTCGCACGCCGCCTGTGTGCTGCCGATCGAGGAGTGGCCGTACTTCGCCTTCCGTCGCCGGGCCTACCGCGGCCGCCCGCACTGGTACCACGAGCTGCCGGACGGGGCGTACGAGACGGTCGTCAAGCGGCTGCGCGAGGACGGCCCGCTGACCGCGACGGAGCTGGGCGGCGCCAAGAACGGCGGCCCGTGGTGGGACTGGTCGGCCGCCAAGGTCGCCGTGGAGCGGGCGCTGATGTACGGCGAGGTGGTGTGCGTCGAGCGGCGCGGCTGGAAGCGGGTGTACGACCTGGCCGAGCGCGCCGTGCCGGGCGATCTGCTCCATGACGGGCTGGACGACGCGGAGTGCCTGCGGCGGCTGGTGGGGCTCGCCGGGCAGGCCCTGGGGGTCGGCACCCGCGCGGACATCGCCGACTACCACCGGCTGAAGGCTGAGCAGGTGGACGCGGTGATCGCGGATTCGGGTCTGGTGCCGGTGACGGTGGCCGGCTGGGACAAGCCGGCCTGGGCGGACCCGGAGGCGCTGGCCACCCCGGTGCGCGGCCGGCATCGCACGACGCTGCTGTCGCCCTTCGACTCCCTGATATGGGATCGCGCCCGCACGGAGCGGATCTTCGGCTTCACCCACCGGCTCGAGGCGTATGTGCCCAAGCCCAAGCGGGTCCACGGCTATTTCGCCATGCCGCTGCTGGCGGGCGGGCGGCTGCTCGGCCGCGTCGACCCGGCCCGCGAGGGGAAGACCCTGGTGGCCCGGCAGGTGTCCCTGGAGGGGCCCAAGGCCGTGGCGCCCATGGCCGAGGCGCTGCTGGAGGCGGCCGGGTGGGTGGGCTGCGAGTCCGTGCGGATCGAGCGCGTCGACAGCCCGGAGCTCGGCGCCGCGCTCACGGCGGCGGTCGCCTGACCATCTCCTGACCGCTCACCGCTCGCCCGCTCGCCCAGCTGATCGCTCAACCGATCGCGTTCACCTGATCTCGAGGATCTTCTCCCGCATCGCGTAGACCACGGCCTCCATCCTGGAGTGCAGTTGGAGCTTCTCCAGGATGTTGCGGACATGGTTCTTCACGGTGTTCTCGCTGATGAACAACTCCTTGGCGATGTCGCGGTTGTTCATGCCCGTGGCCACGAGCTTGAGCACCTCCAGCTCCCGATCGGTCAGCCGGGGCGCGGGCACCAGCCGCCGCTCGTCGGTGCGCTGGATCATCGACTTGAACTCGGTCAGCAGCTTGGACGCCATCGACGGACTGATCTGGGACTGGCCGTCGGCCACCGCCCGGATCGCGGTGGACACCTCGTCGGTCGAGATCTCCTTGAGGAGATAGCCGGTGGCGCCCGCCTTGATCGCGTCGTAGAGGTCCGCCTCCTCGTCGCTGATCGTCAGCATGATGATCTTCGCGCTCGGCGCCACCTCCTTGATGGAGGTGCACGCCTCGATCCCGCCGCGCTTGGGCATCCGCACATCCATCAGCACGATGTCCGGCAGCAGATCGGCCGCCTTGTCCACGGCCTCGGCGCCGTCCCCCGCCTCGCCGACGACCTGGATGTCCTCCTCCTGGGCCAGGACGATCTCCAGTCCGCGCCGGAAGAGCGCATGATCGTCCACCACGAGGACCCGAATCGGCTCCTTGCGCGGCTCGCCGCGCGGCTCGCCCCTCTCCGCTCCGACGCCGTGGTCATCGCCGTCGGTCGCGGGCCCGAAGCTGTCCGCCATCGTTCCTCCCCCTGAAGGCCATGGCCCTGCTCTCCGCACTTTGCTGTGCATGCTGCTATATACGGCGGCATCAACCGGTCTTCTCGATACGAGGGTTGGCCGCTGAGCCATGATTTCATGCCTGGCGGACGGTGTGGTGCCGCCGTGGTCGCACGATGGTGCCCCGGGGGCGCATGGGTGCTCAGGGGCACCACGCCGGATGCGACCCCCCGCGCCGCCGTGGGAGCGGCGTCCCCCGCACCACAGCGGGACCGTGCGGCACGCCCGCCGCACGGTCCCGCCCGTCCTGGTCAGCCTCCCAGTGCGCCGCCGGCGCCGCCGGGCTCCTCCCCGACGAACGCCTCGGGCTTGAGGTGGATGACCCCGTAGTCATAGCCATGGCGCCGGTAGACGACGCTGGGCTGGCCGGTGTCGGAGTCGACGAACAGATAGAAGTCGTGCCCCACCAGCTCCATCTCATAGAGCGCCTGGTCGAGCGTCATGGGGGCGGCGGCGTGGGTCTTCTCCCGGACCACCAGGGGACCTTCGCCCTGGACCTCCAGCGGCCCCATCCTGGTGGTGGGGACGGTATCCGACGTGCGCTGGGCGGCGATTTCCCCATGGCCGTTGATCCGGGCCGCGTTCGGCACGGTCACGGCCACGTCGCTGGCGGGGATGCGGCCGTTGCCACGGCGCGTGTGACGCTTGTCGTGCTGCTTGCGCATGCGCGCTTCCAGCTTGCCGGCGGCCAGGTCAAGCGCTGCGTACGGATCGGCGGCGGCGGCCTCCGCCCGGATCACCGGACCACGGGAACGGAGGGTGATCTCCACTCGGTCGCAGCGGTCGGCCTGCCGGGGGTTGTGTTCCTTGGACACCTCGACGTCCAGGCTGATCACCTTGCCGTCGAGCTTCTGGATCTTCTCCAGCTTCAGCTTCTCGGCCACGTGCCTCCGGAACCGCTCGGGCACCTCTGTTTTACGGCCCTTGACGACGATGTCCACGCAGAACTCCGTTCCCGGGTCGCTCCGTCTCAGCCGGAGCTCATCCGTTGTGCACTGGGCTCCGGAATTTCTCCGGAGCTTGCTGCCTGGCGGCTTTCACCTCCTCCTCCCCGATGGCCAAGATCGCCACCCCTTCTTGTCAACAAAAGCGAAAAGGCACACGAAGCACGCCAAGCGGATAATGCGAGCCATTGCACTCGCTGTTCCTCACAACCGAACATAGCTCGCCCGGCCGGAAGTCGGCACCCCCTACCGGCACGTACCTCCGATCAGGTGTTTACGTCCGCTTATCATCAGCAACGATGCGCGTTCGTATTCAGTTCCGCTTGGCGTCGCCGCCGCGGCGGCGGTAAACGAACGCCCGCGCCCGCGGGAAATGAGCGCCCCGCCGCCGCCACGACGGCGGCCCCGGCGACCGGGGCGCCCGCCGCCCGCACCGCCCGCGCGGCCTCCGCCAGCGACGCCCCCGTGGTCATCAGATCGTCCACCAGCACCACGCGCCCCTCGGCCAGCAGCCGCCCGCAGCCCGGCGCCGCGCCCAGCGCCCCGGTGAGGTTCGCCAGCCGCCGCCGCGCGTCCAGCCCCGCCTGATCGGCCACCGCCCGCCGCTGCCGCAGCACCGGCAGCACCCGCGCGCGCCGCCCGCCGCGCCGCAGCACCCCCGCCGCCGCCAGCGCGATGCGCCGGGCCGGGTCATGGCCGCGCGCCGCCACCGCCCGCCGCGCCGAGGGCACCGGCACCAGCAGCAGCGGCCGGCCGTCACCGGACGGAGCCCACGAACCCTCAACCTCACGACGCCGGGGACAGGCCGCCTCCACCGCCCCCGCCAGCGCCTCGCCCAGCGCCGCCGCCAGCCTCAGCTCGCCCCGCTCCTTGTGCGCGAGCAGCACGGCTCTTGCCTCGTCCTCGTAGGCCACCGCCGCATGGACCGGCGGCAGCCCCGGCGGGGGCGGGCCGGGCCGCACGCGCCGCGCCCGCGCCCCGCACAGCGCCGCCGCGCACCGCCCGCACAGCGCGCCGCCCGCCCGGCCGCACCCCGCGCAGTCGGCCGGCAGCACCAGCCCGGCGATCTCCTGCCACCACATCCACATGCGCCCACTGTCCCGTCACCCGCCCGGACCCGCCACCCCTGTGGAAAACCCTGTGGATAACCAGGGCCCGACCAAGGTCCATCCGGGTGAAAAGGTGCCCCTCCAGGTGACGGAAAACGCCAGGAGCGCCATCCCGAACAGACGGGATGACGCTCCGGGCGGACACCAGCGCTACCCCGGATAGACCGGAACCGACCCTTCCTTGGCCACGGTCTTCCAGTCCGTGTTCGGCATCAGCCGCACGATCCCGTCATTCGTCGTCTCGGCGATCAGCGGCCGGTTCTTGTCCTCGAACGCCGCGACCGCAGCCACCCCGTTCGGCCCCGGCACCGCCGGGACATCGGCCGGCGAGCCGTCCGTCTCGACGTACTGGAGCTGCTGCACCCCGCCCGACTCACGGCCCGCGACCACCAGCCGACTGCCCCCGGCCCACGACACCGCGTCCACGTCCTCCAGCCGCGGGGAAACCGGGTGAAGACCCCGCACCGACAGCTCGGGAGCGGCCTCTCCCCCAGCTACCGCTGGGAGGTGCCCCCTGCCCGCCCGCTCGACGCGGCCGAGCTGGAGCGTCGTATGCCCGCCCCGCTTGATCAGCATCGCGATCCGGGTGCCGTCCGCGGACATCCGCAGCGACTCGATCACGCCACCCTTCAGATCCGGCAGCCGGACCTCGTCCGCCTTCTCCACGCCCTCGCGCAGCCGCAGCAGCCGGGGCCGCTGCGCGCTCCGGTCGGCCACCCACAGGCCGCCGAGGCCGTCCCAGCTCGGCGCCGACAGCCCACCCTGCGCGCCGCCGCCCTGGAGGCGCAGCAGCGCCGCGCCGCGCTCGGCGCCGGACCTCAGCTCGGTCACATACAGCGTGCGGCCGTCCTCGGTGACCCCAGCGGCCAGCCGCTCGTCCCGGGACACCGCCACCGACCCGAGGCCGATGCTGTCCTCCCCGAACGGCCCCGGCACGGCCTGCGGCTGCCGCGCCTCGTCGGACAGCCGGACCACCCGGTGGTCGGCGTCCACGAAGTACTGGTGATCCCCCCGGCCGTAGACCTGCTCGGGGGCGTAGGAGCGCGCGCCGTCGCGGGACAGCGAGCACAGCTCGGCGCCGTCCTGCCGCTCCAGCCGTACGCTGCCGACCCCCGCCGACCCCTGCCCCAGGCCCTGGACCGTGAACAGCAGCTGCGCGGCCATCCGGGCGCAGCGCGCCCCACCGACGTGCGACGCCCGGTCGCCCAGCCGCACCTTCAGCGTGTTCGAGCTGTCCGGCGTCAGTTTCCCGTCCCGGCGGACCAGGTTCGTACCGGCCGGGAAGGAGGTGCTGACCACCGGGTCCAGCCAGCTCGTCGGCCCGTCCAGCAGGGCCTTCACGGCCGCCGAGGCCGGGTCGACGTCCCGCCGCAGATAGACCGGGTCGGCGACCAGCACGTCCTGCCCCACCCGCGAGTTCCCGGCGTCCGGCCCCAGCTCGGCGAAGTAGTACTTGTTGACCGACGCATAGATGCGCTGGAAATCGGGCTCGCCCAGCACCAGACCGCCCGGCAGCCGGTCGATCCGCCACTCCGACCCGACCTTCGACAGATGGATGCGCTCCACGTAATCGCCCTCGGAGGGCCGGTACGCGTGCGTGGCGTCCACCTTGGCGATCCGCTTGCCGGAGAGCACCACCGTCCGCCCGTCGCCGTCCCGGTCCCCCGGGTCGGCCTCCACCCGCACCTCCGGCGGCTGTGCGAGCACGGTCGTCTCGGCGAACGGTGCCCACCGCCGGGCGGCGCCCCTGGTCAGATACTCCTTGGCGGTGGCCAGGTCCTCCTCACTGCTGGTCGTCGCCTCCAGGAAGCCGTTGACAAGCTCGGTGGGCTGCTCACCCTTGCCCGGGCTCACCCCGTACACCCGCACCTGCGTATCGACGTCCGTACGCGGCGACGAGTCGACCCGGCGCACATCCCCGCTGTCGGGCATCGAGGCGCAGCCGGTGAGCAGCAGCGCGCCGCAGGCGAGCAGCGCGGGCGCGCCCAGCAGCCGGGGCGTACGGCGGAGGCGGTGGCGGTCAGCGCCCACGGGGGCGGCCCTCCCGTTCGGTCGGTGTCGTCGATGCCGGATCGGCCGCGCCCTGGTGCGCGCTGTGCGGGCGCGGCGGGGCGCCCTGCGCGGCGCCCCGGGGCACCACCCGGGCGCCGTTGCCCGGCAGCGCCGTGGGGTCGGCCGTCGGCGCGGGCACACCGGCGCCGCTGGGGGGCAGCGGCCGGTCGGGGCCGGGCAGCCCGGACTTCGGCTGCGCCGGTACGGACGCCGTCCGCTTCTCCGCGCTCGCCGAAACCACCTCCGCCTCGCCCGAAGCCTCTGTGCCCTTGACCGCGGCGCGGCCGCGCCGGGAGTCCTCGGGCTCCAGCGGGATCGGCGAGCCACGCAGCGTGTCGCCCGCGGTACGCGGCAGGGTCAGCCGGAACTGCGAGCCGCCCCCGGGCTCGCCCCACGCCTGGAGCCAGCCGCCGTGCAGCCGCGCGTCCTCCACCGCGATCGACAGACCGAGTCCCGTGCCGCCCGTCGTACGGGCCCGCGCCGGATCGGCCCGCCAGAAGCGGTTGAACACCCGCGTCGCCTCGCCCGGCTTGAGCCCCACGCCGTAGTCGCGCACCGCGACCGCGACCGCCCCGCCCGCCGCGGCGAGCCGCACGATCACATCCCGGCCCTCGCCGTGCTCCACGGCGTTGACCACGAGATTGCGCAGCACCCGCTCCACACGGCGCGCGTCCGCCTCCGCCATCACCGGCTGCTCGGCGCCCCGCACCACGATCCGGGTGCCCTTGGCATCGGCCAGCGGCTCGGCCCCGTCCACCACCCGGGTCACCACATCGCGCAGATCGATCGGCTCGGCGTCCAGGGCCGCCGCGCCCGCGTCGAACCGGCTGATCTCCAGCAGATCCGCCAGCAGCGACTCGAACCGGTCGACCTGGCCCCACAGCAGCTCCGCGGAGCGCGCCGTGACCGGGTCGAAGTCCTCGCGCGAGTCATGGATGATGTCCGCCGCCATCCGTACGGTCGTCAGCGGCGTCCGCAGCTCATGGGAGACGTCCGAGACGAAGCGGCGCTGCATCCGGGACAGCTCCTCCAGCTGCTGGATCTTGACCTGGAGGTTCTGCGCCATCTTGTTGAACGACTCGCCGAGGCGCGCGATGTCGTCCTCCCCGGTGACCTTCATCCGCTCCTGAAGCAGACCGGCGGCCAGCCGCTCGGAGATCCCGGCGGCCATCCGCACCGGAGTGACCACCTGCCGGACCACCACCCAGGCGATGGCGCCCAGCAGCACCACCACGAACACCCCGGCCGTCGCCAGCGTCCCCTTCACCAGGCTCAGCGACTTCTCCTCCTGGGTGAACGGGAAGAGGTAGTAGAGCTGGTACGGGTCGCCGTGGTTGTCGTCGAGCCGCTTGCCGATGATCAGCGCGGCCTCGGACCGCTCCGACCTGTCGTGCAGGATCCGGCCGTACTGCTCGTACGTCGTGGCCCGTCCCTCGTCCACCTTCTTGCGCAGCTCGGCCGGGACGCTGTCCTGCCTGACATCGCCGGAAACGCGCGCCCCGCGGCTGACGATACGGGGTGTCTCGCCCGAGGCGGAGCTGAGCGCCACCACCGAGTACGCGCCCTTGCCGCCGCTTGCCAACTGCTCCACCAACTGGTTCAGCCAGCTGCGGGCGTCCTGACCGCCCCGGCCGCCGGTGTCGGGAGCCCCGTCGCCGTCATGGCTGTCGCTGTCGCGGTCCGCCGTCTGCTCGGCGACCTGGAACCCGCCGGTGGCCTGGCCCTGCGCGGCGTGCCGCTTGGCGTCCAGCAGCCCGTTGCGCACCTGCCCGATCACGACCAGGCCGAGCAGCAGCACCACACCGAGCGACATCAGCAGGGTGGTCGCGACCACCCGCAGCTGGATATTGCGCCGCCACAGCCGGGCAGCGGGCAGCAGCGGACGGCGCACCCACCGCCCGAACAACCGGATCAACGGATGCGCGGGGCCGCCCGACGCCCCGTCGGGCAGCAGCTGCCCACCGCTCCACAACCGCCGCAGCAGCGGTATCTCACCCGCCGGGTCGACAGGCGGCCCCGGACGCGCTCCCTCCGGGGCCCCATCCTCCGGCCTGTCGGCAGGAGGCGGGCCCGAGCCGACCTCCGGCATCTCAGCTGGGCCCGGCCTTGTAACCGACGCCGCGCACGGTCACCACGATCTCGGGGCGCTCCGGGTCCTTCTCGACCTTCGAGCGCAGCCGCTGCACATGCACATTGACCAGCCGGGTGTCGGCGGCATGCCGGTAGCCCCACACCTGCTCGAGCAGCACCTCACGGGTGAAGACCTGCCATGGCTTGCGCGCCAGCGCTACCAGCAGATCGAACTCCAGCGGCGTCAGCGCTATCGACTGGCCGTCCCGCTTCACCGAGTGCCCGGCCACGTCGATCACCAGATCGCCGATGGCCAGCTGCTCCGGCGCCGGCTCCTCCGAGCGCCGCAGCCGCGCCCGGATCCGCGCCACCAGCTCCTTCGGCTTGAACGGCTTGACGATGTAGTCATCCGCCCCGGACTCGAGCCCGACCACCACATCGACCGTGTCGCTCTTGGCGGTCAGCATGACGATCGGCACCCCGGACTCGGCCCGGATCAGCCGGCACACCTCGATTCCGTCCCGCCCGGGGAGCATGAGATCGAGCAGTACCAGATCCGGCTTGGTCTCGCGGAAAGCGGCAAGAGCCTTGTCGCCGTCCGACACGAACGACGGTTCAAAGCCTTCGCCGCGCAGCACGATGCCGAGCATCTCTGCCAGTGCGGTGTCGTCGTCGACGACAAGGACGCGTCCCTTCATATCGACATCATCCCATTACCCGATCGTGACCTGGCGCACAGTTCCGCGATACCGGCCGCGGTGACGGGCGAAACGACCCCGCGCTCGGTGACGATGGCCGTCACCAACTCCGGTGGCGTGACGTCGAAAGCCGGGTTGTAGGCCTGCGTGCCCAGCGGAGCGACCGGTATTCCGGTGCCCGCCTGCGCCCCAGCGGCCGGAGCATAAGGCAGTGTGATGTCCGTCACTTCATGCCCGGGGCGCTGCTCCACCTCGATCGACGCACCGTCCGCGGTGGCCAGGTCAACCGTGGTGATCGGGGCAACGACGACGAAAGGCACATGGTGATAGCGGGCCAGCACCGCGAGCGGATAGCTGCCGATCTTGTTGGCCACCGAGCCGTCCGCGGCTATCCGGTCCGCGCCGATCAGCACCGCGTCCACCTCCCCCGCCGCGAACAGCGAGCCCGCCGCGTTGTCGGTCAGCAGCGTGTACGCCATGCCCGCGCGGGCCGCCTCGTACGCGGTCAGTCGCGCGCCCTGAAGCAGCGGGCGGGTCTCGTCCACCCACAGCCGCCGCAGCTGCCCGGCCCGGTGCACCGCAGCGGCCACCGCCAGGGCGGTGCCCCCGCCCCCGGAGACCAGCGCGCCGGTGTTGCAGTGCGTCAGGATGCGGTAGCCGCCGGCGGGCAGCAGCTCGCCAAGGAGGGCCAGGCCGTGCCCGGCCATCCGGTCGCTCGCCTCGGCGTCCTCCCGGTGCAGCGCGCGGGCCTCGGCGAGGGCCGCGGCCGCGGCCTGCCCGGCGTCCGCCCCGCCCTGGGCCGCCGCGTGGTACGCGGCCGCGGCACGGCGCACCCCGTAGCCCAGGTTCACGGCCGTGGGCCGGGCGTGCGCGAGCGACTGCGCCGCGTCGTCCACATCGAAGCCGCGCGCCGCGGCGAGGGCGACCCCGTAGGCCCCGGCGATGCCGAGCAGCGGGGCGCCGCGGACGGCGAGCGAACGGATCGCCTCCACCAGCGCCGGCACATCCGTGCACACCAACTCGACCTCCTCCGCCGGAAGTCGCGTCTGGTCGAGGATCACCAGCACGGGGCCTTCCGGCGGTTCCTCCCACCGAAGGGCGAGGGCGACGGGCGGTGCGGCGGTGTCCCCAGCCGCTGAGTGCTGATCAGCCATCCGTCCAGTCTGCCCTCTACGACCCCAAGTATTGAAGTGGTCCGCCACGCTCCGCGCCCACCGCCCGACCGGACACACCGTGGCACGATGACAGCCCACCGGCCACCGCCGCACCCGCGACAGCCCGCCGAACGACCTTACGGAGCGACGATGAACGACTCTCCGGGCTGGGCACCGCCCGGACCGTCCCCTTCCGACGAGCCGGACCAGCACACCCGGCACGGCCGGCCGAAGGGCACCGCCGACGGCCAGGCCCCAGCCCTGCCCGACCAGCCCGGTCCTGACCGTCCCGCAGTGGACGACAGCGTGACGGACGGGCCCGAGTGGGGCGCGAAGTGGGCGGAGCGACAACCGCCCGCAGGACACTGGACGGCACATCCCGGAAACGCCCCCGCACCGCCACCCACCCCGCCGACCGGTCCCGCCGGCCCCGCCTCGTACGGGAATTGGGGGCGCGGCTGGACACAGCCGCCGCCCGCGGCCCGGCCCGGAGTCATCCCGCTGCGCCCCCTGAGCGTCGGCGAGATCCTCGACGGGGCGGTGTCCACCCTGCGCGCCCACTGGCGGCCGGTGCTCTGCGTCTCCCTTGTCGTCGCCCTCGTCGCCCAGGGCGTGACCACGGCGGCCACCGGCCTGTGGTTCCGGGACGCGAACGGGCTCGACGCGCTCGGCAACAACCCGGACCAGACCCTGCGAGAGACGCTGGGCGACCTCGGCCAGGCGATGAAGAGCAGTGCGGTCCCCCTGGCGGCAGGAATCCTCGGCACGCTCGTCACCACGGCCCTGCTGACCGTCGTGATCGGCCGGGCCGTGCTGGGACGGCCGGTGTCCCTCGGCGAAGCGTGGCGCGACGCCCGGCCGCGCCTCCTCCAGCTCTGCGGACTGCTGCTCCTGATGCCCGCGCTCGTGGCCGTGACCCTCACCGCCGGCCTGGCGCCGGGTCTTCTGCTCATCGCGACCGGAGCGGAGGACGAAGGCGCCGCACTGGCCATGCTGGGCGGGCTCGCCGCGGCGGTCGCCGCCCTGTGGCTCTGGATCCGCTACAGCCTCGCCGCACCCGCCCTGATGCTGGAGAAGCGGGGAATCGGCGCCGCCATGCGCCGCTCCGCCAAACTCGTACGCGGCGCGTGGTGGCGAGTGCTCGGCATCCAACTCCTCGCGCTGCTCATCGCCGTCGTCATCTCCGCCGTCATCGAGGTCCCGACCAGCCTCGTCGGCATGGCTGTCGGCGGAGACAACGCGATGGACTGGCTGTCGGGCGAATCCGCCACCGTCAGCTGGACGTTCCTGGTGGTCATCGGCATCGGCGGGGTCATCGGCTCGACCATCACCCTGCCCATCGCCGCGGGTATCACCGCGCTCATTTACGTGGACCAGCGCATCCGCCGCGAGGCCCTCGACGTGGAGCTCGCCAGCGCCGCCGGCATCCCCGGCCAGGAAAAATAAAAAAGCCTCGGCCCCGAGTATCTTCCGATACTCGGGACCGAGGCTAAAAATTGTTCGGCGGCGTCCTACTCTCCCACAGGGTCCCCCCTGCAGTACCATCGGCGCTG
>NZ_JBVHTN010000014.1:0-212930 GCF_055569495.1 Streptomyces sp. NPDC028305
CCCGCGGAGCGGGTACCACATCGCTGCGCGATGTGCAAGCGGGGCGGTCGCTGCGCTCCCGCTGGCCCTCGCGATGCGAGGGCGGGTCCCCTGCGCTGCGCTTCGGGGACTGGTGGGGCCGGTCGCTGCGCTCCCGGCTGGCCGCGTAGCGCGCGGCCGTGGTTGGCGGGGTGTCAGGTGCGGCTAGTTGGGCCTCCAGTAAGGGAGTTGGGGAGCGCTTCGCGCTCCTGGACGGGTCCGCTGCGCTCCCCTGCCTGACGGTCCTTCCGGCTGCGCCTCCAGAACCTTGGGGCCCGCTGGCCCGGGCCGGGCCGGCTACGGGGGTGGGGGTCGCTCGTTCGTGTGGGTTCTAGTGTACCGCGTGCATCAGGTTGATGCAGCATGTACCGTTGGCGGAAACATGGGACACCCCCCAACCACCCGGGAACCTCCCCGGAATTCCGAGAGGAACGACCGTAGATGACCTACGAATCTACCGGACCTGATCCTGGGCTGAGCAGCGATTTTGTGCGCCGGGTGACGCAGTACCAGACAGCGGGCGCGAACGCCCGGTTGAAGCTGATCGCGCTCCTGGAGGCGCAGGGCGTGCCCGCGGGCGAGGCCGACGACCTGATGGCCGCGCTGGAGGCCGGAGCGCTCGCCGGGGCGCAGCGCGAGGTAGAAGAGCTGGACCGTATGGCGCCGGCCTCTCAGGGCGAGGTGTCCGCAGACGCGTGGGATGACGGCGTGATGGCCGTGAGCATGGTCCTGGTGGACATCGCGGACCGCGTCTGGGGGCGGCGCGGCGGCCGGTCTGCCGGGACGCTGAACTGACCGTACACATCGCAGATGTGAGGCAGCGTGAGCGGGCGGACCTGGTGCGGCTGGAGAGGTTCGTCCGGGAGACCGTGCTGCCGCGTACCAACCCGCACACCACGGCGCGGCGCCGGGTGCTGGAGGCGCTGGGCGAGGCCGGCGGTCTGTGCACGGCCCGGACGCGGAACGCGGACGGGGATGTCGTCGTCTGCACGCTCGATGCCGGGCACTACGACCCGGACAACAAGCCGCCTTTCAAGGACGGAAAGCCGGGCGGCTGGCACAAGGCGGATGCGTCGATCTGGAACGACTTGGGTGCGGCCTGCATTCCGCACGCGGCCCTCTGAAAGACCACAAGAGTTCAGCGCTCGGGGAGGCATAGAAATGTCAGCGATTCAGCTCAAGGAACACCAGGTAGATCAGCGCTCCGCGTTTCGCAGGTGGGTGGGATTCCCTGCAAGGTCATCTGTGCCCCCGCAGGGTGCCCGGGGCACGATCGTGTCAGCGACCGGTTCGGGCAAGACGATCACGGCCGCCGCGTGCGCGCTGGAGTCGTTCGCGGACGGCCGGATCCTCGTCACCGTCCCGACCCTGGACCTGCTCGCGCAGACCGCTCAGGCGTGGCGCCTGGTGGGCCACCGGGCCCCGATGGTCGCGGTGTGCTCGCTGGAGAACGACGCGGTCCTCAAGTCGCTGGGGGTGCGGACCACCACCAACCCGATCCGGCTCTCCCTGTGGGCCGGGCACGGGCCCGTCATCATGTTCGCCACATACGCCTCTCTCGTGGACCGCGAGGACTTCGACGACCCGACGGGCCAGCGGAAGGTTCGCGGTCCGCTGGAGGCCGCCCTGGCGGGCGGAGACCGGCTGTACGGCCAGCGCATGGCGGGCTTCGACCTCGCGATCGTGGATGAGGCGCACGGCACCGCCGGTGGCCTCGGACGGCCATGGGCCGCGATCCACGACAACCAGAGGATCCCCGCCGACTTCCGGCTCTACCTCACCGCGACCCCGCGCATCCTCGCCGCAGCCCGGCCACAGAAGGGAGCGGACGGCCAGGAGGTGGAGATCGCGACCATGGCCGACGACCCGGAGGGCACGTACGGCGCGTGGCTTGCAGAACTCGGTCTGAGCGAGGCGATCGAACGCGAGATCCTCGCCGGGTTCGAGATCGACGTCCTGGAGATCCGCGACCCCTCGCCGGTCCTCGGGGAGTCGGAGGAGGCGCGGCGGGGCCGGCGTCTGGCCCTGTTGCAGACGGCGCTCCTAGAGCACGCAGCCGCATACAACCTCCGTACGGTCATGACCTTCCACCAGAAGGTGGAGGAAGCCGCGGCGTTCGCGGAGAAGCTGCCGGAGACCGCTGCCGAGCTGTACCTCAACAACGCCTCAGACGAGGACCTGGCCGCCGCAGACAAGCTGCCGAAATCCTCCATCGACGCGGAGTTCTACGAACTCGAGGCCGGCCGCCATGTCCCGCCGGACCGGGTGTGGTCGGCGTGGCTGTGTGGCGACCACCTCGTGGCCGAACGCCGGGAAGTGCTCAGGCAGTTCGCCAACGGCATCGACGCGGCCGGGCGCCGGGTGCACCGCGCCTTCCTCGCGTCCGTGCGGGTGCTCGGGGAGGGCGTGGACATCACCGGCGAGCGGGGCGTGGAAGCCGTCTGCTTCGCCGACACTCGCGGTTCGCAGGTGGAGATCGTGCAGAACATCGGCCGCGCGCTCCGGCTCAACAAGGACGGCTCCACCAAGGTCGCCAGGATCATCGTGCCGGTGTTCCTGGAGCCGGGCGAGGACCCGACCGACATGGTCGCCTCCGCCAGCTTCAAGCCGCTCGTGGCCGTGCTCCAGGGACTGCGCAGCCACGATGAGCGCCTGGTCGAGCAGCTCGCTTCCCGCGCGCTCACCAGCGGCAAGCGCAAGGTGCACGTCCGGCGTGACGAGGACGGGCAGATCGTCGGGGCCGGCGGGGAGGGCGACTGCGAGGACCAGGAGCAGGACGACACTCAGGCCGCCGCCGAAGCGGCGCTGCTGCACTTCTCCAGCCCGCGCGACGCGGCGACGATCGCGGCGTTCCTGCGCACCCGGGTCTACCGGCCGGAGTCGCTGGTGTGGCTGGAGGGCTACCAGGCCCTGCTGCGCTGGCGGGCGGAGAACGAGATCACCGGCGTCTACGCCGTGCCCTATGACGTGGAGGTCGAGGTCGGGGTCACGAAGGACTTCCCCCTCGGGCGGTGGGTGCACCAGCAGCGCAAGGCACTGCGGGCGGGTGAGCTGGAGGACCGGCGCAAGGTCCTCTTGGACGCGCCGGAGGCCGGGATGGTCTGGGAGCCGGGCGAGGAAGCGTGGGAGGCCAAGCTCGCCGCGCTCCGGTCGTACCGGCGGGCCACCGGGCACCTCGCGCCGCGTCAGGACGCGGTGTGGGGCGAGGGCGAGGCGATGGTGCCCGTCGGGCAGCACATGGCCAACCTCCGGCGGAAGGGTGCGAAGAACGGCCTGGGCAAGGACCCGGAGCGGGCCGCCGTGCGCGCGGCGCAGCTGACGGAGATCGACCCGGACTGGGACTGCCCGTGGCCGCTGGACTGGCAGCGCCACTACCGGGTGCTCGCCGACCTGGTCGACGCCGACGGCGTCCTGCCCTACATCGCGCCGGGCGTCGTCTTCGACGGCGACGACGTGGGCAAGTGGCGGTGGCGGCAGCAGGAACCGGGCACCTGGGCGCAGCTCCTCCCCGAGCAGCAGGAGCAGCTGACCGCGCTCGGCATCAACGCCCCTGCGGCCCCGTCTCCCGCCCCGACGACGCCCCGTGCGACGAAGGGCCCGAGCAAGGCGCAGCAGGCGTTCCAGCGCGGCCTGGCGGCCCTCGCGCAGTGGGTGGAACGGGAAGGCGCGGAGCGGCCGGTGCCGCGCGGCCACGGTGAACAGATCGCGGTCGACGGCGAGACGGAGCCGGTCGTCGTGAAGCTGGGCGTGTGGGTCTCGAACACCAAGACCCGCCGCGACAAGCTCACCCAGGAGCAGCGGGCAGCGCTCACGGAACTGGGCGTCGAATGGACATAGCAAGTGGCCGAACCTTTAACCGGACCGCACGAGGCGCCGGTCCGTCATGGCAACACCCGGGGTCTCGCGCTGCAGTGTCATAGCGAGTTGCTGCGTGCCTTGTACCGCTTGGCCGTGTGCTCCAAGAGCTTTCGGCAGGCCTCTGCCATGTCCTTGAGCTGCTCGTCATCGATGACAACGTTCAGCACGAACCCACCATTCGTGGTGGGCATCGCCCCGCGGACTTCCGAAGCACGGAGGTTAGGCCAGAAGCGACCATGAGCAAAGCCGGAGGCCACACGCCACAGCGCCTGAGTCGAGGTGGGATCGAGTCCAGCGCTCGCAGCGGCTTCACTGATGATGCCTGTGGCCTCGGGCTTCATCAGCTTGGGAAGACCGAGGCTGTCGGCCAGTTGCTGGACCTCCGCCCGGCGCTCTTGGCCCGTCCTGCCTCTGGGGCCCGCGACGTGGTTGGTGTCGGACTCGTGCTGCGCACGGTTACGAAAGTCTTCGGCCCACAGTGAGAGCACTCGGTGGCGGCGCTGGTCCCGATCCTTGCCGTGCAGGAGCCATACAGCCGTGGCGAAGTTCTCCAGAGCAGCACGCAGCAGAGTCCAAGGGCTGTACGGATCGATCTGACCTGCGACGGCCACGAGTTTCGTCAGGGCTTCAACCTGAATCGGGCCAGCGGAAAACGAGGACTGGATGAACTTGGCGGCGCCCCATGCCTTCAGGGGTTCATCGTCTTTGATCAGGCTGCTGCCCGGCACAGGGTCAGGCAGCAGGAAGAAGTGGTTGTCGCCTCGGTATGCTGCGGCGGCGCTGAAGAGTGGTACGAGGTAGGAGACGTCTTCTCGCCCCGTAGCGGACGCGCTCATGGCTTCACCGTACGCCGCCTGTGAGATGCATCGCCTGCAGTTTTATCCTCCCCACTGATGTGGGGCTGCCAACGCACAGCGCGGCGTCCCCTGCCGACGCTCAACAGCAGGGAGCGCGCCCCGGTCCCCAACAGCGTCCTGCAACGGTGCGCCGGTCAGCGGTCCAGTGCGGGCAGGGTGGGCCAGGCCGGTACCGAGCATGACGCGGTCGACGGGCCCGCGGCTGTTCGGGATCTACAGGTCGAACTCGAGGTGCTCAATACCGGTGAAGCGGACCTCCTCCAGCTGGCCAGCGCGGCGGCTGTTGTCCTGGAAGTACACCTCCTTGAGCGCTTCGGCGGCGATCTGCTGGAGCTGCTGGTCGGTAGCGCCCTGCTCCTGGGCGTCGAAGAGGCGGGCGGCGTACTGCGGCGGCAGCGCCACGGTCAAGTGCCGGAGGCGGTCCTCGTCCGTCGTCCCGATCGGCGCGGTGTAGCCGATCCGAGCGCGGGTGTCGATGACGATGCCGCCGGTGGTCGCCGCCTTCTGACGCGCCTTGGCACGGATCTGCGGCTGCCACCGCTTCTTCACCTCCCGCTCCAGGCGTGCGGCGAGGTCCGGCCGGGGCTTTTTGATCTGGTCCTTCACGTACCGCTCCACGGTGCGCTGGGAGATCCGCAGCATCTGGGCGACCGGCTTGGTGCCCTTGAGCTGCTTGACCAGGTACCGCATCTGCGCGCCCGCAGTCTTGGGCACCGGACGGGTGAACGCCTTGTGCACCGCGGCGTCCAGGCCGTTGCCGAACAGGCTCATCGCGCTCTACCTACTCCCCGGTGTCCTGGGCGGTGACGGTGCCGTCCTTGATGTACCGAGCGAGATTGAGCTCCGGGGCGTTGAACTGCTCGCGGACGCCCTCGCCCCACAGCACGCTCTGGGTTCCCTCCCACTTCACCAGGCCCGGGTTCACACCGAGCTTGAAGCCGCCCGGCAGCGGCTTGCCGTCCCGGTAGGGCAGGAAGTCCAGCGGCGACGGCCCGTCGGAGGCGTAGACGGCGCAGTCCGAGAGGACGGCCACCGGATACTGCCCGGTGAAGGCTGCGTGCTTGACGATCTTGCGGTGCATGTTGATGCGGGTGCGGGAGATGACGGCGGCGCGGATGTCCGGGCGCCAGGTGGGCCGGGCAAGGGCCCGCCACGGCTGCCCGGGCTTCCAGCCCTCCCCGCGCGGGCGCTCACGCAGCTTGCCGATGCCGCCCTTGACCGTCGCCTTGATCGCGGACACCACGACCGCCAGCTGAGGGTCACGCTGCCGGTAGCCGTCCATCGCCGTGAGGAAGTCGGCCGACGGCAGGTCCGCGTGCACGCCGAGGTCGGCCATCGTGGCGAGGTAGGCGTCGCGCAGCCGGTTGTACCAGGCGTCCAGGTAACGGCCGTTGTCGTGGCGGACGTACGCCTCGATCGGGCGCACGTCGTAGCCGAGCTCCACCGCGTAGGCCACGGTCGGCGTGGCGTACCAGGCTGGCCCCTCCGGGCCCTCGCCCTTCGGGGTGAACGGGCTCGGCAGCAGCTCGCCGTCCAGGTCCGTCCACTGCCTTGCGAGCTTCACGCGGGACAGGTCGACGTGGCTCAGGTCGACCAGCCAGGAGCCGGGCAGTTTCGGATCGAAGACGGGGTTCTTGATGTGCGTCGGCGCCCCAAGGCCGACCGTGAGGCCGTTCGCGCCGGCGGCGAAGGCCATGTTCACGTCGATGCCCACCAGGTGAGGGCGAAGGCATTCGGCGTCGGTGAGCGGGCGCGCCCAGTCGTACGCCTCCTCCACCAGGACCTCGGCTGGGGTGCGGTGGTGGAAGCGCGGCAGGTCCTTCAGCAGCGGGTGCCCGTCGGGTGCCTCGCATGGCGCGCAGTCCACCGGGTCCTTGCCCAGCGAGCCGGGGTTGTGCTCGGAGTGTCGCTTGCCCGTCGCATCCGGTTCGGAGGCGCGGGTGGGCGGGTGCAGGGCGGTCATCAGCTCCAGGCCGGTCACGGCGGTGGAGCCGCGCGGTGTCATCACGCGGGCCGCATACGTGCCCAGCAGCCGGGCGAGTTCCGCCGGTGGCAGCTGCCCCGCATTCGCCCAGTGCCGGGTGTCGAGCGCGTCCCACGATGGGATGCACAGCTGCACGCATGCCCGCTCCGCGCCCTGCGCGGGGCGGTAGATCCTCGCCCACGGCCCGAACCCGCGCTTGGTCAGCTGCCAGTCGGCGCGCGTCAGCTGCCTGATGACCTTGTGGCCCTCCGGGATCCGTCCGGCCAGGCGCTCCTGCTGTGTGAGCGTGACGGGCAGGCCGTAGTGCTCGCACGCGGCCTCGGTCAGCACGATCAGCGGGTCGGCGTCCTTGCCCGGCCCGGACAACTTCGGCTGGCCGAGCAGCCCTTCGCGCAGCGTCCACTCCACCAGGGCCGCAATCGACTTCGCCGGTACGTCCAGGACCAGGCCGCCGACGCAGTACGCCAGCACCTGACCATCTGCGTCGACGTCGACGATGGCGAGCGGACCGTTCTCGAAACGCGGATCGGCGCCGCCCGCCGGGGTGCCTGCGGGGGCGGCCTTCTTCGCGGCCGGACCGCGCGGCGTCGGCCTGGTCGTGGCCGCCGGGCGCGGTACAGCGGCAGGGGCGGCGGGGCGGAGTGCGGTGTTCGCAGGCTCCGCAGCGGGGCCTGTGGGTGCGGTGCGGGCTTGGGCCGGTTCGGCTGCCGGTGGCGCAGGAGCGGCCGGAACGGCAGGCGTTCCGGGGACCGCCCTGTCCTCAGGGGGCACCGGAGCGTTGGCGGGGTAGAGCTGGGCGAGCTGCTTGAGCATGCGGGCGTATGCGTCGCGCTCCGGCGGCCGCGGCTCGGTCTTGCCGGCCTCCCAGCCGCTGACCGTCGCCCGCCGCACCTGCAGTGCGGCAGCCACCTCGTCCAGCGTCAGCCCGTGCGCCTGGCGCAGCCGCTTGCGTTCCGCCGGGGGCGGCAGCGGGGAGCGGGACGCGATGAGCGCGTCGACCGCGTCGAACAGCTCGGACATGCAGCACCTCCTGTCCCGCAACCCTAGCGTGAAGCGCACGTTTCGCGTACCAAACACGTACGGATTCCGTAAACGGCGGTTGGTGGCACGGTTGCCCTGGAAGGGCGGCGCCTTCGGGCTTCGGTTGCTGCGAGCTCTTCAGCCGTCTTTAGCCGAGGGTTTGCGGTGGCGTCTTGGCTTTGCCTGAACTGGCCGGAGGGAGCGGCATGGCGTGAGAGATCTGGAGGAGCAGACGGCCGTGCACCAGCCATCGCGGGGGCAGAACGCTCGGGGGCGGGAATGGGTGAGATCGTCAAAGGACTCGAACGAGCGTTGCTGACCCGTCCCGTGCCCACGAGTGACGCCGCTGTACGTTTCCTACTCAAGACGCAGAAGGGCTCCACAAAGAACGTAGCTGTCCTCCTGGGGATCTCCCAGCGCACGGTACAGAGGTGGGTCACCACCCGGCCGGGAATGCGCCGCCGCCCCAGTGCTGTGCATGCGGGGCTGATCGACGAGGCCGTCAGGGCACGATGGCAGCCTCTGGTACGCGCCCGCCAGCGAGCCCGGGCCGAGGCCGACGGCTTTGTCTTCCACACCAGGGCGCGGTTCGGATTCGCCGCTCCGGCAGGATCGTCGGACGATCCGCGAGTACGGCTGATCACCCAGTATCTGTCGGGAGAAGTGGCCCGCGAGCTGTTCGCCGCCCGGGACGCCGGCGGGGGCGAGCAGCAGCAGATGGTGGTCCTCGCCCGTGCTTTGGGGCATGCCTACTTCCGGGACGGAGGCCTGCGTGCCCACGGTCTCGGGATCGCCTTCACCGATGTGGAGTTCGCCGAGTTCTCCATCGGCTGACCGTGCACCAGGGTTCGGGCTCAGCGCGAGGGCGGGGTCTGGTGCCGTGTCAGCATCGCGTCGTAGTGCTGTGCTTCCTTGCGTTCGCGCCAGTCCCACTCGATACGGCCGGTGCGCTGGTCGGCGGGCGGCTGGGGCGGTCGGAGCCTAGCGCCCTCGGCCACGCGCAGCAGGTGGGTGCGGTCGTGGGGGCCTGCCAGCAGATGTGGGTCCTGGCCGGGCTCGAGCCGGGCAAAGCACACGGCGGCCTTCAGGAAGACGCGCGCCCACGGCGGCACCCGGTAGGTGGCGCAGCCGTCGGTGTAGCGGGCGCGGTCGTGCAGGGTCAAGGTGGCTGCGGCGTCGTCGTAGTCGCCGGGGCAGGCGGTGGCGAGCTGATGGAAGGAAGCGCCGGTGAAGAGCGAGGCGGCGACGGCGGCGGCCAGGCGGGGATGGGCGGTCGCGGCGGCCAGGCGCCGGGCGGCTTCCCGGGATGTCCGCCGGGTGAGAGGTGCGGGTGGCGGGCGGTGCCGGAAGACGATCGGCGGCGGTGCGCACGGGGCGGTGCAGGGGATGGGGCTGTCGTAGGAGACCAGGCGCTCCAGTGCGGGCAGAGTGAGCCACCGATCTGTCGGCTGGGCGGGCTCGTCGGCAGGCTGGGGTACGGGAGCGGTCGTGCCGTAGTAGTGGCGTCGGGCGGCCTGGAAGTCGGCGGTGATGGCGTAGTCGGCCCTTTCCAGAGCTTGGTGCAGGGCAGCGGGCAGGTGGGGGCGGTGGCAGACCAGGGTCAGGTGGATACCCGTTAGGGCGCGCAACTGCAGGAGGCTCATCGTGCGGCGGGCGGTGAGGCGGTGGGCGCGCAGGACGGTCAGCCGGTTCACGGGCAGGGCGGTCATCCAGGCGGCAGCGGCTTCCCAGGCGGGCTGACGGCCGGCGGGGAAACGCCCCGGGAGGAGGGGCGGTTTACCCAGGGCGGCGAGAAGGTCGTGGGCGAGGCCGGTTTCACTGGTGGTGCCCGGGCCGGGGTGCAGGGTGATCCGGCCGGACGGCGGATGGTGGGCGGCCAGGGCGGTGTGCGTGTGAACCGCATCGTCGCCCGGGTCGATGACCACGGCGACCGGCGGTGGCGCGGCGGACGGCATCGCGGCGTGGTGGTCAGGCGAGGCGGCTGAAGGCCCAGCGCAGCAGTTCCTGGTCGACGCGGGGGCGGCCGGTGCGGGTCAGGGCGGTGCGGGTGTGGGCGGTCAGCTGGGCCCAGGCGCGGAAGTTGCCGTGTGCGGCGTGCTGGTCGGCGAAGGTGATGTCGTCGGGGTCGGCGTCGGCCCAGACGGGGTGAAACAGGGGGATGGCCTCGAGAACTTCGCTGGGGGTGAGGCGGGTGAAGTGCTGCCAGATGAAGATGCGGGAGGAGAGCATCGGTTCACGGCGCAGCACGGTGTGGCAGCCCTCCCCGCCGACGAAGATGATCGCGAGCTGGGTTGAGGGTTCGTCCCACAGGTAGCGGAAGTATTCGAACGCCTCCCCGTTGAGCCACTGGGCCTCGTCCACGAGGAAGGTGCGGGGGCGTTCGGCCAGGGCGGTCTTCAGCAGGCGGTCGAACTCGCTGGGGTGGCGCGGTGGTTCACCGGCCAGGTCGAGCGCGGTGAACAGTTCATAGCGCACCGCACGGGCGGTGGGACGGGCCCGGAAGGTGATCTTGCGGACGTCCTCGCCGGGTTCGAGTTCGCGCAGGCAGGTGTTGACGGCAAGGGTCTTGCCGAAGCCGGCGCCGCCGTGGATGCACATCATGGCGCGGGCGGCGACGGTGTCGCCGATGTTCTCCCGAGCGGTGAGCAGGGCGCGGGTGGTGACCACTGACGCGTCCGGGAGGTCGACGTACTGGTAGGTGGCCGCGGCGGTCACGAGGCATCTCCGTCTGCGTCGGTGGCGGGGTGTTCAGCCGGCTCGGGCGGGCCGTCCGGGGCGGGGGCAGGATCGCGGCCGGGCGGAGCCGGTGCGGGCTGGTCGGAGGTGGTGAGCGCGGCGAGGGAAGCGGGTGTGCGCCACCCCGCCGGTGGTGCGGCGGGCGGGATGAGGTCCGGCAGCGCCAGCTTCGAGGCGTCGGTGTGCTCGACGGCGGCTAGTTCACGCCCGGCTTGAGCGGAGGTGAGGGCTCCCAGCCGCTGGGCCGGCCCGGCCGTGGTGGCCGGGGCGAAGCGCTGTCGGCGCAGTGCCTCGGCGGCTTTCACCTCGGCGCGCAGACGTCGGGCACGCTCCGCACGGGCTGTGCGCAGGGCCTCGAGTTGTTCGGGGGTGGCCGCGTCCGCGAGGTGCGCGGGCCCGAGATACCCGCCGTTCGCGTCACAGATGTCGATCTCGTGATCGTGGTGCGGCATGTAGCGCACTGTGACGGGACGGCCGGCCTGGCCGGTCATCCATGGGGCGATGTAGGTGCGCCCGCGCCACCGCACGCCATGGCTGGTCAGCTTCCGCGGGCGGCCGTCGTCTTCGAGGGTGAACGTCCACAGGTCGGTGGCGGGGACGTCCGTGACGGGAGTCGGATCGGCCTGCCATGCCTCGAGCGGCGTACGGCCGGACAGCGCCTGCGGCCGGTGCTCGGTGTTCCACCAGTGTGTCCAGGCCAGCACTTCCGCTGTGAAGTCCTGAAACGACATGGCATCGGACGTCTCCGGCTTGCGGCCCGCGCCTTTGCTTCGCCGGCCGGAGCGGGGCTTGGCGGAGGTGAGGGTGTAGCCGGGCAGGGCCGCGAACAGCATCCGGTCGACGGCCCGGTTGAGGTTTTCCACTGTGCCCTTGAGATGGGGGCTGTAGGCGGGCAGGTCCTTCACCGTCACGCCCATCGTGCCGAACGCGGCAGTGACGGTGGTCGACAGGAAGTCCTTGCCCCGGTCCACCCGCACCTGCTCCGGTGTCCCTCCCGCGGGGCCATAGGGCTCTTCACGCAAAACAGCGGCGCGCAGCGCGACCAGCACGGAGGCGCGGGAAGGAACGCCAGGAGTGATCGCGGTGCCGGTGATGACTTTGGTGGCGGTGTCGATGAACCAGGTCACCCACGGGCGCACCAGGTCGCCGTCGGCATCGACCAGCAGCGGTGCCTGGACGTGATCGGTCTCCCACACGTGATTGCGCCAGGAGGCCGCCCGTTTGCCGAAGACGTCGTGCGCGCGTGCCGCGTCCGGTCCCGCGGCAAGACCGGCCCGCTCCCCCGCAGTGAGATCACGACGCACCGCGCGCAAGAACGTCGACAGCGACGGCACCGGGTCCAGCAACGGCACCGCAGCCGGCGGGGCGCCCGCGGGAGAGGCTGCGGATTCAGACGCCGTCGTCGGCTGACCGTCACGGCCGCGCGTCTCGGCCCGGGCCACCAACTGGCGGTGGACCGCGGATGCGTTGCCGCGCCAGTACGCCAGCAGTACCCGGATCTCCCTGGTGATCTCGAACCGGTCAACGCTGCGTTCCCCGGGACGGACCGCGGCCCGGGGTGACCGTGAGGCCTCAGCCAGCCACCGCCACACCGTCCGCTCCGACACGCCCAGGCACTCCCCGGCCAGGCGCACATGCTCCCGCGACAGCCGCCGCTCGGCGCGCAGCGCCAACAGACGACGCACCGCCGGCGCCCGCAACGCCGTCAACGACTTCTCCCTCAGCACACCGGCCGGATCCTGCGGCGGCGCCAGCGGCTGTCCGTCCACCCCATGCCCCTTCGTCTCATCCGCTTCCATGGAGCCCGCATTCGCTCACCTCGTCCAAACGGGTGAAGGCCCCCGTACACGAGCCCTTCGAGCCGCCCGGATCGTCATGAATAGGGCCCAAGACGCGCGCAGGCCTGCTCGATCAGCTCCCGGTCCACACTCCTTGCGGGGTCGCGCTCGCGGGCCGCGTAGACGTGCGACGTGATCTTCGCCCAGGTACGGAAATTGCCGCGTGCCATCTGCTCGTCCACCCGCGCAACGTCGTCCGCATCCGCCTGCGCCCACACCGGATGGAACAGGCTCAGCGTCTGCGGCACCCCAGACGCATCCAGCCGGCCAACCTGATGCCAGGTCAACACCCGCGAGCGCAGCGCCGAAGCGCGGGCAAGAGCCCGTTCACTTCCCGCCCCGCACAGCACCAGCGCCGCCGCACAGCCCGGCGCGTCCCACAACTGCCGCAGATAGTCCAGCAACGGCGGCGTCAGACGCTGGGCGTCATCGAGAAACAGCACACCCGGCTCGGCCAGGGCCCGCATCAGAGCCTGGCTGGCCGGCCCGGCCCGGTGCGGCAGCGCCCCCGCCGGCAGCCCGAGCGCTTCGCACAGCGAGGCCCGCAGCTGCGGCAGACCGGGCGCCACCCCGGCCACCGCCCGCCACACCGGCACCCGGCCAGGCAGAAGATGCAACGCCTGCTCGACGGCGACCGTCTTCCCCAGGCCCGTGTCCCCGTACACACAGCACATCCCCCGGGCCGCGACCGTATGCCCCACCGCCTCCACCACACCGGCCACCTGCCGCGTCGACACCAGCCGGGCCCCCGGCACGTACAACCGCACACCGCCGCCCCGCACCCCCGTATCCGCGGCGCCCTCCGGCACCGGCACGTCGGCGGGCGGCCCGTCGACAACAAGCGGACCACCCGCCCTGTCCACGAGCCCCAAATCCGCCAGTGCCAGGTCATACCGGCTCGGCTCCAGCCCGGCCCGGGCCCCTGCCGGACGGGCCACCTCAAGAACCCGGCCCGCACCCAGATCCCGCTTGATCACACGGTGCAACGTCGGCAACGAGGGCACACACTCCGCGCCCCACCCCTCCAACACGCCCTCTTCCTGGGCCCGGAGCATCCTGCGCCGCAACTCCGCGACATTCCCGCCCGCCTCCGCGAGGACCTCCCACAACGCGTCACTCAGCGAAAACCCGTCCTGCCGCGGCCGCGCCTCGACATGGCCCCGGCGCCCATCGGCCAGCCACCGCCATACCGTCCGCTCCGACACTCCCGCCAGTTCCGCCGCGATCCGCACATGCAACCCCGACAGCGCCCCTCCCCCATCCACCGCAAGAAGCCGCCGCACCACCACACCCCGCGCCAACGGCGCACCCCCGGCCGATCCCACCTCGGCCCCACCCGCCGAACCACCCTGAACCGTCACACGGCCCAGCCCACCCGACCCCACACATCCCTCACATAGGAACAGCGAAAGCCATGACAGCCAGGAACCAACCTGCTAGCCGCACCACAACATCCGCTTGGTCACCCCATGACAGCGACCACAACCCCGTCCTGCACCCGCTACCAGGACATCCACACCGCGATCCCGCTGACGCCCACCCGCTGCCACCCCACCGCCCACTCACACGGATTCACCCCCGCGGCGTCGATCGCGGACCGGATCAGGGCGCGGGCGGCATCGCCGTGCACCGGTGAGGGTTTCGACCACGGTGTGCTGGTCATCGCAGAGGCAGAAGGCCTCCGCACCAATGAACCGATGACCGCCCTGCTCCGCGGCGAACTCCACACGGCCCGGGGGCGGACCCCCATGCACCCCGGGCCGTCCGCGGCACCCTAGAACGAGCGGCTCAGGCGGAGTGACAGGTAGCAGCCGCCGGCGCGGCCGTCCGTGTCGTCGCCCACCGTCACAGATTTGGTCTCATCGACCGTGTCCCAGCCGCCCTGCGGAATGTACCCCCTGCACTGCCCCGAGGCATCGCGCCCGCCATCGCCGTACCACTGCACGTCGAGCCGAATGTCCGAGCGGCCGGACAGGGCGAAGGTGAGGTTGCACCAGCCCGCGCGGTTGTCGGTGTCCACCCGGATGCTGTCGCCGAATGTCTTGTACGTCTTGATCGGGATCGTGTGCGTGCCCTCGTTCTCGCACTGGCTCTCGTCGCTGCCGGGCTCCACCATCCAGGTGTAGGTGACGTTCAGGCCCGCGAGAGTGTTCGACGGGTCGTAGATGCCGAAGGCCAGCTGGCAGCCGCCCGCGCGGTTGTCGGTGTCCAGGCGGATGGTGGAGGTCCAGTCGGGCGCGGTGACCCACCGCTCCGGCGGATTCGTCGGCCCGTCGCACTGGCCGTCTCCGTCGGGGTAGAACCGGACGCCCAGTTCGGGCGCGGCGTTGGCCGAGGACGGCGCCGCGTCGGCCGATGTGGCCGACAGGCCGCTCACCATCAGTAAGCCGACCGCCAGCACGACCGCCCGTCGGGCCGATCTGCTGCCCAGCTTCTGCTTTCTCACGTGTGTCTCCCACGATGTCTTCGGTTGATCCGGAAAAGATGCCGAACCGTGCCACGAGCGTGAATGACCATCAGTGAATTCCCGTTGGTGCGATGGAGCGGAGAGGAACAGAGAGGTACGGAGAGAAAGGGAGGGCAGAATGGGCCCCTCCAAACCGAGGCGCCGCACCGACGGCGCGGCGACGACGCCAAATTATCCAGGGCACATCAGGACAAGCAGTAAGGCCGATACCGGCCAGGTACGGTCAAAATCGGGCAATGCCCGTCCGAAATCAGCGCCACCGGGCCGTACCGGACAACCGTGATCACCGTGCCGGGCCCCTCCGCACGAAGACCTGAGGCCAGCGCCCGATGGGCACGTGATCGCCGCTCACCACGCTTTGGTGCGACGGTTCTCTTCTCACCACACAGCAGCCCCAGCAGGAGGCGGCAGGAGGCGGCAGGATGCCGGCCAACGCCACCGCGCGTGTGCGCATCGCCTGCCCGTCACATGACCTGGAAGCGGCGGAGAGGCTCCGGGTCTCCGGCCTCGGCATCCTGTACCGGCATACCCCGGACGGTACCCCTGGTGACCACCCGCCCCTGATGGCCGGCCGGCCCCACGCCGCGTGGCACTTCGAGCTGACCCGCGGCCCCACACCCCCTCCCCCCACGGACCCGCGTCCGGCACGCGACGACCCCTTGGTGATCCACCTCGACGAACCGGAGCCGGACCTCCTGGCGGAAAGCCTCGAACGACACGGCGGCAAACCAGTACCGGCACACAACCCCTACTGGGACACTCGGGGCGTCGCCGGTGCCGGTGCCAGTGAAGTGGCGGAACTGCACGATCCGCCCGCCCGGGAGCCAGAACTGGAAGCCAGCGGACGTCCTCGCCGCCCTGGAGGTTCACGGGAGTAATGGCGTGCTCGTAGCGGATGCAGCCGGTGACCGGCTCGGAGACAATCCGAGCACGGCGCATCATCACCCCGCGAGCGACCGCGCCGGTGACCAGCCGTACCCACCGCGGCCAGAACGACAGGGGACGGGTCGGGTCCGGCGACGCCGGTGCGCAGGAATTCCCCGTAGTCCTCCTTCTCGTCGCCCACCGCGCAGGAGTCGCGCGTCTCCAGATGGACGGCGCCTTCGCCGGGTGGCGGCCAGCAGCTCAGCGAAGGTCACGGTGCTCAGCGGCACCGCACGCCTCCCACAGGACCGGCACCATACGGGCCGGGATACCGATCACTCGTCCGTGCAGGGGAATCCCCGCCCCGTGCCCCGGGCCCCCGCTCGGTGGTACCGACCGCATTGAGGAGGACGGCGGCCTCCTCTCCCTGGAGGATCACGTGCGCGGTCTCCTCCGCCGCCCACACGGCGGGTGATCCCTCGCCACCCGTGTTCGGGTCCGTCCCGACGAACCGCAACGTCATCGCGGCCTCCCCCGCCGAGTCGACTGCGCACAGTTGCAGACGACCGTCCCGCGCGCCGCTGCCAGCAGTCGAGGTTCTGAATCGGCGGTGAAAAGGGTGTCTCGATTGGCGTTGGATGCGCCTGAGAAAGCTGGTGGCCGGCAAGCCGAACCACGCGCTTGGATGACGCGATGGACGACGACTTCTTCCGGACTCCGGCACATCGTGCGGTTGAACTCGAAGATGCCGAGACCCTTGCCCGCCTGCTCGCGGACGGAGCCGATCCCAACAAGGTCTTCGGACAGGCGACGCTCCTCACCCATGCACTCGATGTGGAGGGGGACGGTGCCCTGCAGAGCCGTCAGCCGCTGACCGTGCACACCACGGCGATCCTGCTTGCTTTCGGGGCCGACCCTGAGCTGCACGACCCGTATGGGGACACTCCCATGGACGTCGCAGAGCGCTACGACCACCAGCCTGCGATCAAGCTGCTCTCAGAGCACATCAATCTGCCTGGCGGCGGCAGCAGATGAGGGCTGCGGCGATACCGGTGAAGGCGAGGAAGTACTCGGCCTTCCGCTCATAGCGGCCGTGCAGGCAGCGGCAGCCGGTGAGCCAGGCCAAAGTGCGCCCGATCACCCAGCGGTGCCGACCGAGTCGGCCACAGGTATCGACGCCGCGGCGGGCGACGCGCGGGACGACCTGGCGACGGCGCAGCCAGTAACGCAAGTGATCAAAGCCGTATCCCCTGCCCGCGTGAAACCTGGCCGGGCAGCGACGCCGGGGACCATCGCGCGCCCGCGCCGGTGGAGTGCCGCGCGGGACGACAGAGGAAGTCCCTCTGGTCCGCGGCCCCTGCGCCGAAGCGGACGGACGTCGCAGGTGTGAGGGCCGGCGTACGCACGCACCGGCTACGTCCTCCCGCGCCGTACCGGCCGCGCCGTCCCCGAGCTGTGCCGTGCGGTGTGGTGCGTCGTCGTCACCGGGCCACCAGCTCCGTGAGGTCGGCGAGCAGCTCGGACGCGGTCACCGGGTCGAGTTCCGCGAAGGCGAGCCTGGACGGCTCCCCGGGCGGGTTCCACGCACTGGGCTGCTCGGACAGCCCTATGAATTCCAGCGACTGCTCGGTGGACACGTCGACGGCGCCGATCGTGAACCCCTCCGACGGACTGACGATGATCCAGCGGTCCTTCGCGACTCGCTTGGACAGCCAGCACTGCACACCCGCGAACATCGGCTCGTCGCGCTCCCAGCCACGCCGTTCCAAGCCGAGCAGTCTGGCGGTCGGCACGGTGACGTTCTCGAACCGCTCCAACCGGTCACCGGCCGCCTCGTCCTCCGTGAGCCGGTGCACGGCGCGGCCGAGCTGCGGGAAAGGCTGCAGGATCTCGTGGCCGGCGAACAGCTCCTCCCACCCCGTCAGCTCCTCGCCGAGGTGGAGCGGGTGCGCCAGCCGCACCGAGGCGTCCCTGGGCAACGAGAACTCCTCGTCCCGTACGTCGGCGAAGGTGCGGTCCTCCGCCACCCGGAACGCCGTCACCGCACCAGCGCCACTGACGGCCGGGGTCCCGTACAAAGCCCTCTCCGAAGCCCCGGTCGGGATGCACAGCCACACCAGCCGCCGCACCAGATGCCACAGCAGGGGATGGGAGACGAACAGCTCGCGGAACTCGCCGGCCGTCCAGCTGCGGCCCGCGACCATCGCGCCCTCCAGCCGGCGCACCTGGTCCGAGGCCACCGTCCGCACATCCTTCTTCAGCGCCATGAACCGCTTGCGTTCCGCCGGCGCCAGCTCGGCGTCGTCGCCGGCACCCGGCTTGGGCAAGTCCTTGCGCCGCTTGCCCTCCCGGTCCAGGACGTACGGCCGCAATTGCTCGTCGAAGCCCACGGTGAAGCGCCGGGGCCCGTAGTCCACGACGGCCGAGCCGCCGGCATCCAGCCCGAAGTCCGGCACCAGCCGGTCGGCGAGCTCCTCGCCGGACAGCCCCAGATCGGCCGCCACCTGCTCCACCTTCTCCTTGGCGCGCGTCTTGAGCGCCTTGAATCTCACCCGCTCGGACACCCCGTGCAAATGCATCAGGGCCACGTCACTGCCAATGGCCGCCAGCACGTCCAGGCCCTCCACGGCCCGCTGGTGCGCTCCCTCACCGGGCCAGTTCCGCAGGACCGGCGCCAGCCGGCGCACCGTCTCATCGTCGCCGAACCACCCCAGGGCATGCAGCGCCCAGCTTCCCCCGGCCGGCATCCCCGACAGCCGCCACTGCTCGAACAAGGACCACGCGAACGCGGCCAGCGACTCGGGATCGCACGCCTCCTTCACCACCTCCACACCCGTATAAACCGCGCCCGGCCGGGAGATCGCCAGCATGGTCAGCACATGGCGCACGGACTCGGCCGGCAGCGCCGAGGCCCGGCCGCGCAGCAGCACCCGCGGCAGCAACCGGGGAGCCGCCCAGGCAGCGGGCTCCGGCATCCTCGACGGCAGCGCGAGCTCCAGACGATCAGCCGACAGCAGGTCACGGACGACCGCGACCGCCCTGGGACCATAACCGGCCGCCGCCTCGAGCACGGCGTCCTTGCCGTGCGTGGCGGCGATGGCCCGCAGCGCGTGCTCCGCGCCGTGGCGGGCAGCACCCGCCGGACCGGCGGCATCGGGCACCAGCAGCACGGCGGCGTCCGCGCCGTGCCGGGCGAACCAGGCGCGGGCCGTGGCCGCCACGGACTTCAGCCGCACGAACCAGTCGGCCATCAGCCGCGCGACCTCCAGCTGCCGATAGGGCAGGAGCAGCCCGCCGGCCACAGCGGGCTGCCGCGCCGCGGCGTGCAGCAGCGCCGGCAGCGCGTCCTCCTCCCATCGGGCGGCCACCGGCTTCAGCTCCCTGACAAGCTCCCACATGTGCTCAGGAGTCCACAGCACCAGCAGCGGCCGGTACGTGTCCGGGCCGTCGGCAAACAGGGCGGCCAGACGATAGTTGTCAAGGCCGGTGAACTGCTCCCGCAGGGTCCGGACGTCGGGATACGGCTCGTGTCGCCGGCGCCGCACCCGCCGCCCGGGCTCCCTGACCGCGGCAGCCCACGCCCCGCGCTCGCCCGGCTGCCACAGCATGCAGGTCTCCTCCCCGGCCACGAGCCCCTTGACCGTTCCCGGCTCCGGCACCGCCCGCCTGCCCGTCCACGGCGGGCTCACCAGCAGCCCGGGCAGCGCATCAGCGGAGGCGTCGGCAGCGGCCGGGCCCAGAAGCTCCCCCACCACCCCGGCAGCCCTGGGCGGGAACCGCGCGAGCCGCGACTCCAGCAGCTCACCGTGCGTGGCGACATGCGCAAGCAGCAACTGGCCCAGCAGAAAGGAATTGCGGCCCGGTGCGGGCGCCGCCCGGCCCGCCAGCAGACGGGCCGCGCGCACCGGATACCGGCGCACCGCCTCCAGCAGCGCCGGACGCACCTGCTTGTCGTCCGCGTGCGCCATCAACAGCTCGAACGCCTCGTCCGTCGGCAGCTCCAACAGGATGCCCGCCTGTTCTTCCGCCGATGCCCCGCAGGAAGGCGTACGGTACCGCCAGATCTCCGCCACCAGCGCAGCAACAGCCGGACCCACGCCCTCGGCGACGGTGGCCGCGGTGGCGAGCCGGCCATCGTAGGCGCACACACCGCCCGCCCGCAGCAGAGCCCGCAACTGCTCCCCGTCGTTCAGCGACTCAAACAGCATGGCCCGCACGACACGGTCCTCCCGGCCGCTCTCCCCCGGATCGGCGCAGCACTCCGCGACCCAGCCGGTCTCGCCCGGAACCAGATACGACACCACAATCCGGCGCCGCGCACCGCCGCGGTGCGCGGCCAGAGCCGCCACCACCTCCCGGTACCGGCCCTCACCAGCCATCGACAGCAGCGCCCGCACCCGGTCGGCGGCACCCCGGCGCAACCACAGCCCCTGCGTCGAGTCGCCCTCGGCCAGGACGGCCAGCCCGGTGGTCCGGCCCCGGTCATCCTCGAGATCGAGCCCGAACAGCTCCACCGCGGCACGGGCCGCGAAGACCAGCCCGTGCCGCAGATACCAGGCATCGGCAACCACGTCGTACAGCAACTTCCTCCGGTCGGTGACCACCGCCACAACCGCCGCACCGACCGGATCCGCCACCCCCTCCAGATAGCGGCGTGCGGCGGCTGCCAGCTGAGGGGCAATGCCCGGGACAGCCCCGCCCAGGACCGTACCGGTCCACTCCTCCCTCGCCACCGCGAGCCGCCTGTCCCAGGAATCGAGAGCCGACTCGTGCGGGGCATGCGAGTACCCGGCGATACCGCCCCAACGCGGCCGGAGCCTCTGCCGCCAAGCAGCGGGCAGCGTGAAAGAGTCCTCGCCGGGTGCCGCCACAGCGACTTCGGCTTTCCCCTCGCCCCCAGCACCCCCCGCGTCCCCGGCGCCCGGCGTGTGACCGGCACCCAGGAGCACGTACCCCTCGTGTTCCTTCTCCCGCACTGCCTCGGCCACATACGCCTCCGCGGCCGCCGCAGAGCCGCAGTCCTCGACCCGCGTACACCCCGGCACACCGGCCTCCCCCTGACGGACAGTCACCACCGCGCCCTCCGACCCGACCTCCCAGAACATGACCGGGCTGTCTTCTCCCCCGCCAGCCAGCTCCCAGCGCCGCACGGCCGCCCCTTCCTCGGACCCACGCCGACCCCAGGCCGGCGCTCCTGTGACGAACCCGCCCCCGACACGGGCAAGACGGGCCTCACAGTAGATCCGGTCACTGACAACCGCCGCCGACAGCCGTGCACCGGGGTCCAGCCAAGGTCAGGCCAAAAGCCACAACGGCTCCCCCGTGAGCCACGAGGTACCGCCCTTCGTACCAGCCCGGCCAGCCCCGAAACCCGCCAGCCCCGAAACCCGCCAGCCCTCCGGCACCACCACCAGCCCCCCCAACGCCACCGCGAGCACGAGCACGGGATCTGGCCCGGTGTATGGCACAGCCCACCGCCTCGAAGCACAAACACCGTTCACCCGCCATACAAACCCCCAACACCTCCCGCACCGCCACCAAGACACCAGGCAACAAAACCCAGTTGCGCAGCCACGTTCCTCCCCACCACCACTCCACACATGACCACACCCAACAACCCACCCACACGGACAGCGGCTAGCGATACCCTTGATCCAAGAACAGGCAAAGCTCCCGTAACTCATCGAGATCGTTCTATCCGAGTCCCTGCACAGGCCGATGACGAGTTCTGCGACCTCCTCGACCCGGACGACGACAGCATCGAACTGCTGGCGCAACACGCCGTTCGGCTGCCGTTTGCGGCGTATCCCATCGGTGAGGAGGAGGGCGGGATCCGATGGTTTCTGCGCCAGGACGTCCTTCTGCGCGACGACGGCGGCATGGCCGTCCTCGCCCGCGGTCGGACGGCCGAAAACCTCGACCGCGTTCACGATCTGATCCCGCGCTGCTGACTCAACCACAATCGCTGACCACGAGGCCCCCGTCCGCCAGGCCTCGCCCGCGGCCTCAACTTTCCGCGGCTCCAGCAGGGCCGACACCAGAGGCCTCTGCACAACCCCATAGCCGACGCAGCACTTCCGCATGACAACGCGCGTCGACATACCGGTCCTGGCATCGCGGCGGATCGCCGCGTACAGATCGACCTCGGACCTCGGCAGCACCCAGGCCCCCTCGTCGCGCCGAGCACGACCATGGTTCCGAGGCATCCAACCGGTGCCGGGAACCTCTGAATTCACTCAAACTCCACGGCACCTGGCCTTGGACTCGCAACGCTCATCCCATGACCGCCTCCGAATACGTACCGCTGGCCACAGTCGCAGCCAGCTTCGTCACGTCCGTGTTCGCCCTGTGGACCGGCCATCGCACCGCCCGCATGTCCTGGCACACGGCCTACACCAGCCCACGTCTGGACGCCGTCACCACCTTCCTGGAGGCCGTGGACGCCTTCGCGAAGGACCCGCAGGGCACCGCCCCGGCCACCGTCCGCATTCCATACCAGAACGTGCGCCTGGTGTTCTTCTCCGAAGACGACCCCGTCACGTGCGCTGAGGCGATCACCAACACCTGTGCCGCGCTGCGCGCCGCCACTCGCACCGACGTCCCCGCCAGCTTCAGGACTTTCGAGCTGCTGGAGGAGCGGGCGGACGGTGACGCCGACGACAGCGACCGCGATCGCGCCCAGCACCGGCAATACCGGGCCGTCCTCGAAGGGGTCAAGGAGATCCAGGCGCTACAGGACGAAGCGCTCAAGGCAGGGGCCCCCGCGCCGCATATCGCCGATCGTGTCGCGGAACTCGCCAAGGCCGCCCCTCCCGGAGTCTTCTCCGATGTGGACACGGTGCGAACAGCAATCGGGAATGCCAAAGCCCGCAACGAGTTCGACACGCGGTACGACCGCGCAGCGGAGGCTTATCGGGTTCTTCTCAAGCAGAGACAGAAGTTCATCGACTCAGTCACGACGCGGCTGCGCAATCCGAGCAACGCCACCACCCACCGACGACCACTCCCACACCGGACTGACCACCAAGGACCACCTCGCAGTGGAGCAGAGACAGAAACCTCTATCGATCCTGATCACTGCGGGGCACCGTGGCGACTCACCGCAGTTCGAGCCCGTTATGGAGGCGATCCAAGTGCCCCGTCTGGGGCCCGGAAGACCACGCAAGCGACCTGACCGAATTCGTGCTGACAAGGCGTACGACTCCCGCCGGAACCGTTCCTATCTGCGCAGACGCGGAATCAAGGCAACCACCCCGGTCCTCGCAGACCGCGTCCGGAACCAGCGGAGGCTTGGCTCCCGAGGTGGACGCCCCCCCGAAGTTCGACAAGACCGACTACTGCGAGCGTCACGTGGTCGAGTGTGGGATCAATCGCCTCAAGAGGCACCGGGCCGTGGCAACGAGATATGACAAGCTCGCCGTCCGCCACGCATTGTCCAAGGTCAAAGTCATCATGGACGTTTGAGCGGTCGGTAAACACGATCTCGCGCCGCGGCCACTTCTCCGGCCGGCCGCCGCGGCGGGTCTCGGCCGCCGGAGTCGGCAGCAGGGGCTCGATCAGGGCCCATTCGGTGTTCGTGGTGTGCGAGGGATAGCGGCGATGACGCATGGCAGTTTGCCCTCCGGGCATTGCCGCGGGCCGGCCACCATCCAGGCGGCCCCGCAACGGGGCAGGAAGAGACGACGAGATCGAGGCGGATGCGGAGCAGGCGGTGGGCTCGCACCTGGCGGGGAAGCCGGGATGTGTTGTACGGCTCGCCACGCACGAGGCGGAGCTGACGGACTTCTACACCAGGCTGGGCTTCACCGTGTCTCCCGACGGCATCGGGATCCCCATGCCCACGGGATTCATCTGCCACGGCCCGATCAAGGGCTTCCGCTTCTCTGTGAAGCCGCTGCGCACCGGCGTCCAGATGAAGGCCATGCCCACCCTGTACGAGCGGCAGCTGGTCCTCCAGGGCGTCCTGCCGCTGCCCCGCTGAGCGGGTGCCCCGGACACAGCAGCGTCGTTGGGCACGGCACCACGTGCATGGACATCCGCCTGCCCAGCCGACCTCGTTGTCAGCGCTCTGTGTCATTATTTCGGGCGCGTCCCAGGTGAGTGGGCCGCGCTCTACTGATTGCCAGGGGGTTGGGGATGGGCACGGGTACGGAGCCGGACGGCTCGTCCAGGTCCGACGAGGAGTGGGAGCGGTTTCTGCGCGAGTCGGTGGCGGGTGTCGCCGACGCGCCCAAGGAGCCGTCGGCGCGGGCCCGCGACGTGGCAAAGCGGCTGCGCGCGGATCCCGGCCGCGGCGTAGAGGGCTGGCGCAGCTACACGCCCGCGCGGCCCAAGCGGCGCACGGGCTGGTACGTGGTCGGGCTGCTGGCCTTGCTGGTGCTGCTCGTGGTGGCGCTCGCGCCGGGGAAGATCGTGGACCTGTTCGCCGGCACTGACTCCCAGCCGCTGGCGGCCGAGACCGCCCGCCCGACCCAGGCACCCCCGGCGGAGGCGGCCCAACAGCCCACCCTGGAGGAGCCGTTCCGCGGCTCGCCGGCGGCGCGCTGGGCGAGCGGAGCGGCGGGGATCACCGTGCCGAAGGCCGGGGCGGTCGGCTGGATGAGCGCGGCCGAGGTCGAGCGGGCCCTCGCCCGCAGCCGAGACTTCCTCGTGGCGTCCGGCCTGGACCGCGGGGTGCTGCGGGGCGAGCGCCCCGAGAAGGCGATTGCACTGATCAACCCGCACCAGAAGGACGTCCAAGACCTTCTGAAAACCGCTTTCCGAACCCCGAGCGAGAAGAACGACCCCCTCCTCCTCTTCAGCCGCTTCCAGCCCTCCCGCACCCAACTGGTCGGCGACGTCGTGAAGACCCGGGGCCGGCTCACCTACCGGGAGGGTGAGCGCGGCGCGCTCCAGGTGACCGCCGACGTCACCTTCGTCTACCCGGTCACCCGCGCGGACGCGGGCGGCGACGACGAGATCGTGCGCACGATCGTCCGGCGCGAGCTGATCCTGAGCTGGGACGACCCTGACAAGGTGATCACCGAGCCGGGCACGTTCTCGATCGTCTCGTACAAGTACGACATGACCAACGGCGGCTGCGGCGCCCCCACGGGCTACTTCACCCCGCCCTTCGGCACGGACCGCCAGGCGGACGAGGCCGGCACGGAGGTCGACCCGTACGACCGCAGCGCGCCGGTCGGGCGGGCCGAGTCCTCTGGGGACGAGTGCGCGAGGGCGACCCGGTCCTAGCGGGCGGCACTCGGTGGCGGCCACCCCAACCCCCAGGGCTATGAACATCCAGCCGCCGATCCGCTCCCAGCGCCGACGCCAGGCCGGTCGGCCAAGCACCGTGCGCAGCCGGGCAGCGACATACACGAGCGCCAGCCAGCAGACGACGCCAATCGTGATCGAGCTGCGCCGAGTCAGCCACGTCCAGTACGCAGCACCTGTCCCGTCTCATTTGATCTTGCCCGTGGCCGAGACTGTGATCAGGGGTGATGCAAAGAGGGCTGAGACGGATCTTCGACGGAGTCTCAGCTGGTGTTGTCTCTCAGCAGCACTTCCACAAGGTTGTCTCACTTGATGTTGTCCGTCAGTCGTCTTCGACCGCTGCGCGTCGACGGAAGGCGGCTTGGCGGCAGCGCCCTGAGCAGTGGCGAGCGTCATGACGTCGGTCGGTGCCAGTTGTCCAGGTGACCCCTCAGACTGGCCCCATGTCTGTTCAACCCCATGGTGAAACGGAGCGGGTCGCAGCGGCCTGGCAGGCCCTGACCGCGTGGCTCACCGAGAACGCCCCAGTCTCCCACGCCTCCCTCCTGCCGCCCGGGACGGAGGAGGAGATAGCCACCGCCGACTCCCGGCTGCACCGTCGCCTCGGCTACGGGCTGCCCGCGGAGCCAGCCGCACTGTGGCGGCTGTGCGGCGGTGTGCGGCACCAGTTCATCGAGGCGGACGAGGAGGGCGAGGTCGATCCGGCGCGTTCCTGCCCGGCGGAGTGATCTTCTCCCCCGCCGAGGCGCTGGGCCTGAGGCTCCCCGCAGACGGCCGGCGCGACGGGTGGGGCGGAGCCCAGGTGGTCCCGTGGCTCACCCGGGACGAGGCAGAACCCTTGCACGGCCACTACGCCGGTGACGACGGCGTCGGACGGTGGAACCTGGTGGACGAACCGGTGTCGAAGCCCGAGTACCCGTCGGTCACGGCCTACCTCGAAGCCGTCCACCGCACCCTGACCGAAGGCCCCGCAGACCTGATGGGCCCCGATGTGCCCGGCGTCGTGTGGGGCTGCCTGATCTGGGACGACCCCGAAAGCCCGGGCCTGGACGACGCTTTCAAGCACTGGACGCCAGTCCACTGAGCACCAGGGCCCTCACCCCCGAAACCTGAAGGGGTGAGGGCCTGGCCATGGTCTACCGGTCAGGCCTTCGCCATCGTGCAGACGAGCTCTGCCGGGCGCCCAATCCGAGTGACAACAGGCTTGCCTATGTGGCGCCTATCGCGCGTCGGCTCGGGCCCCCGCCAAGTACGACTCTCGGAACCCTCCGACTACGGCGCTCAGTCACACCTCCGGGCGACACTCCGGGCGCCGGCTCAGCCCACGAATTCGAACAGACACATCATTTCAGCCATGGTCAGACCTGACTTCCCCGCAGCCCTGCTCGCCGCACAGCAAGAACTCCACGAAACCACCCCCGCACGGTCGACCCTGTACGACCGCCTGACCAGGTCGGTCGAAGCACACGGCGGCTTCAAGGACCCGGACATCTGGCGCCCGCGGGAACCTCCCGCGAGCGAGGGCTGGCCCCAGGAAGACCAGGCATAAGTACAGCGGCAGCTGGAGCTGGAGCTGGAGCTGGCCAGCAGCGTGTCGACGCACGCCTTCTGGACCACGCTGGAGGGACCGGCCCGCGTCACGGCACGGATGATGATCAAGCACGCCCGCGACACACCCGTCGCATAACGGTCACAGACACCGTCGGCCCCGACGATCCGGAGCCGGACAGGCCTGGCCCGCCGGAGTGGGTCGCCCTGCCCGACAGCCAGAGCGCGACCGCCCAATTCAAAGGCACCGGCTTGGCCTTCCTGTCCAACGCCAAGAGCCGCTGTGGGAGCTCACTCCCGACAAACTCCATGCCTTGGCCGACCTCGGACTCGAATGGGCACGCTGAACAGGCGGTGCGGCCCGGCGGACCGACGCGGATCGGTGGAGGCCGGGGTCCAAGGCGCGGTCTCCCCCTCCCACCTGAACATCTGCCATGGACAGACTCGGCCGGCCACGTATCGCGCCAACGGTACTGCCGACCACCGCCCGCTCCTGACGGAGAGGCGCCTCCGGAAGAGGACATCCTCTCCGGCGCCAGTTCGTGTTGAAGTCCTGACAGTACCGTCACCATAAGTTTCTCAGTTGTTCATCTGGCGCCGCCAACGTCCACGCACGTGGAACACTCCCCTTTTCTTCCTCCAGCGCTGAGCGCGGCGACGCGTCGACGCTTCCTCACAGTCACGGGTGCCGCCGCCGGGCTCGCTCTTTCCGGCATGCTGCCCGGGATCAGCCCCGCCACCGCCGCGACCACCTCCGCCACCAAGCAGGACCCGTTCACGCTCGGAGTCGCCTCCGGCGACCCGCTGCCGGACGGTGTCGTGCTGTGGACCCGTCTCGCCCCTGACCCGCTGGCGCCCTTCGGCGGCATGGATCGGCGGACCTACTCGGTCCAGTGGGAGATCGCTGCCGACGAGCGCTTCAGCCGGGTGGTCCAGCGCGGTACGGCGAAGGCCTCACCCGAGTACGGCCACTCCGTCCATGTGGACGTCCGCGGCCTCCAGCCTGCCCGCGACTACTACTACCGCTTCCGCACCGGCGGGTTCGTCAGCCCGGCCGCCCGGACGAAGACGGCTCCGGCGCCGGACCAGCTGCTGCCGAGCATGACTCTCGCCTTCGCCTCCTGCCAGGCCATCTGGGAGGGCTGGTTCACCGCCCACCGCGACCTGGCCGCCCGCCACCACGACGTGGTGCTGTTCCTCGGCGACTACATCTACGAGTTCGGCAACGACCGCGGCGTCCGCCCCGGCGACGACGACCCGCTGCGGACCCGTCAGACCGTCACCCTGGACGAGTACCGCCAGCGTTACGCGTACTACAAGACCGACCCGGACCTGCAGGCGGCGCACCACACCGCCCCGTGGATCGCGGTCTTCGACGACCACGAGGTCGTCGACAACTGGGCCGACCGGTACGCCGGCAGCACGCCCCCCGACGAGTTCCTGGTCCGGCGGGCCAACGCGTTCCGCGCCTACTGGGAGAACCTGCCGCTGCGTGCACCGCAGTTCCCGACCGGCCCCGAGATGCAGCTCTACCGCCGCCTGCGGTACGGGCGGCTGGCTGAGTTCTCCATGCTCGACACCCGCCAGTACCGCAACGACCAGGTGAACGGCGACGGCATCAAGGCGCCCAACGAGGCCACGGCCGACCCCACCCGCTCCATCCTCGGCTTCCCCCAGGAGAGATGGCTGCTCGACGGCCTCACCGCGTCGCAGTCCACCTGGAACGTCCTCGGCCACCAGACCGCCATCACTCTCCTCGACACGGTCTCCGGCCCCGGCGTGGGCGTCCCGATGGACGCCTGGGACGGGTACAGCGCATCGCGCGACCGCCTCCTCGGCGGCATCGACGAGCGCGGCATCCAGAACGTGGTGAGCCTCGCCGGCGACCTGCACCGCACGGTGGTCAGCGACCTCGCGCTCGACTTCACCGACCCGGACTCGAAGGTCGTCGCCACCGAGTTCGTCGGCACCTCCATCTCCTCGGCGCGGGACGGCGAGGACCTGGACGCCGGCGGGCGGGTGCTGCTCGAGGAGAACCCGCACATGAAGTTCGGCAACTTCCAGCGGGGCTACGTGAGTTGCGAGATCACGCCGGACCGCTGGATATCCGAGTTCCGGGTCTGCGACCGGGTCACGGTGCCCGAAGGCACCATGAGCACCCGCACCAAGCTCGCCGTCGAGAGCGGCGTCGCCGCCGTTCAGCAGGCCTGAGAAGAGGAACGACCATGAACAAGACCCTGACCGCCGCCGCGGTCGCGGGCGTGCTGACCGCCGGCGTGACCCTCGCCACTCCCGCGGAGAGCGCCGTCGCCGCCCCGGTCGGCAAGGCCCGCTCGAACGTCGTGATGTGGGCCTCGCCCGCCGCGGTGTCCGCCAGCGAACTGCCGTGCCTGCCCACCTCGATCTCGGTGACCCTGACCAACACCGGCACCGAACCCGTCTTCGCGGACGCCACTCTCAAAGCCGAGGCGCCGCTCGTCCTCTCCGACACGCTCTTCCAGACATACCTGCCGCCCAACAACCCGGCCCAAGCGGTGACCAAGTCGTTCGGCGTTCTCGTTCCGCGCGGGACGAAACCGGGGACGTACGACGTCACCGTGACCAGCGGCAAGCAGAAGGAGGTCGTCCCGGTCACGGTCCAGCCGATGCCCGAGCGCGGGCCCGGGGCCAACCTCGCCTACGGCGAGCAGGCCATCGCCTCCTCCACGCATGGCAACTTCACGCTCTGCGGCGCCGTCGACGGTGACAAGGACCAGAGCCATTGGGACACCCTGACCGGCTGGAACGACGGTACCCGGGACGTCTTCCCCGACTGGTACGGCGTGGAGTGGCCGACGGTCCAGACGGTCGACCGGGCCGAACTCTGGACCAAGACGCCCGCCGCCACGAACGGCATCCGGGACTTCGACATCCAGGTCCGTGACGGCGACACCTGGCGCACCGTCGCGCAGGTCGTGGGCAACGCCGAGGAGCATGTCGTCACCAAGTTCCCCGCCGAACAGACCGACGCGGTACGCGTCTTGATCCACTTCGCCCGCAGCAACTACTCGCGTCTCGTCGAACTCGAGGTCTACGGCCCGCAGTAGAAATCCGAGCACGACGCCGGGGCGTCCCGTCTGTTGGCCCAACGGGCTGGGGCGTCCCGGCGCCCGTACTCGGCGTCTTCCCCAGGAGGCGGAACCAGAGAACTCGGATCCCCTCATCACTCCGGCATCACCCGCTGCAGACCGCGCGAGTCCGGGAAGCGCGTTATCGAGCGACCTGGGGCCTCCCCCGAGAGACCGGGACAGGGGTGCCGCAGGTCGAGTCTGCGTTCAAGACGATCAGGAGCCAGTTCTCCGGGCGCATCGCCCCGCTACTGACGGAGCAGATGCCCGAGTGGCGAGAGGCACTGATGCCTCTCCACGGCGAGGTACCCGTGGAGCAACGTACCGGCATCGGAGCTCATGTGAGGTCGGGTCGAGCAGGGACTCGGCGGATCGGCCGGTTCCTGATCGCGTGCGGTGTCTTCCTCGTACCCTGGTTGTGCCTGATCGCGACGGAACTGCCGACCAGTTCGGCTGCCGCACACTGGCGGGTGACCTGGGTCGTCATCGACGCCCTGGGGGCAGGCGGACTGATCGCCCTGGGCACGCTTCTGGCCCGTGGCAAAAGGACCCCGAACCGTTCGCCACAACCCGACGCAGCCTTATCCGCAACCTCGCTCAGAACGCGGAAATCAGGGTGACCGTCGCCAGCGAGGGCAAACCCAGAGCGCTCAGCTCGGGCGCGGATTTCGCGACGTACCGCATCATGCAAGAGACGCTCACCACTGTCACCAAGCACACCTCCGCAGACAGAGCAGAGATACGGCTCACATACACCGCCGGCCCGGTGATGGTGGCCGTTACGAACAATGGCGCGCCCACGGCTCCCCCTCCCCCACGCCGAAACGGCACTGCCCGGCCCTTATCGCGATGAGTGCGCCCAATACTCCAGCCGTAGAACGTGATCTTGCTGATCGGGCCGCTGCATCCGCACCATCCACAAGCTTCCCTTCCACTGCTACGGCTCCCCGCCGCGCGTCCCTTAACCATGGGTTCGCAATTCGAGAAGCTCCGGGGCAAGGATGGTGATCGTGTGGCGATTGACCTCGATCAGGCCGTCCCGGCGGAGCCGGGAGAGTGCACGGTTGACCGTCACCCTGGTGACACCCAGGAGGTCGGCCAAGACCTTCTGGGTACCTGGCAAGGAGATGCATCCCCTTGCATCTGATGCGGCCTCGTTCAGCAGCCAAACCGCCAGCCTGGCCTCTGCGGGCATTGTCGCAGTGATGGTGATCTTTTCTTGGTGACTTCGCGCTTGGCTGGCGAGAACGCGCAGTACATGCCTACGGACAGAAGGTGCATCGTCAATTACGTTCAGGAAGCGGTCACGCGGCAGCATCCGTACCGAACACGGCGTGAGCGAGGTGAGGGTGGCGGTGTGTCCGTGGCCATCGATCACGGCAACCTTGTCGAGCGCGCAAGGGCCGGCCCACTGGCCGAAGCGGACGACCCGACCCGAACGCGTGGTAGCGGTGGCGGCCACCCGACCACGCAGCAGCAGCACGAGATGCGACGCAGGATCACCTGCATTGCGCAGCGCATGTCCGGCTGGGTAGCCGCGTGCAAGCGAATCATCCCAGAGGGTGCGCAACTGGTTGTCCGACAACCCGGCCAACAGCGGAATCTCGCTCAGTGAGCGCCACTCCGCCGCAGCTGCAGTATCGCCTGATACAGATCCCGGCATCCTCAGAACCTACCCTCGGGCGCATGCTGATCGTCGAACTTGTATTCACCGCCACCTCAGAGCGCCTCGCGGCACGCCCCGCGCATCGTGTACTCCTCCAGCGCCTTCATGAAGAGGGCCTTCTCGTCACCGCAGGTCCGTGGGCAGACGACACAGGTGCGCTACTTGTTTTCGATACGGAACGTGGGGAGCTGGACCGCCTGCTTGAAACCGATCCGTACTACCGCACGCCCGGAGTCGAGGTGCTCGGCGTCCGCGAGTGGGCGCCGGTGGTCGGTCGGGAACGGCTGATTCACGACCACGCTTGAGCGGCGGCTTGTGGCCGGTAACGGCTGGCCTGGGCCCGGGCCTGATGACGGCGTCGCCAGACGGACCAGCCGAGCCGGTGGGCCGCGTCGCGCACGGGCCACACGACGAACGCCGTGAACAGCCGCTGGATCTCGTTGCAGGTGAGCGGGACCACTCCGTCCTGGGCGGGGCCGGCCCGGCTGGTCACTTGTGCAGGCGCCGACTGCCGGCTCCTGTGGCTGATGCCGATTCGGGTGTTCTTCTCACCGTCGTGCCCGAGGTAAGGGACAGTCTCGGGCCGGCCGGATCGTCCGCTGTCCAGGCAATCGCCCCCTCGGGACGTTCTCGGCGGAGCCGTACAGCGGAGCCGAGGGGCGGCCTCCCGTCCCTGCGCGCAGCGGGGCGGGAGGCTGGAGTCGGCCCTTGCGGCGTGAACCCGCTCAACGCAACGCCGCCTTTGCCGCCCGGGACGCCACCCTCGGGCTTCGGCGCTGATGTCGGTCGGACATTCTCGGGTTATGACGGTCGCCCGCCGAACTGCCAGTTGTGCACCTCAATGTCGGCGTACCGGCCCGCGGTCAGGATGGCGCGGGCCGTGTCCGGGTCCGGCGCCCGGACCAGTGCCGCCGTGCCGAGCCAGGTGGCGCCGTCGTCGGACAGCAGCGGCCCGTAGGCGATCAGGTCATCCCGGACGGGCGGTGCGGCGAGGTCAGCGGCCTGCCCCGTGCCGAGGCCGATCACCAGGTACCGGTTGCCGCCGGCCCGGCCGCCAGGGAAGTCCCACATGGTGCGGCCCAGGGTGTTGCGCCACCGTCGCAGGAGTACGTCCCGGTAGACGCCGGCCTGGTAGTTCGGCTCGTCAAAAGCGAAGGCGCGGGCAGCGGCTGGATCGGGCAGGTCGAGCATGTGCACGCTTCCGGTGGGGGTGTCGCCGTCCTCGGCGAGGGTCGGGCCCCGGGCGATCATCTCCTTCGCGTACTGGTCCATATATGACCAATGCTCTTCCAGTAGCTCGTCGCGCAGTGGCAGGGAGCCGGGCCGGTCGCGGTGGTAGCAGAGGAACTCCATGTCTATAGGATCTCTTCAAGGAGATCATCAGAGCGAGCGAGTTTCACTGTGATGACTGTTCCGCAGCACCATCCGGAAGCACGCGTGCCGTGCCGATGCCGAGTAGCTGATGGCTGACGTCTCGTCGATGCCGGTGACGGGGGCGAGGGCTTCTTCAGGCTGGCGGTCGGCTCGGAGCCGTTCGAGGGTGGCGGTGAGGTTGCGGGTGACCCGGGTGGTCCACGGCATGCCTGCCGGGCCGAGCGAGGCGGCGGTCTTCTGGGTGATCAGCAGGCGGGCTGGCTGTGCCCGGCTGACGGCTGCGGCGGGCAGTCGAGCCAGTCCGGGACAGCACGGCGGGTAGGTTCGTCGAACGGGGCGGATCAGGCCGCACCACACCGCCGAACTTTGCTCACCGTGAGTCGCCGCTGGTGCTGTCAGTGTTGGTCGCGGTCCGGAGCGCGGGGGTGGGATCGTCCAGCGCATGGTTGTCCGGCCTTCGAGGTCAGGTTGAAGAGCCACGGGACAGACCTGCCCGGAGCGGCGTACACCGCGATGTCTCATTGCGTGGTCGCCGCTGGTCCCGGTTGATCCCCAGGACCGGGCTTCCTTGCGACTTCGGTGGCGCCGAGATGTGAAGGGGGTGGGTCTGGCTCCCGCGTGCCCCGGCACACGGGGAGACACGGCAGTCGAGTGCGCCTTGTGAGCGGCCAGTAGACTCGACGGCTGTGGCGGACACCCAGTACGAAGACCTGTTGCGGCTGGTACTCACCTCCGGGACGGCCAAAGCCGACCGGACGGGCACTGGCACCCGAAGTGTCTTCGGGCACCAACTGCGCTACGACCTCTCGCAGGGGTTCCCACTGATCACCACCAAAAAGGTGCATCTCAGATCCATCGTGTACGAACTGCTGTGGTTCCTGCGAGGCGACTCGAACGTCGGCTGGCTGCATGAGCACGGCATCACCATCTGGGACGAATGGGCCGACGCGAACGGCGAGCTCGGTCCGGTTTACGGCGCACAGTGGCGTTCTTGGCCCGCCCCGGACGGTAGGCACATCGACCAGGTCAGCAAGGTTCTCGACACTCTGCGCCGGGACCCGGACTCCCGCCGGATGATCGTCTCCGCCTGGAACGTCGCCGAGCTGACCAATATGGCTCTCGCGCCGTGTCACGCCTTCTTCCAGTTCTACGTCGCCGACGGCAAGCTCTCCTGCCAGTTGTACCAGCGCAGTGCGGACCTGTTCCTCGGCGTCCCGTTCAACTTCGCCAGCTATGCCCTGCTCACGCACATGGTGGCGCAGCAGGTCGGCCTCGAACCGGGTGACTTCATCTGGACCGGCGGTGACTGCCACATCTATGACAACCATGTCGAGCAGGTGACCGAGCAGCTCTCGCGCACCCCGTTCGAGTTCCCGCGGCTGCGTCTGCGCCAAGCCGACTCGCTTTTCGAATACGTCTACTCCGACGTGGAAGTGCTCGACTACCAGCACCACCCGGCCATCAAAGCCCCGGTCGCCGTGTGAAGTCGGCCTGATCTGGGCGCAGAACGTGGAATTCGCTGCCTCCGCGATCCGGCCCGCTGTCCGGCAGACGCAACATCGTGGTGACCCGTGCCCCACAAGTGGGCGGCCAACAGCGCCTAGCCGGGTACATCGCCCAGGCCCTGGAACTTGCCGCCGAGCCGTCGGAGCCGGCGGCTGCCCCTGCCAAGGAGCAGCTGGTGAACATGCGGAGCGTGGCGTGGGAGAAGGCGCAGGCCTTGTTCTCATCGTCGGCCGCGAGGACGCCGACGCTGACCATGACGTAAGGCTCGGCGAGAGCGGGTGAGGGGGCGGAGCCGCTCGTGATACAGCTCGACAGCGGGGACGGCGTTCTCGGGGCGAGGTGATCGGCGAAGGCCAGGGGCAGCACGAGGTATCGGTTCCTGAACGACGGTTCAGGCTCAGGCGCGCTGCGCCCAGTGCGCGTCCAAGCGGTCAGCCAGGCGGGCGGCGGTGAAGGCGGCCTCCAGTTCGTCGCGGCCTTCGGTGAAGTGGGCCCGGCGTCGTGGTGAACCGCGACGACGCGGCAGGCGCCGAGGATCCGGGCGGCCTCGGCGGCCTGCGCGCTGTCCAGGGCGATCAGATCGCCCGACCCCCGTCGTCGCGGACGCTCTCGACTACCACGACAAGACCACCACCGGGGTCCGCAACGAGACCGGGTGGACATCGAGCCGATGCGCCCCGGGGAATCACACAAGGTCAACAACAGGCTGGGGTCCTCGGGGAGCCGCCGACAGCTGAAAACAAGCCCACCACTGTCGGACCCCAAGTCGAGGCAGCCGTTGATGGGACGCGCCCTCCGGTTGCACAAAACCGCTCGCAGTTGGCAGCCAACGGCACGATGCTGTCACGATGCCTGCAGAGACCGCTTACCACGACGAACTCGGCGACTACTTCGCGAAGAACGCCGACACCAGCCCCTACAACGCGCACACCGACCGGCCCGCGATGCTCGCACTTGCGGGGGACGTTGCCGGGCCAAAGGTTCTCGACGTCGGCTGCGGGGCCGGGCACTACGCGGCCGAACTCCTGGCGGGTGGTGCCGAGGTAGTCGGAATCGACGGTAGCGCGACTCTGCTGAGTCACGCGCGGGAGCGATTGGGCGACCGGGCCGAACTGCGCATGCACGATGCTGAGAAGCCGTTGGACTTCATCGACGACGCATCGTTCGACGGAGTCATGTGCGCGTTGACGCTCCACCATATCGCCGACCGGCCACGTCTCCTCGGCGAGCTACGACGCGTCCTGCGCCCAGGCGGGTGGCTGCTGGTCTCGACGACCCACCCGACGGCTGACTGGCGGAAATTCGGTGGTTCGTACTACGCCGACGACTGGGTTGACCGCCCTCTCGCCGGAGGCCCATTGGCAATCCACTACCAACGCATGCCGCTGGAAACGTTCCTGAACGAGCTGCTGGCCGCAGGATTCATGCTTGAAAGACTCATCGAGCCTCGCCCGAAGCCTGGCCTGCAAGAACTCGACGAAACGGCCTACAACAAACTCCACCAGGCTCCGTGCTTCCTTGCGGTCAGGCTCCTGCGGCCCTGACCTCACGCAGTCCCTGCCTCCCGGCGAACGCGCACAGTCACGACTCCATCTCCCAAGCGCCAGAACTGGAGACACAGGCATATGGGCACCGCGCTGAACCAGCTGCGCGCTGACGACTCCGATGTCCGCGACGAGGACGTGCCCGCCTCTCACTGTTTGTACGGCACCACATCAACATGCTCGGGTGCCATTCGTTCCAGCTCCCCGAGCCGGCCGGCGGCCTGCGCCCGTTGCGCAACAAGGACGCATCGACGACGGGTGATGCGGCAATGCCGTACGGCATCATCGGCTCGTCGTGGCCGTGGCCAACTTGACCAAGGCATACCTGCTGGTCAGCGGCCCAGAAGGGGTTCCGGGAGCCGCCTCGCCCGCCGGGGCCGTGACGGCTTCGCGGCCCCGCCCGTCCCGTGGGCGGGCGACGGTGGGGTGTGGAGGCAGGCGGTCAGGCGATGTGTCATCAGGGTGACGGCGACGATGAAAGGCACGAGAGGGTCATAGCCGCGTGGCTGTGCGGATCAGCCCCGCGAGGGCGAGGGAGCGGCTGTGCGCGGGCCAGGCGATGTGGGTGACGACGGGGGGCGCGTCGGTCAGGGGGACGGCGGTGTGCTCGGCCCACAGCCAGGCGCGGGCGGAGTCGGGGAAGACGGCCACGGTGCGTCCGAGGGCGATCAGCTGGGCCAGCTGCGTCTGGTCGTGGATCTCGGGGCCCGGGCCGGGTGGGTACGTGCCGTCGCGGGACCAACGGGCGAGCGGAAGATCGGGGATGTCGCCGACGTCGGCCAGGGACAGAGTCTTGTGCGCGGCGAGGGGGTGCCCGGCGGGCAGAATAGCGATCTGGCCCTCGGTCATCAGTTCCTCGCTGTCGAACCCGGCGAGTGAGTTGAACGGCGCGTGCATGAGCGCCACATCGGCGCGGCCATCGCGCAGCATCTCTCCCTGCTCGCACGTGCCGCTCGGCAGCACCTCGATCTCGGCGGCGTCGGGCTCGGCCGCGTAGGCGTCGAGGAGCTTGTGCAGCAGCTCGTGGGACGCGGCGGCCTTCACCGCCAGCACCAGGCGGTTGCGGGCGCCGCCCGGGCTGTCGGCGCCACCGGCGCGGCGGGTGCGGCGAGCGGCGGCGGTGGTCGCGTCGAGGGCTGCGCGGCCCTCGTGCAGCAGCATCTCTCCGGCGCCGGTCAGGGCGACGCCGCGGCGGTTGCGTTCCAGCAGGCGGACGCCGAGGCGCCGCTCGAGCTGCTGGATCGCCCGGGACAACGGTGGCTGGGCCATACCGAGGCGCTCGGCGGCGCGGCCGAAGTGCAGTTCCTCGGCGACGGCGATGAAGTACCTCAGCTCGCGGGTCTCCAAGGTGTCCACGGACACAGCATAGCCCGGTGATACCTGCCGGGTATGACAGGGCACCGTGTCGGTATTGGATGCGCCGCTCGTCGGCAAGCGAACATCGACGGCATGGGCGAAGCGAAGTCCGCGTCGGTGGCCGGCGCGGACGTGGAGTGCCGTTGGCGAACGGCGCACCACGTGGAAGACAGCCCTCTTGCAGTATCCGGCTCAGCAGGAAAGACACAGGCATGAACACACTCTCCGCTCCACTGCCCGGCGGCACCTGGCCCCTGGGCGATCTGACCGTCACCCGCTTCGGCTACGGCGCCATGCAGCTCGCCGGCCCCGGGGTCATGGGCCCGCCCGCCGACCACGACGGTGCGCTCGCCGTCCTGCGCGAGGCCGCCGCCCTCGGGATCACCCATATCGACACCGCCGGCGCGTACGGACCACGCGTCACCAATCATCTGATCCGTGAAGCGCTGCACCCCTATCCCGCGTCGCTGCACATCGTGACCAAGGTCGGCGCGGTCCGCGATCAGCAGGGCGGCTGGTTTCCCGCCCGGCAGCCCGAGGACCTGCGCCGCGCCGTCCGTGAGAACCTTGAGGACCTCGGCCTCGATTCGCTCGACGTGGTCAACCTCCGGCTCGGCGACGCCCAGGGCACCCGGCCCGGCTCGCTCGCCGAGCCCTTCGAGGCCCTGGTCGAACTCCAGCGGCAGGGCCTGATCCGACACCTTGGAGTGAGCAACGCGACGGCGGAACAGGTCGCCGAGGCGCAGACGATCGCGCCGATCGTGTGCGTCCAGAACATGTACAACCTCGCCTACCGCCAGGACGACGAGCTGATCGACGATCTCGCCGAGAAGGGCATCGCCTACGTGCCCTTCTTCCCGCTCGGCGGCTTCACCCCGCTGCAGTCCACGGCGCTTTCCGCCGTGGCCACCCGGCTGGATGCGACCCCGATGTCGGTCGCCCTGGCCTGGCTGCTGCGGCGGTCGCCGAACATCCTGCTCATCCCCGGCACCTCGTCGGTGGCGCATCTGCGCGAGAACGTCGTCGGCGCGGGACTCTCATTCTCCGACGAGGAACTCGCCGAGTTGGACAACATCGGCCACTAGCAGGACGCAGCCCGGCCCCCAGCAAGGCCAAGGGGCGGTGGCGAATGATGTGGTGCGGGTCTCATTGCTGGTGACCGAGGGGCGTGTTCACACATGCTGCTGCGCGGTGGCGCCATCGAAGGCGGCTCCACCGCGCCAGGGTTGAAGTTCTGCGTGAGAGACGGGATCCACTCGCCGGGCTGTGGTCGCGGTCGGTGGTGAGGCTTTTCAGTCGGTCGCGCAGGAACGAGACGACTCCGGCCCGGCGCCAGTGCGCCGACCACCCGGTCGTGTGGTCAGCGTCGGCTGTCGCCGGGCGCGAGCAGGCCCGTGACCTCGGCGATCACCTCCGCCGAGGGATGGAAGCAGCAGACGCCCCCTGCTTCTCCTCGACGGCTGCGACGCGCTGACCCAGTTGGGCGGCGCGGACGGCGGCGACGTAGCCACCGGGCCCGGCACCGAGTACGACCACGTCGAATCGCTCGTCCTGCTCGACCATCGGTCGTTCCTCTTCCATCGGTTCAGCTCCCGCTCTGTTGGCGCGATCAGGCGAGCATGGTGACGACGTCGATGGGGCTGACCAGGGTGTCTCGGATGGGCGAGCGGCTCTCGACGAGGGCGACGAGTTCCTCGAGTTGCTCGCGGGGAGTGTCCGGGGCGTCGATGTGGAGGCGGACGCGCGCCTGTTGCAGGCCCGGGCGGACTGTGGGGTCGATGCCGAGGAATCCGCGGAGGTCGACATCGCCTTCGAGCTCGAGGCGGAAACTCTTCAGCTCCACACCCTTGGCGGCGGCGTTGGCGGCGAGCGTGACGGTGCAGCAGCCGGCGAGTGCCTGCAACAGGTACTCCGCGGGTGAGACGGCCGTGTCGGTGCCCAGCAGCGGGGCGGGTTCGTCGCTCCTCATCACGTAACGCGCGACGCGCTTGTCGTCACGCTCGCCGCCCGCGGTCAGCGGGCCGGTCTGCGCGGTGAGCCGACAGCCGCCCTGCCACGAACCGTTGACCGAGAACGTGGCCTGGCCGAGCTCGCGACGTGGGCCTGGTGGCCGAGGTGCCAGCCGATGGCACTGGAGTTCTCGTGCGGGCGCCAGGTCACCTCGTCCGGGGTGAGGTCTTTCCACAGCTCGTCGGTGCACGCGCGGGCACGGTCGTACTCGCGTAGCAGCGCTTCGAGTTCGCGCATGACTCCACCTGTCGGTGTTGGGGTGAGGGGAAGGGATCGATGCCGAGTCAGGTGCGGGCGGTCTTCTTCGCCAGGCGCCGCGGCGCGATCGCTCCGGCGAGCTGCGCGGGGCCGATGACGGGCTGGGCGAAGCCTGGTGCGCGGGGTCTGCCCGGATGGCTCTGGGAGGGTCAGACGGTGTCGTAGAGGCGCACCTCGGGTGCCGCCTTCAGCAACGGGGACAGGCCGCCGACCACATCGCGGGTGAACAGGTCGCTCGCCAGGTACGCCTTCGCGTCGGCCACCTTCTGAAAGCCATGGAGGGGATTCCGTATATCGCGGGCGTATCGAAAATCGCATACGTCACCACAACGGCCCTCCGTCTCCAATGGGGGCATGAACCACAACGCATCCCTGTCGGCACCGCCCCGCCGCACGCGCAGGATCGTGCTCCTCAGCCTGGCGATCCTCGGCATGGCGAGCGCCACGTTCGTCGTGCGGCGGCCGCTCATGATGTCCGCTCCGATGTGCATGGCCGGGCGGTGGCACGGCTGCTTCGATACGTTCAACGGCGTGGTGCTCATGACATTGATCGCGCTGCCGTTGGCCGCGCTGGTGGTGTGGGCTCTGGCGTGCCGTCGGCGTGCCGTTGGCGTCACATCGGCGTGGCGGATGTCGCTGGCCGAGGTGGGCATGGTCCATGGGACGGTGCCGTTCCTATGGATGACCATGATGCCGGGCGCCGGGGTCGGCACCGCTCCACGCCGGGTGAGCCTGGTACCGCTGCGGGACCTGGTCACGATGGGGCCGGGCGGGATCGTCGGCAACCTGCTGATCTTCGCGGCGCTGGGGTTCTTCGCCCCCATGCGGTTCGCGGCGCTCGCGTCCGTGCCGCGGATCCTGGCGCTCGGGGCGGGCTGCTCGGTCCTGGTCGAAACCGCACAGTACGTCCTGTGGCTGGACCGGGTGTCTTCCGTGGACGACGTACTGGTCAACGCCGCCGGCGCCGTGCTGGCCGCGCTGGCGTCGCGCCGCTGGTGGCGCACTACGGCGGAAGCACCGTCGGACCAGCCTCGCCCCGCGCGGGCACCAGCGGGCTGAGTCGCGTGTCGGGTGTCGGGAGTGCACACGTCTTTGCATACGTCGGCGATATGTTGTGCTGCTTAGGCTTCGGACATGCGCGTACTGATCGTGGAGGACGAGCCCTACCTGGCCGAAGCCGTCCGTGACGGTCTACAGCTGGAGGCGATCGCCGCCGACATCGCCGGCGACGGCGACTCCGCCCTGGAACTGCTCAGCGTCAACTCCTACGACCTCGCGGTCCTCGACCGCGACATCCCCGGCCCCTCCGGCGACGAGATCGCCCGGCGCATCGTCGCCTCCGGCAGCGGCATCCCGATCCTCATGCTCACCGCTGCCGACCGGATCGAGGACAAGGCTTCCGGGTTCGAGCTCGGCGCCGACGACTACCTCACCAAACCGTTCGAGCTGCGGGAGCTCGTCATGCGGCTGAGGGCGCTCGACCGCAGACGCGCATACGCCCGGCCCCCGGTCCGCGAGATCGCGGGCCTGCGGCTGGACCCCTTCCGCCGGGAGGTCTTCCGCGACGGACGCTACGTCGCGCTCACCCGCAAACAGTTCGCCGTGCTCGAAGTCCTCGTCGCCGCCGAAGGCGGTGTCGTCAGCGCCGAAGAGCTACTGGAACGGGCCTGGGACAACAACGCCGACCCCTTCACCAACGCCGTCCGCATCACCGTCTCCGCACTGCGCAAACGACTCGGCGAACCATGGCTCATCGCCACGGTGCCCGGCGTCGGCTACCGAATCGACACCGGCATGGACACCGCCCAACCCGGCAGCACTCATGAATAGACGCCCAGGGCTCAGCACCCGGCTGAAACTCACCATCAGCTACGCCGGATTCCTCCTCCTCGCCGGCGCTCTCATGCTGGCCGTGGTATGGGTATTCGTGCTGCGCTGGCTGCCGGACGACGACCGCAGATCCCTCCAGAGGACGTTCGGCGCCGTGATCATCACCGGGCCCAACCGCTCCGACCTCCTGCGCGGCTTCGCCCCCGCCGCGGCCACAGCACTGGCCTTCCTCCTCGTGTTCGGCCTCCTGGGAGGATGGATCCTCGCCGGCCGGATGCTCGCACCACTCACACGGATCGCGTACGCGGCACGGATGGCCGCGAACGGATCGCTGTCCCACCGGATCCGCATGAAAGGCCCCAAAGACGAATTCCGCGAACTCGCCGACGTGTTCGACACCATGCTGGAACAACTCGAATCCCACGTCACCGAACAGCAGAGGTTCGCCGCGAACGCCTCCCACGAACTGCGCACCCCGCTGGCGATCTCCAAGACACTCCTCGACGCCGCCCGCAACGACCCCACGCGGGACCAGGGCGAACTCATTGAACGCCTCCGCACTGTCAACACGCGGGCGATCGACCTCACCGAGGCCCTCCTGCTGCTCAGCCGCGCCGACCGCAGGGGCTTCACCCGCGAGGCCGTCGACCTCTCCCTCATTGCTGAAGAAGCCGCCGAAACGCTGCTTCCCCTCGCCGAGAAGCGCCAGATCACGCTCGACATCACCGGCGAGACAACGCAGACCGTCGGCTCCACGGCGCTCATACTGCGGATGGTGACGAACCTCGTCCAGAACGCCATCGTCCACAACCTCCCCGCCGGCGGCACCGTAACGGTCCACACCGAACCGCAGCACGACACGAGCGTGCTGCGGGTCGAGAACACCGGCCGTCCGCTCCCACCGGAACTGATACCGACCCTCACCGAACCCTTCCAACGCGGAACAGAACGCATACGCACCGACGAGCATGCCGGCGTCGGCCTCGGGCTGGCCATCGTGCACAGCCTCGTCCGAGCACACGACGGCACCCTCGACCTCACCCCCCGCCCCTCCGGCGGCCTCCTCGTCACGATTCGACTCCCCGGCACGCCGCACGCGTCCTCCCCGAGCGGGGCCCACTAAGGCGTGCACCGAAAGTGGATCGAGGTAGTGGGTGAGCAGTCGCGGCGGAATGAGGCGATCTCGCCCCGGTCCGGCTCACCTGCCCCCACCCGACGGGCCGGGCTCCCGATCTGGTAGAAAGCGCCTGATCACCCAGGGGGTGCGGGTGTTATGGTCCCTCGCATGGCTGAACTGATCGCTCCCACAAGACAGCTGCATTCCTCGTGGCTCACGGCGCGTGACGAGTGGCAGCCTGGTGCTCACCAGGACGGGGCCGGCCTGCGTCTGGTTGGTGACGATGACCTCGACAGCCCGGAAGGGTTCGCCGCATGGGCCGAGCGACTGCGGCAGCAAGCGGACCGGTCGCTGCCTGTCGGGGAAGGACGCGTCCACGCTACCCACTGGTGGATTGTCGACGGCGAGACGTACCTCGGGGCCATCGACCTCCGGCATTATCTGAACGCCTTTCTGTTGGAAGGCGGCGGACACATCGGCTACAGCGTTCGGCCTTCCGCCAGGAGACGCGGACTGGCCTCGTGGGCGCTGGGCGCGGTTCTGCTCAAGGCGCCGGCGCTCGGTCTGGACCGGGTCCTCCTCACCTGTGACGACGGCAACCTCGGCTCGGCGCGCACCATCGAAAGCAACGGCGGCGTCCTCGAAGATGTGCGCAGCACCGAAGCCGGGGTCAAGCGCCGCTACTGGATCACTCTCAACGACGCTGGTCACAGCCATTCATCGATGGCCGCGACGAGGACGGTCGCCTCGTAGCGGGCCGCCAGCTTGTCGTCCCTCCTGGCCACGGCGCGGTGTCTTTTGAGGCGATTGATGTCGGTGTAGACCAGTCACCTCCTCCCCCACAACCTCGCGGCTGCTGGCCGACGTCGCCGCGCCAGCAATGGCTGCACCGCGCGCGGGCGTGGCCACACGAGGGAGGCTTTCAGAGGCGGAGGGCGTAGCAGCGGAGCAGGTCGAGGTCGGCGGTCCGTACGACAGACCAGCCCGCGGTGAGGAACTCGACGTCGGCGGCGGTGATCCCCAGCTTCTTGAGGGGGTCGGTGTCCTCGCGGCGTTCGGCAAGCTCCGTGACGACCCACAGGATTCCACCGGGTGCGAGCACGTGGCGGACGCGATCGAGGAAGGCCGGCTTGTCGTCCACCCACCGGTAGACAAGGCGGCAGGTGACGGCGGCGTACGCGGGCTCCGGCAGTTTGCCGAGGTCGTCGCTTGTGAAGTCCATCAGCCGCCAAGCCGGACCGGATTCGTCCTCCACGTCCTCGACGTCCTCAGCGGCCGCGAGGGCGACGGCCGTGGGAGCGCAGTCCACGCCGGTGGTGCGGTAGCCCAGCTGGTGGTGGAGGTGGCGGGCGAGCGCGCCGTCCCCGCTGCCGATGTCGAGGGCCGGGCGTCCGCGGCCGGGGCCGAGATGCCTGGCCAGGAGCGTGGTCTCGGCACCGGTGACCTTGCGGTACCGGCGGCCGTCGTGCCAGAGCCGCTCCCAGTAGGTGGCGGGCGCGATCGTCATCAGGACTCTACCTTTCGGGCGGTGGCGAACCGGAAACTCGTCAAGCGCCCGTGCGGCGCAAGGCAGTCCACGGGCCGAGTGGTGTGTGACGCACGAGAGAACTGCACGTCTGACCAGTTGCAACGGCGCTGGGTTCCCGACCTGTTCCGGGAGCGCGAGTGATCGCCACCCGTTGACGATCAAGGCTCCCAGCGAGAGGGTCAATCCTCCATCACCTCCACACGTTGAAACGGAAGGGCGGGCTCCGTGGACCTCGGCGAGCTGAAAAAGCAGGCGATTCGGATCCATGACCTCTACGACGAACTGAACCGCCGTGAGCGCGGACGGGCGTGGACGCGAGACGAGTTCATGCTCGGCTTCATGGGAGACGTCGGTGATCTGGCCAAGCTCATCATGGCTCAGGAAGGTGCCCGAGATGTCCCGGGCGGCCGGGCGGCGCTGGAGCATGAACTCGCCGACTGCCTGTGGTCGGTATTGATTCTTGCGCACCGCTACGAGGTGGATCTGGAGGATGCCTTCCGACGCACCATGACCGAACTCGATGAGTCGATCAGTGCCCAACTCACCGACGGCAAGGAACTGCCGTGACGGACGACCGCCGCGAACACGTCAGCGTGATCCCAGCTCTACGGGGCATTACGACGACGACCGGGCACGCGACGAGCCGGGCCGCGGCGGCCACACCCTGACCGTGAATTTCCTGCGGAGTAGGCCCCCATACCAGTAGACCGTCCGCGCCGGCTCCCGGCCGAGCAGTGGCCGGGAACCGGGGCGCCCGCGTTTCGGCTGGTCACGGGCTGAGCGATCAGTCGGTGTGACGTTGAGCCGAGCCGTCAGCTCGCGGTTGGCGGCGCGGGTGGTGCCAGGGTCGCCCTCGCATGCGTCCCGTCCACCCTCAAGGAACAACCTCAGCCGGTGGCAGGGTGCTGTGGGGCGGTCAGCGGGCGGGTCCCCAGGTGATGGTGATGAGGCCGGGGCCGCCGGGTTGGCCGGGGGTGCCGCGGGTGCCTCTGCCGGTTCCGCCCGTTCCGCCCTTGCCGCCGGTGGCGACGTTGGCGGGTGGGTTGCCGCCCGGCCTGCTCCCCTGGCCGCGCTGGTTTTCCGTGACGTCCATCAGGGGGTGGCTGTATCCGCCGTCTCCGCCACCGCCGCCCGCGCCACCGCCGACGGCGTTGCCGGCACCCCCACCCCCACCGCAGTAGCCGCCGCCGGTGGCGCTGCTGACACCGCCCGTGCCACCGACACCGCCCGCACCGCCCGCACCGGGGCCATGACCACCGCCGGCACCAGGCCTATATGCGCCCTGATTCTGCCCGCATTGACCGTTGCCACCGGGGCCTTCTCCTCCGCTGGTTCTGAGACCTAAGTAGCCGCCCTTGGTGCCGTTGGCGCCGTCGCCGCCGGCGCAGATGCTGTGGTTCGCAGAGTAGGCAAATGCGGTACCCCCTCCGCCCGCGCCGGCGGTGCCGCCACCGCCTCCACCGTGGCCGCCCATGACCGTGCCCAGGAAGTTGAAGGACGACGCGTTGCCGTCGGTGCCGTCGTGGCCGCCTTCGGTGCCCTGGCCGCCTTTGCCGCCGGTGTCCGCGCCTCCACCGCCCGCGCCTCCACCGCCCCCACCACCGCCGTGGTGGTCCTGCCAGGCATTGCCGCCATCGCCTCCGTTGCCACCGCTGCCGACCCAGACGCCGGCGTAATCGCCTTCGTGAAGGCCGGTGGGGCAGTTGGTGGTGTTGCCGGGCCCGTCGACGGTGAAGGTGAGTGTGTGCCCGGGGGTAACGGCGCAGGTGCCGGCGTAGTAGGCGCCGAGGCCTCCGTCGCCCCCGGTGCCGCCTGTTCCGCTCGTGCCGTCGCCGGCGCCTCCAGTGCCGCCGCTGCCGCCGGCACCCCATATCCTCGCGGTGATCTGGTTCACGCCGCTGGGGACGGTCCAGGAGTGGGTGCCGGGCTGGTCGAAGACCCGTGCGCCGATGGAGCCGAGTCCGGGCCAGTCGGTTTCGCTGACGGTCTGGCGGGTGCCGACGACGCTGTGGGTGCCGGGGGTGCAGGCGATCCACTGGTTGCCGTGGAAGAGGTAGCCGCTGTCCTGGAAGTCACCGCCGGAACCGAGTTCGGGTACGGCGAAGTCGATGCCGGCGGCGAAGTCACCGGCCAGGCCCCACAGCGTGCTGGTATCGCCGGAGAGCTCGACGTGCTGGGCCAGGGACTCCCGGTTGTAGAGGCAGCACTGGCTGCCGGAGAAGAACCAGATCTTGACGGTGTTGCCGTCCCGGAACGGCAATGCCGCATCGATCTTGCTGGTGAAGGGAACGGGAAGGCCTTTGAAGACGGTGCTGATCGGCTTGGCGGCGGTATCGGCATCTCCGGCCATCCGGGCCCACAGGCACTGGTCGCCCTTGAACAGGTAGATGGTGCTCAGGTCCAGGCAGCAGACGGCGTCCACTCCCTCGCCGAACGACGCGGCCGCCTGGGGAATGTCGAGCAGATATCTGGTGGCGCCGAAACCCTGGTAGGTGACCTTCTGCTTACTCCTGGAACTGTTCCACGCAAAGCGGTAGTACTGGTTGCCGATGAGGAAATATCCGCTGGCCACGGCCGCGTCTCCGTGCGGTGGAGCGGAGAACGCGGCATCAAAAAGCTTCACTGACATGACATACGCTCCCGTCGGTAACAAGATCGCCGGAATCTCCGGCACGCGCCGCCGAACCAACCACCAGCACACCGGCCGTGCCCACACCATCTGACGTCACAACCGCGGCTCGCCCACGCGCTATTCGCCTGGTCATACGTCGCCTCAGACCCGACCCCCCTCCCGCACCACAACAACCGCCCAAACGGAGCGGACTATCAGGCGAGGGAGGTACGTTCCGGGGGGACTTAGGACGCAGTACTGCTACAGGCTCGACCGAGCGATCGTTTCTGCCTTCGCCTGGCGCTCGACCAGGAGCCGATTTGACGCGTCCCAGAGGTGGTGTGCCATGACCGGTCTGTCCCGTGAAGATCTCTTGAATTGCCTCGACCAAAGCACGGATACGTTCGCCTTGTCGGGCAGTAGATTAGATATTCCCGCAGCACAGGAACTGTTCCAGAATCACCTGAAAGGCAGTCTCGGAACCAACCCGGGAGCCGGTTTCCAGGGGAATCCTGAAACCGACGACACCGTGGTTCTCGCCGGAAAATTGCGACTGCCCGGAGCTCGGTGGGATGGTCAACGGGTAAAGGCCAGATTCCCGATGGCCGACGGTGAGGTGGCTGGCGTCGAAGTTGAGATCTCGCTCCCCCGCGATCTCAAGGACATCAATTCCGGGGGGCTCCACCTCGACATCGGCTTTCTTCCCAACCTTGGCTTCACGGAGATGCAGCTGCTCCTGGAGACACGTACGGACGGGCGCGCCCTGGCGCCTTTCGCGGGCGTAGCTGCTGAATTGACTTTCGGTCAGAATATTCATCTGCGCATGGCTTCCGCGGGCAAGGTTGCGGCCAAGGATGGGAACCACGCCAGGCGTGCGCTCCCCAGCCCGGACAGTACGTCACCGGATGCGCTCAGTACAGCTGTGTTTGTGACGCCTTTCGATGTTTCCATGGACGGCCAGGGAGAGGTGACGGTCGGGAATCTCCTGAAGGCATTCAAGATCAGTTCTGGTGGGATACCAGCGGGGGCGCTGGCACCGAAACTGACTGAAGTCTGGGTGGTGTACGACCCGCAGTCAGACGTTCTTACGCTGTGCGGCCAGTCGACGGACGGCAACTGGCGCTTCTCCCTCGGATCTGTGAAGGCCCATGTGCCGGGGGGCGAGGATTTCATCTATATCGTGGAATCCGCCTGCGGGATCGGGATGCCTTGGAGTTTTTCGAAGCTGATAGACATGACGCCCGCTCGGGGAATGACCCTGAATCACCTGGGCGCCGGAGTGTGCACCGGCACTTTCGAAGCAGAGCAGTTGAATGCTTTGAACGAGTCGATCGGTGAGATCGAGAAACAGGTCGCAGCCCGGTTGCCGATATTCCCGGACAAGTACTTCGAAGGGGACGGGTCATGGTTCGCCATGGCGGAGTACGAGAAGGAGGATGTGCCGACGACCATGGCCCTGCCGCAGATCCTGGGCGCAGGGGTCGAGCCCGTGTGGTTCGACGTATCCGAACAGCTCGGCCCTCTGTATCTGGGCCGTATCGGGCTGGACTACGACGATCCCAACGTATGGGTCCTGGTGGACGGCTCTGTGGGCGGCAGTCTGAAAGGAGCGGGAGTCCGTCTCGAGCTCGCCGGGGCCAAGGTCGGGATACCGTTGAATGCGCCGGACTTCCCGTTGCCGCTCATCGAGGGCCTTGGCCTCGACGTACAGCTCCCCGATTTCCGGATCGCCGGGGGTTTGATATTCAAGAAGGATTCGCACTTCTACTATCTGGTAGAAGGTGACGTCATCCTGCAGTTCGGAAACCCGCAAGGATCCGACGTCACAGGCTTCCAGCTCATGGGCGCTCTCGGGAAAACCAAGGACCCTGAATACACCACCGGGTTCCTGTTCGGGCGGGTGAACGCGGGGACGGGGCGCGGAATACCGATCGGACCCGTCATCATCGATGGATTCTGTATCGGCTTCGGGTACAACAATCAGCTGCGGACGCCAGGGCCGACGGAGGTGCTTTCCTTCCCCCTGATGGTGAAGAGCACGCATCCGGTGGACAAGAACCCGACCGAGGAGGATGCGGAGCCCAACCCGCCGGACGGCCCGTTGTCTGCGCTGAGAGCACTCTCGGCCACCAATCCTCCGTGGATACGGCCTCAGGGCGGGGCGTTCTGGGGCGTGCTGGGGGTAAGTGCAAGTATTTGCGGGCAAGTCGATGCCCAGGCCGTGGTCGCGGTTGCGATCGACAAGATCGGCTGGTCGGCGGCGCTGATAGGCCTGGCCGCCTTCGAGGTGCCGTCTTCGAGTCAGTCCTTCGCGATGCTGGGGGGCTGGGATCCATTCGTGAGGATCCAACTGGTACTGGACGCGACATATCAGTCGGCGACCGGACTGTTTGCCATCGCTGCCGCCATCGATGCGAAAGCATTCTTCTTCGCGAACGAAGCGCGAATTACCGGAGCTTTGGCACTCAACATCTGGCTCACCGGCGGCCACCGCGGTCAGTTCGTACTGACCGCGGGAGGATACCCCCATGGCATCACCATGCCGTCCTACTATCCGTCGAATCTTGACAGGGTGAAGGTCGGCTGGACGCTCTCAAAAACAGTCTCCATGACCGCGTCGGTCTACTGCACTTTGACTCCTGCCGCGTACATGTTCGGCTGCAAAATGGAGCTGGACGCAAAGGCAGACTTCAAGATCGGGCATGTCATCCTGTTCTGCACGGCTGGGTTCGACGCCCTCATCCAGTGGCATCCGTTCCATGTCAGGGCGCGGATCGGGCTGTCCGTAGGGGTCGAGATCAAGCTTGTATTCACGAAGAGATTCGAATGCGAGCTCACTTTGGATGCGTGGGCTCCGCCGTTCGGCGGAAACGTCATCATCAATCTTCCTTTTAGTATCAGGTGGGCCATCCCCATCGGTCAGGAAGAACGCACGAAGCCCGCATGGGCGAGCTGGGAACACGTCACCGCGATGCTGCCGGCCGCCGAGGACCGGCTGCACGCCACCGCGGGCGATGGCCTGCTGCCCTCCGGCAGCGACACCGAGTCCTCTCCGCAGGACGCCGGATCGCGTCCACCGTGGGCCGTGTCCACGCATGGGTTCAGTTTCACCACCCACTGTGCCGTCCCCGCCACCAGCGCCTGCGTCAACGGCGTCACCCTCTCCGACAGCGCTGTCGCCCCCACGCTGAGCATCCGCCCCATGGGCCCCGAGGCCGGGAAGGGAAACCAGGCCACCCACAGCGTCACCATCGCCCGAGGCGACACACAGATCGACTGGCAGGGCCAGGGATGGAGGGTGGAATGCCTCACCGAGCAAGTCACCAGCGCTCTTTGGGGCACCCCCGTCGACGGCGAGCCCGACCCGAAAGAACCCGCTCTCACCGAGGATACGTACATCACCGGTATCCGCGTCGCCGTCCCTGATTCCACGCTCAAAGGCGGTCTTCCCCCCGTCGGTTCGTCCGTCCTCGAGGAAACCGAGCCGCTTTCACCCGACGGATGCATTCCTCCCGTTGCAGGCCCTCACATTCAGCAGCCCGCCCCCGCCGTGGACCAGCGCGCCATCACCGACATCGCCACCGACCTCGGCAGCAATTCCACAGCCGCCGCTCGCAGCAACCTCTACAACGCTCTCGACTCCCTCGGCTACGGCCCGCACACCAACGACTCTCTCAGCGATTACCAAGATCGCCTCGAAAGCGGACTGTACAACTCCCAGCCCCTCGTTCTTTCCCCGTGACGCTCCCCGCCCGCCCCAGCCACCAGGACCAGGTGACCCGCCATGACGACGAAGGACGACGACTCCTCACGCGAGCTGACTTTCTACGACTCCTATACACCTTTCCTGACCGGCGGCGACTACACCATCAAGATCGACCACTCGGTGTCCGACAGCCTGGGCCATGCGCTCAGCAGCGAGTCTGATTTTCCGTTCGACGGTCAGGAATTCCAGGTGATGGCTCCAAGGTTCGCCTTGCCGCCAGGGTCCGTGCATGCGGTATTTCCACCCCCTGGAGCGACGAGCGACTTTGACACCCAACTGGCGCATGTGAGCCTGACCCGCCCGATCCTCCCGTGGGAGCAGATGCTGGACGAGCATGTGCAGAGCGGCCAAACGGACCGCATCCCATGGCTGGCCTTGTTGCTCTTCGCTCCAGGGGAGCTTCCGGACACCGACCCGTATGCGCAGGGCTCCGTCGGCACCGCCTGCACCGTCCAGGACCTGCTCGATCTGAACGACATTCCCAACGCTCCTGTGCTCGGCCCGGACATCGACAAGAACTCCGTGCTCGATGCGGTGAAGAAGACCACCTGCCGCACCATCGATGTGCCGGCCGATGTGTTCAAGGCCGTCGCACCCCGCATCGACGAGCTGGCATACCTGACGCACGTACGTGACGTCACACCCCAGCAGACACGGCGGACGGGCAACTCGGTCAGGCAGGACTTCAAGGACCTGGGCCGATACGGTGTCGTGCTCGCCAATCGCTTCCCCCGTACCCCAGGCCCCTACGCCGCCCACCTGGTCTCACTGGAAGGCTTCGCGGATTACCTGAAGCCTGATGCTCGGGCCCCCAAGCCGCTTCGGCTGGTCTCCCTCCACTCATGGGCGTTCATTCAACAGCCCGACGCGAAGGGGCACTTCTCCGATGTGGTCAGCCACTTGGCGGCGGACCCGGACCCACGACACCCAGGGGATCCGTTTCGGCAGTCGCTGCGGCTGCCGCCCCCGCACGACACTGTTCAGTCGGAGCAGGCGATCGAGGCGAGCAACCGGCTGACGTGGGGGTACACCCCTGTACGCCATGAGACGGCCACAGGAGAGAGCACCTTCGGCTGGTACCGGGGCCCGTGCTCCGCGGTGCCGGTCCCGCCGGTACCAGGTCTGGAATCCGAGAGCAACGACCATGCCTCGGCTGACGGGCTGCTGATCTATGTGAAGGACTGGGGAGTCTATGACCTGTCCTATGCCGTGGCCTGGAGCATGGGACGGCTGGTGGCGCTGTCCCATGCGGAGAGCCGCATCGCGGTGCAGCGACTCTGGCGGCAGGCCCGTATCACCGCGTTCAAGGCTCTGCGCAGGATCACCACCCCTGCCGAGGTCAGCGGATTCGACCCCGGAACTCTGACCACGACGGCAGCGCTGGCCAGGGACCGTCCGGCCGTCCATCACTTCCATCAGCTCCTGGCCGACGGGCTGCCCGAGCAGCCGACTGGCCTCATGGCAGCCGACGCACCGTCAACGAGCCGGACCGTACGCTCCCCGGCCGGAGGGAGGAGCGCCGGAGCGCGGCGAACGCTGGACTTCCTGGAACGGAGTGAGGTTCGTGCGACGCTGGCCCGGTCCCTGGATGAGCACATCGAGCCGGCCGCGGACGTCGTCGAAGCACTGCGGGCGCTGGAAATGATCCCCTTCGACCACCTGGTCCCCGATGCGCGGATGCTGCCAGCGGAGAGCGTGCGGTTCTTCTTCATCGATCAGGCGTGGGTGACCGCTCTGGTCGACGGAGCGATGAGCACAGGAGTGAGCACCTCTCAGGACCAGGCTCTGGCCGGCATCGTGACCAACGCCGTCGCGGAACGGCTCGCGTCGCGCGAGGGCGGCGGCCCAAGCGCGCACGCAGGCATGGTCATGCGGTCACGGCTCGCCCGGGACTGGCCGAACCTGTCCATTGCCGTACAGGACGAGGATGGGGCGCCGGTGGAGATGATCCGGCGGGAGATGCTGGCCCCGGACGTGATGCTGTGCCTGTTCGGCGATGTTCCCGAGACGGTGACGTTCAGCGAGGCCCACCAGGACCTCACCCTCGGCGTCGAGGATGCGGATGGCTACCGCATCATGCTGCGCAACCTGGGTGAGGGGAAGGACCCGGTCGGCGAGCCGATACACCAGGAGTTCCCGTCCGCTGGACCGGGCCTGGAAACCTCCTACTTCCGACCCATGGTCCCCGGTGCTCGGCAAGCCGAGGTGATGGACATCGCCGCGCTGATACCGGACCTCGGCTCGGCGTTGGGCACCACGGTGAAAGCGGCGGGCTTCGCGGTCCAGCTGTTCGTTTCGTCTGTTCGCCAAGCTTTCACACAACCGCGGTAACACCAGTCTTGAAGACCCGGAGCCAATTGTGACCACTCCACTGATCGTTCCCGTCCAGATCAAGGCGTACCTCGTCAACGAAGGCGAGTACGGGTCGGACCATCGACGCTGGTCCCTGGACAATTCCAGACCTGAGGACTACCTCTCGACGCCCATCGAGCCCTCTCCACTGGTCGAAGCGGATTCACCGGACCCAGGTGTGTATGTGCAGTGGTCACTGCCCGACGCCCTGCGGGCCATGCGGGACCAGTCCGACGGCGAGGCAACCTTCCCACTGGTTCCCAATCGATGGCTGGTCGCCCGTTTCAGCCGCCCCAAGGGCACGCCGGAGGCGAGTCTCACTGCCGCATGGGTCGTGGACAGCGACTTCTTGGATGACGGCGATGTCGGAGAGTCCCCCTACCTCGTCACCACTCCGGACAACCGGCTCGAGGGACGATGGATCGGCCGGGCCCGCGACATCACGGGGGCGGAGCCGCAACAGTGGGCCGAGAGCGGGGATGAACTGTTCCTGAGCGGCGTGGGCCCGGGTCTCCTGGCCTTCGCCGGCTACCAGCCCTACCACGAGAACGTCTTCTCCTACCATGACGATCTCGGCGACCTGACAGACAGCATCGACGAGCTGACACTGGACTACCTCGTCGTGGGCTGGTATTCCCGGGGCGACAAGGACATCCTCGCGAACCCCGGGGACACGCCCCTGGCCGATCTGCTGAAGGACCTCGGCTGGGAACCGGAACCGGGCGGGCAGGAGCCGGACGAGAAGTCGCTCTACACGGGCACGGCCCTGCGCGTGGAATCGCACGGCGACGGCCCCCCTGCCTCGGACCGTCCCGACGACCCGGGGAGCGTCTTCCTCGCGGTGGGAAACAACACCGCCGACGCCCAACAGGCATTGATGAGCGACAGAGACGCCGCGCTGGGGCGGCTGTTCCACGCGTTCTTGACCGACAACTTCGAGCAACTGGACGAGGATCCCGACGGGCTCGACGACGTCGTCCACCGCACCTGGTTCCACACGCGCGCCGCCGGCCACGTGTGGGAGATCACCAACGCCCCCGACGCGTCCGGGCAACCGGACCAGGCGGAACTGGAGATCGAACGCGGCTGGCTCGCCGAGCTCAACGACAAGCAACGCCGTTACGACATCGCGGCACGCTCCGCGGCCGCCCTGCGTCAGCGTCTCTATGACCTGTGGCGGCTGAAGCACACCCCCGAGGCCGCTCAGCAGGCTGCCGACTTCAACCCTGACGAGAAGATCAACCAACTCGGCGACCATGTACAGGCGTTGCTGGAGGAGATGCAGAACATCCTCAGCACCGACGGCGGTCTGCCCACCGGCGATACCACGGACGAACTCAATCGCAGCGTCGAGCAGTACGCGGCGGCCAGGAAGCTACCCGCTTACCGGCGACTCAAGTGTTCGGCGCTGCCCTCCTTCTACACTCCGGCCGACCCCGTCATCCTCTTCGGCGGACTCAATGCCGAGGCACCGCCCAAGGACGGCGGCGCGGCCCTGCGCTGCCGCACCGCCGACCAACTGGTCAGCCAGATCCGCATCGACGGCGTCATGCGGGGCTCATACCTCGCCGCGCCCACCTGGTACCAGGATGCTCTGGGCCGCCTGCCCGAAGAGATACGCGAGACCGTCGAGGGTCTGATCACGGAATGTTCCCTGCTCTCTCTGGCCGCTGCCACCGGAAACGCGCCCGATGACGACGCCCTGACGCAGGACCTGGCCGATCCGGACAGGATCCCGGTCACCTTCATGGGCACACCCGCACCCTTCACCTCACGCTGGCGCCAGCCCTGGGCGCCGGTCTTCGTGGAGTGGCGGATGCACTACTACCCCATCCCCTTCGTCGTTCCCGGCGAGGACCATGACAACTGCTACTGCTGGCAGTTCGACGCCGACACGGGCCGCTACCGTCTGCATACTCGAGGCCGACCGTCACCCGTGCAGCCCCAACAGCTCACCGGGCGGTGCGCTGTGACATCGCTGCCCGTCTTCATCACCCGGGCCCGGGCCGAACAGCACGCCCGCAGGTATCCCGACGCGCCCGGCCAGGCTCTGGAAGCCTTGGCCGAGAGGGGCGAACTGGGCCAGCTCTCCCAGACGCTGGAGGACTTCAACCTCTCACTTCAGCAGCGGACCGCCGCCGCGGACGCCCTCCCCCGGCCTCGGGACATGACCCCCGACGGCAGACACGACCTGAATGATCTCCTCAGGCGACGCTCCGACCTTGGGCTCACCGCGCCCGGCCACGGTCTCCCCCTGCCCGATCCCGACCAACGCGAAGGCTCCGACCCGGACCGGCGCGGGAGTCACGGCCAGGTCGCCCCGTTGCGGTTCAACCCCGTACGAGCAGGCCAGTTCGTCTTCACTGAGTTCGTCATCGTCGATGCCTTCGGCCGCAGTCTGGAATTCAACCCGTCCCATGGCGCATTCTCGCGGTCCATCCATGTGACTCCCGACAACGACATCACCGTCGGCGGGAGCGACCAGACGGACCCCAACCTCTACATCCAACTGCCGCCCCGCATCCTCCAGCCGACCCAGTTACGGTTCGACTTCGTCGACGCCCTCAACCGCGACCTCATCGTCGGTGATCCGCCCGTGATCGGCACGGCCGGCGAACGCGCTCCCAGCCCGGTAGTCGGCTGGCTGCTGGCCAACCACCTCACCGGCTCCCTGCTCGTCTACGACCCGGAAGGCCACGGCGTCGTCGAAGGCCGCCTCGGCCTCGCCCCGGACGGATCCCAGAAGGTGGACTGGGACTCGCTGCCCGACTGCCGCTACCACCCACTGGACACTCAGGACGAGGGCTTCACCGACGCGTGGCCTGAACTCTCCGGTTTCCTCCAGGGGCTCAGGGGCGGGCCGGACCGCCCGGGATGTGATCCGGTCACGGCATTCAAAAGCCTGATGGAGCACATCGACAGGTCCGCGCAGAGCACCAAGCCCTCCGGCGACGACGGCGACATGATGGCACCGCTCGTCGGCAAGCCCATCGCCCTGCTACGCGCCCGCCTCACCCTGGAGACCGACTCCCCCTACCCCTTCACCGACACCAGTTGGAAGAGCGTCGAGCATTTCCCCACCCCTCCTTACCTCGATGTCTCGCACACGTGGCGGTGGAACATCCTCCTTGGCGCCGAGACCCAGTACGCCGACGGGCTGATCGGCTACTACACCCATCCCCCGCTCGACGACAAGTCCGGCAACCCCGTCGACACCACCAAGAGCACCGACTATTCCGTTCTCCGAACCGTCCTCCAGTCCACCGCGCAGGACGCGGAGAGCCCCTACACGCAGCACATCGACGCCCGCGACCTGGCCCTGCCCGTCAACCCAGGCCCCGTCCCCGACGTGCTTCCTCGCGACGGCTCCACCCCGACCGCCGCCTACGTCACTCTGCTCGCCGACCCACGACGGACCTTCCAGGCCACCACTGACATCGTCCCCGCGGTCACCCTGCGCCTGCCCGACGAATTCGTGCGCGATGCCCTGTCCAACCTCCGGCTCGCCTTTCGTATGGGCCCTCTCCTCGCCTCCACCCGCCCCGCACCCGACCCGTCCCCCGAGAGCGGAGCGATCAGCAGCACTCAGGGAGGCGATGACGCTCCGACCACAGCGGTCACCATGCCGTCCATCTCCGCCTGGGCCGGCACCTGGAACTGGTCCCAGCGCGGGCGGCAAGCCGGGCGCCATGACTGGGAGACGTACGCCATCGCTCACACCGATCCCACCGCCCACCTCGACCAGGAAACACCGACCGCACGCACCGGCTACCTCACCCTCACCACGGCGCTCGGGCAGACGAAGCCGCCCGAGGACGACACCCCGTCACCTTCCCCGGAGTCATAGTCATGACGACATGCACCGTCGACAACACCAGCGGACTGCGCTACAGCCTCGCCACCAGCCCCACCCATCTCGCCGTCTCGGAGGAAGCCACCCTCACGCTGACGATCACCAACCCGACCGATCAGCCCATCGCCTGCTCCGGCTTCACCCTCACCTTCCCCCTCGAACTCCCCACCCATGACACCACCGTCCTCACCTCACACCCCGAAACCATCAACGCCGCCGCCGACAGTGGCTGGCACATCACCAGCCCTGAGCACGGCGTTTACGCGGCGGCGCCCCCCGCGGCCACCACTGACCTCGCTCCCGGGAAACGCATCACTCTCACCCTCAACAGAGTCACCGCCTCTGCCGATCCCGGCGCCGCAACCCTCTTCCTCTCCGACGGGCTCCATCCCACCAGCCAGGACCCGACGCCCCTGCGTGTTGTGGTGTGGCCCTCGGGTCCCATCGTCGATGACTTCCACCCCACCTCGCTCAACGTCCAACGCGGTGAGCAGGTGACCCTGAAATGGAACCGCATCAAAGAAAGCGCGATCACATACGCCCTCTACTATTACCCGCACACGGATGGTCAACTCCCCATCGGAAGGGATGGCGGACCGGAGCCAATCCCGGACGAGGATCTCCGCGGCACCTACGACGTAAACTCACAGCGCTACGACGTCGATTACACTACGAAAGACAAAGACGGTATGACCAATCCTACCGTCATCTTCGCTCTCAACGCGATCTATCAAGGCGACGTGAAAAGCTACGTCACCTATGTACAGACAACTCGTGCGGACGGTGAATTCTACAACGTCGGCGTGAGTGGAGCCACCACCGTTCTCAACCGTACCGCCCATCCTCTCAGGGATTCCTCCACGGTTTACCGGGCGAGCACCGACGGATTCCTTGTCGGCTGGGTCAAGGAATCCGACTCCATGAGCGCCCAGGGAACCGCCACCACGGGGCAGGAATACGTCACAAATGAGCTCCAGATCCAGGTCAACGCGCCAGACGCGACCGACTGCAGCTACTTTCACCTCGTATCCGGCGAACGCGAATCACACAACAGCAACGTCACCATTCCGGTGGCCGCCGGAAGTGAAATCATCTTCGACGGGCCGGCGGATGATCGCGTATGCGAGCTCTTATGGCACCCCTTGGGGACCGACATAGGAACCGGACTAGACGGAGAACAGGAAGGGACGTGACTGCCATGACCTCATCGCGAGACGAATCCCCCCTGCTCCAATACCGGGAGCCGACAACAGATCCGGCGCCACCGCAGATCGGCAAGAACGGTTCCATTACCTTCGAGGTAACGAATACAAGCGATGGCCCTGTACCCTGCGAGAAAATCTCTGTCGACCTCCAGCCGCCCGATGTCGACAGCTCCCAGTACTTCACTGAGGACACCGACGATGCGCTGACACACATCACGCAGGCCCCACCCCGCAAGTCAAAGTGGACCGCACACAAGCACGGCAGCGTCATCGACATCGTCCCCAAAGCCGGTTCCTATCTATTCCCCAGAACTGAATACAACGGTGATGGGACGGCAAAGAATTCGCTGACGTTCACGATCGACCACATTACCGTCAGCGAAAGCGGCACGGATGCGGTTGTCAAGATCAGCGAAGCAACCGCTATCAGCAGTGGCAGCGAGTATCTGACACGCGGCAAAGAATTCGCGATCAAGAAATGTGACGCGGGTACGGTCTTCGAAAACTTCAGACCGTATCATCCGGACCAGATTCTCGTCGGTCGGGGCACTTCCGTCCGACTCGTCTGGGACGTCAACGTTCCGCATTACTCGGCCGGAGAGCAGAAGAGTCCCGCCCCCTATTACATCACCACTCTGGGGTACGACCAGCTCGGCGATACTCCCGTCGATGTCGTCGATGTCACAGGGGCTGCCGAATACCCCACCCGGCCGCTTTCCCATTCCACCATTTTCACCCTGACGCTCAGCCTGTACAAGGCAAGCAGCGAACTCGAGCGTTCTTACTCCCTCCGGAGGCTCATTGCAGTTGCTCCCTCCGACGCCAACTTCGCCACACTCAACATCAGCGGCCATGCCAGCCTCCTGCGAACCGCTTCCCCCACCGGCCAAGGCAGGTTTATCGCCACGACCGACGGATTCCTTCACTGTAGAGTCCAAGCGGCTCCGGACGGATCTCCGTCCGGACTCAGTATCAAGCTCGGCTCCGCCGATGAGAGCAGCGCCCGCTCTTACAACATCATTTCAACCAAGCCATCCGGCAGTAACTCATCCAATGATCCGGGCTGCGCCGCCAGCATTCTCCTGCCGGTGGCTCATGGATCCTACACCGATGTATATCGCCCCTCCACCGCTGATAAAGGAACCTACCAAGTGGATTGGCACCCCCTAGGCGCCGGGGTACTCATCCCGGTCACCTGATGATCGGAGTGGCGATTCCGTCAGCTTGCATTCAGGCCTGGCGCCGAAGCGAAGGCGGCCTTCGTCTGATCCTTTGCTCCATCACAGAGGCAGAGGAACGGCGCGAAGGCCGTAGTCGTGAGTCGCGATGAGTTCCGGCCGCCTCGCGAGTCTGTTCTGGTGACCGGCACAGAGCGCGTACGACGCCGCCCTGCATGAGACAGCACGGAGGACACCATGACGACCATGCCGAACGACCCGACCCCCGCGCAGCCCGGCCGCCCGCCCGTGGTCGACCTGGACACCTGGCAGCGGGCCCGTGACGAGCTTCTGGTCCGCGAGAAGGCCCACACCCGCGAGGGCGACGCCCTCGCCGCGGCCCGCCGCCGGCTGCCGATGGTGGAGTTCGACGGGACGGTCGAGGTCGTCGGACCCGACGGCCCGGTCCCGTTCCTGGACCTGTTCCAGGACCGCGACGAACTCGTGGTCTACAAGCACATGTGGTACGACGGCGCGCCGCACCAGGGGCAGTGCGAGGGCTGCACCACCACGGCCTGGCACATCAAGGACGCGGTCTATCTCAGCGCCCGCGGCGTGTCGTTCGCCATTCTGACCACGGGCCGTTGGGACGAGGTGGCCTCCTACGTCGGGTTCATGGGCTACACCCAGCCGTGGTACTCGGTGCGCGACGTGGACGCGCCGGTCGGCGGCAGCATGGGTTACATCACCTGTTTCCTGCGCGACGGCGACCGCGTGTTCCTCACCTACTCCACGACGGGCCGTGGCAACGAGCGGATCAACGGGTCCCTCGGCCTGCTCGACATGACGCCCTACGGCCGCGGCGAGGTATGGGAGGACAACCCCGAGGGCTGGCCCGAGGGGCACAGCCCGTGCTGGTCCTGGCGCTCGGACGCGGACGGGAACGCCACCTGGGGCCCGACCAGCCGCCCCGTGCCGCAGTGGACCCGCCCCGGCGCGACCCCCGTGAACACCCTCGGCCGACACGGCCACCACCACTGACAAGGTGTCCAGGTGCCGGGCGGAGCCTCCCAACGGCTCGCCCAATGGCCGACGAGCGCTCCCGCCGCACCGGACCGGCGATGCCCTGTTGCGCCGGCGGACCCGCGTCGTGGTCACGACCGCCTCGTTGCAGCCCTGGCCGTGGCGATCCCGCAGTCAGCTGGACGGCGCGTCGGAGGAGGCGGCCTCGCGTGCGCCCGCCGGCGCGCTCCAACTGGCGAGCAGACGCAGCGTCTGTGCGGAAGGGGAGCCGGGTTCGGCGGTGTAGAGGCAGATGCTCTGGTCGGGGTCGGCGGGAAGGGCCAGCGTTTCGTAGGAGAGGGTGAGTTGGCCGACCACGGGGTGGTCGAGGCGCTGGGTGCCGTGGGCGCACTGGTCCACGCGGTGGCCGGCCCACCAGGTGCGGAACTCGGGGACCTTGATGGACAGTTCCCCGACCAGTTCGTTCAGCTGCCGGTCGTCGGGGTGGCTTCCGGTAGCCAGGCGGAGGCTGGCGACGAACGTCTCGGCGACTTTGTCCCAGTCCGCGTACAACTCACGGGCGGCGGGGTGGAGCAGGGCGAAGCGGGCGAGGTTGCGGTCACGGTACGGCAGCGCGTCGAAATCGGTGATCAGCGCCTTGGCGAGGTGGTTGGCCGCCAGGACGTCACTGCGGTGGTTGACGACGAGGGCCGGCGAGACGTCGTTCAGGACGTCCAGCATGCGGTGGACCGCCGGCCGCATGCGCGGTCCACCGGCCGGACGCCGCCCGGCCCGGGCCGGGCGTCCCGCGCCGGACGAGCTCGAAGAGGTAGCCGCGCTCGGTGTCGTCCAGGCGCAGGGCACGAGCCACGGCCTCCAGCACCGTCTCCGAGACATGGGGGTGCCGGCCCTGTTCGAGGCGGGCGTAATAGTCCGTACTCACCCCGGCCAGGTGCGCGACCTCTTCACGCCGCAGCCCCGGCACCCGGCGCGCGCCGCCGCTGAAGGCGACCCCCGCATCCTCGGGGCGTAGCCGAGCCCGCCGCGAGCGCAGAAAGTCGCCTAGTTCACCGTTCTGGTCCATGCATCCAGTGTTACCACCGCGGTGGCGCGGCGGGTCCGACGAAGGTGGACCACCCAGACCTAGGTTCAGCAGGGCGCGCACCGCGCGTCCTGGAATCCGCCGGAATGCTGGTGTCCGCCTTCGGCATCGGCATGCGGGCCATGACAGTGGTCGTCTCGGGACTGAGCGTAGCCACCATCGTCGGCGTCCCCGGCGGCACCGCGCTCGCACAGCACACGGGAACGGAAGCGGCACAGCACCTTCGCCGTAGCCGCGGCAGCACTCGCGGTCACCGCCCATGTCACCAAGCAGCTGCCTGAATCACATCAAGGGCGATTTCCTGGACCGTGCGACCGTCCGTCGGGATACGCACCGTTCCAGCAGGTGCCTTCTCACTCAGGTCTCGCGCCATTCGCAGGCTCCGCTCGATGTGAGCGTCAAGCTGGGACCCGATTTCCCGTTGGGTGAGCCGATCTCTCACGGTGGCCTCCTCGGCTGTGAGCAGGACACAGGTGGCCCTGATCGGGCCGCCCCCCATGGCTCGCCTGATCATCGGCTCCTCGAGGATGCTCACCGTGTTCGTGTAGATGAGGCGACGCTGGCCAAGGGCGACGTAGTTCGACCAGATTGCGGCGGTATTCCGCTCCGTTATCGCTGCGCGGTCGGGGTCGTCGACGGGGGCCGGATGGATCTGGTCCATATAGTCGCCCTCGATCAGACAGTGGGCGGTTCCTCGCGCCTGTAGCGCTGCGGAAATCTCCCATCCGACGGTCGTCTTCCCGACGCCCGCACCACCGCCGATGAGCAACAGTTGGTAAGCAGTCATGGTCGGCCAGCTTGGCAGCGCGTGGACGTCTGCGACATGTGTTTTTGGCGCGCCAAGGCCTCTCCAGTGATTGCCGGTCAACTACTGGTGACGGTGGTGCGGGCGGACTCGTCGATGTGGAGGGTGAAGATGTCGGGCCGCGCGTAGTGGCCGGTGGGGTCGAAGTCGAAGCGGGCGCGCGTGAGGTCGTCGAGGTCGAGTTCGGCGGTCAGGATGCCCTCGCCGTCGCGCAGCGGGCCGGCGAGGACCTCACCGAGCGGGGAGACGATGACGGAGCCGCCGCCGATCAGGACGGTGTCGGGGGCGTCGCCCTGGACGGGGTCGAGGTCGGCGGGCACGGCGTCGCGGCGCAGGTACTGGTTGGCGCTGAGGACGAAGCAGCGGCCTTCCAGGGCGATGTGCCGCATGGTGGCCTGCCAGGCGTCGCGGTCGTCCACGGTCGGCGCGCACCACAGGTCGACGCCTTTGGCGTACATGGCGGTGCGGAACAGCGGCATGTAGTTCTCCCAGCAGATGCCCGCCCCGAGGCGGGCGGTGCCAGTGTCGATGACGGGGAGGGTGGAACCGTCGCCCTGGCCCCACAGATAGCGTTCGGCAGCGGTCGGCATGAGCTTGCGGTGCAGGCCCAGATAGCCGCCGGGACCGAAGAACAGCGCCACGCAGTACAGGGTGCCGCCCTGGCGTTCGACCGCGCCGACGACGGCGTGGCAGCCGAGTTCCCGGGTGAGCGCGGCCAGGGTGTCGACCTCGGCGCCGGGGACGTCGATGGCGGCGGCGTGGTAGCGGCGGAACAGCTCGCGGCCGGCCGGGGTGCGGCTGCCGACGGTGGTGTCGAAGTCCAGGCCTTTGGGGTAGCCGCCCAGGAATGCCTCGGGGAGGACGACCACCTCCGCGCCTCGGTCGGCGACGGCCTCCCGGATGAGTTCTTCGGCGCGGGTCAGCGCGGCCTGCGTGTCGAACAGCGGGGCGGCCGCCTGGACGACGGCAGCGGTCACGGAACGGCGGGGCTCGGGGGCCGCGGCAGCGGCAGGGCTCGGGGAGGTCATGGCACTGAGATTAGGAATCCCCTGAATCATCGAGCAAGCTAATGTCCGTGATGATCGACATTTATGACAGTGAATTCAGGAAGGCGGACCTGAATCTGCTGGTGGTCTTCGCCGCCCTGATGCGCGAGGGCAGCGTCACCCGGGCCGCCGCCGCCCTGCGTCTGAGCCAGGGCGCGGTCAGCGCCGCGCTCGGCCGCCTGCGCAGGCTGTTCGACGACGAGTTGTTCACCCGTACCCGCGCGGGCATCGAGCCCACGCGCCGCGCGGTCGAACTGGCCCGCCGCATCGAACCGGCCCTCGGGCTGATCCAGGCTGCCGTCACCGGCCGGGACCACTTCGACCCGGCCGCCGCCCGGCACGTGTTCACTCTGGGGATGTCCGACGACCTGGAGGCCGCGCTGCTGCCCCGGCTGCTGGCCGCCGCGGCCGGCCTTCCAGGCATCCGGATCGCCGTCCGGCAGGCCAACCGCAACACCGTCGCCGACATGCTCGACCACGGCGAGATCGACCTCGGCATCGCCGCCGCTCCCGCACACGGCCCTGACCACCGCACCCGGGATTTGTTCGCCTCCGGCTACACCTGCCTGTTCAACCCCCGCCTGCTGCCGCTGCCGACCCCGCTGATCCTGGACGACTATCTCACCCACCCCCACCTGCTGATCTCCTACGACGGGCGCCGAGGCATCGTCGACGACCTCCTGGAGGCACGCGGACTGACCCGCCGGATCGTCGCCTCCACCACCCACTTCGCGGGCGCCGCCCTCCAACTCACCACCCTGCCCGCCCTGGCCACCCTCCCCTCCCACGCAGCCACCGTCTACGCCGACACCCTGGGCCTGACGGCCACCGAGCCCCCCTTGCCCATGCCCCAGTACACCGTCAGCGCGATCTGGCACACCACCGTGGCCGACGACCCCGCCCACACCTGGCTCCGCCACCTCGTCGGCGGAGCCGAGAGGTCCATGCCTCGCTCGCAGAAATGAAGCCGTGATCCGGGGTCATATCTCTTTCCCGGCCATCATGTTGATCAGGCCGTGGGCTGTGTTGTCGTCGGAGTCGATCCTGTGGACCTCGGCACCTTCAAAAGTGGCGACCTCGGTACTGCGGGGGAACATGTCCTGTTCGTACTCGGTGAGCGCGGCCTCGATGTCGTCGGGGTGCGCGGCGAGGGCCTTGCCGAGTTCGGCGCCGTCGAGCATGGCCAGGTTGGCGCCTTCGCCGTTCGGGGCCGCGAGGTGGGCGGCGTCGCCGAGCAGGGTCACCCCCGGCACCCGATCCCACCGGTGCTCGATCGGCAGAGCGTAATGGGGGCGCAGGGCCGGCGCGGTGTCGCCGTCGGTGATCAGCACGGTGAGTTCCGGCGCCCAGCCGTCGAACTCCTGCGCGATCCGCGCCGCGGCCGCGGCGGCATCGGTGAAATCGATGGCGGCGAACCAGTCCTGCGGCTTGGACAGCGCCACGTAGGTGTGCAGGGTGTCGCCGCTTTCCCGGTGAGCGAAGATCTCCTTGCCCGGCGCGGGCGCCATCATCGACCCGCCGCCGACCGCTTTCGCGGCGGCCGGGTGCCGGGTGTCGGCCTCGAACAGGTAGGTCTCGACGAACGACGTGCCTGCGTACTCGGGTGTGGCGGAGGAGAGCAGCGGCCGGACTCGTGACCACGCGCCGTCCGCGCCGACCAGCAGGCTCGTGACGACGGTGGTTCCGTCGGCGAACGTCACCTCGTGGCGGCCCTCGCCGAGGGCACGGGCGCTGGTGACCTTGTGCCCCCACCGGACGGCGCCGGCCGGGAGCGAGTCGAGCAGGATCTGTCGCAGCTCGCCGCGCTGCACCTCGGGTCGTCCGCCCGTGCCGTCGTCGGATTTGTCGAGCAGGACGGTCCCGTCCCGGTCGAGGACCCGCATCGCCTGGCGTCCCTCCAGGACGATGGCGTGGAACTCGTCCATCAGGCCGGCTGCCTTGAGTGCGAGTTGCCCGTTGTAGTCGTGGATGTCGAGCATTCCGCCCTGCGTGCGCGCCGACGGGGAGGGGTCGGCCTCGTAGACCGTGACCGGGATTCCGTGGACGTGCAGGACGCGGGCCAGCGTGAGTCCGCCGAGTCCGGCGCCGATGATCGTGACGGGCGTGTGCATGATGACTCCTCAGGATCGGGCCGCCCGGCGAACTCCGGCCGGCCGTCTCCGGAAAGGTGCCGGACCCCGCCGACCGGCCGCCGACATCCGACCGACAGCCCCCGACAGGTGACCGACACCGCAGATCAGTCCCGACACACAAGATCAATCTCAGCGGTCCAGGGGCGGCCCGGTGCCGGGTCGCCGGGGGCGGGAGCACGGCGACCGGGATATCTGGGACAGCGTCCCGCTCACTCCGGACGAGTGAGGGGGCGTCGTGAGGGTTCAGGTGCGTGGGCTGGGCGCCCGCCGGTGGATCGCGCTCGGGGCGATCGCGTTCGGGGCCTGTTCCTGGTGGATGCGGAGCGTGCCCGGGGCGCGGTCGTGGCCTTGGAGTGGCGGGGGGCTCACCGGTAACCGTCCAAGGACGCCTCCTACGTCTCCACCGGCCCGGCGGGCGCGGCCAAGGTCAGCCTTCCGGCTCCTCGCCGTGCCACGACTGCCCGGTCCGGTTCCGCTGCGTCGGTATCTGGCAGATCTCCTGCGCAACGACGAGCGCCTGGCTGCGTTCACCGACGCCGACGGCTGGGCCAAGGGCAAGGCGATGCCGTCGGGCGACGAGCACCCGAGCGGTACCGCAGAAGATCCGAGTCCCGAAGCCTGGACCGGGCAATAAGCCCAGCAGCGTGGCGGCTGACAAGCCGTGCAACAACGGCCCGCGAGCGATCAACCGGCTCAAACGTCACCGCGCCGTGGCCACCCGATACGGCAAGCGCCGCGACGTCTACCTCGGCACCGCCACTGCTGCGGCACTGACGATCTGGCTCCGCTCGTGAGCGTCAGATCAGCGCTTATCTGTCTTCGGGCAGGTGGAAGTAGACGGTCCCCGACCACCAGGGACCGTGCTCGGTCATCTCTGACTCGAACACCACGTGCCGGATCTCAATAGGGCCCAACTCCTCGATGGTTTCGGCCAACCGCCGAAAAAGGGCCGGAACGCTATCGCAGCCTGGGCCAGCGGGGTTGGCCTGCGAGAAATGACGCGCGGTCCAATGCTGCGGAGGATCAACCATGGGCAGATCGTAAAACCTGCCGCCATCTGACCAACAGGCCAACCGCTGAGGCCAGGTGATTCAGGTCCCGAGGCGGCCGAGAGCATGATCGACCGGACACGTCCTCGTCAACCGTGTCCGCGAGTCAGGCGTCGTCTCGCTCGGCATGCCGAAGGTGAGGCAGTTCCTGCCCGACCTCCGCCCCGAGGGCGGGTCGTCGTACAGGTCCCTGCCGGGAGGCAGACTGAGAGCCGATCCTGTTCGTTTCCGGAGCGCCCCTGTCGCTTTGGGTGTGGGACGGGCTGTTCGAACGGCTGGCCCGGGCCGGGTACCGGACCATCCGTTTCGACCGGTACGGCATCGGCTTCCGCGAACATCCTGGAGTTCCTGCACACGCGCAAACAGCCCGCATGACAGCTCCCGGTTCTTGCCGTCGAGGCCTACGGCGCCACCCGCGCGACTCCGCCCGTCTCGAGGGCCGCCCAGAGGGCACCGTCGGGGCCCAGGGCGATGCCGTGTGGCTCGGATGCCGGTGAGGGCAGGTCATACTCGGTGATCTCGCCACCCGCGGTGATGTGGCCGATGCGGTTGGCCCCCCATTCGGTGAACCAGCAGTCTCCCGTGGACACCGCGACAATGGCGTGTGGTTTGGCCGTGCGGTCGGGGAGCGGAAACTCCCTGATCTCACCATCCACCGAGATCCTGCCGATCTGGCCTGCGGCAATCTCGACGAACCACAGAGCCGTGCCATCACTGGCGATGCCCACGGGTGCCGCGTTCGGGGTGGGCAGTGGGTGGATGGCGGTGTCACCCTCGGTGGTGATGCGGCCGATCGCGTTCGCCTGGTTGAGGGTGAACCACAGGGCTCCATCAGGGCCCGTGGTGATCGCCGAGGGAAAGCCGCCCGCGACCGGAAGGGCGAACTCGGAGATCTCTCCCTTATTGGCGATACGGCCGATACGGTCGGCGTTCATCTGCGTGAACCACACCGCGTCGTCCGGGCCCGCGGTGATGCCGAAGGGGCCGCTGTCGGGCGTTGGCAGGCGGAAGGAGTCCACTTCACCATCAGTGGTGATGCGGCCGATGCGGTGGTCCTGAGACCGGGTGAACCACAGTGCCCCGTCCGGCCCGGGGGTGATGATCGCAGGACGGCATGTCGGCGAGTCCAGGGGGTATTCCTTGAGCTCGCCGTCGAGAGTGAGACGCGCGATGCGACCGTTGTGCACGAAGGTGAGCCACAGGGCGCCATCGGGGCCGGTTGTGATGCCGTAAGGCCCGGCCTCCTGATCTGCCACGCGGATCTCCGTGGCGGCTGAGGCATCAGGACGGGGCACGGCAACTCCTTACCAAGTAAGTGTCAGTCAGCATTTCAGGCCTATGGCGCGGTCCCAGGACAGTACTGAGACGACGCTTCCGATATCCCGCCAGTGCAGCTCCGGATCGGTGGAGACAAGCCGGGTCCGCCCATGGCCACGCAGGTCGACGGCGACGGAAGTTTGATCTCTGTGCCGATCACCACCGCACCCTGCCGGTGAGAGGACAGCGGGCGCAACCGCTTTTCCGCGGGGCGTCAGGCGGATGGCAGGGCGACCCCTGGAGACCGAGACCGCCTGTCGCCTGCCACCCGTCCGTGACGGATCCCTCCGCACGGACGGGTGGCACAGCCGACGAGATCAAGTTCCGTGTCGAACCACAGCGAGGTCAGATGAATCGGACCCGTGCCGGTCTTCGAGGGGTGCGGGAGTGGCGCGGTCCCACTTATGTGTCGTCCTCGGGCTGGGACTCGGCGAAGGCACCGGCGGCCGCGGCGAGGGCGGCGGTTCTGGCCGCATGGCCGGGCAGTTGCGGGTCGGGTGGTGTGCGGAGGAGTACCAGCTGGTGGTAGAGCGGCGCGGTGGCGGCGATGAGCAGTCGCCGAGCGTCGGTTCGCGGCGGGAGTTCGCCGCGCCGGACGGCGCGGCTGACGACGATCTCGCAGCGGGCGTACCGGTCCTCCCAGAGCCGCTGTTGGGCGTGGGCGGCTTTCTCCGAGCGGAACGAGGCGGCGATCAGGGCCGCCATGATCGGCGGCTCTGCGGCCATGGCTGTCTGGATCTCCTGGTTCAGCGCTGCCAGGTCGCCTTCCAGCGAGCCGGTGTCCGGTGGCTGCCAGTCGTCGTCGCTCGCCGCGTCGAGAACGTCGGCGAGCAGGCCGCCGATGTCCCCCCAGCGCCGGTACACCGTGGTGCGATGCACCCCGGAGCGGGCGGCGACGGCGTCCATCGTGAGCCCGTCATAACCGTGTTCGCCGAGCTCCGCGCGGACCGCGTCGAGTACCTGCGTACGGATACGGGCGGTGCGGCCCCCGGGACGGCTTCGGGTGGGCGGCGGCCGGGTGCCTTCTGGTTCTGGGTCTGTGGGAGTGATCACTGAAAGTCCGTTTGCTCATGGGGACGGCGTTGTGGCAGCATCTTAATGCATCAGTTGTCGCACTAGTGGAGTGATCAATGCTCTTCCAAAGCGTTTGCCCGGCCGCGCGGCCCTCGATGGCCGCCTCGTTCCCGAATGCTTTGGAGTCTCCGCATGCCTACACAGATCACCGCGCTCGCCGTCAGCAAGTCCTTCAACGGCAGGCTCGTCCTTGACTCGGTGACCTGCTCGCTCGCCGCGGGCGAGCGCACCGGGATCATCGGTGAGAACGGATCCGGCAAGACCACCCTGCTGCGCCTGCTCGCCGGGCAGGAACGGCCCGATCAGGGCGAGGTCGTCGTCCAGGCCACCGGTGGCGTCGGCTATCTCGCCCAGGACGAGCGGATGGAGCCGCGGGCGACCGTCCAGCAGATCATCGACCGGGCTCTGAGTGATCTACGCGGCGTCGAGCAGCGAATGCGCCGTCTGGAGGCCGCGATGGCCGACGGTGACGAGTCGGGCATGGCCGAGTACGGCGAACTGATGACGGTCTTCGAACTGCGCGGCGGCTACGACGCCGACGCCCGCGTGGAACGTGCTCTGCACGGTCTCGGCCTGGGGCTGGTGGGCCGTGACCGCACCGTGGGCAGCCTGTCCGGCGGAGAACGGGTCAGGTTGCGGCTGGCGGCCGTCCTGGCGGCGGCGCCGGAGGTGCTGCTGCTGGACGAGCCGACCAACCATCTCGACGACGGCGCCCTGAACTGGCTGGAAGAACACCTGCGCACCCTGCGGGGCACCACGGTGGCGGTCTCCCACGACCGCGTCTTCCTCGAACGTGTCGCCACCAGCCTGCTGGAGGTGGACGCCGACCGGCGCCGCGTCGTCCGGTACGGCAACGGCTACACCGGCTACGTCGCCGAGAAGGCGGCCGCCCGGCAGCGCTGGGCCCAGGCGCACGACCAGTGGCGGGCCGACATCGACCGGCTCCGCGAGGCCGCCGCGACCACCGCCCGCCAGGTGGCCCCCGGCCGTCCGATGAAGGACGGCAACAAGATGGCCTACGACCGGGCGGGCGGCCGGGTGCAGCAATCGCTGGCCAGCCGGGTGCGCAACGCCGAGGAACGGCTGCGCCGCCTCCTCGCCTCCCCGGTCCCACCCCCGCCGGAGCCGCTGCGCTTCACCCCCGTACTGCGGGCCCGCCGCCTGGAGGGCGCCGTACTCGACGCCACCGACATCGCCGTCACGGGCCGGCTCGACCGCACGAGCCTCGCCGTCACGGCGGGCGAGCGCCTGCTGATCACGGGGCCGAACGGAGCGGGCAAGAGCACCCTCCTCCGGGTCCTGGCCGGCAATGTCGCTCCCGACAGCGGGAGCGTCACCCGCCACGGCAGGATCGGCTACCTCTCCCAAGAGCCGCGCCCCGGGGAACCGGCCGAGACCGTGCTGGCCGCCTTCGCCCGCGGACGGAAAGGAGAGGCCGCCGGACACGGCGAACGGCTGCTGTCCCTCGGCCTGTTCGACCGCGACCAGCTCACGGTGCCGGTCGGCCGGCTGTCCACCGGGCAGTTGCAGCGTCTCGCCCTGGCGCGACTGCTCAGCGAGCCGTCAGACGTCCTGTTGCTCGACGAACCCACCAACCATTTGTCGCCCGCCCTCGTCGAGGACCTGGAGACCGCGCTGACCGGGTACCACGGCACCCTCGTCATCGTCAGCCACGATCGCCGGCTGCTCCGGCGCTGGCAGGGCTCCCACCTGGCCATACAGGCGACTGCGACGTCCGCCGCCGAGTGCTGAGGTCCTCCGGCCCCGCAGACACCCCTTATCTGAGAGGAAGCCACTCGTGATGCCGCCTGTTCCCGCCGACCCGACCCTGGTGCATCCGATGCCCGAGCAGCCGCGGGTGGTGCTGTTGAAGCCACTGATCACCTCGCCGCTGATCGAGGTCGGGGAGTTCTCCTACTACGACGATCCCGATGATCCGACCGCCTTCGAAACCCGCAACGTGCTGTACCACTACGGGCCGGAAAAGCTGGTCATCGGGAAGTACTGCGCGCTGGGCGAGGGGGTGCGGTTCATCATGAACGGCGCCAACCACCGCATGGACGGTCCCTCGACGTTCCCTTTCCCGATCATGGGCGGCTCCTGGACCGAGCACTTCGACCTCATCGCCGGCCTGCCCGGACGGGGTGACACCGTCGTGGGCCACGACGTCTGGCTCGGCTACCGGGCCATGGTGATGCCCGGTGTCCGCATCGGCCACGGAGCGGTCATCGCTTCCGGCTCCGTCGTCGTCGACGACGTCCCCGACTACGGCATCGTCGGCGGCAACCCCGCCCGTCTCATCCGCCGCCGCTACAGCGATGAGGACGTCAACCGCCTCGTGGCCCTGGCCTGGTGGGACTGGCCGCTCCAGCACATCACCGAACACATCCGCACGATCATGTCCGGCGGCATCGACGACCTGGAAAACGCCGCGCCCGGGCACACACAGCGGTGAGGCCGGGCGGCTGCACCGCCATGCCGTGCGGCGACCACTCCCCCGCAGTCCATCCGCACTCCAGCACCGAGGATCGAGCCATCAGCATGCCTGATTCGTCCCACCACAACCCGTTCGCCGACTGGCTTCGGGCCCATGCCGTCCCCCTCACCCACCTCGACCGTGAGGCGCCGCTCGACGATCTCGAGCCACTGCGCGACATCATCGGCGACGCCCGCGTCGTCGCGATCGGCGAGAATTCCCACTTCATCAGCGAGTTCGCGCTCCTGCGCGAGCGCATCCTGCGGTTCCTGGTCGAACGCTGCGGCTTCACCGTCCTGGCCTTCGAACACGGCTTCAGCGAAGGCTTCCCCCTTGACGCATGGGCCCAGGGCGAGGGGGCGGACGACGACCTTTCGGCCCACGTCGCCGGAGCGATTCCCGTGGGAGTCGGTGGGCCGCTGCGCTGGATGCGCGGGCACAACCGCACAGCCTCACCATCGGTGCGTTTCGCCGGCGTCGACATCCCGGCGGCCGGTGGGTCCCTGCTCCCCGCCCTGGCCCCGGTCGCCGACTACCTGCGCCACATCGATCCCGAGACCCTGCCGGCGGTCGAGACGGCGATGCGGATCGCCGAACCGTTCGCCGGTGGCTCCGCGGCCGACGCCGCGCCCGCGTGGGCACGCCTGGCCACCGCCGAACAGGACGCCCTCAGCGCGACCCTGACACGCCTGCTCATCCGGTTCCGCGCCCTCGAGCCTCTGTATGTCTCCCGCGGCGACCAGCAGAGCTACGACATCGCCTTGCGACGCCTCGAAGGCGCCTGCCACGGCGACTACACCTTCCGTGCCATGGCCGGCCTCTTCGCCGGCACAGGGCTGACAGCCGACACCTCGGCCCGGGACGTCTACATGGCCGAGTCGGTCCTATGGCACCTGAAGCGCTTCGAACCCGGTACCCGCGTCGTGCTGGTGGCTCACAACGCCCACATCCAGAAAACGCCTGTCTCCTTCAACGGCCACCTGACGGGGCTCCCGATGGGACATCACCTGCGCCGCGCGCTCGGCGATGAGTACGTCGCCCTCGGCCTGACGAGCACCACGGGACACACCGCGGACATGCGCCGGGACGAGAACGCACGCTTCGGTTTCACCATCGACGCCACCGCGCTGGAGCCGCCCGAGCGGGGAAGCATCGAAGCGGCCTTCGCCGATGCCGGGCTCGGGCTCAGCATCGCCGACCTTCAGCAGGCACGCCACGAGGCCCCCGGCAGCTCCGACCTTGCCCCGGGCCCCGACCGCATCCGGATACAAAGCGCCTACCTGCACACCCCCATCCTCAAGGCGTTCGACGCCATCCTCAACACCCCGACCTCCACCGTGGCCGACAACCTCGACAACATGTGAGACACCATCACGCGGTGTTCCTCGGCTGGTTTGGCATACCGTGAAAACGACACCGCGTCAGGCGATCAGCGCTCTCTCTGCGTCGGCGAGTGTCCGTGGCCGAGCTCGCTATGTTCAGCCCCGCGGTAAACCGGGTTGGCAGCCGGCTAAGGAGCCCACAATAGTCACACACGCGGAATTGGTGTCGGCGTTCGGCCCGCTCTGGCGGACGAGGACGAGTCGCAGGAAGAGATCGCGGACGAGCTGCGACGCTTCGGCTCCGGTCGGTGCCTCGACCGTGATGCCGTGGGCCCGCAGGATCGTAAGCCGTGAACCTTCCCGGTCAGGGCACTAGTGCCACATCAGGCAACGTTCGCCCTGATGAGGAACCAAGCCAACACAGCCACGCCGATGGGTAACGCAACTAGGTAGCCGACGAGGATACCGACGCCCGGATCAGCCAGCGCAGGAAAGGCCCAGTTCACTGCTGCAGCCACGAGCAGTCTCACCGTTGCCAGCGCAAGGAGAGCGGCGACAACAGCAAGCCGACGCGGCGGGCCCGCCCCGCGGTACAACTCAGCCGCAGGCCCGATCGCGATCAGGCCCGTCACGAGGCCGACGAGACTGGTGTCGGGCAGCCACCCGAACGGCCACCCCACCAGAGCGACCAACCCGGAGAAAGCGAGGCCGACCAGTTCCAGCGCGACGGTGGACACTACCGGGTCCCACGAGGGGCGTCGGATCGAGCCGCTCCCACTGTCCTTTTCATCGGCCACGTCGTCAGAGTAGCCATCGACAGGGCGAACGTTGCCTGATGCGGCACTAGTCAGGACTGGTTTGGGTGTGGGCTTACACTCCCCAGGCAGCGCAGCGCCTGCATGGCCTCACGCTCAATGCGTGAAAGTTCGCGGAGGATGGTGCCTGCCTGTACGAGGGACTGCGCATCGCCTGATTCACCGGCCTTTGTGATCAGTGCCGCGACTTCCGTCCACAGAGTGGCTGCCTCGGTGTACAGCCTGTGGCCGGTGCGCAGGTGGCCGCTGTCGAGCTGTTGGGAGCATTCGGCGAGAAAGTCGCGGTAGAGGTTACGGAACAGGGCGCCGCCGGTGCCGGCCTTCTCCATCAAGAGGGCAGCCTGCGGTAGGTCCCGCTGCGGGGCGTCGGTCCGCTGGAGCCAGGTGCGTACCAGCTTGCCGGCCTTTTCGATGCCTCGGTGGCCGAGGTTGGCGATGGGCGGGTTGAGGAAGGCGTCGGCGCAGGCGGTGATGGCGGGAACGATCCGGTCCTGTGGGGAGGGCGGGTTCCCCGGAGCGGTGAGGGTGAAGGACCGGTGTTTGGCGGCCATCGGTCCACGTGCGGCCCTTGCCTCGGCCAGGCTCGCCAGGCTGGTGGATACGGCTCCGCCCTGCTGGCCGGTGTCCACCAGATAGGCGTCGCGGTCGTCGTAGCCGTACATGGCGACGACATGACCGCCGAAGTGCACCTTCGACCCGAAGTAGTCCAAGTGGTAGCTGTCGAGCTGTAGTCCCACCGGGTGGCCGGCGTCGATGGGGGCCACCACGTTCTCCCATGCCCTGCGAGGGGAGGTCGTCTCCTGGACCAGGAGTTCCAGCCCGAGTGTGGTGGCCAGGTTTCTGGTGAGGTCGAAGGGCTTGACCCGTCCCCCGAGGAAGGGGAAGCCCATGTTCTTGCTGTCCCAGTAGATGAAGGACAGACCGGAACCGAGGCCGAAGAGCATGGGTTCGGACAGATCGAGCCCCTGGTGCCGCAACAGCACCCCCAGAGCCGTCGTCTCGCAGTGCTGCGTACCGCGGACATCAATGTCTATCACCGTGGTCATGCCATGCTTCCCTGGATGTAGAGGCCTCTGCCGACCCGACGCGAGAGGCCTCACGTACGGCGCTTCGTCTTGCACGCCATCATGGTGGACTCTCCCACGGTGGGAGAGTCCACCAGCCCCCTGCTCCTCTTCGCCGGGGAGCTGACGGCGACGATGCGGGCGGCGCCGTCGGCGGCGAGCGCGTCGTGCAGGCCCGTGGCGAGTGCGAAGTGGCCGAGACGGTTGGTGGCGAACTGCCACTCCCAGCCCTGTGCGGTGTAAGGACCCCGTGTGATGTACGGACAGCGGGGGGCGCTGGCGAGCGCGCCTGTATACCGTCGTCCGGCCGCCCGGGCAAACCTTGTACGAGCAGGATCATCGTATCGAGTTAATACCAACGGCTTCTCGCGGCCGTCCGGGCGCAGCGGCCGTTACTGTTCCCCGGGATCTGGACGCATTCCCGGATGTTTGCCCCTTCTTTTTCCTCTTTCCCGGTGACGCGCGCACGCCGGCCATGCCCTGATGAAGGAGAGCTCGCCCGATGACTGTTGAGACCGGTCGGGAAGCACAGCCGGTGCCGCCTCGGCAGTCCAGCCTGTCCACGGCGGCCGCCCGCAACCTTGCCACCACGACCAAGTCCGCCCCGCAGATGCAGGGGATCACCTCTCGCTGGCTGCTGCGGACGCTCCCCTGGGTGGAGGCCAGGGGCGGTACCTACCGGGTGAACCGCCGGCTGAGCTACACCGTCGGCGACGGGCGCGTCGAGTTCGTGCAGGACGGTGCCCACGTCCGGGTGATCCCCCGCGAGCTCGGCGAACTGGCCGTGCTGCGCGGATTCGAGGATGTGGAGCTGCTGACCGCGATCGCCGACCGGTGCGTGCAGCGCGACCTCCGGGCCGGCGAGGTGCTGGTCGAGCGCGGAACGCCCGCCGAGCAGCTCCATCTGATCGCACACGGCCGCGTCAGCCAGACTTCCGTCGGCACGTACGGCGATGAGGTCGCCGTCGCCGTGCTTGCCGATGGCGACCGGTTCGGTGAGGAAGCCCTGTTGGACGCGGAGGCCCGGTGGGGCTACACCGCCACCGCTGAGACCGTCGGCATCTTGCTCACCCTGTCCCGCGCCGACTTCGCCGCCGTGGTGTCCGCGGCGCCGGGCCTCCAGGCGCACATTCAGCGGTACGGCTCACTTCTCCGCGAACGGCAGAACCGTCATGGCGAGGCCGAGATCGCGATGTCGGCCGGCCACACCGGTGAGCCCGAACTGCCCAGCACGTTCGTGGACTACGAGCTGAAGCCGCGGGAGTACGAACTCTCCGTCGCGCAGACCGTTCTGCGGGTCCACACGAGGGTCGCCGACCTTTACAACGGGCCGATGAACCAAACCGAGGAGCAGCTCAGGCTCGTCATCGAGGCGTTGCGCGAGCGCCAGGAGCACGAGCTGATCAACAACCGGGAGTTCGGACTGCTCCACAACGCCGACTTCAAGCAGCGCATCCAGACCCACTCCGGCCCGCCCACCCCGGACGACCTCGACGAGCTGCTCTGCCGCCGCCGAGGCTCCAAGTTCTTCCTCGCCCACCCCAGGACGATCGCGGCGATCGGGCGTGAGTTCAACTCCCGCGGGCTCTATCCGAACCACGTCGACCTCGGCGGGCAGCAGGTCCCGGCCTGGCGTGGTGTCCCGATCCTGCCCTGCAACAAGATCCCCATCACCAAGGAGAACACCAGCTCGATCCTCGTCATGCGTACCGGCGAGGACGACCAGGGCGTCGTCGGCCTGCGCCAGACCGGTCTGCCGGAGGAGTACGAACCGGGCCTGTCGGTGCGTTTCATGGGCACCGACGAAAAGGCGATCACCTCCTACCTCGTCACCACCTACTACTCCGCCGCCGTCCTTGTGCCGGACGCGCTCGGCGTGCTGGAGAACGTGCAGATCGCCCGCACGCCCGACGAGACGGCCCAGACCTCCCGGGGCAGCCACCCATCCCGCCAAGGAGCCATCGATGCCCGACCCTGAGCCTTCCCCTCCGCAGTCGAGTCTGCCCGCGGCCGCCAGCGGCGGCCGCCCCCTTGTGCCGTCCCCGCCCATCCCGTCTGCCGTCGATGTCTCCGCCGCCGAGGTGCGGACGCCGGGCGCGGGTCTGGACCGGATCCTGGGTGGTCCCAGTGGCCTGGGCACGGCGGGTCTGCGTCTGGTCCGACGGGAGGAGCCGCCGACGCCGCCAACGCTCCCGGAGCCTCCGGCGGCTGCGGCTGCGGCCGAAGGGAACCCGATTCCGGGCCTGTACTACCACCCGGTGGCGGAGCCCGATCCCGTGCGGGTGGAGGAAGTCGGCCGCAGGATCAAGGCATGGGCGCTGGACGAGGTCGATCTGTACCCCGAGGAGTGGGAGGAGGAGTTCGACGGCTTCTCCGTGGGGCGCTACATGGTCGTCTGCCATCCGGACGCCCCGACCGTCGATCACCTGATGCTCGCCACGCGGCTGATGGTCGCGGAGAACGCGGTGGACGACTGCTACTGCGAGGACCACGGAGGCTCGCCCATCGGCCTGGGCGGACGCCTTCTGCTGGCGCACACCGCTCTCGACCCCCTGCACACCACCAGGGAATACCAGCCCCAATGGACGGAGTCCCTCCACGCGGACGCGCCCCGGCGTGCCTACCGCTCCGCCATGGAGTACTTCCTCCAAGTGGCCAGCCCTTCCCAGGCCGACCGGTTCCGGCACGACATGGCCCGGCTGCACATGGGGTACCTGGCCGAGGCCGCCTGGGCCCAGACGGACCACGTACCCGAGGTGTGGGAGTACCTGGCGATGCGCCAGTTCAACAACTTCCGCCCCTGCCCCACCATCACCGACTCCGTCGGCGGCTACGAACTGCCCGCGGACCTGCACGCCCTGCCCGCCATGCAACGGGTCATCGCGCTCGCCGGCAACGCCACCACCATCGTCAACGACCTCTACTCCTACACCAAGGAACTCGCCTCCCCCGGCCGCCACCTCAACCTCCCCGTGGTGATCGCCGAACGCGAAGGCCTCCCGGACCGCGAGGCCTACCTGAAGGCGATCGAGGTCCACAACGACCTCATGCACGACTTCGAGGCCCAAGCCACCGCTCTCGCCACCGCCTGCCCCGTCCCCAGCGTGCAGCGCTTCCTGCGTGGCGTGGCCGTATGGGTCGACGGCAACCACCACTGGCACCAGACCAACACCTACCGCTACACCCTGCCCGACTTCTGGTAAGAAGAATGGACCTGTCCGTGACCAGCACCGAGCTCACCACCGACGCCACCCCCACCAACGCCTCCTTGTTCATCCCCGCCCCGGTGACGCCCTACCAGGGGGACATCGCCCGCTACTGGGACCACGAGGCCAGGCCCGTGAACCTGCGTCTCGGCGATGTCGACGGCCTTTATCACCACCACTACGGCATCGGCGACGTCGATCACGCCGCGCTCCGCGACGCGGACGACAGCTCATACGAGAAGAAGCTGATCGCCGAGCTCCACCGCCTGGAGTCGGCGCAGGCCGAACTCCTCCTGAACCATCTCGGCCCCATGGGGCGCGACGACACCCTCGTGGACGCCGGCTGTGGCCGTGGCGGCTCGATGGTCATGGCCCACCAGCGCTTCGGGTGCAAGGTCGAGGGCGTCACCCTGTCGGCCAAGCAGGCCGATTTCGCCAACCAGCGTGCCCGCGAACTCGGCATCGAGGACCACGTCCACGCCCGCGTCTGCAACATGCTCGACACGCCCTTCGAGACCGGGCGGGCCGCGGCCTCGTGGAACAACGAGTCGAGCATGTACGTCGACCTGCACGACCTCTTCGCCGAGCACTCCCGGATCCTCGCGGTCGGCGGCCGCTACGTGACCATCACCGGCTGCTGGAACCCGCGTTATGGTCAGCCCTCGAAGTGGGTCTCCCAGATCAACGCGCACTTCGAATGCAACATCCACTCCCGCCGGGAGTACATGCGCGCCATGGCCGACAATCGCCTCGTGCCACAGGCCGTCATCGACCTCACTCCCGCGACGCTGCCCTACTGGGAGCTGCGGGCCACGTCCTCGCTGGTCACGGGCATCGAGGAAGCGTTTATCAACTCCTACAAGGACGGCTCCTTCCAGTACCTCCTGATCGCATCCGACCGCGTCTGACCACCTGACGGCTGAAAGGGCTGGGCCCGTCCCTGACGGACCCAGCCCTTTCAGCGCAACCCGAGGTCGGGCAGCGGTTCGAGTTCGGTCACCGCGTACTCGACCCGAACCTCGTCGGCCAGCTTCAGCGCGCCGAGGAAAGCGGTATACGGCTTGATCCCCCAGGTGGACTGGGGGACCGTCGCCCAGCCGCACACCATTCCATCGCCGTCGCTGCCACCGTGCACGGTCGCCGGGTGTGTCCGGCCCTTGATGGTGAGGTCCCCGGTGATCTCGAAGGACGGAAGCGTTCCCGTGATGCTCGTGGAGCGAAAGGTGATCGTGGGGTGCCGCGCGGTGTGCAACAGGGCCTCCCCCTCCAGCGTCCTTTTGATCTCGGCCCGGTCGGCGTCGGTGAGGGGTTTGAGCCCGCCGATCCCCTCCCGGACAGTCAGGGAACCCGTCTCGACCGTCACGGTCACCGATGACCGCCCGGGATCGTCGGCGACGACCACCGCGCTCCCCGACCAGCGGGTGGCCTCGATGGTGAGGTCGTGCCCCGCCTTCCGGCCGAGCCCGGCGCGGCTGGTCTTGATCAGCAAGCGGCCCGTCGGCGGCCCGAACCCGTATGCCCCATCACTCAATGTCACGGATCTGACTGTACGTGACGAACAGGGACCGACGGGCGCGCGGACGGCCGCGTCAGGGAACGCCGGCGAGCCGAAGCAGCGCCGCCGTGCCCGCTGCCGCGAGCACCACGACGAGGAACGGCGCTTTGCGCCAGGCGAGCGCTCCGCCGACCATGACCCCGATCGGGCGGGCGGGGCCGGCGAAGCCGCCGCTCTCGGTGAGCGCCGCTGTGGCCGTCAGTGCGGTGAGCAGGACCACCGCCGAGACTTCCAGCAGCTTCTCGGCCCGTTTCGGGAAGGTGACCTTGGCCCGCAGGGCCGGTCCCGCGAGGCGGAGCAGGAAGGTCCCGGCTGCCAGGGCCAGCATCGCCGCCAGCAGCGCTACGGCGTGACTCAACGCACGGCTCCTTCCGCGGCCTTGGCGGCGAACAGCGGCAGCGCGGCCAGGGCGACCAGTACCGGGAGCCCGGCCGGCAGAAACGCGCTGACGGCCAGTGCCAGCGCGGCGCCGGCCAGTGCCGTTCGCCGTACTGGCCGTTCCTTCATCGCGGGGAGGATCAGGGCGAGGATCACCGCGGGGAACATGGCGTCCAGGCCGAGGGCCGCGGTGTCCTCCACGACGCTGCCGAGGAGCGCGCCCAGTGCGGCGCCGGCCGGCCAGCAGACCAGGATGCCCAGTCCGCAGGCCCAGTACGCGGCCCGCTTGCGTGGCAGTCCGTCCTGGGCCATGGCGAAGACGACCGTCTCGTCGTTCATCAGATGGGTGCCGAGCAGTCCGCGCCAGCCCCGCCCGAGCACATCGGGGACCGCCAGTCCGAACGGCAGGTGACGGGCGTTGACGAGGAGCCCGGCCAGCAGCGCGGCGATCGGGCTGCCCCCGGCGGCGATGATGCCGACGAACAGGAACTCGGACGACGCGGCCAGGACGAGCGCCCCCATCAGGACCGGGAACCACCATGCGAACCCTGAGGTGACCGCGGTGGCGCCGTAGGAAACGCCGATGACCCCGACGGCCAGGCAGACGAGCGCGATGTCGCGCAGCAGCCTTCCACCCAGTGTTCTCCATAACGAACGCATGGAGTTTATACTGAACATCCCCTGCCGTGTTCGTCAAGGAGAACCACCGACCATTGGAGCGAACCCGCGTGTCCGATGCCGACCCCGCCGACCCCGCGCTCAAGCCGCCGCTCGAAGTGATCGCCGCATCCCTGCGGGCGGCACGCGTCCGGGCAGGGCTGTCCCTCACCGAGGTGGCCCGCCGGGCCGGGCTTGCCAAGTCCACGCTCTCGCAGTTGGAGTCCGGCACCGGAAACCCCAGCCTGGAGACGCTGTGGGCGCTCTGCGTGGCCCTGGAGATCCCCTTCTCCCGGCTGTTGGCCGTTCCCCGGCCGCAGGTCCAGGTGATCCGCGCGGGAGAGGGACCGGGCATAGGCGCCGCCCAGAGCGACTACCGGGCCACCCTCCTCGCCGCCTCCCCGCCCGGGGCCCGGCGGGACGTCTACAGCATCGCCGCCGAGCCCGGCCCGCAGCGCTCCTCCGCCCCGCACCTGCCCGGAGTCGTGGAGCATGTGGTGATCAGCGCGGGCCGGGCCCTGGTGGGCACCGCCGACGAGCCGGTGGAACTCCACCCGGGCGACTACATCTGCTACCCGGCCGATGTCCCGCACGTCTTCCAGGCGCTGGAGCCCGCCACCCGCGCGGTGCTCGTCTCGGAGCATCTCTGACCTTCAGTGCCCCATGCCCAGGCCGCCGTCCACCGGCAGGACGGCCCCGGAGATGTAGGCGGCGTCCTCGGAGGCCAGGAACCGTACCGCCGCCGCCACCTCCGCCGCCTGTGCACTGCGTCCCAGGGGCACCTTGCTCAGCATGGCGGCCCGCTGTTTGTCGTTCAGCGCCTTGGTCATGTCCGTCTCGACGAATCCCGGCGCGACCACATTGCAGGTGACGCCCCGTGAGCCGAGCTCGCGGGCCACGGACCGGGCGAAACCGACCAGGCCGGCCTTCGAGGCCGCGTAGTTGGCCTGCCCGGCCGCGCCGAGCAGACCGACCACCGAGGAGATCAGCACGATCCGCCCCCGCCGCGCCTCGACCATCTCCCCGGCGGCCCGCTTGACCACTCGGAAGACCCCCATCACGTTGGTGTCCAGCACCTCCGCGAAGTCCTGGTCGGCCATCCGCATCAGGAGCCGGTCCCGGGTGATGCCGGCGTTCGCCACCAGTACCTCCACCGGGCCGTGCGCCGCCTCCACCTCCTTGTACGCCCGCTCCACCTGATCGGCGTCGGTGACGTCACATGTGACGGCGAGGCAGCCGAGCCGGGTCGCGGCCTGCGGCGGCTCGCCCGTCCGGTAGGTCAGCGCGACCCTGTCGCCGGCCTCCGCGAAGGCATGGGCGACCGCGAGGCCGATGCCCCGATTCCCTCCGGTCACCAGGACCGAACGGCTCATGATTCCCACGCACCCTTTCCCCACGGTGGACAAGGACCTGGCGTCAGGCCGGTCAGGCGATCTTGTGAACCCAGCCGAACGGGTCCGGCCGCGCGCCGGTCTGGATTCCCGTCAGCTCCGCGTGCAGCCGCGAGGTGACCGGGCCGGGCGTTCCGCCGCCGATCGTCCAGTCGCCGTCCGCGCTCTTGACGAAGCCGACCGGTGTGACCATCGACGAGGTGCCGCAGGAGAACATCTCGGTCAGCGCCCCCGACTCGGCGTCGGCCCGCCACTGCTCCACGCTGATCCTCCCCTCCTCGGTCCGGTAGCCGAGTTCCGCCGCCAGCGCCAGCACCGAGTCCCGGGTGACCCCGGCCAGCAGCGTCCCGGACAGCTCCGGCGTGACCAGCCTCGTGCCGTAGACGAAGAACAGGTTGCTGGTGCCCATCTCGTCCACCCACCGGCGCTCCACCGAGTCCAGCCACACCACCTGGTCGCAGCCCATCTCCTGGGCCTGCGCCTGGGCCACCAGGGTGCCCGCGTAGTTGCCGCCGCACTTGGCCTCGCCCGTGCCCCCGGGAGCCGCCCGTGTGTAGTCCTGTGAGAGCCACACCGTGAGCGGTTTCGCCCCGGCCTTGAAGTAGGCGGCCGCCGGCGAGGCGATCACCATGAACCGGTAGGCGGCGGACGGCCCGTAGAAGCCGATCGTGTGCTGCGTGGCGATCATGAACGGCCGTAAGTACAGGCTGTGCCCGGGCCGTTCCGGGACCCAGTCCCGGTCGGCGGTGACCAGGATCTCCAGGGCCTCGACGAAGGTTTCCTCGGGCAGCTGCGGCATCGCCATCCGCGCGCTGGAGCGGTTGAACCGGGCCGCGTTGGCGTACGGGCGGAAGGTCACCACCGTGCCGTCCGGGCGCCGGTACGCCTTCATGCCCTCGAACACCTCCTGGCCGTAGTGGAAGACCTGGGCCGACGGGTCGAGCACCAGCGGTCCGTAGGGATGCAGCCGGGCGCTGTGCCAGTCCCGCCCCCGGTCCCAGTCGATGCTGATCATGTGGTCGGTGAACACCTCGCCGAAGGCGGGGGCCTCCAGCAGCGCCGCCCGCTCCGCGGCGGGCAGCGGGACGGCCGTCTCGGTGGTGAAGGTGATGGTCATGGGCGCTCCGAGGCAGGGGATTGCGGCGTACAGGTCACAGGGGGGTGTTGGCGTGCTTGCGGGACGGCTGCTCCGCATGCTTGGTCCGCAGCATCCGGAAGGCGCGTACCAGCACCGACCGGGTCTCGGCGGGGTCGATCACGTCGTCGACCAGCCCGCGCTCGGCCGCGTAGTAGGGGTGCATCAGCTCCGACCGGTAGTCCTTGACCATCCGGGCCCGCACGGTCTCCGGGTCGGCCGCCTCCGCGATCTGTTTACGGAAGATAACGTTCGCGGCGCCCTCGGCGCCCATGACCGCGATCTCGTTGGTCGGCCAGGCGTAGGAAAGATCAGTGCCGATCGAGCGGGAGTCCATCACGATGTACGCCCCGCCGTACGCCTTGCGCAGGATCAGCTGTACTCGCGGCACCGTAGCCTCACAGAACGCGTACAGCAGCTTCGCGCCGTGCCGGATCACCCCGCCGTGCTCCTGGTCCACCCCCGGCAGAAAGCCCGGCACATCCACCAGGGACAGCAGCGGAATGTTGAACGCGTCGCACATGCGCACGAAGCGGGCGGCCTTTTCGCTGGCCTTGATGTCCAGCACCCCGGCCAGCGCGATCGGCTGATTGGCGACGATGCCGACCACCTGCCCGCCGAGCCGGGCAAGACCGCACAGGATGTTGGGGGCCCACCGCTCATGGACCTCCAGAAAGTCGCCGTGGTCGACGATCTCCTCGATCACCCGGCGCATGTCGTACGGCAGCCTGCCCTCGGCCGGAACCAGGCCGAGCAGCGCCTCGCCGCGCCGGTCGGCGGCGGCCGTGCACGGTGCGAAGGGCGGGTCCTGCTGGTTGTTGGACGGCAACAGGGAGAGCAGGTAACGGACCTCGCTCAGGCAGGTCGGCTCGTCCTCGTACACGAAGTGGGACACGCCCGACAGCTCCGCGTGCACATCGGCGCCGCCGAGCCGCTCCTGGGTGACGTCCTCACCGGTCACGGCCTTCACCACGTCCGGCCCGGTGATGAACATCTGCGAGGTGCCGCGCACCATGAACACGAAGTCGGTCAGCGCCGGGGAGTACGCCGCGCCGCCCGCGCACGGCCCCAGGATCACCGATATCTGCGGTATCACCCCGGAGGCCCGCACATTGCGCTGGAAGATCCCGCCGTAGCCGGCGAGGGCCGACACGCCTTCCTGGATCCTGGCCCCGGCCCCGTCGTTGAGCGAAACCAGCGGCGCACCGGCCGCGATGGCCATGTCCATGATCTTGTGGATCTTCTCGGCGTGCGCCTCCCCGAGCGCCCCGCCGAAGATCCGGAAGTCATGCGCGTAGACGAACACGGTGCGGCCCTCGACCGTGCCCCAGCCTGTGATCACACCGTCCGTGTGCGGTCTGCGTTCCTCGATCCCGAAGCCGACCGCCCGGTGTCGGCGCAACGGTTCCACCTCGGCGAACGACCCCGGGTCCAGCAGCAGGTCGATACGCTCGCGGGCGGTCAGCTTGCCCTTGGCGTGCTGCGCCCGGGTCGCGCGGTCGCTCGGGCCACGACGGGCCTGCTCCTTGGCGGCGTGCAGCTCGGCCACCCGCGCCCGGGTGTCAGGGGACACGCGCGGCGCCCGGCCGATGAGTTCCCGCTGAACGGTCGTCATCTGCTCTCCCTCTCCTTCCGGGACCGGCCGGCCGGTACGACGGCCCGTACGGCTGGGGCCGCGCGGCAGCGCTGCCGGTGCGCGCCCAGTCCCGCCACCTCCGCCTCCACCACGTCACCGGCCCGCAGATACGGCTGGTCCGGGCGGCCCAGGGCGACCCCGCCGGGCGTCCCGGTCAGCACCACGTCACCCGGGTGCAGCACCATGAACTGGCTCAGGTACCAGACCAGATGGGCCACGTCGAAGACCATGTCGGCGGTGGTCCCGTCCTGCATCAGCCGGCCGTTGACCCGGCAGGTCAGCCGCAGCCGCTGCGGATCACCGGCTTCGTCCGGGGTGACCAGATACGGGCCCAGCGGGCTGAAGGACTCGAACGACTTGCCCTTCACCCACTGGCCGCCGCGCTCCAGCAGCCAGCTCCGCTCGGACACGTCGTCACCGGTGGCGAATCCCGCGACATGGGCCCGCGCGGCGGCGCGGTCCGGCAGATACTGGGCGCGCCGCCCGATCACCACGGCCAGCTCGACCTCCCAGTCGGTCTTCTCTCCGCCGGGGGGCAGCAGCAGATCGTCATATGGGCCGACCAGGGTGGACGGCGCCTTGCTGGAGACGATCGGCTCGTCCGGCAGCGCCAGGCCCGCCTCGGCGGCGTGCATCCGGTAGTTGAGCCCGATCGACAGCAGATGCCCGCCCGGACGGACGGGCGGCCCGACCCGCTCGGCGGCCGGGTCGACCGCCGGCCGCCCGGCGGCCTCCCGCTCCAGCCGTGCCCCCAGCTCCCGCAGCGCGTCCGGGTCCAGGGCCGCGCCCGTCCAGTCGGTCACCCACGCCGACAGATCCCGGACGATCCCGCCGGGGCCCACGGCGCAGGGCCGCTCCCCGCCCGGCGGGCCGATCCGCAGCAGCCGCATGTCAGCCGCCCCCCTGGGGGTCGTCGAGGTACTTCTCGAAGAAGCGGGTTTCGTCGTCGGTCAGCCGTCGGGGTCGGCCCGCCTGGTAGTCGAACGGCGCCATCACCGTCGAGGCGGTGGCGTACACGGTGTCGCCGTCCTTGACCGCGTAGTCGATGGCCACCGTCGCCGACTGAAGGTCGGAGACCCACATCTCGATCTCGACCGGCTCGTGCCGGTGCGCCAACTGCCGCCGGTAGCGGATCCTGTGCTCCACCACCACCGAGCCGTCCCGGAAGAAGGCGTCGCCCTCGGTCGGCGCCATCCGGAAGATGAAGTCGACCCGGGCCTCCTCCAGATAGCGCAGGTAGGAGACGTTGTTGACGATCCCGTAGATGTCCATGTCGGACCAGCGGATCGGGCAGTAGTAGCTGTGCCGCGCCATCCCGTTCAGCTTCCCTCGGCGGTGCGGGCGGCGGCCGGGCCCAGGGCGCCGGTCCGCCACTGGAAGGCGGCCACGTAGTCGTCCGCCGCGATCGGCGCCCGCAGCAGTTCCGGGGACAGGTTGAACCCACCGGTCAGTGTGTCGGCGTACGGCTGGAGTTCCGCGCACAGGGCGTCCGCCTCCCGTGGCAGCCGCTCCACCTGCTCGGCCGTCAGCGCGCCGCGCGCCAGGAACCAGCCGGCGTCCCGCCGCACCTCGGTCAGCCCGTACAGCGCGGCCAGCAAGGCGAGCGCCGCCCTCGCCGTCTCGTCCCGCGCCGCGTCCACCGCGGCGGCGAGGCACTCCAGCGCCGTGCGCACCCCGCGCGCCCGGGCCATCTCGAGGCCGGTGTTGATGGTGCCGTTCCACGCCTCGAAGTACGTCCGGTCCTGGGAGTCGTCCGTCATGGCCGCCCGAGCCGCCCGGAGCAGTTCCTGTTCCCGGTGGCGCAGGACGGCCACCAGGAACGCCGGGTCGCGCAGGCTCCGGCCCCGCGGGTCGGGGGCCGCGCCCGGCTCTTCGACGTCGCCGCTCTGCGCGATGATCTGTCCGGCTGTGGTGGCCAGCAGGACCTGGTTGTCGCCCTCCGCGGTGACCAGGCCCTGGAGCAGCGACCCGTAGTCCGCGATCCGGTTGACGCTGAAGATGCCCTGGGCCCCGCAGCGCTCCCGGCAGGTGGCGATGGTCTCGGTCATCTCCCAGGTGGTCAGCGCCTTGGTGATCGACACCAGATGGTTGAGCTCGGCCGGCGCGGAGTCCCGCGGCGCCCCTGTGAACTCCCGCTTGGCGTGGTTGAGCAGCAGGGTCATCGCGTACGTCTTGGCCAGCGCGGTGAACAGCGCGAGCTGGTGGCTGCGGTACTCGATGACCGGAAGGTCGTTGCGGCCGGGCGCGTTGGTGAGCCGCCGTGCCGCGTACCGCAGGGCGATGTACACACCGGCCCGGCCCGCGCCTGTCGCCGCGCTGGAGACGCACAGCCGCCCGGGCAGGATCCGGCTCATCGCGCGCAGGAACCGCCTGCGCTGGTTGCCGGAGGCCGGGCGGAAGGTGCCGTTCTCGTCGAAGCCGCCCATGTCGCCGTGGAGCAGGTTGCGGCGCGGGACCCGCACATGGTCGAACCAGGTGAGGCCGTTGTCCAGGCCCTGCACCGGTTTCTCCGGGCACGGCGCCGCGTGCACGCCCGCGCACAGCCCGTCGCGGTCGCTGATCCGGACCAGGAACGGGAACACGCCGTGGTCCTTGCCGTCCGCCTTCAGCCGGGCCATCACCACGGCCAGCTTCGGGATGTCCTGGAACCCGCTGTACGACATGTACTTCTGCGCGAGCGCGTCGGGGGTGTTCAGCACGAACGTCTCGCTCGCGGCGTCGTACACGGCCTCGGTGCGCAGCGCGGCCACGTTGTTGCCGTAGCCCAGCTCGGTGGCCATGTACGGGCTGAACGAGTCCAGCCGGTCCAGTTCGTCGAACAGGTCCTTCAGGTCGTCCCGGGCGCCGTGCTCCACGACGGTGCCGAAGGCGAGGTTGTAGTGCACCATCAGCAGCGAGAACGTGGAGACGTCCACCAGTGACGGCCACTCGGCCAGCGCGAACAGCCGCCACGGGTCCGCCAGGATCTCCCGCGGGCGCTCCAGCCCGGCGTGCACGGCCCGCGACCGCTCGTAGGCCAGCTTCCCGGCCTCGTCCATGTTCAGCCCCTCGCGGGGGTCGAACAAGGGGTCCAGCAGCAGCTCATGGAGGTCCTGGTGCGTCTGCTCGTACCTGCCGTCGAAGAGCAGCCGGGACAGGTCGGCGGAGGCCGACGGGGTCATCTGTGGGTCCTTTCCCGCGGTTCGGATCGTGAAGACCGGCAGAAGGGGTGGGCCGCCGCGGTCAGGCGGACGCGAGCAGCAGGGCGGCGTTCTGGCCGCCGAAGCCGAAGGAGTTGCTCAGCGCCACGTCCACGCGGCCGCGGCGCGCCGCGCCGTGCACGACGTCCACCTCCACCCTGGGGTCGACCTCGGTGGTGCTCGCCGTCGGCGGGAGCACACCGTGGTGCACGGTGAGCGCCGCGAACGCGGCCTCGATGGCCCCGGCCGCGCCCAGCGGATGTCCGGTGACCCCCTTGGTGGAGCTGACCTGGACGTCCGTCCCGGCGACGCGGTGGATCACCCCGGCCTCGACGACGTCGTTGAGCGGGGTGGAGGTGCCGTGGGCGTTGACGTACCCGATGTCCCGGCCGGTCAGCCCGGCGTCCTCGAGGGCCGCACGGACCGCCAGCTCGGCGCCCCTGCCCTCGGGGTGAGGGGAGGTGACATGGTGTGCGTCCGCGGAGGCGCCGTACCCGATCACCCGGGCCACCGGCCGCGCTCCCCGGGCGCGTGCGTGCTCCTCGGACTCCAGGACGACGACCCCGGCTCCCTCGCCGAGCACGAACCCGTCACGGGCCGCGTCGAACGGGCGGGACGCGGTCCGCGGGGAATCCAGCCGCCGCGACAGGGCCCGCATCCTGGCGAACGAGGACATGTACAGCGGGGTGATCGGCGCCTCGGCTCCGCCGGCCACGACGATGTCGGCCGCCCCCGACCGGATCAGCTCCCGGCCCAGCCCGATCGCGCTCGCCCCGGCGGCGCACGCCGTGCACGGGGCCATGCAGGGCCCGTTGGCGCCGATGTCGATCGCCACCTGGCCCGCCGCCATGTTGAGCAGCCCCATCGGCAGGGTCATCGGGGACACCTCCGACGGCCCCTCCTCGATCATCACCCGGTGCTGCTCCTCCAGGGTCGCGGTACCGCCGGCACCCGAGCCGAGGATCACGGCCACCCGCGCACTGTCCGCCCACGCGCCGGGGCTGAGTCCGGCCTGTTCCAGGGCCTCGCGCGCGGCGACGATGGCGAACCGGGCGTAGCGGTCCCACTGCCAGGCGCCGCGCAGCCCGAGGCCGTCCGGGTCGAAGCCGGGCACCTTGCAGGCCATGGTCACCGGCAGGCCGTCCAGGTCGGCGTGGTGCGCCGCCGCGGGCCGGCCCTCGACCACGCGGTCCCAGTTCTCCTTGATCCCGATACCGGCGGGCGTGACCAGCCCGATCCCGGTGATCGCGGCGGCGAAACCGGTCATCGGACGGCGGCGCCCTTCTGCTCCACCATGGCGACGATGTCCGCGACGACGGAGATCTCGGACAGCTCCTCGTCGCTGATCACAATGCCCAGGCGCTTCTTCAGGGCGGTGGCCAGCTCGATCTGTGACAGTGAGTCGAGGCCGAGGTCGTCGAAGGTGGCCTCGGGCACCACTTCCTCCGGGTCGAGACCGAAGCGGGTGACGAAGACCTCGACGACGGAGTCGTGGGTGGAGCTCATGGTGTTTCCTCCTGGATCGGGTGAAGGGACGAAGATCTGACGATCAGTTGACGGGCTGGGCCTGGATGTCCGGCCAGTGCAGAGTGGTCGAGCCCCAGGACAGGCCGGCCCCGAAGGCGGAGAGCAGCACCCGCTGGCCCGCCTCCAGGTCACCCCGGGCGGCGTAGTCGTTGAGCAGCAGGGGCACCGACGCCGCCAGGGTGTTGCCCACCCGGTCGATGTTCACCGCGACCCGCTCCCCGGGAAGCTCCAGCTCCTCCGCGACCGCCCGCACGATGCGGATGTTGGCCTGGTGACCGACGAACCAGTCGACGTCCGCCACCGACCAGTCGGCGCGCTTGAGGACCGTCTGCGCCGACTGCGTCATCCGCTCGACGGCCTGCGCGTACAGCGGGCGGCCGTCCATCCGCAGGTACCAGTCCGCCGTCGGCACCGTGCCGTGCCCGAGCCCGTCGTCGGCGGAACGCTGCCGCGAACCGCCGGCCGGGATGGCGAGCAGATCGGCCAGCGCGCCGTCGCTGCCGAGGTCGAACGGGCCCAGCGCTCCGGGCTCGTCCGGCTCGCCGCGGCGCAGCACCACCGCGCCCGCGCCGTCGCCGAAGATCGGTGCCGTGGTCCGGTCCTCCTGGTTCACCAGCGTGGTGAACGCCTCCGACCCGATGAACAGGACGGTGTCGGCGGTGCCGGAGCCGATCAGGCCGGACACGGTGGCGAGCCCGTACAGGAACCCACTGCACGCCGAGGTCAGATCGAAGGCGGCCACGGTGCCGAGGCCCAGCCGGAACGCGACCTCGGGCGCCACCGCCGGGCAGAGCCGCTCGGGCGAGGTGGTCGCCACGACCACCGCGTCCACCCGGGTCACCCCCGCCGACCGCATGGCCCGGGCGCCGGCCGCCACGGCCATGCTCCCCGTCGACAGGCCGTCGGAGACGACCCGGCGTTCCCGGATCCCGGTCCTGGTGCGGATCCAGTCGTCCGTGGTGTCCAGCGTGCGCGAAAGGTCGTCGTTGGTGACTGCCCGGGGCGGGAGGAAGCCTCCGATTCCCGTGAGTACCGCCGTCATTGACTCGCCCTCCTGATGGCCGCGTCCACGCCCTGAAGCCGGCGTTGAGTCAGGTTTTCCGATGGCCGGACGGCCGGGCAATTGGCCCTTGGTACACCCGGCGGGGCGTGTACCAAGGGCCAATTGCCCGCTCTCCCCGCCCGGTGCGAACCTCGCGAAGATGACCTCGACACCTTCTGAACTCGCAGGGCTCCTCCCGGCCGGACAGGTGCTCACCGACCCGGCCCGGCTGGCGTCCTTCGCCCACGACGAGGCCGCCGGCGCGCCCTACGCCCTCCCGGCGGCCGTGGTGCGGCCACGTGACTCCGCCGAGGTCGCGGCGGTCGTGGCGTACTGCGCCGAACGAGGCGTGCCCGTGGTGGCCCGCGGTGCCGGCACCGGCCTGTCCGGCGGCGCCAACGCCGTCGACGGCTGCGTGGTCGTCTCCTTCGCCGCGATGGACCGCATCCTGCGCATCGACCCGGACGAGCGTCTGACCGTGGTGCAGCCCGGCGTCGTGAACGACGACCTGCGGGCCGCGTGTGCCGCCAAGGGCCTCTGGTACCCGCCCGACCCGGCCAGCGCGCCCTGGTCCACCATCGGCGGGAACGTCGCCACCAACGCGGGCGGCCTGTGCTGCGTGAAGTACGGCGTGACCCGCGACTACGTGCTCGGCCTTGAGGTGGTCACCGGCCGGGGCGAGGTGGTCCGGCTGGGCCGGCGGACCGCCAAGAGCTCGGCCGGTTTCGAACTGGCCGGCCTGCTGGTGGGTTCCGAGGGCACCCTGGGCCTGGTCACCGAGGTCACCCTGCGGCTGCGCGGCGAGCGCGCCCAGGAGCAGACCGTCGTCGGCTACTTCGACGATCTGCCGAGCGCCGGTCGGGCCGTCGCCCATGTGGTGGCCTCCGGCGTCGTCCCCAGCGCCCTCGAACTCGTCGATCGCTTTTGCCTGCGCGCCGTCGACGAGTGGAAGAACATGGGTCTCACCGACGGCGGCAACGTGCTGCTGCTGGCCCGCTGCGACGCGCCCGGAGCCGCCGGTGCGCAGGAGGCCGACACGGTGCTGGCCTGCTTCGAAGCCGCCGGCGCCGCCTGGAGCGCCCGCTCCGGCGACCCGGCCGAGGCGGACGCCCTGTTCGCCGCCCGCCGCCTGGTCTACCCCGCGCTGGAACGTCTGGGCATGGTGCTCAGCGAGGACATCTGCGTGCCGCGCACCCTCGTCCCCGAGATGTTCGCCCGTCTGGAGCGCACCGCCGAGCGGCACGGCGTACGCATCGCGAGCATCGCCCACGCCGGGGACGGCAATCTGCACCCGATGCTGGTCGTGCCGCGCGGCGACGAGCGGGAACTGGCCCGGGGCCGGGAGGTCTTCGAGGAGGTGGTCGACGAGGCGATAGCGCTGGGCGGCACGGTCACCGGCGAGCACGGGGTGGGCCTGCTGAAGATGCGCGGCCTGGCCAGGGAGCTCAGCCCGGCCGTGCTGGACCTGCACCGCGGTATCAAGCGCGTGTGGGATCCGGCGGGGATCCTCAACCCGGGAAAGGTCTTCACGGTCTGACGACGGCCGCCGGTCCGCATCGCGGGACGGATCTCCAGGAGGGGAGCGCTCGCGCATCGCCGTTGTGCGTGACCACTTCCCAGGCGAAGGCGACGATGCCGGCCTGGAGTCTGGATTCCACGTCGAGTTTGGCCAGGATCTGTGCCACATGGGCTTTGGCGGTGCGCTCGCTGATCGCGAGCACGCTGGAAATGGTGCGGTTGGAGGCACCCTCCCCCAGCAGGCCGAACACCTCCAGCTCACGCTGGGAAAGCAGCGTAATAGCGGCCAGGACAGCATCCCAGCTCTTACCATGAATTCCCGTCAAGGACATCATGATCCCCTCCACAGCACGCCGATAGCCCTGACCCCGGATAAAGCAAAGGCTGGACGGCTTATGTCAATCTAATCGCGCCCCGGGGAAGAGATGCCCATGGTGTGCGTGTGTCCTTGTGATGTCGAAACAGTAGTGCGCGCCGAAATTTTTGAGATTCTTTCCCCATTCCGACTGGCGAATGGCGAAAGGCCGCTCCCTGCACTCGGGAGCGGCCTTTTCGACGCTGCGGTCACGCCGTCGGGATCGTCAGCCGAAGCGACTCCATCCCGATGTTCGCGCGTACCAGCCTGGCCCGGTGCGAGGTGCCCTCGGCGATGGCGTACTCAGGGACCCGGCGGTGCCACTCCTCGAAGAGGAGCTGCATCTCCAGACGCGCCAGGTGTGTGCCCAGGCAGCGGTGCACGCCGACGCCGAAGCTGGTGTGCGGGTTGTCCGGGCGGTGGAAGTCGATGTCATGGGGGCGCGGCCAGCAGGTCTCGTCCCGGTTGGCCGTGGTCAGATGGGTGTTGACCAGGGTCCCGGCTTGGACGGGGCAGCCCGCGATCTCGACGTCCTCGGTGGTGACCCGGGGCAGGAACGGGGCCGGTGGGTCGAGCCGCAGCAGTTCCTCCACGGCGGCCGGCACGAGAGAGGGGTCGTCCGCCAGCTCCCGGCGCCGCTCGGGATGGGTGGCCAGCCGCTCCATCCCGAGGCTCAGCGCGTCGGTGACGGTCTCCAGACCGGCGAGCACGAGCATGAGGCACACGCCCATGGCTTCCGTGTCGGAGAGGCGGTCGTCGCCGTCGATGGCCAGGATCTCGCTGAGGACATCGTCGCCCGGACGGGTGCGACGGGTCTCTATCAGCTTCGTCAGATAGCCGCCCAGGGCCATGGTCTGTGCCACCCTGGCGACGCGCTCCTCGTCGGTGAGGGTCAGCTCGCCGACGGCGTCGGCGGTGAGTTCGAGGGCTGCGTTCTTCGACTCGATGAAGCGGTCGCGGTCCTCCAGCGGCAGTCCCAGCAGGGTCAGCAGCGCCTGCACCGGGAAGGGAACGGCGATGTCCGCGACGAAGTCGCAGCCGCCACGGGCCTTCACGGCCTCGACGAGATCGATGGCCTGGGCCCGCAGCGACTCCTCCAGGGCCCGGATCCGGCGCGGGCCGAAGAAGGGTTGCAGGATCCGCCGGTAGCGGGTCTGCTCGGGGGGATCGAAGGCCAGGGGGATGAGGGGGTAACCGGTCTCCACGGCGTCGAACGCCTTCTTGGCGGAGAACCGGTTCGGTTCTCTGAGCACCGCCTTGACGGCGGCGAGGCTGGTCACCGCCAGGCCGTCGGCCATGCGCGCCGGCTCCGGGCCGGCCATCAGCATCCGCCAGGCGTCGTCCCGCCGCTCGGCCACCGGGAGGTCACTGACGGCGCGCACGGTGTCGCGGTCAACACTGGTCATGGGCAATGGATCCGTTCTTGGTCGCTCTCGCTGTTCATGGAGGTGGAGGTCGTGCGGGGGTGCCGGTCCGGCGGCTCGCGTCCGGGCCGGGCCGGTGTTCCCACGGCTCACACCCGGACCGGCATCCGGGCCGCGCTCGCAGGCTGAGCAGACCGTTCCACTCGACGTCGCCGTCCAGGCTCAGCGCGGGGAACCGCCGCACCAGCTCGCCGATGGCCACCCTGCCTTCGATGCGGGCCAGCGCCGCGCCGAGGCAGTGGTGGATGCCGGCGCCGAAGGACAGATGGCGGCGGGCGTTCTCCCGGTCCAGCCGGAGCTCCTCCGCGTCGGAACCCCAGAACGTCTCGTCGCGGTTGGCCCCGGCCAGGTTGGCGAGGATGAACGACCCGGGCGGGATCTCGTAACCGCCGACGTGGTAGGTCTCCAGCGTCACCCGCCTGCTGTTGTGCACGGGCGCGTCGTAGCGCAGCAGCTCCTCGACGGCGTTCCCGATGAGGTCCGGCGTGTCGCGCAGGAGCTTCAGTTGGTCCGGGTTGCGCAGCAGCGCGAGAGTTCCACCAGAGAGCAGGTTCACGGTCGTCTCGTGACCCGCGACGTACAACATGGCGACCTGGGCGACCAGCTCGTCGTGGGTGAGCGCGTCCCCGTTGTCCTCGGCGGTGATCAGTGCGGTGAGCAGGTCGTCGGCGGGGTGGTCCCGCTTCCAGGAGACGGCCTCGCCGACCAGGTCGAACAGCTCCGCGTCGGCCGCCTCGACGGCCCTCATCACCACGGGGTCGGTGGTGGGTTCGACGGAGCGCATCAGGGTGTGGGAGAGCATGCGCAGCCGTTCGTTGTCGGTCGGCGGCATGCCGAGCATCCGCGAGACCACGGTGAACGGCAGCGGGAACGCCAGTGCCTCGACCAGGTCGACGCTGCCGGCTTCGGCGATGGCGTCGAGCGCGTCGCCGACGAGCGAGCGGATCTGCGGCTCCATGGCGTTGATGGCCCGCGCGGTGAACGCCTTGGAGACCAGCTTCCGCAGCCGGGTGTGGTCCGAGGGGTCCCGGTCCAGCAGGGCCAGCCCCTTCAGGCGCGGCTCGTCCGTCGTCAACGGTCACGGCCAGCAGCGCCATCGCCCCCCGGCCGGACAGCCGCGCGGTGATGATCCGGCTGCGTTCGACCATCAGCCGCACATTGGCGTCGGTCTGCGCGACGAGCATCCGGATCGGGTCCACGGCGCGGTGGGAGAAGAACACCCCGAAGGAGGACAGCCACGGCACCAGTCCGGTGGTCACCAGCCCCACGGCGACGCCGACCAGGTTCTGCTCGGCGATGCCCATCTGGAGGAACCGCTCCGGGTGCGCCTGGGCGAAGGCGTCGGCCTTGGTGCTGGTGGCCAGATCGCCGTCGAGCACCACGGTCCGCGGGTCCTCGTCGCCGAGCGCGACCAGGGTGGCGTCCGATGTCTGACGCATCGATGTCGTCGGTGTGGTCATTCGGCTACCCCACCCAACTCGGCGAGCGCCGCCGCGAGTTGCTCGTCATTCGGCGCACCGGTGTGCCACTTGATGGTCATCTCCGCGAAGGAGACGCCGTGGCCCTTGCGGGTGGTGGCGAGGATCATCGTGGGCCGGTCGATGGCTTCGGCCTGCCCGGCCTCGGCGAACGCGGCCCGGATCGCGGCGATGTCGTTGCCGTCGATCTCCAGCACCCGCCAGCCGAGACCGGTGAAGGTGGCGCGCAGGTCGACGCCCGCCCACGGGTCGCGCCGGTCGCCGCGGTCGTCGGCGCCGCGCGGCCAGCCGTACTGCTGAAGGCCGTTGTGGTCGAGCACCGCGACCAGGTGGCCGAGCCGGTAGCGGGGTGCCACATGCGCCGCCTCCCAGGTCATGCCCTCCTGGAGCTCCCCGTCTCCGAGCAGCACATACGTACGTGAGTCCGGGGCCGAGGCGGAGCCGCCCAGCCGCGCGCCCAGCGCCATGCCCACGCCGGCGGACAGGCCCTGGCCGAGCGATCCGGTCGACATCTCGACCCCGGGCAGCCTGGTCATGTCAGGGTGCATCTGGAGCCGTGAACCGCCCTTGTCGAAGTCGGCGAGTTCGGCGACGTCGAAGTAGCCCCGCATCGCGAGGACGGCGTAGAGGCCGAGTGCGCAGTGCCCCTTGGAGAGGACGAAACGGTCCCGCTCCGGCGCGGCGGGCCGGGCCGGGTCGATCCGCAGCTCGTCGAAGTAGAGGGTCACCAGCAGGTCGGCGGCGGACAGGGAGCCGCCGACGTGGCCGGCTCCGGCCTGGTGAGCGGTGCGCAGGATGAGCTCTCGGGCCCGGGTGGCCAGGTGGCCGAGTTGTTCGTCGGTCGGGCGCTGCCGGTCGGTCGGCGGCGCCGTACAGGGGGCGACGGTCATGGTTGCTCGCATGGTCCTTTCCGGCGTACGACCGCCGGCCGATCAGAGCTTGATGATGAAGGTCTTGCTCTGGGTGCAGGCGTCCAGCGCCGCCACCCCCTTTTCCCGTCCGTAGCCGGATCCGCGGAAACCACCGAACGGCAGCTCCACGCCGCCGCGGGCGCCGAACGCGTTGATGTACACCTGTCCGGCCTCGATGCCACGGGCGACGGTCAGGGCCCGGGTGATGTCCGACGTCCAGACGGCGCCCATGAGCGCGTACGGCGTGCAGTTGGCCAGCCGCACCGCTTCCTCGGGGCGGTCGAAGCTCATCACCGCCAGCACGGGGCCGAAGACCTCCTCCTGAGCGATCCGGCTGCCCGGGTCCACGCCGTCGACGAGGGTGGGTGCGTAGTACGCGCCGGAGCCGAGCTCCGGGTCGGCCGGGGCCGTGCCGCCGACCAGGACCTCGCCCGAGGTGAGGGTGTCGATGAAGTCGGCGACCCTGGACTGCTGTTTCCTCGACACCAGGGGCCCCAGGTCGGGATCGGTGGCACCAGGGCCGATGCGGACCGCAGAGAAGGCCGCGGTCAGCCGAGCCACCATCTCGGTGTGCGCGTCGCGGTGCACGATCAGCCGGGATCCGGCCGAGCAGGTCTGACCGGCATTCTGGAGGATCCCCTTGGTGACGGCCTCGGCGGCGGCTTCGAGGTCGGCGTCGGGGAAGACCACGTGCGCGGACTTGCCGCCCAGTTCGAGCGTGGTGGGCACGACCCGGTGGGCGGCGGCGTGCGCGACCCGGGCGCCGACGGCCGTCGAGCCGACGAAGCCGATCTGGCGTATGTCCGGATGGGCGGTGAGCGCGGCGCCGGCCTCGGCGCCGATGCCGGGCACGACGTTGACCACCCCGTCGGGGATGCCGGCCGCCACCGCCAGTTCCGCCAGCCGTACGGAGGTGCGCGGGGTCTCGTCCGGCCGGTTTGACTACCGCGCAGTTGCCGGTGGCGATGGCCGGTGCGACCCCGCGGGCGAACAGCTGCATGGGGTAGTTCCAGGCGACGATGTGTCCGGTGACACCGAACGGTTCGCGCGTGGTGTACGCCTGGATATCGGGTCGCACCGGAATGGTGTCGCCGTAGTAGGTGTCGATGGCATGGCCGTAGAACTGGAAGTAGCGGGCGCAGACGGCCGCGTCGGCACGGGCCTGGCCGATCGGCTTGCCGGTGTCCTCGCTCTCCAGCCGGGCCAGGTTCTCGGAGTCCGCGGTGATGGCATCGGCGAGGCGGGTGAGAGCGAGGAGGGGTCCTTCGGCTGTGGTGGTTCTGTGGTCAGGCCGCGTCGGCCTCGGAGTACAGGTCCCGGTCCCGGGTCTCCGGTGTGCGCAGGGTGACGGCCAGGCTGACCGCGACGGTGGCGATCATCAACACCGCCACCGGGATCCAGCTGCCGCTCGCCCAGGTGATCAGGGCCGAGCAGACCAGCGGCCCGGCGCCGCCGACCATGGAGGCCAGCTCGCGCCCCATGGTGACCCCGGCGTAGCGATAGCGGCTGCCGAAGATCTCCGGCAGAAACGCCGCCTGGGCGCTCACCGAGCCCTCGGCCGCGAAGATGAAGCCCAGAATGATCACTATCGTGATCAGCACGGGGCTCCCGGTGTTCAGCATCGCGAAGGCCGGGACCGGAAGGATCATCATCCCCAGGGCCGCGACCGTGTACGCGGGCCTCCGGCCGAGCCGGTCCGACAGCCGGCCGAAGAACACCGCCGCGCCCATTCCGCAGATCGCGCCGATCAGCAGCGCGCGGGTGAACACGGCCTTGTCCACGTCGACGTTCGACACCAGGTAGCTGCCCATGAACACCTGGTAGGTGTACGAGTTGAGGCTGACCCCGGCCACCATCAGAAAAACCCGCAGCACGTTCCGGCGGCTGTTGGTCCACACGTCCTTGATCGGCGAGGGCCGTGGGTCCGCCGCGTCCTCCTTGGCCTTCTCCTTCGCGGTTTCGGTGAAGACATGGGAGTCCTGGAGCTTGCGCCGCAGCAGGTACGCCATGCCTGTGACGACGATGGAGCTGAGGAACACCAGCCGCCAGCCGTAACTCAGCATCGCGTCCTCGGGCAGTTGCTGGACCGCCAGCCAGACCACAGCGCCCAGCGCGGTGCCCCCCGAGGCCCCGACCCACACCAGCGAGGCGGTGTAGCCGCGTCTGCCGGGTGGCGCCGCCTCGGTCAACAGCACGGTGCCACCGGCCATTTCGGCGCCGGCTCCGAAGCCCTGGAGACAGCGCAGCAGAACCAGCAGCAGGGGCGCGAAGAACCCGATGGTCTCGTACGTCGGCAGCAGGCCGATCAGAAAGGTGGCGATGCCCATCAGATACAGCGTGGTGACCAGCACCCACTTGCGGCCGAGCCGGTCCCCGAAGCGGGAGAAGAACAGACCGCCCAGCGGCCGGGCGAGAAAGCCGACGGCATACGCCCCGAAGCTGCCGAGGTAGCCCACGGCCGGGCTCAGGTCGGGGAAGAACACCGAGTTGAAGACCAGCGCGGACGCGGTCCCGTAGATCACGAAGTCGTACTGCTCGAGGGCGGTGCCCACCAGGCCGCCCCAGCGGGCGCGGCGCAGATTGGCGCGGTCTTCGGCGGCGGAGGAGGGTGTGGTTGCGGCGCCTGTGGTGGCGCCCGGTGCCGAGGGGGAGGACATGGCTTCTCCTTGCTTCTTCATTGAAGCGGCGGCTCGTTGAGGTGACCGGTGGCGGTCACCGGTTCGGGGACGGAGCCGCGCAGGACTCCGCGTGGTCGAATCGGGTCGGCAGCTCGACGGACCGGGCCGCGTCGCCGGCCAGGGCTTCCAGCAGCAGATCGGCGCTGACGCGCCCGATCTGGGCGACGTCCCGGCGGATCGTCGCCAGCCGGGGCTGGAGGAAGGCCGCCATCGGCGCGTCGTCACAGGTGACGAGCGAGAGATCCCGGGGAACCTGGTACGGGAGCCCGGCGAGGGCCGAGAGCACGCCGACCAGAATCTGGTTGGAGCCCGCGATCAGCGCCGTCGGTCGGTCCTCGCCGCTCAGCAGCGCGTGGGTGGCCTTGGCCCCGTGTTCCATGGCGAAGTCCCCGCTGTGGGCGTGGGCCGTGACACCCAGCTGTGCCGCGATCCGGTACAGCGCCTGCTCGCGCTCCCGGGAGGGACGGGTGTTGGCCGAGCCGCTGACCAGGCCGATCGAACGGTGGCCGAGCTCGACGAGGTGCCGCACCGCGGCGGTCAGTCCGCTGGCGTGGTCGAAGCGGGCGGCGGAGGCGGCGGGCAGGTCGGGGATGTCGCGGTCGATCAGCACGATGGGGACGCCGGCCTTGGAGAGCAACTCGACGGTTTCCTGGTTCTTCTCGTCGGTGACCGACACCAGCAGCCCGTCCACCCGATGCTGGGCGAGTCGGCGCAGATGCTCGGCCTCCAGCTCGGGGTCGTGCAGTGAGCTCATCATGAACAGCGTGTAACCGCGTTCGCGCAGGCGGGTCTCGGCCGCGTGCGCGATCTCGGCGAGCAGCGGGTTGCGTATGTCGCTGATGACGAAGCCGATGGTCTTCGTCGCGCCGGTGCGGATGCTCTGCGCCGCCAGATCCGGGACGAAGCCCAGCTCGTCGATGGCCTTCAGCACCTTCCGGCGCATCTTCTCGCTGACGTCGGGATGCCCGGAGATGACGCGGGAGACGGAGGACACCGCCACTCCGGCGTACTCGGCGACCTCGCGGATCGCCACGCGGTGCGGCCGGCTGCCACGCATCCCGGAGCTGGGATCGTTCGGCATGTCACGCCCCCAGCTCGAGGCGGTGCCCGGCGATGTAGTCCTCGTCCAGCTCCCAGCCGAGGCCGGGGGCGTCGGAGAGCTGGAGCTTGCCGTCCACCAGCCGCCGCTCCGTGGCTATCAGATGCCACCAGAACGGATCCCGGTCGGGATGAAAACACTCGGCATAGGTGCCGTGTGACTGGCTGGCCAGCAGATGGGCGGCGACCTGCGGCTCCTCGTGGTGTCCCATCTGGACGTCGTACGAGGTGGCGATGGCGGCGGCACGGCGCCACGCCGTCGGCCCCCCGGACCAGGAGGCGTCGAAGTTGCAGACATCGATGGCCCCGGCCTCCATCAGGTCCCGGCAGCCGCTGGCGCTGTACTCGCTCTGGCCCGCGGCGACCGGAATGCGGGTGCGCATACGGACGTCACGCAGCGAACGGCGGTCGTTGTGCCAGCGCACCGGCTCCTCGAACCAGCGGATACCGAGATCCTCGACGCGCCAGGCGAACTCCAGCGCCTCGGCCACGGTGTAGCCCTGATTGGCGTCCACCGTGATGACGAAGTCGTCGCCGGCCGCCTCCCGCGCGGCCGCGACCCGCTTGGCATCGACCTCGGGCGAGGCGCCGCCGACCTTGAACTTCATACCGGCCAGCCCGCGGTCCTTGTAGAAGGCGATCTCGTCCTCGATGGCGCCCAGCGGTTCTCCGTAGTATCCGCCGATCGCCATCAGGGGGATCTCGCGGTGGTAGCCGCCCCACAGCCGGTGCAGCGGCAGCCGCAGCGCCTTGCCGACGGCGTCCCATATGGCGGTGTCGACACCGGCCAGCGCCACCAGGCCGTGACGGCGGTCCCGCAGGATGTCATAGGTGACCGGATAGGCGAGGTCCCAGCAGCGTTCGGTGGCGAAGGCGTCCTCGCCGATCAGGCGCGGGGCGATCTCGCGCGTGGTGATCGCGGCGATCTCGGCGAGGGCGCCGTCCTCGTCGCCCACGTAGGCCTCCCCGACGATGCCCTCCTCAGTGCGGACCCGAGTGATCAGCGTCGCCCGATGGGTCATCCGGTAGAAGCTGCCCTTGAACTCGCGGGCCAGCGGGGCACGCACCGCCACGACGTCAACGCCGGTGATGGTCAGCCCAGAGGCGCCACTGGCCCACGGGGCTTGTTCGCTGACGGTGCTCGGGAGGGTCATCCTGGCTCCTGGAATCGGTTCCGGAATCGGTTCCGGAACCGATTCCAGGAAATATCGGCCCACGCGCAGCCTCGTGTCAAGAGTGAGTCGAGGGGCTCTTGAGGCCGGCCGAGGGGCGGTTCGGACGTGCGCACGACGTCGCCCGCACCATCTGGTGGTGACCCCGCTCGCACGGGGTCAGGCCATCAGGCGTTGAAGCGGTACGAACCCGCGCGGGCCCGGTAGACCCCGTAGCGGGCTCCTCCCGAGGTGTCGTCGCGGACGAAGGCGACACCTCGGGGCACGGTGACGGGCTTGCCCTGGGTGGGGACCCAGATCTCGGCCTCGGTGTTGTGCGGGATGGTCACCGCGAGGTCGATCCTGCCGTCCGGGCGGCGCCGCCATTCCGAGGACACCGTGCCGCGCACGGTGTCGATGGAGGCGCTGACGTGGCCGAGGGTCGCGGGCGCCAGGTCGGTGTCCTGTGTGTCCTTCGGAACCCGGCTGTTGACCTCGGCCGCCGGGATGTACGGGCGGATGCGCAGCGATTCGTAGGCGGTGGCGGTCGGCCTGATGCCGGCCAGGCTCTGGTAGAACCAGGTGGCCACGTTGGAGCGGTAGTGGTGGTTGACCGAGAGCCGGTCGGTCCACTGCTCCCACAGCGAGGTGGCGCCCTTGGCGATCTGGTGGACGTAGCCGGGAGCGCCGGTCTGGGTGACGGCCTTGAGGGCGATGTCGGTGTAGCCGTACTCGCTGAGGATGTTGAACTCGTAGCGCGACCCGTACATGTCGTTCTGGATGTGGTGATCCGCCGCGGCGATGCGGTCGGCGAGCAGCTTCGCGAGGGCCCTCTTGTTCTCGGCGAGTGTCTTGGTGCCGGCCAGGTGGCGGGGGTCGTCGGGGCTCAGGTCCGAGCCTGGGACCAGGTCGAAGGCGATGGCGATGGTGTTCTCGCTGGAGATGCTGCCCTGGGTGAAGTGGCCTTGAGACGTGTCCCAGTAGTTGGCGATGAACGCCTTGCGCAGGGTGCGCGCCAGCTTCGTGTAGTGGGCGGCGCGCTCGGTGCGGCCGAGTCGGCGTCCCACCTCGTCCATGTAGTCGCAGAAGTGGATGTAGAAGGCGAGGCTGATGACGGCGTTGCTGCCGGGCGGCTCGGCACCGGAGTAGGCGCCGAGGGAGGCTTCGAACCTGTAGTCGTTCTCGGCGGTGAACAGCGTCTCGTAGTACTTCAGGAGCGTGTCCTGGTGGTCGTAGAGCTCGGCGAACAAGCTGCTGTTGCCGTAGTACGTGTGCAGTTCCCTCGGGATGACGAAGTACGCCGAGTCCCAGGCCGGCACCGCCTTCCACGCGGCGTTCCAGCCGGGGGTGTGGTCGTAGCCGTAGCCGCCCTTGGCCAGGGGGACGAACATGGGCAGCTGGCCGGTGGAGATCTGGGTGTCGGGGAAGTGGCGCAGATAGTTGGTGAGGAGGGCGTTGACGTCCCAGGTGAGGGACTGGGACTCGGAGCTGGCCATGGCGTCGCCGGTCCAGCCGTTCTTCTCCCGCGACGGGGTGTCGGTGGGCTTCTGCACCAGGTTGTTCTGCTCGGCCCACTCCAGGTTGCGCCGGACCCGGTTGAGCAGGGCGTTGTCCGTGGTGAACGTGCCGGTGCGGGCGAAGCCGGAGCGGGCGACCTCCACCGTCAGCACGTCGGCGTCCCGCCCCAGGTCGGGCGCCCGGCCGAGGACGGCTTCGAGGTTCATGACCTCCAGGTAGCGGAAGCCGAAGTGGCTGAACTGCTGTTCCCAGCCCTGAGTGGACCGCTTGCCGACGGTGTAGTAGTGGGTCTGGAGGTTGGCGTCGTGCTGGAAGTTCTCCTCCTCGACGGAGAACGGCGAGGCCGTCGTGGAGTCGCCGGTGGTGATGCGGTTGCCTCCGCGCAGCCGCAGGGTGAGGCCCTGCTTGTCGGGGCGTACGCCGCTGAGGCCGAGGCGGACGAAGCCGGTCAGGATCTGGCCGTAGTCCAGGATCCAGATGCCCGAGCCGGGGGCGGACTCGGTGATCGACACCGGGCGCAGCGTCCGGTTGACCAGCACCGGCTCCGCCTCGTGGGCCCGTACGGCGGCGGGCTTGAAGCCCTCGGGGACCGTGGTGGCCGGGAGCAGGCCGTGGTACTTCGGCTCGGGGGCCGCGCAGCTGCCCGGCGGGATCAGCGCGGTGGCCGGGCGCCAGTCGCGGCCGGTGCGGTAGCCGGCCGAGCGCCAGTCGCCCAGTTCCTCGGCGCGGCGGGCGTCGTACTTCTCCCCCGAGTAGACCGAGTCGAACGTGGTGGGGCCGTCCGCGCCGAGCCAGTCCTCGTCCGTGACCAGTGTGGTGGCCGAGCCGTCGGTGTAGGTCACGACGAGCTTCGCCCGCATGCGGGGCTGGCCGGCGTAGGGCGCGAGCTGCCAGTACCACTCCTGGGGTGTCGTCACTCCGTACCAGCCGCGCCCGAGCTCGGCGGCGACGGCGTTCTCCCGGCCCGCGTCGAGCAGCCCGGTGACGTCGAAGGTGTCATAGAGCACCGTACGGTCGTAGGTGCTCTGGTCGGTGAGCAGCCGGGGCACGTTGGCGCGGTCCCGGGCCGCCCGCTTGCCGTCGACGGTGATCGGCTCGCCGTTGACGGTGAAGGTGACGTTGCCCGCGGCGCTCAGGTGCAGGCGTGCCCTGGCTATGCGCCGGCCACGGGGCAGCGTGAACGCGCGGCGCAGCAGCGGCGCGGGGTTGGCGATGGGCAGCACGGCGTTCTTGGCCGGAAGGTACGGGTTCTTGGGCGGGAAGGTCAGGCCCGCGAGGGTGCCGATGCCGCTCTCGAACGGGTTGGCGCCCGTGGTCAGGTCCACGGAGAAGTCGGGGGCGCCGGTACCGGTCACCTTGACGCTGCGCACGGTGGCGTCGGTGCCACCGGCGAAACCGAAGCTGCCGTGGCGGCGGATCTGGTCCCCGGTGAGTGTGCGGCTGTCGACCTCGATGTCGTTGACCCTGGTGGTCACGGTGAGGCCGCGGACGGAGACCACCACCGTGTGGTCGCGGGTGGCCCAGGTGTCCTTGGTCAGCCCGGTCGAGGCGGGGAGGGCGACCGTGCCGACGGGGACACCGCGGGTACCCGCGGTGGTGGGGTTGGTCTCGCTCTGGGGGTCGTACCGGTTGACGCCCCAGTCGGGCTCGGAGGTGCCGTCGTCCACCCAGGTGTTGCCCGCGTAGTGGCTGGTCTTCATCGCCAGCCGCATGGTGTCGCCGCTCTGCTGGAGGGTCCAGACGAGCCCCTCGCCCCAGGTCTTGCCGATGGGCTCGGCCCGCAGCAGCAGGGAGAGCCCGCTCGCGGGGTCGGAGCCGCCGCGGAAGACGACGGTCGCGGTGAGGTCCCGCCAGTCGTGGTCCTGCGCCGTACGGCCACCGATCCACCGGGCGCCCGACCAGTCCTTCTCCCCCTTCAGCAGGCCGGTCTCCCATACCGCGGACTCGCTCCAGGCGCCGGGGGCGCCCTTCTCGTCCCAGGTCCGCACCCGCCAGAAGTACGCCTGCTCCGACCGGAGACTCGCGCCCCCGTAGGGCACCTCGGTGCTGTTCGAGCCGGCCACCTTGCCGCTGCTCCAGATATCCGCCTTGCCGGGCGCGGTGCCGACCTGGATCTCGTACGCGGTCTGGCGGGCCACCGGAGGCACCCAGCCGAAGGCCGGGGCGGTCTCCGTGCCCAGCGGTGCGACCTGGGAGTTGACCTGGAGGTTCGCGGGGGCGGAGCGGTGTCCGCCGCCGGTCGACGCCAGGGTGTTCGGCGCGGCCGCGAGCGGGAGGGAGGCCCCGGCTGCGGCCGCCGTCATGACGCCCAGCATGTGTCGACGGCTCAGCGCACTTCTGCTCTCCTCGGCCATGGCTCGGATTCCTTTCGTCAGCGCACTGCACTTGAAACGGCAGGGCTTGAAATGGGCTGAGGCTTGAAACGATTCAATACCTTCCAAGTGGAAAGCTTAGGGACAACCCGAGGGGGAGCACAATGGTCTGGCGTCACGACACGCCCAGCGAATCCCAACCTTGTGGTAGATTTTGACGCTCAGCTGATGCGCACGACCGATCCGGACCGGCTTCGTTGGGGAAAGTGAGCGCACCGTGGGCCAGGCCAAGGCACGTGGGCCGTACGCCAAGACGCCGGCCCGCAGAGCGGAGATCGTACGGGCGGCACGCGACAGCTTCGCCGAGAACGGCTACGCCAAGGCCTCCCTGCGCGACATCGCGGAAAGGGCCGGCATCACCCACGCCGGCCTCCTCCACCACTTCCGCAACAAGGACGAGCTCCTTGCCGAGGTTCTGGCCGAGCGGGACTCCCAAGAGTGGCAGCAGGGCCTCGCGCAGGTCGAGAGCCCGGACCAGCTCGCGCCCTACCTCGGCGAGCTCATCCGCCACCACCAGAAGGCCCCCGAGCTGATGCGCCTGTGGATCGAGCTCGCCGCCGCGGCCTCACGCCCGGACCACCCCGCCCACGCGTACTTCGCCGAGCGCTACGAACGCGGGCGCAGGCAGTTCGCCGAGGGACTCCACGACGAGGCGGCCCGCGGCAAGCTGCGCGGGGACCTCAGCCCCGAGAGCGCCGCGGTCCTCTTCCATGCCGTGCTCAACGGGCTCCAGTTGCAGTGGGTGCTCGACCAGGATCTCGACATCGTCGGACCCATCAGCGACTTCGTGCGCCTGCTTCTCGACCAGGACGACCAGTAGGCGGAGCGCCACCCGGTCCGGCCGGCCGCCGGGCAGGATGCCCGCGCCCACACCCCTCACCTGCGACAAGCCGTACCACCACTTTTCGCGCGCCCGCTCTCCGCGCTCATGCGATCCGCGGCCGGATAACGCTCTGATCACGAAGCCGAACGGCAACTTCCCGCACTCGCGATCCCGGTCTAGCGTCCGATCACGAAAACCAACCACCTGGTAAAAGTTGACGCTCACACGTCGGCGTACCAGCGCAGCGGCGCACTGACGAAGGCATCCGCCTCCCCGCGCGACTGCCGTCGCAGCGCAAGCGCCATCAGGCCCGTCACCACCGACGCTCAGAAAGGCAGTCGACGATGACCGAACTCGCCCCCGGGTTCCTCTGGGGAGCCTCCACCGCACCGCACCAGATCGAGGGCAACAACCTCAACAGCGACTTCTGGGCGAGCGAGGGGCGCGTGCCCGGCATGGAGCGCAGCGGCGACGCGTGCGACAGCTACCACCGGTACCGCGAGGACATGCGACTGCTCGCCGACGCCGGGCTCAACGCCTACCGCTTCGGAATCGAGTGGGCCCGGATCGAGCCGGTCCCCGGCCTGATCTCGCGGGCGGAACTGGCCCACTACCGGCGCATGATCGAGACGGCATTCGAGCTCGGCCTGACCCCGGTCGTGACACTGCACCACTTCACCAGCCCGCTCTGGTTCGCGCAGGAGGGCGGCTGGCTCGGCGACCGCGCCGCCGAGCGGTTCAAGGCGTACGCCGAGGCGGTCTCACCGATTCTCGACGGCGTCGAGTGGGTCGTCACGATGAACGAGCCGAACATGCTGGCCATCATGGTCGGCATGGCCCAGGCCATGCGGAACCAGCAGGCGGCCGGGGAGTGGCAGAGCCCCACCGTCGACAACGAGGGCCCGCGCCCACCGCTGCCGGCCCCCGATGTGAAGATCGGCGAGCGGTTGATCGAGGCACACCACGCCGTACGGGACGTGCTGCGCGAGCGCACCGGCGCCAAGGTCGGCTGGACGGTCGCCAACCGCGCCTTCGTCGCCCGCCCGGGGGCCGACGAGAAGAAGCGGGAGCTGGAGTACGTCTGGGAGGACCTCTACCTGGAGGGAGCGCGCGGCGACGACTTCGTCGGCGTGCAGTCGTACTCCAGCCAGTGGGTCCGCCCGGACGGCATCGAGCCCCACCCGCAGCACCCGGACAACACGCTCGTGGGAACCGCCTACCGGCCCGACGCCCTGGGTATCGCCGTGCGGCACACCGCCGAGGTCACCGGTGGCATGCCGATCCTGATCACCGAGAACGGCATCGCCACCCACGACGACACCCGCCGGATCGACTACACCGCCGACGCGCTCAAGCACCTCCAGGCGGCGATCGCCGACGGCGCGGACGTCCGCGGCTATCTGCACTGGAGCCTCCTCGACAACTACGAGTGGGGCCACTGGGCGCCGACCTTCGGACTGGTCGAGGTGGACCGCGAGACCTTCGAGCGCCGCCCCAAGCCCAGCCTGGCCTGGCTGGGCGAGACCGCCCGCCGCGCGCGCAACTGACCGCACCGCACCGCACCCCGGAAGGACACATCGTGCAGGTATCCGTACCCGACGTCTCGTCCCGGCCCCTGGCCGAACTGGTCTCACTGTCCGGGCGGCACGCCGTCGTGACCGGCGCCGGCCGCGGACTGGGCCGGGCCATCGCCGAGCGCCTGGTCGAAGCAGGAGCGGACGTACTCGTCACGGACATCGAGCAAGGGCTCGCCACCGCTGTCGCCGAGGACCTCGACGCCCGCGGCCAGGGCCGTGCGCTGGCCGCCCACCTGGATGTCACCGACACCGAGAGCATCGTCGCGGCCGCCGACCTCGCGGTCCGGGAGTTCGGCGGGGTCGACATCTGGGTCAACAACGCCGGGATCTTCCCCAGCGTTTCCGCACTGGAGATGTCCGACCGGACCTGGGACGAGGTGTTCGCCGTGAACACGCGCGGTGTCTTCCTCGGATCCCGGGAGGCGGCGCGCCGGATGAGCGGGGCCGGGAGCGGTGGTGTCATCGTCAACGTCGTCTCCACGGCCGGGTTCCGGGGGACGGCCCCCGGGCTCGCCGCCTACGTCGGCTCCAAGCACGCGGCGCGTGGCATCACCCGGCAACTCGCCCTCGAATTCGCACCGTTCGGCATCCGCGTCCTGGGCGTCGCTCCGACATACGTGCCGACCGAGGGGAACATGGCGGCGGCCGCCGCGGCGGCCGGTGCCCGCGCGGACGCCGGGGACATCTTGTCCGTGATGCAGCCGAGCCTGCTCGGCCGGCTCGGCGTGCCCGACGACATCGCCCGCGTGGTGCTGTTCTGCGCGAGCGACCTCTCGGCCTTCATGACGGGGAGCACGCTCCTCGCCGACGCCGGTGAAACGATTTAACCGGCGGCGCCGCACCAGTCCCCCATCCCCCTCGGGCCTCTCCGCCCGCAACGACGCGTAGGAACGCCATGCTCTCGCCCCGCACCAGCCCCACCCGCGACATCGTCAGCCTCGACGGCCTGTGGCGGTTCGCTCTCGGCACCCGCGCCGCCGCCACCCCGTGGACGTCGCGGCTCGCCTCGCCTCTCGAAGCCCCCGTCCCCGCCAGCTACAACGACCTGTTCACGGACGCGGAGATCCGTGACCATGTCGGCGTCGCCTGGTACCAGCGCGATGTGCGCGTGCCGCGCGGCTGGGCGGGGCAGCGGGTGGTCCTCCGCTTCGGCTCCGTCACCCACGCCGCACAGGTCTACGCGGACGACCGACTCGTGGCCGAACACGCTGGCGGCTACACCCCGTTCGAGGCGGACCTGACCGGGATCGTCCGCCCTGGCACCGAGTTCCGGCTCACCGTCGGCGTGGACAACCGGCTGACGAACGAGACGATTCCACCGGGCACCCTCACGACGGGCCCCGACAGCCGCGAACGCCAGTCCTACCTGCACGACTTCTACAACTACGCGGGCATCGCACGCCCGGTCCGCCTGTGCAGCACGCCGCGGACGTTCGTGGAGGACGTCACGGTCGTCACCGGACGGGACGGCACGGCCGGCATCGTCGACTACCGCGTGGAGACCGGCGGCGAGACCGCCGACGCGCCGATCGTCCGGGTGCGCGCGGTCGACGAGACGGGCGAGACCGTGGCCGAGGCGCACGGACCCGAGGGCACCTTCCGCATCGAGGATGTCACCCTCTGGCAGCCCGGCGCCGCCTACCTGTACGACCTCGTGGTGGAGCTGATCGCCGACGGCGGGACCGGTGAGGGGGAACCGGTCGACAGCTACACCCAGCCCTTCGGCGTCCGCACCGTCGAAGTGCGGGGCACCGAGTTCCTCATCAACGGCGAACCGTTCTACTTCACCGGTTTCGGCAAACACGAGGACATCCCCGTCCGGGGCAAGGGCCACGACGACGCCTACCTCGTCCACGACTTTCAGCTCCTTCAGTGGACCGGCGCCAACTCCTTCCGCACCGCGCACTACCCGTACGCGGAGGAAGTGCTCGAATTCGCCGACCGGCACGGCATCGTCGTCATCGACGAGACCGCCGCCGTCGGCCTGAACCTGGGAGTCCAGGGCGGGCTCACCGGCGTTCCGCCCACCCCGACCTTCGCGCCGGAGAACTTCGGCGGGACCACGCGCGACACGCACGCCCAGCACCTGCGCGAGCTGGTCGCACGGGACAAGAACCACCCGAGCGTGGTGATGTGGTGCCTGGCCAATGAACCGGCCTCCAACGAGGACGGCGCCCGCGAATACTTCGAGCCGCTGGTCGAGCTGGCCCGCGAGCTCGACCCGACCCGCCCCCTCACCTACGCCGCGGTCATGTTCGCGACGCCGCGGAACGACCTGATCGGCGACCTGTTCGATGTGCTGAGCATCAACCGCTACTACGGCTGGTACCTCTTCACCGGCGACCTCGCGACCGCCGAACAGGCCCTGGAGCAGGATCTGCGCGGCTGGGCGGCGCGCTTCGGCAAGCCGGTCATGATGTCCGAGTACGGCGCCGACACCCAGCCCGGCCTGCACTCCGTCTGGGACACCCCGTGGAGCGAGGAGTACCAGAGCGACTACCTCGCCATGTACCACCGCGTCTTCGACCGCATCCCCGAGTTCGTCGGCGAACACGTCTGGAACTTCGCCGACTTCCAGACCTCCCCCGGCATCCACCGCGTGGACGGCAACAAGAAGGGCGTGTTCACCCGCGACCGCAGGCCGAAGACGGCCGCGTTCTCCCTCCGCCGCCGCTGGCACGGTCTGAGCGGGCGGAAGCCGGGCCGGGCCACGGGCGGCTGACGCTCCTCCCCCTCCCGCTCCGTTCTCCGTGATCCGCCGCGAAACGCACTTCTGAATCGTTCCAAAAGGAGTCGAACCACATGCCCACTCCCCCTCCCCCACCGCCACTCACCGCGCACAGCACCATCGACGCATGGCTGACCCACCCGAAAGGCGCGCCGCTCATCGAGGCGCTGCTGGAACAGGCGGGGGTACCGCAGGAGATGCTCGCCCCGGTGCGCACGCTGCCGCTCCAGCAACTTGTCGCCGTCAGCCAGGGACAGCTGCCTCAGGCGGTCGTCGACGAACTCGTGCTCCAGGTCAACGACGGCGTCATGCCCGCCGAGGAGAGCGGCCCGAGCCGGTGGACCGAGCGCGTCACGGCCGGACGGTTCGACGGCAAGACCGTCATCGTCACGGGCGCGGCCTCCGGCATCGGCCGGGCGACCGCCTCGCGCATCGCCCGGGAAGGCGGCCGCGTGATCGGTGTGGACGTCTCGGCCGCGCGCCTCCAGGACCTCGTCACCTCCCTCCCCGATGGCGCGATCGCCGCCGTCGTCGGCGACATCACGCGCCAGGACGACATCGACCGTATCGTCGCTGCGGCCGACGGCCGTATCGACGCCCTCGCCAACGTGGCCGGTGTGAACGACGACTTCTCGCCGGTCCATGAGACCTCCGACGAGATCTGGGACCGCGTCATCGGCATCAATCTCACCGGCGGCTTCAAACTGTCCCGCGCGGTCCTGCCGGTCATGATGGCCGCGGGTGCAGGCTCGATCGTCAACGTCGCCTCGGAGGCGGCGCTGCGCGGCAACTCCTCGGGCACCGCGTACACCGTCTCCAAACACGGTGTCATCGGCCTGACCAGGTCTGCCGCCTTCATGTACGGCCCGCACGGCATCCGGGTCAACGCGGTCGCGCCCGGCGGCGTGGCGACCGGCATCCCGATGCCCGCGCAGGTGTCGCAGTCGGGTTCCGCCCGCCTCGCCCCCTTCCAGCAGGCGATCCCGAGCCTGGCCACCGCCGAACAGCTGGCGGCCTCCATCACCTTTCTGCTCAGCGACGACGGCATCAACATCAACGGCGCCGTCCTCCCGTCCGACGGGGGCTGGTCGGTCCAGTAATGCGCAAACGCCGGTGGCAGCCGAGCGTCGAGCGGGCCCGGTTACGTGCCGCTCCGCAGTCACCCCACCAGTTCACCCACGAGCGCGTGTGCCGGCCTCCGCCGGCTGCCGCGTCGCCTGGCAATCGTGAGACGAAGGAGTCCTCATGCCTCAGAACGACCGCGACATCAGCGTGGCAGGACCACCGCCGACCGAGCCGGCCGGGCGTGACGGTGAGGCGTCGGCCGAGACCTCGGCCTCCGAGATCGAGGCCCCGCCGCTGAAGAAGATCGACACGGGCTACATCATCTGGATGATGATCGCCAACTTCGGCTCCTCGCTGGCCCTGATGGTTCCGCTCTCCTACTCGCTGGCGCTGCGGATCTCCGACCTCGCCCCCGGGCGCGAGGAGTTGCTCGGGTACGTCACCGGTTCCGCCCAGTTCGTCTACCTGGTCCTCAGCCCTCTGATCGGTTTCTGGAGCGACCGGACGCGGTCCCGCTTCGGTCGCAGAACCCCGTTCATGATCGTCGGGACGGTCCTGGGTTTCGTCGCGCTCTTCGGTATCGCCGCCGCACCGACGGTGTTCCTGGTGGGCCTGTCGTGGGTCGTCGGCATGGTCGGCTGGTCCACGGCCAGTCAGGCCATCCAGAACGTCCAGGCCGACCGTGTCCCCGAGGAGCAGCGCGGCCGTATCGCGGCATGGACCAGCGTCACGAGCCAGATCGCGCCGGTGATCGGCATCGGCATCGCGTACGCGGTGGCCTCCAGCACCCTCCTCGTCTTTCTGGTCCCGGGCCTCCTCGGAGCCACCATGCTGGTCCTGTTCCCCCTCTTGAAGCCGGAAGGGGACTCCCGTGAACTCGTCCACACCGGCGATGTGACCATCAGGGACCTGGTGGCCAGCTATGGATTCAATCCGCGGAAGTACCCCGACTTCGGCTGGAACTGGCTCGGCCGCTTCGTCTTCTTCATGGGCCTGTACTTCAACACCACCTTCGGCACCTTCTTCTACGCCCAGCGGCTCGACCTGCCCGTCAAGGAGGTCGCCGGCGTCGTGGCGGCGATCGGGACGATCGGGGTGCTGGCAGCGGCCGGGGGCGCCATCGGGGGCGGCTTCCTCTCCGACAAGCTCGGCCGGCGCAAGCTGTTCACCCTGATCGGGTCCGCGATCTTCGTCGCCGGGGCCGTCACCGAGGCGTTCGCCCAGGCGCTGCCCCAACTCGTCATCGGTGCGGTGCTGATGCAGCTCGCCATCGCGGTGTTCAGCGCCGTCGACCAGGCGATCGTGTTCGCCGTCCTCCCGGACCGGGCGCAGGCGGGTCGCTATCTCGCGGTCGTCGCGTTCGCTCAGAAGATTCCCAGCGCCATCGCCCCACTGATCGCCCCGCTGATCATCACCATCGGCGTCTCCGGCGGCGGCGACAAGAACTACACGCAGCTCTATCTGGGCGGCGCGGTCCTCGCGCTGGTCGGCGGCCTGATCATCAAGTTCAAGGTCAAGTCGGTCCGGTAACACGACACGTTCGTCAACTTCCCGAGAGAGCAGAGCATGAACAACGCACCGTATGACCTGCGCATCGACAGCGGCGGTGATCAGTTCGCCGTGTCGGGCCCCGCGCCCCGCCTGTCGTGGAAGCCGCCATCGGGCACGGGGCGCCCGGCGGGATACGAGCTGCAATGCGCCGTCGACGGCGAGGCGCGGCCCGCGGTGGCGGTCGCGCCCGGCAGGCACCGGTTCCTCCCCTGGCCCTGGGCGGCGCTGTGCAGCGGCCGCCAGGTGGCCTGGCGGGTCCGAGCCACCGGCGCCGACAGCGCCGACGGCCTGTCGCCGTGGTCGAAGTGGAGCACCTTCGAGGTCGGCCTCCTCGACAAGGACTGGCGGGCGCGCTGGATATCGCCGGCCGAATCCGGCGACCCCGGCTACGGCAAGCGTCCGGCCCACACCCTGACGACCCGGTTCGAGGCGCGGCCCGGGGTGCGCTCGGCACGGCTGTACGCGACGGCGCTCGGTGTGTACGAGGCGTATGTGAACGGCGAGCGGGCCGGCACCGCCGAGCTCTCCCCCGGCGCCACCTCCTACGACCGCACCCTCTACGCCCAGGCCTCCGACGTCACGGCCGCCGTGCGGGCGGGCGGCAACCGGATCGAGATCGTCCTCTCGGACGGCTGGTACCGGGGCCAGGTCGGCGCGTTCCGCCTGCCGGCCGGCTGGGGAACGATGCTCGGCGCACGCGCCGAACTGCACATCAGATACGAGGACGGCTCACACCAGGTCGTCCTCAGCGATGAGACCTGGACGAGCGCCGGGTCGGCCATCACCCGGGCCGACCTCATGGACGGGCAGACCACCGACTTCCGCGCCGGGCCGCGCGCCGAACGGCCGGTCCTCGTCGATCAGATCGAGGCTCCCGCGATCGACTGGTCGCCCGCACCTCCCGTACGCGTCGTCGGCTCCCGCCCGGCGCGGTCCGTCACACAGCTCGCGGACGGGCTCTGGATCGCCGACTTCGGCCAGAACGCCTCCGGCCGGACGGCCCTGAGCGACCTCGGCCCGGCCGGCACCCGCACCGTCGTCGACTACGGCGAGCACATCGGCGCCGACGGCGACCTGACCACCGCCCACCTGGACTCCGTCCGCCCCGGTGAGGAGCCGGTCCCCTTCGTCCAGCGCGACGAGGCCGTCTCCGCCGGCCGGGGCGAGGTGTTCGAGCCACGCCACACCGTGCACGGCTTCCGGTACGCCCGCCTTCGCCGCGACGGCGCCCCGCTCGACCCCGCGAGCCTCACGATGCGCGTCGTCCACACCGATCTGCGCCGCACCGGCACCTTCGCGTGCAGTGACGACGACCTCAACCGCCTCCATGAGATCGCTGACTGGAGCTTCCGCGGCAACGCCGTCGATGTCCCGACGGACTGCCCGACCCGCGAACGGCTCGCCTGGACCGGCGACTACCAGGTCTTCGCGCCGACCGCCACGCGTTTGTACGACGTCCTCGGCTTCAGCCGCAAATGGCTCCGCTCCGTCCGCGACGACCAGTTGCCCGACGGCCGGATCGCCAACTTCTCGCCCGACGGCCGCCGCATCAAGCACCACCTCGACGACCAGTTCGCCATGATGACCGGCTCGGCGGGCTGGGGCGACGCGATCGTCGCCGTCCCCTGGGAGCTGTACCGGTCCTACGGCGACCAGGAGGTGCTCGCCGAGAACTGGGAGGCGATGGTCCGCTGGGTCGAGTGGGCACTGCGGACCGCCCGCACCGCCCGTCACCGGTCCCGGATCGAGCGCTCGGCCGTGCCGCTGCCGCACGAGCGGTACCTCTGGGACGGCTCCTTCCACTGGGGCGAGTGGACCGAGCCGAAGGCGAAGGCGGCCGACGGCACCCGCGCCGACCCGATCAGGGACGACCCGATCGCCTGGTTCACGGCCGACAAGGGCGAGGTCGGCACGGCGTTCCTGTACCGGTCGACATCGACCCTCGCCCGCGCCGCGAAGGTGCTCGGCCGCGCCGAGGACGCGGCCCGCTATGCCGAGACCGCCGAGCGCGTCCGCGACGCCTGGCGCACCGAGTTCCTCACCTCCGACGGACGCACCACCGGCGACACGCAGGCCGCCTATGTGCGCGCGCTCTCCCTCGGACTCGTCCCCGACGAGCTGTGCCCGGCCGCCGCCGCACGCCTCGTCGAGCTGATCCGCGCCGCCGGCACCCACCTGGGCACCGGCTTCCTCGCCACCGGCGACCTGCTCCCCGTGCTCTGCGACACCGGCCACGCCGATACCGCCTACGAGCTGCTCTTCCGGCGCACCGCACCGTCCTGGCTGTACATGCTCGACCGCGGCGCGACGACCATCTGGGAGGACTGGGAGGGCGTCGACGAGAACGGGGACGCGCACGACTCCCTGAACCACTACAGCAAGGGCGCCGTGATCCGCTTCCTGCACACCCACACGCTGGGGCTGCGGCAGGCCCCGGGGTCGGTCGCCTGGGAGTCCTTCGAGGTCGCGCCCGTCCCGCACCCGTCGCTGACATGGGCCCGGGGCACCCACGACTCCCCGCAGGGCACGATCACCGTCGAGTGGCGGAGGACCGGCGACGAGCTGACCCTCACCGTGGACGTGCCGCCGGCCACGACCGCACGTGTCGTCTTTCCCGACGGCGCCACCGAGACCGCCACGGCAGGCAGGTTCCGTGCCACCCGCCGTACAGGGAAGGCCTCCGGCGATCAGCGCTGCTGAGCGTGGACCGGGGAAGGCGGTGTCCTGCTCATGTACCAGCCGTCGCAGCGGGGCCCCATGAGGTCCGACGGCCAGCCCGCCGTCTCCACGGCGGCGTCGTAGACGGCGTCACCGAACGCGACGATGGCCTGGTGCGGGTCTGCTGTCTGCCTGAGCGCGGCCCACGGCAGCAGAACCAGACCGGCATCAGGGTTCCAGGCCGCTCCGTCGACCCCCCAGGACCGGCCCTCGAGGCCGTCCGGCTGAGGCCAGATGTAGGCGTACATGCTCACATCCGGCGCCTCGGGACTGCCGAAGGTGAATCCCACCGCCACATACTCTTCGAGCTGGGCGTTCTGCATGAACGCCGGAACGTGGGCCGGCGGGGCGGTGGGCCGTGCGCGATGCCGCGTGGCGGAGAGGTCGAAGCCGCCCCACATCACTCCGACCCGGGGCCGGTGACCCTGGAACGGCGCCTGCCACTCCTCGAGCCCGCCTGCGGCGAGGTTCAGCGCGCTCCACATCAGCCGTGCGGCCTGGCGATCCCAGTGGCGTTCGACGCGATCGTCTCCGAAGGTCGTCGGGGCATCGGGAATCTCGCAGATCAGCGAGGAGCCCGGCCTGCGAATGCCGAGTTCGCTCACCGCGGTGCAGAACGATGTGTAGAACGCGGCCAGTGATTCGTCGAACAGCGGCACGGTCCGTGAGCCCGAGTCCGCTTCGATGACCACGTCGCCGTCGAGGAGTCGGTAGTGCACGGTGAAGGTCACGTCCCGCTTCCGCAGCGTCGGCGTCCTGAGCCCACGGGGCGTGACTTCGAGGACGATGTTCCCCCAGCCGACCTCGAAAGGCTCGTCGAGTGTGTACTTGCCTCCGACCTGCACAAACCGGTTGACGTAAGCGACCATGGGAGCCAGGTCCTCGTAGACCAGCCTTGGCCACACGTGGAGAGACGTGCTCACGACGAACCTCCCAGCCTGTCGATGGGAACAGCGGGCGCGCTTGGAAACACCGTGATGCCTTCTCCCCATTCTTGTACGCCGACCGCGTTTTCTCCTGCTCGCTCAGGCGGCGCCTCAGGGTTCCTGGCCGACCATGGTGGCGGGTCTGACGATCTGGTCGAAGTCCTCGGCGCTGATGTAGCCGGAGGCCAGCGCCGCGTCGCGCAGGGTGGTGGCCTCGTCGTCGGCCTTGTGGGCGATCGCCGAGGCCTTGTCGTAGCCGATCACCGGAGAGAGCGCGGTGACCAGCATGAGTGACCGGTCGACATAGCTGTCGATCCGGTCCCGGTTGAGTTCGGCGTCCTCGACGCAGTACTCCCGCATCTTGGTGCAGGCATCGGCGAGGATCGTGGCCGCGTGCAGGAAATTGTTGATGATGACCGGGCGCATGGCGTTGAGCTCGAAGTTGCCTTGTGAGCCGGCGAAAGCGATGGCGGAGTCCTCGGACAGCGCCTGGATGCAGACCATGACCATCGCCTCGCACTGGGTCGGATTGACCTTGCCCGGCATGATCGAGGAGCCGGGCTCGTTCGCCGGGAGGTCCAGTTCAGCCAGGCCGCAGCGGGGTCCGGAGGCCAGCCAGCGGATGTCGTTGGCAATCTTCATCAGCGGCACGGCAAGCGCCCTCAGCCCGGCGGAGGCGCCGACCACGGCGTCCAGACCGCCCTGGGCCGCGAACTTGTTCGCGGCCGTGGTGAACGGGAAGCCGGTCGCGGAGGCGATCTCGGCGGCGACCTGCTCGCCGAATCCGGGCGGGGCGTTGAGCCCGGTGCCGACCGCGGTGCCGCCCATGGCCAGCTCGTACAGTCCCTCGGCGGATCCGGTGACCCGGTCGATCGCCTGTTTGAGCTGGTGGGCGTAGCCGGACCACTCCTGCCCCACGGTGAGCGGGACCGCGTCCTCCAGGTGGGTGCGGCCGATCTTCACCACGTCGTGCCACTGCCGGGCTTTGGCCTCGATGGCCTGGTGCAGCGCCCGCACGCTGGGCAGCAGGTGCTCGTGGATCTCCTTGACCGCGGCGATGTGCATGGCGGTGGGGAAGGTGTCATTGGATGACTGCCCCATGTTGACGTGGTCGTTGGGGTGGACGGGGGACTTGCTGCCCAGTTCGCCGCCGACCAGTTGAATGGCGCGGTTGCTGATCACCTCGTTGGTGTTCATGTTGGACTGGGTCCCGGAGCCCGTCTGCCACACATACAGCGGGAAGTGCTGGTCCAGCTCGCCCGCGATGACTTCGTCGGCCACCCGCTGGATCACGCCGCTCTTCCAGGCCGGCAGTCGTCCGGCGCGTCCGTTGACGACGGCGGCGGCCTTCTTGACGTGGCCGTAGGCGTGGTAGACCGCTGTGGGCATCCGGTCGTCGCCGATGGAGAAGTGGATCAGGGACCGTTGGGTCTGCGCACCCCAGTAGCGATCGGCGGGAACGTCGATGGCGCCCATCGAGTCGGTCTCCCGCCGGGTGCCGGTCGCGGCCAGGCCGACGGGGATGTCGAGGATCTTCGGGGCCTTGCTGTCGCCGTCCTGACGGGTGGTCATGAGCGCACTCCGTCGGTGTAGACGGGCTGCCACATGGCATCGCGGACGGTTTCCGCGGGGTCGGTCGGCTTGCAGGTGGCCACGCCCTCGTCGAGCGCCGCCTCGACCACGGCGGTCGCGGTGATCGCCGAGGACTCGCGGAGGTTCTCCACGGGTGGCAGCAGTGAGGCACCCCTCCCGGTCGCGTCGACCTGGTCCGCGACCGCGCGTGCCGCCGCGAGCAGCATGCCCGGGGTCACCTGGGACGCTCCGGAGACGATCGTGCCCAGGCCCAGCCCCGGGTAGAGCAGGGCGTTGTTCGCCTGCCCGATGTGGTAGGTCACGCCGTCGTACTCCACGGGCGGAACGGGGATGCCGGTGGCCACCAGTGCCTTGCCCTCGGACCAGGCGATGACATCGGCGGGCATGGCCTCGATCCGGGAGGTGGGGTTGGAGATCGGAAAGATGATCGGCCGCTCGGTGCCCTCGGACATGGCCTCGACGACCTCGCGTGTGAACGCCCCGTGCACGGTGGAAGTGCCCAGCAGGATCGTGGGTTTGACCCGGCGCACGGTTTCCAGCAGCGAGATCGCGCCGTCGTCCCTCGCCCAGTCCGCGACCCGGGCAGGATCGTGCGCGTAGGGCCGCTGGAAGTCACGCAGGTCGTCCATGTCCCGGGTGAGCAGCCCCTGCTTGTCGATCAGCCACACATGGGCGGCGGCCGACTCCGGGTCCGCGCCGTCGCGGATCATGGCGTCACGCAGCTGGTCGGCGATGCCCACCCCCGCGGTACCGGCCCCGAAGACGACCAATGTCTGGTCCCGCATTCGCACACCGCTCACTTCGACGGCCGACAGCACGGCAGCGAGCGTGATGGCGCCCGTGCCCTGCATGTCGTCGTTGAAGATCCGGTAGCGTCCGCCGTACTGCTCCAGGATCCGTCGCGCGTTGCTGGGGCCGAAGTCCTCGAAGTGCAGCAACGCGTTGGGGAACATGGACGATGCGGTCTCCAGGTACTTCTCCACGAACGCGTCGTAGTCGGCGCCGCGGGCGCGAGGGCGCCGGTTGCCCAGGTACAGCGGGTCGTCCAACAGCGACTTCCGGTCCGTGCCCACATCCAGCGACACGGGTACGACCCGGCGCGGGTCCACGCCGGCGGCCGCCGTGTACACCGCCAGCTTGCCGACCGAGATCTGGATTCCCCCGACGCCCCAGTCACCGATGCCCAGGATCTCCTCCGCGTCGGTGCACACGATCAGGTCGACGTCCTCGGGCCCGAGTTCGAGCGTGGCGAAGGCCCTTTCCATGTCGTCCGGATGCTCGATGGACAGGTAGATGCCTCGAGGGTGGCGGTACTCGTGGGAGTACTTCTCGATGGCCTCGCCCACGGTGGGGTCGTAGACGATGGGCAGCAGCTCCACGAGATGCTCGGCGAGAACCTTGAAGTACAGGGTTTCGTTGCGGTCGTGGAGCTGTTCCAGATAGACGTTCTTGGCGAGGTCGCTGCCCTGGGCATTCAACTGCTGGTAGGCGCGCTGAGCCTGCTGGTCGAGGGTGAGTACTCCGGGCGGCAGCCGTCCGGTGAGCCCGAGGGCCGCTCGCTGCCCCCGGGTGAAGGCGACACCGCGGTTGCGCAGCGGATCGGCCAGCGCGGCGGGGGTGGCCGGGGTCCGCGAGTTGCTCTCGGTCATGAGATTCTCCTCAGTGCGAATTCCGTCTCATGTCCGGTGCGGGGTATGACTTCAGGTTAACCACCGGCAGCCCGGCCTGCGACTTCAGCCGAAGCGGAACGCGATCAGAATCCATCGACCGTGACGACGGCCTTCGCGAAGGCCCGCGGAGCCTCCTGCGGAACATTGTGTCCCACCTTGAGGGTCTGGTGCGCGTATTTGCCCGTGAACTTCTTGCGATAGGCCGAGCCATGTCCCGGGGGCGTGAATGGATCGTACGCTCCGTCAATGGTGATCGTCGGCACTTTGATGACCGGGGCCGCAGCAAGGCGCTTCTCGATGGCCGCGTACTTGGGTTCCCCCTTGGCCAGGCCGAGCCGCCAGCGATAATTGTCGATCACGATGCTGACATAATCGGGATTGTCGAAGGCCGCTGCCGTGCGGTCGAAGGTCGCCCTGTCGAACTTCCACGTCGGAGAGTTGAACCTCCATACCAGCTCGGCCAAATCGTGGCGGTACTTCTTGAGGCCCAGCACGCCTCTTTCCGTTGCGAAGTAATACTGGTACCACCATGCCCATTCACTCTTCGGTGGCGTCGGCGTCTTGTTGGCTTCGACATTGACGATCAGATACCCGGTGACCGAGATCAGCGCCTTGCAGCGCTCCGGCCAGAGAGCCGCGATGATGTCGGCCGTCCGTGACCCCCAGTCGTACCCGGCGAGGACGGCCCTCTCGATCTTGAGGGCATCCATCAGGGCGATGATGTCGAGAGCGAACGCCGATTGCTGGGCGTTCCTGGGTGTTTTACTCGAAAGGAATCGCGTTGTGCCGTGGCCGCGCAGATAGGGGACGACAACTCTGTATCCCTGCGCGGCGAGCAAGGGCGTGACCGCAACATAGCTGTGGATGTCGTAGGGCCAACCGTGGAGCAGTATGACCGGCCGCCCGTTCACGGGTCCGGCTTCGACGTATCCCACGTTCAGGTCACCGGCATCGATTTGCTTCACCGGACCGAAGGATGTGCCAGTCCCGGGTTTGATCCCGAGAGGCGCCACAGGTCTTCCCGTTTCGGACTGCGTTTGCGTGTCACCAGTCATGCCGAATTGGGCCGCCACGGCAGCCGCGGCAGCGGCGCCGAGGAAGTGGCGACGGCTGTGTGTGATTCCCTCGGATGTTTCCATCGGCGAATCTCCTCGTTCGAGGCGACACGGCAGACCCTGAATGACGTGGCTCAATGAAAGCGTGGGGAATCGCGTTCGCCCGACGTCCGAGCTCGGGCTTCTCGCCGCCACTCAACATCCGTCGGAGTGACGGCGCAACACTGGCGAGCCGTAAGCTGCTCCACCCGGGTGGTTCCGCGCCGGTGCGCCCGAGGGCCGCGGCGAGGAGTAGCGCGGCGAGGGCGGTGAGGGTGGTGCCCTGCCAGCCGAGGGTGTTGAGGAGGGGGGCCGCGAGGGCGGTGCCGATGGCGCCGATGGTGAAGTACAGCACCAGGTAGACGCTGCTGAGGCTGCCGGAGCGCCGGGGGTTGAGGGCGATGATGCGGCTCTGGTTGGCGGCCTGGGCGACGAAGCAGCCGGCGTCGAAGAGGGCGAGCCCGAACGCCGTGGCCGGCGGGGTGTCGAGACCGGTGGCCAGCAGGGCGGCTCCGGCCGCGGCCGCCAGCATGCCGGCGGTGATCACGGTGTGGGGGGTGTACCGGTCGGTGAGGCGTCCGGTGAGCGGGAGTGCGGCGAGGCCGAGGAGTCCGGCCAGGCTGTACAGGCCGATGGCGGTCGGGTCGAGGGAGTGGGGCGGCCGCGCCAGGGCCAGCGCGAGGGCGACCCATATGAGGTTGAAGGCGAAGTACCACAGCCCACCGGTGGCCACCGCGCGGCGCAGCTCCGGATGGTGGCGCAGGAGCGGGGGAAGTGCGGTGAGGGTGGCGCGGTAACTGCGGCGGGCGTGCGGCCGCTGCCGGGGCAGGAGCGTGGCGGCGGCGATCGCGCCGAGCAGGGCGAGAGCGGCGAAGACCAGGAGCATCCGCCGCCACCCGAGCACGGTGGTGAGTGCTCCTCCCGCCAGGCGGCTGAGCAGGATGCCGGCCGACATGCCGGCGGCCACCGTGGCGACGCCGGTTCCACGGCGCCCGGGCGGGGCGTGGCGGCCCGCGATGCTGCCGGCCTGGGCCGCGACGCCGGCGGCCGCGCCGATGAGCAGGTAGGCGGCCAGGAGCACGCCCGCGCCGGGTGCGGCCGCGCCGAGGGCGAGGGCGGCGGCCAGGGCGGTGAGCTGTGCGGCCACCAGGCGGTTGGCGGCAAGGTGGTCGGTGAGGGGCAGCAGGAGGGCGAACCCGGCCATGCTGCCGGCGAGCGCGGCGGTCGGAACGAGGCCGATCACGGAGAGCGGGACGCCCAGGTCGGTGGCGACCTCGGCGAGCGCCGGCTGGATGGCGTAGTTGTTCGCGATCGCCGTTCCGGCTATGGAGGCGAGGAGGAACGTGCCGCCCCGGGTGAGGGGGCGGGTCACGGTGTCGTGCCACGGGTGAGGACGACGGCGTAGCGGCACTCGGTGTCGGTGGTGTTGGCGAAGACGCGCTCGGTGGGATCGCCGAGTTCGATGGTGTCTCCGGGTTCGAGTTCGTGGACGGTGTCGCCGTCGTGGAAGGTCAGGCGGCCGTCGAGGACCCAGACGACCTGGCGGATGAAGGCGAAGGCGGCGGCCGGATACGGCACCCGGGCCCCGGGGGGCAGGCGGATCTCGGCGATCTCCGCGGGGAAGTGGGGGCCGGTGATCTGGCGGCGGCGGTAGCCGGTGGCGGGGTCGGACCACTCGGCCGCGTCGGTCTGTCGGCGCACTCCCGCGGTTCCGTCCGTGTCGTCCGGGGTCCCTTCGGCGAGGGCGAGCAGGGAGGCGACACTGAGCTGGAAGGCGGCGGACAGTTTGCCGAGGACGACGGCGGTGGGGCTGCTCTCGCCGCGCTCGATCCGGTTGATCATGGCGCGGGAGACCCCGGAGGCATCCGCGAGCTGGGCCAGGGTCCACCTGCGGCGTTCGCGTTCGGTGCGGATACGGGCCGCGATCTGCCTCACCAGAGGATCTACTATGTTGGACATGAATCTAATATACGAGAGAAACCGGGCCGTGGCGGTGCGCCCGGCCCGCCCCGACGACGCGGAGGCCATACGCGCGATCCGCAACCACGCGATCGAGCACTCCACGGCCCTGTGGACACAGACCCCGCAGTCCCCTGCCGAGGGGGCCGCCTGGCTGGCCGCGCACCTGGAGCGCGGATCGGCGTTCGTGGCCGAGGTGGAGGGCGAGCCGGCCGGGTTCGCGGTCTACAGCCCGTGGCGGAACCTGGACGGATACCGGCACACGGTGGAGGACTCGGTCTACGTCCGCGAGGGCCGGCACGGCCTCGGCATCGGCTCGGCACTGCTGGCCACCCTCATCGCCTCGGCGCGCGAGGCCGGCCACCATGTCGTGATCGCCGATATCGAGGCCGAGAACACCCCCTCCATCCGGCTGCATGAACGGTTCGGGTTTCACCACGTCGGGACGGTTCCGGAGGTCGGTACCAAGTTCGGCCGATGGCTCGACCTGACGATCATGCGGCTGCCCCTGACCTGAGCCGCCGCGTCGGCCGGCCCTGCGGGACCTTGCGACGCGAGGTCAGGAGACGGCGGTGTCGAGGACGTCGGCGAGTTGCGTGGGCGCCGACAGCATCGGCCAGTGGCCGGTCGGCAGGTCGAAGCGCCGCCACGGCGGCATGCTCAGTGAGGCCAACATCGGCACCCCGGCGTCCAGCAGGCCCATGAAGTCATGACAGGCGACCAGGACTCGGTCCGCACCGGGAACGGGCTCGGCCGGGCCGGCGAGGCGCTGAGTGTAGGTGCCGAATGGCTGAGGGGTGGCACGCGCGCGCAGAACGTCCCGCTTGGCCTCGTCGAGCCCGTCGAGGCTGCTGGACGAGGCCAGGACCTCGAAGGGCGGCATCGGCAGCCGCCACCCGTCACCGGAAGCGGCGACCTGGTGGCGCAGTTGGTCCGCCGCCTGCGGTGGCATGAGGTCGAGCATGCACATGCCCGCGGTGAACGGGGCGCTGTCCACGTAGACCACGCGCTCCAGCCGGTTGCCGAGACGTCCGGCTGCCCCGGTCACCGGGGCAGCCGCATAGCTGTGGGCGACCAGCGTGACATCGCGCAGATCGCGGCGCTCGACGAACCCGGTGATGTCCGCGATGTGCGTGTCCAGGTCCGTCCGAGGTCCGCCCCCGTCCACGTGCTCGCCCAGGCCCGTCAGCGTCAACGGCAGCGCCGTGTGACCGCGCTCCCGCAGAGCGCGGGCGGTGTCGTCCCAGGCCCATGCCCCGAGCCAGGCGCCGGGAACGAGTACGAAGGTGGCCATGTGATCTCCCTGAAGTGAGGTGCTGCGGGGAGCGTAGAGCCGATACAGGACAGATCCCGTCCGGAAATGTCGAGTGACGGCTGGACGGCATGGCACACGTACTCGCCGCACCACCTGAACCAGCGCGGAGATCAGGAAGTGGCGAACCGGCCGCGGATGGCGGCGGCGCCGGATGCGGTGAGCCAGTCGCCGAGCGTGCGCAGGCCGGGGTGGATGACGCGCAGTGCCTCGATGTCGGCCTGCCAGCGGCCACCGGCCTGCCAGCGCTTTCTGGTCTCGGCGATCTCCGGGCTGAGCGCGGCGGCCTCGCCGTCGGTGAGCTGCTCGTACCGGGTCGGAAGGCCGGTGGCCTCGGCGATCGTGGCGGCGGCCGCCACCGGGGTCGGCTCGTCGCCGGCCAGTTCCAGGGTTCGCCCGGCGAACCGGGGCGGATCGGCGAACGCGAGGGCGGCGAACTCCGCGATGTCCTCCAGCGCGATGATCTGCATGGGCTCGTGCGGAGGGAAGATATGCCGGTGTACGCCGTGGGAAATCCCGTCGATGCCGGTCACCCCGGCGCCGAGATAGTTGGTCATGAACCGGACCGGGCGCAGCACGGTGGGCAGCGCGATGTGGTCGCGCAGATACTCCTCGATCAGCACTTTCCCCTCCGAGCCCCGTGATGCGGCCGCTGCCGAGGCGACGGTGCTGAACACGACCTGCTGGATCCCCGCCGCGGCCGCGGCGTCGATCAGCACCCGGCCGCGGGCCACTTCGAGAGCTGTTTCGGGTCCGGCCGGACCGAAGGTCAGGGGCGGGATGCCGAACACGGCGGCGGCGCCGTCGAGCGCGGGCGGCAGGCTCGCCGGATCGTCGAAGTCGCCGCGCACGAGTTGGGCGCCCGCGGCGGCCAGCTCGGCAGCGGCGGGCGCGGTCAGATCGCGCACCAGGGCTCGCACCGGCCACCCTCCGGCAAGCAGCCGCCGGGCGGTGGCGCCGCCCTGCTTTCCGGTGGCGCCGGTGACGAGGATCGGGGAGTCGGGGTTGGGGCGTGTCTCGGTGGTCATGGTGCCCTTTCCGGGGTTGATGGAGGATCCTGGACGTGATCCGGGATGCTCCACCCGTTTCAAGGCCGCGGACAAGGATTTCGTGACATGACAGCAGCACCAGATGCGGCACCTGCCGGGCGCGCCGATGCCCGCCGCAACCGCGAGATCGTGCTGAGCACGGCGATGCGTGTGTTCGCCGAGGAGGGGTTGGAGGTGTCACTCGGCCGGATCGCACAGCGCGCCGGGGTCGGCGCCGGGACGGTCTACCGGCACTTCCCGAGCAAAGAGATCCTCGTCGAGGCGGTGCTCGCCGAACACATCGAGCGGTTGGTGGCCGCTGCCGACCGGTGGGCCGCCCGCGCCGCGCCTGGCGACGCGTTGTTCGGGTTCCTGCTCGAAGTGGCCGAGAGGTCGGTGGACCGCCAGCGCTTCTGCGAGGTGCTCAACGCCGACCAGGGCTGGCCGCGCGCCGTGCTGACCGCCGCGGCGCAGCGGTTCCGCGAGGCGCTGGAGCGCTTGCTGCGCGACGCGAAACTGGCCGGTGCGATACGCGCCGACATACGGGCCGACGATCTGTCCGCGCTGGCCTTCGGCGGTGTCGCACTGCGCTCGGCACACCGGGACCCGACACGCGGGACATGGCTGGTGCGGCTGCTGCTGAACGGATTGCGCACGCAGGCCGTCACGAAATCCGAAGTGTTCCGTGACACGTCTCCCCTGCCGCGTCACGAAAACACCGCCCTGAGGTACTGCGTGGAATGCGGCACGCGGCTGCGTGTCCGCGCCACCGGGCGGCCACCCCGCTACTGCGGTCCGACCTGCCGCCAGCGCGCCCGCCGACGCCGTCTCGTCGACTAGGCGCATCAGCGGAGGTGCCTAGCCGGGGTAGACGGTGTCGTTCTCCACGAAGCACAGCGGGTTGTCCCAGGGGTCCTGGACGTAGAACGATCGTTCGCCCCACGGGCGGACGGCGATGGCGCCCGCCGGGGCATCGTGGACCAGTTCCGTGGACAGGCAGTCCAGCGCCTCGGCTCGTCCGAAGACGACATCGAGGTCCGTGACGGTGAAGTACAGGGCCTTCGCCGCCGGATGCGGCGGCGCTGCCAGGGCGGACACGTCCTGGATGGAGAGGGTGACCGGTCCGCACGGGAAGTAGCAGCGCGCCCCGGGCTGTCTGCGCCCCTCCAGGCCCAGCAGCCTGCCGTAGAAGGCGACGGCCTCTTCGAGATCACCGACTTCCACGCTGAGCCTGAACAACTGCGGAACATCGGCGGCGGGGTCCGCCGGTCCGGTGGTCGAGGTTGTCATGGCGGGTGTTCTCCTTGGTCGGCCCGGATTGACCTATGTTTCGGATCGCTCACACGAAACCGAAGCCTTCTCCCAGTCCTCGCGGTTTCGCAGATACAGCGGCCGCTTCGCGATGATGGCGTCCGTTTCCACGCGGGCGCCGTTCAGCCGCCACCGAACGGTTCCGGTCACCTCCACCGCGCAGGTGTTGATGAACGACTGGGCGCTGCGCCGCAATTCACCGTACCAACGGCCTTCTATGGCCTCGCGCACCCACAGCTGTTCGATATGCATCTTCTCGCGGATCGTCTCGGCTCGCAGAACAGCGCTCTCCAGATGCCGATACGAGCGCAGCAGCAGCCATGCCGCCGGCATCTCGCGAATCTCCAGGACCTTCACTCCGCTGTCGAGGTGTTCAAGGCCGGTGTAGCGCCCCAGGCCATGGGCTCCCACGCGCAGGTTCAGCGCCGCGATCAGCTCCGCCAGCGGGAGGGGGTTTCCGTCGACGGAGACCGGGGCGCCACCGGCGAAGCCGATCTCCAGGCGCTCCCGCCCATCGGTGTCGCCGGGCCTGCTCCACTGGTAGAGGTCCTCGGGCACCTCGTAGTCCTCGGGGTCGTCCAGGAATCCCGACTCGAATTCGCGGCACCAAAGGTTCGAGTCGCCGCTGACCACGCGCTCTCCCATGTGTGCCAGTCCGACATCCTTGAGCTCTCGGATCTTCTGTTCCCGGTCCACCGGGTCCAGGTCGTAGGGGCTGCCGTACCGTCCGGGGAACCCGAGCAGCTCGAAAGCGCCGTTGAGGCGGCGCAGCGTGTTCTGCGACCGGTTCGCGGTGTGGAGTATCGTCCGGGCACCCAGCTCCTCGGCCAGGCCCATGGCCAGCCTGGCGATCAGCGGCCTGCTCAGCGAGGAACTGATGGGGTGAGTGTCGAGATAGACCGCCTGGGCGGCTATCGCGGGCCGAATGAATTCATCAACAAATTCCTGTCTGCCGTCCATGACGTGCAGCCGGACTCCCAACCGGTCCGCGATCTCCTGCTTGGCCTCGTGCGATTCTCCTTCACCGAGCTCGACGGTGACCGCGTGGACATGGGGCGCGCCCATCGCGACCAGGCGGTTCAGTAGATATGTGCTGTCCAGGCCGCCACTGAACAACGTCACCACCGGCAGGGCCGGATCGGCACCCTCCGGGAATATTCCCGAGAACGATCTCACGACCTTGCCGCGCATCGGCTGAAGCTCTCCACCCGTCACTTGTATGCCACCTGCACCGTGTTATCCATTGTCGTCAGCAATCGGGCCAGATCATCATGTGTGCGCGTCGCTCCGTAGCACACATAGGTGTGTGCCAGCCTCCCCTGTCTCCAGTCGATGCGCGCCCCGGGTTCCTGCTGGACCATCACTCGTGAGATCTCCGGCATGGCCTGGAGATCGTCCGCTCCGCGCAGACTCAGCAGCTGTGTCGCCTCCACCGGCGGGGCCTTCGCGAAGACGAAAGAGACCTGGTTCGGTTCCCACGCGTCGATGCCGGTCGACGCGTCTTCGTCGCCCAGGGCCAGACGAGCGGCGATCTCCACGGCGTTCAGCTCACCGGTGCGCGTCAGCAGATCGTTGACGAGGCCCCCGAGCCGCCCGTTGACCTCGATCACCTGCGGACCCTGAGGAGAGAGCTTTATTTCCGTGTGGCACACTCCGACACTCACGCCCAGGCCCTGGAGGGCGAGCGTCGCGATGTCCAGCACCGCTTTCCGATCCCGCTCCGCGAGTGCCGCGGGAAGGAAGGATCCGGATTCCCGGAAGGGCTTCGCCAGGGGGAATTTCCCTATCACCGCCATGTGTTCGATCCGCCCGCCCTGGATCGCGGATTCCACCGATACATAGTCTCCCCACGGGCCGCTTCCGCGGTCGCCGGGGATCTCCCGCTCCAGAACGAAGTCCTCGTGCGTGGCCCCTTCCCCCTGTGGAAAGATCTCCGCGCAGGCCTCTCGTAATTCCTCCGGGTCGCGAATCCGGTAGGTGCTGCGGCTGCCCGTGCCCACGTTCGGCTTCAGTACCGCCGGGCCGCCGATCTCAGCGAAGGCGCGCATGGCCGATGCCCGGTCACCGACCAATCGCGTCGGAATCGCGGAGGCTCCGCACGCATTGAGCAGTTCACGCTGGAGGTGTTTCCGCGTGAGGCCCCGTACGACGTCGAGGGAGTGGAAGGGCAGCCCCAACTCCGCGGCCAGCACAGCCGTCGTCTCCAGCTGGTAATCGTTGTAGGTCACGATGGCGTCCGGGGCGCATGCTCTCAGCCGGGCGACCGCGTCGCCCAGGTCCAGCCCCGCGATATCGCACAGGACGCCGAACTCGTCCATGAGCTCCCTCGGCTGTTCCAGGTTCCGCGATTCCGGGCACACGAACACCGGAATCGCGAATCCCTCGAAGGCCGCGGCGACGTCGAGCACACTCGCGGCACCCATGTCGTGGACGACTGCGACGCGTCGCATTACGCCCCCCGGCCGGTACCGTCGGCGCCCGCCGCATCGATGCGTCCGGCCAGGTCGCTCAGGACCGGGTGGTTGATGATCTCGCGGAAGCCGATCGAGATCCCCAGATCCCGCTGGACGCGCTGGCGGGTCCGGTAGGCGAGCAAGGAGTTCCCTCCCACGCCGAAGAAGTCGTCCTGCGCGCCGACCCCTTCGACCCCCAGCAACTCCTGCCACAGATCGGCGAGATAGCGCTGGGTCCCCTCGGCCGGAGGGCTCATGTCCGTACGCCGGTGCAGGTCCTCGGCGAGCAGCCGCTCCAGTACGGCCACGTCCCGCTTGCCGTTCTCGTTGGCGGGGAGCATCGGCAGCACCAGGACGCGGCTGGGCACCATGAAGTCCGGCAGTTCCCGCTCCGCGTACCGGGTGAGCTCCTGCGGCGTGACCCCGTCCTCGGCCGCCGCGAAGGCGACCAGGCTCAGATCCAGGCCGGTGCCGATGACGACGACCACGGCCTCCTTGACGGCGGGGTGGTTCGACAGCGTGCGCTCCACATCGGCGGGTTCCACCCGGTAGCCCCGGATCTTCACCTGGTCGTCCTCGCGTCCGATGTACTCGAACACTCCGTTCGACCGTTCGCGCACCAGGTCCCCGGTCGCGTACATCCGGCTGCCGTCGGCCGCGAACGGGTCCAGGTGATAGCGCTGCTCGGTCAGGTCCGGCTGATCGATGTAGCCGCGCGAGACGCCGGGGCCGCCGACGTACAGCTCCCCCGCCGCTCCGGTCGGCACCGGGCGGCGGGCGGAGTCGAGCACATAGAGGTCGAAGCCCTCCAGCGCGCGCCCGATCGGCACCGAGTCCTCGTCGGGACCGACCGTCTCCACATGGTGGACGCTGCACCCGGTGGTGGTCTCGGCCGGTCCGTAGAGATTCCACAGCGACCCCCGAAAGCCCCCGCCCAGCACATCACGGCAGGCGGAGGCGTGCATGACGCCACCGCCGACCTGGAGGACACGCAGCGAGGAGAAGGTCTCGGGGTTCTCGCGCCCCACATGGTTGAACGCCATCGTCGGGGCGATCATGACGCTGATGCCGCGGCTCTCCAGTTCCTGCCGCACATCGGAGGCGAGCAGCTCCGGCATGGAGGGCATCACGGTGATCTGCGCTCCGTAGGCGAAGCTGCACCAGGTCTCGAAGTGGAAGGCGTCGAAGGAGACGCTGGCTATCTGGCTGGTCCGGTCGGTGGGCAGGAGCTCCGGCATGACGGGGTTGCGCGCGAAGGCCAGCAGGTTCCCGTGTTCGAGTATGAAGGCCTTCGGTATCCCGGTGGATCCCGAGGTGAACAGCACACAGGCGGCGTTGTCGGGCGCGGGCCGCGCGCCGGGTGGCCGGGAGGGGCTGCCCGGCTCGCTGTTCCACTCGATGACGTCGGCGCCGAGGTGTGCCAGGCGGCCGGCCCAGCCGGGGGCGGTGACGACCGCCTTCGCGCCGGACCGCTCGATCATCAGGTCGCGGCGCTTGTCGGGGTATCGGATGTCCACCGCCACATAGGCGGCACGGGCCTTGAGAATGCCCAGGAGCGCGACGAACAGCTCCGCCGACCGGGGGCGGTACACCGCCACACGGTCCTCGTTCGTCACCCCGCGTTCGCTGAGATACGCGGCGAGGGCGTCGGACCGCTCGCTCAACTCACGGTAGGTGAGGGTCTGTTCGACGTCGCTGACCGCGGGCCGATCGGGGTGGCGTGCTGCCGTTGCCTCGAACATGTCGACGAGGCTGCGTGGCGCTTCAAGGGCATGGGCGGTGTCCGGCACTGGGTTCTCCCGGGTTCGTGACGTGACGGATGACGTGACGGATGACGGGACGGATACGGCGCGGTGTCCGGTCAGGCGTTCACCGGTTCCGGCTCCACCGCGCGCAGCCTGCCGCTGCGCTGGTGGAAGAAGAACGCCTGGCCCACGACGAGCAGGGCGTTGGCACCGGCCAGCGTGGCCCAGAGGGCGTGGATTCCGCCTGCGGTGGCAACGGGTACGGCGGCCAGGGCCAGCACTCCGTAGCACGCCGCGAAGGTGACCAGGCTCGGCACCGTCCGCTTGATCGCGATGAGGCCGAACCCGAAGACCGCTTGAAAAGCGTCGGTCACCACCACGAGGAGCACCAACGGAAGCATCGCCAGCACGTCGTCCTGGAGGCCGGCGTTCTTGGTGAACAGGGAGGTCACGGGGTCCCGCAGCACCACGAGGAGGGTGCCGAGGGCGAACACCGCACAGAACGTCACCCAGACGCCCGCGAGCACGCCACGCCGCACCTCGGGCACATCACCGGTCTTGACGTACTTGGCCGCCAGGGGCACCGTCGCCTGCCCCACCGCGACGGCGGCGGTGAACATCAGGTTGACCAGCGACACCGAGATGCTGTGGACCGCCGCGTCGTCGCTGCTGATCCGGGCCACGGCGATGGACAGGACTCCCAGCACCGCGAACTTGATGAGCACGGTCGCCGCGAGCGGGATGCCCACCCGCGCGAGCCTGATCACCTCGCGCAGATGGGGCCGTCCGATGCGCAGCGACCGGCCGGCCAGCACCGTGGACCGGCGCAGGGCGATATGCGCCAGTGTGGCGTTGGTCAGGCTGGATGCCACCATCGCAATGCCGGCGCCCGGCAGGCCCAGGCCATCGAACGACCCGATGCCGCCGACCAGGATCAGGGACAGCACGACCGCGGCGGCGGTGCCGGTCAGGCCGGCCCGCATCACCAGCTTCCCCTGCCCCAGGCCGACCAGTGTCGAGGTGGCCGTGGCACCGATGGAGGTGACCAGCGCGCTGCAAGCGAGGATGTAGGGGAAGCCGCCCAGCGCGTCGAGCGTGGAGTCGGGCACACCGCTGAGCCTGCTGATCAAGGGCACCGAGGCCACGGCGAGGGCTCCGAGCAGCCCCACGCAGATCCCCAGCCACATGCCGTTGCGCACCACGGGCAACAGGCCGTCCGGATCGTCGTCCTTGGCGGCCACGAACGGCATCACCCCGCGCATGGCGCCGGAGATGGCGGCGACGGCGGGGCTGAAGACCGCCACGGTCACCGCGAACGCCGCGAGCGAGGTCGCCCCCTGCCGCCCGAGCAACGCGGTGTCCACCAGAGAGCCGGCGGATGACGCGATCATCGTCAGATAGAGCGGAAGGGCGGCGCCCGCGATCTTCCTTGCCTTGCCGCCGCCTTCGCCGTTGCCGTCGCCCTCGCGTGGAGCGGATTTTCCCTCAGTCACAGCTGCTCACTCATGCCTTTCTTCCCGCCGGGTCACGATCTCCGGTGAGTGCCGTATCGATGTCCATTGCCATGCGCCGAGCGACGCTTTCGGTCCTGTCGTACAGGTAGAAGTGGCCGCCCGGCCAGGAGTGGAATTCCACCTGCGCGGTGGTCTGCGCGCGCCAGCCTTCGAGCATGTCGTGTGTCGCCAGCGGATCCTGTTCGCCCGCGTACACGGACAGCGGAAATCTCAGAGGGGGGCCGTCCGCGTATGCGTACGTGTCCACGATGGCCAGGTCGCCGCGCAGGACCTCCACCATGTACTCGACGACGTCAGGGCTCTCCAGCAACTCCTCCGGAGTGCCGCCCAGCCGTCGCATGAAGGCGACCAGCCGCTCTGGTGACCACAGATCACGGCGCTCGTTGAAGCAGTCGCTCACCAGCCGCGGGGCGGGGATTCCGGAGACGCCGAGCCAGACCGGCGGTGTGCCGGATCGCTCCAGTTCGCGGGCCAGTTCATAGGCGACGAGACCGCCCATGCTGTGCCCGAAGACGGCATAGGGCCGGATCTCCTCGTCCATGAACTCGTCCAGGAAGGCGGGCGCCAGCGCCTGAACCGCCGCGGCCGCGCTCCGGCACGGCGGGTCGCCGGCGCTCAGCCCCCGGCCGGGGAGTTCGACGGCGCACAGCCGCCACGACGGCGGGAAGAACTGGGCGAAATCGACGAAACCGGCCGAGGAGCCCCCCGCGTGATGAACGAGGAAGCACGTGACGTCCGGCCGCGACGTCCGGACCCGGGTCCTCCCGGGCCGAGCGCTCAGCTCTCTGAACGGAGACCGGGGATTCACAGTTCCGCGCACCTCGCCCTGAGCCGGCTCAGCGTCCGCAGCCCGTCGAGGACCTGGTCCGTGCCGACCCCGAAGTCGATGAGACAGGCGATCTCGTCGACACCCAGTTCCGCGAGCGACTCGACCAGCGGCACACAGCTGTCGACGGAACCGATGAGGCAGCGGGTCCGCGCGTATTCCTGATAGGCGTGGTCCAGCAGTTCCGCGAGCGCCTCCGGCGCCACCTCCCCCGGCGCGCTTTCGGGCGACTTGAGCCCGAACAGGCTCATGGAGGACCGCATGTACTCGGTCAGCGGTCCCCGCGCGGTGGCCAGCGCTCCCTGCTGGTCAGCGGCGACGAGGGTGTGCAGCATGACGCTGACCCTCTCCCGTGCGATGCCGTGTCCCGCGGCCTCCAGCGCCTCGCTGTACGCGACGAGGTTGTCCTCCAGGCGCTCCCAGGACTGGCCGAGCAGATGGGTCAGCACGCCGCAGCCCTGGCTGCCCGCCCAGGTGAAGGTCTCCTCGGAGCCCGCCGCGGTGATCCACAGCGGGATGTCCGCCTGGCGCGGCCCGGGATGGGTGCGGACCTGTCGCGCCCGCCCCTGCGGCCCCTGGCGCTCCACCGCCTCCCCGGCCCACAGGGCCCGCAGTTCCGCCAGTCCTTCCCGCATGGCGCGCTTGTTGTCGGCGAAGTTGTCGGGGGCGAGGACGAAGTCCTGAGGGTTCCACCCCGAGGCGATCGCGACGCCGGCCCGGCCGCCGGAGATCTGGTCCACGACGGCCCATTCCTCGGCGACGCGCAGGGTGTCGTGCAGCGGGAGCACCACGCTCCCCGCCCGGACGCCCACGCGGGAGGTGACGGCCGCGACCGCCGCGCCGGTCACGGCGGGGTTGGGGAAGGGGGCCCCGAAGTCGTGAAAGTGCCGCTCGGGGGTCCACACCGCCGAGAAGCCCTCGGCGTCGGCGAATCTGGCCGCTTCCAGCAGCAGCCGGTACTGCTCGGCGGCGTCGTCGCCGTTGGCGAAGAAGAAGAGGCTGAATCTCATATCCGCTCCATGACGCTGTCGGATTCCGCGACCGGCGTCTGTGCCATCCCGCCGAGTACCGCGGGGGTCGCGTCGGGCTCGAAGGCGAGTGCGTACAGGGCATGGCGGTAGAGGCCCAGCAGTCGGGAGTCGTCCGGCTCGGCCGTGCCGTGCCGGTACTTGACCAGGGCCCGGAACGCGGCGGAGGAGTCCACGACGGTGAAGTGCAGCCGTTGGCCGAGCATGAGCGGATCGGGGCCCACCGCCCGCAGGGGGTGTCCCTCCAGGCGGATGGTCTCCTCGTCGTCCCTGGCGTAGTTGAACACCACGGGCAGGTCGTCGAAGCCGGTGAGGCCCGGATCGTCCGCGGCCAGATCGGCGTACGGCAGGGTGCGCACGCTGTGCACCTGGTCGAACACCTCGCGCACGGCGTCCAGTGTCCGGATCAGTGGCTGCGTGGCCCGCACGTTCAGCGGCAGGGGCACGACATTGGCGAAGCCGCCGACCGAGGTGTCCAGCGAAGGGCCGGGCCGTCCGTCCAGCGGCACCGCCGGGCACACGCGCTCGCTGCCCTGGGCCCATGACAAGGCCGCGGCGAAGGCGGTGAGATGCAGGACGAAGGGGGTGACCCGGTGTTCCGTACACCGGGCGCGGAGCACCTGGTGCAATGCCTCCCCCGGGACCCAGCTCTGACGGCGGACCGGGCCGTCGGGCGTCGGCGGCCGCACGGTGCCGCCCGCCGCAGTCGACGGCAGCAGCCGCCGCCACAGGGCCGCCGCCTCGGCCGCGCGCTCACCGCCGGTCAGCGTGCTCCGCCACGCGAGGTATCTCAGGAACCCGTCGTCCGGCCGCCGCCGGGCCCCGGGGTCCCGGTACGCCTCGACGAGGGCCTGACACAGCCGCAGCAGCCCGCGCCCGTCGAGCGCCAGGAGGTGCACGGTGAGGGAGAGCAGCGTGTGCCGCCCGGGCACATCCGCCACCGCGACGCGCAGCAGCGGATCACGGCGCGGGTCGATGGCGACGGCCTGCGCCCTGTCGTACAGCCACGCCGGGGCGTCCTGCGCCGTGACCGTATCCGGGCACACCAGGCTGTACACGGTCTCGGCGGCCGGATCCGGCTTTCCGACCGTGGCCAGGCCATCGCCCCCGACCCGCAGCCGCAGCGCGGGGTGGAGGTCGAGCACCGCGCCGACGGCGGCCCGCAGGCGTGCGGTGTCCAGCCGCTGTCCGGTGTCGAACACGAACGTCTTCTGCGTGGCGGCCGATGGTGACCCGGCCGGCCTCCGCAGGCCGGGCGGCAGCGGGGCGGGGGCGGTGGGCGCGGGCGGCAGTTCTTCCTCGGTGTCCGCGTCGGCCGCGCCGCCGCGCCGCGCCACCACCTCGGTCACGGCCCACGCCGTGCCGCGGCGGTAGAACTCGGGGACGGTCAGACGGACGCCGAAGCGGTCCCGCACGGCATGGATCAGCCGGGTCGCGAGCAGCGAGTGCCCGCCCGCGTCGAAGAAGTCCTCCTCCGGCCCGAGGTCCGGGCGGTCCAGGACACGCCGGAACAGGGCCAGGACCCCGGCCAGGACCTCGTCGCCGGCCAGGACCCCGTCCAGGACCTCGACGCGCTCGCCGACGCCGCCCCCTGGCGCGGGCAGTCTCGTCGGCTCCACCTTGCCGTTGACGTTCACCGGCAGGCGGTCCACGAGGGTGAACGAGGACGGCACCATGGCCGCCGGCAGTTCCTCGCGCAGCCGGATCCGGGTCTGTTCGACCACCTGCGCGCTGTCCGCTGCGGCGACCAGATAGGCGTCGATCCGCCGGTCGCCCTCGGGCCCGTTCACGATCAGGGCGACATCGCGGATCCGCGGGTCCTTGCGGAGTACGACCTCCAGTTCCCCGAGCTCCACCCGGAAGCCGCGGATCTTGACCTGCTGATCTCCCCGGCCGAGGAACGCGACATCGCCGGATCGCAGCAGGCGCGCACGGTCGCCGCTGCGGTAGACGCGGCCGCCGCCGTCCGCCTCGAGGAACCTCTCGCCGGTCAGCTCGGGCTTGCCCAGGTAGCCCGTGGCCACGCACACGCCGCCGATGGCCAGCTCGCCCACCGACCCCCGCGGCAGGTCCTGCCCGTCCGCGCCGAGAACGCGCAGCGTGACGTTCTGGATGGGCACGCCGATGGGGGCGTGCTGCGGCCAGGTGTCCGGTGGCCCGGAGAACCGGTAAGACGTCACGACATGGGTCTCGGCGGGGCCGTAGTTGTTGAGCAGCCGGCAGTCGCCGAGCGCTTCGAGGAACGACACGAGTGCCGCGCTCAGCCGTAGTTGCTCGCCGGTGGAGGCGATCTCCCGGAGTGACGGGAAGGCGGAGGCGTCGTGTTCGAACCGGGCCGCGAGCGCGTGCAGGAGGGAGACCGGAAGGATCGTCTTCGCCACCCGCTGGTCCGCGATGAACGCGGCCAGCGCGTCGTGATCGTGCTTGGTCTCCTCGTCCGCGATATGCAGCGATCCGCCCGAGCACAGTGCGGCGAACGTCTCGTGGAAGGAGGCGTCGAACCCGAACGACGCGAGTTGAAGCCAGCGACGGCCGGTGGTGTAGCCCGCCGTTTCCCAGTGGATGAGGTTGGCGAGTGCCCGATGCGGAAACTCGATGCCCTTCGGTACGCCCGTGGTGCCGCTGGTGTAGGTCAGGTACGCGGCCGTGTCCAGGTCCACCTCGTCGCCCGCCGCGGCCGCGTCCCGGGCCGGGAGCGTGGCGACATCGATCGCCACCGCCTGCGCGTCGGTGGCGAAGTCCGCGTCCTCCTTGCGCGCGCACAGCACGACCGCGGCACCGCAGTCCTGTGCCATCGTCGCGAGCCGGCGTCGCGGGTGGGTGAGGTCGAACGGGACGGGTGTCGCCCCCGCGCGCAGCACACCGAGCACGGCGGCCACGACGGGAACACCGCGCTCCATCGCGATGCCGACGGTGTCCCCGGGTTTCACGCCGTGCGAGCCGAGCAGTTCGGCGAGCCCGGCCGAGAGGCCTGCCAGTCGGCCGTACGTCAGCGAAAGCCGTCCGTCGGTCACCGCGAGCCGTTCGGGCTCGCGGGCCGCCCACCGTGCGAAGACCGCGTGCACGGCGCGCTCCGGGACGGCGACGACGGGCCCGGTCAGCGCGTGCCGGGTGCGCTCGGCCACCGCCTCGGGTTCCGCCGCCACGCTCGCCAGGGTGGCGTCCGGAGCCCGGGTCACGGTGTCGAGCAGGTGCACGAAGGTCTCCTGCCAGCCGGCGATCGTGGCCTGCTCGAACCTGAGGGTGTCGTAGACGAAGCGGCCCGCGATGGCGCCGTCCCGGTCGAACCACCAGTCGAGCGACAGCTCGTACGGGCTGGTGGCACGGTCGAAGGGCAGCGGGCCCGTCCGGAGGCCCGGCGGCCCCGGCGGCACGCCTGCGTCGAGGCTGAGCATGTTGAACAGCACCTGGAAGACGGGGGCGGTGTCGAGTCGGCCTCCTGGGGTGAGTTCACGGGCGAGCACTTCGAAGGGCAGGTCCTGGTGGTCGAGGGCCGCCATGACGCGCCCGGAGGTTTCGCGCAGCAGGGCGCGGAAGTCCCCGTCGGTGTCGATCCGCGCGCGCAGCGGGAGGGTGTTGACCAGGTTGGCGATCAGATCCTCGGTCCCGGGCCGGTGACGGCCCGACACCGGAGTGCCCACCACGAAGTCGCCGCGGTTGCCGACCTTGCCGAGCAGCAGCAGGAAGGCGCTGAGCACGACCGCGAACGGAGTCGTGCGCTCGGCTTCGGCGAGCCGCCGGACGCGCCGGGCGAGGTCGGCCAGCACGGTGAAGTCCAGCTTGCCGCCCGCGTAGCCGCGCCTGGCACCATGCGGCCGGTCGCCCGGCAGCTCCAGCCGTTCCGGCAGGTCCGCCAACTGCTGCTGCCAGAAACGCAGTTGGCGGTCGGCTTCGGGTGAGCGCAGCCAGTCGGCCTCGGCCCGGACGTGCGCCGCGAGCAGGCCGTCGACGGGTGGCAGTGTGCGGGCCGCGCCGCCGGTGCGCCGCTCGTAACCGACGTAGAGGTCGCGGAGCAGGATGCCGGTGGACCGGGCGTCCGCGCCGATGTGGTGGACCGCGAGGGCGAGCACATGCCGGTCCGGCGCCGTCCGGAAGATCCGCGCGGCGAGGACGGGTGCGCGGTCCAGGGGGATGCGGCGGTCGAGGAGCTCGGCGATCTCGCGCCGCAGGGTGGCCTCGTCGGGGACGTCGACCAGGGGCACATCGACGGGCGCATCGGGAAGGATCACCTGCTCCGGCCCGTCCTCGGACATCCGGAAGACCACCCGCAGGCTCTCGTGGCGCGCCACCACATCGGCGAGCGCGGCGCGCAGCGCCGCCACGTCCAGCGGTCCGGACAGGTCGGCGAGCACCGGGACGTTGTACGCCTCGGCGGCGCCCTCGATCTCGCTGAGGAAGAGGAAGCGCTCCTGGAGGGGTGTCGCGGGCAGCACCCGGCCACCGGACCCGTCGGGGGCGCCGGTGTCGGCCGGGGCGGGGGCCGTGGGGGGCGCGGGGGCGGCCGCGCGTACGAGCCGGGCCAGGTTGCCGGGCGACGGGTCCCGCAGAAATGAGCCGAGCGGCACGGCCTGCGACCACTGCCCCCTCGCCAGGCTGATGATCCGGGTGGCCAGGAGCGAGTCCCCGCCCAGGGTGAACAGGTTGTCCTCGGGTGAGATTTCGGGGACGCCGAGGGCCTGGGCGAAGATCCGGCGGGCCGTTTCCTCGATGTCCGGGGCGGATCCGGCCGCCTGGGCCTCGGCCGGCGCGGGCACCCGCGGCTCGTCGCGGTCCCGCACCGGGTCGAGCCAGTGCCGCTGCCGGTCGAACGGGTAGGGGGGCAGGTCGACGTGGTGTCGGGGGCCGGGAGGGGTGACGCATGCCTCGTCGATCCGCAGTCCCATGGCCCAGGCCTGGGCGAGGGCGGCGCGCAGGGCCTCATCGCCGGGCCGGGTGTCCTCGGCGGCGGCCACGAGGCAGGCGCCCTCGAAGACCCCGGGTACGGAGCGGTCCCGGGCCGGAACCGGGGTCGGAGCCAGGGCCACCACCGCGGCCACGCGCGGCGGCAGGGTGCGTCTTCCGGGCGCCGCCGGGGCGCCGCTGAACACGTCCGCCAGATCCGGGCGCCGGCCCGCCGGGCACAGCTCCGAGCCGTCGGCGTCGTACCAGGGGACGCGGGCCGGGCGGGCGCGCACCTCGAGCAGGGCCCGTTCCAGGCGCTGCCCCTCGGCCAGGGCTCCCAGCACCTTGGCGACGTCCTGCTCGTCGAGCACTCCGCTCAGTACGGCCGCGGCCGCCCGGCTCTCCCGGTCGGCGACGACCGCCGCGGGGCGGATGCCGTGCCCGGCCCAGACGGCGGCGCAGCCGAGCGCGACCATCAGGGCGGAGTGGTGCGGCGGGAGGGCGTCCGCCAGCCGCTCGGCCGTGCGGCGGAAGGCCGGCTGATGGTGCAGCAGCGACCGGTACGTCTCGTGGTCCGGCTCGCGGTGGTGGAGCGCGAAGGCCACCGGCCGGTCCGTCACGTCCTCTCCCCCGGCTGTGCCGTGGAGCGTCACGGGCTCGCGGTCCGGGTGCCACAGCAGGGCCCGCCGGAGCGGGTGGGCCCGGCGCCCGGCGAGCAGCGTGCCCGCCGCTCCGGGCACGTCCCGCGGTTCCATCGTGGCCAGTCGGGTGCGCAGCAGTGCCTCGACGGCGTCCAGGGCCGCCGGGGTCCTCGCGGTGAACGGCAGCGGGGTGAGAGTGGGCTCGCTCTCGGCGGGCTTCTCGCTCCCGGCGGGCTCGCGGGGCGAGGGCCCGGGTTGTGGCGGAGCCTCTTCCACGAGTACGTGCACATTGGTGCCGCCGACGCCGAAGGAGCTCACCCCGGCGAGCAGCCGTCCCGGTGCCGTCCACGGCCGCAAGGCGGTGTTCACCCGGAACGGTGAGTTGTCGAAGTCGATGTGGGGGTTGGTCCGTTCGCAGCCGAGGGTCGGCGGCAGGGTGCGGTGCCGGAGCGCCAGGATCACCTTGATCAGTCCGGCGATGCCGGATGCCGAGTCGAGGTGCCCGATGTTGCTCTTCACCGATCCGATGGCGCAGAAGCCGGTGGCGTCGGTCGTCTCGCGGAAGGCCTCGGTGAGGGCGCTCACCTCGATCGGGTCGCCCAGCGCGGTGGCCGTGCCATGGGCCTCCACATAGGAGATCCGGTCGGCGGTGACACCCGCCAGTTGGTGCACCGAGGCGATCAGCTCGGCCTGGCCCGTGGGGCTGGGGGCGGTGTAGCCGCTCTTGCGATCGCCGTCGTTGTTCATGTCGCTGGCCCGGACGACCGCCAGGATCCGGTCGCCGTCGGCCAGTGCGTCCTCCAGCCTTCGCAGCACGACCAGGCCGACGCCGCTGGCGAAGGCGGTGCCCTGGGCGTCGGCGGAGAAGGGCCGGCAGCGGCCGTCGGGGGATCCGATGCCGCCCTCGGTGTAGGGATAGCCGAGGTCCGCCGGTTTGATGCCGGCTCCGCCCGCGATGGCCGCGTCCGTCTCGTAGTCCAGCAGGGCCCGGCACGCCTGGTGCACCGCGGCCAGGCTGGACGAGCAGGCGCAGTCCACCGCCACGCTGGGCCCGGTGAGGCCGAGGCGGTAGGACAGGCTGGTCGCGGTGTGGCCCCGGTCGTTGCCCATCAGCACCCGGTGCCAGCCGAGGGTCTCCACCACCTCGGGGTGGTCGAGCACATTGCGCAACAGGTAGTCCGAGTGGTTCAGGCCGATGTAGACGCCGGTCCTTCCGGCCCGTCCCGCCCGTCCGAGCCCCGCGTCCTCGAGGGCGTGGACCGCCGCCTCCAGCAGAAAGCGCTGCTGCGGGTCGGTGACGGCGGCCTCCGCGGGGGTCATGCCGAAGTACTCCGCGTCGAAGAGGGACACGTCGGCGAAGCGTTTGCGGGCGGCGACGTAGGCCGGGTCCCGCAGCGCCCGGTCCAGCAGCCCGGCCCGGCGCAGTTCCTCGTCCGGGACGTCCTCATGGGGGTCGACCCCGTCGCGCAGCAGCTCCCAGAACTCGGCCGGCGAGTCGGCGCCGGGGAAGCGGCACGCCATTCCGGTCACGGCGACGGCCGGATGGGCGTCTTCGGGCATGTCGGCGGTCTCGGGCAGTTCGGCGGTCATGGTGCGAACTCCGCTCGGTCCGGTCGGTCCTCGGAACAGGGGCGGCGGGGCGGGCATCAGTCGCTGTCGGCCGCGCCCTCCGCGGCCCGCAGCCGCTGTTTGCGGGACACCTGCTGCCTGCGCTGTAGCCGTGCGGCGTGCCGGGCCTGCGTTTCGGCGGTCCTGTGGTGGCCGGAGGGCGCGGCGGAATCCGCCCGGCCGCCCAGGTGGGCCGCGTAGGCCTGGACGCTGGGGTAGCGGAAGAGATCCACGATCCGGGCGTCGGCGTGCACCCGCGTCCGTACCTTGGTCAGCAGGTGGGCCACCAGGATCGAGGTGCCGCCGGACCGGAAGAAGTCGTCGGCGGGGCCCACCGCATCGCTGCCGAGCACCTCGCGCCAGACCTCCAGCAGCCGCTTCTCCATGTCGTTCGCGGGCTCCGTCACGGCGCGCTCGGTGTCGCCGAGAGGCACGGGCGGCAGGGCTCTGCGGTCGGTCTTGCCGCTCGACGTCGTCGGCAGGGCGGTGGCGCTCACCATGGCGGCCGGCAGCATCTGGTCGGGCAGCAGGTCCGCGAGCGCGGTCCGCAGGGCGGCCTCGTCGAGCACGGCCCCGGGCCGCGGCACGCAGTGGGCCACGAGCGCGGCGCGCGCTCCCTCGCGCTGGACGACCACGGCCGAATCGGCCACGCCCTGGAGCGAGTTGAGGGCCCGCTCGATCTCCTCCAGCTCGATCCGGTATCCGTTGACCTTCACCTGGTTGTCGATGCGGCCGAGGAGTTCGAGGTCCCCGCTCGGCAGCCAGCGGGCGACATCGCCCGTCCGGTACGCCCGCCCCTGGTCGCCCAGGGCGGGGAGGGCGGGGAACCGCTCGTCGGTGAGGTCCCGGCTCCCGGCGTATCCGCTGGCCACGCCCGCGCCGGTCAGCACGAGCTCCCCGTACATCCCGACCGGAACGGGGTTGAGCCGGGCGTCGACCACATGGGCCGCGGTGTTGGCGAGCGGCTTGCCGACGAGGATCCGGTCGGGCGGGACGGCGGGGACCTCCCAGCAGGTGGACCACACGGTCGTCTCGGTGGGCCCGTACATGTTCAGCACACAGGGGATGCCCAGGTCCTTGAGCCTCCTGGCGAGTGTGCTGTCGAGGGCTTCGCCGCCGACCATCAGGAGCTCCAGACGGCGCAGCGCTCTTTCGGCGTCGGGCAGCGCGAGGACGCCCCGCAGCATGGTCGGGGTGGCCTGGAGCGCCGTCACGCCTTCGGCCAGGATGAGTTCCGGCACGGTGAGGGGGTCGGACCGTCCGTCGGCCGGCGTCATCAGCCGCAGGCTCTCGGAGGTCTCCGCGAGCACGACGCGGGCGCCTCGCGCCAGGGTCCAGAGCAGTTCGACGACGGCGATGTCGAAGGTGACGGCCGTGACGGACAGCCAGACCGGGTCCGACGGCAGCCGGACCGCCTCGTCCAGCGCCACGAAGAGGTTGGCCAGATTGCGGTGGGTGACCTCGACCCCCTTGGGCCGGCCCGTCGACCCCGAGGTGAAGATGAGGTACGCCGACTCCTCCGTGGCGGTCGGCCGCTCGGCGTTCGCGGTGGTGTGCGCCAGGTCCCGCGCGGACAGGCGCGGCCCGGCGAAGTCCGGGCACCTGTGGGCGTATTCGGCCCCCAGGACGAGCGCGGAGCAGTCCGCCGACTCGAGCATCGCGTCGGTGCGGGCCCGCGGGGCCGCGCCGTCCAGGGGTACGTAGACCATTCCGGCGGACATGATTCCGAGCAGCACGGCCACCAGCTCGGCCGAGCGCGGCACCATGACACCGATCCGCTGCCCCGGGCGCAGCCCGGCGGCCTGGAGTCCCGCCGTCACCGCGTCGGCTTCGCGGGCCAGCTCGCCGCGGGTCAGGCTCTGCCCGCGGAAGGTCAGGGCCGGTGTCTCCGGGTTCTCGGCGAGACGGTGGCGGATCAGCTCGTGCACCGGCTCGGGCGGGACGGGGCGCCGCGTCCGCGTGTTCCACCGCTCGATCAGCGCCGCGCTCTGCGGGTCCATGAGGGAGAGTTCGGCGAGCGGCGCGTCGGGCATGGCGCACATGCTCTCCACGAGCCGCCGGAAACTGTCGGCGATGCGCCGCGCGTCGTCCCCGTCCAGCAGGGCGTCGTTGTGGACGATCAGTCCCTGGAGCCCGTCCTCGTCCTCGCGGAGCTTGAACATCAGGTCGTACTGAGCGGAATAGAAGGGCGTCGGCGCCGGCGCGGCCTCGACGCCGGGCAGTGCGAACCGCTCCCCCGGATACGTCTGGAGAATGAAGATGTTCTGGAACACCGGTGAGTGGGAGCTGCTGCGCTCGGGCGCCACGGCCCGCACGACCTGGTCGAAGGGAAGGTCCTGGTTCGCGAACGCCTCGAATGTGGTGCGCCGTACCGCCGCGAGGAAGTCACGGACCGTCTGTCGCTCGTCGACCCGGGTGCGGACGGTGATGGAGTTGAAGAAGAGTCCGGGGGTCTGCTCCAGCGCGGGGTAGGGCCGGTTCGCCAGCGGGCTTCCGACCGCGATGTCGTCCTCACGGGTCATCCGCGACAGCAGCAGGGTGTATGCCGAGATCAGGACGGCGTAGAGGGTGTTTCCGGTTGCGGAGCACAGCCGGCGGGCGTGCTCCAGCAGGTCGGTGTCGTACCGGAAGGTCAGTGCCGAGCCACGGTAGCTCTGGATCGTCTCGCGCCGGCGGGACGGGACGAGTTCGAGCAGCGGCGGCAGATCCGCCAGGGCGTTGCGCCAGTGGTCGCGCTGCCGTTCGGCCAGTTCGCCTTCGAGCCACTCGCGTTCCCAGACGGCGTAGTCGGCGTACTGGACGGAGAGTTCGGGCAGCTGGGGACGGCGGCCTTCCACCCTCGCCGTGTACAGCTCGGAGATCTCCTTCTTGAGGATTCCGGTCGACCATCCGTCGGAGATGACGTGGTGCTGAGTGACGACGAAGGTCCGGCACGAGTCGTCGGTGCGCACCAGGTCGAAGCGGATCAGCGGGGCCGAGGAGAGCTCGAAGCGGGTGGAGACGATCGAGAACATCACGTCGTCACGCGTGTCCGGGCCCGCCTCGTGTTCCGCGAAGACGACAGGACACCGGTCCTGGATCCGCTGCACAAGCTCCGAGCCGGTCTCCGCGAGCGCGGTGCGCAGAATCTCATGGCGGTCCACGAGGTCCTGGGCGGCGCCTCGCAGGGCCGCGATGTCCAGGTCGCCGCGCAGCTCGAGGGCGAAGTACATGTTGTAGACGGGGAGGTCGGTGGCCGTCTGCTCGATCAGCCACAGCCGCTGCTGGGCGTAGGAGGCCGGAATGGGGGCGCCGCGGTCCACGCGCTCGATGCGCACCTCGCGGCGGGCGGCCTCCTCCTGGGATTCGCGCAGGAATTGAAGGATGTCGTCCCGGTTGGCCCTGATGGTCTTCTTCAGTTCGTCGCTCAGGACGCCCTGGGGAGCGGAGACGGCCAGCCGGTCGCCGTTGGCGGTGATCCGGATGCCCTTCAGCAGCAACCTTTCGAGCAGGCTCGTGACGTTCACAGCTCAACGGTTCCCATCCGGTCGTCGGCGGTCGAGGTGAGGGCCGCGTAGACACGCATGGAGGTGAGTCCCTCGTCCACGAGCTCGGCCATCCCGGCCAGGGTCTCGGCCTCCAGCAGGTCGCCGAGGGACACTCTGACGTCGAAGCGCTCCCGGATCCTCACCATGACCTGCGAGGCCACCAGCGAGTGGCCGCCCAGGGCGAAGAAGCTGTCGTCGGGCCGGACCTCGGGTACGCCCAGAACGGCCCGCCACATGGCGGCGAGTTCGGTCATGGTGTCGCCGGTCGGGGCGGCCGACGGCGCGGGGCTTTCGGGGACGGCCGACGGAGGGGGGCTTTCGGGGACAGGGGCCGGCGCCGCGGCGACGCCCCAGTGGCGTACCGCGTCGAAGGGGTACAGCGGCAGGGAGGTGCGGCGAGCCGTCTCGGGGCCGGGCAGGAGTTCCCAGGACACCTCGCAGCCCCGCTCCCAGCAGTGGGCGACCAGTGTCAGCCAGTCCTCCCAGGTGGCGACCGCGTCGGCGACGTTCGGGACGCCCGCGGGGAGCCCGGCCTCGGCCGGTCCCATGACCGCGGAGCGGGTCACCTCCAGGAGGTGGCCGGGGGGCGGCGCCGCGCCGGCCGGCAGCGTACTGCCGAGGGTCAGGGAGCGCAGTTCGTACGCGGGCGGCGACATCCGCACCGCGGCGAGTTCCGCCTGGATCTCTCCCAGCAGTTCCTCGCAGGCGTCGAGATCCCCGCCGTCCAGCGCCGCCTCCACGGCCTGTGCGTGGTACAGCGCGCAGCGCAGCGCCACCTCCCAGGGCAGCGCCCCGGCGGCGGCGAACGCCGCGTACTCGCCGGCGTCCAGCGCCGCCAGCGCATCGGGCACGGCCCCCAGGGCGGCCAGGGACTCGAGCGCGCCGCAAGCGGTGCGGAACTCCTCCCCGGTCCATGCCGCCCGCTCCTCGAGCGCGCCGGGGCCCGGGCGTTCCCGGGCGGCGCGCAACCGCGGAAGCAGGGCGGCGGGCGACGCACCCGCGGTCTGCGGGGCCTTGTCCCGGAAGCCGATCCCCAGGACCACGGGCCCGCGCGGCAGTGGCGCGGAGTCCTCGCGCAGGGCCGAGTCCAGTGCTCCCAGGGTCGGGGCCACCCAGGCCCGGCGCAGCCGCCGGTGGTTCCGGGACCGCTGAAGCGTCAGGGCCACGTCGGCATGCGACGGCGGGTGCGGCGCCGCCGTGACGGCCTGCGCGAGCTGTTCACGGAGGCGGTCGAAGGATGCGGGCGTGTGGGCCGACAGGGGGAAGATCTGCGGCGTCCACGGCTCGGCGCCGGAGTCGTGCCCGGTGTGCCGTGGCGTGGACGCAGTGGCCGGTGGCTGCTCAAGCACGATGTGGGCATTGCTGCCGCCCATGCCCAGGGCGGTGACCGCCGCGCGCCGGGGGTGGGAGGTCAGGGGCCACGGGTGTGTGCGGGTGCTGATGTAGAGGCCGCTGCCGTCCAGCTGGATGTCGGGGTTCAGCTCGCCGTGCCCCACGGTGGCGGGCACCACGCCCTCGCGGACGGCCAGCACGGCTTTGATGATCCCGGCCATGCCGGCCGCGGTGTCCAGGTGTCCCACCGAGGACTTCACCGCGCCCACGGCGCAGGGGGCGGTGACGCCGAGGTGTTCGCGTGCCTCCCGGAGCGCGGCCAGCTCGATCGGGTCGCCCAGCGGCGTACCGGTGCCGTGGGCCTCCACATAGCCCACGGTCGCGGGGTCGATCCCGGCGTCGGCCAGCGCCGCGAGGACCACGTCCCGCTGTCCCCGCACGCTGGGCGCGGCGAAGCTCTGCCGCTCCGCGCCGTCGTTGTTGAGCGCGGATCCGCGCAGGACGGCGTGCACGGTGTCGCCGTCGCGGAGGGCCTGTGCCAGGCCTTTGAGGACGACGACGCCGACGCCGCTGCCGGGCACGGTGCCCGTGGCCGACCGGTCGAAGGGGCGCAGCTCCCCGTCCGGTGACATCGCGCTCCCGTCGACGGCCTGGTAGCCGTGCTGCTGGGGGAGCTGGAGCGACACGGCCCCGGCCAGGGCGATGTCGCACTCTCCGGCCAGCAGGCTGCGCCTGGCCAGGTGGACCGCGGTCAGCGCCGTGGAGCACAGACTGTTGACGTACACGCTGGGACCGCGCAGGTCCAGGTGGTAGGACACGCGCAGCGGCAGCGCGGCGGGAGTGTCCGACATGCTGCGGTGCGTCCTCGCGCCGCTTTCCGGGCTCGGGAGGAGGGCCGCGTAACGGTTTTCGCCGGCCCCGCAGAAGACTCCGACGCGCCGGTCCGGTCCGTATCCGGCAAGGCCCGCGTGTTCCAGCGCGTGTACGGACTCCTGGAGGAACAGCCGGTGTTGCGGATCCATCGCGGCCGCTTCAGCGGGGGCGATGCCGAAGTACTCGGCGTCGAAGAGGTCGATCCCGTCGAGGAGCCCGGCGACGGGCACATAGCGCGGGTTCGAGAGCGTGTCCTCGGGTACGCCCCTGGCCCGCAGTTGCCCGTCGGTGAGCCTGACCACGGAGGTCTCGGCTCCGACCAGGCGGGCCCAGTAGCGTTCCGTGTCGTCGGCTCCGGGGAAACGGCAGGCCATACCGATCACGGCGATGGACTGATCTTCCTGCTGAACCGTCATACGCGTCCCTTGTCGTCCTCGGAGCGGCGGCTCAGCGAGCGAGCGACGGCCGCCACGGTCGGGTACTTGAACAGGTCCGTGATGGGGATGTCGGCCGAGATCCGCTGCCGGAGGAGGCGGTGAAGGCGGATCAGGGTGAGCGAGGTGCCGCCCAGCTCGAACAGGCTGGCGTCGCGCGGCACCCGTTCACCGCCCACTCCGAGCACCTCGGCCCACAGCCCGGCGAGCCGCTGTTCCAGCGCGGTGCGCGGGGTGGCGTGTGCCGAGACGTCCTGTCCTTCCTGGGGCCGGGGCAGGGCTCGGGTGTCCACTTTGCCGGTGGCGGTCACGGGCAGTTCCGCCAGGCGGAGGAGGTGGGTGGGCATGAGCTCGGCGGGGAGGCGGTCGGCGAGGTGAGCGCGCAGCTCGTCCGAGCCGATGTCCCCCGATGACACGAAGTGGACGAGCAGCGAGTCGTCGCGCTCGGCGCTGATGGTGACCACCGCGTCGTTCACGCCGGGGTGCTGGAGGACGAGGCTGCGGACACCGTCCAGTTCGACGCGCAGACCCCGCACCTTCACCTGGGCGTCCTCACGGCCGAGGAATTCCAGGACGCCGTCCTCACGGAACCGGGCCAGGTCCCCGGTCCGGTACAGCCGCGCGCCCGCGCCGTCGACGAACGGATGCGGGATGAAGCGCTCGCGGGTGAGCTGGTCCCGGTTGGCGTACCCGAGGGCGAGCGGCAGTCCGCCCAGGTAGAGCTCCCCCGCGAAGCCCGGCGGCAGTACCTGGCCGCCCGGTCCGAGCACATACGCCTGGGCGCCCGGGATCGGGCGGCCGATGGGTACTGTGCCCGTGACCATGTCTGTGGCCGGGGAAGCCTCGTGGAAGGTGGCCTCGATGCCCGCTTCGGTGGGGCCGTAAAGATTGACCGTCCGGGCGCCGCACGCGCGGTGGACGGCGTCGACCACCCATTGCTCCAGCTGCTCGCCACCGGAGAACACCCGGCGCAGGGCGGCGCACTCGCCCAGCCCGTCCTCCGCCAGCACGGCCTTGAGCAGCGTGGGGACGAACTGCACCACGGACACCGCGTGTTGACGCATCTCCCGCAGCAGGTACGCCGGGTCGCGGTGCGCGGAAGGCGGTGCGACCACGGCGAGCGCCCCCACGGTGAGCGGAGCCAGGTACTCCCACAGGGAGGCGTCGAAGACGGGTGGCGTCTTGAAGTAGAAACGGTCCTGGCCATGGAAGCCGAAGTCGCGGCGTTTCCAGTTCAGGTTGTTCGCGAGGGCCCGGTGCGGAACCGCCACGGCCTTGGGCAGACCCGTGCTGCCCGAGGTGGTGATGAGGTAGGCCGGATCCCCGCCCGAGACGGGGACGTCGTCGAACGCGAGTCCGGGACCGACCGACTCGGCGTCGGTGTCGGTGGCGGTGTCGACCAATGGGAGGGTCCCCGGTAGCCCGTGGTCCCCTGTGGCTCCTTGGACCACTGCCGCGGCGGCTCCCGCCTCGGAGACCACGAACGCGCGTCGGCGCGCGGGCTGCTCCAGGTCCACGGGCAGAAAGGCGAGGCCACAGCGCATCACGGCCAGCGCCGCGGCGACGAACCGGGCCGACCTGGGCAGACACAGCGCCACCGGACTGCCCGGGCGCAGCCCGAGGCGGGCGATGCGAGCGGCGAGGTTCCGGCTGGTCTCGTCCAGTTCCCGGTAGGTGATCTCGCGTCCCTGCTCGATCAGGGCGATCGTCTGGGGGGATCGCTTCACCTGCCGCGCGAACATCGCGGGAACCAACTGGTCGGGCTCCGATGTGATACGGGCATTCCAGGTGTCGAGCACCTGGGAACGGTCCTCCTCCGGGGCCAGCTCTACGGCGCGGACGGGACCGTCCCATCCAGCGAGAATTCGCGTGAGCACCTCATGAAAGGCCCGGGCCATACGCCGTGCCGTGTCGGTGTCATAGAGCTGGGTCTTGAAGTCGAGCCGACCGCTGATCTCGGAGCCGATCATGTTGACGGAGAGCAGGAGATCCGCCTTGCCGTCACGGGGAGCCAGCGGGATTCGCTCGACCTCGATGTCCGGAAGTCGAAGTTCCGACTCGGGCGCATCGTTCAGGGACAGCATCACGGGTATACCCGAATGGCCTCCCCTGGCCTGGAGCGTACGCATGCACGCCCATAACTGGCCCAAGGGGGCTTCCTGATGATCGAAACACTCGAAAAGTGAATCCTGAACCGCCCGCACATATCTCTGTAGGCTCAGTTCCTCCTGAGGGAGGCAACGGAAGAGGAGCATATCGGTGAACAGGCCGACCGTCTGGCCGTATTCACCTCTTCGCCAGTCCACGGCCGGATAGGCGATCGCCACGTCCTCAGACCGCAGAAAATGTTGCAGCGTCACCGAGAGAGCGGACAGCAGAAGGGAGAAAGGGGTGACCCTTAATCGTTCACCGGCCGCCGCGAGATCGCCGGGCAGCTCGACCGGGACCGAGGAAGTGCGGAGTAAACCCGCCTGGGAAAGGCCGGGGTTGCGCACGGGGGCGGCGATGCCGTTCATCCCGTCGAGATACTTGCCCCAGAATTCCGCCTGCTGATGCCCCGCCGGGGAGGCAAAGCGCTCCTGCTGTTCCGCGATGTAGTCGAAGTACTCCGCCGTGGATGTCGGCCGACCGAGCCGACCGGCGCCCTGCGGACCGGCCGAGTATCCACGCGCCAGATCCTGCGTGATCAGGGGGATGGAGGCGGCATCCACCGCCACATGGTCGAAGACCAGCAGCAGCACGGCCTCACAAGGCGCGGTGCGGAACAGGTGAGCGCGCAGCCGGCGCTCGGCGTCCGGCCCGAAGGGCGCCCGGGCCGCCTCGGCGATGCGCTCGTCGAGTTCCTCCGTGGGCACGTCGTGCACGCTCAGCACCTCGGCAGGAAGGCCGCAGACCTGCTGACGCGGGACGCCGTCCTCGGATTCCCCCATGGACACCCGTAACAACGGATGGCGCTCCATCACCTGCCGGACGGATTCCTCCAGCGCCGCCTGGGAAATTGGCCCGTTGAGACGGAATGCCACTGGCACGTTATAGAGGTCGCTGCCCTGATTCAGCTGCTGCGCCGCCCACACCGCTCGCTGCTGTTGACTGAGCGGGGCCCAGGGGCCGGTCACGGCGAAACTCCGGGAATCATCGAGAATCGCTGCTCAACAAACCGAAAGGAAAGATCATCATCAATCAGAACGTGCGTCATCAGCTTGCCCCCGCTCAACCGGACAACCCCCGCCAAGCCGCTCCGAAAGGCGGCTGATTCAGATGCGAAGGTCAGTCAGCAAATCTGAAATCTCATCCGTTCCAAGCGGTAACAAGGACAGCAGCAACGACCACAAATGGCAAGTGACCTAAATCACGCCAAGCCTTTGGATTGGATGGCCCACCGTCCGATAGGGCGCGATGATCCCCGGATATCGCGCATCGCCCTGTTCAGTCACTCTGGTCCGAAGGTGCGCGGGACGGGAAATGCGGTGAGTCCCGTGACGTACGAGCGGATAGGCCGCGGCCAACCGGCTCGATTACCAGCTCGACCGCGCACGCAATGGCTGATCAGGAGGCCTGTCCGCGCTCTGGCCGTGATCATTCCGGGGCTGCTGAACGCCTTCTTCGCGGACATCCTCAAGGGGGACGGGCCCGAACCCCCGGAGGCTCGATCTGAGGAGCAGGGGCAATTTGGAAACTGCCGGTGTGACGACCGATGGCACCTTCCTGTCGAGGGATGCCCGCCGACCCCGGGCCCCCTCCCGAGGAGGGCGCCCGGGATGCGTTCAGCGTGCCGTGGCGCCGTCCGGGTCGAGCGACCCGAGGGACCCCGGGAAGAGGTATTTCCTCGCCGGGGTGGTGGTGCCGTGTGCCCAGGCGCCGAAGAAGCCGGTGAGGTCCTCGCCGGAGACCTCCTCGACGAGCGCCTCGAACTGCGGCCAGGACGCGTTGTTGTAGCGGTGGTCGCGCTGCCACCGCTTGAGGGTGCCGAAGAACGCCCGATCCCCGACCGTGCGGCGCAGGGCGTGCAGCATCATGGACCCCTTGCTGTACAGGGCACTGGCCAGTTCGCTGCCCTGACCGGGGTCGTACAGCCTCGTCGTCCAGAAGTCGGGGTCCTCCCCGCTCTCCTCCACCATGGAGCGGTAGAAGCCGGTGTCCAGGTCGTCTCCGGACTTCTCCTCGTACCACAGCTGGACGGCGTACTGGGCGAAGCACTCGGCCAGGCAGCCGTCGCGCCAGTCGGAGAGGGAGACGCTGTCGCCGAACCACTGGTGGGTGTTCTCGTGGACCATGGAGACGTCGAAGAACCCCCCGTGGTACGTCGGGCGGCTCTGCGTCTCCAGGGCGAACGGGCCGCTGCCGTCGTCGCCGGCGATGACGATCGCGCCTGCCGAGGAGAACGGGTACGGGCCGAACTTCGAGGCCAGGAAGTCGATGACGTCGGGCAGCAGGTCCTCCGTCTCCGGGTCGGCGGTGGCCCCGGGACTGTAGGCGTGGACGACGGGGGTGCCGTCCGAGAGCTCCGAGGTGTGCAGCGTGAACTTGTCGATGGCGATGGTGCTGAGGAACGTGGCCATCGGCCGGTCCTCGTACCAGCGGAACGTGGTCGTGCCCCGGCCGGTGGTGGTGGCGCCCGGCCTCCCGTTGCCGACCACCGTCCAGCCGTCGGGGACCGTGGCCGTGAGCCGGAAGGTCGCCTTGTCCGAGGGGTGGTCGTTGGCCGGGTACCAGGCCGTGGCGGCGTGCGGCTCGCCCGACACGTTCGCGCCGCCGTCGGCGAGGGTGTGCCAGCCCTCGCCGACCGGTTCGCCGGAGTAGCGGACGCGGACGGAGAAGCGCGCGTTTTCCGCGAGCGGCCGGGCGGGGGTGATGACGAGCTCATGCGCGCCCTCGCGGGAGACGGCGCGTGCGGGTGTGCCGTCCACGGTGACGGAGGTGACCTGGAAGCCTTCCAGGTCGAGGTGGAACCGGTCCAGGTCCTGCGCCGCGACGGCCTGCACCGTGGTGTCGCCCTCCAGGTGGCGGGGGCGGGCCGGGTCGTAGTTCACGCGCACGTCGTACTGCGTGACGTCGTAGCCGGAGTTCCCGTCGTCGGGGTAGTACGGGTCACCGACGCCGGGGCCGCCCGGGGCGGCGGAGGCGGGCAGCGTGGTGAGCACGATGCCGGCGGCCACAGCCGTGGCCAGGGTGGTGGTGCGGCGTTGCCGTTTCCAGCGGGCGGGCATGGTCTGCTCCTTCGGGGGCGGGTCGTCGAGGGGCCGGGAGGAGGGGCGGGGGTCAGCGGCGCGCGGCGAGCTGCCAGACCGCGCTGATGAACGCGTTGGTGCTGAGGGTCTCGGTCTGCGGGTCCACGTTCGCGACGCGGTCGCACGCGTCGTGAGTGCAGTCGTCGATCCCCGTGGCGAAGCCGCCCACCGGGATGCCGGCGTCGCCGAACGACACATGGTCGCTGCCGCCGATGCCGATCTCGAACGTAGGAAGGTTCCGGGCCGCGAACCAGCCCTCGAACGCCGCGGCCGCCGCGGGGTCGTCGTGGACGACGAGCCACTGCCGGATGTCCTTCGCGCCGGCCATGTCCACGTTCAGGTAGACGTCGATCCGGTCGCGTTCGGCGGCGGACAGATCCCGCACATAGGCGGTGGACCCCACCATGCCGGCCTCCTCGGCGCCCCACCAGGCGAACCGCAGACGGCGGTCCGGCGTGAGACCCGCCCTGGACACCTCGAGGGCGGTGGCGAGCAGGGCGGCGGAGCCGGAGCCGTTGTCGTTGATGCCGGGACCGGCCGCCACGCTGTCGAGGTGCGCCCCGGCGAACACGACATGCCCGGGATCGCCACCGGGCCAGTCCGCGACGAGGTTGTAGCCGGTGGCGCCGTCGTGCGTGAAGCGGTGCAGGGTGGTACGGAAACCCGCCTTGTCCAGCGCGGCCTTCACATAGGCGACCGAGTCGCGGTAGCCCCGGGTGCCGTGCGCGCGGTTGCCCCCGTCGCGGTCCGCGATCCGCTGGAGGGCGTCGAGGTGCGGCATGACCTGGTCCGCGGTGACGACAGGCGGAACCAGATCCGCGCGCGGTTCGGCCGCTGCGGCTGAGGCACCCACGAGCGCGGCGCACAGGCCGAGGGCCACGGCCGCGTGGCGGATCCGGGACGACGCGCGCGATCGGGATGTGCGAGGGCCGGCTGTACGGCGACCAGGTGTGCTGATCGGGTCCATCGGTATGGGCCTCTCCGTGATGGGGCGATGGCGAGTGCGCCAGGGCGGTTGCGGTGGCCTGGCGCCCAGACGGAGAGACGGGGTGCCCCCGACGTCGGTTGTAAAGAGATCACAAAGTGCCGGAGCCCGTACCCCGCCCCTCCCGTACGGCTCCACCGAAATTCCTGTGCGCACGGGTACCCAGAGGGCCGTCAGCCGGTCTGGAACTGCCACACCGACCGCAGCGCTCCGAAGGAGTCAGGCATGATGCGACGCATCACCACCACTGCCGGGATTCTGGCCGCCGCAGGAGTCCTCACCCTCTCCATGGCCACCTCGGCCTCCGCCGCCCACGGCGACCTCCGCAACAGCACCTGGCACATCGTCAACCCCAGCGGCTGTGTCGTGGTACCGCTGGAAGACAACAGGTTCCACGTGTACAACTCCACCAACGAATACGCCCTCGCCTACCAGAACATCACCTGCACCGGACCGGTCATCGATGTGATCCCGCCCGGCGGTCGCTCCGCGGAGGGCCCCATCGCCGTTCTGGGCCGAGCCGTCTGGGTCGATTGATGAAACCTCGGGGTGGCGTCTACGCCACCGCGCGGTCGAGCGAGTCCAGCAACCAGGAGTGCGCCTCGCCGACGGTGACGTCCTCGCCCGTGATGTCGCCGACGAGCTCCCAGTAGCGGCGCATGCTCGGGCCTCGATCGACCGCCGCGACGCGTAGCAGGGCGCGCCGGAACGTCGGGCTGTCAGGCGTGCCCTGCCTCGTCGCGTGCGCCTCGACGAACCGGTCGAGCAACGGTCCGGGGCCCGGCTGCTCGCCCGCTCGCACAAGTGGGCGGGCGAGTTCGCACGCCTCGCCGATTCCCCCGTCGAGCAAGGCGTTCTGGTAGGCGACGAACTCTGTGCCGGTACGTGTGCGTGCCCAGATCTGTTGCCGGAGCCGGTGGTCGTCGACGATCGCGACCAGCGTGGCGTAGGCGACCACCTGCTCGGGGGTGGGGTCGTTCGGTGGCTCGGGGACGCTGACGGAGATGAACATGCTGGCGCCGTCCTCGGGCATCGCGGGCAGGGCGAGGCGGCTCCAGAACACCTCGAGCACGTGCTGTGCCGCCCGGCCGTCGGCGACCGTGGCCAGCAGCTCCAACCTCGCGGCCCGCTCGGCCGGTGCCGCTTCCTCGACGGCGCGGAGCGAGGCGCGGCGCCAGGCCAGCGTCGCCAACTCGACATCGATCTCGGCGCGTTCCTGTGCGGCGGCTTCGGCGACGGATCTGCGGCCGCTGAGCACGGCGTCGATCGCCGTCAGCCCGAGCCCGAGTGCGCGCAGCCGACGCAGCAGCGCCAGCCGGTCGACCACATCCGCGGGGAAGCGACGGTGCCCACCGGTGCTGCGGACCGACTCGACGTAGCCCTCGTCGCAGTAGAAGCGGATCGTGCGCACGGGCACACCGGTCAGCTGTGAGAGCTCGCCGATGGACAGGGTGTCCTCGCGCACTTGAACCTCCACCCGGGTGGAGTTCCTACCCTACGCCGCATGACACAGACGGATATCGACCGACTGGCCTCGGGCCTGCTCGCACAGACAGCGGCGTTCGCGGATGCCGTGGACGGCGCCGACTGGGACGCCTTCGTACCGACGTGCCCCGAGTGGCGCCTTCGGGTCCTCGTCGGACACCTCGGGCAGGCACCGCGCTGGGCGGCGGGAATCGTACGCGGCGGCTCGGCCGATGGCATCCCTGATCCGCATGAAGCGATGCCCCCGCAGGACTGGCGGACATGGCTGCTCGCGGGGGCTTCGGAGCTTGTCGAGGCAGTGCTGGCGGTCGGTCCTGACACACCGGTATGGACGCTCGTCGGGCCGGGACCGGCGTCGTTCTGGCTGCGGCAGGCGACACACGACACCTCGGTGCACGCCGTCGATGCCGCGTTGCCCGCCGGTGTGCCGTACGCCCTCGAGCCCGACCTGGCGGCCGACGCGGTGACCCAGTACCTGGAGCTGCTGTCCTCGCCGGCGGCCGCGACATTGAAGCCCGCGGTGGCCTTGTTGTGGGGTGCGGGCTCGATCGGGCTGCGGCCTTCCGAAGAGTCGATCGAGGGGTGGGTGATCACATGCACCCCGACGGGGGTGTCGTGGCGACGGGGCCCGGGGTCGACGGACGTCACCGTGACGGGGGCGGTGGAAGACCTGCTGTTGGTGCTGATGCGACGCCTGCCGCCACAACGCGTGGCGATCGATGGGGACGAGCGGCTGTTCGACCACTGGCTAGCCCATTCGGCGCTGTAGGCGGCAGTCCGGCTGAACAGAGTATGGCTCTCACCGACGGGGGATGCGGTGAGAGCCATACTCAGTGTGGCACAGAATAAGCACCGAAGTACCCGATCCGGGCAGTAAATCTCGCATATATCCATCACTTGGGCCTCACACGTCCCAGCCGCCACAGCGGTGACCACTCCTCGCGGCCCTGCACGGTGCGGGTGGAACGCCCGCGGAGCCACTTGACCTTGCCCGAAGGTGAAGGCCGACAGTGTCCGTGGCAACCAGGCCGCGAGCTGAGCCCGCTCGGCTCCGGCCGAACCCGGATGAGAGGAACCCGCATATGGATGACGACGCTCTCCTGGCAGAGCAAATGGCCTACTACAGGGCGGGCGCGGCCGAATACGACCGGCCCTACGCGGAGCGCGAAGAGCTGAAGCGGTTGCTGGCTGCCGTCGATGAACTCCCGATCGCCGGGGATGTGCTGGAGCTGGCCTGCGGAACGGGCCAGTGGACTCCGAGGCTCGCCGCGCGGGCGCGGTCGGTGACGGCTGTCGACGCGGCGGCCGAGGTGCTGGCCCTCGCCCGGGCGCGCACCGCGTCCCCCACTGTCCGGTTCCTTGAGGCCGACCTGTTCACGTGGCGGCCACCACGGCGCTACGACACGGTGTTCTTCGCCTTCTGGCTCTCGCACGTCCCGCCGACGCGGTTGCCCGACTTCTGGAACACCGTCGCCGCCGCGCTCGCGCCGGGCGGCAGAGCGATCTTCATCGACGACGGCCCCGCCGCTGCCGCGGAGGAGGAGGTTCTCGCGAACCAGCCCGCCCCCGCGGCGCTGCGCCGGCTCGATGACGGCAGTCAGTACCGCATCGTGAAGGTGTTCCACGATGTCCGGACGCTCACGGACGACCTCACGGCGCTGGGCTGGTCGGTCCGCATCCGGCCCGTGGCCGGGAACTTCATCGGCATCGCGGAACCGCCGGCCACCGCCGGCTGAGAAGCCGCGGCCGCGGCGCCCGAGCCGTACAGGTCGGACTTGACCTTCGAGTTGGTTGAAGCTCAATGATCGCCGGGTGCCACATTCCGAACACATGCCGACCCCCGACCCGACTATGGACGCCATCGGCCAAGCCGTCGCCGAAGGCCGAGCCGGCGACACCGCTTCCGCCCGCCGGAAACTCCTGGACCTGTGGTCCGCGACCGGTGTCACCGGCGACCCACTGCACCGCTGCACCATCGCGCACCATCTGGCAGATCTCCACCAAGACCCCGCCCAGGCTCTGATCTGGGACATTCGGGCCTTGGACGCTGCCGACGCCGTGACCGAGCAGCGCGTCCAGGAGCACCACGCCGGCCTTCATATCGCCGGTTTCTACCCGTCCCTGCATCTCAACCTCGCCGACAACCACCGCCGGCTCGGGTCCTTCGAGGCCGCCATCGAGCACATCGACGCGGCCAAGGAGCATGCGCCGAACCTCCCCCAGGACTCCTACGGTGACCTTCTTCGCGAGGCCATCGATCAGGTGGCCGAGGCCATCGACCGGCGGGACACCGCCGCGCGGGCCTCCGCGCCCGGTGCCGGCGCATAGCACTCCCCGCGTCGAAGTGACCCGGTGCTGCCCCGACCGGCCGGGGCAGCACCGCCTGCGGACACGCGGCCGGCGGTCAGCCGGTCGGCGTCCGCTCGCGCTCCTTCCGCTGCGACTGCGGGTTCGCCTCCTCCCGCAGGCCGAAGCGGGTGTACAGCCGCTGTAGCCCCGGGGGCGCCCACCACGTGGCCTTGCCGCCCAGTCGCATCGCGGCGGGGAGCAGCACACCGCGGATGAGTGTCGCGTCCATCAGGACGGCGAGCGGCAGCCCGACGCCGTACGCCTTCACCAGGGAGATGTCCGACGCCGTGAACGCGAGGAAGACGATCGAGATGGCCACGGCGGCGGCGGTCACGATCCGCCCCGTGCGCTCCAGAGCGTGGGTCACGGCCTTCGTCGGGGAACCCGTCAGCTCGTACTCCTCCCGCATGCGGGACAGCAGGAACACCTGGTAGTCCATGGCCAGGCCGAAGGCGAGGCCGAAGAGGATCACCGGGATCGTCGCCGCGATGTTGCCGGTCGTAGTGAAGTCGCCGAACAGCCCGGCCAGATGGCCGTCCTGGAACACCCACACCAGGGCGCCGAACGTCGCCGTCAGGCTGAGCAGGCTGAGCACCACGGCCAGGAAGGGCAGCAGGACACTTCCGGTGACCAGGAACAGCAGCACCAGCATCGCGAGCATCAGCGTGCCCAGCGCGTACGGCAGCGACTCCATCAAGGCGGCCGACGCGTCCTTGTTGGTCGCCGCCATGCCGCCCACCAGGACCTCGAACGGCGCCTCGGTGTCCCTGATCTCGCCGACGAGCTGCCGTGCCTCGTCCGGGCTGTCCGACGCCGGTGTCACCGAGAAGTAGACGGCGCCCTTGGCCGCGAAGCCTCGTGACCGCTCGTCCGGGGGCGTGACAAGGGCTCCTTCCGCGTAGCCGCCGGTGGATGTGCGCACCGCGGCAACACCGGGCAGCGACGACAACCGCTTCGCGTACCCCTCGACGGCCTTCCCGTCCGATCCGCTCTCGGGCGCGACGACCACCAGCGCGTTCTGTCCGCTGCCGACGAAGTCCTCCTTGACGGCGGTCGCGACCTGGCGAGCGGATGACGACTCCGGCATCACGCGCTCGTCCGGCATGCCGATGTTGATACCGAGGAACGGCGCGCCGAGCAGCAGCAGAAAGAGCGTGGCCATCGTGGCGATCGGCAGGGGACGCCGCATCACCAGTGTCGCCAGGCGGTGCCAGAAGCCGTTCGAGGCGGCGGCACCCTCACCGTCCGCGGCCCCGGCGGCGCGCTTCTTGCGGCCGAAGACCCGGCCGCGCTCGATCCGGTCACCCAGGATGACGAGCACCGCGGGAAGCACGAGCAGCGCGGCCGCGCCGGACACCACCGCGGTCAGCACACCCGCATAGCCCATGGACCGCACGGCCATGAGCGGGAACCACACCATGGTGCTGGAGGCCACCGCGACCGTGAGCGTCGAGAAGAGCACCGTCCGGCCGGCCGACGCCATCGTCGCCCGCAGCGCCTCCTCGGTCTGTTTCCCGGAGGCCAGCTCCTCCCGGTAGCGGTTGACGAAGAGCAGGCTGTAGTCGATCGCGAGCCCCAGCCCCAGCAGGGTCACGATGCTCGCGGAGAGGGCCCCGATGGTTGTCACCTCGGCCAGGATCCACATCAGCCCCATGGAGAGCGCCATGGCGACAATGGCGACGATCAGCGGCAGGGCGGCGGCCATCAGGCTTCCGAAGACGAAGACCAGCACGACCAGGGTGAGGGGGATGGCGATGGCCTCGCCGGTCTGGGCGTCCTTCTGCCCCTGCTCCAGAAACTCGACCTGGAACTTCGTATTGCCGCCGAACGTCACGTCGAGACCGGCTCGCTCGCCCTCATAGGCATCGGCCAGCTCGGCCACGCGCTTCTGCGCCGTGGAATCATCGCCGGTCACCATGCCGGTGATCAGGGCCTTGTCGCCCTTTCGGCTCTTCATCCGGGGCGGTTTGCCCGCCGCCCAATAGGAGGTGACGTTCTCGACTCCGGGCTCCTCGCTCAGCTCCCGGGTGAGCTTGCCGGCCGTGGCCTCGACGGCGGGATCGTCCACACTGCCGTCGACGGCGACGAGCACGGTGAGGTTGGGCTGACCTTGGCCAAATGTGCTCGAGAGCGTCCTGACAGCGCGCCCGGACTCCGAGTTCGGGTCGTCGAACCCTCCGGCGGCCAATTTGCCGAAGAGGGTGGTACTCGCCGCTCCCCCGGCCACGGCGAGCAGAAGACTGACGACGAGAACCGCCACTCGGCGCCGGATGACCAGTCCGGCCAGTCCGTCAAACATTTTTCTGTCCTTTCCAGAACTCGGTATGTGGAGCACTACCGCCCTCTGGACGGACCGGGCCGCCCCGGATGTGACATCACGGGTCCCCGGCAGCCGACCGGGATCGCTCGTCGTCGGTGGCTGATACGTTGACCGGCCCGGACAGCGCTGGGGTCGGGAGTGTGATGGGGACGATCCTCAAGGGGATGCACCGCGTTCGGTGGCATGAGTTGACACATGCGTACGGATCCGCGGAAGACGTTCCGGGCCGGCTGTCGCGGGTGGCGTGGGGTGACGCCAGGACGAGCGCTGAGGCGCTGAGCGATCTCGGCCTGTGGCTGGGTGAGCTGGCGGTCTTCGACGCGACCGTCGCGGCGGTTCCGTTCCTGTGGGATCTCGCGGTGGCCGATGGCGTCACCGATCGGCCTGGGGTGATCGAACTGCTTCAGGCGATCCTCGAACACGCGAACGCTGCCCAGATCGAGGTCCAGCACGCGGCTCACCGTGCCGTGCTCGACGGAAGGAGCACGGCGGGCGTGCTGACCGGTGACGAGGATCCCGCGGTGCGGGTGGCGGCTCGCGGTCTGGCGGCCGCGATCGACGGCCACGTCTGTGCGTCCTGCCGCCCGGCCTGATGGCCGGCCTTGTGCCGTCCCGCGCCCCGGACCGGGCAGGCCCTCCGCGCGGACCCGCCCGGCCGACTGCGTCCGGACCTACAGCTTGCCGCGCATCAGCAGATGCCCCCTGCGGCGCCTCTCTCCCTCACGCGGCTCGCGCAGCATCCGGCCGACTTCGGTGAACTCCGCCGCGCGAGCCAGGCCGGCAAGCTCATCGATCGGCCACTGATAGGCCGGCGCCACCTTGTGGTCGAACTCCTCCACCGGGCCGCCCTCGGACTCGAAGAAGCCGAGCAGGAGGTAGCCGCCCGGGGCCAGCACCCGGCGGAACTCCTCGAAGTACGACGGTATTTCCCGGGGCGGGGTGTGGATGAGCGAATACCAGGACACGATGCCGGCCAGCGCACCGTCGGCCAGGTCCAGGGCGTCCATCGAACCGACCTCGAAACGCAGGTCGGGGTATGCCTCGCGGGCAAGGTCGATCATCACGGGCGACAGATCGACGCCAAAGATGTTCAGCCCCAGGTTCCGCAGGTGCGCCGTCACACGGCCCGGGCCACATCCGAGCTCCGCGACGAGCCCGGCGTCGTCGGGCCGCACGGAGTCGGCGAACGCGGCGAGTACCGCGCGATCCAAGGGGAGATCGTCGAGTTCATTTCGAACGAATTCGGCATACGGAACGGCCATGGCATCGTAGGCCGACGCCGTAACACTCAGATACGAGGATGCAGACACACGGCGGACCCTACCGAGTCCTCGGAGACAGCGGGCCGCCTCGCGTCGACTACCCGCCCAGGGGCCAGACTCGGAGGCCGTCGCCGCCCGATGTGACGAAGGCGGGGCGACCGTGCAGTTCGATGATGCGGATGGCCGGAATGCGGCGCTGCCGGCTGTCGCCGGTGTGGGCTGTGAAGGGCTCTGCCAACGGGCGCCGGTTCTCGAGATCCCAGGTGTGGACGGTGCCGTCCTCGGCGCCGACCACGGCCACCTGGCGGCCCTTCAGCCACGCGACGTCCATGCAGCTGATGTCGCCCCCTGGCACGGGGAGAGGATCCTCCCACCGGCCCGTGCCGAGGTCGCCCAGTCGCAGGGTCGTGCCGCCGGCGGCCAGGACGCACGGGCGGCCGTCCACGGACACCACGGCGACTCCCTCGACGACGCTGTCGAGCTCTTCGAACGTCATCACCGGGGCCTCTTCGCGGAGGTCCCACAGCCACACCTCGCCGTCCCAGCTGCCGGACACGAGGAGGGAGCGATCCCCGAGCCTCCCCGCCGCGACGGCACCGACGCCGGCATACGAGCCGTGGTCCGACAGGGACAGCTCCATGGACTCCGGCTCGCCTTCTTCAGGGTCGACCTCTTCCACGGGGTCGGACAGGAGGATCACCGAGCCCGTGCCGCCGCCGGCGAACCAGGTGCGGCCGTCAAGCTCCACCGTGGTCGTCGAGGCCACGCCGGCCAGGTCGTCCCGCTCCGAGGCCCGCACAGCGCCGCTGTCGAGATACCACTGCGCGAAACCCTGATGTTCCCCTCCGCCACCGACCACGATCCGTCCTCCGGCGACGGTGGCGCCGACCGTGGTCACCTCCACCTCATCCGTCAACTGGTGTTCGGTCCACCGGTCATCGAGCAAGGACCACATGGCCGCCGAGTGGCCGCAGGCACAGACCGCCAGGGGGCGGCCGGAGACATGGACAACATCGAAATCCTCTACAGAGCCGTGCGGACACGTGGTGGACAACAGGGGAACTCGTGACGCCATGCCGGGGACTATAGATCCGTGGACACGATCGACACACCCGTACCGGGTTTCCGGCTCGCCTGGCGCGGCAACCACTATTCCGGCACGCCCGTCGACGACATGTGGCTGGCCGTCCTCAAGACGTTGGACGGGGTGTGGTGGTTCGACGCGTATTTCATCGGACGCGTGCCGTTGCGCGGTGGCGTGGCACGGGCTGCCGCGTTCGCCCGGTGGCTGCTGGCAGCCCCGCCCGATGGCCCGTACGAGACGGAGTTCGTGCTCGTTCGCGGCGAGCCACAGGCCGGAACGCGGCAGATCGCGGAGGGCACCCTGCTGACGGTCGAGCTGCTGATGGGCCGCGAACAACCCGGCGGGCCCGAGTTCCTTCAGGTGCTGCTGTTCGGCGAGACGCCGGTGCGCCACCTCGCCTTCGAAGTGTGCGCGCCACTGGACTGCCAGCCGATGCCACGCGCCGAGCTCGAACGCGCGGCGACCGGACTCCTCACGATCTGTGCCGAAGAACTCCCGGAGGCCGATGTCTGAGCGCGCACGTCGCGTCGGCGCTTTTTCCCCCGGGCGCCGCATGCCGGAACCACGCGGAGCGCGGTCCGCTCGGCAACCCTGGAGGCATGACACACCGGACCAGCCCGCAGGACTCGCAGCCCCGGCCGCCCACGGGTGCCGCGCATGCCGACTACAGCGGCGCCGTCTACGGCTCGCTGCTCGCCGCCTCCGTGGTGGCCGGCGCCGGAACGCTCGGCTCGTTCCCGCGGCTGGAACTCGCCTTGCTGCTGTTGTGTACCGGGGTGGTGTTCTGGGCCGCGCACGTCTTCTCCCGGCTCTTCGGGGCGCGGATGGTGCGTCAGTCGCTGAGCTGGAAGCAGGTCCGCCGCGTGTGTGCCGACGAGCGGCCGATCGTCGAGGCGGCCGTGCCACCGGCCGCTGCCGTGGCGATCAGTCCGCTCCTCGGACTGGGGGTCCCCGGAGCGGCATGGCTGGCGCTCGCCGTCGCCCTGGCCGAGCAGGTCGGCTGGGCGAGCCTCGCCGCCGTCCGGGCAGGCGCCTCAGTCCGCCTCACCATGCTCGCGGGCACGGTCAATCTTCTCCTCGGGCTCGTCATCGTGGTCCTCAAGGTCTCGCTCCACCACTGACTGGCCATCCGGTTCAAAAAGCGCGTTCAGGCCGGTGTCGAGCATCCCGCGACACTCGACTTGCCCGAGGCGCTGTTGCCGCGCAGAACGACCAGCCGGGTTGCTCCATTGCCCACCATCACCCGCGTCACGCTACCGGTGGTGGCCGGCCGTCGAGGCGGCCCGAGGGCGGGCCGTTACGCGCCAACGCGCCCTGTTGAAGCCCTTTTGCGCACCTCACAATGGGCTGGTCACGCTGTCCGTCGCGGGAGGTCGTCCTTGTCCGATTCCACTCCGGTCTCCTCCCTCGATGCCGGGGCTCCGCTCGTGGATCCTCAGCTGGCGCGCTATATGGCCGAGCACGCGGCCCCGGCCGTCTGTGCCGACGCGCTGATCCGCGACGGCCAGGGGCGGATCCTGCTGGTCGACCCGGTGTACAAGGACGGGTGGGACCTGCCCGGCGGGATGCTCGAGGACGAGGAACCGGCTTCCGCGCTGGTCCGGGAGCTGGGTGAGGAGCTCGGCCTCGGGGTGGACGTCGGCCGGCTGCTGGCCGTCGACAGCATCCCCGCCTCGGTGTACGGGCGCACCGTTCTGGCCTTCGTCTACGCCGGCCACCTGCCCGACGACCAGGCCCCGACGGCGTTGGTCCCACAGGACGGTGAGATCCGTACGGCCGAATTCCTCCCCGAAGGGAAGGCACTGGAGCTGCTGCCGCCGCCGCTGCGCCGCCGCCTGGCCGCCGCGCTCGCCGCCGAGCGCGGCTCGCACACGGCGGTGTTGCGCGACGGCCATCGGCCGCCACCTCGGCGGCGCGACCACTACGCGCTGCTGCCCGCGCCGATGATGGCGGCCACCGTGCTCGTCACCGACACGGCCGGGCGCGTCCTGGTGCTCGAGCCGACCTACAAGGACCACTTGGAGCTGCCCGGGGGGATGGTCGAGGCCGACGAGTCGCCCGCGCAGGCGGCCGCCCGCGAGCTGGCGGAGGAGCTGGGGCTGACCGTTCCGGTCGGGCGGCTGCTGGCGGTGGACACCTCCGCGGCGGCCGGCCGGCATGGCCGCGCCCTCACCTGCATGGTCTTCGCCGCGCCGCCGTTGAGTCCCGACCGGGCCGAGCGACTGAGCTTCCCGGACGGGGAGATCCGCGCCGCGTACTGGCTGGACCGCGGTGCGGCCGCGCGGCGGTTGCCCGCCCGGCTGGCCGCCCGGGTGTCGGCCGGTCTTGACGCCCTGGCGGCGGGCGGCGTCATCCACCTGGAGCGGGGCGAGCCGGCCGCCCCGTCGGCCGAGGCGGCCGTTGAGGAGCGGGCGGCCCAGGCCCGCGCGGCGATGGTCGACCGGCTGACGGCCGACGGGGTACTGACCGACCCCGGCGTCCGACAGGCCCTGCTCGCGGTGCGGCGTGAAGTCCTGCTCCCCCGCTGCTACATCCGACGCCCCACCGCCGCCGGGCAGCCGAAGGCCTGGCAGCTGCTGGACGGCGCGGACCCCCGCGACCGGGACGAGTGGCTGGCCTGGATCCACGACGGGGACTCGGTGATGGTCCAGCACCGCGGTGAGCCGCTGGACGCCCCTCGGCGCGGCCAGATCGTCACGGGCGGCGGGTTCACCGGGATGTCCACCGGCATGGCCGCCGTGGTCAAGGGCCTTCAGGCGCTGGGCCTGACGGCCGGGGACCGGGTGCTGGAGTCGGGCACCGGCCCGGGGCTGGTGACGGCCGCGCTGTGCGAGATCCTCGGTGACGCCTCGGTCACCACGATCGAGGTCGATCCTCATCAGGCCGCCGCCGCCCGCTCGCGCCTGGCCGCCCTCGGGTATCGGCCCAGGGTGGTGCGGGGTGATGGGCTGGACGGCTGTCGCGGTGAGCTCTTCGACAAGATCTTGGTGTCGTTCGCGGCGCGCGGTCTGCCGCCCGCCCTGACGGCGCAGCTGGCCGACGGCGGGACGCTGCTGGCGCCGGTCACCACCGGCGCGGTCGGCTGGCCGGCCCAGGCCGTGGTCCGGCGCACCGGCGACGCGCTCGACGCCGTGCTGCGGCCGGTCCCCACGGGGTATCGGCCGGGCCTGGGCGTGGACCTGGTCGTCGCGCCCGACCGGATGCCCGTCGGCCCGGTCACCGTTCACCGCGATCGCCCCGCCCCGCCCGAGGAGGCCGGGTTCTGGCTCGCCGTCGGCCATCTCGTGCCCGGTCTGGTACGGGTCGTCGGCGCCGACCGGCTGACCCTGTACGCCCCGGCCGAGGAGTCGTGTGTCGTCGTCCGCTCCGACGGCGACTCCTGGTGCGTCGAGCGCACGGGCCCCCGGGACATCTGGGCCGAGGTGGAGAGCGTCCACCGCCGCTGGCTCCGGGCCGGCCGACCGGACCACTACCGTCTCGACCTCGCCGATCCCGCTGTCCAGCGGGTGTACGGCGGCGCGGGGGCGCATCCGCTGACGTGGCGCCTGCCTCGAACGCCTCTTCTCCCTTTGGCGGCTGGGGAGTTGGGTACCGCATCGGCCGAACCAACGGCACAATGAAGCGGCTGGACCACATCCGCCGGGCATCGGCGGCCGCTCAAGGAGGTTCGGGTGAAGACCGTACGCCGTACCTGGAGACGCTTCCGGCTGATCGCCGCGGTGTCCGGCCTGTTCACCGCGGCTGCCCTCGCCACGGTCGGGACGAGCGCGGCCGCTCCCTCATCGGCCTCCGCCACCGCCGCCGCCTCGGCCGTCGAGTCCCTGGACGTCGCGGGCACCGCCTGGACCGTGGACGAACGCACCGGGACGCTGCGTGTGTTCGCCGGCTCCAGCGTCTCCGGCGACGACCTGGCGAGGCTCGACCGTACTGCCGAGCGCTTCGGCGGCGCCGTGGCCGTGGAACGGCTCGGCGGCACGCTGCGGACCTTCCTCTCGGGAGGCGACGGCGTCTATTCCTCCGGGGGCGCGCGCTGCTCGGTCGGGGTCAATGTCCAGAGCGGCTCCACGTACTACTTCATCACGGCCGGCCACTGCACCGACACCCTGCCGACCTGGTACACGGGCTCCGATCTGGCCACCGCCGTCGGCCCGACGACCGCGACCAGTTTCCCCGGCGACGACTACGGCGTGGTCCGCTATGCCAACACGGCCGTGCCGCACCCCGGGACCGTCGGCACCGTCGACATCACCGGAACCGCGACCGCCTACGTCGGCCAGCAGGTCTGCACTCGGGGTGCCACGACCGGCGTCCGCTGCGGCCGGGTGACGGGGCTCAACGCCACCGTCAACTACGGCGGCGGTGACATCGTCTACGGCCTGATCCAGACCAACATCTGCGCGGAGCCCGGTGACAGCGGTGGCCCGCTCTACGCGGGCGACAAGATCATCGGCATTCTGTCCGGCGGCACCGGGGACTGCGCCACGGGGGGCAGCACCTACTACCAGCCCATCCAGGAAGTGCTGAGCGCCTACGGCCTCACCGTCTACTGACCGGACCGCGCCGGAGGAGACGTCGGGGCCGGGTGCCGCGAGCGGTGCCATCGACGGCGCGCCGCGGGGTACCGTCATCGGCAGGCCCTGGCCCCGACCTCGAGGAGGTGCGCATGAGCGCACAGCCCGACCACTCCGTCGACCGCAAGGTCGCCGCCATTCCCCACACGATCAACGCCATCGGTGAGGCCTTGAGCGGCGAGCAGCGGGCCCGCTTCTACGGGGAGGTCCTGGCCGCCGAGGAGGCCGTCGTTCCCGCGGTGATGCGCTCGTGGTGGAAGATCGCGATGCTCGCGAAGGCCCCGTCCGCCGAGCACAGCCGCGCGAATGCCGCCGCCGGGCGGAATCTCGTCAGCATCGACGACCTCCTGACCCGGCTCGAGGGAGCCCACGGGTGAACCGTGAGCGCCCCCGGCCGGGCTGGGCTGCCTATATCGAGGAGACTCCGGCCGCCGCCATCTTGGCGATGCCCTCGGATCTGGCCAAGAAGGTCGCCAACTACATCGCCGCTCTGGCGCTCGAAGCGGGCGGCGCGCTCGACCGGCTCAGGCAGCCGCCCGGCGACCCGATGGACGACCACGGCACGCGGTTCAGCATCCAGGTCGCGGGCGAGCCCGTCATCATCGAGTACAGCGTCCACCACGACGTCCGGGCGATCCGGATTCCGGTCGTGGTCTGGATCGACTGACCGGGCGGTGGGGCGGGTCAGCCCAGGGCGCGGTCGAGGTTGAAGGCGGCGCTGATGAGGGAGAGATGGGTGAAGGCCTGGGGGAAGTTGCCGAGCTGTTCGCCGGTGGGGCCGATCTCCTCGGCGTACAGGCCCAGGTGGTTGGAGTAGGTGAGCATCTTCTCGAAGGCCAGCCGGGCCTCTTCCAGGCGGCCGGCCCGGGTGAGGGCCTCGACGTACCAGAAGGAGCAGATCGAGAAGGTGCCCTCGGTGCCGGGCAGGCCGTCCGAGCTGAGGAAGGGGTCGTAGCGGTAGACCAGGGAGTCGGAGACGAGCTCCGCCGTCAGGGCGTCCAGCGTCGCGAGCCACTTGGGGTCGACCGGGGAGACGAACTTGGCGAGCGGCATCATCAGCACCGAGGCGTCCAGGGCGTCGTGGTCCAGTTGCTGGGCGAAGGCCCCGCGCTGCTGGGACCAGCCGCGTGTCATGATCTGCCGGTAGATGGCGTCGCGGCTGCTCCGCCAGCGCGGAAGGTCGGCGGGCAGGCCACGGCGGTTGGCCACGCGTATGGCGCGCTCGATGGCCACCCAGCACATGAGGCGCGAGTACAGGAAGTTCTGCCGTCCGGCGCGGATCTCCCAGATGCCCTCGTCGGGCTGGTCCCAGTGATCGCAGACCCAGTTGACCAGGTAGCCCACCTCGTCCCAGTGGTCGCTGCTGATGGGGTGTCCCCACTTGTCGTACAGATAGACCGAGTCGATGAGCGCTCCGTAGATGTCCAGCTGGAGCTGGTTCACGGCGCCGTTTCCCACCCGGACCGGGGACGACCCCAAGTAGCCTTCAAGATGGGTCAGTTCGCGCTCGGCGAGCTCGCGGCGCCCGTCGATGCCGTACATGATCTGAAGGGGCCCGGCGGGGCCGTCCTCGCACATGATGCAGTGCTCGGACAGAAAGCCCATGAACGCCTCGGCCTCCGAGGTGAAGCCCAGGCGGAGCAGGGCGTAGACGCAGAAGGCGGCGTCGCGGACCCACATGTAGCGGTAGTCCCAGTTGCGCTCGCGGCCGATCGCCTCCGGCAGGCTGGTGGTGGCGGCGGCCACGATGGCGCCGGTGGGCGCGTAGGTGAGGAGTTTGAGGGTGAGCGCGGAGCGCTGGACCATTTCGCGCCACCGTCCGTGGTAGCGCGAGGCGCTCAGCCATGTGCGCCAGAAGCGCACCGTGGCCTCGAACTCGGCCCCGGCCTCGCGCCGGGCGCAGCCGAGGAGGGCGATCTCGTCGCCGACCCGGTCGAGGGCGAAGACCGCGGACTCGCCTTCGAGCAGTTTGAAGCGTGACCGCACGTCCTGGCCGTCGCACTCCAGCGGCACGGTGGAGGTCAGGGCCAGGGACAGGGAGCGGGACTCGAAGAGCACCCGGTCGCCCTGGAGGCTCGCGGTGTGCGGCTCGGCCCCGTAGCCGAAGCGGGGCGCCACCCGCGCGGTGAACGGGAGGGTGCCTCGTACGCAGCGCACCCGTCTGATCAGCCGGTGCCGGACGGAGTCGCGGGACTCGTCGACGACGGGCATGAAGTCCTGGATCTCCCCCGCGCCGTCGGCGGAGGAGAAGCGGGTGATCAGCACGTTGGTGTCGGGGAAGTAGAACTGGCGGGTCCGCGCGGGGACGTCGGTGGCCAGCTCGAAGGATCCGCCCCGTTCCGCGTCGAGGATCGAGCCGAACACGCTGGGCGCGTCGAAGCGCGGGCAGCAGTACCAGTCGATCGTGCCGTTGGTGCCGACCAGGGCGACGGTGCGCAGGTCGCCGATCAGTCCGTGATCGGCGATCGGCAGATAGCGCGAGGAGGCCGTCGGGCAGCCCGTCTGCTGTCCGTATTCGGTGATGTCGAACACCATGCCGGGCCTCCCTGTGCCGGGCCTCCCTGCTATCGGAGCAGCGCCTCCGCCAGCGCGCGGCGAATGCTCCTATAACAGAGTAAATCACCCCGCAATTGGCCAGGGCCGGTGCAGATGGGCCAGGTCGTCGGGGGGCGGGGTGCCGGGTCGGTAGACGGGCGGGGTCTGGTCGACGGCGGTCGCGGGGGCGTCGGCCAGCTGGAAGCGGCCGCGCAGGAGCCGGTAGAACTGGAGCGGCGCCAGCCGCGCCAGGCGCAGGCGGTACGGGGCCCGGTAGGCCGCCATCCAGTCGCCGGGGTCCAGCACCCCGCGCAGCTGCCCGTCGATGCTGACGGCCACGCGCCCGGAGTGCGGAAGGACGCGGACCGCGACCATCTCGTCGGCCCCGGCGATCACGGTGCGGTCGAAGGCCATGTGCGGAGCGACCGGCGTGAAGACGATCGCGTCGGTCTCGGGGGCCAGGACGGGGCCTCCGGCGGCGAAGCTGTAGGCGGTGGAGCCGGTGGGGGTCGCCACGATGACGGCGTCGGCCGAGTAGCAGGCCAGCAGCTGTCCGGCCAGATACACGGCCAGGCTCGCCTGCCGGTTCCGGGCGAGTTTCTCGAAGACCACGTCGTTCACCGCGGTGACGTCCAGGGCGATGCCCCAGCCGGACTCCGTGACGACGCCGGGGCGCACGGTGGGGGCGGGCAGCGCGGGGCCGCGCCCGTAGCACAGCGGCTCCTCCAGGCCGACGGGCGTCTCCAGCGGGCGCGACGCCCGGAGGGTGAGCACCATCCGCTCCTCAATGACCGCCTGGCCCCGGTGGAGGATGTCCAGGGCGCCCTCGACCTGGTCGGTGGCGATCTCGGTGAGGAAGCCGACCCGGCCCACGTTGACCCCCAGCACCGCCGCCCCGTCCTTGGCGGCGATCCGCGCCCCGCGGAGGAAGGTGCCGTCGCCGCCGAAGGTCATGACCGCCCCCGGGTGGCCCGCGGCCACCGCCTCGTCCTGGCCGCCGCGCCGGGGCACCCCTTCCCGCCACACGTCGATGTCGGCGCACACGACATCGTGCGCGGCACACCACGCCCGGGCGGTCTGCGCCGCCGCGACGGCGGCGGGACGGCCCTGGTGGACGACGAGTCCGAGCCGGGTCAGAGGCATCGATTCCCACGGTAGCCCGCGCCTGTCGGTGCCGCAGGTCGCGGTGGCGCGGGGCCCGACGGCGTACCACGGCGGTCAGGCGCAGGGGCGCAGCCAGCCGTGGGGGTCGGCGGTCAGGCCGGTCTGCCGCTGGAGCAGGGCTTCCCGGAGGCGCATCGAGACGGGGCCGGGGCGTCCGTCGGCGACAGTCCAGGCGGTGTCCTCGGTCCGGGCGTGGCCGACGGGAGTGATGACGGCGGCCGTGCCGCAGGCGAAGACCTCGCTGATGGAGCCGTCGGCACAGCCCTCCTGCCACTCCTGGAGGCTGATGCGGGTCTCGTGGGTCGGGTAGCCGAGTTCGTCCGCGATCGTGAGCAGGGAGTCGCGGGTGACGCCGGCCAGCAGGGTGTCGGTCAGCCGTGGGGTGACGACGCGGGCCTCGCTGCCGGTGCCGTGGACGAAGCACAGGTTGGTGACGCCGACTTCCTCGATCCACCGGCGCTCCAGCGCGTCGAGCCACACGACCTGGTCGCAGCCGTGTTCCGCGGCCTCGGCCTGTGCGATCAGCGAACCGGCGTAGTTTCCGGCGCACTTGGCCGCGCCGGTGCCGCCGGGGGCGGCGCGCACATATCGCTGGGTCACCCAGACGGACACCGGCTCGACGCCGCCGGGGAAGAAGGCGCCGGCCGGGGAGGCGATGACCACGAAGAGGTAGGAGGAGGCCGGCTTGACCCCGAGGGCGTTCTCGGTGGCGATCATGAACGGTCGCAGGTAGAGGGAGCGTTCGGCGCCGCGGGGGACCCACGCCCGGTCCTGGCGGACCAGCAGTTCGCATGCCTGGACGAAGGTGTCCACCGGCAGTTCGGGCATGGCCAGCCGGCGGGCGCTGTGCTGGAAGCGGCGGGCGTTGGCCTCGGGCCGGAAGAGGGCGACGGTGTCGTCGGGCTGCGGATAGGCCTTGAGCCCTTCGAAGATCGCCTGCCCGTAATGCAGCGTCATGTTGGCCGGGTCCATGGCGAGTGGGGCGTACGGGCCCAGCCGGGCGTCGTGCCAGCCGCGGTCCGCGGTCCAGCCGATGGTCACCATGTGATCGGTGAAGTGGCGGCCGAAGCCGGGGTCGGCCAGGATCGCCTGGCGGTCGGCGGCGGGGCGGGGTGAGGGGTGCGGCAGCCGCTCGAAGGCGAGGTGTGTCATGGGCGGTCCTCACAGGCGGGGTCGGTCGGCGGGGCCGTCCGCGCGGAGCGTCCGGTCCGCGCGGGCGGCCCCGCCGTCGCGCGTCAGTCGGCGAGCCGGCGGCTGATGACCAGCCGCTGGATCTGGTTGGTGCCCTCGAATATCTGCATGATCTTCGCTTCGCGCATATAGCGCTCGACGGGGTAGTCGCGGGTGTATCCGTAGCCGCCGAAGACCTGGACCGCGTCGGTGGTGACCTTCATGGCGGCGTCGGTGGCGATGAGTTTGGCGACGCTGGCCTGCCGGCTGTACGGACGTCCCGCGTCACGGCGGCGGGCGGCGTCGAGGTAGGTGGCCCGTGCGGAGTCGACGGCGGCGGCCATGTCCGCCAGCAGAAAGCCGAGCCCCTGGTGGTCGATGATCTTGCGGCCGAAGGCGGTGCGCTCACCGGCGTACGCGACGGCGGCGTCCAGGGCGGCCTGGGCCAGCCCGGTGGCGCAGGCGGCGATGCCCAGCCGGCCGGAGTCCAGGGCGCTGAAGGCGATCTGGAGGCCCTGGCCCTCCCGTCCGATGAGCCGGTCGGGGTCGAGCAGGGCGCCGTCCCAGTAGGCGGCCGTGGTGGGGATGGCGTGCAGGCCCATCTTCTCCTCGGGCCGGCCGAAGGTGAGGCCGTCGGCGTGGCCGGGGGCGAGGAAGCAGGAGATGCCGTCGCCGCCCGGGGCGGTGCGGGCGAAGAGGGCGTAGAACCCGGCCTTGCCGCCGTGGGTGATCCAGGCCTTGGCGCCGTTGATCCGGTAGCCGTCGGCGTCCTTGTCGGCCCGGCAGGTCAGGGCCGCGGCGTCCGAGCCGGCCTGTGGTTCGGAGAGGCTGTAGCCGCCGATGAGACGGCCGCTGAGGGTGTCCTCGGCCCAGCGGCCGAGCTGAGCGGCGGTGCCGAAGGTGAGGAGGGGGAAGGTGGCGAGGGTGTGGACGCTCACGGCGACGGCGACGGCCGCCCAGCGCGCCGCCAGCTCCTCGAGGGCCTGGAGGTAGACCTCGTACGGCTGGTCGCCGCCGCCGTGCTGCTCCGGGTACGGCAGGCCCAGCAGGCCCGCCTCTCCGAGCAGGGCGAACAGCCCCTCGGGATAGGTTTCGGCGCGTTCGTGTTCGTCGACCCGGGGGGCGAGCTCCTTGTCGGCGATGTCGCGGACGAGGTCCAGCAGGTCCTCGGCCTCCCGGGTGGGCAGCAGGCGATCGACGGGCATGGCGGTGCTCCAGGGTGCGTGCGTGCGGGCGGGTGAACGAGGTCGGGCGGCGACGGGATCGAGGAGCTCGGTGCGGCGTCAATATGGTGCCGTGGGGCACAAGGACCTTGCGAGATGTCGGGTGGAAGACGCAAAGCATTTCTACGAGCGGGCCGCTCAGGTAGGTTCGATTGCGCGCGAGGGGTTGTTTTATCGGCCGCGGCAGGGGCCGGGAGGCAGGGGGTCGGCATGACCGAGATCGACGATGTGGACCGCCAGTTGCTGCGGATGCTGCGCGAGGACGGGCGGCGCACCTACTCCGAGATGGCGCCCGAGGTGGGGCTGTCGGTGGCCGCGGTCAAGCGCCGGGTGGACCGGATGCGGAACAGCGGCGTGATCACGGGCTTCACGGTGCAGGTCGATCACGCCAAGCTGGGCTGGGGGATCGAGGCGTTCGTGGAGCTGTCGTACACGGGCACCACCCCCGTCGGGGAGATCGTCCGCACGGCGTACAAGGTGCCCGAGGTCCAGGCGGTCTTCACGATCGCGGGCGACCCCGACGCGCTGGTTCATGTCCGGGTGCGGGACATCGAGCATCTACAGCAGACCATCGACGGGCTGCGCCGCGCGGGGCAGGTCACCGGCACCAAGACGCTGATGGTGCTGGGCTCCTGGACGAGAAACGCCTGAGGAGGCGCTACCGGCCCCGCGGGCCGCGGGCTCGTGGGGTGGGGCCGCCCGGCCCCCGGCCCCCGGTCAGGTGGTGGCGGCGATGGCGCAGGCGGGGTGGCCCCAGCCGTCGGGGTTCTTCTTGATGGTCTCCCCCTTCGCGTACGGCGCTCCGCAGCGGCAGCGGCCGGGGAACTTCGCCGTGATGGAGCCGCCCGAGCGCGCCCCGCTCCCCCGCTTGGCCGCCTGCTTGCCGCCGCGCCCCGCCGGGCGGGCGGGCCCGGTGGGGGCCTGTGGCTCGGGCAGGGCCGAGCCGAGGGAGCTGCCGATGGCCTGCTGGGTGCGGGCCGTGTCGCTGGCCGCCTGGTCCGCGGCCGCGTTGAACGGGTCGCCGCCCACCTGGTGCGCCGCCACGTGGACGAACTCCACGTCCCGGCCGCCCAGCAGTTCGTCGATGCTCACCACGAGATCGCGGTTGGCCACCGGTGAGCCCGAGGCCGTCTTCCAGCCCTTTCTGCGCCATCCCGGCAGCCAGGTGGTGACCGCCTTCATCGCGTACTGGGAGTCCATCCGCACCTCGAGCGGCGCGGCCGGGTCGGTGGCCTCCAACAGGCGCAGCAGCGCGGTCAGTTCGGCCACGTTGTTGGTGGCGGTGCCGAGCGGCCCGGCCTCCCACCGCGCCACCGTGCCGTCGGCGCCCGCGATGACCCATGCCCAGGCCGCGGGCCCGGGGTTGCCCTTCGAGGCGCCGTCGCACGCGGCGATGATCCGTGTTGTCATTCCCCCGATACTGCCACCCCGGCGGACGCGTCCCGAACCTCGCGCACCCCGGCGGGTGGTCAGCGGCTGATGTGCATCCCGGGCCGGGGCGGCGCCCCGTACTCCTCCGGCTCCCCGACCCACCCGGCCATGAGGACCAGGCCGGACGCCCGGTGCACCGCCAGGAAGCCGAAGGGCCGGTCAAAGCGCGCGTGGACCAGCTTGGCCCGGTGCGGGGGCGCCATCGGGACGCCCCCGGGCGCCGCGGCCAGCGCGGTGACGGCGGCGGCCCGGAAGCCGAGGGCGCCGAAGGTCGCCGTCGCGCTCTGCCGCGCCGCCGAGATCGCCAGCGGCGCCCCGCTGATGCCGGGGAAGTGGCCGTGCGAGGCGTTGCGCGCGGAGCCGAGCCCGAACAGCGGCGCGTGGTCGAGCAGATTGTGCTCGCCGTTCACGGTGAAGGGCACCGCGGTGACGCGGAGTACGGGCGTCTGGTCCCAGCTCTGCACGGTCTCGACGGTCAGGCCGGGGGCGGGGGTGCCGGGCGGGAGCGCCTCGACCGCGGTGGCCGGGTACGTCCCGGCGAGCGCGGCCACGCCCGTGTGCAGCACCTGCCCGCCCGGGGCGCCCTCCGCACCGAGGAGCAGATGGACGTCCAGGCCGTTGTCTCCCGCGACCCGCAGCGTGGTCAGCGGGCCGTCGGGGGTGTGCGCGACGCCGATGTCCTCGGACAGCGGGCCGGTCCTGGACAGTCCGGCCAGCGTGCGCCCGGCCCAGGGGCCGTGGCGCGGGGCCGTCAGGGAGGGGTCGAAGGGCCGGCGCCAGGTGGTCCGTACGACCAGGGCGGTGGCCAGCACCAGCAGCGTGTCCGGGTCGACCACGGGGGGCATTTTCTCGATCATGCCGTCGGTGTGGCGGGCCGCCCAGGCGTTCATCCGCGCGAGGTCGGCGTCCACGTCGCCGGTGAGGGCTCCGTGGGTGTCCAGGGGCAGCCGGTTCAGCCACTCGGGGCGCAGCGGCAGTTCCTGACGTGTCCACAGCCCGAGCGCCGAGTCGACGCCCGGCAGCTCGCCCAGCGCGGTGAGCAGGTGCCGGCCCTGGGCGAGCGCGGAGTCCGCGCCGATGCCCAGCGCCCGCTCCAGCTCCCGCCGGGCCGTGCCGTCGGCGGCGTCGGCGAGCAGGGCGAGGGCCGGCCAGACGCCGGCCGCGGTGAGGACGGTGCCGCGCTCGCCCACGGCCTCCCGGGCCCAGTTCGCCGTCATCGCGTTGACGGCCCGCACCGCCGTGGTGTCCTCGGTGACCATGTGCTCCCCCGTGTGCTGTGCTGCGGAACGGCGGCTCGCGACCGCCTTGCGGGAGCAGCTTAACGATCTCCTGGGGGCCGCCCAGGGGGCCGTGCGCCAGATCACACGGGCCCCCGGAATAGGGGCGGAGGGCCTCACGTTCAGGTGATTGTTTCATAGCTGAACATAAAGGGATCGGGCCCACATGCACGCGATCCTGCGGGAGAAGCGGACCGAAAACAATGACTGACGCACTCAAGCGCCTGGCCGACGAAGGCGTAGCGATCTGGCTCGACGACCTGTCGCGCAAGCGCATCGCCTCCGGGAATCTGGCCGAGCTGATCGACCGGGACCATGTGGTCGGGGTCACCACCAATCCATCGATCTTCCAGAAGGCGATCTCCGGCGGCGACGGCTATCAGGACCAGCTCCGCGATCTGGCCACCCGCGGGGTGACCGTGGACGAGGCCATCCGCATGGTCACCACCGCCGATGTGCGCGACGCCGCGGACATCCTGCGCCCGGTCTTCGCGTCCACGGGCGGCCGGGACGGCCGGGTCTCCATCGAGGTCGACCCGCGGCTCGCCCACCGCACCGCCGCCACCGTCGCCGAGGCCAAGCAGCTCGCCTGGCTGGTCGACCGCCCCAACACCCTGATCAAGATCCCGGCCACCGAGGCCGGACTCCCCGCGATCACCGAGGTCATCGGCGCGGGCATCAGTGTGAACGTCACGCTGATCTTCTCCCTCGACCGGTACCGGGCCGTGATCGACGCCTATATGGCGGGCCTGGAGAAGGCCCGGGCGGCGGGGATCGACCTGTCGGGGATCCACTCGGTGGCGTCCTTCTTCGTCTCCCGCGTGGACACCGAGATCGACAAGCGCCTCGACGCGCTGGGCACCGACGCCGCCCGGGCCCTCAAGAGCCGGGCCGCCCTCGCCAACGCCCGCCTCGCCTACCAGGCGTACGAGGAGGCCTTCGACAGCGACCGGTGGCGGTCCCTGGAGCAGGCGGGTGCCAACCGGCAGCGTCCGCTGTGGGCCTCGACCGGCGTCAAGGACCCCGCCCTTCCCGACACCCTCTACGTCACCGAGCTGGTCGCCCCCGACACGGTCAACACCATGCCCGAGGCCACCCTGGCCGCCACCGGCGACCACGGCGAGATCACCGGCGACACCGTCCACGGCACCTACGAGGAGGCCCGGGCCGTCCTCGACCGGCTGGCCGAACTGGGTATCTCGTACGACGAGGTGGTCCAGCTGCTGGAGGACGAGGGCGTGGCGAAGTTCGAGCAGGCCTGGATGGACCTGCTCACCTCCACCGAACACGAGCTCCGGCGCCTGGCGCCCGAGGAGGTCTGAGCCATGTCGACCGCCACACCCGGCCGGTGGACCAACCCGCTGCTCGACCCGGAGGACCGCCGTCTGCCGCGCATCGCGGGCCCGTCCGGCCTGGTCATCTTCGGTGTCACCGGCGACCTGTCGCGCAAGAAGCTGATGCCGGCCGTCTACGACCTGGCCAACCGCGGCCTGCTGCCGCCGGGCTTCTCCCTCGTGGGCTTCGCCCGCCGCGACTGGGAGGACGAGGACTTCGCCCAGGTCGTGCACGACGCGGTCAGGGAGCACGCCAGGACGCCGTTCCGCGAGGAGGTCTGGCGGCAGCTCGCCGAGGGCATGCGGTTCGTACCCGGTGAGTTCGACGACGACAAGGCGTTCAGGACGCTCCGCGAGACCGTCGACGAGCTCGACGCGGCGCGCGGCACCAGCGGCAACTTCGCCTTCTACCTCTCCGTGCCGCCCAAGTTCTTCCCCACCGTCGTACGGCAGCTCAAGAAGCACGGCCTGTCCGACGCGCCCGGCGGCTCCTGGCGGCGCGCGGTCATCGAGAAGCCCTTCGGACACGACCTGGCCTCCGCCGAGGAGCTGAACCAGGTCGTCCACGAGGTGTTCGCGCCCGACCAGGTGTTCCGCATCGACCACTACCTGGGCAAGGAGACCGTCCAGAACATCCTGGCGCTGCGCTTCGCGAACCAGATGTTCGAGCCGATCTGGAACCGGTCGTATGTCGACCATGTGCAGATCACCATGGCCGAGGACATCGGCATCGGCGGGCGCGCCGGGTACTACGACGGCATCGGCGCGGCCCGGGACGTCATCCAGAACCACCTCCTCCAGCTCCTCGCGCTGACCGCGATGGAGGAGCCCGCCGGGTTCGACGCCCAGTCGCTGGTGACCGAGAAGCTGAAGGTCCTGGGGGCCGTCAAGCTCCCCGCCGACCTCGGCGCGCACACGGTGCGCGGGCAGTACGCGGCCGGCTGGCAGGGCGGCGAGCTGGTGCCGGGCTATCTGGAGGAAGCGGGGATCGCCCCGACGTCCGGGACCGACACCTACGCGGCCATCAAGCTGGAGGTCGACAACCGCCGCTGGGCCGGCGTGCCCTTCTATCTGCGGACCGGCAAGCGGCTCGGGCGGCGGGTCACCGAGATCGCGGTGGTCTTCCAGCGCGCCCCGCACTCCCCCTTCGACACCACCGACACCCAGGAGCTGGGTCAGAACGCCCTGGTCATCCGGGTGCAGCCGGACGAGGGCATCACCGTCCGGTTCGGCTCCAAGGTGCCCGGCACCTCCATGGAGATCCGGGACGTGACGATGGACTTCGCCTACGGCGAGTCGTTCACGGAAGAAAGCCCGGAGGCGTACGAGCGGCTGATCCTCGATGTGCTGCTCGGCGACGCCAACCTGTTCCCGCGCACCGAGGAGGTCGAGGAGTCCTGGAAGATCCTCGACCCCGTGGAGGACTACTGGGACACCCACGGCAGGCCCGAGCAGTACACCGCCGGGACCTGGGGCCCCAAGGCCGCGGACGACATGCTCGCACGAGACGGACGGAACTGGCGCCGGCCATGAACATCGATCTGACCAACACCACATCCAGCAAGATCAACGCGGCCCTGGTGGAGGCCCGCCGGGCCGCGGGCAGCCCCGCCGTCGGCATGGTGCTCACACTGGTGATCGTCACCGATGAGGGCAACCACTACGACGCGCTCAAGGCCGCCGCCGACGCCTCCCGGGAGCACCCCTCGCGCATCCTGGCGGTCATCAAGCGGCCCGGCCGCTCGCCGCGCGACCGCCGCGGCGCCCGCCTCGACGCCGAGGTGCGCGTCGGTGGTGACGCCGGAGGCGGCGAGACCGTCGTCCTGCGGCTGCACGGCGAACTCGCGGACTACGCGGACTCGGTGGTGCTGCCGCTGCTGCTGCCCGACGCCCCGGTCGTGGTCTGGTGGCCGGTCGACGCCCCGGCCCGGCCCGCACAGGACCCGCTGGGCGCGCTCGCGCAGCGGCGGATCACCGACACGTACGCCGTCGAGCAGCCGCTGGAACAACTGGCCGCCCGCGCCGCCTCGTACGCCCCCGGCGACACCGACCTGGCCTGGACCCGGCTCACCCCGTGGCGGGCCATGCTCGCGGCCGCGCTGGACCAGGCCCGCACGGAGGTCACCTCGGCGGTGGTGGAGAGCGAGGCGGACAATCCGAGCGCCGAGCTGCTGGCCCGCTGGTTCGCGAACCGGCTGAAGGTGCCCGTCGAGCAGGTCGTCACGGACGGCCCGGTGGTCACCGCGGTCCGGCTGCGCACCGCCGCCGGAGAGATCCACATCGACCGGCCGGAGGGCCCGGTGGCCACGCTGTCCATCCCGGGGCAGCCCACCCGCACCCTCGCGCTGAAGGTGCGCAGCACCGCCGAGCTGATCGCCGAGGAACTGCGCCGGCTCGACCCCGACGAGGCGTACGCCGCCGCCCTCCGCGCCCGGGTCACGGCCCCTGCGGTCGCCGAGAAGGTCTCCGCGAAGAAGGAGCAGAAGGATGTCTGACCCCGTCCGCCTCGACCGGCTGCCCGAGTGGGCCGCGCTGGCGAAGCACCGCGAGGAGTTCGCGGGGGTCCATCTGCGCGACCTGTTCGCGGCCGACGCCGAGCGCGCCGACCGCTATGTGCTGCGCGTCGGGGACCTGCACCTCGACTACTCCAAGCACCTGGTGACCGACGAGACGCTGCGGCTGTTCCGGGAGCTGGCGAAGGCGCGCGGCGTCGCGGAGCTGCGGGACGCGATGTTCCGCGGCGAGAAGATCAATGTCACCGAGAAGCGGGCGGTGCTGCACACCGCGCTGCGCGCCCCGCGCGACGCGGTGATCGAGGTCGACGGCGAGAACGTGGTCCCGGCCGTGCACGCGGTGCTGGACAAAATGGCCGCCTTCGCGCGGCGGGTCCGCTCGGGCGAGTGGACCGGCGCCACCGGCAAGCGCATCCGGACTGTCGTCAACATCGGCATCGGCGGCTCGGATCTGGGCCCCGCGATGGCGTACGACGCGCTGCGCCCGTACTCCGCGCGGGAGTTGGACGTCCGCTTCGTGTCCAATGTGGACGGCGCCGATCTGCACGAGGCCGTGCGGGGCCTGGATCCGGCCGAGACGCTGTTCATCGTCGCGTCGAAGACCTTCACCACGATCGAGACCATCACCAACGCCACCTCCGCCCGCGGCTGGCTGCTGGCCGGGCTCGGCGCCGACGCCGGTGAGGAGGCGGTGGCCAGGCACTTCGTCGCGCTGTCCACCAACGCGGAGAAGGTGGCGGAGTTCGGCATCGACCCCGCCAACATGTTCGAGTTCTGGGACTGGGTCGGCGGCCGCTACTCCTTCGACTCCGCCATCGGTCTGTCGCTGATGATCGCGATCGGCCCGGAGCGGTTCCGCGAGCTGCTCGACGGTTTCCACCTGGTCGACGAGCACTTCCGCACCGCCCCCGCCGAGGCCAACGTGCCGCTGCTGCTGGGGCTGCTGGGGGTGTGGTACGGCGCGTTCTTCGACGCCCAGTCGCACGCGGTACTGCCGTACAGCCATTATCTGTCGAAGTTCACCGCGTATCTGCAACAGCTGGACATGGAGTCCAACGGCAAGTCGGTGGACCGCGAGGGCAATCCGGTCGGCTGGCAGACCGGCCCGGTCGTGTGGGGCACCCCGGGCACCAACGGCCAGCACGCCTACTACCAGCTGCTGCACCAGGGCACCAAGGTGATCCCGGCCGATCTGATCGGCTTCGCCCGTCCGGTCGCGGAACTCGGCCCCGAACTGGCCGCCCAGCACGACCTGCTGATGGCCAACCTCTTCGCCCAGGGCCAGGCGCTGGCCTTCGGCAAGACCGGGGAGGAGGTGCGCGCCGAGGGCATCGCCGAGGAGCAGGTGGCGCACCGCACCTTCCACGGCAACAAGCCCACCACCACGATCCTGGCCGCCGAGCTCACTCCCTCGGTGCTCGGCCAGCTGATCGCGCTGTACGAGCACAAGGTGTTCGTACAGGGCGCGATCTGGAACATCGACTCCTTCGACCAGTGGGGCGTCGAGCTCGGCAAGGTCCTGGCCAAGCGGGTCGAGCCCGCGCTCACCGAGGGCGCCGCCGTGCCCGGCCTGGACGCCTCCACCGCCGCCCTGGTCGCCGCCTACCGCTCGCTGCGAGCACAGCAAAGGAACAGCTGACATGGAGCTTGGACTCATCGGCCTGGGCAAGATGGGCGGCAACATGCGCGAGCGCATCCGCCGCGCGGGCCACACCGTCATCGGCTACGACCGCGACCCCGGCCTCTCCGATGTCTCCGGCCTCGCCGAGCTCGTCGGCGCGCTCGAAGGCCCGCGCGTGGTGTGGGTGATGGTCCCCGCCGGCGGTCCCACCCAGGCCGTCATCGACGAGCTCGCCGGCCTTCTGTCCCCGGGCGACATCGTGGTCGACGGCGGCAACTCCCGCTGGACCGACGACGAGAAGCACGCGGAGGAGCTGGCCACGCGCGGCATAGGCTTCGTCGACGCGGGCGTCTCCGGCGGCGTCTGGGGCCTGGAGAACGGTTACGCCCTGATGGTGGGCGGCGATCCCGAGCACATCGCCGTCGTCAAGCCCGTCTTCGACGCGCTCAAGCCCGAGGGCGACTTCGGCTACGTCCACGCCGGGAAGGTCGGTGCCGGCCACTTCGCGAAGATGGTCCACAACGGCATCGAGTACGCGATGATGCAGGCCTACGCCGAGGGCTGGGAGCTGCTGGAGGCCGTGGACTCGGTCACCGACGTCCGTGAGGTCTTCCGCTCCTGGCGGGAGGGCACCGTCATCCGCTCCTGGCTGCTGGACCTCGCGGTGGGTGCCCTGGACGACGACGAGCACCTGGAGAAGCTGCGGGGCTACGCGGAGGACTCCGGCGAGGGCCGCTGGACCGTCGAGGCCGCGATCGACAACGCCGTACCGCTGCCCGCCATCACGGCCTCGCTCTTCGCCCGGTTCGCGTCCCGCCAGGACGACTCCCCGCAGATGAAGATGATCGCCGCACTGCGCAACCAGTTCGGCGGCCACGCGGTCGAGCCCCGCGAGGGCTGATCCCGCTCCGCCCGCCCGGGGCCTTCGGCACGCCGAGGGCCCCGGGCGGCGTGCGTGGCGCGGCTGGGCCCTGTCCGGCGGATCTTGACGCCTGCGGCGGCCACGCTGCGGAGCAGCAAATCGACGCAGCCCCCTCCCCGCCCCTGCCGCACATCGACACTGCGGGAAGGGGCGGGGGGGAAAGCTCCGCCGGACCGGGCCTAGCGCACCAGGCAGGGGCGCTTGTTGTCGAACGTCCAGTCCGGGACCAGGTATCGCATGGCGAGGGCGTCGTCACGCGCCCCGAGCGCCTTCTCCTGGTAGAGCTCGTGGGCGGCGAGGAGGCGGTCCATGTCGAGCCGGACGCCCAGGCCGGGGAGGTCGGGGATGGCGATCTCGCCGTCGACGATCCGGGGCGGGTCGACGGTGAGCCGCTCCAGACCCTCCTGCCAGATCCAGTGCGTGTCCAGGGCGTTGTACTCGCCCGGGGCGGCGGCGCCGCAGTGGGCGACCATGGCCAGGGAGATGTCGAAGTGGTTGTTCGAGTGGCATCCCCAGGTCAGCCCCATCTCATGGCACAGCTGGGCGACCCGGACCGAGCCCTGCATGGTCCAGAAGTGGGGGTCGGCCAGCGGGATGGTCACCGACTGGAGGGCCAGCGCGTGGGTCATCTGCCGCCAGTCGGTGGCGATCATGTTGGTCGCCGTGGGGAGGCCGGTGGCGCGCCGGAACTCCGCCAGGATCTCGCGGCCCGAGTAGCCCCCTTCGGCTCCGCACGGGTCCTCGGCGTAGGCGAGGGTGCCCAGCAGGGGCCGGCACAGCTCGATGGCCTCGCGCAGTGACCAGGCGCCGTTGGGGTCGAGGGTGATCCGGGCCTCGGGGAAGCGCTCCTTGAGCGCCCGGATGGCCTTGACCTCCTCATGGCCCTCCAGGACCCCGCCCTTGAGCTTGAAGTCGCGGAAGCCGTACAGGTCGTAGGTGGCCTCGGCCTGACGGACGATCGCCTCGGGCGTCAGCGCCTCCTCGTGCCGGATGCGGTACCAGTCCACGCCGGAGCCGGGTTCGCGCACATAGTCCAGGTCGGTGCGGTCGGGGTCGCCGACGTAGAAGAGATAACCGAGGACGCGGACGGAGTCGCGCTGCTGGCCGTCGCCCAGGAGTGCCGCGACGGGGACGTCGAGGTGCTGTCCCAGCAGGTCGAGCATCGCCGACTCGACGGCCGTGACGGCGTGGACGGTGGTGCGCAGATCGAAGGTCTGCAGTCCCCGCCCTCCGGAGTCCCGGTCGGCGAACCGGTCCCCGATCTCGCGCAGCACGCGCTTGTAGTCGCCCACGCGCGCGCCGACGACGAGGGAGGCGGCGTCCCGCAGTGTCTGGGTGATCTTCTCGCCGCCCGGCACCTCGCCCAGGCCCGTGCGTCCCTCGGAGTCCTCGAGGACGACCACGTTGCGGGTGAAGTAGGGGCCGTGCGCCCCGGAGAGGTTGAGCTCCATGCAGTCCCGGCCGGCGACCGGGTAGACGGAGAAGGCGGTGACGGTTGGCTGACTCATGGACGTCATGGACGGGTTCCCTGCCTCCGAGATAGCTCCACGCATGCACACTGCATCTACATATGAAGATGGAGGCTAGGCTGGTGAACGCGATGGGTCAATGGGGCCACGGTCACGGATCGCGATCAGCGGCGCTTTCTTACGGGGCGTGGCCCCGGCGAGTCGAGACGATCAGGGGGCGCCGTACGTAGCCCCTCCCAACACGCCGGTACGCGCCCGTCGCACTCCGGGGCCACCGGGGCGGCATCCTCAGAATCCGCTCAAATCTTCCACAGAAGACGAACATGCGAGCGAGGTGTTCATAGGGTCACGATCATGACCACGAGCCGCAGCCGTACGCACACCTTGCACATCCCCGACTCGTCCCAGGCCGCCGCGAAGGCCGCCCTGGGCGCGGTCGGCGAACTCGGCGACGCCGTGCCCGACACCGGCGTCGGCCTGTATCTGGAGTACGGCGCCAAGCATCTGCGCAACCACCTGCCCGCCCAGGTCCTCGACGCGCTCGCCGAGTGGCGGCACTCCCCCACCGCGTGGCTCACCGTGGTCAATCTGCCCGGCCCCCAGGAAGCCGTGCCCACCCCCAGGGACGGGTTCTGCGACGAGTCGCTCCTGAGGACGCCCAACCTCGTGCACTTCGGCATGCTCCAGCTGCTCGGGCTCACGCCGATCGCCTACCCGTGGGAGAACGACGGCCGGCTGATCAGGAATGTGGCACCCCGCGCCGCGTCCGCGAGCTCCCTCACCTCCTGGGGGTACGCCCAGCCGCTCGACTGGCACACCGACGACTCGGTGCTCGACCACCGGCCGGACGCGGCCCCCGCCGAGGCCATCCCCCACTACCTGTCCTTCTACGGCATGCGCAACGACGAGCGGGTGCCCACCGACCTGCTGCTCGTCGACACCGTCCTCAAGGCGCTGCCGGACCGGATCGCCGAGGCGCTGCGGCGCCCCGACTTCACGGTGACCGCGCCCGAGTCGTACACCGCCGACGGCGACGGCAGGCCGCTGAGCCGGACCGGCGTGCCCATGCTCTGGACGCTCCCGGACGGCAACGCCGCGCTGCGCTACGGGCCCGGCAGGCTCACCGGCCGCACCCCCGAGGCGTGTGACGCACTGGCGGAGTTCGAGCGCCACGCGGCCGCCCTGCCGGGGACTCCGGTGCTGGTCGAGGAGGGCGGGTTCCATATCTTCGACAACCGTCGCGTGATGCACCGCCGGGTGCCGTTCCAGCCGCTCGCCGAGGGCCGGGCCCGCTGGCTGCGGCGCTGCTACGCCCACGGCTGAGCGGTCACCCCCGTCGTCCCGCGCGGAAACGCCGTGTCCGATTTCCGCCAGCACTCCACCCCGCCCTGCCGCAGAGTGGAGGGGTGATGACCGACGACGGCAAGTACGAGGCGGTGTGCAGCCGCGACGCCCGCTTTGACGGCGAGTTCTTCTTCGCCGTCGCCACGACCGGGATCTACTGTCGGCCGAGCTGCCCCGCGATCACGCCCAAGCGCAAGAACGTCCGCTTCTTCCCGACCGCCGCCGCGGCCCAGGGCGCCGGTTTCCGGGCCTGCCGCCGCTGCCGCCCGGACGCGGTGCCCGGCTCCGCGGAGTGGAACGCCCGGGCCGATGTGGTCGGCCGGGCGATGCGGCTGATCGGTGACGGCGTCGTCGACCGCGAGGGGGTGGCCGGGCTCGCCGGGCGGCTGGGCTACAGCGCCCGGCAGGTGCAGCGCCAGCTGAACGCCGAGCTGGGGGCGGGCCCCCTCGCCCTCGCCCGGGCCCAGCGCGGACACACCGCGCGCATCCTGCTCCAGACGACCGGCATGCAGGCCGCCGAGATCGCGTTCGCGGCCGGGTTCGCCAGCGTGCGGCAGTTCAACGACACCATCCGCGAGATCTACGCCGCCACCCCCAGCGAGCTGCGCGCCGCCCGCCCCGGGCCCGCCGCGCGCTTCGGCCCGGTCGGCGCCGGGGACGGAGCGGCCGGGATCCCGGTGCGGCTCGCCTTCCGCGGTCCGTACGCCTCCGCCGAGGTCTTCGACCACCTGGGCGACCAGACCCTCGCGGGCGTCGAGGAGATCGTCGGCGCGCGCGGCTCCCGCACCTACCGGCGCGCCCTGCGCCTGCCGGGCGGGGCCGGCATCGCGGAGGTCGGCGAGGCGCCCGGCACCGGCGGCTGGCTGGAGTGCCGGCTGCACCTGGCCGATCTGCGCGATCTGACCACCGCCACCCAGCGGATGCGCCGCCTGTTCGACCTGGACGCCGACCCGTACGCGGTCGGCGAGCGGCTGGGCGCGGACCCCGCGCTCGCGCCGCTGGTGGCCCGGCGGCCGGGGCTGCGCGCGCCCGGCGCGGTCGATCCGCACGAGCTGGCGGTCCGCACGGTGCTGGGCCGGCATGTCTCACCGGCGAAGGGGCGCGGGCTCGGCGAGGCGCTGCTGGCGGCGTACGGCGAGCCGCTGGAGACGCCGAGCGGCGGGCTGACCCATCTCTTCCCCCGCGCGGACCGGCTGGCCGAAGCGGGCCTCAGCGAGCTCCACATGCCCGACGCGCGCCGTGACACCCTGCGCGCGCTCGGTACGGCGCTCGCCGACGGCACCGTCCGGCTCGACGCCGGCGCCGACCGCGACGAGGCGGAGAAGGCGCTGCTGGACCTGGACGGCATCGGCCCTCGGACGGCCGGCTACATCCGGATGCGGGCGCTGGGCGACCCGGATGTGCTGCTGCCCTCGGATGAGGCGGTACGGGCGGGGATGCGGCACACCGGCGCCGAGGCAGTCGACGCAGAAGCCTGGCGGCCCTGGCGCAGCTATGCCATGCACCACTTCTGGCTCGCCGCCGCGGACCGCGACACTTCTGACGAGCACACGCGCGAACGGCGTGAGCAACACGAGGATTATCAGGCTCACCACGAAAGGAAAGACCGATGACGGTCTACACGACGGTCGACAGCCCGCTGGGCGAACTGCTGCTGGTGGGTGAGGAGTCGAAGACCGCCGAGGGCGGCACCGCCCTCGCCTCCCTGTCGCTGCCCGGGCAGAAGGGCGGGGCGGTCGTGCAGGACGGCTGGCGGCGGTCGCCGGAGGCGTTCACCGAGATCGTCTCCCAGCTGCGCGCGTACTTCGCCGGCGAGCTGACGCGGTTCGACCTCGAGTATGTGACCCGCGGCAGCGCGTTCCAGCAGCGGGTGTGGCAGGCCCTGGACACCATCCCGTACGGCACCACGACCACCTACGGCGGGCTCGCCGAGCGGATCGGGGCCCCGCGCGGGGCGGTGCGCGCCCTGGGCACGGCGCTCGGCGGGAACCCGCTGCTGGTGGTGCGCCCCTGCCACCGGGTGATCGGCGCGAACGGCACGCTGACCGGCTACGCGGGCGGCCTGGAGCGCAAGCGGCAGCTGCTGGCCCACGAGGGCGTATGAGCGCGCTGATCCCACGGCCGCGCCTGGAGGTCGCGCCGGGCGCGGTGCATGTGCCCGGCTGGCTCACGCCACAGCAGCAGCGCGACCTCGTGGCGGCCTGCCGGGCCTGGGCCGTCGGGCCCGTCCCGATCCGGTACACCAGGCTGCCGAACGGGGGCGTCATGTCCATCCGGACCGTGTGCGTCGGCTGGCACTGGCTGCCGTACCGGTACAGCCGTACGGCCGACGATGTGAACGGCGCCCGGGTCGCGGAGTTCCCCCGCTGGATGGTGGAGCTGGGCCGCCGCGCGCTGGCCGAGGCATACGGGAACGAGTCGGCCGAGTGGGCCGCGGCCGACTACACACCCGACACGGCGCTGATCAACTTCTACGACGGCGCGGCCAAACTCGGTATGCACCAGGACAAGGACGAGAAGTCCGCCGCGCCGGTCGTCTCGCTGAGCATCGGGGACACCTGTGTCTTCCGGGTCGGCAACACCGCGACCCGCACCCGGCCGTACACCGATATCGAGCTGGCCTCCGGGGATCTGTTCGTCTTCGGCGGCCCTTCGCGGTACCTGTACCACGGCGTGCCCCGGGTCCATGAGGGCACCGGCGACCCCGCCACCGGGCTGCGCTCGGGGCGGTTGAACATCACGATGCGGGTGACCGGGCTCCATGACGCCTCCTGACCCTCCCGGGCGGGGTGGTTAGGGTGTCGATCACGGGCGATACGGCGACTCCCCGTCGCCGGCCGCCGCGTCCCCTGGCACTCTCACAGGAAGGTGGGCCGTGATGGACATCGCCAACATCACAGACATCCAGGCGATTGAGGCGGCCGCCGAGCGGATCGCCGGACGTGTCGTGCGCACCCCGACCGTGGCGAGCCCGGGACTGACCGATCTGCTGGGCGCGCCGGTCACCACCAAGCTGGAGTTGCTCCAGCGCACCGGCTCCTTCAAGGCGCGCGGGGCGACGGCGAAGCTCCTGTCGCTGAGCGAGGCCGAGCGCGCGGCGGGCGTGGTGGCGGTGAGCGGCGGCAACCACGGGATCGCGCTCGCGGTGATGTCCGGCGCCCTGGATGTGAAGGCGACCGTCGTGATGCCGCGGGCGGCGCCCGCGCGCGCCGCCCGGATCGCGGAGGCGGCGGGGGCCACGGTGCGGCTGACGGAGGACATGGAGGGCGCGTTCGCCCTGATGTCACGGCTGGAGGCCGAGGGGCTGACCCTGGTGCACCCCTATGACGACCCCGTGGTGGTGGCCGCGCAGGGCACCGTCGGCCTGGAACTGGCCGAGGACGCCGACGAGTTGACCGATGTGCTGGTCAGCATCGGCGGTGGCGGGCTGATCGCCGGGGTCGCCGCGGCGCTGCGCGCTCGGCGGCCCGGGGTGCGGATCTGGGGTGTGGAGACCGAAGGGGCCCAGGCCATGTCCGAGGCGCTGGCCGCGGGCGGCCCGGTGCCGGTCGCGCTGTCCTCGGTCGTCTCCACCCTCAGCGCGCCCTCCGTCTGCGAACTCACCTACGAGCATGTGTCCGCCCTGGTCACCGAGGTGCTGGTGGTGTCGGACGCGGAGGCGGTGCGGGGCACCCTCGACCTCGCCGAGCATGCGAAGGTCTGGGCCGAGCCCGCGGCCGGCTGCCTTCTGCCGGCCGCGCGGCGGGTGCTGGAGCGGGTGGGCGACGGGGCCCGGCTGGGGCTGGTGGTCTGCGGCGGCAATGCGAGCCCGTGGGACGTGATGTCCTGGGCGGACCGCTTCGGCCTGCGCTGAATCCGCCCGCCCGGCCCTGAGTTCGGCCGGAACGTCCGGTACGGCAGCGGGGTGGCCGGCGCCGCCATCCTGTTGCTGTGGGCTTACCGCCCCGTCTTCCCGGCCCGTGCCTCCAGGAGCCGGGGCGGCGCGGCCTGCTGCCAGGAGTCCACGAGGATGTCGCGCAGCTCGTCCCTGTCGTCCAGCGCGGCGAGCCGCACCCGCACCCAGGCGAAGCTCGCCTCGTGGTCGGCGATCCAGAACTTCTCCGGCTCGGCGAGGACCAGTTCGTTCCGCTCCTCCTTGGGACATCTGACGGCCATCGACGTCTCGTCCTCGGGGAGCGTGGCGAACATCTTTCCGGCGACCCGGAAGGTGGGCATGGACCAGGCGATCTTCTCCGTCGTCTCGGGGAGCGACAGCGCGATTTCACGGACATCGTCGGACGTGGTCATGGGACGACCGTAAGGCACGGCACCGACACCCGCCCGGCCAGGCCGCTCGCCACCGGAGAGCGGGCCCGGCCGCGGTGTCAGCGGCCCACCGCGTACCCCTGGGCGCCACGGGGGTTGGCGGCCGCCAGGAGGACGCCGGTGTCGGGGTCGCGGGCGACCGCGCACAGCCGGCCCTCGGTCCAGGCGCCGCCGACCGTGACGTCATGGCCGCGGCGGCGGAGTTCGGCGATGGCGGGCTCGCCGATCCTGGACTCGACCACGACCTTCCCCGCCGCCATCGACCGGGGGTGGAACGAGCCGGGGAAGCTCTCCTGATGCCAGTTGGGCGCGTCGATGGCGCCCTGGAGGTCGAGTCCCGAGCGCACCGGGGCGCGCAGGGCGACGGCGAGGAAGAAGTGGGTGCTCCACTGGTCCTGCTGGTCGCCGCCGGGGGTGCCGAAGGCCATGACGGGGGTGGAGCCGCGCAGCGCGAGGGAGGGGGTGAGGGTGGTGCGGGGGCGGCGGCCGGGGGTGAGGGAGCCCGGCAGGCCGCGGTCCAGCCAGGTCATCTGGAGCCGGGTGCCGAGCGGAAATCCGAGCGTGGGAATCACGGGGTTGGACTGGAGCCAGCCGCCGCTGGGGGTGGCGGCGACCATGTTGCCCCAGCGGTCGACCACGTCGAGGTGGCAGGTGTCGCCGCGGGTGGTGCCGTCGGGGCCGACGGTGGGCTCCCCGGCGCCGGGGGCGGTGGCGGGCCCGGGGGTGTGCGACGCCGACCGCGCGATCGCGGCCAGGGCCTGTTGGCTGAGGCGCGGCTCGCGGCCGCCGGGCCGCCCGGGCCGGAGCTCGTGGCTGGCGCGCTCGCCGATGAGCGCCCGCCGCTCGTCGTTGTACGGGGCGGAGAGCAGGTCGTCGAGGGGGACGTCGGCGGAGTCGCCGTACCAGGCCTCGCGGTCGGCCATGGCCAGCTTGCCGCCCTCGATGAGGGTGTGCAGATAGTCGGGGGTTCCGTAGTCGTCGGCGGTCAGTCCGGGCGGCAGCAGGGCGAGTTGCTGGAGGAACACCGGGCCCTGGCTCCAGGGTCCGGCCTTGCACACCGTCCAGCCGTTCCAGTCGTAGGAGACGGGGGCCTCGTAGGTGGCGGCGAAGGCGGCGAGGTCGTCGCGGGTGAGGGTGCCGGCGTGGCGTTCCCCGGACGAGTCCATGGTGGGCCGGGCGGCGGCCTCGGCGAGCGCCTCGGCGATGAAGCCCTCGCGCCAGATCCCGCGGGCGGCGTCGATCCGGGTCTCGCGGCCGGGGCCCGCCGCCTCGGCCTCGGTGAGCAGCCGCCGCCAGGTCGCGGCGAGGGCGGGGTTCTTCAGCAGCCGCCCGGGGGCGGGGGCCCTGCCGCCTGGCAGGTAGAGCGCGGCCGAGGTGGTCCACTCGGTCTCGAAGAGCTCCCGTACGGTCTCGACGGTCTCGCCGACGCGCTCGACGGCGGGGTGGCCGTGCTCGGCGTAGCCGATGGCGTACTTCAGGACGTCGGCGAGTTGTTTGGTGCCGTGGTCGCGCAGCAGCAGCATCCAGGCGTCGAACGCGCCGGGCACGGCGGCGGCGAGCGGGCCGGTGCCGGGGACCAGGTCGAGGCCGAGCGAGGTGTAGTGGTCGATGGTGGCCCCGGCGGGGGCCGGGCCCTGCCCGCACAGCACGGTCGGGGCGGAGCCCGCCGGGGCGAGGATGATCGGCACCTCCCCGGCCGGGCCGTTCAGGTGCGGTTCGACGACATGGAGGACGAACCCGGCGGCCACGGCCGCGTCGAAGGCGTTGCCCCCGTCCTCCAGGACGGCCATGGCGGACTGGGAGGCCAGCCAGTGGGTGGAGGACACCATGCCGTGGGTGCCCTGGAGGGTGGGGCGGGTGGTGAACATGAAGCGGCTCTCCTGGTCTCGGTACGGCTCGATCGTTCCACGCGGGGCGGGCGAGGCGGGCTTGCGTTCCCGTGGCGTCGGCGGGCCCTGGTCAGCGGGGCGGGGCCGAGGCGTCCGGCGCGGTGCCGTCGTCGGCCACCAGATGGCAGGAGACCTGCCGTCCGCCGCCGGGCAGCTCGCGCAGGGCGGGGGGCTCGGTGCGGCAGCGGTCGGTGGCGAGCGGGCAGCGGGTGTGGAAGCGGCAGCCCGCGGGCGGGTCGAGCGGGCTGGGCAGCTCCCCGCTGAGCAGGATCCGGGCGCGGGTCCGCTGCCGGGGCGGGTCGGGCACGGGCGCGGCGGACAGCAGCGCCTGGGTGTAGGGGTGCTTGGGGTCGGCGAACAGCTCGGCGGCCGGGGCCTGTTCCACCAGCTGCCCCAGGTACATGACCGCGATCCGGTCGGCGAGGTACTCGACGGCGGCCAGGTCGTGGGTGATGAACAGACAGCCGAAGTGCCGGTCCCGCTGGAGGTCCGCCAGCAGATTGAGGACGGACGCCTGGACGGAGACGTCCAGCGCCGAGGTCGGCTCGTCGGCGACCAGCAGCCGGGGGTCGACGGACAGGGCGCGGGCGATGGAGACGCGCTGCCGCTGGCCGCCGGACAGCTCGTGCGGGCGCCGCCGGGCGTGTTCGGGGCGCAGCCCCACCTGTTCGAGCAGCGCGGCGACCCGCTCGCGCAGGGCGTCGCCGGCGGCGATGCGGTGCAGCCGCAGCGGTTCGGCGACGATGGCGCCCACGGTCATCCGGGGGTCGAGCGAGGAGGACGGGTCCTGGAAGACGAGGTGGAAGTCCTTGCGCAGCGGGCGCAGCGCGCGCCGGGACAGGCGGGTGATGTCGCGGCCGTTGATGCGTACGGTGCCGTCGGTGGGGCGGTCGAGCCGTACGGCGCAGCGCCCCACGGTGGACTTGCCGCTGCCCGACTCACCGACCAGGCCGAGGATCTCGCCCCGGCCGATGGTGAGGCTGACGCCGTCGACGGCCTTGACGGTGCCCGCGCCCCCGCCGAAGTGGCGTTTGAGGCCGGTGATGTCAAGGACGGGGTGGGCGGGCTCGGCCGGGGGTGCGGCGTTCACTGGGCGGCCTCCTCGGACCGGTGGGGCAGGGGCGTCCGTACGGGGTGCCAGCAGGCGGCGTGGTGCGCCTCGCGCAGCGGCCGCAGGTCCGGACGGGCGGTGGCGCACTGCTGGTCGGCGGCGGCGCAGCGGGGCTGGAAGGTGCACCGGTCGGGCTGCTCGGTCAGGCTGGGGACGAGGCCGGGGATCTCCTGGAGCCGTGGTCTGCCCTGGCGGGCCGCGGTGCGGTCGCGTACGGGCACGGCGCCCAGGAGACCGCGGGTGTAGGGGTGGCGCGGATCGGCGAACAGGTCGTCCACGAGGGCCTGTTCGACGGCGCGTCCCGCGTACATCACCAGCACCCGGTCGGCGATGTCGGCGACGACGCCGAGGTCGTGGGTGATCAGGACGATCGCGGTGCCGAGCCGCTCCCGCAGGGAGCGCAGCACCTCCAGGATGCCCGCCTGGACGGTGACGTCCAGGGCGGTGGTGGGTTCGTCGGCGATGAGGACGGCGGGGTCGCAGGCGATGGCGATGGCGATCATCACCCGCTGGCGCATGCCGCCGCTGAGCTGGTGGGGGTAGTCGCCGGCGCGTCGGCCGGGCGCGGGGATGCCGACGAGGTCGAGCAGTTCGACGGCGTGGTCGCGGGCCTCGCGCCGGCTCATCCCCCGGTGGCGGCCGAGGACCTCGCGGACCTGGCGGCCGATGGTGAGGACGGGGTTCAGCGAGGTCATCGGCTCCTGGAAGATCATCGCGATCTCCTTGCCGCGGACGTCCCTCAGTTCCTTGTCGGGGGCGCCGACGAGCTCCCGGCCGCCGAGCCGTACCGAGCCGGTGACCTCGGCGGTGGGCGGCAGCAGGCCCATGACGGCGGTGGAGGTCACGGACTTGCCGCAGCCTGACTCGCCGACGACGGCCAGGACTTCGCCGGCGGCCACGTCGTACGACAGGCCGTCGACCGCGTGCACCGAGCGGCCGGGGCTGCGGAAGACGACGGACAGGTCCCGGACGCTGAGCGCGGGGGGCGTGGTCATCGGCTGTCTCCACGGGGGTCGAGGATGTCGCGCAGCCCGTCGCCGAGCAGATTGAACGCGAGGGTCGCGGCCACGATCGCCACGCCCGGGAAGACGGCCATCCAGGGGGCGGCGGCGATATACGCCTGTGCGCTGGAGAGCATCACCCCGAGCGAGGGGGACGGGGGCTGGACGCCGAGGCCGAGAAAGCTGAGCAGCGCCTCGCCGATGATGGCGCCCGGGATGCCGACGGTGGCCTGGACGGTGAGCGCCGACAGGGAGTTGGGCAGGATGTGCCGGAAGAGCACGGTCCGGTCGCCGCCGCCGTTGGCCACGGCTGCGGCGACGTAGTCGAGGTGTTTGAGGCGCAGCGTCTCCGCCCGGGTGATGCGGATGACGGCGGGGATCTGGGACACGCCGATGGCGATGGTGGCGTTGAGCAGCGAGGGGCCGAGGATGGTGGCGAGGCCGACCGCCAGCACCAGGAAGGGGAAGGCGAGCAGGGTGTCGGTGAGCCGGGAGACCACGGAGTCGGCGAGGGGCCCGTAGTAGCCCGCGGCCAGGCCGAGCGGCACACCGACGGCGAAGGCCAGCGCCACCGCGAGCAGTCCGATCTGGAGCGAGGCCCGCACCCCGTGGAGGACCCGGGAGAGCTGGTCGCGGCCGAGGTCGTCGGTGCCGAGCCAGTGTGCCCAGCTCGGCGGGTGGAGGGCGGCGGTGAAGTCGGGCCGGGTGGGGTCGTAGGGCGCGATCAGCGGCGCGAACAGGGCGATCAGGACCAGGAGCGCGGCGGCGACGGCGCCGGTGAGGGCGAGCGGGTTGCGGAGCAGCAGCCGGACCGGGGAGGGCGGCGCGTCGGCCGCGGGGGCGGGTTCGCCGGTGGCGGGGGCGGTGGGGGCCGGGTTGGCCGGGTTGCCTACGACAGTCACCGGGCACCTCCGAGCCGGATGCGGGGGTCGATCAGCGAATAGGCCAGGTCGACCAGCAGGTTGACCAGGATGTAGGCGGCGGAGGTGAACAGCACCACGCCTTGGACCATCGCGTAGTCCCGCGAGAACACCGCGTCGATGGTGAGCTTGCCGAAGCCGGGCAGGACGAAGATCTGCTCGGTGACCACGGCGCCCGAGATGAGATGGCCGAGTTGCAGACCGAGGACGGTGACGACGGTGACCAGGCTGTTGCGCAGCGCGTGCGAGCCGATCACCTGGCGGCGGGAGAGGCCCTTGGCGCGAGCGGTGCGGATGTAGTCGGCGGACAGCGAGCCGAGCATGGCGGCGCGGGTCTGCCGCATGACGACCGCAGCGAGGCCGGAGCCGAGGACGATCGCCGGAAGCACCATGTGCCGCAGGTTCTCCACCGGGTCGACGCCGAAGGGGACGAAGCCGGAGGCGGAGAACACGGGGACGGCGATGGCGAAGGTGAGGATGAGCACGATGCCGAGCCAGAAGGCGGGGATCGAAAGGCCCAGCAGCGCCAGGGCGTTCACCAGCCACTCCTCGGGCCTGCCGCGCCTGACCGCGGCCACGACCCCGGCGCTGACGCCGACGAGGACGGCGAGCAGCAGGGCCAGCGCGGAGAGTTCGAGGGTGACGGGCAGGGCGTCGAGGACGGAGTCGAGCACGGGGAGGCCGGTGCGGGAGGAGGTCCCCAGGTCGCCGGTGACGGCGTGGCGCACATAGCGCAGGTACTGGATCACGATGTTGTCGTCGAGCCCGTAGGCGCGGCGGATCCCGGCGATCGCCTCGGGGGTGGCCTCCTCGCCGGCCAGGGCGGTGGCCGTGTCGCCGGGCAGGGCCCGGACACCGGCGAAGACCACGACGCTGACCAGGAAGAGGGTGATGAGCGACTCGCCGACCCGGCGCAGCAGATAGCGGGGCATCGGCCGGGACATCAGCGGTCTCCCTTCGTGTATCCGGCTTCCTTCACCCGGATCAGTCCGTCGCCGAGGACCCGCAGTCCCGCGATGTCCTTGGTGGCGGACACATAGTTGTTGGGCTGGATGAGGTAGAGCACGGTGTGCCGGCTCCTGACGCGCTCCACGAGCCGTTCGTAGATGTTCTTGCGGTCGGCCATGTCGGCGGTGGAGTGTCCGTCGGCGATGAGCTTGTCGACGGTGGGGTCGGACAGTCCGCCGTAGTTCTGGGCGCCGCCCGTGCCGGCGAACGCGTCGATGTTTCCGGCCGGGTCGAGCCGGCCGGACCAGTTGGTGGTGGCGGCCTGGAAGTCGCCGGAGCGGGCGTGTTGCAGTCCGGTGGCGAACTCGGTCGGCCGCAGGGTCACCTCGAAGCCGGCCTCCTTGGCCATGGCCTGGACGACCTGGCCGAGCCGGCTGTCCTCCGGTGTGGTGCTGACCTGGAGCCGCACCCGCACCGGGGTGGACACCCCGGCCTGTCTCAGCAGCCGCCTGGCCTTCGCGGGGTCGGCGGCGGGGCAGTCGGCCGCGGCGGAGTAGGGGGTGCCCTCGGGGAGCGGGCCGCAGGTGGGCCGGTACATGCCCTGGAAGACGATCTTGTTGATCAGCGCCCGGTCAAGGGAGAGGTCGAACGCCTCGCGCACCCGTACGTCCCGGGCGATCGGGCTGTCGATACGGCCCGGCGGCGCCCCGGCGCCCTTGGTGTTGCCGATGTTGAGGGTGAGCCCGTAGTAGCCGAGCGAGGGCGAGTGGAACAGCTGGAGCCCCGGCTCGGTGAGCGCCCTGCCGACCTGGACCGGGTCCATCTGGTCGCCGACCTGGATGTCGCCGGAGAGCAGGTTCGCCATGCGGACGTTGCCGTCGGTGATGGTGCGGTAGACGACCCGGTCGAGGTGGACCTTGTCGGCGTCGTAGTACCGCGGGTCCTTCCGCAGCACGATGCGGTCGCCGACGACCCGCTCCTCGTAGCGGAACGGGCCGACGCAGGTGGGGTGGCTCGCGAACCGGTCGCCGTAGGTCTTCAGCGCCTTGGGGGACATGACCATCCCCAAGCGGTCGGCGAGGAGCGAGAGGAGGGGGACGTACGGCTCGCTCAGCCGCAGCCGGAGCGTGTCGTCCCCGATGGCGCTGACAGCGGTCACGGGTTTCAGCTCGCCCGCGCGGGTGGAGCCGGTCAGCGTCTTGTGCCGTTCGAGGGAGGTCTTGACGGCCCGTGCGTCCAGGGGGGTGCCGTCGGCGAACCGGATGCCCTCGCGCAGGCGGATGGTGACGGTGCGTCCGTGGTCGGTGGTCTTCGGGAGCGCGGCGGCGAGCTGCGGCACGATCTTGTTGTCCTGGTCGACGTCGTACAGCTTCTCGCACATGGCGGAGAAGACGGTCCGGCCGACGGCGGTGCTGGCCAGGGTCGGGTCGAGTTTGTCGGGGTCGGACTTGAGCGCGACGGTGAGCGTGCCGCCGTCGCGGACGGGCCGGGGGTCGGCCATCCGGACCGGGCCGGTCTCGGTCGCGGGACTGGCCAGGGAGGCGCAGCCGGCGGTGGCGCCGAGCGCTGCGCAGAGGACGAGGGCGATGGCGGCCCGGGGCGAAGGCGGCAGGGGCAGGCGGCGTGGGCGCATGGCTGTCTTGCCTTACTGGTGGGGACCGAGGGGTGGGAGGGGCGCGGCGCGGCCCAGCATGGCGGAGAAACGCCGGTTGGTCCATTGGTAGGACCAAGTGGATGTCGGGTGACGCTAGTGCGGCGGCCCCGGGCGGCTGGTTTCCGCACCGTCACCACCTGGTTAAATCGCCTTGCTCCGGCTTCTTCGCGATATGAGAGCCTGAGCCACCGACCGGATCGTCAGAAGGCTGAGAACCAACGAATGGACTGGCGGCAACTGCGGCACTCCACCCTGTCGAGGCCGGACGCGCTGGCCGTCGGTCTGGAGCGGCTGATCCTCAGCGGCGAGCTGCCGCCCGGCTCGCGGGTGCCCCCCGAGCGGGAGCTCGCGGAGAGCCTCGGGGTCTCCCGCGGCTCGGTCCGCGAGGCGCTGCGCGCGCTCGCCTCCCGCGGGCTGGTCGCCCGCCGCCCCGGCGCGGGCACCGTCGTCCTCGACCCGGGGGCCACGCCGCGCGGCGACGTCCTGGCCGCGGGGCTCGACGCCACGGCCGAACTCCTCCAGGTCATGGAGGTGCGCGCGTGCATCGAACCGTCGGTGACCGCGCGGGCGGCGACGCGCGCGACGCCCGCCGACATCGTCCAGCTCCACGCGCTCCTCGACGCGATGCGGCGCGAGCCGTCGCGGCAGGAGTTCACCGACCTGGACCGCACCTTCCACCGGGCCATCGCCCAGTACACCCGCAACCCCCTGCTGCTGCGGCTGCTCGACCGGGTGTACGAGATCGGGGAGCCGGGGCGGCGCTCCTCGCCCCTGTCGGCCGCCCGGCGGCGCTCGACGATCGAGGAGCACCAGGCCATCCTGCGGGCGGTCGAGGCCCGCGACCCCGAGGCGGCCCGGGCCGCCTCCGAGGCGCACCTGGAGTCCGTACTGCGCCGGATCGAGGCCCAGCAGCGGCGGAGCGCCGGCTGAGCGGCGCGGGTCCGGGGAACCCCGGGCCCGCGCCCGTGCCTCACAGTGCGCGGTGCATGATGTGCAGCCCCACGTATCCCTCCGTCGGGTGGTGGAAGCCCTCCGGGAGCGTCCCCAGCACCTCGAAGCCGAGCGACTCGTACAGCCGCACCGCGTGCACGTTGGTCTCCACGACCGCGTTGAACTGGATCCGGCGGAAGCCCGCCGCCCGGGCCCAGTCCAGCGAGTACTGGCACAGCGCCCGGCCCACGCCCTGTCCGGAGTGGGCCGGGGCGACCATGTAGCTGGCGCTCGCGACGTGCGCGCCGTTGCCCATCTGGTTGTTGTTCATCTTCGCCGTGCCGAGGACCGTGCCCGCGTCGTCGACGGCGACGACCGTACGGTTCGGTGGCGTCAGGAGCCACCAGTCGCGGCCCTGCTCCTCGCCGAGGTCGAGCGGATAGGTGTAGGTATCGCCCGCGGCGACGATCTCATGGAAGAAGGGCCAGATGGCGGGCCAGTCCCGTGGCGTGGCTTCCCTGATCAGCATCCGGACATGATGCCGGTGGGGCCCGCGGGGCGACCAGCGATTTCCGCGCGGCGCGGGATCAGCCGCGCCGGGCCAGTTCGCCGAGGAGCCGCCAGGTGCGGCGCTCGTCCTCGGGGGAGCCGATCGCGGTCTGGGTGTAGACGAGTTCGGTGGCGCCCGCCTCGAAGTACGCGGCCACTTGGGCGGCGAGCAGTTCCTCGTCGCCGATCGCGACCAGGTCGGCGGGGTTGTCGATGCCCTCGCGGTCCAGCGCGGCGCGGTAGGCGGGGAGGTTCCGGTAGGGGGCCATGTTCTGCTCGGCGCGGGCGCGGGCGCCGGCCACATCGGCGGTGACGACACCGGAGACGATCACGGCGACGCGGGGCGCCGGGCGGCCGGCGGCTTCGGCGTACCGGGTGATGGTGGGGACGGTGTACTCGGCCAGGGTGCGCGGCCCGGAGAGGATGGGCAGCGCCCCGTCGGCGAGTTCACCCGCGGCGCGCAGGGTCTGCTCCCCCGCCGCCGCGACCAGCACCGGCACCCGTGGCCGAGCGCCCGGCACGCTGCCCGGCAGCGAGGTCCTGGCGACCAGGGTCTCCCCGTCGAGGTCCACCACGCCGGTCTCCAGCAAGGAGCCCAGCGCCTCCAGGTGTTCGCGCAGATGGCGGACCCGGGGGTGGGGCGCGAGCCCGTAGACCTGCTCGACGAACGACTTGATCGACAGTCCGACGCCCAGCGTGAAGCGCCCGTGGGAGGCCGCCTGCGCGGTCTGTGCCTGCATGGACAGGGCGATCGGGTGCCGGGGGTAGATCGGCACGACCGCGGTGCCGACATCGATGCCGGGAACCTCGCGGGCCGCCAGGGCGGCCACGGTGATGGCGTCGTGGTCGAACCGCTGGGTGAACCAGGCGGCGGACAACCCGGCGTCGGCCAGCTCCTTGACCTGGCCGATCAGGGTGTCGACGGAGTTGGCCTCGCGTGACAGCCGGGTGTGGTCGGTGGGCAGGGCGACACCGATGCGCATGACGTGCTCCGAATCGACGGTCGGCGGGTGGCGGACGGCGGCCCGCCGACGCGGCGGGAGCCGGGAAAGAATCTTAACCCAGTAACGAAAGTTACCGGGTCACGATTCATCGGACGGGCCGACATGGCGTCAGGTGTGTTCCGGGGCGCGCTCCTCGGCGGGGGCGTCCGCCGCCGGCGCCACCGCCGGGCGGCGGCGCGGGAGGCACAGCGCGGGGAGGACGGCGGCGAGCATGAGGGCCACCGCCCACAGGTAGGTGTCCGCGAAGGGCCCGGCGTGGGTGGGGGTGGTGGAGCCGCCACCGTTGATGGAGAGCGTGACGGAGAACAGGGCCACGCCGGTCGCGGCCGCCACCTGGGAGGTGATCTGAAGGGCCGTCGAGGCCGAGGGGGCGTCCTCCCCCGACAGCCCGCGGGTGGCGGCGGCCATCGTCGGCATCATCGTCATGCCGACGCCGGTGCCCAGCACCAGCAGCGAGGCGCCCACCCGCCAGAACGCGGTGGTGTCCGACAACTGTACGGTCAGCAGCGTCATGCCGAGCGCCGCCGTGGAGATCCCGCCGACCACCAGCCACCGCGGCGGGACCCGGTCCGCGAGACGTCCGGAGAACTGCATGGTCACACCGGCCGCCAGCCCCAGGGGGGCGCCGAGCAGGCCGGAGGCCGTGACGCTCTCGCCCCGCACCACCTGGAAGTACATGGGCAGCAGCAGCATGCTGCCGAAGTAGCCGACGACGAACAGGCCCAGCGTCGCCGCACCGGCCGCGAAGGACCGGTCGCGGTACAGGCGCAGATCGATCAGCGGGTGCGGGGAGACCCGGGCCCGGAGGACGAAGCCCACCACCAGCATGGCCCCCACCACCGCCGGGATCACCACGCCCGGGCCGCCGAAGTCACGGCGCTCGGCGCCGGTGGACAGGCCGTAGATCAGCGCGGCCAGGCCCGGGGACAGCATCAGCAGGGCGGGGAGATCCAGCCGTTGGCCGGGGCCTCCGGCGGCGCGCGGCAGGGCGCGGGAGACGACGAGCAGGGCGACCACGCCGACGGGCACATTGATGGTGAACATCCAGCGCCAGGAGAAGGAGTCCACCAGCCAGCCGCCCAGAACCGGCCCGCTGACGGGGCCGATGAGGATGGGGATGCCCATGATGCTCATGATGCGGCCCATGGTCTCCGGGGTGGCGGCCCGCATCATGATAGTCATCCCGGTGGGCACGATCATGCCGCCGCCCAGGCCCTGCACCATCCGGAAGGCCACCAGCGACTCGATCGACCACGCCGTCCCGGCCAGCAGGGAGCCGAGGGTGAACAGCGCGATGGCCGTCATGTAGACGCGCTTGGTGCCGAACCGCCGGATCGCCCAGGCCGTCACCGGGATCACCGCGGCCAGGGCCAGGGAGTACCCGGAGGCCACCCACTGGACCGTGGCGAGCGGCGCGTCGAACCGCTTGGCCAGCGGGTTGATGGCGACGTTCACCACGGTGGTGTCCAGCACCGACATGATGGAGCCGAGCGTGACCACGGCGGCGAGCACCCCGAGCCGGGGTGAGGAGGGCGGGGCGTCGCCGGGAGCGTGTTGTGTATGTGACATGACGGAGCCTTGTCTTCGTGACCGGTGCGTCGGGTGGATCACCCGCCCGCATCCCGAGACTCCGATATCAACCAAGGTTTAAGTCAACCGAGGACCGGCTCCGGCATGTTGTTCGGCCCCGCGCGGCACCCCCGGGCCGGTCCCGCCCGGGGTCCGGCGCCCGGCGCGTCAGGCCCCTGGCGCGTCAGGCCCGTGGCGCGTCAGGTCAGCGGCAGCGCCCGGATCGACTTGCCGCGCACGACGTACAGCCGCCCCTGGCCCGCCAGCGGCTCCGTGGTGCCGAGCACGGAACCGGACGAGTCGCGCAGGGTCCACCGCGTCCGTCCGGTACGGAGGTCCACCGCGACCGCGGCGGCGCGGGTGTCGGAGGACGGCGGAAAGACCAGCCCGTCGGCCACCCCGGTGGCGGCGGGCGGCAGGGCCAGGTCGGTGTCCGCCTTCCACTTCCACCGCACCTGGTGGGACGCAAGGTCGACGGCGAACACATGCGTGCCCAGGACGGTGAAATAGGCGACGCCGTCCGCCACGGCCGGGGCGCCGAACGTCGGCCCGTCGCCCGTGCCGGAGGGCAGCTGTCCGGGGTCGATCCGCCAGCGCCCGCGGCCGGTGCGCAGATCGATCGCGCTCAGCCCCAGGCCGCAGACCAGCACGGTGCCCCGCGCCACCGCCGCCGTCCACGGGGGCACCATGCCGCCGCCGTCACCCGGGATCAGCTCGCCGCCGGGCAGCGCCACGCGCCACCGCCGACGGCCGTCCGCCGTGTCGTACGCGGCCACCGAGCCGGCGTCGACGAGCACCAGCCGGCCGTCCGCCACCCGGCCCGGGAGCTCCCCCGCCTCGCCGCGCGCGATCTCCCGGCGCCAGCGCACCTTCCGGGCCACCGTGTCGTACGCGAGCAGATAGCGGCGGCGGGTGTTCGGCAGGCCGTCGCTGTGCGGGCCCGAGTGGCCGACCACATACGCGGTGCGGCCGTCCGCCGCGGCGACCGGGCGGTCCATGAAGCGGAAGGTCACCCCCAGCGGATCCGAGTACCAGGTTCTGCCGTCGGCGGCGTCGACCATCGCCAGCCGGTCGTCCCCGTCGGCGTAGGCGGCTTTCATGACGAGCAGTCCGCCGCAGGCCGTCGGGGTGTATCCGGCCACCGCGGGCGCGGTCCAGCGCAGGGTGCCACGGCGGGCGTCCACCCCGAGGATGCCCGCCCCCGGGTCGGCCTGCACGGCGACGACACCGCGGTGGAGCAGCGGCCGCCCCAGGTCCCCGATCGGGCCCCGGTACTCCCACAGCGGCTGTGGCGCGGTGCCCGCGCCCCCGCCGCCGGGGCCGGGCCGGGGGCCGCCGGGCGGGCCGTCGCCGCCGGAGCCGGCCGCCGCCCACCACACGCCGCCCGCCACCCCGGCGGCGGCCAGGGCCCCGACCCCGCCGAGCAGCAGCCGGCGGCGGGCCGGGCGCGGGCCGTCCGGGGAAGGCGGCGCCTCCGGGACGGCGGGGGGCGGCGTGGCCTGTGGCCGCTCGTCCCGCCGCACCGCCGTGTCCCAGACGGTCGCGGTGCGCAGCGCGATGTCCTGAAGCACGCCCGCCGGGAGCAGCCCGGCGAACCGCTGCCGCTCGCGCTCCCGTTCGCCCGCGTGTTCCCCGTCCCGCTCCCGTCGCCCCTCGGATCGGCCGTCGTGTCCGCCGTCGTCGCCCGTGCCCGCCAGGGCGCGCGCGATCCGTTCGGCGGCGGGCCGGTCGGCGGGGTCCTTGGCCAGGGCGCCGACGACCAGCGGCCACAGCTCCTCCGGCACCCCGGCGAGGTCCGGCTCCTGATACGCCACGCGGTACAGCACGTCGTTGGCCTCGCCCTCGCCGAACGGCGCCCGCCCGGTGGCGGCGTACACCAGCAGGCCGCCCAGCGCGAACACGTCGGCGGGCGGTCCGACGCTCTGCCCGCCGACGGGGCGCGCCTGTTCGGGCGAGAAGTAGGCGGGGGTGCCCACCTGGCGGCCGGTGCGGGTCAGCCGCTCGGCGCCCACGGCCCGGGCGAGCCCGAAGTCGATCAGCTTGGGCCCCTCGGCGGTGATCAGCACATTGGAGGGCTTCAGATCGCGGTGCACCAGGCCCTGGCGGTGCACCGCGGCAAGGCCCTGGGCGAGCGCCGCCCCCAGGGCGCGCAACGCGGCGTACGGCCAGGGGCCATGGGCCTCGACCGCCTGCGCCAGCGACGGACCGAGCAGATATTCGGAGGCCAGCCATGGCCGCGGCCCGGTGGTGTCGGCGTCCACGACGGCCGGGAAGAAGTCGGCTCCGCCCAGGGAGCGGGCGGCCTGGAGCTCCTGCCGGAACCGCTCCCGGAACTCCTTCTCGTCGGCCAGCGCCCGGTGCACCGCCTTGAGGGCCACGGTCCGGCCGCCGTCGGAGCGGGCCAGGAAGACGGTGCCCATCCCGCCCGAGCCGAGGCGGGCGAGCAGCCGGTAGCGGCCGAACGCCTCCGGGTCGTGGCCGAGCAACGGCCGTACGGGCGAGGCGGGCTGGTCGGCCGTCACGGTCACGGTCATCCCTTCACTCCACCGGAAGCATGAACACGGCGGCGCCGTGAGCGATGACGGCGGACGATCCCGCCGGGTAGACGTAGTAGCCGTCCAGGAGCTCGCCACCGCTCTCCTGGAAGCGCCACCGCACACCACCCGTCCGGGCGTCGAGCGCGAACACCCCCGCCGCCGCGGCGGCCAGCACCGTACGGCCGGAGTCGCTGACGGAGAGCGTGGGGGTCGCCTTCCACACGGTGTCGTCGGGCAGCGCGGACCGCCACAGCTCGGTGCCGCGGTCCGGGTCGACCGCGTACACCAGCTTGGTGCCGTCGGACACGTACAGCACATCGCCCTTTCCGCCCGGCCCCTGACGGACCACCGGGTGACCCAGCGGGGACTTCGTCGACGCGTAGCCGTTGATGTCCAGCGACCACCGCTGCCGTCCCGAGTCGATGTCGACCGCGCGCAGCGTCGCCCCGTGTGCGGCGTAGAGCAGGCCGCGGGTGGGGGATATCCCGACCTTGTCCCCGGTGCCGACCCCGGCGAAGCGCCTGCGCCACTCCTGGTGTCCGTCGGAGAGCCGCAGCGAGATCAGCTCCACCTCGCCACCCCGGTATCCCATACCGATCAGGGAACGGCGGGTGGGGAACGCCCCGATGTCATGGCCGTAGGCGGCGGGCAGCCGGGTCCGCCACCGCTCGCGGCGGGTCCGGGTGTCGTACGCGACCACATGGGCGGGCGGGTCGTCGCCGCCGGCACCGGTGGCGGTGAAGTAGGCGCGCCGGCCGTCGGCATCGACGGAGAGCATGGTCCGGAAGGTGAGTCCGGAGCCCGAGTACGTGGACTCCACCCAGCGCTGGTGACCATCGCGGGCGTTGAAGGCGGTGAGCCTGCCGCCGACGGCGACGAGGGCGAGTTCGCGGCTGATGGGCTCGGGGGTGGCGTCGGTGCCCAGGTCGTCGCGGCGCCAGCTCGGGCGGCCGGTGCGCAGGTCGAGGGCGACGGCTTCCTGGGCGTTGGTGATGATGGCGAGCCTGTTCCGCCACACCAGGGGCGGGACGGACGTGGCGTCCGTCAGGTCGAAGCGCCACCGGGCCAGCGGGGCGGTGCCGGCCGGCGGGCGCGGCTCGGGGCGGGCTGAGGGGCGCCGGGCCGGTCCGGGGGCGGTGAGGGCCGACAGTCCGCCGCGGCCCGCCACCCATCCGGCCACCGCCCCGCCCCCGGCCAGCAGTCCGGCGGCCCCCGCGGCGGCGGTGGTGAGCAGGGCGCGGCGGGACGCCGCCGTGGTACGGGCGGACGGCGGGTCCGCGACGGGATGCGCACGGCCCTGCCCCTCGCCCTGCGTGGGTGCCGTGAACATCTCGTCGCCCGGGAACACTTCGCCGTCGGCGGCCGGTTCGCCGCGGGCGCCGGGCGGGACCGCGGCGGGCTGGTCGGCGGCCACCGGCTCCTCCAGCACCAGCACCTGCGCGGCCTCGCGGGCCAGCCGGGCCACCACCGCGCTCGGCAGCCGCGGTGGCGGCGGTGGCGCGGCCGGGTCGGGGCCGCCGAGAGCGGCGCGCAGCGCGGCGGCGTCAGGGCGGCCCGCAGGGTCCTTGTCCAGGCAGCCCGTCAGGATCTCGGCGAGCGGGGCGGACAGCGGGCCGAGGTCCGGCGGTTCGGCGGCGATCCGGTACAGCACCTGCGGCGGGGCGTCGTCGCCGAACGGGGGGCGGCCGGAGGCGGCGTGGGCGAGGACCGCGGCCAGGGAGAACACGTCGGAGGCGGGGACGGGAGCCCGGCCGCGCGCCTGTTCCGGTGACAGGAAGGGGGCGGGCCCGGCGAACCGGCCGGTGTCGCTGTCGTACGCGTCCCCTCGGCCGCCGCCGGCTCCCTCTCCGTCCGCTCCCCCGCCCGCTCGCCCGCCGTGGGCTCCCTGTCGAGGGAGGCGCGCGTGGTGAAAACCCGTCAGGCGGGGGCCGTCCCCGGCCACCAGGACGGCGTCGGCCGAGATGCCACCATGCACCATCCCGGCCGAGTGGACCCGCTCCAGCGCCTCGGCGAGCGCCGCGCCCAGCGCCCGTACCCCGGGCTCCGCGAGCCCCTGGGGCGCGGCCCGGACGGCCTCGGCGAGCGGCACGGCGGGCACGTACGCATGGGCCACCCACGGGACAGCCGCGTCCAGTTCGGCGTCCTCAACGGGGCGCACCCAGCGCCCGGCGGCGGCCCGTGACGCCGCCACATCGCGGCGCAGCCGGGCGCGGAGCCGCTGGTCGTCGGCGAGCGCGGCGCGCACCAGCGTGACCTCGACGGCCGGCCCGCCGCCGACGCGCCGCCCCAACAGCCGCACGCCGCTGTCCGTCTCCCCCAGCCGGGCCAGCATCAGAAACGGCCCGAGTCGACGCGGATCCGCGTTGTGCAAGGTGTGCATATGTCGGCAGCCCTCCCGGCACGGTGCCGCGCCCCCGCTATGTGTACGTACCGCAGCCTAGGGGTGTCGAAGCATGGCGGGCGCGGGTGAGCGCCGGCGAGCGCGATCACAGGACGGGCATGGCGCGCAGGGTGCCGGCGTGGGCGAGGAAGACCCGGTTGGCCGCGCCGGTCAGGCGCCAGGGCTCGTCGCCTCCGCCGCCGAGCGACCACGCCGCCGCGGCCTGCCGCAGGTCGACGGTCACGACGCCGTCGTCCGGGCCGGAGAGATCCTGGCCGAGCGGATGGTAGAGGGACCGGCCCTGGACCACGGGGGCGGTCGTGGGGAGGGCGTGGGTGCCGGGGAGGACGGACCAGCTCTGTTCGCCGGTACGGGCGTCGACCGCGATCAGCTGGTCCTGCCAGACGACGTAGAGGGAGCCGTCGGCCGGGGCGGGCGAGCCCCAACTGCCGGTGCCGGGGGCGGGGGTGGTCCAGCGCCGTGCGCCGTCCGCGAGGGCGAGGGCCCGCAGCGAGGCGCCGCCCAGGTAGACGGTGCCGTTCGCGACGGCGGGCGTGAGAGCCACCCCCGCGCCGGTGTCCTGGTGCCAGGCGGCCGTGCCGTCGTCGGTGCGGTACGCGGTGACCGTCCCGTCGGACCCCGCGACGACGAGGCGTCGCCCCGCCGCCGCGGCCGCGGCTCCCTTCGCCGTGCCGGTCGCCGCCGGTGTCGTCCAGCGGGCCCGGGCGCCGGTCAGCGGCTGTGCGCGCAGCCGCCGTTCGCCGTCGAGTACGTACGCGGTGTCGGCGTCGGTGGCGAGGAGCCGCGCCGCGCCGTCCGCCCGGGACCAGCGTTCGCGCCCGTCGCGGGCGTCCAGGGCGGTCAGCCGGCCGCCCGCGGTGACCGCGAGGACGACGCCGGCGGCGGCGAGCAGGCCCGCGCCGGTCAGCGGAGCGCCCCGATCGGTCCAGGTCCACGCGGGTTCCCCGGTGTCCGCGGCCCAGGCGGCAAGGCCCTTGGGGGTTCCGGCGACCACGACCCGGTCGGCCGTGAGCGGGCCCACGCCGTCGGTGGCGAGGCCGTCGCGGGTCCAGAGCGGGGCGGGCGCGGTGCCGGGGGTGTACCGCGCCAGCGGGGTGGCGGCCGGGACGCCGGGGCGTCGGCCGTCGCCCCGCAGCAGCCACCACCCCGCCCCGCCGCCCGCGGCGCAGACGGCGACGGCGGCCGTGGCGGCGCCCGCGACCGTCACCCGGCGCCGGGACGGGGCCGTTTCGGGGGCGGCGGAGCGGACCGTACGGTCGACGTCCGCCGCGCGGCGGGCGAGTTCGGCGGCGAGCGGGCCGGTGCGCCAGGCGGGGCGGCGCGGGGCCAGGCGCCGTATCGTGCCCTGCGCCGTGCCCCGTACCGCGCCCCGTTCGGTGCGCAGCCGCCGCGCCACCTCGCGCGGTTCGGGGCGCTCGGCGGGCTCCTTGGCCAGACAGTCGGTCACCACCCCCAGCAGGGCCGCGGGTACGCCCTCCAGGTCCGGCTCCTCATGGACGGTGCGGAACTGGACGGCCGCCGGGTGGCCGTCGCCGAAGGGCAGGCGCCCTCCGGCGGCGAACGCGAGCACGGCGCCCAGCGCGAAAACATCGCCGGGTGGCCCGGTGCGCCGGCCGAGCACCTGCTCGGGGGCGGCGAAGCCGGGGGTGGCGGGGGCCGACCCGGCGCCGGTGAGGGTCATTCCGTGCTCGGGCCGGGCGATGCCGAAGTCGATGACGTACGGGCCGCCGCGGGTGAGCACCACGTTCGACGGCTTGAGGTCCCGGTGCACCAGCCCGGCCGTGTGGATCCGCGCCAGCGTTCCGGCCAGCGCCGCCCCCAGCGCCCGTATGTCCGCCTCCGCGAGCGGCCCGAAACGGTCCACGGCGCGGGTGAGGGTCAGGCCCGGGAGGAACTCCGAGGCGAGCCAGGGCCGTTCGCCCGACAGCCCGTGGCCGAGGACGGCCGCGAGGCCGGGCCCGCGCACCGACCGCGCCATTTCGGCCTCCCGCCGGAAGCGGGCCGGCAACCCGGGGTCCTCGCCGTCCGTGCCGTCTATGCCGTCTATGGTCCGCAGCGCCTTCACGGCGGCGGTCCGGCCCGCCGTGTCCACCCCCAGGTAGACCTTCCCCATGCCGCCCGCGCCGACCACCCCGAGCAGCCGGTAGGGCCCGAGCCGGGTCGGGTCGTCACCGGCGAGCGGGGCGACGGTCGGGTTCTCGGTCATGGCCACGAACGGCGATCGTAGACGGCCGCGGCCGCCGTCTACGCTGTGCCCGTGATCTCTCCCCGCGCCCCGCTGTCCGAGCTCGTCCGCCGTGTGCCGCCCCCGCCCGAACCGGTGGACGGCCACGGCGACTGGGAGGCGGCGGAGGCCGCGCTGGGGGTGCGGCTGCCCGCGGACTTCAAGGCGCTGGTGGAGACGTACGGGCGGGGCGAGTTCCGCGACCACATCGCGGTGCGCACACCGTTCGGCGACGACAATCCGGTCCGGCTGGAGGCGGATCTGCTGGAGGACTACGCCGATTCGCGGGAGATGTTTCCGGAGCACTACCCCTACCCGCTGTTCCCGGAGCCGGGCGGGCTGATCGCGTGGGCTGTGACCGGCAGCGGACACCATCTGTGCTGGCGGACGGTGGGGCCGCCGGACGAGTGGCCGGTCGTGGTGTGGTCGCGCGACGACGATTACGAGGAGTACGGGCCGGGCGCCGTCGACTTCCTGGAGGGGTGGCTCACCGGGCGGATCGTCTCGGAAGCCCTGCCCGACAACCAGCCCGGCCTGGCTCCGTGGTTCGACCCGGCACGCGAGCTGGCCCATGTCTACGTCCGGCTGGCGGAGGGCGAGCGGCCCTATCCGGAGCGGCTGCGGATCCTGCGCGAGGCGCTGGCACCCACCGCCGACCGGGGCGGCATGGTGTCCGAGTACGAGGGCAGACGGCAGGACCACTTCGCCACCGTGGACGGCGGCTGGGAGCTGACGTACGAGACGGCGTACGGCCATCAGATCCGGGTGGCCTTCCCTCCCGAGGACAGCGAGCGGGCGCGGCTGGCGGTGCTGGGCGCGGCCGGGTCGATGGGGTGCGCGGTGCTCGGGCTGTCGACGGTCCACGGCACGGCCGTGTGGGAGCCCTTGCCCTGAGCCTTGCCACGTCGTGTGCGGTGGCCGGGGCCCGCTCAGCCGTCGATCCCGTGTTCGGCCAGCGGACCCACCGCCCAGCCCTCGTCCCGGCAGGCGCGGACGAAGGCGGGCAGCGCGCCGAGGGCGGCCCGCCAGCAGCCGGGCGCGGCCGTTCGGTCGGAGTCGTGCAGCAGTACCGTGTCGCCGCCGCGCAGATCGCGGCGCACGGTGGCGAGCACCGAGGCCGGAGTGGCCTGGGCGGTCCAGTCGCGGCCCCAGGCCGTCCACAGCACGGGGCGGAGCCCGGCCCGTGCGGCGGCCAGCCGGCGGCCGCCGGTCAGGATCCCGTACGGCGGCCGGTACCAGCGCGGCACCGCGCCCGTGGTCAGCCGCACGGCGCGGGCGGCGTGTGCGACCTCGCGCAGATCGCGGGTGACCGCGGGCAGCCATGGGCGGCTGTGTGTCCAGCCGTGGACGGCCAGCTCGTGGCCCCGGAGGGCGATGTCCCGCGCGGTTTCGGGGTGGCGCAGCACGCTGTCGCCGAGGACGAAGAAGGTGGCCCGTACGGCGAGCTCGTCGAGGGCGTCGAGGAAGTACGGGGTGGACCGGGGGTCGGGGCCGTCGTCGAACGTGAGGGCGATGTGGTCGGAGCGGCCGCGGCCCGCCAGGGCCGGGAAGGCGCGCCGCACGCCCGGCAGCCGGACGGCGGCGGGGGCCGCGTGCGCGACCGCCACCAGGGTCCCCCCGGCCACGGCCAGGGTCTCGGCCCGGCGACGCGCGGTCCCGTGGCGGCTGCCGTGTCCGGCCGTTCCGTCGCTCATGGGCGGCTCACCTGCGCTGCCCCCCACGGTGACGCAGGACCGCCGCTTCCGGGCACGCCACAGCTCCCGGTCACGCGGGGCCGTCGCCCCCGGCCGGGAAGCGCCACCGCCGCCCGTCACGAGGCGCCGTGGCCCCCGGCCGCGCCGGGCCGCCGCCCCGGTCATGAAGCGTCCCCGCTTCCGGTGCGCCGCGCCGCGCGAGGCGGGCGGGCCGGGCGCGCCGTGGCGCGGGTGGCCGTGTCCCAGCCGTCGGCGACGGTGGGCGAGCGGGAGAGGCCGACGATGCCGACCGCCATGAGAACGACACCGGCCGCCTCGGGCACGATCCGCGGCCCCAGGGCGACGCGCTCGCCGAACAGCACCCAGCCCAGGGCGATGCTCACCAGCGCGTCGCCGAGGGTGAGCGCGGGCTGTGACGCCGCCAGGGTGCCGGCCCGCAGGGTGCTCTGGAGCAGCAGAAAGCTCAGCAGCCCGACGCCGCACACCGCGTAGAGCGGCCAGCTGGTAAACACGGCGGCCACTCCGCCGGCGAACCGGCCGGTGAACTCCTTGATCAGCGCCGCGGTGCAGGCGAAGCACACGGCGGTGGCGCACCCGAGGACGGCGGCGCGGGCCGGGCCGCGCAGCGCCCGGGCCACCGCGGTCAGGGCGCCGACGGCGAGCACCGTCAGCACCCCCACCGGGAGCCAGCGGCCGTTCTCGGCGGTGCTGTGGCCGTGCGAGGGGTCGGCAGCGACGAGAAAGACCGCCAGCCCGGCGGCCAGCGTCACGAACGCCAGCCAGGTGCGGCCGTCCGGGCGGTGGCGGAAGACCAGGCTGCCGACCATCAGGGTGAACAGCAGTTCGGTCACCAGCAGCGGCTGGACGACGGAGAGCCGCCCGACGGCGAGCGCGCCCACCTGGGCCACCGCCGACACCACCATCGCCGCCGCGCCGGCCAGCCAGAACGGGCGCCGCAGCAGCCGGGCCAGCCGGAGCAGCGACCCCCCGGGCCCGTGCCCCGCCCGCCGCTCGTGTTCGTGCTCCATGGCGGCTTCCTGCTCCATGGCGGCGCGCCGCTGCAACACCGACGCCGCGCCGTTGCCGAGGGCGGACAACAGCGCCAGCAGGACCGTCAGCGCGTCGTGCACCGCGTCACCCGAAACGGGCCGCCAGCCGGCGGTAGAGCGCCGGGGCCGCGCTGCGGACCAGCACGGGCAGGCGCAGCCAGCGGGGCACGTACACCTCGTCACGGCCCCGCGCGACGGCGTCCCAGACCGCGTCGGCGACCTGGGCGGGGGGCAGCGGGCGGGGGCGGCGGCGGGTGTAGGGGGTGCCGCGGCGGGCGAAGAACGGGGTGTCCACCACGCCCGGGACGACATGGGTGACCCGTACGCCGGACCCGCGGAGCTCGTACCGCAGGGCGTCGGCGAAGGTGCCGAGCGCCGCCTTGGCGGCGGAGTACACCGCCTCGCCCCGCACCCCGACGCCCGCGACCGATCCGATGAGCACGATGTGTCCGCGCCGCTCGGCCAGCATGCGCGGCAGCACCAGACGCACCAGGCGTACGGCGGCCAGCAGGTCGACGGAGATCACCCGGTCGATGGCCGCGGGCGGCATCGAGCCGAAGGGGCCCGCCCAGCCGACTCCCGCCCCGGCCACCAGCAGGTCGACCCGCCCGGCGGCGCGGAAGGCCGCCCGGACCAGGTGGCCGCTGCCCTCCGCGGTGGCCAGGTCGGCGGGGAGGGCGGTGGCGGAGGTCCGGGCCGCCACGCGGTCCAGCCGCTCCTGGTGGCGGCCGCTGACCAGCAGCCGCCAGCCGCCCTCCGCGGCGAACCGGTCCGCGACGGCGGCGCCGATGCCCGAGGAGGCGCCGGTCACCAGCGCCACGCCCGGCCCGGCGGCCGGGCGCTCCGCGCCCCGGGCCGGGCCACGGTGGGTTTCTGTGTCCGGGAGGGGGCGGGTCATGGCGACTCCCTGTGACGGCCGGCCGGGGCAGGCGGCCGCCATACGGTTTGACGACTCTCGGAGCGGTTACTTCCAGTTAGCCACGATCGGCTTCACCACGCACCACACGCGCCGCACGCGCCCGGCTCTGCCGGACGCCCCAGCGGAGGTGACCATGCACCCGCCGCCCGATGAACAGTACGCCGGACGACCTCCCGGGGAGCTCCGGTGAGCAGGCGTTTCCTCGTGGTGAGCGCCAGCATGGGCTCCGGTCACGACGCGGTGGCCGGGGAGCTCGCGCGGCGCCTTACGGCCCGGGGACACCGGGTGGACCGGACCGATGTCCTCGCCCTGCTCCCGGCCGGGATCGGCCCGTTGCTGCGTTCCGGCTACCGGACGGTGATCCGCCGCCTCCCCGTCCTCTACACGGGGATCTACGCCGCGTTCTTCCGCCCCGGCCCCGGCCCGCGCCCGGGCAGTGCCCCGCTGGCGGCGCTCGCCGAACACCGGCTGCTGGCCCTGGTGGAGCGCTGGCGGCCGGATGTGGTCGTCCCGGTCTTCCACCTCGCCGCACAGCTCACCGGCGGGCTGCGCGCGGACGGGGCGCTGACGGTGCCGAGCGCCGTGGTCGTCACCGACTTCGCGGTGCACCGCCAATGGCTGCACCCGGGCAACGATCTGTATCTGTGCCTCACGGCCGAGGGGGCCGACACCGTGCGGCGGGCCGTGCAACGGCCCGCGGTGGCCACCGGTCCGGTGGTGGCCGGGCGCTTCTCCGCCCCCGCCCCGGGGGCGGACGGCTGGCGGGCGCGGTTCGCGGCCCATGCGCCCGGGAAGCCGCCGGTGACGCTGGCCGCGGGGGCCTGGGGGGCCGGCACCCGGCTGGCGGCCACGGCGCGGCTGTTGGCCTCGGCGGGCTATCTGCCGGTGGCGCTCTGCGGCCGCAACGAGCGGCTGCGCCGCGAGCTGTCGCGGTCGCCCGAGGTGTGGGCGGTCGGCTGGGAGCCGGACCTGGCCGGCGTGCTGGCCGCCTCGCGGGCCGTGGTGGACAACGCCGCCGGGCAGACCGCGCTGGAGGCGCTGGCCGCCGGGGTGCCCGTGGTCGGCTACCGCCCCATTCCGGGGCACGGCCGGGAGGGTGTCCGACACATGGCGGCCCTGAGCGTGAGCGAACACGCACGGGACGCATGGGACCTCGTACGTGTGCTCGACACGCTCACCGCGCCGGGCGAGGCGCGCGAGCGCCGCATCGCCGCGGGCCGCCGACTGTTCACCGGCGACGCGGCGGCCGCTCTGGCCGAGGTGGCCGAGGCGGGCCGGGTGTCCGAGACGGCCCGCGGGGCGGGCCACTAGGGTCTGTCGTCAAAGGGGGCGTCCGGCCGCGAGCGGCGTCTGGTGCGGTGCCTCGCAAGGCGGAGCGTCGCCCTCGTACTGGGCGTACTTGGGCGATGCGACAACGCAGCGAGGCGCCGTGCCAGGCGCCGGGAGCAGGACGCCCCCTTTGACGGCAGGCCCTAGGACCTGTCTTCGAAGAGGGACACATCGAGGAGGCGCCTGCCGGGCGGTGGATGGGCGGTGTCCGCCCGTCAGGCGCCGACCTCCTCGGCCTGGGGTCAGGCCTCGTACAGGCCGCGGCCGGCGGTCTTGGCCCGGTCCGCCTTGCGGAGTCGCTCCAAAGTGTTGCGCACGGAGTTGACGTTCGTCCGCGTCTCGTCGCGCCCCAGGGCCTCGTTGACCTCAGCGGCCCGCAGCGGACGGCCCGCCTTGCGCAGGGCGGCCAGCACGTTCTCCGAGAGCCCGCCGGAGCGCTCCGTCGTAGCCTCGGCCTTGGGAGCCTCGGCCTTGGGAACCGCGGCGGCCTTCTTGGCCGTCTTCTTGGCGGTCGTGGCCTTCTTCGCCGCGGTCTTCGAAGTCCGGGCGGTGGCGGGGGCCTTGGCCTTGCCCTTGCTGCGCTGACGGCCGATGGCGGCCTTGCGCGTGGCGGTGGCGGTGGCCCGGGCGGCGGGAGCCGGCTCGGGGTCGGGCTCCGGCGCCGCCTCGGGGGCGGGCTCGGCGGCCGCGGCCACCGTGTCCTCGGTGGCCTCGGCCACCGGCTCAGCGGCCACCGCCTCCTCCGGCGCCGCGGCGGGCGCCGGCACGCTGGAGAGCGCTTGAAGGCTGTTCAGAGCCCCGCTCACCGCCTCCAGTCGCTTGGTGACAGCCTCCAAATCCTTCTTGAGAGCCTCCTGCTGTTCCTCAAGTCGCGGGAGCTCTGACTCCAGCGCCTCGATCGTCGATCCCACACTGTTGTCCGCACTCAATGCGTTCACCACCACTTCGTACCCTTTCTGCGCCCATCGCAGCTGCGATTATGCCTGGTGTTCAGATGTGTACGGTGCCCTCCACACCGCCACACAACACCATCGAATCCACTTGCGCGACCACTTCGAACACACGCGTTTCCCCGCGTGTGAATGTCCGACTGGGTGTCAGCCGCGGTGCGAAAGGCCGGTGCGGGGGTGCAACCGGGTCCCGGGAGACACCGGTTGGCGGCAGAGAAGTGGCCGCCCGCGTCATCAAGAGCGGCGACAAATGCGGGATGGGGAATAAAACAGCGAAACCGTCCCACAGACCCAGGAATTAGAATATAAATAATCCAAGCATAGGCTAGGTTTACAGGACGGTCAATG
>NZ_JBVHTN010000015.1:0-193052 GCF_055569495.1 Streptomyces sp. NPDC028305
GCTCGGTCACGGGGGAAGCCTTCGGACATCGCCAGAAGGAGTCCGTCGGCGGAGACCACCACCGTGTGCGACACCCCGGGGGTGTTGTCCACGAAGTTCGTGATCAACCAGTTCAGATTCTGCGCCGCCTGGCTCATCGGGCTCAACTAACGCTCCTGCTGGTAAGTCGGGCCTACGCCGCGATCGTGATTGCCGTCCGGACCGGTTCCGGCCTGGCGGCCCTGCTGGATCCCCCGGCGGAGGTTGGTCAGCCTCCCGCGCACGTCATCGGGCGCGCGCGAAACCTGCGGTCCGATCGGACCGGATTGCTGCTGTGGCTGTGCGGCGCCTTCCACGAGATTCGCGCGCGGTACGCGGCGTGGCAAGCCGGACGACGTTATGCCGCCCGCCGCGGGCCCCTCGCGGAGCTGCTCGGCGCGGCGCCAGCGCTCGTCGTTCGGCGACGTACGCCAGTTGGACGCCGGGCTGGTGCCGTTCGCCCCGGGGCCGAAGCCGTTCGCGTTGGTCCCGGCGCCGTTCGCCGTGGTGCCGGCGCCGGATCCGGCGCCGATCCCCTGGCCGTCGCCGCTGTCCCGCCGCGGGGCGGGGGGCACGGCGGACGCGGGGCGGCCGGACTCCGGCGGCTCGGGGGCGAGCCGTTGGCCGCGGCCGAGGGACCCGCCGTCCTGCGAGCGGAACCAGTCCGACTCGATGGTGTCGAAGATCGGCGTCCGGCCGTCGCCGGGCCCCGCGGGCGGGAGCGAGCCGGGCGTCTCGGCGCCCCGGCCGCCCGGCCGCTGCGGCAGCGGGAACTCCCCGGTGCCGGAGTTCTGGTCGCGCCCGACGCCCGGACCGCCCTGGCGGTACGAGCCGGTGTCGGCCCCCGGCCGCGGGGCGCCCAGGTCGGGTCGGGCGAACTGGCCGGTGTCGCCGGGTCCGCGGCCGCCCTGTCCGGCGGGTTCGTTGAACCGGGGCTGGGGGAACTCGCCGGTGTCGCCCGGGCCGCGGCCGCCCTGCCCTGCCGGTTCGTTGAACCGGGGCTGCGGGAACTCTCCCGTGTCGCCCGGGCCGCGGCCGTCCATCCGGCCCGGCATGGCGTATTCGCCGGTGTCGCCGGGGCGGCGGCCGCCCTGCCCTGCGGGCTCGTTGAACCGGGGCTGGGGGAACTCTCCCGTGTCGCCCGGGCCCCGACCGAGGTCGGGTCGGGCGAACTGGCCGGTGTCGCCGGGTCCGCGGCCGCCCTGTCCTGCGGGCTCGTTGAACCGGGGCTGGGGGAACTCTCCCGTGTCGCCCGGGCCGCGGCCGCCCTGTCCTGCCGGCTGGCCGAACCGGGGCTGCGGGAACTCGCCCGTGTCACCCGGGGCGCGCCGCGGCTCGAACATGCTCGGGCTCTCGCCCAGCTGGGGCCGGGCGAACGGGCCGGTGGTGTCGTTCTCCTCGTGCCCGCGCGGCGCGTCCATCGCCTCGCGCGTGGTGGGCCAGTCGTCCTCGCCCGACCGGCGAGCGCCCCAGCTGGTGCCGGGCTGCTGCGGGCCGGGGAGTTCGGGCGCCGCGCCACGCGAGGGCAGCTGCGGACGGCCGCCCTGGTCGCCGGGGGAGTCCGCGCGCATCGGGGCGCCGGTCGGCGGGGCCACGGTCGGGCCTTCGCCGCGTCCGCCGCCGAACCCGTCCGGGCGCGCGTCGCCGCGCTGGGGGAGCGGGGGACGGCCGGCGAAGTCGCCGGGCGGGCCCGCCGGGGCGTTCCGCTGGGCCGGGGGCCGGTTGCCGCCCTCGAAGAGGTTCTGGCCGGAGGGGGCGCCGCCCGAGGGGGGCGCGCCCGCGCCCGCGCCGACGGGGCGGGTGGGCAGCCCACCGCCCCCGCTGCCGGGCAGCGCGGCCCGCGAGCCGGAGCCGGGAACCTGCCGCCGCGACGGCAGGGAGCCCAGCATTCCGGCCGAGCCGCCGCCAGGGACGCCGGGACCACCGGGACCACCAGGACCGCCGGGACCACCGGGGCCGCCCGGGCCACCCTGGCCCGCGTTGCCCGGCGCCGGAGCGCCCGGCTTGCGGCCGCCCTGGGCGACGTCCACCGGCAGCATGACCAGCGCCGTGGTGCCGCCCGAGTCGGACGGCCGCAGCTGGATCCGGATCCCGTGGCGCAGCGACAGCCGGCCGACCACGAACAGGCCCATGCGCCGGGAGACCGACACATCGACCGTGGGCGGGCTGGCCAGCCGCTCGTTGATCGCCGCCAGATCCTCGGGCGAGAGCCCGATGCCGGTGTCGTGGATCTCGACCAGCACCCGGCCGTCGGGCAGCGCGTGACCGGTGACCTTGACCTTGGTCTGCGGCGAGGAGAACGAGGTCGCGTTCTCCAGCAGCTCGGCGAGCAGGTGGACCAGGTCGTTGACGACCCGGCCGGCCACCTCGTTCATGGGGACGGAGCTGAGCTCGATGCGCTCGTACTGCTCCACCTCGGACGCCGCCGCGCGCAACACGTCGACCAGCGGAACCGGCCGGGTCCACCGGCGGCCGGGCTCCTCGCCCGCGAGGACCAGCAGGTTCTCGCCGTTACGGCGCATACGGGTCGCGAGGTGGTCGAGCTTGAAGAGCGAGGACAGCTGGTCCGGGTCGGCCTCGCGGCTCTCCAGCTCGGAGATGAGCGAGAGCTGGCGCTGGATGAGGCCCTGGCTGCGGCGCGAGAGGTTGGTGAACATCGCGTTGACGTTGCCCCGCAGCAGCGCCTGCTCGGCGGCCAGCCGGACGGCCTCGCGGTGCACGTCGTCGAAGGCCGCGGCCACCTTGCCGATCTCGTCCCGGCTGTGCACACCGACCGACTCGACGGAGGTGTCCACGTCCTGCGGGTCGGACTCGGACAGCTGCTTGACCAGCTCCGGCAGCCGCTTCTGGGCGACGTCCTGGGCGGTGTCCTGGAGCCGGCGCAGCGAGCGGACCATGGACCGGGCGACGACGAACGCGCCGACCAGCGTGACGCCGAGGACGAGCAGGATCAGGGCGCCGTTGAGGATCGCGTCCTGCTGGGCTTCCGCGCGTAGATCGCGGGCCTTCTGCTTCATCTCACCGAGCAGCGTCTGCTCGATCCGGGCCATCTCATCGATCTTGATGGAGTCCTGGTCGTACCAGTCGATGGCGGTGCGCTTCTCGGCCTGGAGCCCGTTGGGGTCGCGCACCGCGCGGTCGGCGTACAGCGTCGCCGCCTTGATGTCCGCGCGGCTGTCCAGCGGCTCCAGCAGGTCCTCGGAGTTGCCTTCGCGGATCTGGTTGAACCGCCGAAGCGCCTCCTCCTCCTTGTCCACCGCGGTTCTGGCGAAGCGGCGGTCGTTGGCGGAGAACTCGGCGCCCTTGGGGTCGGCCAGCGCGGCGCTGATGAGCGCGCGCTGGATCGAGGCGTACTCCTTGGCGGAGGAGAAGGTGGCCAGCGCACGGGTACTGTTGATCATGTCGCTGTTGCTGGTGGCCTGGGCCATGTCCTGGGACAGCAGCAGCAGTGAGTCGATCAGTTCGTTGTAGTCCTGGGCGGTCAGCGAGTAGTACTGATCGTCCTGGTAGGCGCCGTCGCGGATCTGGCTGATCTTGCCGAGCTGCTTGCTGATGTCCACGAGCGTGGACTGCACGCCGGCCAGCGCCTTGTCGCCCGGATCGAGGTCCTGGGTGGCCCGGTTGAACGCCGCCACCTCGCGGTCGGTCTTCTCGCGGGTGGCGACGATGCGGTCGTCCTTGGCGCTGGCCTTGCCGGCCAGCGGCGCGGCCGACTTGTCGCGCTCCTCCTGGAGCGCGCTCGCCAGCTGGGTCGCCTGCTGCGTCATCTCGGTGAGCAGCTTCATCCGGTCGAGCTGCTCGATGTTGTCCAGCGAGCTGTTGATACGCAGCGCGCCGAGGGTGGTCGCGGCGACCACGGGCAGCGCCAGCAGCGAGACCAGCCGGGTACTGATGCGCCAGTTGCGCAGGGCGAGCCGGGTGCCCGGTCCGCTGGGGGCCTTCGGCTTGGGTTGGTCTGTCGGCGCGGCCCCGGCTGAGACGCCGGTCTGCGCACCGGAATCCGGGCTCTGGTGGTCGGCCGGGGCTCGTCCGGTGACTTGGGCGCGCTGGGGCGAGGAGCCGCGGTCGGTCCCTCCGCGCGGCTCCGGGTCCGCCGAAGCTTCCCCTCGGCCCTGGTGGGCTGGGGGAGACCCCTTACCTTCCCTCTTGAAACGTCCCTGCACTAGTGTCGCAACCTCTGGACCAGGCGCTTCACCGGCGGTGCGGTGAAACGGTGTCGAGTCACGGGGGACGGTCAGGCCCCCCTGGCGGTCGTGAGTGACCGGCGCGCTTCCTTCCGTTCGAGAAGAGGAGCCACCGCCGCTCGGCGTCTCCCTCTCCTTGTGCCCCCTGCGCGCCGGCTGTGTCCGCGGCGGTCCCGGGAATTCCAGCACAGTGCCGGATGCTGCAACAAGGGCAAGCGAAAATGCTGTGACGGGTGTGACGCTCAGTACGGGATTTATTACCGGATGTAGAAAGCCATCTTGTCGATAACGGACTTTTTTCTGCGAGTTGCCCGCAAAGTGCTCGTGTCCGGGTGGCGATGATCAAGATCGGAACGTCGCATTCCGGGTGGCAATGTCCGTTTCGGGGAGTTGTGGGGGGTGTCGTCAATGCGGCATTTGCCCGGTGGCTGGTGAGGAAACTCACAGACCGATCGTGACTTCTTTCCCGGATCGGTGGGCAAAGGGGCCTCTAGCCTGACGCTTTACACAGCCGGTCAAAACGACAACAACACGAGGCATGACTCACGTGAAGACGACGATGATGGTCCGCACCATAGCCAACCCGCGGCGCACCACCCTGGCGCATCTGAAGGACGCCGGCGAGCTGAAGTCCGCGGCCGAGGAGCGGCCGGAGCACTCCGTCGACCTCCCGACGCAGACCGCGAACCCCAAGCGCACCATCCTGAACGAGGCCCCCAACAGCTGAGCCTGTCGCCCGCCCCGGGGGAAATGGGCGGGGATGCGCGGGACACGGAGCGATAGCCTGGAGCGTCAGTCTCCAGCCAGTCCAGTGAAGAGGCAGCAGCTTCCCGTGCGCATCGCCAGGTTCTCCATCGACGGCAGCGTCGCCTTCGGCGTGGTCGAGGACGGACCGTCCGCCCAGGACGGTCCCGTGATCGACATCATCAAGGGCCACCCCTTCGCCGAATTCGAGCGCTCGGGCCGGACGGTCCCGCTGAGCGAGGTCCGGCTGCTGCCGCCCGTCCTGCCCAACAAGATCGTGGCGATCGGCCGCAACTACGCCGAGCACGCCGCCGAGCTGGGCAACGAGGTCCCCGACGTCCCGGTCGCCTTCTTCAAGCCGTCCACCTCCGTGATCGGCCCCGGCGACCCCATCGTCTACCCCTCCTTCTCCGAGGACGTGCACCACGAGGCCGAGCTGGCCGTGGTCATCGGCCGGATGTGCAAGGAGGTGCCCCGGGAGCGCGTCAAGGACGTGATCCTCGGCTACACCTGCGCCAACGACGTCACCGCGCGCGATGTCCAGAAGCGCGAGAAGCAGTGGGCGCGGGCCAAGGGCTTCGACACCTCCTGCCCGCTGGGCCCCTGGGTGGAGACCGGCATCGACCCCGCCGACATCGGCGCGGGCCTGGGCATCGGCTGCACCGTGAACGGGGAGCAGCGCCAGCTCGGCCGCACGAGTGAGATGGTGCGTCCGATCGAGGATCTGATCGTGCACATCACCGAGGCGATGACGCTGCTCCCCGGCGACGTCGTCCTCACCGGCACCCCGGCGGGCGTCGGACCGCTCAGCGTCGGCGACGAGGTCGCCGTCACCATCGAAGGCATCGGCACTCTCACCAACAAGGTGATCAAGCGTGGCTAGCGCAACCCCCTCCGCTCCCGTGCGGGTACGTTTCTGTCCCTCGCCGACCGGCAACCCCCATGTCGGCCTGGTCCGTACCGCCCTGTTCAACTGGGCGTTCGCCCGTCACCACGGCGGCACCCTGGTCTTCCGTATCGAGGACACCGACGCCGCCCGCGACTCCGAGGAGTCCTACCAGCAGCTGCTGGACGCGATGCGCTGGCTGGGCCTCGACTGGGACGAGGGCCCCGAGGTCGGCGGCCCGCACGCCCCGTACCGCCAGTCGCAGCGCATGGACCGCTATCGCGAGGTGGCGGACCAACTGCTGGAGAGTGGTCACGCCTACCGCTGCTACTGCACCGCCGAGGAGCTGGAGGAGCGCCGCGAGGCGGCCCGAGCGGCCGGTCGGCCCTCCGGCTACGACGGCAAGTGCCGCACCGTGACCGCCGAGCAGCGCGCCGCGTACGAGGCCGAGGGGCGCTCGTCCATCGTGCGCTTCCGGATGCCGGACGAGCCGATCACCTTCACCGACCTGGTGCGCGGCGAGCTCACCTTCACGCCGGAGAACGTGACGGACTACGGCATCGTGCGGGCCAACGGCGCCCCCCTCTATACGCTCGTCAACCCGGTGGACGACGCGCTGATGGAGATCACGCATGTGCTGCGCGGCGAGGACCTGCTGTCCTCCACCCCGCGCCAGATCGCGCTCTACCGCGCCCTCGCCGAGATCGGCGTCGGAAGCGGCACCGTGCCCGCCTTCGGTCATCTGCCGTATGTGATGGGCGAGGGCAACAAGAAGCTCTCCAAGCGCGACCCGCAGGCCTCGCTGAACCTCTACCGGGAGCGCGGCTTCCTCCCCGAGGGTCTGCTCAACTACCTCTCCCTGCTGGGCTGGTCGCTGGCGCCCGACCGGGATGTCTTCCCGCTGGACGAGATGGTCGCCGCGTTCGACATCGCGGATGTGAACGCCAACCCGGCGCGGTTCGACCTCAAGAAGGCCGAGGCGATCAACGCCGACCACATCCGGCGGCTGGATGTGAAGGCGTTCATCGAGGCCTGCGAGCCCTGGCTGAAGGCGCCGCACGCGCCCTGGGCCCCGGAGGCCTTCGACGCGGAGGCCTTCGAGACGCTGGCCCCGCTGGCCCAGACCCGGCTGACGGTGCTGTCCGACATCACCGCGAACGTGGACTTCCTCTTCCTCGACGAGCCGGTGGCGGACGAGGCGTCCTGGACGAAGGCGATGAAGCCGGGCGCCGACGCGCTGCTCGCCTCGGTCCGCACCCGACTCGCCGAGGCCGACTGGAACGCCGAGACCCTGAAGGCGGCGGTCCTGGCGGCCGGCGAGGAGCACGGCCTCAAGCTGGGCAAGGCCCAGGCGCCGGTGCGAGTCGCCGTCACCGGCCGCACGGTCGGCCTGCCGCTGTTCGAGTCGCTGGAGGTCCTGGGCCGCGAGCGCACCCTGGCCCGTGTCGACGCCGCGCTGGCGAAGCTGACGGCGTAGGGCGGCAGCTCACGCGCGTACGAGGGCGGTCACCGGGCTCCGGTGGTCGCCTTCGGCGTCCGCGACGCGTCGATACTCGTTTTGGTGGCCCGTCCACCATCGGGTAATGTTCTTCCTGCGCCGCCCGGGCGGGCCGAGAGGCCGGACCGGGGCGCAAAACCAGACAACACCCCTCAAAGGGTGGAGTTTTGGTGGGGTATGGTGTAATTGGCAGCACGAGTGATTCTGGTTCACTTAGTCTAGGTTCGAGTCCTGGTACCCCAGCAAGGGATCTTTTCGGTACTTCCGTAAGTCTCTTGATCAGCAGGACCAAGCCCCCGTTGTGTAGCGGCCTAGCACGCTGCCCTCTCAAGGCAGTAGCGCCGGTTCGAATCCGGTCGGGGGTACGGATCTCTTCTTTACGGAGACGGAGATCGCTAGGGCCCCCGTTGTGTAGCGGCCTAGCACGCCGCCCTCTCAAGGCGGTAGCGCCGGTTCGAATCCGGTCGGGGGTACTGGTCTATACCATGGGCTATGGTGTAATTGGCAGCACGAGTGATTCTGGTTCATTTAGTCTAGGTTCGAGTCCTGGTAGCCCAGCGCAGTACTCAAGCCCCCGTTGTGTAGCGGCCTAGCACGCCGCCCTCTCAAGGCGGTAGCGCCGGTTCGAATCCGGTCGGGGGTACTTTATTGCGAAAGCCCTGCGTGTTTTTCACGGAGGGCTTTTTCGTGTCAGGAATCGGTGAAACGGCGGCCGGATTCCTCGGTTTCCGCGAGTCGCCGCAGGGCCAGCAGTACGGGTTCGTACAGCACCGTCAGCGCGACGACCGCCTCGATCCGCTCCGTGGGGGAGCCGCCGTACTTCTCGACCAGATCCAGGTCCGCGACGGCCAGTTCGGCGGCCAGGCGGGCATGCAGCAGCAGATGGTCGGTCTCGTGCGGATAGCCGAGACGGGCCAGCGAGGCGATGGCCGCCACCAGCATCCCGTACGCGGGAGAGGTGTCGCCGAGCTCCTGGCCGTACGTCCAGCCGAGCCGCTCCAGCAGGGTGTCGACCTGGTGCCGGGCGTCCGCCGTCTCGGGGTCGTCCTCGGCCGGCTCCGGGCCGTGCGGCAGCGCCCAGACCGCGGCACCCATGCGGGTGTTCTGGGGCAGTGACTCGTCCTCCGCGGTCTCCAGTACCTCCCGGGCCGTTGCCACCGGCACCCGGCCCACCTGGATCAGCGCCCGCACCAGCCGCAGTCTGCGCAGATGCTCCTCGCCGTACTCGGCCTGGGTGGCGCTGACGCGCTCGCCGGGCGGCAGCAGCCGCTCGCGCAGGTAGTACTTGATCGTCGCGGTGGGCACCCCGCTGCGCTGGCTCAGCTCCTTGAGACGCATCCACTTGCCTTCCTGGTTGGAGAGTGACACTATCCAATCATTGGATAGTGCCGCTATCCGAGATTACCGCGTTGTGAGGGATGAGGGGATCGCCATGGGTGCCAAGCCGATAGCCGGGCGCATGACCGCCGACGCCGAGGGCGGGGTGACCGTCTTCATGATCGGCATGCGGATCAACCGCTTCCGGGCGCTGCGCAGCTGGTGGCCGGTGTTCCGGGCGATGCCGCGGATGCTGCGCGAGCTGTCGCGGGACAAGGACAGCGGCATGCTGGGGTACCAGCTGCTGTTCGGCCCGCCGCGGCTGATCTACGTCGTCCAGTACTGGGAGTCGCACGAGAAGCTGCTGGCGTACGCGGCTGACCAGGGCAAGGCGCACCGGCCGGCCTGGGCGGCGTTCAACCGGCGGATGCGGGAGGGCCGGGGCAAGGTCGGCTTCTGGCACGAGACCTTCGTCGTCCCGGCCGGTGCGCACGAGGCCGTCTACATCAACATGCCGGAGTTCGGCCTGGCCAAGGCCACCGGCGTCATCCCGGTCGGCCGCCGCGGTGACCGCGCGGCCGACCGGCTCGCTCTTTGAAGGGCTCGGTTCTCCCCCGGCTGCCACCGGGCTGAGCGCCCGGCCGGGGGTCAGGCGCCCCGGCGGAGGGCGTCCGTCAGGCGCGCGGCCGCGTCGATGACCGCCTGGGCGTGCATCCGGCCCGGGTGCCGGGTCAGTCGCTCGATCGGCCCGGACACCGAGACCGCCGCGACCACGCGGTTGGACGGGCCTCGTACGGGCGCGGACACCGAGGCCACGCCGGGCTCCCGCTCGCCGATCGACTGGGCCCAGCCGCGCCGCCGTACGCCCGACAGCGCGGTCGCCGTGAAACGGGCCCCCTGGAGCCCGCGGTGCAGCCGCTCCGGCTCCTCCCAGGCCATCAGGATCTGGGCAGCGGAGCCGGCCTTCATGGGCAGCGTCGAGCCCACCGGCACGGTGTCCCGCAGTCCGGACAGCCGCTCCGCCGCCGCCACGCAGATGCGCATGTCGCCCTGGCGCCGATACAGCTGCGCGCTCTCCCCGGTCACGTCCCGCAGATGCGTGAGGACCGGGCCCGCCGTGGCGAGCAGGCGGTCCTCGCCCGCCGACGCGGCCAGCTCGGCCAGCCGCGGGCCGAGGATGAAGCGTCCCTGCATGTCACGCGCCACCATCCGGTGGTGCTCGAGCGCTACCGCGAGCCGGTGCGCCGTGGGGCGCGCGAGACCGGTGGCCCCGACCAGCCCGGCGAGGGTGGCCGGACCGGACTCCAGAGCGCTCAGTACCAGAGCCGCCTTGTCGAGAACGCCGACGCCACTAGAGTTGTCCATGAAACGATATTCGCGTCTCACACTGTGAAACGCAAGTTCAATTTACGAGGCGACGCGCCACTCTGTAATGGCGGGCCCATAGACCAGGGTGCGCAGCCACACGAGCAGGGCCGGCGATGTTGCCGGCCGGAGGGAAAGCGATGGGACGGACACTCGCGGAGAAGGTCTGGGACGACCATGTCGTCCGGCGCGCCGAAGGCGAGCCCGACCTCCTCTTCATCGATCTGCACCTGCTCCACGAGGTGACCAGCCCGCAGGCCTTCGACGGCCTCCGCAAGGCCGGCCGCCAGGTCCGTCGCACCGACCTCACCATCGCGACCGAGGACCACAACACCCCCACCCTGGACATCGACAAGCCGATCGCCGACCCGGTCTCCCGGGTCCAGTTGGAGACGCTGCGCAAGAACTGCGCGGAGTTCGGCGTACGGCTGCACCCGCTCGGCGACGTCGAGCAGGGCGTTGTCCACGTGGTGGGCCCCCAGCTGGGACTGACCCAGCCGGGCACCACCGTGGTCTGCGGTGACAGCCACACCTCCACCCATGGCGCCTTCGGCGCGCTCGCGTTCGGCATCGGCACCAGCCAGGTCGAGCATGTGCTGGCCACCCAGACGCTGCCGCTCGCGCCCTTCAAGACCATGGCGATCACGGTCGAGGGCGAGCTGCCCGAGGAGGTCACGGCCAAGGACCTGATCCTGGCGATCATCGCGAAGATCGGCACCGGCGGCGGCCAGGGCTATGTCCTCGAGTACCGGGGCTCCGCCATCGAGAAGCTCTCGATGGAATCCCGGATGACCGTTTGCAACATGTCCATCGAGGCCGGCGCCCGGGCGGGCATGATCGCCCCGGACGAGACCACCTTCGCGTATCTCCAGGGCCGCGCCCACGCCCCCCAGGGCGCCGACTGGGACGCCGCCGTGGAGTACTGGCGCACGCTGCGCACCGATGACGACGCGGTCTTCGACCGCGAGGTGGTCATCGACGCCGCCGAGCTCGCGCCGTTCGTCACCTGGGGCACCAACCCGGGCCAGGGCGCGCCGCTGTCGGCCCGCGTCCCCGACCCCGCCTCCTACGAGGACGCCAGCGAGAAGCTGGCCGCCGAGAAGGCCCTGGAGTACATGGGTCTGACGGCTGGTCAGGCGCTGCGGGACATCAAGGTCGACACCGTCTTCGTCGGCTCCTGCACCAACGGCCGTATCGAGGACCTGCGCTCCGCCGCCTCCGTCCTGTCCGGCCGTGCCGTGGCCGACGGGGTGCGGATGCTGGTCGTCCCCGGCTCCGTGCGGGTCGCCCTCCAGGCCGTGGAGGAGGGGCTTGACAAGGTGTTCACCGCGGCCGGCGCCGAGTGGCGGCACGCGGGCTGCTCGATGTGTCTGGGCATGAACCCCGACCAGCTGGCGCCCGGCGAGCGGTCGGCGTCCACCTCCAACCGCAACTTCGAGGGCCGGCAGGGCAAGGGCGGCCGCACCCACCTGGTCTCGCCGCAGGTGGCCGCTGCCACCGCGGTCCTCGGCCATCTGGCCTCGCCCGCCGATCTGTCCGACGCCGACGCAACCGTTCCCGTGGGGGCCTGAGCAGTCATGGAAGCATTCACCACGCACACCGGCCGGGCCGTCCCGCTGCGCCGCAGCAACGTCGACACCGACCAGATCATCCCCGCGCACTGGCTCAAGAAGGTCACCCGCGACGGTTTCGAGGACGGGCTCTTCGAGGCCTGGCGCAAGGACGCGGACTTCGTGCTCAACCGCCCCGAGCGCAAGGGCGCGACCGTGCTGGTCGCCGGCCCCGACTTCGGCACCGGCTCCTCGCGTGAGCACGCGGTGTGGGCGCTTCAGAACTACGGCTTCAAGGCCGTCATCTCCTCGCGCTTCGCCGACATCTTCCGTGGCAACTCCCTCAAGAACGGCCTCCTGACGGTGGTGCTGCCGCAGGAGACCGTGGACCGGCTGTGGAAGCTGGTCGAGGCCGACCCGTCGGCCGAGGTCGCCGTGGACCTGGTCGACCGCCAGGTTCGAGCCGAGGGAATCACGGCTGATTTTGAGCTTGACGAGAACGCCCGATGGCGACTCCTGGAGGGGCTGGACGACATCAGTCTCACCCTCCGGCAGGAGGCCGAGATCGCCGCGTACGAGGCCCGGCGGCCGACCTTCAAGCCGAGCACGGTTGAGGTCTGAGCCCCCTGGGTCTTCCCTGGACAGAGCATGTTTGACACGATGCGTCGCCGGTCCCCGGACCGGCGGCGCATCGGCATGTTGAGGCCCCCTGAAGCGACAACTCGCCTCAGATGGCACAATCAGTGCATGGAACGCGACGGCCAACTCGAGCTCTACGGGCTTGTCGCGGACCGGCTCAAGGAAGCGCACACAAGGGTGCGCTCACTGCAAGTCCCGGAGGGCGTACGGATGGCGCTGTCCCGGAAGCTGCTGGTCATCACGGCGGCGGCGAAACACGATCTCGCGGACGCAGCGCGGCGTCTCGAGCGGTTGATGAACGACCTCGACGAGGGACGTTTCCCCCAAGATCCCGACTCCGACGGACATCCATGACATCCGAGTGCGTTGCGGCACAAGGGTGATAAGCCCGTTTCGTGTTTGATTTGCGGTATATATCTGCCTAACGTGCGAAAAAGCTTGAACACATTCGTTCTGGCAATGTCTCCGAAGGGGAAGACGTGAACAAGGCGCAGCTCGTAGAAGCGATTGCCGACAAGCTCGGCGGCCGTCAGCAGGCGGCGGAGGCGGTTGACGCGGTACTGGACGCGATGGTCCGTGCGGTCGTCTCCGGGGAGCGAGTTTCGGTCACCGGATTCGGCTCGTTCGAGAAGGTCGAGCGTCCGGCTCGTTACGCCCGCAACCCGCAGACCGGGGAGCGCGTCCGGGTCAAGAAGACCTCGGTGCCCCGCTTCCGCGCGGGCCAGGGGTTCAAGGACCTGGTGAGCGGCTCGAAGAAGCTCCCGCGGGGCGGCGAGGTGGCCGTGAAGAAGGCCCCCAAGGGCAGCCTCCAGGTCGCGGCGAAGAAGGCGGCGGCCAAGAAGGCCGCGGCGAAGAAGGCCGCGCCCGCCGCGAAGAAGGTCGCCGCCAAGAAGGCCCCCGCGAAGGCGGCGGCGGCGAAGAAGGCGCCGGCGAAGGCCGCGGCGAAGAAGACCACGGTCAAGAAGGCGGCCGCCACGGCGAAGAAGGCGGCGGCGAAGAAGGCCCCGGCGCGCAAGACCACCGCGCGCAAGACCACGGCCAAGAAGGCCACCACCGCCCGGAAGCGCTGATCCGCGGGTCAGCGGCACGCAGGGCGGCGTCACGCGCCGGGCCGGGCTCCCAGGAGGAGCCCGGCCCGCGGTGTGTTCGGGAGGCTGGAGCGTCAGAAGGTGTGCAGGGTCACCAGGACGACGCGGCGCGCCTCGCTCTCGCCCTCCACCTCGATCCGCACCCGCTGCCCGGGGCGCAGCAGCCGCAGCCCTCCGGCGTCGAAGGCCGCCGCGTCGAAGGGCAACGGGGTCCCGTCGTCCAGCAGCACGCTGCCGGAGCGGGTCTCGGAGTCGTATGTGTACGCGGTCGCCTGCATACAACCAGCGTAGCGGCGGGGTTTTCCGGGCAGATCAAGCCCGTCCGGCGATTGAGGACCGGGGTCCGGGGCGGAGCCCCGGTTGTGGGCAGCCGCGCCGCGGGCTACGCGGGGCCCGGGACGGGGTGGCGCGCGGTGTGCGGGCCCACCCCGAGCGCCAGCGCGGCCCGCAGGTCCGCGCCCGTATCCACGTCGCGCCGCACCGAGTCGACCCCCCGCAGCCATATCTCCCGCGCCCCCGACGCCCGGTGCCGGGCCCGGGAGGGCCCGCCGAACGCGGGGGACAGCTCCACCCCAGGCGCCGCCGCGAGCAGCGTCGTGCCCACCCCCGCCGCATCCGCCAGAAAGGCCCGTGGAAAGGCGGAGGCGGCCTCGAGCACCTGCTCGAGCTCCTCCGGCCGCAAGGCCGGGAGATCGGCGTTCAGGGCCGCCACGGCGGCCGTGGGGAGCTGCTGCCGCACGGCCAGGGCGCCCTGCGTGAGCGCCGCGTTCAGGCCGCCGCCCGGCGGGTCCGGGAGGATCCGGGCGCCGAGGGCCGACAGCTCCCGCGCCGCGAGCGGGTCGTCCGTGACGACCGTCACCCCGCGCACCGCCCGGCACGCCAGGGCGGCGGCCACCGTGTCCTGCGCGAACGCCAGGGCGAGCCCCGGCCGCAGAGCGTCCCCCGCGGCGTCGGCGAGCCTGCTCTTGGCCTGGGACAAGGGCTTCAGCGGCACCACCAGCGTCCACGCCCCACGGACTCCATCGCTTCCCACGGGCCTCATTCTCGCCTGCTGTCGGAGCCGCCGGGGACGTGCGGGGTTACGGTGTGCTCGACAGACCGGGTGTCTGGGGCGACACTTGTGCGGCTGCCCGGACGGGCAGCAAAGCCAGCAGGTCAGCAGGGTCCAAGAGGAGGATGTTCCGAGTGTCCGGCCGCAGAATCGGCTTCTGGTACCGCTTGGCGGCGGTCCTGGTGAAACCGCCGCTCGTGGTCCTCTTCAAGCGGGACTGGCGCGGAATGGAGCACATTCCCGTCGACGGCGGATTTATCACCGCGATCAACCACAACTCACATCTCGATCCCTTCTCGTACGCCCACTTCCAGTACAACACCGGGCGCATGCCGCGCTTCCTGATCAAGGCCGGCGTCTTCAAGGGCGGCTTTGTGGGCGCCTTCCTGCGCGGGACCTCGCAGATCCCCGTCTACCGGGAGTCCACCGACGCGGCCAACGCCTTCCGGGCCGCCGTGGACGCCGTCAACAGGGGCGAGTGCGTGGCCTTCTACCCCGAGGGCACCCTCACCCGCGACCCCGGGCTGTGGCCCATGCGCGGCAAGACCGGCGCGGCGCGCGTCGCGCTGCTCACCAAGGCGCCCGTGATCCCCGTCGCGCAGTGGGGCGCCAACCAGGCGCTGCCGCCGTACGCCAAGCGGCCCCGGTTCTTCCCCCGCAAGACGCTGACGGTGCACGCGGGCCCGCCCGTGGACCTGTCCGCGTACTACGGCAAGGAGCCCACCGCCGAGGTGCTGCGGGCGGCCACCGACGACATCATGGCGGCGGTCGCCGAACTCCTCTCCGAGGTGCGCGGGGAGCCCGCGCCCACCGAGCGCTACGACTACCGGGCCGGTAAGTCCCGCGCCGCCGGGGAACCCCCCGCGGCCGAAGAGGAGAGCAAGTGACGCGCTGCGCCGTCTACGGCACCGGCTCCTGGGGCACCGCCTTCGCGATGGTGCTCGCCGACGCGGGCTGCGAGGTGACGCTGTGGGGCCGCAGGCCCGGCCCCGTGGAGGCCATCAACACCACCCGCGCCAACCCCGACTATCTGCCGGGGACCGAGCTGCCGCGGTCGGTACGGGCCACCACCGACCCGGCGGAGGCGGCCCGGGGCGCCGAGTTCACCGTGCTCGCCGTGCCCTCCCAGACGCTGCGCGGCAACCTCGCCGAGTGGGCGCCGCTGCTGCCCGCCGACACCGTGCTGGTCTCCCTGATGAAGGGCGTGGAACTGGGCACCGCCAAGCGGATGAGCGAGGTGATCGGGGAGGTCGCCGAGGCGCCCGCGGAGCGGGTCGCCGTGCTCACCGGGCCCAACCTGGCCAAGGAGATCGCGGCCCGCCAGCCCGCCGCCTCGGTGGTCGCCTGCCGCGACGAGGCCGTGGCGCGCCGCCTCCAGGCCGCCTGCCACACCCCGTACTTCCGCCCGTACACCAACACCGACGTGGTCGGCTGCGAGCTCGGCGGAGCGGTCAAGAACGTCATCGCGCTCGCCGTGGGCATCGCCGACGGAATGGGGCTCGGCGACAACGCCAAGGCGTCGCTGATCACCCGGGGACTGGCGGAAACGACCCGGCTGGGGCTCGCCATGGGCGCCGACGCGCACACCTTCGCGGGCCTGGCGGGCATGGGCGACCTGGTCGCCACCTGCTCCTCGCCGCTGTCCCGGAACCACACCTTCGGCACCAACCTCGGCCGGGGCATGACGCTGGAGGAGACCATCGCGGTCACCAAGCAGACCGCCGAGGGCGTCAAGTCGTGCGAGTCCGTGCTCGATCTCGCCCGGCGGCACGACGTCGACATGCCGATCACCGAGACCGTGGTGAGCGTCGTCCACGACGGCAAACCGCCGCTGGTCGCGCTGAAAGAGCTGATGTCGCGCAGCGCGAAGCCCGAGCGACACTGACCACGCCCGGACCGCAAGGTAATCTCAACGCGTTATGAGCAGCCAGAGCCCCGCCCCCAGCCCTGTCCCGCCCCCTTCCGGAGGGGAGCCGCGGAAGCTGCGCGTCGCCGTCGTGTTCGGCGGCCGCAGCTCCGAGCACACCATCTCGGTGGTCACCGCCGGCGCGGTGCTGCGCGCCATCGACCGCGAGAAGTACGACGTGCTGCCGATCGGGATCACGGGCGACGGGCGTTGGGCGCTGACCGTCGACGAGCCCGACCGGATGGCCATCGCGGACCGGGTGCTGCCCAGCGTCGAGGGGCTCGCCGAGTCCGAGGAGGGCTCGGTCCTGCTCCCGGTCGAGCAGGGCAACCGCGAGGTGGTCTACGCCGAGCCGGGCGCGGTGCCCAAGGCGCTCGGCGAGGTCGACGTGGTCTTTCCCATGCTGCACGGCCCCTATGGCGAGGACGGCACCCTTCAGGGGCTGCTCGAGCTGTCCGGCGTGCCCTATGTGGGCGCCGGAGTCCTCGCCTCCGCCGTCGGCATGGACAAGGAGTACATGAAGCGGGTGTTCGTCTCCTTCGGGCTGCCGGTCGGCCCGTACGAGGTGATCCGCCCCCGCGAGTGGGAGCAGGACCCCGCCGCCGCGCGCAAGAAGATCGTCGACTTCGCCGGTGAGCACGGCTGGCCGGTCTTCGTGAAGCCCGCGCGCGCGGGTTCCTCCATCGGCATCTCCAAGGTCGACGACATCTCCGGCCTGGAGGAGGCGATCGAGGAGGCGCGGCGCCACGACCCGAAGATCGTCGTCGAGGCGCTGCTGCGCGGCCGCGAGATCGAATGCGGTGTGCTGGAGTTCGAGGACGGCCCGCGGGCCAGCGTGCCCGCCGAGATCCCGCCGGTCTCCGCCCACGACTTCTACGACTTCGAGGCGAAGTACATCGACTCGGCGGACGGCGTGGTGCCCGCGCCGCTCACCGCGGAGCAGACCGAGCGGGTGCAGGAGCTCGCGGTGCGGGCGTTCGAGGCGACGTCCTGCGAGGGCCTGGTCCGCGCGGACTTCTTCCTCCAGGACAACGGCGAATTCGTGATCAACGAGATCAACACCATGCCCGGCTTCACGCCCATCTCGATGTACCCGCGGATGTGGCAGGAGAGCGGCGTGAGCTACCCGGAACTGGTGGACCGGCTCATCCAGGCCGCGCTGCGCCGCCCGACGGGGCTGCGCTAGGCGACGACGACGCCATGGCCCCGGGCGGCGCGCCCGGGGCCGGTGCGTACGGGGCCTCTCAGACCACGCCCTCGGGCACGCTCTTCTCGACGGCGCTCGCCAGATCGACGAGCGGGTTGACCTCCGGCGCGTACTTCCCGGGCACCGTCACCTCCACATACGCCCGGCGCAGCACGGTCGTGAAGCGGTAGCCGTCGTCCAGCTGCTCCGGCAGCCACTTCACGCCGTTGACCTCGGCCGAGTTGACGTACGGGTCGTAGTGTTCGGTGCCGGGTGTGAGCTTGAGGGGCTTCGCGACCCCGCAGCGCAGCTTTATGGCGGGGTCGCCCCAGGCGGCGGTGAGGTCCGAGGCGGGCTCGGGGGTGCGCCGCTTCAGCCCCTCCAGAGTCTTCGGCAGTTCCTTGTGCAGCGCCCGGCAGAGCCTGGCCGCCTCCGCCGTCGGCTTGGGAACCGAGAGGGACAGTGAACCGTCGGTGTCTCCGACGAGGGAGCAACCGGCCGCCGACAGCACGAGCAGCGCCACGGCGGCGGGCGTGGTGACGGCCCTGCGGCGGGGGCTACGGTGTGCGCAATTCACGGGCCGAGCATACGGGGAGTCACAGATGGACGACCGGGCAGGTCAGGGTGCGGGTGATGCCGTCCACTTGCTGGACCTTCGCGACCACCATGCGGCCGAGTTCATCGACCGTCTCCGCTTGTGCGCGCACGATGACGTCATACGGGCCGGTGACGTCCTCGGCCTGTATCACTCCGGGGATCTTGGCGATGACGTCGGCGACGGTCGACGCCTTGCCGACCTCGGTCTGGATCAGGATGTACGCCTGTACCACGGAACCTCCAGGGCGGCTACGAGGATCATGTGGGGAGAAGGGACGCCACGGTACCGCGTCGCCGAGCGACGCGGGGAGACCCGCGCGGCGTGCGCGGCGCGGCGGGCAGCGAGCGACAAGTGCGAAGGGGCAATGGGATGAAGGGCACCGTGGGCGAGTTGGGGGAGTTCGGGCTCATCAGAGAGCTCACCTCCCGGCTCACCACCACCCCGGCGGTACGGCTTGGGCCCGGCGATGACGCCGCGGTCGTGGCCGCGCCGGACCGGCGGGTCGTGGCCAGTACGGACGTACTGCTGGAGGGCCGGCACTTCCGCCGCGACTGGTCCACCGCCTATGACGTCGGCCGCAAGGCCGCCGCCCAGAACCTCGCGGACATCGCGGCCATGGGCGCGGTGCCCACCGCGCTCCTGCTGGGCCTGGTGGTGCCCGCCGAACTCCCGGTGACCTGGCCCGCCGAGCTGATGGACGGCATCCGCGACGAGTGCCAGGTGGCGGGCGCGGCCGTGGTGGGCGGCGATGTGGTGCGCGGCGACACCATCACCGTGGCCATCACCGCTCTGGGCGATCTGCGCAACCACGAGCCGGTCACCCGATCCGGTGCCCAGCCGGGCGACGTGGTCGCGGTCACGGGCTGGCTCGGCTGGTCGGCGGCCGGACACGCGGTGCTCTCCCGCGGCTTCCGCTCGCCGCGCGCCTTCGTGGAGGCGCACCGCCGCCCGGAGCCGCCGTACCACGCGGGGCCCGCAGCCGCCGGGCTCGGCGCGACCGCCATGACCGACGTCAGCGACGGGCTGGTCGCCGACCTCGGGCATATCGCGGAGGCCAGCAAGGTCCGGATCGATCTGCGCTCGGGGGACATCGACATCCCCTCCCAGATGTCCGACATCGGGCAGGCGGTGGGCGTCGATCCGCTTCAGTGGGTGCTCAACGGGGGCGAGGACCACGCGATCGTGGCCACCTTCCCGCCGGACGCGAAGCTGCCCGCCCGCTGGAAGGTGATCGGCGAGGTGCTCAACCCCTCGGCGCTGCCGCAGGTGACCGTGGACGGCGCGCCCTGGCCGCACGCGGGCTGGGACCACTTCGGCAAGGACAAGAGCGCCGACTAGAAGCGCCGACGGGAAGCACCGGCCGGAAGCACCGGCCGGAAGCGCCTTCGGGAAGCGCCCATCGGAACGCCGAGTAGATTCGGCGACATGGCGACTTCCCCCGCACCACCGCCCACCAGGCCCATGGCCCCGCCCCGCGTCCTCACCGTCGCCGGATCCGACTCCGGCGGCGGTGCCGGTATTCAGGCCGACCTGAAGGCGATGCTGGCCCTCGGCGTGCACGGCATGAGCGTGATCACGGCCGTGACGGCGCAGAATTCGCTGGGCGTGAGCGGTGCGTGGGAGCTGCCCGCCGAGGCCGTACGGGCCCAGTTCCGCAGCGTCGTCGACGACATCGGGGTGCAGGCGGTCAAGACCGGGATGCTGGCCACCGCCGAGCTGGTCGAGACCGTCGCCGGGCTGCTCGCGGACGTCTCCGCCCCGGTCGTGGTCGACCCGGTCGGGGTCTCCAAACACGGCGACGCCCTGCTCGCCGCGGAGGCCCTCGGCTCGGTCCGCACCCGGCTGCTGCCGGTCGCGACCGTGGCCACGCCCAACCTGGACGAGGTCGCCCAGCTCACGGGTGTGACGGTGGCGGGGGAGGGGGATCTGCGGCGGGCCGCGGGCGCGGTTCTGGAGTTCGGCCCGCGATGGGCGTTGATCAAGGGCGGCCATCTGGACGGCGACGCGGTCGACCTGCTGACCGACGGCACCGAGGAGCACTGGCTGCGCGCGCCCCGGCACGACAACCGCCATACGCACGGCACGGGCTGCACCCTCGCCTCGGCCATCGCCTCGCATCTGGCGCTGGGGGCCGGGGTGCCGGAGGCCGTCGCGGCGGCCAAGGAGTACGTCACGGGCGCGATCGCGGCCGGATTCCCGCTGGGCCGGGGGATCGGCCCGGTGGATCACGGCTGGCGGTGGCGCTGACCTCGGAGACGAGCCCGGGACTGGACCGGGAACTCAGGGCATGCGAAAAGCCGGTCCACCACGAGGTGGACCGGCTCGGCAACCGGAAGGGTCGCACTCGGCACGCGCACGGGGTCGCCCCCGCCCGCGCGGGAGATTCAGCGCGAAACCTTGCCGGCCTTGATGCACGAGGTGCAGACGTTGAGCCGCTTCGGGGTCCGACCGACCACAGCGCGCACCGTCTGGATGTTGGGGTTCCAACGACGGCGGGTGCGGCGGTGCGAGTGCGAGATGTTGTTGCCGAAGCCCGGCCCCTTGCCGCAGACGTCGCAGTTGGCAGCCACGGGTTACTCCAAAGACGGGTCAACCCCGCTGGCGCGAGGAGACAGACACTTACGGTGAACCCCGGCGCGCCGGGATCGTGAACGATCGGCGGTGATGCCAGGGGAATGGCCCGATTTTCATCGGGCAACCGGAGCAATATACAACGCCTGCTCCGCTACCCCGAAATTACCACGGTCGCCCGGGCCTGCGCCGGGGGTGGCGACTACCCTGCGATAACGGTCCCGCCCCCTGCCCTCCCGAGGAGGACGTACGTGCCGCACACGCTCGACGCCGATGCGGTACGCACCTGGTGCGCCCTGGCGCTGGACGCGCTCGGCCGCGCTCGCGAGGAGATCGACGCGATCAACGTCTATCCGGTCGCGGACGCGGACACCGGCACCAATCTCTATCTGACCGTCGAGTCCGCCGCCCAGGCCGTCGCCGCCGCGTTCGACGGCCACGCCGCGGCCCAGGGGACCGCCGCCCGCCCGAGCCTGCCCGAGGCGGTGCGCGCCATGGCCCACGGCGCCCTGATCGGGGCGCGCGGCAACTCCGGCACCATCCTGGCGCAGCTGCTGCGCGGCATGGCGGACGTCCTCGCGGACGGCGACGGCCCCAGCGGCGACGGAGGTGGCGACGGAGGCGGCGACGACGGTGGGGCGGACGGCCTGCGCCGGGCCCTGCGGCGCGCGGCCGAGCTGGCGTACCTGGGCGTGGCCCACCCGGTCGAGGGCACCGTGCTGACCGTGGCGCGGGCCGCGGCCGACTCCGCGGGGCGCGCCGAGGGAGACCCGGCCGCGGTGGCCCGCGCGGCGTACGAGGGCGCCCGGACCGCCCTGGAGGCCACCCCCGCTCAGCTCGGGGTGCTGGCCCGCGCGGGCGTCGTCGACGCGGGCGGCTACGGGCTGGTGGTGGTACTCGGCGCCCTCGCCGAGGCCACCTCGGGCCGGGCCCCGGCCGACGGGCCGGTCACGGCCCCCGGATGCTGCCCGGCCCCCGGGCCCGCGGCCGCCGCCGACGCCGGGCCCGACGGCGAGGGCGCCGACTGCGGACCCGCCTTCGAGGTGATCTATCTGCTGGAGGCGGACGAGCCGGCCGTCGCCCGGCTCCGTGAGCGGCTGGACGCGCTCGGCGACTCCCTGGTGGTCGTCGGCGGCGACGGGCTGTGGAACGTACACGTCCATGTGGACGACGCGGGAGCGGCCGTGGAGGCGGGCGTCGAGGCGGGCCGCCCGCACCGCATCCGCATCACCCACTTCGACACCGCCGCCGCCCGCCGGGCCCACGCCGACCAGCCCTACCCCCGGCCCCGCACGGCCGACACCGCCCGCCCGGACCGGCCGGGCGCCGCCGAGCCCCAGGGCGCCCGCGCGGAGCGCGCACCGCGCGCCGTGGTCGCGGTCGTCCCCGGCGAGGGCCTGGCCGCGCTGTGCGCCGAGGTCGGCGCGACCGTGGTCGCCGCGCGCCCCGGGGAGCGGCCGGCCGCGGGCGAGCTGACCGAGGCCGTCCGGCGGGCCGGCGCCCAGGAGGTCGTCCTGCTGCCGAACGACACCGAGCTGCGCCACACCGCCGCGGCCGCCGCCGCCCAGGCCCGCGCCGACGGCGTACGGGTGGCGGTCATCCCCACCCGCTCCCCGGTCCAGGGCCTCGCCGCGCTCGCCGTGCACGAGCCGGGCCGCAGCTTCGACGAGGACGTCGTGGCCATGACCTCCGCCGCGGGCGCCACCCGCTACGCCGAGCTGGCCGTCGCCGAGCGCCAGTTCTGGACCATGGCCGGGGTGTGCCAGGCGGGGGACGTACTCGGGCTCATCGACGGCGATGTGGCGGTGATCGGCGACGGCCTCGCGGGCACCGCCGAGACCGTGCTGGACCGGATGCTTGCCGCGGGCGGCGAACTGGTCACGCTGGTGCTGGGCGCGGACCTGCCCGACGGTGTCGCCGAGCACCTGGAGCGCCACGTACGGGAGGGGCACTTCGCCGTCGACACGGTGGTCTACCCGGGCGGCCAGTCCGATGTGCCGCTGATCATAGGCATCGAATAGCCCCGCACAGCAGGCGTCTCGTCGGACTCAATGGCCCCGCTTGTCGGTGCCGTGGTGTGCAATGGACTGCGTGCCCGCGCTGGATGAACCCCTGAAGAAGGTGCTCGGCGGCAACACCGCGAAGGTGATGGCCGACCACCTCGACCTGCACACGATCGGCGATCTGCTGCACCACTACCCCAGGCGGTACGCCGAGCGCGGCGAGCTGACCCGGCTGTCCGAGCTGCCCCTGGACGAGCATGTGACGGTCGTGGCGCAGGTCGCCGACGCCCGTGTGCACAAGTTCGACCGCGGCACCAAGCAGCGCCTGGAGGTCACCCTCACCGACGGCAGCGGCCGGCTCCAGCTGGTCTTCTTCGGCCGGGGCGTCTACGGGGCGCAGAAGGAGCTGCTCCCCGGCCGCCGGGGCATGTTCGCGGGCAAGGTCGGCGTCTTCCGCAATGTGCGCCAGCTCGCCCACCCCGCGTACGAGATGCTCGGCAAGGAGGACGGCGCGGAGGCCGTGGAGGCCTGGGCCAACCAGCTGCGGCCGCTGTATCCCGCCTGCGCCCAGCTGGAGTCCTGGAAGATCGAGAAGGCCGTCGGGACGCTGCTCGACAGCCTGGCGGCCACCGGCTGGGACGGCCTGGTCGACCCGCTGCCCGAGAGCCTGCGGCAGGGCCGCGGGCTGGCCGAGCTCCCCGAGGCGCTGCTGAAGATCCACCGGCCGCGCACCAAGACGGACATCGCCACGGCCCGGGACCGCCTGAAGTGGGACGAGGCCTTCGTGCTCCAGGTGGCCCTCGCCCGGCGGCGGCACGCCGACGCCCAACTGCCCGCGGTGCCGCGCGCCCCGGCCGAGGACGGTCTGCTGGACGCCTTCGACGCCCGGCTGCCGTTCACCCTCACCGACGGCCAGCGGAGCGTCAGCCGGGAGATCTTCGCCGACCTCGCCACCGAACACCCCATGCACCGGCTGCTCCAGGGCGAGGTCGGCTCCGGCAAGACCATGGTCGCGCTGCGCGCGATGCTGGGCGTCGTGGACAGCGGGGGACAGGCCGCGATGCTCGCGCCCACCGAGGTGCTCGCCCAGCAGCACCACCGCTCGATCACCGAGATGATGGGCGACCTGGCCGAGGGCGGCATGCTGGGCGGCTCCGAACAGGGCACCAAGGTCGTGCTGTTGACCGGCTCCATGGGCGCCGCGGCCCGCCGCCAGGCGCTGCTGGACCTGGTCACCGGCGAGGCCGGGATCGTGGTCGGGACGCATGCGCTGATCGAGGACAAGGTCCAGTTCCACGATCTGGGCCTGGTCGTGGTCGACGAGCAGCACCGCTTCGGCGTCGAGCAGCGCGACGCCCTGCGCTCCAAGGGCAAGCAGCCGCCGCATCTGCTGGTGATGACGGCCACCCCCATCCCGCGGACCGTCGCCATGACCGTCTTCGGCGACCTGGAGACCTCGGTCCTGGACCAGCTGCCGGCCGGGCGCTCCCCGATCGCCTCCCATGTGGTGCCCGCGAAGGACAAGCCGCACTTCCTGGCGCGGGCGTGGGAGCGAGTGCGCGAGGAGGTGGCGGCCGGGCACCAGGCCTATGTGGTGTGCCCGCGGATCGGCGACGACATCGGCGACGAGGGGGACGAGGGGGACGGGCCCAAGGGCGCTGCGCGCAAGCCGGCCAAGTCCGCGGCGAAGCCGTCCGCCAAGTCCTCCGCGGCGTCCCCCGAGGACGAGGCCGAGAAGCGGCCGCCGCTCGCGGTCCTCGACATCGCCGAGCAGCTCGCCAAGGGCCCGCTGCGGGACCTGAGCGTGGAGGTGCTGCACGGCCGGATGCAGCCGGAGGCGAAGGACGACGTGATGCGCCGCTTCGCCGCGGGCGAGGTGGACGTCCTGGTCGCCACGACGGTCATCGAGGTCGGGGTCAACGTCCCCAACGCCACCGCCATGGTGATCATGGACGCGGACCGCTTCGGCGTCTCGCAGCTGCACCAGCTGCGCGGCCGGGTCGGCCGTGGCTCGGCCGCCGGGCTGTGCCTGCTGGTGAGCGAGATGCCGGAGGGCAGCCCCGCCCGCGCCCGGCTCGGCGCGGTCGCGGCCACGCTGGACGGCTTCGAGCTGTCCCGGATCGACCTGGAGCAGCGGCGCGAGGGCGATGTGCTGGGGCAGGCCCAGTCCGGGGCGCGCTCCTCGCTGCGGGTGCTCGCGGTCATCGACGACGAGGAGGTCATCGCGGCGGCCCGGGAGGAGGCGGCGGCCATCGTCGCGGCCGACCCCGAGCTGACCGCCTTCCCCGAGCTGCGCACGGCGCTGGACGCGTTCCTGGACGAGGAGCGCGAGGAGTACCTCGACAAGGGCTGACAAGGGCTGAGTCGCGGGTGCCGGGCCTGGGCGGGGCCAGGGCCCCGGACGCCATATGGTGAAGGGGCAGCGGCTTCGTACGGCCCGCCGCTGCCCCCTCCCATCGCGAAGGACTGCGTCACCGATGACCCGCGTGATCGCCGGAGCCGCCGGCGGCCGCCGCCTGGCCGTGCCGCCGGGAAACGGCACCCGCCCCACCTCGGACCGGGCGCGCGAAGGCCTCTTCTCCACCTGGGAGTCGCTGCTGGGCTCGCTGCGCGGGGCCAGGGTGCTCGATCTGTACGGCGGCTCGGGCGCGGTCGGCCTGGAGGCGCTCTCGCGCGGCGCGGAGCATGTGCTGCTGGTGGAGTCCGACGCGCGCGCCGCCCGCACCATCCGGGCCAACATCCGGGCGCTGGACCTGCCGGGCGCCGAACTGCGCACCGGCCGGGCCGAGCAGACGATCGCCGGTCCGGTGCCCTCGACCGGCCCGTACGACGTGGTGTTCCTGGACCCGCCGTACGCGGTGGCCGACGACGAGCTGCGGGAGATTCTGCTCACACTCGCCGGTAACGGGTGGCTCGCGCCCGACGCGCTGGCCACGGTGGAGCGGAGCACGCGAGGCGGGGATTTCGGGTGGCCTGCCGGTTTCGAGGGCTTGCGGGCCCGTCGATACGGCGAGGGCACGCTTTGGTACGGTCGCGCCGCCTCGACGTGCGACAACGCGTCATGACCGGACCCGAGAGCGAGGAACCACCAGTGCGCCGCGCAGTCTGTCCGGGGTCCTTCGACCCCGTCACCAATGGGCACCTCGACATCATCGCCCGTGCGTCCAAGCTGTACGACGTCGTCTACGTCGCCGTGATGATCAACAAGTCCAAACAGGGGCTGTTCACCGTGGACGAGCGGATGGACCTGCTCCGCCAGGTCACCGCCGAGTACGGGAACGTCCGGGTGGAGTGCTTCCACGGCCTCCTCGTGGACTTCTGCAAGGAACGCGAGATCCCCGCCATCGTCAAGGGGCTGCGGGCGGTCAGCGACTTCGACTACGAGCTCCAGATGGCCCAGATGAACAACGGCCTCTCCGGCGTGGAGACGCTGTTCGTACCCACCAACCCCACCTACAGCTTCCTCTCCTCCAGCCTGGTCAAGGAGGTGGCGGCCTGGGGCGGCGACGTCTCCCACCTGGTGCCCCCGCTGGTGCTCGAGGCGCTGACCGAGCGGCTGCGCAAGCGCTGACCCGATGACGGCCGGGCCGGCGGGTTTTGGGCGGGGCCCGCTGGCCGTACAGTCGTCCCCGGTCGTTCCCGCCCGTTGCAGTTCTTTCCGTCAAGTTCCGTCAAGTCCCGTCAAGAGAGAGTGGCGAGCACCCAAGGTGGACGTGCAGAAGAAGCTCGACGAGATCGTCGACACCGTCGGCAGCGCCCGGTCCATGCCCATGTCGGCCTCGTGCGTGATCAACCGCGCCGAGCTGCTCGCCATGCTCGAAGAGGTGCGCGCCGCTCTCCCTGACTCCCTGGCCCAGGCGCAGGACGTGATCGGCGGCCGCGACCGCATGGTCGAGCAGGCCCGCCAGGAGGCCGACCGGATCATCGAGACTGCGCACGCCCACCGGGGCTCGCTGGTCTCGGACACCGAGGTGGCCAGAAAGTCCCAGGAGGAGGCGGACCGGATCCTGGAGGAGGCCCGCCGGGAGGCCGAGGAGATCCGCGCCGAGGCCGACGACTACGTCGACAGCAAACTCGCCAACTTCGAGGTCGTGCTGACCAAGACCATCGACTCCGTGGACCGGGGCCGGGGCAAGCTGCTGGGCCGTCCCTCGGACGGGGCGCCGGACGAGGTGGGGCAGCTGGAGGACGGTCCCGAGCGCAGCGCCGACCCCCAGACGCTGCGGCACCGCGCCGACGAATACGTGGACACCAAGCTCGGCGCGGTCTCGGCGGTGCTCACCAAGACGCTGGAGGCGGTAGGCCGGGGCCGCCAGAAGCTGCTCGGGGCCCAGGCGATCGATGAACTGGGCGCGCACCTGGCCGCCCAGGACGCCGCCGCCTCGCTCGGCCACCAGACCAGCGACGACGACTACCTGGCGGACCTGGCCCAGTCGCAGGCGCAGGTGACGGTGGCGCGGCCCGAGGCGGCGCCCGACGCCTCGTACTACACGGCCACGGCCGGCTATCAGCAGCAGGACGCGTACGGCTATCAGCAGCAGGGCTATGTGCAGCAGCAGGACCCGTACCCGGCCCAGGGCGGCTATCAGCAGCAGGACGCGTACGGCTGGCAGCAGCAGCCCCAGGGCTACGACCCGAGCGGCTACGCCCCCGAGCAGCAGCAGCAGCCGCAGCAGCTGGCGCTACCCCCGGCGCACCACCAGCCCCAGCAGCCCGCCGCGGCCCTCGACGAGACCAGCCTGTTCGACACCAGCATGATCGACCTGGATCAGCTGCGTCAGTACGAGCAGGGCCGCTGAGCCCGGCCTGACCTCAATCCACCGCCCCGGGGGCGGATTGGGTCTACGGCGGCCGGTCCAGTATCCTGGCTCTTCGGTCGCGTGTACGTCCGCGATCTCGGCTGCCCGTTTCGTAGTTTCGCGTCGGGTGGCCCGCCGCAGCCGTAGAAAGCAGGAAGCCCTGAACGCCCGCCTCGACCACCGTGCCCCTCTCGTGTTCGATACGCGCGAGCTGGGTCGTCGTCCCGGCGCGCTCAAAAGGCTCTCCCGCTCGGTCCCGGCCCCCAAGGACCTCGGTATCGAGGTCATCGGGGTGCGGGAGGGCGTGACCGTCGAGCTCGACCTCCGCCTGGAGTCGGTCATGGAGGGGGTGCTTGTCACAGGCACCGCCCTCGCACCGCTGACAGGGGAGTGCGTAAGGTGTCTGGAGCCGCTGGAGCGGGAGCTCGAAGCGGACTTCCAGGAGATGTACTCCTACCCCGACGCCGACGACCGGAGCCGCCCCGCGGACACCGGCGACGACGCCGAGGAGGAGGACACGCTCTTTCTCGAGGGCGATCTGTTCGACCTCGAACCCGTGCTGCGTGACGCGGTGGTGCTCGCACTGCCGCTGCAGCCGGTGTGCCGGGAGGACTGCCCCGGGCTGTGCGCCGAGTGCGGCGCGCGGCTCGAGGAGGACCCCGACCACCATCACGATGCCGTCGACATCCGTTGGGCGGCGCTGCAGGGACTCGCCGAGGCCGATTCGGGCGGCGAGAAGGACAACGCACCCCGCGAACGCGGGGATGACTCACAGGAGAAGTAGCCGTGGCTGTTCCGAAGCGGAAGATGTCGCGCAGCAACACGCGCCACCGCCGGTCGCAGTGGAAGGCTGCGGTCCCCACCCTGGTGGCGTGCGAGCGCTGCCACGAGCCGAAGCTGCAGCACATCGCGTGCCCCAGCTGCGGCACCTACAACCGCCGCCAGGTCCTCGAGGTCTGATCGGCGGGTGACAGGCTCTATGTCGGACGCCAACACGACTCCCCGTAAGCGTGCGGGAGAACCGGCCCAGGCGGACACGGCCTCGTCCCACACGATCCTGGAAGGGCGGCTCGGGTATCAGCTCGAGTCCGCCCTTCTGGTGCGTGCGCTCACCCACCGCTCCTTCGCGTACGAGAACGGCGGGCTGCCCACCAACGAGCGTCTGGAGTTCCTCGGGGACTCCGTGCTCGGTCTGGTGGTCACCGACACGCTGTACCGCATCCACCCCGACCTGCCCGAGGGCCAACTGGCCAAGTTGCGGGCCGCCGTGGTCAACTCGCGCGCGCTGGCCGAGGTGGGCCGCGGCCTCGACCTCGGCGCCTTCATCCGGCTCGGCCGGGGCGAAGAGGGCACGGGGGGCAGGGACAAGGCCTCGATCCTCGCCGACACTCTTGAAGCGGTCATCGGCGCCGTCTACCTCGACCAGGGGCTGGACGCCGCCGCGGAGCTGGTGCACCGGCTCTTCGATCCGCTGATCGAGAAGTCCTCGAACCTGGGCGCCGGCCTGGACTGGAAGACCAGCCTCCAGGAGCTGACCGCCACCGAGGGCCTCGGGGTTCCGGAGTATCTGGTCTCCGAGACCGGACCCGACCACGAGAAGACCTTCACGGCTGCCGCCCGCGTCGGTGGTGTCGCGTACGGCACCGGCACCGGCCGCAGCAAGAAGGAAGCCGAGCAGCAGGCGGCCGAGGCCGCCTGGCGCGCGATCCGCGCGGCGGCTGACGAGGCGGCCAAGGCCAAGGCCGAGGCCGAATCGGCCACCGCCGGGGGCACCGCCGCCGGCTCGGACGGCGAGGCCGCCGACACCGCCTCGCCGGCACACTGATCACACCCCTCGCCCTCCCTGCGACCGAGCGCGGCCCCGGCCGCCAGGGCCGCCGGGAGGGCGAGGGCTTTTGCCAAGGAGGCCCCCGTTGCCCGAGCTGCCCGAGGTCGAGGTGGTCCGCCGCGGTCTGGAGCGCTGGATCAGCGGCCGTACGGTCGCCGAGGCGCAGGTGCTGCACTCGCGCGCGGTACGCCGTCACCTCGGGGGCGGCGAGGACTTCGCCGCCCGCCTCAAGGGGCGCCGCGCCGGGGTGGCCCGCCGCCGCGGGAAGTACCTGTGGCTGCCGCTGGACGACGGCGATGAGTCGGTGCTGGCGCACCTCGGCATGAGCGGCCAGCTGCTCGTCCAGCCGCATGCCGCGCCGGACGAGAAGCACCTGCGCATCCGGGTGCGCTTCGCCGACTCCATAGGCACCGAGCTGCGCTTCGTCGACCAGCGCACCTTCGGCGGCCTCTCGCTGCACGAGGCCGAGCCCGGCGCGGCGGACGGGCTACCGGCGGCGATCGCGCACATCGCCCGCGACCCGCTGGACCCGGCGTTCGACGAGGCCGCCTTCCACACCGCGCTGCGCCGCCGCCGCACCACCCTCAAGCGGGCGCTGCTCGACCAGTCGCTGATCAGCGGGGTCGGGAACATCTACGCCGACGAGGCGCTGTGGCGCGCCCGGCTGCACTACGACCGGCCGACGGCCACCCTCACCCGCCCGCGCAGCGCCGAACTCCTCGGTCATGTGCGCGACGTCATGAACGCCGCGCTGGCCGTCGGCGGCACCAGCTTCGACTCCCTGTACGTCAATGTGAACGGCGAGTCGGGCTACTTCGAGCGTTCCCTGGACGCGTACGGCCGGGAGAACGAGCCCTGCCGCCGCTGTGACACGCCGATGCGGCGCCGCCCGTGGATGAACCGCTCCAGCTACTTCTGCCCGCGCTGTCAGCGCCCGCCGCGCCCGGTCGCGGCGCCCCGTACCGCCGTACCGCGCTCCTCGTCGTAGCGCGCCTGGGCGGTCAGCACCTCAGGCATCCGCTCCTCGACGAGGCCGATCAGCGCCAGCAGCCGCTCGGCGACGGCGTGGCCCAGCGGGGTCAGTTCGTAGTCCACGCGCGGCGGGTTGGTCGGCTGTGCCTCGCGGTGCACCAGGCCGTCGCGCTCCAGCGCGTGCAGCGTCTGGGACAGCATCTTCTCGCTGACGCCGTCGACCCGGCGGCGCAGCTCGTTGAAGCGGAGACTGCCCTGCTCGAGAGCGCCCAGGGTCAGGCCGCCCCACTTGCCGGTGATGTGCTCCAGCGTGCCGCGGGAGGGGCAGACGCGGGCGAACACGTCGAAGGCCAGGTCGTCATGTGCCGTTTCGGCGCCTGTCGGCGTGGCGCGGTCGCTCTCCATGCCATGACCATACTCCAGCGCAGCGCTGACCACCGGGTTGCGCTTTCGGAAAGTTAGTTAAGCGCCGGGCCGGGTACGGCGCACTCGCCGCCTGACGGGGAAGGGGTGAGGGCGCCGCACCCGGTGTGCGGCCCGGGCCTCAGGAACGGCTCAGTAGCCGAAGTCCTGGGTCCACCACGGGCCGTCCGCGCCGAAGTTCGCGCCGACGCCGAGGGTCTTGTAGCCGCAGTTGAGGATGTTCGCCCGGTGGCCGGAGCTGTTCATCCAGGAGTCCATCACCGCCTGCGCGTCCTCCTGGCCGCGGGCGATGTTCTCCCCGCCCAGGTTCACGATGCCGACCTGCTCCGCCCGCTCCCAGGGGGTGTCGCCGTCCGGGTCGAGGTGGTCGAAGAAGCCCCGCAGCGCCATGTCGTCGCTGAAGTCCTGGGCCAGCTGGGTCAGTTTCGGGTCGGCGGTCACCGGCGCGCAGCCGGCCTTCGACCGCTCCTCGTTGACCAGCGCCAGCACCTGCCGCGCGGCGGCCTTCTCGGCCTTGTCGGGGTTTCCGGGCGTGGTGTTGGAGTTTTCGCTCTGGCCCGGGGGCGTGGTGGGCTTCTGGGACGAGCCCTTGCCGTTCGAGCCTCCGTTCCCGTTTCCGTTGCCCCTGCCGTTCGCGTTGCCCTTCCCGTTTCCGTTCCCGGGGGCGGTGTCCGAGGAACCCGGCTGGGTCGAGGGGGTGGTGGAGGGCGTGGGGGAGGACTTGCCCGGGCTCTTCGAGGGTGTGGTGGACGGCGCCTGCGGCCGGTCCTCGCCGCGGTCCGCGGGGGTCGTGCCGCGGTCCACTGGCGAGGCCGAGGGGGAGCCCTGGGTCTCCAGGGACGGGCCGGACGGGCCGTCGGCGATCACCCCTCCGGCCGGGTCGTTGCTTCCGCTAAGGGTCGGTCCTCCCGGCAGCAGCCCGGTGGCCATGGCCACCGCACCCACCGCGACAGCGGCGGAAACACTCAGCAGTCCGGTCCGCACCGGTGCCAGGTGGCTCCGGCGGGCTCCCCGGTGGCGCCCGGCGCCGAGGGGTGTCGGCGCGGATCCGGGGGCAGATCGTCGATGGCGGCCCATCTCCTGCCTTCCTTGCAAGATCGGGGTCACATGCGTCACTCGTACGGGTGAGTATTGCGTTTGAGCCGGGACTGTACGCCATGACGGAGGTGGCTGAGGCGCCAGGGAGCGAATTGCTTGGTTTGCGTTCAGCTAGCGTGCCACTCATGAACGAGAGAGTGCGCCTCACCGCGTGGGTCCGCGGCCGGGTCCAGGGAGTCGGTTTTCGCTGGTTCACCAGGGCAAACGCACTGCGCATCGGAGGGCTGGCCGGGTTCGCCTCGAATTTGTCCGATGGCCGGGTCCAGATCGTCGCAGAAGGCGAACGCATGAACTGCGAACAGCTGCTCGACTGGCTGCGGGGTGACGACACGCCCGGCCGGGTCGAGGGTGTGACCGAGATCTGGGACACACCTCGGGGCGGCTACGAGAGCTTCGAGATCCGCTGAGAAACCCCGCCGCACCCGCCCGCCGAGAGCCCTCGCCGGGCGGGCTTTTTGCACCGCGCGTGAGCGGAAACAAGCTGATGGTTGCCAATGCGGGCGGTCCGTGGAAGGCTGCGGCGTAAGGGATGATCTCCTCGCTCCGACGGCCTGATCAATACGGGCTCGGCGGCATTCGCCGCCCGGTAAGCCCCCGGCCGCTGGGCCCCGTCGGCCTGTGATCGTGTTGACCCTCAAACCAATTGGTGAGACGCTGGAAGCCCCGCGCACCTTAACTGTTTGCCACTCAGCACGGTAGTAACGGCAGGCATCGCGGGTGCGAAATCCCTCACGACCCACCACCGCTTCGGTCGGTCACTCAGTGTGGAGGACCATCCATCATGGCAAAGGCGCTTCTCGGTTACGTCGGCGGCTCCGACCCCCGAGTCCTCGCCGAGATGCGACGGCTTCAGCAGCGCGTCCAGGACCTCGAATCCGAGCTCATTCGGATCCAGGCCGAGAACGACGCTCTGTCCGCCGCCGCTCACCACGGCGACTCGCTGCTCGAAAGCATCGACGTATCCCAGGCGGAGCCTGCGCTCGCCTGACCCGGCTCACGAGCCGGTCGGGCTGCACCGTCAGCCGCTTGAGAATCTGCAAGGGACGCCCATGGCGTCCCTTCGTCGTTTCCGCGGCGACCGACCGCGTTTCCCTTACCGTCTGATGTGCCCCTCCCCCTCACCGGTGAAACCGAGAAAAAACTCGAGAAACACCGAGCGAAGCAGAGGCGAGCGGAGACAGGCAGAGACAAGCGAAGACCCGCCTCGCGGCGCCACGGCCGAAGGACGGTGTCGTGTGAGACAGGGGAGGTAGAGTCCAAAGGCGTGCATCTCAAGAGCCTGACCCTCCGAGGCTTCAAATCCTTCGCCTCCGCCACGACGCTGCGCTTCGAGCCGGGTATCACCTGCGTCGTCGGCCCCAATGGTTCGGGCAAGTCCAATGTCGTGGACGCGCTTTCCTGGGTCATGGGGGAGCAGGGCGCGAAGTCGCTGCGCGGCGGAAAGATGGAGGACGTCATCTTCGCCGGCACCACCGGCCGTCCCCCGCTCGGCCGCGCCGAGGTCTCCCTCACCATCGACAACTCCGATGGCGCCCTGCCCATCGAATACGCCGAAGTCACCATCACGCGGATCATGTTCCGTAACGGCGGCAGCGAATACCAGATCAACGGCGACACCTGTCGTCTGCTGGACATCCAGGAGCTGCTCTCCGACTCCGGCATCGGCCGTGAGATGCATGTCATCGTCGGCCAGGGCCAGCTCGACTCCGTCCTGCACGCCGACCCGACCGGGCGCCGCGCCTTCATCGAGGAGGCCGCGGGCGTACTCAAACACCGCAAACGCAAAGAGAAGGCGCTGCGGAAGCTGGACGCCATGCAGGCCAACCTCGCCCGCGTCCAGGACCTCACCGACGAGCTGCGGCGCCAGCTCAAGCCGCTCGGGCGGCAGGCCGCGGTCGCCCGGCGGGCCGCCGTCATCCAGGCCGATCTGCGCGACGCCCGGCTGCGGCTGCTCGCCGACGACCTGGTGACCATGCGCGAGGCACTGCGCACCGAGATCGCCGACGAGGCCGCGCTCAAACAGCGCAAGGAGACCGCCGAGGCCGATCTGCGCGCCGCGCAGCAGCGGGAGGCGGCGCTGGAGGAGCAGGTCCGGCGGCTGGCGCCGCGGCTGCGGGACGCCCAGCAGACCTGGTACGAGCTCTCACAGCTCGCCGAGCGGGTGCGCGGCACCATCAGCCTGGCCGACGCCCGGGTCAAGAGCGCCGGCTCCGCCCCCGGAGAGGAGCGGCGCGGCCGGGACCCGGAGGACATGGAGCGCGAGGCGGCCCGGATCCGCGAGCAGGAGGCGGAGCTGGAGGCCGCGCTGGAGGCGGCGAGCCGGGCGCTGGACGACACCGTCGAGCACCGCGCCGAACTGGAGAGGGAGCTGGCGCTCGAGGAGCGCCGGCTGAAGGACGCGGCCCGCGCCATCGCCGACCGCCGCGAGGGGCTGGCCCGGCTCCAGGGCCAGGTGAACGCCGCCCGGGGCCGGGCGGGTTCGGCGCGGGCCGAGATCGACCGGCTGGCCGCCGCCCGCGACGAGGCCCGGCAGCGGGCGGTCGCGGCGCAGGAGGAGTACGAACAGCTCCAGGCCGAGGTCGACGGACTCGATGCGGGCGACGCGGAATTGGCGGAGCGCCATGAGGCCGCCAAACGGGAGCTGGCCGAGGCGGAGACCGCGCACCGGGCGGCCCGCGAGGCTCTGACGGCCGCCGAGCGCGAGCGCGCCGCGACCTCCGCCCGCCATGACGCGCTGGCCCTGGGCCTGCGCAGAAAGGACGGCACGGGCGTACTCCTCGGCTCCGCCGACCGGCTGACCGGCCTCCTCGGCCCGGCCGCCGAACTCCTCGACGTCGCCTCCGGCTTCGAGGTCCCCGTGGCCGCGGCCCTGGGCGCCGCGGCCGACGCGATCGCCGTCGCGGACCCCGGCACCGCGGCGGAGGCCATCCGCCTCCTCCGCAAACAGGACGCGGGCCGCGCCGCGCTCCTGCTCGGCGCCCCGGCGCCCGGGCGCCCCGACTCCATCGCGCCGCCGGGCGCGCCGGCCGGAGCGGACCCGTCCGCGCCGCGCCCGGACGCCCCGGCAGCCGGGGCTCGCGACCCGGGCGGTGCAGGCGGCGCCTTTGCGTCCGGGACCGCGGCGCCGGGCGCGCCCGGCGGCCCGATGGCCGGTCAGACCGGCTCCGTACGGCTGCCGCACCCGACCGAAGGCGGCGCGGACGGCGAGCGGGAGCGCGCGGACGCCTCCGGCGACTCACCCCTCGGCCTGGGCCCGTCGGGGCCGCCGCCCGGGCCAGAGCCCGGCGCGGCAGCGGCCGAATCTTCGGCGGGCGGCGGGGTTTCCGCCGACACGAGCATCATCGTTCCCGGCGCCAGACCCGGGGAGGCCGGAGGCGCGGTCTCCGGCGACGGCGCGCGCGGAGGGGGTCCAGCGGGCGCGGTCGGCCCGGTCTCCCGCCCCGAAGGCCGGGCGGCGGCGGTGGCCGAGGCCGGGCCCGTCGGCGAGCCCGGGCTGCGCCGCGCGGCCGAGCTCGTGGGTGGGCCCGCGGGGTTGCTGACCGCTGTGCGGTGGCTGCTGCGGGACGTCGTGGTGGTCGCGACGCTGGAGGACGCCGAGGAACTGGTCGAGCGGCGGCCGGAGTTGACGGCAGTGACCGCCGAGGGCGATCTGCTCGGGGCGCACTTCGCCCAGGGCGGCTCCGCCGGGGCGCCCAGTCTGCTGGAGGTGCAGGCCTCGGTCGACGAGGCGGCCGCGGAGCTGGAGGAGCTCGCGGTGCGGTGTGAGGAGCTCACCGCCGCGCAGCGGGCGGCGGCGGAGCGGCGGGCCGAATGCGCGGCGCGGGTCGAGGAGCTGGCGGCCCGGCGCAGCGCGGCCGACCGGGAGAAGTCGCAGGTGGCCCAGTCGCTGGGGCGGCTGGCCGGGCAGGCGCGGGCCGCGGCAGGCGAGGCCGAGCGGATGACGGCGGCCGCGGCCAAGGCGGAGGAGGCGCTGGCCAGGGCCACCGAGGAGGCCGAGGAGCTGGCGGAGCGGCTGGTCGTCGCGGAGGAGGAAGCCACCTTTGGTGAAGGAGGGGCTGAGGAGCCGGACACCTCCGTACGGGACCGGCTGGCGGCCGACGGGGCGAACGCCCGGCAGACCGAGATGGAGGCGCGGCTCCAGGTCCGTACGCACGAGGAGCGGGTCAAGGGGCTCGCGGGGCGGGCGGACGCGCTCGACCGGGGCGCGCGCGCCGAGCGCGAGGCGCGGGCGCGCGCCGAGCAGCGGCGGGCGCGGCTGCGGCACGAGGCGACCGTGGCCTCGGCGGTGGCCTCGGGCGCCCGGCAGCTGCTGGCGCATGTCGAGGTGTCGCTGGTGCGGGCCGAGGAGGAGCGGGACGCGGCCGAGCGGGCGAAGGCCGAGCGGGAGCGCGAGCTGGTCGCCGAGCGCAACCACGGGCGTGTGCTCAAGGGCGAGCTGGACAAGCTGACCGACTCGGTGCACCGGGGCGAGGTGCTGGGCGCCGAGAAGCGGCTGCGGATCGAGCAGCTGGAGACCAGGGCGCTGGAGGAGCTGGGCGTCGAACCGGCCGGGCTGATCGCCGAGTACGGACCTGACCAGCTGGTCCCGCCGTCCCTTCCTGCGGAAGGGGAGGTCCTGCCCGAGACTGCATCGGATAGCGGCTCCGCCGCGGGGGAACACCCGCGCAATCAGCCGGTGCCCTATGTCAGGGCGCAGCAGGAGAAGCGGCTGAGGGCGGCCGAGCGGGCGTATCAGCAGCTGGGCAAGGTCAACCCGCTGGCGCTGGAGGAGTTCGCGGCGCTGGAGGAGCGGCACAAGTTCCTGAGCGAGCAGCTGGAGGACCTGAAGAAGACGCGGGCCGATCTGCTCCAGGTGGTCAAGGAGGTGGACGAGCGCGTCGAGCAGGTGTTCACGGAGGCCTACCGGGACACGGCGCGCCAGTTCGAGGGCGTCTTCTCGCGGCTGTTCCCGGGTGGCGAGGGCCGGCTGGTGCTCACCGACCCGGAGAACATGCTGACCACGGGCGTGGATGTGGAGGCCAGGCCGCCGGGCAAGAAGGTCAAGCGGCTGTCGCTGCTGTCCGGCGGGGAGCGGTCGCTGACCGCCGTGGCGCTGCTGGTGTCGATCTTCAAGGCGCGGCCGAGCCCGTTCTATGTGATGGACGAGGTCGAGGCCGCGCTGGACGACACCAATCTCCAGCGGCTGATCCGGATCATGGAGGAGCTACAGGAGAGCTCCCAGCTGATCGTGATCACTCACCAGAAGCGCACGATGGAGGTCGCCGACGCGCTGTACGGCGTCTCCATGCAGGGCGATGGGGTGTCCAAGGTCATCAGCCAGCGGCTGCGGTAGACGCCTCAACACTTGGCACTTCAACACTTGAAGTCATGTGATCAAGGATGCCCAATCTGCCCCTGAAGGCAGCGCCGTGACTCCTTCGTCACACCCTATTGACTTCGGAACTTGAAGGCATAGTCTCGGCAACGTTGTTTTTACCTTCAAGTGGTGGCCCGACCCCACGGCCAAGCCCCGCTGGAAGGCCGCCCCCCACGTCCGGCGGTGCTGCCGGACGGCCACAGGAGTACACGTTGACCACCACCGTGCAGGCACCGGGGTCCGAGGGTCGCAGGGCCCAGCCGGCCCCCCTTGGCCGTGTCATCTTCATCACCGCCGCCGCCGCGATGGGCGGCTTTCTCTTCGGCTACGACAGCTCGGTGATCAACGGAGCGGTCGAGGCCATCCGTGGCCGCTACGACATCGGCTCCGCCGCTCTGGCCCAGGTCGTCGCCATCGCCCTGATCGGCTCGGCCATCGGCGCGGCCATCGCCGGCCGGATCGCCGACCGCATCGGCCGCATCCGCGTCATGCAGATCGCCGCCGTGCTGTTCACGGTCAGCGCGGTCGGCTCGGCCCTTCCCTTCGCCCTGTGGGACCTGGCCGTCTGGCGGGTGCTCGGCGGCATCGGCATCGGCATGGCCTCCGTGATCGGCCCGGCCTACATAGCCGAGGTCGCCCCGCCCGCGTACCGGGGTCGTCTGGCCTCCTTCCAGCAGGCCGCGATCGTCGTCGGCATCGCCCTGTCCCAGCTCGTCAACTGGGGCATCCTCCACCTCGCCGACGGCGACCAGCGCGGCAAGATCGGCGGCATCGAGGCCTGGCAGTGGATGCTCGGCGTGATGGTCGTCCCGGCCGTGGTCTACGGCCTGCTGTCCTTCGCGATCCCCGAGTCGCCCCGCTTCCTGATCTCCGTCGGCAAGACCGACCGCGCCAAGGAGGTCCTGGCCCAGGTCGAGGGCGAGGGCGGTCATCTCGACGCGCGCGTCGCCCAGATCGAGCAGGCCATGCGCAGCGAGCACAAGTCCACCTTCAAGGACCTGCTCGGCGGCCGGTTCGGGCTGCTGCCCGTGGTCTGGATCGGTATCGGTCTCTCGGTCTTCCAGCAGCTCGTCGGTATCAACGTGGCGTTCTACTACTCCTCGACGCTGTGGCAGTCGGTGGGCGTCGACCCGAGCGGCTCGTTCTTCTACTCCTTCACCACGTCGATCATCAACATCATCGGCACCGTCATCGCGATGGTCTTCGTCGACAAGATCGGCCGCAGGCCGCTCGCGCTGATCGGCTCGGCCGGTATGGCGGTCTCGCTCGGGCTGGTGGCCTGGGCCTTCTCGGCGCACCTCGTCGACGGCAAGCTGCCGCACGCCCAGGGCGTCCTGGCCCTGATCGCCGCGCACGGCTTCGTCCTCTTCTTCGCCCTCTCCTGGGGCGTGGTGGTCTGGGTGCTGCTCGGCGAGATGTTCCCGAACAAGATCCGCGCCGCCGCGCTGGGCGTCGCCGCCTCCGCGCAGTGGATCGCCAACTGGGCCATCACCGCCAGCTTCCCCAGCCTGTCCGACTGGAACCTGTCGGCGACCTACATCATGTACACCGTCTTCGCCGCGCTCTCGATCCCCTTCATCCTCAAGTGGGTGCCGGAGACCAAGGGCAAGGCGTTGGAGGAGATGGGCTGACCCCCGGCCGGCCCGCTCCTCGTTCTTCGAGGGTTCTGCCCCGCCTCATCGTTTGAGGCGGGGCAGAACGCGTTCCGCGAACAGTCGCAGCGAGCGCCACCCCTCCTCCACGGGCATCCCGCCGCACAGCGGATGCAGCACCAGGCCCGCCGCCTCGCCGCCCTCCTCGGCCAGCGCCACGCACTCCTCGGGCGTGACGATGCGGTAGACGCCCTCGTCGCGCAGCGCCGCCACGTCCTCGGCGCCGGAGCGGACGGCGGAATGGGCGGTGCCGCCCGACTGCCAGGAGCCGTACGTCCGCGCCTCGTGCAGCAGATGCGAGCCGTACGCCGCCCAGGCCCGCTCCGGGTCCTCCGCGACATGCAGCAGCGAGGTCCGCGCGGTGGGCATCAGGCACCAGCCCGGCGTCCCGTACTCCGCGCGCCGGGCGTGGTAGTACGCCTCCAGCTCCGGCAGATGGGCGCTGGGGAAGAACGGCAGGCCCAGCCGGGCGGCGCGGCGCGCGGCGGCCTTGGAGCTGCCGCCGACCATCAGGGTCGGGTGCGGCCGGGTGTACGGGCGCGGGGTGACCCGCACGGTGCGGCCCCGGTACTCGAAGGGCTCGCCGGTCCAGGCCGCCAGCAGCGTCTCGAGCGCCTCGTCCTGGAGTGCGCCGCGCCGCTTCCACTCCCGGCCGAGCCCGGCGTACTCCTCGGGCCGGTAGCCGATGCCCGCCACCGTGACCAGCCGGCCGCCGCTCACCAGGTCGAGCACGGCGATGTCCTCGGCCAGCCGCAGCGGGTCGTAGAGCGGGGCGATCAGCGCGGAGACGGTGACCGCGATCCGCCGGGTGGAGCCGAGCACCGCGCCCGCGAAGGTCAGCGGGGAGGGCAGCCAGCCGTTGGCTGCGCCGTGGTGCTCCTCGGTCTGGATGGTGTCGATGCCCTGGTCGTCGGCGAACGCGGCCATGTCGACGGCCGCCCGGTAGCGCCGGGACAGGGACTCGGGTGTGGCGTCGGGAGCGACGAGGTTGAGCCGTACGACCGTGACGGGCATGGCGGAGGTCCCCCTTCGCGGTGGGCGGGCGAGCACGGTATCTGACGGGCCGTCAAATAAACAGGGAGCGGCCCCTTCGGACGCGGCCTCTTGGGACGGCCGGGCAGGGGCGGGGCGGATGACTCATGCGCCTGGGACACAGGGCGGCTGACCGTAGGGGCAGGCCCGGCGAACCGGGCGTCGATTCCCGCCCTTGCGCGGACACAACCCGCCGCTCTGCGGACACAAGCCGCCGCCTTGCGGACACGACCCGCCGCCGTGCGGACACCAGAGGAGGGGCCCGTGACCATCACGACGGGAGATCCGGCCATCACCGGATCCGACATCGACGACCTGGTCATCCGGGTGCGGCAGGCCGCCGGCGACACCGCGGAACTCGAAGCCGCCAAGGCGTCGCTCTTCGGCACGGCCGGCGCCGCCCCGCCCGACGCCCAGCTCATCCGGCAGCGGCTGCTGACCGTCGCCCTGCACCACGGCGGCGACCTGCTGGCCAAACTGCTCACCCGGCTCGGGCCGCGCGAGACCGCGGTGGTCCGCCGCTACGCCCACCGGCTCGGCCACTTCCTGGAGACCCTGGAGATCTGGTCCGCCAAGCCGATCATGCTCACGCTGATGCGGTTCGGGGTGCCCTACATCGAGGCCGAGTCGATCGCCGTCGCCATCCTGCTGATCGTCTGGTAGCGCGACCCCGGAGGACGGGGCACGGCGGGACGGAACGCGGGTACGGGTCAGTCACCGGTTCGAGTGGGCGCGGGCCCGGCCGCACTTCACCCGCCCCACCGCGGGTAGTGCTGGGACCGGGAGAACCGGAAGCCCGCCGAACCGCGGAAGCGGAGCACCGGAGCACGAGGAGGTTGTCAGATGACCCCATCCCGGACCCGCCAGACCCGCCGGACCCGCCGGACCTCTGTGATGACCGTGCTCGCCCTGCTCACCGGCGCCGTCGTGGCGACCGCCCCGGCGGCGCCGGCCACCGCGGCGCAGGCCGCGGCGTGGCGCCAGGCCGGGCACTTCGACACCACCAGCGCCTGTCGCAAGGCAGGCCGGAACGGGATGGACGCCCGCAAGTGGAGTGAGTACAAATGCCGCCGGGGCCACAGCGACCACTACATCACGCTGTGGGTCAGGGGGCGGGGCACCAGCCACACCGCCGGACCGGCCCCGGCTCCGCCGGCAAGCCCGCCCTCGGCCACCGCCCCGGCCCGGGGTTCCGGGATGGGATGAGACGCGCGGTCCAGCCCAAGGACCGAGCCGTACAGGCCGCCGCCGGGGTGTCGGCCCTGTTCGTGGTGGTCCTCGCGGGCTGGCTGGCCGGCCTGCTGCGGGTGAACGACCAATGGCCGGCCCCGTCCTACCCGCAGCCGCGCGGCACCGCCGTGCTGACCCGCGTGGCCGTGGGCGTCCCGGTCCTCGGCGTCGGGGTGCTGCTGCTGGCCGAGCGCTCCGCCCGCCGCTACGGCAGCGTCCTGCTGGTCGCCGGCGCGCTGTGGCTGCTGCCCTCGGCCGCCGCCGACCTGCTGGACCTGGCCGACCTGGGCTCGGCGGGCGCGGTGGCCCAGCTGCTGATCTCGGCCGCCGGGATCGCCTGCCGCCCGCTGACCGTCCTGCTGCTGCCGCTGTGGCTGTTCCCGCGCGGCTCGCAGCGCCGGTGGCAGTGGTGGGCGATGAGCGCCGGCGCCTCCGCCTACTGGCTGGGCTACGCCGCGCTCTGGCTGGTGAGCGAGCCGCTGGCCGGCTCGGTCCCCAACCCCGTCTTCGGCACCGCCTGGGGCCAGTGGGCCTTCGACCACCTCGACACCTACTCCACGGCGGAGGAGTGGGTGCTGCGCGCCGTGGCCACCGCGGTCACCTGCGCGCTGTGCTGCCGCGCCGCCGCCGCCCACGGCGCGGAGCGGCGCAACTGGGCGCTGCTGGCCGCCGCCTACCCGGCCTGTGTCTTCCTGCTGCTCGCGGAGTGGACCGAGGGCATGCCCACGATCGTGGCGCGCACCCTCGGCAGCGCCGTCTGGGCCGCCGCGATCTGCCTGGGCGTCGCACGCACCGGCATATGGCGGCTGGACCGCGTCACCAGCCACCGCCTCGCCCGCGCCTTCGTCCTCACCTCCCTCGCGGCGGTCGTCGTCTGCACGGTCGTCGCCGTCCAGGCCGGACTGCCCTCCCTGCGCGGCGGGACGATCAGCACCGCCGTCGGCTGCGCGCTGCTGCTCGGCTGGGCCCTGCGGCCGACCGTGCGCTGGCTGACGCTGCGCGTCGAGCGCGCCTTCTACGGGCCGCGCGCCCGCCCCCACGAGGCCGCCAGCGCCCTGGCCGTACGCCTCCAGCAGGCGCCCCACCCCGGCGAGGTGCCCCAGCACATCTGCCGCAGCGCGGTCGAGGACCTCGGCGTCTCCGGCGCCGCCGTCAGCGTCGACACCCGCGCAGGACCCCGGCGGCTGGCCGCCGCCGGGGCACCGCTGACCGGCCCGGTCCAGGCGTTCGTGCTGCGCCACCACGGCCGTACGGTCGGCCGCCTCGAAGTCGCCCGGGACGGCTTCGGCACCCCCGCGGAGCGCGACAGCGGCCTGCTCTCCCTCCTCGCCGACCAGGCCGCCCCGGCGCTCGCCGCGCTGCGCCTGGCCGAGGAGGCCCAGGCCGCCCGCGAGCGGCTGGTGCTCGCCCGCGAAGAGGAACGCCGCCGGCTGCGGCGCGAGATCCACGACGGCCTCGGCCCCCAGCTCGCCGCCGTACGGCTGCGCCTGGACATCGCCCAGACCACCTGCCCGCCCGGGCACCCGGCCCGCCACCAGCTGCGCGAGGCCGCCGAGACCCTCGCCGAGGCCCTGGTCGAGGTGCGGCGGATCACCTCGGGGCTGGCCCCCGCCGCCCTGGCCGATCGCGGCCTGGCCAAGGCGGTACGGGACCTGGCGCGGCGGCTGGGCGGCGCCGGGCCCCGGGTGACGGTGGCCACCCGCCCGACCGCGCTGCCGCCGCTGTCACCCGGCGTGGAGACGGCCGCCTACCGGATCTCGGCCGAGTCGCTGACCAACGCGGTGCGGCACGCGCGGGCCCGGCAGGTCAGGATCGAGCTCACCGCGGGCCCCGACACGCTCGAGGTCAAGGTCACCGACGACGGGAGCGGGCTGCGGCGCGGCGCCGTGCCCGGCGTGGGGCTGGCCTCCGTGGCGGAGCGGGCCGAGGAGATCGGCGGCTCCTGCTCGGTGACCGGGTCCGCGACGGGCACGGTGGTGCACGCGATCCTGCCGCTCGCCGGGCCGGGGGAGGCCGACCCGCCCGCCGAGGAGAGCGCCGACCATGACGGCGCCGGCCATGAAGCGGCCGTTCACGCCGTACCCGAAGAGCACGGCCACGGCCGCGACCACGGAGAGGGGGTGCCGGGCCGGTGACGGCGGCGGGAGGGCCACAGTGGCGCGTCCTGCTCGTGGACGACCATCCGCTGTTCCGCGAGGGCCTGGCGGCCGCGGTCAACCTGGACGAGGCGTTCGCCGTGGTCGGCCAGGCCGCGTCCGCGGAGGAGGCGGTCACCGAGGCCGCGCGTACCGAGCCCGACCTGGTGGTCATGGACCTCGGGCTGCCCGGCCGGTCCGGCACGGAGGCCACCCGGCGGATCCTGTGCGCCCACCCGGACGCCCGGGTGGTCGTCATGACCATGTCCGAGGACGACGACAGCCTGCTCGCGGCCATGCGCGCCGGCGCCCGCGGGTATCTCCTCAAGGGCGCGGGCCGGGACGAGATCCTGCGCGCCCTGCACACCGTGGCGCGCGGCGGCGCGGTCTTCAGCCCGCGCATGGCCGAGCGGCTCGGCTCCCTGCTGGGCTCCTTCGGCACCGCCTCGGCCAAGGAGGCGTTCCCCACCCTCACCGCCCGCGAGCGCGAGGTCCTGGAGCTGCTGGCGGTCGGGCTCGGCTACCGACAGATCGCCCAGCGGCTGGTGGTCACGGACAAGACCGTGCGCAACCACGTCGGGTCCATTTTCGCCAAGCTCCAGGTCCGCGACCGCGCCCAGGCGATCGTCCGGGCCCGTGAGGCCGGGCTCGGAGGTGAATGACGCCCCGCACCGCGTTGGCTGATACTGGGTGCGTTATGGAACAAGTCATCCTTGCTGTAGTCATCGCTGTGATCGCGCTCGCCGCGGTCAGCGGGCTCGTGATCGGCAGCCGCAAGAAGAAGCGGCTGCCCCCGGCCCCGCCGAGCAGCCCGTCGGTCACCGCGCCGCCCGCCGAGCCGCAGGTCGGCGAGGAGGCGGAAACCACGCTGGAGGAACCGCGCAGATCCATCGAAGAGGTGGATCTCCCGGTCACCGAGGCACCGCCCGCACCCACCGTGCCCGCACAGCCGGCGGCGCCCGCGATCGAGGTGCCCGAGCCCACCGCCGGCCGGCTGGTGCGGCTGCGGGCCCGGCTGTCCCGCTCCCAGACCACCCTGGGCAAGGGGCTGCTCACCCTGCTGTCCCGTGAGCACCTCGACGACGAGACCTGGGAGGAGATCGAGGACACCCTGCTGACCGCCGATGTCGGCGTCACACCGACGCAGGAGCTGGTGGAGCGACTGCGCGAGCGGGTCAAGGTGCTCGGCACCCGCACCCCCGAGGACCTGCGCGGCCTGCTGCGCACGGAGCTGCTCCAGCTGATCGGCACCGAGGCCGACCGCACCGTGCACACCGAGAGCGGCGTGGGCGCGAACGGCGAGGAGAAGCCGGGCGTGGTCATGGTCGTCGGGGTCAACGGCACCGGTAAGACCACCACCACCGGCAAGCTCGCGCGGGTCCTGGTCGCCGACGGCAAGTCGGTGGTCCTGGGCGCGGCCGACACCTTCCGCGCGGCGGCCGCCGATCAGCTCCAGACCTGGGGCGAGCGGGTCGGCGCCCGCACCGTCCGGGGCCCCGAGGGCGGCGACCCGGCCTCGGTCGCCTTCGACGCGGTCAAGGAGGGCATCGCCGAGGCCGCGGACGTCGTGCTCGTCGACACCGCCGGCCGGCTGCACACCAAGACCGGCCTGATGGACGAGCTCGGCAAGGTCAAGCGGGTCGTGGAGAAGCACGGCGCGGTGGACGAGGTGCTGCTGGTGCTGGACGCCACCACCGGGCAGAACGGCCTGGTGCAGGCGCGGGTCTTCGCGGAGGTCGTGGACATCACCGGCATCGTGCTCACCAAGCTGGACGGCACCGCCAAGGGCGGCATCGTGATCGCGGTGCAGCGCGAGCTGGGCGTGCCGGTGAAACTGGTGGGCCTGGGAGAGGGCGCGGACGACCTCGCGCCGTTCGAGCCGGAGGCCTTCGTCGACGCCCTGATCGGCGACTGACCGCCCGCCATCTCCCCCCATCCGCCCCCACGCGCTTCAGGCGCCCTGAGACCTTCCCAGGGCGCCTGAAGCGTTTCGCGTCTTCGGGGACGGCACCGCAGAAGCGTTTCCGCCGGTATGGCTTCAGGAGGGGGCCGATCAGCCGCCCGCGCGATGGGCGGCGTACGCCAGCGTGCCCAGCAGCAGCCGCGCGTGCGGCGGCCGGCCCGCCTCGTCCAGTACCGGCGGGCGCAGCCAGCGGACGGGGCCGAGCCCGCCGAGGTCGCTGGGCGGGGCCGTGATGTGGTCGCCGGGCCCCAGACAGCGCAGGTCAAGACCGGCGTCGTCCCAGCCCATGCGGTAGAGCAGCTGCGGCAGCTGCTCGGCGGCGCCGGGGGCGACGAAGAACTGGGCGCGGCCGTGCGGCGTGGCGGTCACCGGGCCGAGCGGCAGTCCCATGCGCTCCAGCCGGACCAGCGCGAGCCGCCCCGCCTGCTCGGCGACCTCCAGCACGTCGAACGAGGTGCCCACGGGCAGCAGCACCGCGGCCCCCGGGACCTGCTCCCAGGCCGCCGTGGCGTCGTCCAGGGTGGCGCCCGCCGGGACGGCGGAGGCGAAGGCGAGGGGGTGCGCGCCGGGGGCGGCGCAGTCGGCCGCGCCGCATGAACATTCGTTTCTGCTGCCGTTCGCGCCGCGGGCCGCGCGGGCGCCCGGCACCACGTCCCACCCCCACAGGCCGGTGTACTCCGCCACCGTCGTGCACTCGGACGTACGGCTGCGGCGCCGCGCGCCCGGCCGCATGTCCCGGATGCCGCCGATCGTGAAGTCCATGCCCCCTCCAACGGGTCGACCTGTCGATGGTTACGAATCGAATGACGAAGAGAAGCGGCTCCGTGGCGCTCCGTAGCCGGATGCGGCACCACCGGTGCTGCTGCGGCTGCGGTGCGGTGGTGTGGCGGTGCAAGGGGTGGTGAGACGCTGTGCGCGCGCCCCGGTGTGCACCCTTCCACCTGTTTCCGGATGCCCGGTGTCAAGTGAATCGCGTGAATCGCCGGTGGCGTTCATTCGAAGGGGTGGCGAATGGTGGCGTTTCAGCGAACTTCCTCGCCGGAGGCGTGATCGTAAGATTACTTTCAGTGCATGACCCCCCGTCTCCCGTGATTGATGCGGCGGATCGCGGGGACAACCGACCGTGACAGAAGGCATTCTGGTCGCGGTGCGAGCGGAATCGTGGGATGGGGGCATTCCAGTGGGCGACAACGGCGGCGGTGCTGACAAGCGTCCCAACGCGCAGTTGGGTTCGTGGTTCGTGCGCAGCGGCTGGTCAAAAGGCGAGCTCGCGCGCCAAGTGAACCGCAGAGCACGCCAGTTGGGCGCCCACCACATCAGCACCGACACCTCGCGGGTGCGCCGCTGGCTCGACGGCGAGCAGCCGCGCGAGCCCATTCCGCAAATCCTCTCCGAGCTGTTCTCCGACCGCTTCGGCTGCGTGGTCGGAATCGAGGACCTCGGGCTGCGCACCGCCCATCGGTCACCGTCCGTGTCAGGCGTCGACCTGCCCTGGGCCGGTCCGGAGACCGTCGCGCTGATCGGCGAGTTCTCGCGCAGCGACCTGATGCTCGCCCGGCGCGGCTTCCTCGGCACCTCCCTCGCGCTGTCGGCGGGCCCCGCCCTGATCGAGCCCATGCAGCGCTGGCTGGTGCCCTCCCCCTCCGGTCGGCCCGGCGGCCGCACCCAGCCGGAGGCGGGCCGCTCCCGGCGGGTCTCCCGGCTCTCCGAGCCCGAGCTGGAGCTGCTGGAGTCCACCATCGTGATGTTCCGGAAGTGGGACGCCCAGTGCGGCGGCGGGCTCCGCCGCAAGGCGGTGGTGGGCCAGCTCCACGAGGTGACGGACCTGCTTCAGGAGCCGCACCCCGAGCCCGTCTCCAAGCGGCTCTTCAAGGTCGCGGGCGAACTGGCCGAGCTCGCCGGGTGGATGAGCTACGACATCGGGCTCCAGCCCACCGCCCAGAAGTACTTCGTCCTCGCCCTCCACGCGGCGAAGGAGTCCGGGGACCGGCCCCTGGGCTCGTACATCCTCTCCAGCATGAGCCGCCAGATGATCCATGTGGGGCGGCCGGAGGACGCGCTGGAGCTGGTCCACCTCGCCCAGTACGGCAGCCGGGAGAGCGCGACGCCGCGGACCCAGGCCATGCTGTATGCGATGGAGGCCCGCGCGTACGCCAATATGGGCCAGCCCAGCAAGTGCCACCGGGCCGTGAAGATGGCCGAGGACACCTTCGCCGAGAGCGTCGCGGGCGACGGGGACCCGGACTGGATCCGCTTCTTCTCCGAGGCCGAGCTCAACGCGGAGAACGCGCACTCGTACCGCGACCTCGCCTATGTCGCCGGCCGCAGCCCCACCTACGCCAAGCTGGCCGACCCCGTGATGCGCCGCGCGGTCGACCTCTTCGGCCAGGAGGCGGCCCAGGACGGCGGGCATCAGCGTTCGTATGCGCTCAACCTGATCGGCCTGGCCACCGTCCACCTGCTCCAGAAGGAGCCCGAGGAATGCGCGGCGGTCGCCGAGAAGGCCGTGCCGCTCGCCCGCCGGGTGCGCTCCGAGCGGGTCAGCAACCGGCTGCGCAAGACCGTGGACACGGCGATGCGCGACTTCGGAAGCGTTCCGGAGGTCGTTCAGCTCGGCGAGCGGCTCGCCGACCACCTGTCCGACGGGCCCGACGCGACGGAGGCGGCCCGGGCCGTCTGAGCCCCCCGCCCATGGTCGCGAGACGGTAACAAGGCCCTCCGGCCGTCCAGTGCCAGTTCATCCGTACGTAACACTCCCGCGCCCTTCGTCACTGCCGTGAAACATCGAGCGGCATCGACTGAAACGGCGCTGCGCCAACCTCGTGGCGAAAACCGGCCCACCTGAGTTCTGCCCGCACGGGCCGTCATTTCGAGGAGACGTCCACATTGAATGGCGCAAATACCGCGTTCGTATTGATCAGCGCCGCGCTCGTGATGCTGATGACCCCCGGCCTGGCCTTCTTCTACGGCGGCATGGTCCGGGTGAAGAGCGCCCTGAACATGCTGATGATGTCCTTCATCGCCCTGGGCGTCGTCAGCCTCCTGTGGGTGCTGTTCGGCTACTCCCTCACCTTCGGTGACGACATCGGCGGCGGGCTGCTGGGCAATCTGGACCACATCGGCTTCAAGGGCATCAACCCCGAGTCGCTGTGGGGCACCAAGCCCGACGCGATCCCGGTATTGGCCTTCGCCTTCTTCCAGCTGATGTTCGCGGTCATCACCCCCGCGCTGATCAGCGGTGCGGTCGCCGACCGGGTCAAGTTCGGCGCCTGGACGCTGTTCATCACCCTGTGGGTCACCGTCGTCTACTTCCCGGTCGCCCACTGGGTCTGGCAGGCCGACGGCTGGCTGTTCAAGAAGGAAGTCATCGACTTCGCGGGCGGCACGGCGGTCCACATCAACGCGGGCGCGGCCGGTCTCGCCGTGGCCCTGGTCCTCGGCAAGCGCATCGGTTTCAAGAAGGACCCGATGCGGCCGCACAACCTCCCCCTGGTGATGCTGGGCTCCGGTCTGCTGTGGTTCGGCTGGTTCGGCTTCAACGCCGGTTCCGCGCTCGCCGCCAACGGCACCGCCGCCAACATGGCGTTCAACACCCAGATCGCCACCGGCGTCGCGATGCTCGGCTGGCTCGCCTACGAGCGCATCCGGCACGGCGCGTTCACCACGCTGGGCGCGGCCTCCGGCGCCGTCGCGGGCCTCGTCGCCATCACCCCCTCCGGTGCGGCCGTCAACGCCTGGGGCGCGATCATCATCGGCCTCGTCGCGGGCGTCGTCTGCTCCTGGGCGGTCAGCCTGAAGTACAAGCTGGGCTACGACGACTCGCTCGACGTGGTCGGCGTGCACCTGGTCGGCGGCATCCTGGGCACCCTCCTGGTCGGCCTGCTCGCCACCGACGGCGTCGGCGGCCTGGACCAGCTGGGCAAGCAGGCGCTCGGCGCCTTCACGGTCCTGATCTACTCGTTCGTCGTCTCCTGGATCCTCGCCAAGGCGATCGACGTCACCATCGGCCTCCGGGCCACCGAGGACGAAGAGGTCGGCGGCCTCGACCAGGCCTACCACGCCGAGACGGCCTACGACTTCAGCGCCGTCGGAGGCGCGCACGTGGGGCGTTCTACGGTGTCCTCCATCCAGGACGAGACCGGCGCGGGCGCGCCGCAGAACAAGAAGGTGGACGCGTGAAGCTCATCACCGCGGTCGTCAAGCCCCACCGGCTGGACGAGATCAAGGAAGCCCTGCAGGCCTTCGGGGTGCACGGCCTGACCGTCACCGAGGCCAGCGGCTACGGCCGCCAGCGCGGCCACACCGAGGTCTACCGGGGCGCCGAGTACACCATCGACCTGGTGCCCAAGGTCCGTATCGAGGTGCTGGTCGAGGACGACGACGCCGACGACCTCATCGAGGTCGTGGTCAAGTCGGCCCGCACCGGCAAGATCGGGGACGGCAAGGTGTGGAGCGTCCCCGTCGACACCGCGGTGCGGGTCCGGACCGGCGAGCGCGGCCCCGACGCGCTCTGAGCCACCCCACGGTCCGGACGTCCTTCCCTGTGATCAAGGAGCCGAGTTGACGGAAAACGTCGAGACGAAGACGGAGACGACCGACTCGGCGCCCGGCGGCTATGCGGCGGCCCGACTGCGACTCCTCCAGGAGGAGTCGCGGTCCGGGCCGCCGCGCCGTACCGCCCTCGCCGAACTCACCGACCAGTGGCTGGCCGCGCTGCTGGCCGGCGGGGCACAGGAGGCCGGCCTCGCGAAGGGCGCCCAGGGCTCCCCGGGCGCCGAGGGCATCCAGGGCGTCGCCCTGGTGGCGGTCGGCGGATACGGGCGCGGCGAGCTGTCCCCGCGCAGCGACCTGGACGTGCTGCTGCTCCACGACGGCTCCGCGGACGCCTCGGCCATCGCCACGCTCGCGGACCGCGTCTGGTACCCGGTGTGGGACATGGGCCTGGCCCTCGACCACTCCGTACGCACCCCCGACCAGGCCCGCAAGACCGCGGGCGAGGACCTGAAGGCACACCTCGGCCTGCTGGACGCCCGGCACATCGCGGGCGACGCCGCGCTCACCGCGGGGCTGCGCACCGCGGCGCTCGCCGACTGGCGGGCCCAGGCCTCGAAGCGCCTGCCCGAGCTGCGCGAACTGGGCCAGGAGCGCGCCCGGCGCCACGGCGAGCTCCAGTTCCTGCTGGAACCGGACCTCAAGGAGGCGCGCGGCGGGCTGCGCGACGCGACGGCGCTGCGCGCCATCGCCGCGTCCTGGCTCGCCGACGCCCCGCGCGAGGGCCTCGCCGAGGCCCGCCGGCAGCTGCTCGACGTGCGCGACGCGCTGCACCTGACCACCGGGCGGGCCACCGACCGGCTCGCGCTCCAGGAGCAGGACCAGGTCGCGGCCGAGCTCGGCCTGCTGGACGCCGACACGCTGCTGCGCCAGGTGTACGAGTCGGCCCGGACCATCTCCTACGCGAGCGATGTCACCTGGCGCGAGGTCGAGCGGGTGTTGCGCGCCCGGTCCTCCCGGCCGCGGCTGCGCGGGCTCCTCGGCGGCCGAGGGCGGGGCGGCTCCGGGTCCGGCGCCGCGGACGCGGGGGAGCGCAGCCCGCTCGCCGAGGGCGTCGTCGAGCAGGACGGCGAGGTGGTGCTGGCGCGCGCCGCGCGCCCCGAGCGCGACCCGGTCCTGCCGCTGCGGGCCGCGGCCGCCGCCGCCCAGGCCGGGCTGCCGCTGTCGCTGCACGCCGTACGCCGCCTGGCCGCCGCCGCGCAGCCCCTGCCCGTACCGTGGCCGCCCGAGGCCAGGGAACAGCTGGTCACGCTGCTCGGCGCGGGCGAGTCCACCGTCGGGGTCTGGGAGGACCTGGAGGCCGAGGGGCTGATCACCCGGCTGCTGCCGGACTGGGAGCGGGTGCGCTGCCGCCCCCAGCGCAACCCTGTGCACCGCTGGACCGTCGACCGCCACCTCGTCGAGACCGCGGTGCGGGCCAGCGCCCTGAGCCGCCGCGTCGGCCGTCCCGACCTGCTGCTGGTCGCCGCGCTGCTGCACGACATCGGCAAGGGCTGGCCCGGGGACCACTCGGTCGCGGGCGAGACCATCGCCCGGGACGTGGCGTCCCGGATCGGCTTCGACCGCGCCGACGTCGCCGTCCTGGCCACCCTGGTCCGCCACCACCTGCTGCTCATCGAGACCGCCACCCGCCGCGACCTGGACGACCCCGCCACCGTGCGCTCGGTCGCCGAGGCCGTCGGCTCCCCCGCCACCCTGGAGCTGCTGCACGCCCTTACCGAGGCCGACGCGCTTGCCACCGGCCCCGCGGCCTGGAGCGCCTGGCGCGGCTCGCTCGTCGCCGACCTGGTCAAGCGGGTCGCGGCGGTCCTGGCCGGGGAACCGGCGGCGGATCCGTCCGTGCCCCAGCAGACCACCGCCGAGCAGGAGCGTCTGGCGATCGAGGCCTGGCGCACCGGCGGCCCCGTGCTGGCCCTGCACGCGCGCTCGGAGGCGCTGCCGCCGGGGAGCCGGGCCGACGGCACCCCCGAGGCCGCCGGACAGGCCGGGGCGGGCGAGGGGCCCGGCGTGGAGACCGGTGCGGAGACCGGCGCGGAGCCCATCGGCGTCGAGCTGCTGATCGCCGTCCCCGACCAGCCCGGCGTGCTGCCCGCGGCGGCGGGCGTGCTGGCGCTGCACCGGCTGACCGTACGGGCGGCGGACCTGCGCGCCGTCGAGCTGCCCGGGGAGCTGACCGGGGCGGAGCCTCGCCGGCCGGTATCCGCGGCGGGGCCCGGCGTGCTGCTGCTGAGCTGGCGGGTGGCCGCGGAGTACGGCTCGCTGCCGCAGGCCGCGCGGCTGCGCAAGGACCTGGTACGGGCCCTGGACGGCTCGCTCGACATAGTGGCCCGGCTCGCGGAGCGCGAGGCCGCGTACCGCAAATACCCGCGCCGCCGCGGTGTGCACGCCCCGCCACCGCGGGTGACCGTGGCGCCCGGCAGCTCCCAGCTCGCCACGGTGATCGAGGTGCGCGCCCAGGACGCCCCGGGGCTGCTGCACCGCATCGGCCGCGCGCTGGAGGACGCGGGGGTGACGGTGCGCAGCGCCCACGTCAGCACGCTGGGCGCCAACGCGGTGGACGCCTTCTACGTCACGGACGCCTCCGGCACCCCGCTCCAGCCGATGCGCGCGGCGGAGGTGGCCCAGCAGGTCGAGCGTGCGCTGAGCGCGTAGCGCCCCGGAGACCCCCGCGACGGCGCTGCCCCTCGGACGCGCCGCCTTCCCGGCATTCCGGCCTGTCCGGGGTGCTGCCCAGCGGTGGCGGGGAGAGCGACCACCGGGGTCCGGGGCGGAGCCCCGGTTTCGGGAAGGGGCGGGGAGGGGTCAAGGCCCCGCGGGGCGCGGCACCGGCCCGGGGGGCAGACCGTTCGGGCGGCGGGCGGATACCCTTGGAGGCCGACCGCCGACCCGACATCCGAGCGAAGGATTCGCGACCACCGTGTTCGATACCCTCTCCGACCGCCTCGCAGCGACTTTCAAGAACCTCCGGGGCAAGGGCCGCCTCTCCGAGGCGGACATCGACGCCACGGCGCGTGAAATCCGGATCGCCCTGCTCGAGGCGGACGTCGCGCTTCCCGTCGTCCGGGCCTTCATCAAGCAGATCAAGGAGCGGGGGCTCGGCGCCGAGGTCTCCCAGGCGCTGAACCCCGCCCAGCAGGTCATCAAGATCGTCAACGAGGAGCTGGTCGGCATCCTCGGCGGCGAGACCCGCCGCCTCCGCTTCGCCAAGCAGCCGCCGACCGTGATCATGCTCGCGGGCCTTCAGGGTGCCGGTAAGACCACGCTCGCCGGAAAGCTCGGCCGCTGGCTGAAGGGGCAGGGCCACGCGCCGCTGCTGGTCGCGTGTGACCTCCAGCGACCCAACGCCGTCAACCAGCTCTCGGTGGTCGCCGAGCGGGCCGGTGTCGCGGTCTACGCCCCGGAGCCGGGCAACGGCGTGGGCGACCCGGTGAAGGTGGCCAAGGACTCGGTCGAGTTCGCCAGGACCAAGCAGCACGACGTGGTGATCGTCGACACCGCCGGCCGCCTCGGCATCGACCAGGAGCTGATGCAGCAGGCCGCGGACATCCGCGACGCGGTCAGCCCCGACGAGATCCTCTTCGTCGTCGACGCGATGATCGGCCAGGACGCGGTGAACACCGCCGAGGCGTTCCGCGACGGCGTCGGCTTCGACGGCGTGGTGCTCTCCAAGCTCGACGGCGACGCGCGCGGCGGTGCCGCGCTGTCCATCGCGCATGTCACCGGCCGTCAGATCATGTTCGCCTCCAACGGCGAGAAGCTGGACGACTTCGACGCGTTCCACCCGGACCGCATGGCGTCCCGCATCCTGGGCATGGGCGACATGCTCAGCCTGATCGAGAAGGCCGAGCAGACCTTCAGCCAGCAAGAGGCCGAGAAGATGGCGGCCAAGCTGGCGAAGGGCCCCAAGGAGTTCACCCTCGACGACTTCCTGTCGCAGATGGAGCAGGTCCGCAAGATGGGCTCCATCTCCAAGCTGCTCGGCATGCTGCCGGGCATGGGCCAGATCAAGGACCAGATCAACAACCTCGACGAGCGGGACGTGGACCGCACCGCCGCGATCATCAAGTCGATGACCCCGGGCGAGCGCCAGGACCCGACCATCATCAACGGCTCGCGCCGCGCCCGTATCGCGCGCGGATCCGGCGTCGAGGTGAGCGCGGTCAAGAACCTGGTGGAGCGGTTCTTCGACGCGCGCAAGATGATGTCGAAGATGGCCCAGGGCGGGATGCCCGGCATGCCGGGCATCCCCGGCATGGGTGGTGGCGCCGCCAAGCGCAAGGGCAAGCCGCAGAAGAAGGTCAAGGGCAAGCAGCGCTCGGGCAACCCGATGAAGCGCAAGGCCGACGAGCAGGCCGCCGCGGCCCGTCGCGAGCAGGCGGGGCAGCCGGGCGGCGCGTTCGGCCTGCCCGCCGGCCAGGGCGGGCAGGACTTCGAACTGCCCGACGAGTTCAAGAAGTTCATGGGCTGAGCGGGACGCGAGGGCCGGGCGGGCCGAGGGGCCCGCGGGCCCTCACACCCGCGCGATCAGATAGCGCAGCACGTTCTCCATCCACACCGTGCCGTCCTGGCGCCGGTACGGATGGAGCGCCTCGGTGATCTCCTTGCGCACCTGGACGGCGTCGGTGGCCCGCTCCGCCGCGTCGAACAGCCCGGTCGACAGCAGCCCGCGCACCGCGCTGTCCATATCGGCGTATCCGAAAGGGCAGGCCACCCGGCCCGAACCGTCGGGCCGCAGCCCGGCCCGCTGGGCGAGGCGCTCCAGGTCGTCCCGGCCGCAGGGCCGCCAGCGGGCAGGGGAGCACATGGGGTCGGCCAGCCGCGCGCCCACCCGAAGCACCGCGGAGGTGGCGCACCGCTCCGGTGGGCCCCAGCCGGCCAGGACGACCGGGCTGCCGGGTTCGGCGAGGGCGGCGGCCGCGGTCAGCCGCTCGGCCAGGGCATCGGCGCCGCCGTCTGTTCCGAGGGCCGACAGCGGCTCGAAGGCGGTGACCACGGTGAAGCCGCTCGCCGCCGTCGCAGTCGCCGCCGTCAGGACGCTCTCCAGGCCGCCGTCGCCCAGCCGCTCGCGGGCGAGCGCCAGGCGCTCCTCGTCCGGGTCCACCCCGCAGACCGCGGCGCCGCGCGTCGCCGCCAGAAGGAGGGCCAGTCCCGAGCCACAGCCCAGGCCCAGCAGCCGGGTCCCGGCGCCCACCTCCAGCCGCTCGTACACGGCCTCGTACAGCGGCACCAGCATCCGTTCCTGTATCTCCGCCCAGTCGCGGGCGCGGGTGCGCGGTGGCGCCGTGTGCGATGGGGCGGGGTGCGGGGGGTACGGGAGGTGTTGCCGTACGAGCGTAGATGCCATGGAATGCGCCCCAATCCGACGAGAGCAGAGCAGTGTCATGAGCCCAGGCCTGTGTCACCGTTGTGCGCCGCGCGATCCACCCCCGTAGGCCAGGGAACTGCGCATCCGTCCGCGCGTCCAGAGCTTTCGCGGCCATGCTTGCGTGCCCCGGTTGTGCGCCCCCCCGGCGCGGGCCCTTGAAAACGAGCCCTTGGAACGGCCCCTGAAAAAAGCGGCCCTCACCAAACAGATTCACGGTTGGGCGCGCCGTCGCCGTACGATCGGCGCCATGGCGAAGGCTCCCGTTCTCACCCCCCAGGCGGAGGATTTTCCGCGCTGGTACCAGGATCTGATCAACAAGGCCGAGCTGGCCGACAACGGCCCGGTGCGCGGCACCATGGTCATCCGACCGTACGGCTACGGGCTCTGGGAGCGGATGCAGCAGGACATGGACGCCCGCATCAAGGCCGAGGGCGTGCAGAACGCGTACTTCCCGCTCTTCATCCCGCAGTCGTATCTGACCAAGGAAGCGGAGCACGTCGAGGGTTTCGCGCCCGAGCTCGCCATCGTCACCCACGGCGGCGGCAAGAAGCTCGAGGAGCCCGTGGTCGTCCGGCCCACCTCCGAGACGATCATCAACGAGTACTTCTCGAAGTGGGTGCAGAGCTACCGCGATCTGCCGCTGCTGATCAACCAGTGGGCCAATGTGGTGCGTTGGGAGCTGCGGCCGCGGCTGTTCCTGCGCACCTCCGAGTTCCTGTGGCAGGAGGGGCACACCGCCCACGCCACGTTCGAGGACGCCCGCGACTTCGCCGCCCGTATCCACCGGCACGTCTACGCGGACTTCATGGAGAACGTGCTGGCCATGGATGTCGTCCTGGGCCGCAAGACGGCCAAGGAGCGCTTCGCGGGCGCCATCAACACCCTCACCCTGGAAGGGATGATGGGCGACGGCAAGGCGCTACAGCTGGGCACCAGCCACGAGCTGGGCCAGAACTTCGCGCGGGCCTTCAACACCCAGTTCCTGTCCAAGGAAGGCAAGCAGGAGCTGGTCTGGCAGACCTCCTGGGGCAGCACCACCCGCATGATCGGCGCACTGGTGATGATGCACGGCGACGACAGCGGGCTGCGCGTTCCGCCGCGGCTGGCTCCCGTCCAGGTCGTCGTGCTGGCCATCAAGGGCGACGAGGCGGTGCTGGCCAAGGTCCGCGAGATCGGCGACCGGCTGGCGGCGGCCGGGGTGCGGGTCCGGGTCGACGACCGTACGGACACCCCGTTCGGCCGTCGCGCCGTGGACTGGGAGCTCAAGGGCGTGCCGGTGCGGGTCGAGGTCGGCCCGCGCGACCTGGAGGGCGGCACCGCGATGGTGGCGCGGCGGATTCCGGGCGGCAAGGAGCCGGTGAGCCTGGACGCGCTGCCGGATCTGCTGCCGAAGGTCCTGGAGGAGGACCAGGCGCTGCTGCTGCGCCAGGCGCGGGAGCGGCGCGAGTCCCGGACCGTGGGCGTGCGGACCGTGGAGGAGGCCGCCGAGGCCGCGGCGGCGGGCGGCTGGGCGCGGATCCGGTGGGCGGACCTCGGCCCGGAGGGGGAGGCGGCCCTCGCCGAGCAGGCCGTGTCCGTGCGGTGCCTGGTGGCCGAGGACGGGTCGGTGCCGGACGCGGATGATGCGCCCGGTAACGTCGCCTTTGTCGCGCGCGCTTACTGAGGAGGGCCCGGGGCGAGCGGGCGGGGCGTTACGTACCGCCTTGGTGCGCGGTGGGTGGCTCATCCACACATTTGCGCACCCGCCCTCCTCGGGGCGCATCAGCGCTGAACTGACTGGTACGTGCAAAATATTTGCGATGCCCCGGAATCGGAACACCGGGCGCTCCCCGCTCGTTATCACGACGTGAGCACGACACCACCTGTACTCGCCGCAGAGCTGGCGCAGGCGTGGGCCGATATTCAACGGCACCACCCCGAGCTGCCGGATCTCGCCGCGCCCGAATCGCTGATCGGAGAGTCGTCGTCCGCATGTGGCGCCGAGCTCTCCTTCGAACGGCTGCTGCACGAGGCAGTCCATGGCATCGCCGCGGCGCGAGGTGTCCGTGACACCTCGCGCGCCGGCCGCTATCACAACCGCCGATTCCTGGCCATCGCCGAGGAGCTGGGGCTGGACCATTCCGATGAGCCGCATCCGAGCAGCGGCTTCTCCCTGGTCACGCTCAGTCCCGAGGCGAGAAGGCGCTATCGGACGACCATCGACCGGCTCCAGCGCGCCCTCAAGGCGCACACCGTCGCGACCGCCGCCGACACCACCCGCACCTTCCGCGGGCCGGCCGCCCGGCATGGTTCGTCCGGCGGTGGGGTCCGTGTGAAGGCGGTCTGCGACTGCGGGCGCAATGTCCGCGTCGTGCCGTCGGTGCTGGCCCAGGCGCCGATCATGTGCGGGGGGTGCGGAAAGCCGTTCCGTATCCCGGAGCCGGTGGCCGCGGTCGGCTGAGCCGGTGCGGTGTGGCACAATGGTCAGCTGTACTCGACAGCCGACCAGGACCCCTCTCTCCTCCGGCTGACGCGTCCATCGGGCACTCGGGTACCGCAACCCCACGCGGCACTTCGCGGTGCTCAATCACGTCAAGACCAGGAGACACCACTCCCGTGGCAGTCAAGATCAAGCTGAAGCGTCTGGGCAAGATCCGTTCGCCTCACTACCGCATCGTCGTCGCCGACTCCCGTACCCGCCGTGACGGCCGGGCCATCGAGGAGATCGGTCTGTACCACCCGGTGCAGAACCCCTCGCGCATCGAGGTCGACTCGGAGCGTGCGCAGTACTGGCTGGGTGTCGGCGCGCAGCCGACCGAGCCGGTGCTCGCCATCCTGAAGGTCACCGGCGACTGGCAGAAGTTCAAGGGCCTGCCCGCCCCGGCCCCGATGCTCGTCGCCGAGCCGAAGGCCGACAAGCGCGCCCTGTTCGAGGCCGCCGCCAAGGACAGCGGCGCCGAGCCGAAGGGTGAGGCGATCACCCCGAAGGCGAAGAAGTCCGAGAAGAAGTCGGACGAGGCGGCCGCTGACGCGGCGGCCGAGTCGACCGCGTCGACCGAGGCCTGAGCATGCTCGAGGAGGCCCTCGAGCACCTGGTGAAGGGCATCGTCGACAACCCCGACGAAGTGCAGGTCGCCTCGCGCAACCTGCGGCGCGGGCAGGTGCTGGAGGTCCGGGTGCACCCCGACGATCTCGGCAAGGTGATCGGCCGTAACGGCCGCACCGCCCGCGCCCTGCGCACCGTCGTGGGCGCCATCGGCGGCCGTGGTATCCGCGTCGACCTCGTCGACGTGGACCAGGTTCGCTGAGCAGCGTCAAGAAGAGCACCGGCACGGGCCGGGGAGGGCTATGGGCCGTCCCCGGCCCGTGTGCGTGAAGGGAACTGGGAACAGTGCAGTTGGTTGTGGCGCGGATCGGCCGCGCCCACGGCATCAAGGGTGAGCTCACCGTCGAGGTGCGCACCGACGAGCCGGAGCTTCGGCTCGGCCCGGGTGCCGTTCTGGCCACCGAGCCCGCCTCCGTCGGGCCGCTGACCATCGAGACCGGCCGGGTGCACAGCGGCCGCCTGCTGCTGCGCTTCACGGGGGTCGCGGACCGCACGGCTGCCGAGGCGCTGCGCGGCACCCTGCTCATCGCGGAGGTCGATCCCGAGGAGACTCCTGAGGACCCCGAGGAGTTCTACGACCATCAGCTGATCGACCTGGACGTGGTCACGGTCGACGGCACGGAGGTCGGCCGGATCGCGGAGATCTCCCATCTGCCGTACCAGGACCTGCTGATCGTCCGGCGGCCCGACGGCAGCGATGTGATGATCCCCTTTGTCTCCGAGGTGGTGCCGGAGATCGATCTCGAGGAGCAGCGCGCCGTCATCGACCCGCCGCCCGGACTGCTCGACGAGACCGAGGCCGAGGTCGCCCGCGGCGAGGGCGGCGCCGAGCGCGGGGGCGCATGATGCGGCTGGACGTCGTCACGATCTTTCCGGAGTATCTGGAGCCGCTGAACGTCTCGCTGGTCGGCAAGGCGCGCGCCCGGGGACAGCTGGATGTACGCGTCCATGATCTGCGCGGCTGGACGCACGACCGGCACAACACCGTCGACGACACCCCGTACGGCGGCGGGCCCGGCATGGTCATGAAGCCCGAGCCGTGGGGCGAGGCGCTGGACGCGATCATCGAGTCGGGGAGCGGTGGACAGAACGCGGGGGACGGCGAGCCGGAGGGCACCGGAGGCGGGGCGGCGGAGCTGCCCGCGCTGGTCGTGCCCACCCCGAGCGGCCGCCCGTTCACCCAGGCCCTCGCCGTCGAGCTCGCCGAGCGCCCCTGGCTGGTCTTCACCCCGGCCCGCTACGAGGGCATCGACCGCCGGGTGATCGACGAGTACGCCGAGCGGCTGGATGTGTACGAGATCTCCATCGGCGACTATGTGCTGGCCGGCGGGGAGGCCGCGGTTCTGGTGATCACGGAGGCCGTGGCCCGGCTGCTGCCCGGGGTGCTGGGCAACGCCGAGTCGCACCGCGACGACTCCTTCGCCCCCGGCGCGATGGCCGATCTGCTGGAGGGGCCCGTCTACACCAAGCCGCCGGAGTGGCGCGGCCGGGGCATCCCGGAGGTGCTGCTCAGCGGCCACCACGGCAACGTCGCGCGCTGGCGCCGGGACGAGGCGTTCCGCCGCACCAGCCGCAACCGCCCGGACCTCATAGCGCGCTGCGACCCAACGGCGCTGGACAAGCACGACCGGAGGCTCCTGGCGGAACTGGGCTGGGAGGAAACGTCAGTGAGCGAGCCCAAGGGCGCGCCGCTGTCGAAAGGGCTGAGGAGGAGGGAGCGAGGGCTCGAATCCGATATGCCGCTCCGCGGCGTGGGCGACCGCGTGACGAAGCCCGTCGACAGGGGGCACCGCCCGGCGGTAGCCGGGGGAGGACCCGAGCGCCTGGAGGCGAGCGAACACAATAAAGAGCCCGGATTTGGGTGGCCGGGGCCGGTCGTGGAAGAATAGGCCGCTGCCGTACGTCCGGCGCGCGCCCCTGCCACAGGGGGATCGACGCCCGCCCGACCAGGCGGCATTCCGAATCATCATCCGATATACCGCTGATGACCTGTGGCATCGGCGAGGAAAGCAGACGATCATGTCTCACGTGCTCGACTCCGTCGACGCCGCGTCGCTGCGCAGCGACATCCCGACCTTCCGCCCCGGCGACACGGTCAACGTCCACGTCCGCGTCATCGAGGGCAACCGCTCCCGTGTCCAGCAGTTCAAGGGCGTCGTCATCCGCCGCCAGGGCTCTGGTGTCCGCGAGAGCTTCACCGTTCGCAAGGTGAGCTTCAGCGTCGGCGTCGAGCGTACCTTCCCGGTGCACACCCCGATCGTCGAGAAGATCGAGGTCGTCACCCGCGGTGACGTCCGCCGCGCCAAGCTGTACTACCTGCGTGACCTCCGCGGCAAGGCCGCGAAGATCAAGGAGAAGCGCGACAACTGAGTTTTGCGCGACAACTGAGCTACTGCCGGACGGCACAGGCGGGCCGGATAGGCTCTGGCCCGATGGAGACCGACGCACAGCTCCCGGAGCGCGATCGCTCCTCCGGCCCTCACGAGGGTCAGGAGGAGCGATCGCGCTCTTCGCGTACGGGCTCCGGGCCGGCGCTCGGGCGCGGGCTCCGGTGGCTCACCGGGGGCGGGCTCTGGCGGCGGGCCGGGGTGCTCGCGGCGGCCTGTCTCGCGTTCGTCCTTCTGCTGACCGCCTTCGTGGTGCAGCCTTTCCTGATCCCCAGCGGATCGATGGAGAACACGTTTCGGCTCGGAGACCGGGTCCTGGTGAACAAGCTGGCGTACCGTTTCGGTGACACGCCGCGCCGCGGTGACGTCATCGTGTTCGACGGCACCGGTTCCTTCGTCCAGGAGGAGCCGGACCGGAACTCGGTGGCGGCGCTGCTGCGGGAGGCGGCCGCGGCGGTCGGGCTGGCCGAACCGGCCGAGACCGACTACATCAAGCGTGTCGTGGGCGTGGGTGGTGACCGGGTCAGGTGCTGCGACAAGCGGGGGAGGATCGAGGTGAACGGGGAGCCGGTGGACGAGGACTACCTGTTTCCGGGGGATGCCCCGTCACAGGTCCCGTTCGACATCGTGGTGCCGGAGGGCAGGCTGTGGGTGATGGGGGACCACCGCAGTGATTCCAGGGACTCGCGGGACCACCTCGGCGACCCCGGCGGGGGCACGGTCCCGGTCGACAAGGTGATCGGACGCGCGGACTGGATCGGCTGGCCGGTCGGCCGCTGGACCGGAGTGGACCGCCCGGCGGCCTTCGGGCGCGTGCCGGAGCCGGCCGCGGGCGGGGCGCATGGGTAACCGTGGACGGTCCCGGCACGGGACCCGCAGCCCCGCTCCCGCGCACGGCGTGGGCGTGCCGCGCACCGGACCGCGTCTGGGCGGGCGTGCGGAGCGGCGAAAGGTGCAGCGCCGGATCAAGCGCAGACGGCGCCGTTCGGCCATGAAGGAGATCCCGATCCTGATCGGGGTGGCGCTGGTGATCGCCCTGGTGCTCAAGACTTTTCTGGTGCAGGCGTTTGTGATCCCGTCGGGCTCGATGGAGCAGACGATCAGGATCGGCGACCGGGTGCTGGTGGACAAGCTCACACCGTGGTTCGGCTCGAAGCCGTCGCGCGGCGATGTGGTGGTGTTCAAGGACCCCGGAAACTGGCTCGAGGCCGAGCGGAAGCCGTCCAAGGCGGATCCGGTGGTCATCAAGCAGGGCAAGGAGTTTCTGACCTGGATCGGGTTGCTGCCGTCCTCGAACGAGCAGGATCTGATCAAGCGGGTGGTCGGGGTCGGCGGCGATACGGTGGCCTGCTGTGACCAGAACGGGCAGGTGACGGTCAACGGCACGCCGCTGGACGAGCGGCGGTATCTGCACCCGGATAATGCGCCCTCGGAGCGCCGGTTCAAGGTGACCGTGCCTCAGGGGCGGCTCTTTGTGATGGGCGATCACCGGGCCAATTCGGCTGACTCCAGGGTCCACCTGGACGAGCCCGGCCAGGGAACCGTCTCGGAGGATCTGGTCGTCGGCCGGGCGATCGTGATCGCGTGGCCCTTCGGTCACTGGCGGAGCCTGGAAGAACCTGAGACATATGCCTCAGTGAAGGACGCGCCGAGCGGGGCGACGCAGGCACGCGGCTCGCCGCATAGGCTGTCCTCGGGCCAGCAAGGGTTGGTCCAGCTCCCGACCCCTGCGGAACTCCCGCTCGTTATGGGAGTGGTGGGCCTGCGCCGTTCGTGGCGCGGGCGGCAGAGCGGCGTGAGGAGTGAATGTGGGGGATTTGGCGGTCGGCGCTCGATCCGGTCACGAAGAGCCCGAAAGGCAACCGGGGGAGAGCGGAGAGCCACCCACGCACGAGGCGCGCCCAGCCGGTGCGCCTACGGGCGGGGCCCCCGAGACGCCGGAGGGCTCCGGTGCGACGGACGCCGCGGCTCCGTCGGCGGGCGGCGCACCGGACGCTCCGGGCTCTCCTGAATCTCCGGTCTCTCTCGGCAAGCCGGGCCCCTCGGACCCCCCTGGCGCAGGGGATTCCCCGGGCTCCTCGGATCCCGCGGATCCTTCCGATGCCGAGGGGAAGAAGGAGAGGGAGGGGGACAAGGACGGCCAGGACAAGGACAGAGACAAGAGCAAGGCGCAGCGCTCGTTCTGGAGAGAGCTGCCGATTCTCGTCGGTATCGCGCTGCTGCTCGCCCTGCTGATCAAGACTTTCCTGGTACAGGCGTTCTCCATCCCCTCCGACTCGATGCAGAACACTTTGCAGCGCGGCGACCGGGTGCTGGTGGACAAGCTGACGCCGTGGTTCGGCGCCGAGCCGGAGCGTGGCGAGGTCGTCGTCTTCCATGACCCGGGCGGCTGGCTCGGCGAGACCCAGCAGTCCGACTCGGGTCCGCTCGCCAGGGGCGTCCAGCGGGTGCTCAGCTTTATCGGCCTGATGCCGTCCGCGGAGGAGAAGGACCTGATCAAGCGGGTCATCGCGGTCGGCGGGGACACGGTCGAGTGCCAGAAGGGCGGGCCGGTCAAGGTCAACGGCAAGGCGCTGAACGAGAAGAAGTACATCTTCCCCGGGAACACGCCCTGCGACGACAAGCCGTTCGGCCCGATCAAGGTGCCCAAGGGCCGGATCTGGGTGATGGGCGACCACCGCCAGGACTCTCTGGACTCCCGTTACCACCAGAATCTGGACAATGGCACGGTCTCCGTGGACAAGGTAGTCGGGCGGGCCATCGTGGTCGCCTGGCCGATCGACCGCTGGTCCACCCTCTCCGTTCCCAGCACCTTCGACCAGCGTGGGCTGAGCGCGGCGGCCGCCGTGGCGCCCTCGGCGCTGGGGCTCGCGGGCGCGGCGCCGATCGTGCTGTGGCGCCGTCGGCGGCTCGTCCGCAAGGAGCGCGAAGCGACGACCGCCTGAGGTCCGTACCGGCGGGTAGGGTGCTGATCTACGCCTGATCTACGTCTGCTATGCGAGGCAGGAGCACTGGAATGAGCGGAGCCCGGCAGGTCGGAGGCGGCAAGGGGCTCGGGAGCGTGTTGTCCGGGCTGGCGGTCGGGGTCGGCTTCGTGCTCTTCCTGGGCGCGTTCGTCTGGGGAGCGGTGGTCTACAAGCCGTACACGGTCCCGACCGACTCGATGGCGCCCACCATCGGCCAGGGCGATCGCGTGCTCGCGGAGCGAATAGACGGCGACGAGGTGCGCCGTGGCGACGTGGTCGTCTTCAAGGACTCGGTCTGGGGCGATCTGCCGATGGTCAAGCGGGTCATCGGGGTCGGCGGGGACACGGTCGCCTGCTGCGACAAGCAGGGCCGGGTGACGGTGAACGGCAAGCCCCTCGAGGAACCGTATCTGCACAGCAAGGGACCGGCCTCGCCCACCACCTTCTCGGCCACGGTGCCCAAGGGGAAGCTGTTTCTGCTGGGCGACCACCGCAGCGACTCCCTGGACTCCCGTGTGCATCTGACCGACGGCACGGACGGGGCTGTTTCGCGCGGCTCGGTGAGCGGCCGGGTGGACGCCCGGGCCTGGCCGCTGGACCTGGGGCTGCTGGAGCGGCCGGAGGCGTTCGGGGCGCTGCCGGGCGGCGTCTCGCAGCCGGGGCCGCTGCGGCTCATCCTGATCTCCGCCGTGGTCGGCGCGGTGCTCATCCTGGGCGGCGCGGCGTACGGGCCGCTGGCGCGCCTGCGGGGGCGCGGCGGCAAGCGGCCCGCGCGGAAGGCGGAGGTGGCCGCCGATGTCTGACGGGACCCGCTCGGACGACCGCGGCGAGGGCCTGCGCAAGGTCGCGCGGGTGGTTCTGCTCGACTCGCGGGACCGAATTCTGCTGATACACGGCTTCGAGCCCGAGGATCCGTCGACGACCTGGTGGTTCACCCCCGGCGGCGGGCTGGAGGGCGACGAGAGCCGGGAGCAGGCGGCGCGCCGGGAGCTGGCGGAGGAGACCGGGATCACGGAGGTGGAGCTGGGGCCCGTGCTGTGGCGGCGGGTGTGCTCCTTCCCGTTCGACGGGCGGCGCTGGGACCAGGACGAGTGGTACTACCTGGGGCGTACGGAGCAGCCCGCGGCGTGGACCGGGGGCCAGACGGAGCTGGAGCGGCGCAGCGTCACGGGGCTGCGGTGGTGGACGCTGGAGGAGCTGGCGGAGGTGCGGGAGCCGGTGTACCCGACACGGCTCGTGGCGCTGTTGCGTAGGCTGCTTGACGAGGGACCCCCGACTGCGCCGGTGATCCTGGAGACTGAACGCGTCTGACGCACAATGGGGGGACGCACGGCTGAAGGGGAACATGCCATGAGCGCCGAGGACCTCGAGAAGTACGAGACCGAGATGGAGCTGAAGCTCTACCGGGAGTACCGCGATGTCGTCGGTCTGTTCAAATACGTGATCGAGACCGAGCGCCGTTTCTATCTCACCAATGACTACGAGATGCAGGTGCACTCGGTGCAGGGTGAGGTGTTCTTCGAGGTCTCCATGGCCGACGCCTGGGTCTGGGACATGTACCGACCGGCCCGCTTCGTCAAACAGGTGCGCGTCCTGACGTTCAAGGACGTGAATATTGAGGAGCTGAACAAGAGCGACCTCGACCTTCCGAGTGGCTGAGTTGTCCACAGGCGGCCGGTTGTCCACAAAGATCCAATAATTCGGCGCCGGGGCGTCACAGTCGGTGCCGGAGGTGGTGCCGAATGAACGCCCGAGGAGCGCTCGGACGCTACGGCGAGGATCTGGCGGCGCGCCGGCTGTCCGAGGCCGGGATGACCGTCCTGGAGCGGAACTGGCGGTGCCGGGACGGGGAGATCGACATCGTCGCCCTCGACGCCGGGGCGCTGGTGGTGTGCGAGGTCAAGACGCGCCGCGCGGGCGGGTACGAACACCCGATGGCGGCCGTCACCCCAGGCAAGGCCGACCGGCTGCGGCGGCTGGCCGAGCGCTGGCTGGAGCGGCGCGGCGGCCCGCCGCCGGGCGGGGTGCGGATCGACCTGGTCGGTGTGGTGCTGCCCGACCGCGGCGCGCCGGTGGTCGAGCATGTGCGGGGGGTGGCCTGATGGGGTTCGCCCGCACCTGCTCGGTCGCGCTGGTCGGAGTCGAGGGCGTGGTGGTCGAGGTCCAGGCCGACCTGGAGCCGGGCGTCGCCACCTTCACGCTGGTCGGGCTGCCCGACAAGAGCCTGGTCGAGAGCCGGGACCGGGTCCGGGCGGCCGTGGTGAACTCCGGCGTCGACTGGCCGCAGAAGAAGCTCACGGTGGGGCTCAGCCCGGCATCCGTCCCCAAGGGCGGCAGCGGCTTCGACCTGGCCGTGGCCTGCGCGGTGCTCGGCGCCGCCGAGCGCCTCGACCCACGGGCCATCGCCGATCTGATGATGATCGGCGAGCTCGGCCTGGACGGGCGGGTCCGCCCGGTGCGCGGGGTGCTGCCCGCGGTGCTCGCGGCCGCCGAGGCCGGATACCGGCAGGTGGTCGTCCCGGAGCAGACCGCGGCCGAGGCGTCCCTGGTGCCGGATGTCTCGGTGCTCGGCGTGCGGACCCTGCGCCAGCTGATCGCTGTGTTGACGGACGAACCGGTGCCCGAAGAGGAGGAGCTGTCCGAGGAGGGCCGTCCCGACCCGATGCTCGCCGGGCTGAGCGTCGCGGGCGCGGGCCTGGGCGTCGGCGTGGTGGCCGGCGCCGGGGCGGCCGCCGACCGCCGCCCCGATCTGGCCGAGGTCGCCGGGCAGCGGGCCGCCCGCAAGGCCCTGGAGATCTCCGCGGCCGGGAGCCACCATCTGTTTCTGGCCGGTCCGCCCGGCGCGGGCAAGACCATGCTCGCCGAGCGGCTCCCCGGGCTGCTGCCCCCGCTCACCCGGCGGGAGTCCCTGGAGGTGACCGCCGTGCACTCGGTGGCCGGGATCCTCCCGCCCGGACAGCCCCTGGTGGCCGCCCCGCCGTACTGCGCGCCGCACCACTCGGCCACCATGGCGGCCCTGGTCGGCGGGGGAAACGGGCTGCCGAGGCCGGGCGCGGTCTCGCTGGCGCACCGGGGCGTGCTCTTTCTGGACGAGGCGCCCGAATTCAGCGCCCGGGTGCTGGACGCGCTGCGGCAGCCCCTGGAGTCGGGCCATGTGGTGGTGGCCCGCTCGGGCGGCATGGTGCGCATGCCCGCGCGCTTTCTGCTGCTGCTGGCCGCCAACCCGTGCCCTTGTGGGCGCCACTCGTACGCCGGCGACGGGTGCGACTGCTCGCCCGCGATGGTCCGCCGCTATCAGGCGCGGCTCTCCGGGCCACTGCTGGACCGGGTGGATCTGCGGGTGCGGGTCGAGGCGATCAGCCGGGCCGAGCTCACCGGGGCGCCGGTGGCCGGGGAGAGCAGCGCGACCGTCGCCGCCCGGGTGCGCGAGGCGCGGGAGCGCGCCGCCGCGCGCTACGCCGACACCCCCTGGCACACCAATAGCGAGGTTCCGGGCCATGAGCTGCGCACCCGCTGGTACGCGCGGGCCGGGGCGCTCCGCGAGGCCGAGCGAGACATGGAGCGCGGGCTGCTCACCGCCCGCGGCCTCGACCGTGTGCTGCGGGTCGCCTGGACCGTCGCGGACCTGGCGGGCCACGATCGGCCGGAGGCCGAGGACGTGGCGCAGGCGCTCCAGCTGCGCACCGGCGTCAGCCGTGGCGTCCCGGCCGGGGCGGCGGGGTTCTGATGACCGGCCCCCTGGAGGGCGCCGGACCGGCGCCCGGCCGCGACCGCGCCGAGGCCGAAGCAGGGCCCGAGTCCGAGTCCCGCGCCGAGGCCGGGGCCGGGGGCGTGTCGGAGGAGGAGCGCCTGGCGCGGGCGGCGCTCACCCGGCTGGTGGAGCCCGGGGACGAGGCGGTGGGGCGATGGCTGCGCGAACTGGGGCCGGTGGCGCTGCGGCGGGCGCTGTGCGGGGCCGGAAAGCCGCCGCCCGGGGCGAGCGAGCAGCGCGTCGCCGGGTGCCGGCTGCGGGCCGAGGGCCTCGATCCGGCCGCCGACCTGGCCGCCGTGGCCGCGCGCGGCGGGCGGTTGGTATGCCCCGGCGACCTGGAGTGGCCCGGTCAGCTCGATGACCTGGGAGACGCCCGCCCGGTCGGGCTCTGGGTGCGCGGCCGGCCGTCGCTGCGGATATGGGCGCTGCGCTCCGTCGCCGTGGTGGGCGCCCGGGCATGCAGCGACTACGGCGCGCATGTCGCGGCGACCCTGGGCGCCGGGCTCGCCGAGCGTGGCTGGGTGGTGGTCTCCGGCGCGGCCCATGGCGTGGACGGCGCGGTGCACCGCGGGGCGCTGGCCGCCGCCGGGGCGACCGTGGCCGTGCTCGCCTCCGGCGTGGATGTCCCGTACCCCCGGGGCCACGCCGAGTTGATCGAGCGCATCGCGGAACAGGGGCTGGTGCTCGCGGAGTTGCCGCCCGGCGCGCATCCGACCCGCAGCCGCTTCGTGCTCCGCAACCGGGTCATCGCCGCGCTCACCCGCGGCACGGTCGTCGTCGAGGCGCAGTACCGCAGCGGGTCCCTGGTCACCGCGCGCCGGGCGGTGAAGCTCGGCCGCCACACCATGGGCGTGCCGGGCCCGGTCACCAGCGGGCTCTCCGCGGGCGTGCATGAACTGCTGCGCGGGGAGGCCGTTCTGGTCACCGACGCCGACGAAGTGGCCGAGTTGATCGGCGGCATCGGGGAGCTGGCCCCCGCCCGGCGGGGGCCGCTGGTGGAGCGGGACCTGCTCGATCCCGTGACGGCTCGCGTGCTGGAAGCGTTGTCGGCACAGGGCGGCAGCGACGGGCGCGAGGTCGCCCGCGAGTCCGGGACGAGCTGCGAGGAGGCGTTGAGCCGCCTGTATGAGCTGCTCGCCCTGGGTTTCGTCGAACGTCATGGCGACCGTTGGGAGTTGGCCCCGCCGACCGGCCGGAACGACGGCACACGGCGAGGCGGTCCTCAGATTTGGGGCAATCGGGTGAAAGGGTTGAGGCGATGACCGTATCCGCGCACCGTCGAGCCGACCCCCTTCGCATACCGCGATGGCTCAGTCACGCTACGCTCGCTAGGTTTCCGGCGGAAGCGCACGTCCTCACCCACGTCATGGCAGAACGGCACAAGGCGACGAATGCCCCAGCACATCTCCGGGTCTGACCGCGCGGCGCCGGCCCCTGCCCGCAGCGCGGTGCGTCCCGCCGCCCCGTCATCGCTCGACGAGCTGTGGCGGTCCTACAAGTCCACGGGCGACGGTCGGCTGCGGGAGCAGCTGATCCTCCACTACTCGCCGCTGGTGAAGTATGTGGCGGGCCGGGTCAGCGTCGGGCTCCCGTCCAATGTCGAGCAGGCCGACTTCGTCTCCTCGGGCGTCTTCGGACTCATCGACGCCATCGAGAAGTTCGAACCCGAGCGGGCCATCAAGTTCGAGACCTACGCGATCACCCGGATCCGTGGCGCGATGATCGACGAGCTGCGGGCGCTCGACTGGATCCCGCGCTCGGTGCGGCAGAAGGCCAGGGCGGTCGAGCGGGCGTACGCCACGCTGGAGGCGGCGCTGCGCCGCACCCCCTCCGAGGCCGAGGTGGCCGCCGAGATGGACATCGGCCTCGATGAACTGCACGGGGTCTTCAGCCAGTTGTCGCTGGCCAATGTGGTCGCCCTCGAAGAGCTGCTGCATGTCAGCGGGGAGGGCGGTGAGCGGCTCAGCCTCATGGACACCCTGGAGGACACCGCCGCCGACAACCCCGTGGAGGTGGCCGAGGACCGCGAGCTGCGCCGGCTGCTCGCCCGCGCCATCAACACGCTCCCCGAGCGGGAGAAGACCGTGGTCACCCTCTACTACTACGAGGGGCTCACCCTGGCCGAGATCGGGCAGGTCCTCGGGGTCACCGAGAGCCGGGTCAGCCAGATCCACACCAAATCCGTGCTCCAGCTGAGGGCCAAGCTCGCCGAGGTCGGGCGCTGAATCGTCCCGCCTGTATCGCTCCCACCACGGCGCCTTCCGTAAAGTGGGAACGTGCCCAGGATTCGAGCGGCCTCCGTGGCCGAGCACCGGACGATGCAGCGCGGCGCCCTGTTGGACGCCGCCCGCACCCTGCTGTCCGAAGGCGGTACGGAAGCCTTGACCTTCCCCGCCCTCGCCGAGCGCACGGGCCTCGCGCGGTCCTCCGTCTATGAGTACTTCCGCTCCCGCGCGGCCGTGGTCGAGGAGCTGTGCGCGGTGGACTTCCCGGTCTGGGCCGCCGAGGTCGAGGCGGCCATGGAGCGCGCCGACTCGCCCGAGGCGAAGATCGAGGCCTATGTGCGACAGCAGCTGGCGCTGGTCGGCGACCGCCGCCACCGGGCGGTCGTGGCGATCTCGGCCGGGGAGCTGGACGCGGGCGCCCGCGAGAAGATCCGGGCCGCGCACGGCGGGCTGATCGCCATGGTCGTCCAGGCCCTCGGCGAGCTCGGCCACGAGCAGCCGCGGCTGACCGCGGTGCTGCTGCAAGGCGTCGTGGACGCCGCGGTCCGCCGGATCGAGCTGGGCGCCGCCGAGGACCCCGGGCAGGTCACGGAGGCCGCCGTCGCCATGGCCCTGCGCGGGGTGTGCCCCTGACGGACACCACCCGGCCCGCGCCGGGCGCCGCGCGGCGCAGGCGCGCGCCGGCCCAGGCCGCCGCGGCGGCCAGCGCGGCGGACGGGGCCAGCTCCCCGGGACCGGGCGAGCGGTGGAAGGGGCCCGCGGCCCCCGCGGTCCGGGTGAGGGGCGCGCGGTCGCCGGCCGTGCGCGGCGCGGCGGTGACGCCCGCTCGCTCCCGTGGTCCTGGTCCCTCCCGCGCTCCCGCTCCCTCCGGCACTCCGAAGACCGGCAGCAGCCGCGAGGGGCCGTGGCCGCGCATCGACGGGTCGAGCAGGGACAGCGGGTCCAGATAGCGGTCCCCGCCGCGCAGCCCCCAGTGCAGACAGCCGGACGGGCAGTGGAAGGGGCCCGCGCCCAGGACGCCCACCACCTGTCCGGCCCGCACCCGCTCACCCTCGGCCACCACCGCCCGCACCGGCTCGTATGTCGTGCGCAGCGGCGGGCGGCCGGTGCCCGGCAGCTCGATGGCGAGCACCCCGCGCCCCGCGACCGGCCCTGCGAAGGACACCCGGCCCGCGGCCACCGCCCGCACCGGCCGGCCGGTGCGGGCCGCCAGATCCACCCCGCGGTGGCCCGCCGCCCAGGGCGCGGGCGGCGGCTCCCAGCCCCGCAGCACCGTCGGTCTGCCCGCGCCCGCCTCGTACTCCACCGGCCAGACCCGCCCGTCACGGCCCGGCGCGGCCCCGCCAGACGCCCCAGCCGGCGCCCCGGCCCCGGCAGGCCCCGCCGCCGTCGCCGCGGGCCAGGGCAGCAGCAGTGCGATCAGGCCGGACAGGACCACGAACAGCGAGGTCAGCCGCGGGGTCGGCGGGGGCGGGCAGGGGGCTGGGGCTCCGGTGTGCGGTCGCATGGAAACACGGTGACGCGGTCGCCCGATTCGTGTGGATCATGGACACGATCTGGGGACTACTCACGGGTTGTGGATATCGCCGTCACCCGGCACCGCACGGGTCCCGTACACTTCTTGTGGCGATCCGGGTCACCGGATCGACTTCGCACGCCCCGCCACCGGCACTCCGATCGGCATTGATCCACGCATCGGTCCCCTCGGACAGCACGGCGGCCGCGTCCCTCGGTCCTCGGTCGAGCCCTCCGCAAGGGCGCCGCCCGTGGCAGACGCGCCGGGGCGTCAGGCGCGGCGGCCGCCCGGCCGCCGTGGAACCGAGCACTTCAAGGAGTACGGCCATGGCCGTCGTCACGATGCGGGAGCTGCTGGAGAGCGGCGTCCACTTCGGGCACCAGACCCGCCGCTGGAACCCGAAGATGAAGCGTTTCATCTTCACCGAGCGCAACGGCATCTACATCATTGACCTGCTCCAGTCGCTGTCGTACATCGACCGCGCCTACGAGTTCGTCAAGGAGACCGTCGCCCACGGCGGTTCCATCATGTTCGTCGGCACGAAGAAGCAGGCGCAGGAGGCGATCGCCGAGCAGGCGACCCGCGTCGGCATGCCGTACGTCAACCAGCGCTGGCTGGGCGGCATGCTCACCAACTTCTCGACCGTCTACAAGCGCCTTCAGCGCCTCAAGGAGCTCGAGCAGATCGACTTCGAGGACGTGGCCGCCTCCGGCCTCACCAAGAAGGAGCTGCTGGTCCTCTCGCGCGAGAAGGCCAAGCTGGAGAAGACCCTCGGCGGTATCCGCGAGATGCAGAAGGTGCCGAGCGCCGTCTGGATCGTCGACACCAAGAAGGAGCACATCGCCGTCGGCGAGGCGCGCAAGCTCCGCATCCCGGTTGTCGCGATCCTCGACACCAACTGCGACCCGGACGAGGTCGACTACAAGATCCCGGGCAACGACGACGCGATCCGTTCGGTCACCCTGCTCACCCGCGTGATCGCCGACGCGGTCGCCGAGGGCCTCATCGCCCGTTCCGGTGCCGCCACCGGTGACCAGAAGGCCGACAAGGCCGCCGGTGAGCCGCTCGCCGAGTGGGAGCGCGACCTGCTGGAGGGTGAGAAGAAGGCCGACGAGCCCGAGGCGGCCAAGCCCGCCGAGGCCGAGCAGCCCGCCGAGGCCCAGGCCGAGCAGCCCGCCGAGGCCGCGGCTGAGCAGCCCGCCGAGGCCCCGGCCGCGGACGCCGAGCAGGCCTGATCACTCGGACCACGTGTGACGGCGGGGGAGGGTGCCTGGGCACCACCCCCGCCGTTCCCCCGTAGAGCTTTCGACTTTCGAGAAGAGATTCACAGATCATGGCGAACTTCACCGCCGCTGACGTCAAGAAGCTCCGTGAGCTCACCGGCGCCGGCATGATGGACTGCAAGAAGGCGCTGGACGAGGCCGAGGGCAGCGTCGACAAGGCCGTCGAGGTCCTGCGCGTCAAGGGCCAGAAGGGCGTGGCCAAGCGCGAGGGCCGCAGTGCCGAGAACGGCGCCGTCGTCTCCCTCATCGCGGACGACAACTCCTCCGGTGTGCTGGTCGAGCTGAAGTGCGAGACCGACTTCGTCGCCAAGGGCGACAAGTTCATCGCCGCCGCCAACGCCATCGCCGCCCACGTCGCCAAGACCTCCCCGGCCGACCTGGAGGCCCTGCTCGCCTCCGAGATCGAGCCCGGCAAGACCGTCCAGGCGTACGTCGACGAGGCCAACGCGACGCTCGGCGAGAAGATCGTCCTGGACCGCTTCGCGCAGCTCTCCGGCGGTTACGTCGCCGCGTACATGCACCGCACCATGCCGGACCTGCCGCCGCAGGTCGGTGTGCTGGTCGAGCTGGACAAGGAAGACGCCACGGTCGCCAAGGACATCGCGCAGCACATCGCCGCGTTCGCGCCGAAGTTCCTGAGCCGTGACGAGATCTCGGCCGAGGCCGTCGAGAACGAGCGCCGCGTGGCCGAGGCCACCGCCCGCGAGGAGGGCAAGCCCGAGGCCGCCCTGCCGAAGATCGTCGAGGGTCGCGTCACCGGCTTCTTCAAGGAGAACGTCCTGGTGGACCAGCCGTTCGCCAAGGACAACAAGAAGACCGTCCAGAAGATCCTGGACGAGGCCGGTGTCACGCTCAAGGGCTTCGCGCGCTTCCGCGTGGGCGTCTGAGCGTCGGCGTCCGAGCCGAGCAGCGAATGACCGGCGACCCCGATAGGGTCGTAGGCAGCCAACCGTCAACCGGTCGGCCGCAGATGTGACGAGGAGGCCATTGCCGCAGAGGTCGAACAAGGACCCGTCCGGCAGTGGCCTTCTTCGTATGTGCACGAGGAGATCTCCAATGAATCAGGGCGCGGGCGCCGGACAGGCCGCCGACGAGAAGAACGCTCAGGGCAGGGTCAAACGCCGTCGGTTCCTGCTGAAGCTCTCCGGCGAGGCGTTCGCCGGGGGCGGGGGACTCGGGGTCGACCCGGACGTCGTGCACGCCATCGCCCGCGAGGTCGCCGCGGTCGTCCGGGACGGCGCGGAGATCGCCATCGTCATCGGTGGCGGCAACTTCTTCCGCGGCGCCGAGCTGCAGCAGCGGGGCATGGACCGGGCCCGCTCGGACTACATGGGCATGCTCGGCACGGTCATGAACTGCCTCGCCCTCCAGGACTTCCTGGAGAAGGAGGGCATCGACTCCCGCGTCCAGACCGCCATCACCATGGGCCAGGTTGCGGAGCCGTACATTCCGCTGCGTGCGGTGCGCCATCTGGAGAAGGGGCGCGTGGTCATCTTCGGCGCGGGCATGGGCATGCCGTACTTCTCCACGGACACCACCGCGGCCCAGCGCGCCCTGGAGATCCACGCCGAGGCCCTGCTCATGGGTAAGAACGGGGTGGACGGGGTGTACGACTCCGACCCCGCCCGGAACCCGGACGCGGTGAAGTTCGACGCCCTGGAGTACGGCGAGGTGATCACCCGTGACCTCAAGGTCGCCGACGCCACCGCCATCACGCTCTGCCGCGACAACAAACTGCCGATCCTCGTCTTCGAGCTTCTCGCCGAAGGAAACATCGCGCGTGCGGTGAAGGGTGAGAAGATCGGCACGCTCGTGAGCGACCAGGGCTCCCGGGCCTGACGGCTCATACGGGGGATGGACAACGGCCTGCCGGTCGGACACCGTGCAGGAGAAGACGCACGCAGGGGCGAGGCTCTGCTTACTGATAACACCAGGAGCAAGTGGTGATCGAAGAGATCCTCCTCGAGGCCGAGGAGAAGATGGAGAAGGCCGTTGTGGTCGCCAAGGAGGACTTCGCCGCGATCCGCACCGGGCGTGCGCACCCGGCGATGTTCAACAAGATCGTGGCGGACTACTACGGGGCGATGACGCCGATCAACCAGCTGGCGTCGTTCTCGGTGCCGGAACCGCGCATGGCCGTGGTGACACCGTTCGACAAGAGCGCGCTGCGCAACATCGAGCAGGCGATCCGCGACTCCGATCTGGGCGTCAACCCGAGCAATGACGGCAACATCATCCGAGTGGTGTTCCCCGAGCTCACCGAGCAGCGCCGCAAGGAGTTCATCAAGGTCGCCAAGGGCAAGGGGGAGGACGCGAAGATCTCGATCCGCAGCGTCCGCCGCAAGGCCAAGGAGTCCATCGACAAGCTCATCAAGGACGGCGAGGTCGGCGAGGACGAGGGCCGCCGCGCCGAGAAGGAGCTCGACGACACCACCGCGAAGTATGTCGCGCAGGTGGATGAGCTGCTCAAGCACAAGGAAGCCGAGCTTCTCGAGGTCTGATGAACGACTCATCCTGGGGGGCTCCACCGAGGCCCCGCCTCTGGGGACCGGCCGACCAGGGGCCCTCTCCCTCGCTTCGCGGCGAGGTGCGCCCGGTCCCGGCGGGTCCCGCGCACGACGTGGGCGAGGCGGCGCAGACTCGGCCCATGCCCACCGTGCCCCACGCAGGCGGAGACCCTCGGGATGCCGCCGACCGTGATCGGGGGGCCGCTCGGCTGAGCGGTCCCCTGTTCCGCGACGACCGGGAGCCGGAGCGCGGTCCGCGGCCCCCCGCCGCGCCCCCGCCCACGCCCCCGGACGGCCCCGGCACCCCGCCGTCGGACGCCGCCCAGCCCGGCGGCACGGGGAGCACCAAGAAGAGCGCGGGCCGCAATCTGCCCGCCGCGATAGGGGTGGGCGTCGGCCTCGGCGTAGTGGTCGTCGCCTCGCTGTTCATCTACAAGCCGGTGTTCGTCGGCGTCCTGGCGGTCGCGGTGGTCATCGGGCTGTGGGAGCTGACCTCGCGGCTGGCCGAGCGCAAGGACATCCGCGTCCCGCTGGTGCCGCTCGCCGTGGGCGGCGTCGCCATGGTGGTCGCCGGTTACGTGCGCGGCGCGGAGGGCGCGTGGGTGGCCGTGTCGCTGACCGCCCTGGCCGTGCTCGTATGGCGGATGACCGAGCCGCCCGAGAACTACCTCAGGGACGTCACCGCCGGCGTCTTCGCGGCCTTCTACGTCCCGTTCCTGGCCACCTTCGTCGCCCTCATGCTCGCGGCCGACGACGGGCCGCGGCGGGTGCTGGTCTTCCTGTTGCTGACCGTGGTCAGCGACACCGGCGCGTACGCGGTCGGCTGGCGCTTCGGCCGCCACAAGCTCGCACCGCGCATCAGCCCCGGCAAGACCCGGGAGGGGCTGCTCGGCGCGATCGCCTTCGCGATGGTCGCGGGCGCGCTGTCCATGCAGTACCTGATCAAGGGCGGCGCGTGGTGGCAGGGGCTGCTGCTCGGGCTCGCCGTCGCGGTCAGCGCGACCCTCGGCGACCTCGGCGAGTCCATGATCAAGCGTGACCTGGGCATCAAGGACATGGGCAGGCTGCTGCCGGGGCACGGCGGGATCATGGATCGGCTGGACTCCCTGCTGCCCACCGCCCCCGTGGTCTGGCTGCTGATGGTGATCTTCGTAGGCGGCGGCTGACCGGCCCGTCACCCCGTCCGTACGGCCTCGCACCACGTGTGGCGCGAGGCCGTACGCACGTCTGCGACACTGGTGAGACCATGCCCAAGCCCGGAGAACTCACCTTTGTCGCGCCGCGCGGAGCCAAGAGGCCCCCGCGGCATCTCGCCGACCTCACGCCCGCCGAGCGCCGCGAGGCCGTCGCCGCCCTCGGCGAGAAGCCCTTCCGCGCCGGCCAGGTTTCGCGCCACTACTTCGCCCGCTACACCCACGATCCGGCCCAGTGGACCGACATCCCGGCCGCCGCGCGCGAGAAGCTGGCGGCCGAGCTGCTGCCGGACCTGATGAGCGTGGTGCGCCACATCAGCTGCGACGACGACACCACCCGCAAGACCCTGTGGCGGCTCTTCGACGGCACGCTCGTGGAGTCCGTGCTGATGCGCTACCCGGATCGGGTCACCATGTGCATCAGCTCCCAGGCGGGCTGCGGCATGAACTGCCCCTTCTGCGCCACCGGCCAGGCGGGCCTGGACCGCAATCTGTCCACCGCCGAGATCGTGCACCAGATCGTCGACGGGATGCGGGCGCTGCGGGACGGAGAGATCCCGGGCGGGCCCGCGCGGCTGTCCAACATCGTCTTCATGGGCATGGGCGAGCCACTCGCCAACTACAACCGCGTCGTCGGTGCCATCCGCAGGCTGACCGACCCGGAGCCGGACGGCCTCGGGCTGTCCCAGCGCGGCATCACCGTCTCGACCGTGGGGCTGGTCCCGGCGATGCTGCGCTTCGCCGACGAGGGCTTCAAGTGCCGTCTCGCGGTGTCGCTGCACGCGCCCGACGACGAGCTGCGCGACACCCTCGTCCCGGTCAACACCCGCTGGAAGGTCCGCGAGGTCCTGGACGCGGCGTGGGAGTACGCGGAGAAGTCGGGCCGCCGCGTCTCCATCGAGTACGCCCTGATCAGGGACATCAACGACCAGGCATGGCGGGCCGACCTGCTGGGCCGGCTGCTCAAGGGCCGCCGGGTGCACGTCAATCTGATCCCGCTCAACCCCACGCCCGGCTCCAAGTGGACCGCGTCCCGGCCCGAGGACGAGAAGGCGTTCGTGGCCGCCCTGGAGGCACACGGCGTGCCCGTGACCGTGCGGGACACCCGGGGGCAGGAGATCGACGGGGCGTGCGGACAGTTGGCGGCGGCCGAGCGCTGAGGCGCTGCTGATACGGTGCCCTGGCACCACCGCGTGCACACACGCGGCATCTCGTACAAGTGAACATTCCGACAGGGGAGCGCGAACAGCGCTGAGAGTGCGGCTCAGCCGCAGACCCTCGGACCTGATCCGGGTCATACCGGCGTAGGGAGTCAGCCTCATATGAACCGCCGTCTTCGGCATGCCGTCGTCGCCGCCCTCTTCGGCTCGCTCGGCCTCACCACCCTCGTCGCCTGCGGCGAGGACTCCTCCGGCTCCTCCGGCGGCTCCGGCTCCAAGACCGTGACGCTGGTCTCGCACGACTCGTTCGCCGCGTCGAAGGCCGTGCTCAAAGAGTTCACCCGGCAGACCGGCTACAAGGTGCGGGTGCAGGCCGGCGGCGACGCCGGGGCGGCGGTCAACCAGGCGATCCTGTCCAAGTCGCACCCCCAGGGCGACGTCTTCTTCGGTGTCGACAACACCCTGCTCTCCCGCGCGCTCGACAACGACCTGTTCACCCCCTACCGGGCCAAGGGCCTGGACAAGGTCCCGGCGGCCCTCCAGCTCGACCAGGCCTCGCACCGCGTCACCCCGGTCGACTACGGCGACATCTGCATCAACTACGACCGCAAGTACTTCGCCGACAAGAAGCTGGCCCCGCCGAAGACCTTCGACGACCTGACCAAGCCCGCGTACAAGAACCTCCTGGTCACCGAGAACGCGGCCACCTCCTCTCCCGGGCTCGCCTTCCTGCTGGGCACCGCCGCCCGGTACGGTGACGACGGCTGGCAGGACTACTGGAAGAAGCTCAGGGCCAACGGCGTCGAGGTCGTCGACGGCTGGGAGCAGGCGTACTACGACCGGTTCTCGGGCTCGGCGGGCGGCGCCAAGGGCGACCGGCCGCTGGTCGTCTCGTACGCCTCCAGCCCGCCCGCCGAGGTCGTCGACGCCAAGCCGCGCCCCGCGCAGGCCCCTACAGGGGTCGCGACGGGAACCTGCTTCCGCCAGGTGGAATTCGCGGGCCTGTTGAAGGGCGCGTCCAATACCAAGGGCGGCAAGGCGCTGCTGGACTTCCTGCTGAGCAAGACGTTCCAGGAGGACGTGCCGCTCAACATGTACGTGAACCCGGCCCGCGAGGACGCCAAGCTGCCTGAGCTGTTCACGCAGTACGGCGCGAAGATCGCCGACTCGGCCACCCTGGCCCCGCAGAAGATCGCCAAGAACCGTGACCAGTGGGTCAAGGCATGGTCCTCGCTCGTCCTGTAAAGCGGCCCGAGCCTCCCGCCAAGACACCGGGGGAACCCGGGGCGCGCCCCGGGCCGCGGCGCTCGAACCTCCGCGGGACGACGCTGCGGCTGGCTCTGATGGCCGTGCCCGCCGCGTTCTTCGCGCTGTTCTTCATCTACCCGGTGGCCGCCATCGTCGCCCGCGGGCTGCGCGTCGACGGCCAGTGGCGGCTGGGCCGGTTCGGCGAGGTGCTCACCGATCCGGCGGTCCTGGACATCCTGTGGTTCACCGGCTGGCAGGCGGCCGCCTCCACCGCCCTGACGCTGGCGGTCGCGCTGCCCGGCGCGTATGTCTTCGCCCGCTTCGCCTTCCCCGGCAAGCGGCTGCTGCGCGCCGTGGTGACCGTCCCCTTCGTGCTGCCGACCGTCGTCGCGGGCTCCGCGTTCCTGGCCCTGCTCGGCCAGGGCGGGCTGCTGGACGGGCTGTGGGGGGTGCGCCTGGACACCACCGTCTGGGCGATCCTCCTCGCGCATGTCTTCTTCAACTACGCGGTGGTCGTACGGACCGTCGGCGGGCTGTGGGCGCAGCTCGACCCGCGTCAGGAGGAGGCCGCGCGGGTGCTCGGCGCGAGCCGCCTGGCCGCGTGGCGGCGGGTGACACTGCCCGCGCTGGCGCCCGCCGTGGCGGCCGCCGCCCTGATGGTCTTCCTGTTCACCTTCACCTCCTTCGGCGTCGTCCAGATCCTCGGCGGCCCGCGGTACGCCACCCTGGAGGTCGCGATCTACCGGGAGACCGCCCAGCTGCTCGACCTGCCGACGGCCGCCGTGCTGACCCTGCTCCAGTTCGCGGCGGTGGCCGCCGTCCTGGCCCTGCACGCGTGGACCGTGCGGCGCCGCGAGGGCGCCCTGAAGCTGGTCGACCCCGAACAGACCGCGCGCCGCCCCCAGGGCGCGGCCCAATGGGCGCTGCTGTGGGGCGTGCTCGCCGTCGTGGCGCTGCTGATCCTGCTGCCGCTCGGAGTCCTGGTCGAGCGGTCCCTGGACGCCCCCGGCGGCTACGGACTCGACTACTACCGCGCACTCCAGTCCGCGGCGGACAGCGGCGGGACGTTTTTCGTCGCCCCTATGGACGCCGTCTGGAACTCCCTGCGCTACGCCGCCGTGGCGACCGTCTTCGCGGTCGTGGTGGGCGGTTTGGCGGCGGCCGCGCTCACCAGAAAATCGGGGCGGCTGGTGCGGGGCTTCGACGCGCTGCTGATGCTGCCGCTCGGCACCTCCGCCGTCACCGTCGGCTTCGGCTTCCTCATCGCCCTGGACGAGCCCCCGCTGGACCTGCGCGCCTCATGGATCCTCGTACCGCTCGCCCAGGCCCTGGTGGGCGTGCCCTTCGTCGTACGGACCATGCTGCCCGTGCTGCGCGCGGTGGACCACCGGCTGCGGGAGGCGGCGGCCGTGCTCGGCGCGTCCCCGCTGCGGGCCTGGCGGGAGGTGGATCTGCCGCTGGTCGCGCGGGCCCTCGGGGTCGCGGCGGGGTTCGCGTTCGCCGTCTCGCTCGGCGAGTTCGGGGCGACGGTGTTCATCGCGCGGCCCGACTCCCCGACCCTCCCGGTGGCCGTCGCCCGCTTCCTCGGCCGGGCCGGGCAGCTCAACTACGGCCAGGCCATGGCCCTGAGCACGATTCTGATGCTGGTGTGCGCGGGCTCCCTGCTGCTCCTGGAGCGGATTCGCACCGACCGTTCGGGGGAGTTCTGATGACGCTGCTGCGACTGGACGAGGTGACGGTCCGCTACGGCGAGCGCACGGCGCTCGACGCCGTGGACCTGGAGGTCGCCGAGCACGAGACGGTGTCGGTGCTGGGGCCGAGCGGCGGCGGCAAGTCCACGCTGCTGCGCGTGGTCGCGGGCCTGGAGCGGGCCCACACCGGCCGGGTGTGGCTGGCCGGCCGGGACCAGTCGGGGGTGCCCACCCACCGGCGCGGCGTGGGCCTGATGTTCCAGGACCACCAGCTCTTCCCGCAGCGCGACGTGGGCGGCAACGTCGCCTTCGGGCTGCGGATGCGCAACGTGGCGCGCGCCGAGGCGGAGCGCCGGGTCGCCGAGCTGCTGGAGCTGGTCGGCCTGCCGGGCGCGCAGCGGCGCGCGGTCGCCTCGCTGTCCGGCGGCGAGCAGCAGCGGGTCGCGCTGGCCCGCGCCCTGGCCCCGCGGCCCACGGTGCTGATGCTGGACGAGCCGCTGGGGCAGCTCGACCGGGGGCTGCGGGAGCGGCTGGTGGTCGAACTGCGCCAGCTCTTCGGCGAGCTGGGGACGACGGTGCTCGCGGTCACCCACGACCAGGGGGAGGCCTTCGCGCTCGCGGACCGGGTGGTGGTGATGGACGGCGGGCGCATCGCGCAGACCGGCACCCCGCTGGAGGTGTGGCAGCGGCCCGCCGACGAGTTCGTCGCCCGCTTCCTCGGCTTCGACAATGTGGTCGAGGCCGTCGTGAACGGCGAGAGCGCCGACACCCGCTGGGGCAAGCTGCCCGTCCCGGACGGCACCCCGCCGGGGCCGTGCCGGCTGCTGGTCCGCCCGGCCGGAGTGCGGCTCACCTCGCCCGAGCAGGGGCTGCCCTGCACGGTGACCGCGCGCACCTTCCGTGGCGACCGCGTGGCGCTCGTCCTCCAGCCCGGGGGCGCGCCGCGCCTGGAGGCGGCGTGCGCGCTGCGGGACGCGCCCGGTGAGGGGGAGCGGGTCGGCGTCGCGTTCGACGCGGACGACGTGGTGGTGCTGGGCGCGGGCGGCTGACGGCCCCGCGGCGCGCGGCCGGGGACCGGATGACCAGGCCCTCAGCCCTGGCCGTGATCCAGGGAGGAGCGTTCGCCCGGCAACCAGTGGAGGGCGAACCAGAGCTCCATGCGGACTTCGGGGTCCTGGAGGTCGACGTCGAGCAACTCCGAGACGCGGCTGATGCGTTGACGCACCGTATTGCGGTGGAGTCCGAGCGCCGCGGCGGTGCGGTCCCAGCTGCCGTACTGGGACAGCCAGGTGCGCAGCGTTTCCATGAGGACGGCGGGCCCTGGCGCCGGGGCGCGGTCGAGCGGCGCGAAGCGTGCGCGGGCGAGTGCCTTCGCCTCGCGGGGCGCGACGATGCTGTGCACGCTCTGTTCCACGGTGCGGTGATGCACCGTCGGCAGGCCGGAGGCCACGGCGCGGCGCAGCGCCCGCTCGGCCTGGGTGTCGGCGACGGGAAGGTCGGCTGTTCCCACCGGGGCGCTGAAGCCCAGGTGCCAGCCGAGCCGGGCGGCGTCGGCGGATTCTGTGGGCTGGGCACGGGCCGACCAGGGGATGAGGGCGCGCAGCACCGGGCCGGCCAGGTCGAGATACGGGGTGCCCAGTGCGGTGCCCAGCGCCGCCAGGTGGACCGGGTCGCCGCCGGGCTGTGCGCCGGGGCCGCGTGCCGACCGGGCGGGCCGGCCGTGCACCACGGTCCAGGCGGCGTCGTCCGGCGCGTCGGCGGGCAGCAGCATGGGCGCGATCTCGGCGGGGGCGCCGCCGAGCAGCAGCCTCACCACGGCGCCGGCGGTGCGGGTGTCGCCGCCCAGCGCGTGCCGGGGGTTGGTGAGCAGGGAGAGCAGCACGATCGCCGTGCCGGTCACGGACCGGTGCACCGGGGTGGGCCGGGAGGCGGCGACCAGGCCGAGGGCCAGGGGCCCGGTCGTGTCACCGCCGGGGACGGTGTGGACGGTCAGGTGGATCCCCGCGTGGTGCTGGGCGGCCGCCGTGGGCGGCCGAGACCCAGGCGCCGGCGTGCGGTCATGAGGCGCGGAGGGCTGCCGGGCCGCGGTGCGCGCGGCCAGCTCACACAACTGACGCGTGACCTGGGCGGCGGGCCGCGTACCGGCGGCCAGAAGTTCGGCGCCGTTGCCGTCGAGCAGCACGGCCCAGACGCCGAGGTGGACGGAGAGCTGGTGCAGCACGGCCGCGAGGGCATCCGGGCGGGCGGCGGCGGACGCGAGTGCGGACTGAGCCTCGGAGACCAGGCGCAGATCATGGGTGCGCGCCTCCGCCATGGCGGAGTGGGTGGCGCGGGCCACCGCGACGAAGGGGACGTCCTTCGGAACCAGCAGCAGCGGCAGGTCGTGCCGGTCGCAGGCGGCTATCAGGTCCGGCGGGACTTCCTCGTAGACCGGGACGATGCCGAAGCCCAGCGCGACCGTACCCGCTTCGACGACCCGGCGGACGTAGTCGTCGATGCCCTCGGAGGTCCGGGGCAGGAGCGATCCGGCGGTGAGGAGCAGTTCGCCGCCTATCAGGTACGGCGTCGGGTCCGCCAGCTCGGTGGTCCCCACCTGTTCGACGAAACGGTCCTCGTCCGGTCCCGCGATGCGCTTCAGCCCGAGACCGGGGTCGGCGAGCAGAACGCTGAGCGGAACGGTCGGCGTCCCCGGGGCCGGTGTGTGCCAGGGACCCCTCGGCGGGTCGGCTGATATCACGGCGGGCTCCTTCACGGGTGCGGAATCATCCATTGGGCGAGTGGATGATGGATGAATTCTGCACTTATTTCCTCGGTGGTGCGCGGATACGCTCCTGCGAAGCGGAGGGCAGGCGACCGAAGCGCCTGATCCCGCGGCAGGTCCGTCCTCGAACGGGCGCCCCGCCACCCCCCTGAACAGCGACGACGCTGTCATGCCCGCCTTCTTACCAGTGAGCCGTGGCCCCGCCGTCCCGCGCCACGGCCCATACCTGACCGGAGGACTCCATGGCCATCGACTACACAGTGATGATCGGGTACCTGCTAGGCATCGTAGGAGTCGGTTGGTGGGGCAAGAGGCGCGCCGCCTCCAAGAGCGATTTCCTGGTCGCCGGCCGCCGGCTCGGCCCCCTGATGTACACCGGCACCATGGCCGCCGTCGTCCTCGGCGGCGCCTCCACCATCGGCGGGGTGCGTCTCGGCTACACCTACGGCATCTCCGGGGCGTGGATGGTCATCGCGATCGGCATCGGCCTGCTCGCCCTGAGCATCGCCTTCTCCGCCAGGATCGCCCGGCTGCGCGTCTACACCGTCGCCGAGATGCTGTCACTGCGCTACGGGGACGCGGCGAGCATCATCTCCGGCGTGGTGATGTGGGTCTACACCCTGATGCTCGCGGTCACCTCCACCATCGCCTACGCCAGCGTCTTCGACGTGCTGTTCGACGTACCGCGCTGGGCCGCGGTGGTCATCGGCGGCTCGATCGTCGTCGGCTACTCCGCCCTGGGCGGCATGTGGTCCATCACCCTCACCGACATGGTGCAGTTCGTCGTCAAGAGCATCGGCGTGCTCCTCCTGCTGCTGCCCATCGCCGTGGTGAAGGCGGGCGGCTTCGCGGAAATGGCGGACAAGCTGCCGTCCGGCTACCTCTCGCCGATGTCCATCGGCGGCGAGACCATCTTCACCTACGTCCTGATCTACACCTTCGGGATGCTGATCGGCCAGGACATCTGGCAGCGGGTGTTCACCGCCCGCAGCGACAAGGTCGCCTCGTACGGCGGCACGGTCGCCGGCGTGTACTGCCTGCTCTACGCGGCGGCCGGGGCGGTCATCGGCATGGCGACCAAGGCGATCTACCCCAATCTGGCCAGCGCGGACAGCGCGTTCGCGACCATCGTCAAGCAGGCTCTGCCCACCGGCGTCAGAGGCCTCGTCCTGGCTGCCGCGCTGTCCGCGATGATGTCCACCGCCAGCGGCGCGCTCATCGCCTCCGCCACCGTCGCCAACAACGACATAGGGGGCCGGCTGAGGTCCCTCATGCGCCGCTCCGCCCCGAAGGCCGTCGCCGACGACCACGACGAGGTCCGCTCCAACCGCCTGGCCATCGTCGTCCTCGGCGTGATCTCGATCGCCATCGCGTGCGCTCTGGACGATGTGATCGCCGCCCTCACCGTGGCCTACAACCTGCTGGTCGGCGGCCTCCTGGTACCCATCCTCGGTGCCCTGATCTGGAGGCGTGGCAACTTCCAGGGCGCGCTCGCCGCCATGCTCGGAGGCGGCCTGACGGTGATCGTGATGATGCTGGACAAGGGCGTACTCGCCAACGAGCCGATCTACTACGGCCTGGCCGTGAGCCTGGTCGCGTACACCGCGGTCAGTCTCCTCACCAAGGCGACCGACAGCAGCGTGCTGGCGTCCTGGCACCGGCGCCTGGCCGGGGAGAGCCCGGAGGCGGCCGCGTCGGACCCGGCCGCGTCGGATCAGGCCACGACGCCCGCAGCCGTCTGAGTTCCCCCCCGTCCCCGAAATCCCCCGAAAGGAGCCATCTCCATGTCCAGTGCGTCGACCCCGCTCGCGCCGGCCATGCCGACCCCCGACCACGCCGCCGAGGAGCTCCGGCTGCGCCGCGAGCTGGCAGCCGTGTACCGCCTGGTCGCCCACTTCCGGATGACAGACCTGATCTTCACCCATATCTCGGTGCGGCTGCCCGGCCCCGAGCAGCACTTTCTGATCAATCCCTACGGGCTGCTCTTCGAGGAGATCACCGCCTCGAACCTGGTGAAGATCGACCTGGCCGGCAACCCCGTCGAGGACACGCCGTACCCCGTCAACCCGGCCGGCTTCGTGATCCACAGCGCGATCCACGCGGCGAGGCCGGACGCCCACTGTGTGCTGCACACCCACACCAAGGCAGGCTGCGCGGTCGCCGCCCAGCGCGACGGGCTGCTGCCGCTCAACCAGATGAACATGGAGTTCTACAACCGGGTGGGCTACCACGAGTACGAGGGTGTCGCCCTCAACCTCGACGAGCAGAAGCGCCTGGTCGAGGACCTCGGCGGCCATCCGGTGATGATCCTGCGCAACCACGGCCTGCTCACCGTCGGCGAGACGCCCGCCCAGGCCTTCCTGCGCATGTACTACCTGGAGAGGGCCTGCGAGATCCAGACCACCGCACAGGCCACCGGAGCGCCCCTGACCATGCCCTCGCCCGAGATCGCCGAGTACACCGCCCAGCAGCTGAACGCGGAGGACGTCTCCGACTTCCACGACGAGATGGCCCTGGACCTCGCCTGGTCCGCCCTGCTGCGCCTGGTGCGGCGAATCGCCCCGGACTACTCGGACTGACGCGCCGCGAGCGGCGACACAGCCGAAGAAGCTCCTTGATGCACGATCGGAACGCAGCCGCCCGTCAGGAGGGCATATGAGCACGGAACACATCGGAGGCGCCCCGGCCCGCATCGCGCTGGCGGACCCCTTCGCCGACCTGGAGGCGGTCCGCACCGCGCTCGGCGACGCACTGCCGCAGGCCGAGGTGCGGCTGGACCAGGTCGACGCCATTCCGCACGGACCCGGCATCGTCGGGCTCCTGGTGGGCCCCGAGGTGCCGATGAGCGCCGAGGATCTGGCCCTGCTGCCCGATCTGCGGGTGATCGCGGTGACCTCCACCGGCCACGACCACGTTCCGGTCGAGGCCGCCCGCGCGGCCGGGATCTGGGTGACCAGCAGCGCGGGCTACTGCACGAACGAGGTCGCCGACCACACCCTGGCGCTCGGTGTCGGCCTGCTGCGCGGCACCGTGGACCTGGACCGGGACGTCCGAAGCGGGATCTGGGACGTCGAGCGGGTGAGGCCACGGCGGATCGCGGGCACCCGCTGGGGACTGGTCGGCTTCGGCCGGATCGCGCGGGCCGTCGCGGAGCACGCGGCGGCGCTGTCGATGCCGGTCTCCGCTTGGGATCCCAAGGTCGCACCGGAGCACTTCGAGAAGGCCGGTGTGCGCCGGGTGGCGAACCTGACCGACCTGCTGGCCGGAACCGACCTGGTGAGCCTGCACATCCCGCTGACCCCGGAGACCGCGGACCTCATCGGTGCGGCCGAACTCGCCGCGATGCCGACGGGGTCCTTCCTGGTCAATGTCTCCCGCGGCGAGATCCTCGACCACGCGGCGTTGACCGCGGCCCTGGACTCAGGCCAGTTGAAGGGCGCCGCGCTGGACACACTGCCCGTGGAGCCGCCCGCCGCCGACGACCCCGCGCTGTCCCTGAAGTCCACGGTGCTCAACCCGCACGCCGCCTGGTACTCCGACGAGGCCAAGCGACGGGCCTACGCATGGGCCGGCGCCGCGGTCGGCGCGGTGCTCTCCGGCGGCCGTCCGGACGGCGTCGTCGCGGAGCCGCCGCACAGGCGTCAGCGGTAGCCCCGCAGACGTCGTCGCCGATCGGGGCGCGTCAGGGAGTGGGGCGGGGGCACCTCGTACCGGATGCCGGCCCCCACTCCTCAGCCCGCCGGGGACCCCGCCAGGGACATGAGCGCGCCCGGAGCCTCGTCCACCGAATCCACCAGCGCGATCCGGGCCCGCATGGGCCTGCCCTCGGCGAGCGCCTCGAGCAGCGGCCAGGTCGGCAGGCGGCGCGTCCAGTGGTCGCGGTCCACGAGCACCATCGGCGTCGGCTCGCCGCGCGACTCGTAGTAGTTCGGCGTCGCGTTGTCGAAGATCTCCTGCACGGTCCCGGCGGCGCCCGGGAGGAACACCACCCCCGCGTTCGACCGCGCCAGCAGGCCGTCCTCGCGGGTGGCGTTGGCGAAGTACTTCGCTATGTGCGAGGCGAACGCGCCGGGCGGCTCGTGCCCGTAGAACCAGGTGGGGATGCCCACCGACGCGCCGCCCTCCGGCCAGCGCTCGCGCACCGCGAAGGCCGCCTCGGCCCACTCGCCGACGGACGGCCGGAAAGAGGGGGTCTTGGCGAGCAGTTCGAGGGACTCGTCCAGCATCTCGTCGGCGAACGGGGCCGCGTACGCGCCCAGGTTGGCGGCCTCCATCGCGCCCGGCCCGCCGCCCGTGGCGACCGTGAGCCCGGACCGCGCCAGCGCCCGCCCCAGCCGGGCCGCGCCCGCGTACCCGTCGGACCCGCGCTCCAGGGCGTGACCGCCCATCACACCCACCACCCGGGCCCCGACGAGGAGTTCGTCGAGGGCGTCGGAGACGGCGTCGTCGTGGATGGAGCGCAGCATCGAGGAGAAGATGTCGCCGTCGGCCTTGGTGCGCTGGAACCAGGCGTACGCGAGGGCGTCCGGCGTCCCCGCGTACCCCCGCTCCGCCAGCCCCTCGAACAGCTCCCGGGGCGAGTAGAGGGTCCCGCGGTAGGGGTCGAACGGCAGCCCGGGCACCGGCGGGAAAACCAGCGCGCCCCCGGCCCGCACCTTCGCGGCGGCCTCCGGCTCCATCGGGCAGCCGAGGAAGACCGCCTCGGCGGTGTCCGTGTCGAGCAGCGCCCGCGTACGGCCCGTCAGGTCGACGGACTGGACGCGGTAACCGGCCAGGGTGCCGCGCGCCACAACCTCGTCGAACTCCCGCAGGGACTCGATCTCCCGGTCGGGGCACGGGTCTTGGGCGGCGGTGGAAGCGTCGTCGGTCAGCACGGCGCCATGCTACTGGCGGCGGTACGCGCGGTCCCGTCCCGCAGGTGAGCCGGCGAGAGCGGCCGGGAACCCGGCCGGCTCGGACGGTGAACGTCGCGCCCGGAGCGGGGGTCAGTGGTCGAACGGAAGCGTGCTCAGCTCGGCGACCGCCCAGGTCAGCGGCGTCAGCAGGACCAGAAGCGCCACCCCGCGCAGCGCCGCGGCGCTCCGCAGCAGCCGCAGGGACGCGCCCAGGCGCCGCAGCGCGTCCGTCGTCCTGCCCCGCGCGCTCTTCGCCTCGAGCGCCGCGGTGAGGGCCGAGGCGGTGGCGCACATCATGATCAGCGCGGCGCCCAGGCCGGTGAGCGGGCCGAAGGGGCGGGTACCCGACGGCCCGGCGCCGCTGCCGTAGAGCGCGACCGCGGCGTACGCGCCGGCGGCGACGGCGCACAGCACGCCCACCGAGTGCCCCAGGCGCCCCGCCTCCTGCTGCAACACCCGCCCGGCCAGCAGCCGCAGCGGGCCCGGACGCCCGGCGGACAACAACCTCCCGCACAGATGGGTGAGGCCGGGCCCGGCCAGCACCAGGCCGACCGCCGTCAGCACCCAGCCGCCCACCACGCCGGGCGGGCTGCCCCCGAGCCCGCCGGGCAGCGGCAGCAGCGCCTCGGGCGGAGGAGGCGGGCCGCTGTCCATACTGTTCGTGTACGCCTCCAGCGCGATTCCCGCCGCGATCAGCGCGATGCCCCAGGGCAGCCGCCGGGACGCGTGGTCCGGCGGCGCGGCGCCGCGCGGGCCTTCCTCCGCGCCCCTCGCCCGCGCCCGCCCGCCCGCCCGCGCGCCCCGCGCCCGCTGCGCTCCCCGGGGCCACAGCCGGACCGCGCAGGCCGCGGCCGCCACCGCCGGTACGACGGCAAGCAGCGTGACCATCGCGGCCCACGGCAGCGGATGCCCGGCGCCGAGCGGGCCGCTCGCCCTCCCGCTCGCGCCATCGGCCCACAGCAGCCATGAGCCGCCCAGATCGCCGCGGAGCTGGAGGAAGAGCAGCAGCGCCGGCACACAGCCCAGCGAGCACGACAGGGCGGCCGAGGCGGCCGAGAGCTGGGCGGACCTGGCCGGGCCGCCCCCGGCCGCCGCGAAGGCCGAGCCGAACGGCACGCTCGGGTCGGCCCGCGCCACCGCGACCGCGAGCTGGGCCATGGCGGCCAGCGGCACCGCGCACCACAACAGCCGCACGACCGCTCCGTCGGTCTGGTCGGGGTGTCCGGCCGCGTATCCCAGGGTGCACAGCAGCAGAAAGCCCGTGCCCGCCGCCGCGGTCGCGACCAGCGACCGCCGCAGCAGCGCCAGGGGCCGGGCGCCGCGGGCTAGGCGGAGACTGAGCACGCCGACCTGCCCTCGGCCTCGGAGGAGTGGGCCGCGCCCACGCGGCGGCCGTCCAGCAGCGCCACGGTGCGGTCCGCGAGGGTGGCCACCTCCTCGTCATGGGTGGCCAGGAGCACCGTGATGCCGTGCGAGCGGGCCGCCGTGGTCAGGGTGCGCAGCACCTGGGCGCGGTCGGCGCTGTGCAGCGGGGCGGTGGGTTCGTCGGCGAACAGCACGGCGGGCGCGGAGGCCAGCGCGCGGGCGATCGCGACCCGCTGACGCTGCGCCTGGAGGAGGGCGGCGGGGCGCCGCCGGGCGCAGTCGCCGACGTCGAGCCGGTCGAGCCACTCGTGCGCGGCGCTCTTGGCCTCGCGCCGCCCGGCCCCGCGCAGCATCAGTGGCAGCGCGGCGTTCTCCCAGGCGGTGAGCTCGGGGATGAGCCGGGGCTCGGTGTCGACCCACGCGAAGTGGTCGCGGCGCAGCTGTTCGCGGCCGAGCGGGGAGAGGGTGTGCACGGGGGCGCTGTTGAACCACACCTCCCCGTGGTCCGGGACGAGCAGGCCCGACAGGCACTTGAGCAGGGTGGTCTTGCCGCAGCCGCGCGGTCCGGTCACGGCCAGGATCTCGCCGTCGCGGGCGCCGATGGAGACATCGGCGAGCGCGGGCGACCCGCCGTAGGCGTACGTCAGGGTGCGTGTCCAGAGCACGTCGTTGTCCGGCGGAGCCACCATACGAAGCACCTCGCCTCAGCTGCGGTCGTCCGTCTGTTCCCCCGGTTGGGTGAACGAGCGCAGGGCCAATGGGTCACTGGCACGGTAAGGACTCCGCCTCCTGCGCGCGCCCAGGCTCGGCGCGGGCACGCTGTCATTTCCTCCGATCAGCCCTCTGTCCGCCCGGTACCGGTGGGATGGGCCGCGCCCCGGAGCCCTGATGTGACCGAGGCCCTCGCCGAACCTCTCGGTGGTGCGCAGGCCCGCGGACTACTGTGGGTGTCTCACCCATCGGACACCTGACAGGGAGGGGTGGCACGTGACCACCGAACTGCGTCGTCTGCGCAACTACATCGACGGAGAGTTCCGGGACGCCGCGGACGGGCGGACCACGCAGGTGGTCAACCCCACCACGGGCGAGCCCTACGCGACGGCGCCGCTCTCCGGCCAGGCCGACGTGGACGCCGCCATGGCCGCCGCCGCGGCCGCCTTCCCGGCCTGGCGCGACCTGGTCCCGGGCGAGCGCCAGAAGGCGCTGCTCAAGATCGCCGACGCCTTCGAGGCGCGCGCCGGGGACATGGTGGCCGTCGAGTCCGAGAACACCGGCAAGCCGCTCGCCCTCACCGCGAGCGAGGAGATCCCGCCCATGATCGACCAGATCCGCTTCTTCGCGGGCGCGGCGCGGATGCTGGAGGGGCGCTCGGCCGGCGAGTACATGGACGGGCTGACCTCGATCGTCCGGCGTGAGCCGATCGGGGTGTGCGCGCAGGTCGCGCCCTGGAACTACCCGATGATGATGGCCGTGTGGAAGTTCGCGCCGGCGCTGGCGGCGGGCAACACCGTCGTCCTCAAGCCCTCCGACACCACCCCCGCCTCCACCGTGCTGATCGCCGAGATCATCGGCGAGGTGCTGACGGAGCTGGGCCACCCGCGCGGCGTCTTCAACGTCATCTGCGGCGACCGCGAGACCGGCCGGCTGATGGTCGAGCACTCCGTGCCCGCCATGGCCTCGATCACCGGCTCGGTCCGGGCCGGTATGCAGGTCGCCGAGAGCGCCTCGAAGGACATCAAGCGGGTCCACCTGGAGCTCGGCGGCAAGGCGCCCGTCGTGGTCTTCGAGGACACCGACATCGCCAAGGCCGTCGAGGACATCTCGGTCGCGGGCTTCTTCAACGCCGGCCAGGACTGCACGGCGGCCACCCGCGTACTGGTCCACGAGTCGATCCACGACGAGTTCGTGGCCGCCCTGGCCAAGGCCGCCGCGGACACCAGGACCGGCGCCCCCGACGACGAGGACGTGCTGTACGGCCCGCTCAACAACGCCAACCAGCTGGCGCAGGTCAGCGGCTTCATCGAGCGGCTGCCCGCACACGCCAAGGTCGAGGCGGGCGGCCACCGCGTCGGCGAGAAGGGCTTCTTCTACGCGCCCACTGTTGTCTCGGGGCTCAGGCAGGAGGACGAGATCATCCAGAAGGAGGTCTTCGGCCCGGTCATCACCGTCCAGCCCTTCACCGACGAGGCCCAGGCCGTGTCCTTCGCCAACGGCGTGGAGTACGCGCTGGCGTCGTCGGTGTGGACCAGGGACCACGCGCGCGCGATGCGGATGTCCAAGGCCCTGGACTTCGGCTGCGTGTGGATCAACACCCACATCCCGCTGGTCGCCGAGATGCCGCACGGCGGCTTCAAGAAGTCCGGCTACGGCAAGGACCTGTCGGCGTACGGGTTCGAGGACTACACGCGGATCAAGCACGTGATGACCTCGCTGGGCTGACGCCTTGGACGGCACGGTTCCCGGTACGCGCCCGCCGTGTCCTGGGAACCGTGCCTATCGTTACACCGCACGGCCCCGCACCCGAAGCGCGGCGGGGAGGAGCACGGCCGTGACCATCGAGCTGACCGACAGGGTTGTACTGACCGACAGGATCGAGATGGCCGACAGCGGAGAGCTGACTCTGGACGACTTGTTCGAGCGGCTGGAGCAGATGCCAGTCCCCGAGGGCTACAAGGTCGAGATCGTCAAGGGGGCCATCTTCATGTCGCCGCAGCGGAGGAATCACTGGGACACGATCAGCGCTGTCTATGAGCAGTTGCGTGCCCAGTATGCGAGGAAGCGCCTGGCATCGGACGTCCGGTTCGACTTCCCGGACCTCAACGGCCTCTGTCCAGACCTGGTCGCCCTGAAGGAGGACGCGAAGGCGGACGACAAGGGCCGGTGCAGGCCCGAGGATATGGAGTTCGTCCTCGAGGTCATCTCCAAGTCGACGGCCGCCAACGATTACGGCGACAAGAAGGCGGTGTACGCCGAGGCCGAGGTGCCCGTGTACCTGATCGCCGATCCGTACACCGGCAGGTGCCACCTCTACACGCACCCCAAGGGGAGCGAGTATCTGAGCGAACTGACGGTCGCCTTCGGCGAACCGATCGACTTGACGGGCACGGTCGTCGGGCTCACCCTCACCACGGACGAGTTTTCCCGCGACTGACACCCAGCAGCGCACAGAGCGCCCCGATCCGGTTGGTCGTGATCGAGTCGACGCCCGCGTGCAGCAGCCGCGCCATGGACCGCCGGGTGTCGGCGGTCCAGGCGGAGACCAGCAGCCCGGCGGCGTGGTCGCGGGCGACCAGCTCCGGGGAGATCAGCCCGAAGCGGTAGTTGAGCCAGCGGGGGCGCAGCTCGGCGAGCAGCGTCGGGCGGGGCGGGGTCAGCGTGGTCCAGGTCAGGGCGATCTCGGCGTCCGGGTCCTCGCCGCGCACGGCGTACATGGCCGCCGGACCGCCGCAGTAGTAGGCGCGGTCGGCCGCCCCGGACTCGTGGACCTCGGTGACGGCGCAGTGCGCGGCCGAGGCGTCGGGGAGGTCGATCATCACGCGGGTCGAGTCGGCTGCGGCGAGGGCGTCCCGCAGAAAGGGGACACCGCCGCCGGTGAGCCGCCGCACCTCGTTGCCGGTCAGCGCGGCGAGGGGGCGGTCGTGCCCCCACAGCCGCTTGAGGGTCGCGTCATGGAGCAGCATCGGGACGCCGTCCTCGGTCAGCCGCACATCGATCTCCACGGCACCGGCCCCCGCGAGCACCGCGGAGCGGATCGAGGCCAGGGTGTTCTCGCGGCACACATACGGGTCGCCGCGGTGGCCGACCGCCGTGCACGCCGTGGCCGATGCGGTCATCGGCCCGCGGCCGCCGTGTAGCCGTCGATCTCGGCCGACAGCCGCGCCTTGTCCGCCGGTTCCATGAAGGACGCCTCGACCGCGTTCTTCGCGAGGGCCGCGACCCCCGCCGCGTCCAGGTCCAGCAGCCGGGCCGCCACCGCGTACTCGGTGTTGAGGTCCGTGCCGAACATGGGCGGATCGTCGCTGTTGATGGTCACCAGCACCCCGGCCTCGACCATCTCCCTCAGCGGGTGCTCGTCCAGCGTGGCGACCGCGCGGGTGGCGATGTTGGAGGTGGGGCACACCTCGAGCGGGATCCGGCGCTCGGCGAGGTGTGCGAGCAGCTTCGGGTCGCGGGTGGCGCTGGTGCCGTGGCCGATGCGCTCGGCGCGCAGCTCGGTGAGCGCGTCCCAGATGGTCTCGGGGCCGGTGGTCTCGCCCGCGTGCGGGACGCTGTGCAGCCCGGCCGCGATGGCGCGGTCGAAGTACGGCTTGAACTGCGGGCGCGGCACACCGATCTCGGGCCCGCCGAGGCCGAAGCCGACCAGGCCCGCCGGGCCCAGGTCACAGGCGATGCGGGCGGTCTCCTCGGCGGACTCGAGCCCCGCCTCGCCGGGGATGTCGAAGCACCAGCGCAGCACGGTGCCCAGCTCGGTCTCCGCGGCCTTGCGGGCGTCCTCGATCGCCTCGACGAAGGCGACGTCAGGGATGCCGCGCCGCGTCGAGCTGTACGGGGTGACGGTCAGTTCGGCGTAGCGGATGTTCTGCCGGGCCATGTCGCGGGCTATCTCGTAGGTGAGCAGCCGTACGTCGTCGGCGTCGCGCACGAGGTCGACGACGGAGAGGTAGACCTGGATGAAGTGCGCGAAGTCGCGGAAGACGAAATAGTCGGCGAGCGCCTCGGGGTCGGTGGGGACCTTGGAGTCGGGGTGGCGGGCGGCGAGCTCGGCCACGATGCGCGGGGACGCCGAGCCGACATGGTGCACATGCAGCTCCGCCTTGGGGAGACCGGCGATGAAGGTGGTGAGATCGGTCAACGGATCCTCCGGGAGGCGGCCGGCTGAGACGGGCTCCGGTCATCGTAATCGGGTGCCCGCCCGGGGTCGGCACAGGCCGGGTCGGGGGCTGGGTACAGGCCGCGGCGGGGCCCGGTCCGGGCCGCTACACGGGCCGGGCACAGGCCGTAGCATGGGCGGACATCACCTGGGGGGAGAGCATGGCCGACCAGCCTGAGCATTCCGGACAGCCGCCGCGCCCGGAGCCGCGCGAGAGCGATCCGTGGGCCCCGCCGGAGCAGCGGGTGCCGCTGGACAAGCCGACCGCCACGCCTTCGCCGGCCGCACCGTCGGTGGGCGCGTCGCCGCTGCCGGGACCACCGCCCGTGCCGGGCGCGCCGCTGCCGGGAGCGCCCCCCGTCCCGCCGCCGAGCCCGGTGATGGGGCCCGGCGCGGTACCCCCGCCGCCCCCGGCGCCGACCGGCCCCGGCACGCCGAGCGCCTACCAGCCCCAGCCCGGGCCGTACGGGGCGGGCCCGTACACGACCACCGGCTACGGTCAGCCCGGCTATGGCCAGCCCGGTTACGGTCAGCCCCCGTACGGAGCACAGCCCGCCTACCCCGGCTACCCGGGCTACGGCTATCCAGGCCCGGCCTACGGGCCCGCGCCCTTTGCCCCCGACAACGGCAACGGCACGGCCGCCCTGGTGCTGGGCATCGTCGGCGCCGTCCTCTTCTTCAGCATCGTCTTCGGCATCATCCTCGGCGTGCTCGCGATCATCTTCGGGGTGCTCGGCCGCGCCAAGGCCGCGCGCGGCGAGGCCGACAACGGCGGACAGGCCCTGGCCGGACTCATCCTCGGGGTGGTCGCCGTGGTCGCGAGCGTCGTGATCATCTTCGTCTATAACGCGACGGACGACTACGACCCGGACGCAGGCGGACCCGGCTACTCCGATGCGGCCGCCGTGGCCGTGTACTCTCCGGCCGACAGTCGCTGACGGGCCTCCATCAGCGCGAAGCCCAGCAGATTCAGCCCGCGCCAGCGGGCCGGGTCCTGGGCCCGCTCGTCGTCCGCCGCCAGGCCGATGCCCCAGACACGGTCCAGCGGGCTGGCCTCCGCCAGCACCCGCGCCCCCGTCCCCAGCAGGTACTCGCGCAGCCGCGGATCGGCGCCGAACTTGTGGACGCTGCCCTGGACCACCAGCTCGAAGCGGTGTCGCTCCCACTCCGCCTCGTCGAAGCCGAGCACCGAACGGCCCGCGTCCTTGGCCTGCTTGGGATGGACCGCCTCCAGCGCCCGCCGTTCCGCTTCCGCGTCGCCGAACAGCCGGGCCTTGCCCGCCATCATCCAGTGCTCTGCCGTGGCGTACCGGACGCCGTCGACGACGAACTCCGAGGGCCACCACTGGCTGAAACACCCGGGACCCACGCCCCCGCCACGCGGCGGCCGATGCCCCCAGAACCACACGTACTTGAAGCGCTCGCCACGCTCCACCCGCTCGGTCAGCTCCGCCACCGAACGCGGCCCCCCGTGCGCCGAATCCGAAACCGAATCCGAAACCGAACCCGAAACCGAATCCGTATCCCCGTTCGTCTCCATGCCCGGATTCTCGCATCCGCCACCGACAGCACGTGATGAGCTGCCGTAACGGCTTGTGCTTGTAGTTCCGTCAGCCCATAACATTGCACGGCACTTCATCAGGAGGGGAGACAACTCATGTCCGCAGCCAACCCACAGCCCGGCCCATACGACCCGAACCAGTACGGTGCGCCCCAGCCACCCGTCCAACCGCCCACTCAGCCGCCCGGCCAGCCCCAGTACTACCCCGGGGCCGGCTACCCCGCCGCGCCGCCCGTCTACCCGGGGGCCGCCGGGGCCGCCGGGATGCCCATGCAGCAGAGCAACGGCATGGGGACCGCCGCGCTGGTCTGCGGCATCGTCGGGCTGGTGTGCGGGATCACCTACTTCCTGTGGTTCTTCGCCATCATCCTGGGCATCCTCGCGATCATCTTCGGCGCCATCGGCAAGGGCAAGGTGGGCCGCGGCGAGGCCAGCAACGCCGGGTCGGCCACCGCGGGCCTGGTCTGCGGAATCATCGGCATGGTCGTCCCCGCCATCTACCTGATGGCCCTCGACGCCGCACTGGACTCCATCTTCTAGTCGGGTCCCGGGGACCGAAAGCGGTGACGTCGGCGCCGCCCCGATGACCTGGGCCATCGCTTGGCGATGGTCGGTGACGGGGTGGCGGGCCGACGGTGTGGAACACAGCCGTCGATGCGAACAGCGGGAGGCGGCACGGGAGTCGACCTGCGCTTGTAGGGTGACCGGGTGCATCGGGATCTCTTCGCGGCGTTGACGGCCGGACGTACCGAGCCCTTGCGGGACTGGCTCTCCCAGCAGGACGTCAGGACCAGCACGTTGAGAGCGCTGCCGCGCTGGGACGCGGAGGCTCCGAGGGACGGCGTGCCCACCAGCCGCAGACCTCCGGGCAGGAGAGTGGAAGCGGCGCAGGAAGTGGCCGTCCAATTGCCGCGGGCCGCGCGAGTCGCCGGCGGCCCGGCCCTCCTGCTGCTGTACATCCTCCTGGAAGTCGAGGAGGCATGGGAAGTCTCCTATCACTACCGCCCGTTGTGGGACACCTTGCGTGGTGCGCAAGACGCATTACGTGATCAGCCGCTGGGGCTCGCGGAGGGGGACCAGGCGGCCGCGGGGGCCGTTCTGGCGCTGATGGAGAGCCTGGACGCGCAAATCCTGACGGAAAACGCCTTGATGTGCGGGCGCCTGGCCAGTTGCGCCGACGCTGCCGAACTGGCAGTGGAAAAAGGGCGTGAAGCCGTGGATCTGGCCCTGCGGGCAGCCATCGGCCTCCCGGAATTGAGCACCTGGCTCGTGGCGGTGGCCAGGCGGTACTGCCTCTGGCATGAAGCGGTCGCCCGCGCCGCGCGGGCGATTGTGGCGTTCTTGGACACGGGCGCGTCGCTCGACGACGCGATTTCCGCCGTCGCGGAAGCGGAGCGGGCGATGGCCGGCCATCGCTGGCGCAGCGAACTGAGGGCCCATCGGGCCAGTCTCCTGGCGCTCAACCAGCACAAGGACGCCGAATGGTTGCGCATCGACCATGGAAGCGTGGTGTTCATCTATCCCTTCGCCGTCCGCGGGCTCACCCCCGAGCAGGTGGTGGCGGCGGGCGGCGATGCCGCCGGGTGGCGGTTGGCCGGGGCCGCTCCGCTCGATGTTCATGACGCACTCGACCTCGATGACATCTGGGACGGTTCGGACCCTTTGGGGCGGGGCTATGACGGCACTTTCCTCGAACTGCCCGACGTCGCCATCCGCAGTGTCGACGGAATCGAGCTCGGGACGCTCACCGCGCAGATTCTGTTCTCTCGCCTTGGAAATCACTATGTGAGATTCCATGCTGAACTCGTCGAATCCTCGCCCATGGACGTCCATGCCATGCTGATGCGCGCCGCACCGGAACACGGGGTCGTGCGCGTGGGATTTCGGGCCGCCGAGCCGGACGGGCAGGTCTGGCCCAGGCTCTCGGACTTCGCCATGCAGCTTGTGGACGATGTGAGCGTGGCACTCCAGGAGTCCGCAGGGGGGAACTCGGTCCGCAGCGTGGCCAGGCCGGGTATGTTTCAGGTTGTTGTCTCGGTAAACGAGGCCTCGAAGGCCTTGGGTCCGGCCGGGAACAGCGGCAGAAGTGAAGTGCTCACCGTCGAGGAATTCAATTCAGCGGTGGGAGCTCAGGTTCTCACCAGCCCGGTCGCCTCCGACATCGGATCCCTGGCCGAGTGGATCCGCTATCCGGCCCATGATTCGGCTGGGGTCGACGCGATGGGCCTGACCACGGACTGGACGGTGCGGACCTGCAACACCGTGCTCCTGGTGGCTCCCGGAACACCTGAATGGGTTACTGGAACCCGCAGCAGCATGGCCGAGTTCGTGGCCTCTCTCGATGGCCTGTTCGCGGGCTGGTCGCATGAGCTGGCCAGCCACTACACGAGGGCCAAGGAATTCCAGCGCAGGGTCGCCGAGGCGGGGGCGATGGACGATCTCCCGGCGGACGCGCTCGGCGATCTCTCCGCCCAGCTGGACGAGGAGCGGCTGCGGCTGAACAATTTCGCCGTCGAGGCCCGCTCAACGATGGCCCTGATACGTTCGCCTTCACTTGTTTCCTCCCCCGTGTGCGCCGCCATGCTCGGATTGCTGCTCGACCGGTCCGGATACCACGCGCGCGTCGAGGAGATCGTCCTGAAAATCGAAGAGGTCGCACACGAACAACTCGGCTTGGCGATCGAAAAACTGTCGCAGCAGCGTGCCGATCGGGAATCCAGGGAAGAAGTCAGAACTGAACGGCAGCAGCGTGCAAAGCTTGACACCATGCTCGCCGTCATCGCCGCCGTGGGCGTCTCGGGCCTCGGCCAGATATTGCAGGCCGGTTATGACATTCAGGCGGCAGGTGCGGTGGCGATCATCATGGTGATCGTGATTATGGCGGTTCTGGTGGGCGGCTGGTTCTGGCGGGCAGCCGGAAGAAGGGATTCGTAGGGTGCGTCCCGGGTTGCGTATGGTGCACGTGGGTGATGGCGATGACGCCCTGCTCTCGCGGGTGTACGGGGACCTGCTGCTCGCGTACTTCCCAGCGAACGAGCTCGAGTCGTTTGACGAACTGCGGTCGGGGCTGGCGAAAGATCTCAGACTCGTCACCACGATCGTGAACGAGGATTCTCTGCCCGTTGCCGTTGCTGTCGGCGACTGGTCACCCGAGTCGGGGGTGCTTCTGCTCGCGTACCTCGCCGTCCACACCGACGCCCGCTCCAGCGGACTCGGCGGCTGGTTGATGGAGGAGGTGAGCGGTGGTTGGCAACGTCGCTTCCGGCCCCGGCTGACTCTCACAGAACTCGAACATCCGCTGGCTCATGAAAGCGATGAGGTACTCGGCGACCCCGTGGCGAGGCTGCGTTTCTACGCACGATGCGGCGGCAGCGCTCTCGACGTGCCGTACTTCCAGCCGGCCCTGGGCGGCGGCATGGACCGGGTCTACGGGATGCTCCTCGTGATGCTGTCGGGCGGCGCCGAAGCGGATGAGCGGTCCGGTGCCAAGGTCCCCGCCGGTCCTGTACGGGAGTTCATGGAGCGGTATTTCCTCGACACCGAGGGCGCGATCCCCGTCGACCTGCCCGCCAGGCGATTGTGGCAGGCGATGGATCGCCCTGGAGGCATTCCTCTGCTTCCCCTCACCGACGTGCGGAGGCTACCCCTGTCCGTCCCCGGGCGACTCGGCCGCCCGTGACGGTGGGGCGGACGCCATCGCACGTTGCCCCCACCACAGCGCCCACAGCAGACAGCCGGACAGACACCAGCTCCCCGCCACGTCCAGCGGCCAGTGGTAGCCGCGCCGGACCAGCCCCACACCGACCGCGAGGTTCACCAGCACCACCGCCCCGATGAGCGCTCGGCGAAGCGGCAGGCCGCGGAGGTACGGGCGCAGCAGCAGAACGGCCGCGCCGTAGGCGACCGCGGCGGTGGCGGCGTGGCCCGAGGGGTAGAAGCCGGAGCCGTCGGCGAGGGGGCCGGGCGGGCCGGGGCGGTCGACCAGCGCCTTGACCGGGGCGACGAGGGCCGGCACCGCCGCCATCGCCGCGGCGGCGGCCAGCGGCGGCGGCCACCAGCGCACCGCCCCGGCGCGCCGCTCCCGCCACGCCGCCCAGCCCAGCACGGCCGCGAGCACCGGCAGGGCCACGGCCATGTTGCCGAGATCGGCGAAGAACTCGGCGGCGGGGGAGGGGAGGAGCGTGGGGCCGAGTCCTGAGGACGCGGTGAGCGCCCTGGCGAGCCGCTCGTCGAGGGAGTGCAGCGGGCCGTGGGCGGCCACCTGCCAGGTACACAGCGCGAACAGTGCCAACAGCGCCGCCGGCGCGAGGACGGGCGCGAGGGCTGCCCGGGAAATGATCGGCGGCCCCGGAACAGGGGGGGTGGTTCCGGGGCCGCCGTAGTGACCGGTGTACCGCGCGCCCCGGGGGGTTTGGGGCGGGCGGCCATCCGATCGGTGAGGAGATCCGGAGCCGGAGGCTCCAGTGGTGTGCGCGAGGGCACAGCCGGGTCGGGGCTGGGGAAGCACCGGCTCGGCGTCGCTCGCAGTCCCCTGCGAGCGGGGTGTTTCTCTCATCTGCCATGACCGTACGGCAGCGAAGGCGCGCCCGACAGGCCGATCACCCAGCTGTCATCGCCCTCGCACATCTTCTTCACGCCGCCCATCGATCACTCACAGTCACAGCAGCCCGAACGCCTCTTCGAGGATGTCCAGCCCCTCGTTCAGCAGCTCCTCGCCGATGACCAGCGGCGGCAGGAAGCGCAGCACATTCCCGTAGGTGCCGCAGGTCAGCACCAGCAGGCCCGCGGCGTGACAGGCCTTGGCCACCGCCGCCGTCGCCTCCGGGTTCGGGTCCTTGGTGCCGGACTTCACCAGCTCGATGGCGATCATGGCGCCGCGGCCGCGGAGGTCGCCGATGATGTCGTGCTTCTCCTGGAGGGCGGCCAGGCGGGTTTTCATGATGTGTTCGATGCGCTGGGCTTTGCTGTTGAGGTCGAGGTCGCGCATGGTCTGGATGGAGCCGAGAGCGGCGGCGCAGGCGACGGGGTTGCCGCCGTAGGTGCCGCCGAGGCCGCCGGTGTGGGCGGCGTCCATGATGTCGGCGCGGCCGGTGACGGCGGCGAGGGGGAGGCCGCCGGCGATGCCCTTGGCGGTGGTGATGAGGTCGGGGACGAGGTTTTCGTGTTCGCTGGCGAACCACTGTCCGGTGCGGCAGAAGCCGGACTGGATCTCGTCGGCGACGAAGACGATGCCGTTGGCGCGGGCGAAGTCGGCGATCTTGGGGAGGAAGCCCGGGGCGGGCTCGATGAAGCCGCCCTCGCCGAGGACGGGTTCGATGATGATGGCGGCGACGTTGTCGGGGCCGACCTGCTTGGTGATCATGTCGATGGCCTGGGCGGCGGCTTCGTCGGCGCAGTTGTCGGGGCCGGTGGGCCAGCGGTAGGGATAGGCGACCGGGACCCGGTAGACCTCGGGCGCGAACGGTCCGAAGCCGTGCTTGTACGGCATGTTCTTCGAGGTCAGCGCCATGGTGAGGTTGGTGCGGCCGTGGTAGCCGTGGTCGAAGACGACGACGGCCTGGCGCTTGGTGTAGGCGCGGGCGATCTTGACGGCATTCTCGACGGCTTCGGCGCCGGAGTTGAAGAGGGCGGACTTTTTGGGGTGGTCGCCGGGGGTGAGGGCGGCGAGTTCCTCGCAGACCTCTACGTAGCTCTCGTAGGGCGTGACCATGAAGCAGGTGTGGGTGAAGTCGGCGAGCTGGGCGGTGGCGCGGCGGACCACGGCTTCGGCGCTGGAGCCGACGGAGGTCACGGCGATGCCGGAGCCGAAGTCGATGAGGGAGTTGCCGTCCACGTCCTCGATCACCCCGCCGCCCGCCCGCACGGCGAACACCGGCAGAACGGTCCCGACCCCGTTCGCCACCGCCGCGGTCTTGCGCGCGAGCAGCTCCTGGGACTTCGGGCCGGGAATCGCGGTGACGACGCGGCGCTCCTGCGGGAGGGACGGGCCTCCGGACAATTCGGTCATGGGTGCTCCAGGTGGTCCAGGGGAAGAACGGCGGTATCAGCGGTATTACTCGCAGGCTAGGCGGGGTGGGGCGGGTGCGGCATGTTCCGTTCGGGAGCAGTGGGCGTGTTGCGTTGTCCTCGGCGGACATAGCGCGGAGCTCCGTCACTGCCGCTCGGTCGCGGCCCGCGGGACGCGGGTACCGCCGGGGTCGCTGAACTCCCCGGCCGGGAACACTAGATTGGACGCCGGCGCGTCAGTGCGCGTCAGCGCGGTGACACGAGGCAAAAGCACAGCAGGTCAGGGGTCAAGGGGCAGCAGATGGACACCGACGGCACGTTCGACTCACGCGGCACCCACCGCAACGCACCCCCACACCCGGCCGCCCCACCCCCGTTCTCCACCCCTCCGCCTTTCCCTGCTCCACCCGCCGGGCCGCCGCCCGCCGCGGGGCTGCCTGCGCATCCCCACCAGACGCCCCCGACCCCGCCTCAGCCGTTGGTCCCGCCGCCCGCAAGCCGTCCGGCGGGCCCGCCGCCGATGCCGCCGGGCCCGGCTGGGGCTCCGTCGGGGGACAGGCCATCCCTGATCGCCTGGCTGCGTACGTCCCGGCCTGAGGCCGCGCCGGGGGTGTGGACTTACGGGTACAGGCCCAAGGCGCCGGAGGATCCGGAGCGGATTCCTGACCGTCGGCTGGTTGCCGGGGCGCTCATCGCGGCGCTCTGCGGCTGGCTGGTGGGGGCGATGCTCTGGAACAACTATTTTGGCGGCTACTGGTTGTGGCCACTCGATTTGCTGACCCCCGACTCCTGGGCCGAGAACGGGGAGATGGCGTATGTCGTCGCGACGTACGCCTATTACGCGATCTTCGCCTTCGCCATCATCGTGATCTTCGGTCGCGTCGGCCACTGGGCCGAAGTCTGGCGCCGATACGTGGCCCCCCTCTTCCGCCGCGCATGGGACGACCCCGGCTCCTCCCCCGTCCCCACCGACCCCCAGGCCGACCCCGCCCAGTGGCCGGAGCTGCGCGCCTCCGGGGCGCACAGTGCGGCTGATCGGCTGGCGGAGGAGGCGCGGGCCGGGCGGATGAACGATGTGGATCACGCCCGGATCCAGCGGGCCTGGCAGACCGTGCGAGCCGGACGGGGCTCGCTCGCCGCCTTCACCGACACCGTGCTGCGCCAAGGCGCCGCCGCGCATACGCACCCTTCGGGCGCGCGCGACCTGCCCGCCCGTACGGCCGAGCACGACCTGGTCGCCCGCCAGGTCCGCATCGGCACCGCCGTCGACGACCTCCGCAACCCCTACCAGCACCGCGGTGTCGGCCTCGCCCTCGACCCCGATGTGCTCGGCACCTCCCTGCTGGCCGTCGGGCCGGCCGGGACGGGGAAGACCGGGCGGCTGGTGCGGCCCGTGGTGGAGGCGCTGTGCCTCCAGGCGCTCGCGGGGCAGGTGGCCGTGGTGGTCGTGGGGGCGGCGGGGTCGGGGCTCGGCGGCGACGAGGCGTTCGACGTCGTGGTGAAGGTCGGGCGCCCCGACTCCGTGTACGACCTCGACCTGTACGGCGGCACCAGCGACCCCGACGAGGCCGCGGGCGTCCTCGCCGAGGCCCTGATCGGTGATATGACGGCCTCGTTGCCGGGCGGGGACAGCCGCCGGGCGGCCACGGCGCTCGCCCAGCTGCTCGGCCCGTATCGCGCCGCCCACGGCCGTTTCCCGTCCGTGCCCGAGCTGCGCGAGCTGCTGGACGGCTCGAAGGTTGCGGTGAGCGCGCTCCGCGAGGCGCTGGACGCGGCCGGGCAGTCGGCGCAGGCGCGTGAGCTGGATGCGCGGGTGCGGCAGGCCGGTAGCCCCGGTGATGTGGGGGCGCTGCTCGCCGACCGGATCGCGCTGCTCGACCGGCCGGTGTTCGCCGACTTCTTCGACACGCGCGGCGACCGCCGTCCCTTCTCGCTGCGCGCCCTCGAGCACCCGCTGCGGGTGCGGATCGATCTGCCCGAGCGCGGCCATGTCGAGGCGTCCCGGATGCTGGCCCGCCTGGTCCTGGCGCAGTTCACCGAGTGCGCCGTGGGCCGCGCCGACCGGTCGCTCTTCGCCTGCCTGGTCCTCGACGACGCCTCGCACACCGTCACCCCCGAGGCGCTGCGCGGCATCCAGCGACTGCGCTCCGCCAACGCGGGCGTCGTCCTGACCCTGCGCACCCTGGACGATGTGCCCGAAATGCTGCGCAGCGCGCTGCTCGGCGCGGTCGGCTGCCGGATGGCCTACGCCGGGGTGACCACCTGGGACGGGGCGCGGTTCGCCGAGGTGTGGGGTACGGAGTGGGTCGAGGCGCGGGACGTCACCGACCGCCAGATCATCGCGGAGGAGCCCTTCACCAAGGTGTTGCACTTCATCCGGAAGGTGGTCACCGGCAAGGCCGTGACGACCCAGTCGGTGACCGTCCGGAAGGTCGAGCGCGAGCGCTGGTCGGCCTCGGAGCTCGCGCACGCGGTGCCCGCGGGGCACGCCGTGCTGTCGGTGACCTCCGTCCGGGGCGAGAGCGGCCCGCCGGTGCTGGTGGATCTGCGCGCCTGACTTCCATACGTGCGGGGGTGCGGGCACCCCGCCCCCGGCAGCCCTGGCGCCCCGTCCGCTCCCGCGCACAGCCGAAATTCGATGTTCCTCGATTTCCTGAATTCGTCCATTGAGGCAGAATCGGTTGCGGCCGTTCATACGGGACGGCAAAGTCTTCGTGCCGAAGTCGCACGGAAACCGCATCGAAGCCCACCGAAGGTGCCATGCCTCCCACCCTCGCCTCACTGGTCCACCACACCGCGCTGAAGCTGTCCGTGCTCGCGGGGGAGGACCGGCTGGAGACGCCCGTGCGCTGGGCACACGTCAGCGAGCTCGCCGACCCCGTGCCCTATATGGAGGGCGGCGAGCTGCTGCTGACCACCGCGATGAAGCTCGACGCCGAGGATCCGGAGGCGATGGGCCGCTATGTGCGGCGGCTGGTCGGAGCCGGGGTCGTGGGGCTCGGGTTCGCGGTCGGGGTCAACCATGACGAGGTGCCCGCCGCGCTCGTGACCGCGGCGAAGGAGGAGGGCCTGCCGCTGCTGGAAGTGCCGCGTCGCACCCCCTTCATCGCCATCAGCAAGGCCGTGTCCGCGGCCATCGCCGCCGAGCAGTACCGCGCGGTGACGGCCGGGTTCGAGGCGCAGCGCGAGCTGACCCGGGCCGCGATCGGCGCCGAGGGGCCCGCCGCGCTGCTCGCGCGGCTGGCCGCGCACCTCGACGGCTGGGCGGCGCTGTACGACGCGTCCGGCGCGGTGGTCGCGGCCGCCCCCGACTGGGCGGCCCGGCGCGCCGCCCGGCTCACCGCCGACGTGGAGCGGCTGCGCAGCCGCCCCGCCCCCGCGAGCGCCGTCGTCGGAGGCGGAGGCGGAGGCGGAGGCGGAGGCGGAGGCGGCGCCGGGGCCGGGGACGAGGACGACGGCGGCGACGGCGGGGCAAGCGGTGCTGCCGAGGGTGCGGATTCGGCCGATGAGGCGGTGGCGGACCGGGTGGAGCTCCAGTCGCTGGGCACCGGCCGCCGGACCCGCGGCGTGCTCGCGGTCGGCACGGGCGCGCCCCTGGGCACCGCCGAGCGCTATGCCGTGCACTCGGCGGTGGCGCTGCTGACCCTGACGACCGAGCGTTCCCGCGCCCTCCAGGAGGCCGAGCAGCGGCTCGGCGCCGCCGTGCTGCGGATGCTGCTCGCGGGCGAGCCCGACCATGCCCGGGCGGTCGCCGGGCAGCTGTACGGCGGACTGCTGGACGCGCCCTTCCGGATGCTCGTCGCCGAGGCCGCGCCGGGCGGCGGGTCCCAGCAGCCGGGCGCGGCGGCCGTGGCGGACGAGCCGGCGGCGGAGGGCCAGGTCGGCACGGGGCAGGCCGGCACGGGTCAGGCCGACGCGGCCCCCGGCGGTACGGGCGCGGGCGGCTCGGCAGCGGCCCGTAAGGGAACCGGGACAGCCAAAGGCACCGGCGCGGCACAGGCCGAGGCGGCCCCGGCGGACGACCCGCTCAGCGCGCTCGCCGACGCGATGGAGGCGGCCGCCGCCCGCGGCGGCGAGGCCGTGCTGGTGGTGCCCGACGGCGAGCGCCTCATCGTGCTGGCCCCCGACGGTGGCGCCGCGGTCTCCGCCTGCGGCGAGCACGCCGAGGCGGTCGAGAGCCGCCGCGGCACCGCGGCCCGCCCGCGCGACCGCAGCGCCGCGCCCCCGGGCGACGACCTCGGCGACCTCGTGATCGGGTTGTCCGCCCCGGCGGGCCCGACGGCCGCCGCGGCCGCCTACCGCCAGGCGGAGCAGGCGCTCTCGGTGGCCCGGCGACGCGGCCGGGTGCTGGTCGAGCACGAGGAGGTCGCCGCGGGCTCGGTACTGCCGCTGCTGGCCGACGACGCCGTACGGGCCTTCGCCGACGGCATGCTGCGGGCGCTGCGGGACCACGACGCGACGGGCCGCGGCGACCTGGTGGCCTCGCTGCGCGCCTGGCTGTCCCGGCACGGCCAGTGGGACGCGGCGGCGGCCGACCTCGGTGTCCACCGGCACACCCTCCGCTACCGGATGCGCCGCGTCGAGGAGATCCTCGGCCGCTCGCTGGACGACCCCGATGTGCGCATGGAGTTGTGGCTGGCCCTCAAGGCCACCGCGCCAGGAGCCCCGCACAGCTGAGCCCACCCACCCCAACCCCGTCCCCAGCCCGCACCCACCCCACCAATGCGGAGCGCGGCGGGGGCCGACTGCTACGCGCCGGACAAACCGCTTTCCGCCCGGCCGCGCCTACGGTGGAGGTGGAGACACCTCCGCACCATCACCCCACCACTTCCGGAAGGTCGGGATCCGCCGTGCCAGACACAAACGAAGCCGTCACTCACTCGTTCTGGCTCGCCGGCCGCGAGGCCACGGGCGAGAGCACCTTCGAGGTCAGGTCCCCCTGGGACGGCCGTCTCGTCGGCACGGTGAGTGTTCCCACCGAGGCCCAGGTCGAGGAGGCCGTCGCGGCCGCCGCGGCCGTCCAGGACGACTTCGCCGCCACCCCCGCGTACGTGAGGGCCGCCGCCCTCGACCATGTCTCACGGCGGCTCGCCGAGCGCGCCGAGGAGATCGCGGGGCTCATCTCCGCCGAGAACGGCAAGCCCCTGAAGTGGGCGCGCGGTGAGGTCGGCCGGGCCGTGTCCGTGTTCCGGTTCGCCGCCGAGGAGGCCCGCCGGTTCAACGGCGGAGACGCGCAGCGGCTGGACACCGACCCGGGCGGCACCGGTCGGCTGGCGCTGACCCGCCGCTTCCCGCGCGGGGCCGTGCTGGGCATCGCGCCGTTCAACTTCCCGCTGAACCTGTGCGCCCACAAGGTCGCCCCGGCGCTCGCCGTCGGCGCGCCGATCATCCTCAAGCCGGCCCCGGCCACGCCGCTGTCCGCGCTGCTCCTCGGCGAGCTGCTGGCCGAGACCGACCTGCCCGCGGGTTCCTGGAGCGTGCTGCCGGTGCCCAACGACCGGATGCCCGCGCTCGTCCAGGACGAGCGGCTGCCGGTGATCTCCTTCACCGGCTCCGACAAGGTCGGCTACGCCATCAAGGAGTCCGTGCCGCTCAAGCACTGCACGCTGGAGCTCGGCGGCAACGGCGCCGCGGTCGTGCTGGGCGACTACACCTCCGAGGTCGGCCTGCAGTGGGCGGCGGGCCGCATCGGGACCTTCTCCAACTACCAGGCCGGGCAGTCCTGCATCTCCGTGCAGCGGGTGATCGCGGACGCGTCCGTCTACGAGCGGCTCGTACCGAAGATCGTCGAGGCCGTCGAGGCCCAGGTCACCGGCGACCCCTCCGACGAGGCGACCGACGTCGGCCCGCTGGTCAGCGAGGACGCCGCCAAGCGCGTCGAGGCCTGGGTGGAGGAGGCGGTCCAGGGCGGTGCGAAGGTGCTGACGGGCGGCAAGCGCGAGGGCGCGGCCTATGCCCCGACGGTCCTCGCCGATGTGCCCGCCGACGCCCAGGTCTCCTGCGAGGAGGTCTTCGGCCCGGTGCTCATCGTCCGCAAGGTGGCGGGCGAGGAGGAGGCCTTCGCCGTGGTCAACGACTCCAAGTACGGGCTTCAGGCGGGCGTCTTCACCCACGATCTGCAGACCGCCTTCCGCGCCCACCGCGCGCTGGAGGTCGGCGGTGTGATCGTGGGCGACGTCCCGTCGTACCGCGCCGACCAGATGCCCTACGGCGGCACCAAGAAGTCCGGCGAGGGCCGTGAGGGCGTGCGCTACGCGATGGAGGACTACACGTACGAGCGGGTCCTCGTGCTCACCGGCCTCGACCTGTGAGCCGCGCCTGATGAGAGGCGCCTGACGAGGCGCGCCTGATGAGGCGCGCCCGACCTCATGACGAGCGCCCACGCGGAGGGTGACGTAGGTCCTCCGCGTGGGCGCGTGGCCCGTCATACCGGGCCGGGCCCGTGGTGTCGGGCCGGGCCCGTGGTGTCGGGCCGGGCCCGTCCTGTGGCGGCTCCGGACCCTCAACCGGAGAAGCCGAGACGGGCCAGTCTCAGGGCCCCGCGCAGCGTGATGTGCAGATCGTGCACGCCGGACGGGGGAGTGGGCAGGGCGGCGCCCACGGTGGTGTAGCGGTACGGGCCGCCGGTCGGCGGGATGGCGACCGTGGCGAGCGTGGTGTCGTCGGACAGGTGCAGCTCGACCGCCGCCGCCCCCGTGGTCTCCGCGTGCGCCGCCTCGACGGTGACGGTCCGCGCGCCCGCCCCGAAGTCGCAGCCGCGGAAGAGCAGCCGGCCGACCGTGTCGTCCCCACAGGCCACCGCGTCGCCGCGCACCTTGGTCAGATCCACCAGCGTGATCCCGTCCGCCGAGTCGAAGTCCGCGGCTGTCAGGCCCCGCTCCAGCACCGGGCGCGGGGCGGGCGGCGGGCCGTCGACGGTGATGGTGGCGGTGCGCCTGATGTCCGCGCTGGACGCGCCGGCATGGATCTCGTACGTGCCCGGATCGACGGCCCAGCGGCCGTGCGCCACGTCCCAGAAGCCCAGGGCCTCCTCGGCCGGGACGGTGAAGAACAGCCGCGCCGTCTCGCCCTGGCGCAGATGGACCCGGCGGTGGGCGATGAGCCGGCGGTGCGGGCGCGGAACGCGCGCCCCCGGGGCGCCGAGGTAGATCTGCACCACCTCGTCGCCGTCGCACGGGCCGACGTTGGTGATCTCGCACTCGACGGTGAGCGCGTCGGCCCCGCCCTCACTCTCGATCCGCTGTACCGACAGGTCCCCGTAGTCGAAGCGGGTGTACGACAGGCCGTGCCCGAACGGGAACAGCGGGGCGCCGTCGAAGTACAGATAGGTGGCGCGGGACGCGATGATGTCGTAGTCGAGCAGGTCGGGCAGCTCCTCCTCGGCGGCGTACCAGGTCTGCGGCAGCCGCCCGGCCGGTGAGACATCGCCGAACAGCACCCGCGCGAGCCCGGTCCCCGCCGCCTGCCCGCCGTGTGCCGTCCACAGCAGCGCGGGCAGCGCGTCGGCCGCCTCGCCCACCGCGTACGGATAGCTGGAGACCAGCACGAGCGCGGTGCGCGGATTGGCGGCGTGGGCGGCGCGCCACAGCCGCTCCTGCTGGGCGGGCAGCGCGAGGGTGGTGCGGTCCTCGGTCTCGCGCCCGTTGATGTGCGGGTCGTTGCCCGCCAGGACCAGCACGGTCGTGGCGCCCGCCGCGGCCCGCGCGACCGCGTCCTCGCCGCGCTCGACGACCTCCAGCGTGAAGACCGCCGGCCCGGCCGTCTCAGCCACCTCCGGCGCCCCGTCCGACCCGCCCGGCGCGGCAACCTTCAGGCCCTCGGCGGCGACACAGACGTACCCGCCCGTTCCCCTGTGCCGGAGGAGATGTCCCTCGCCGTGCCGCTCCAGCGTGAACGTCTCCTGGACCACCCAGCCCTCGGGCTGCTCGGCCGCGGCCCGTACGAACCCGTCCTCGGCCACGGTCAGATAGCGCCCCGACGGCGCGCAGAGCGTCAGCACGCCGCCGCCCCAGTCGGCCAGGGCCAGGTCGGTGGGCGCGGGGCCGAGGGTCACCGGCGGCAGATCGGTGCGCCCGGCCGTGTGCGCCGGGTTGAACGAGCCCTCCTGAGCCCGCTCCTCGACCGCCGTGTCGGGGACCCGCACCCACCCCGCCGCGGTGCGCAGCCGCACGGTGTCCGTCCCCTCCACGAACACCACGCGCTCCGCGCCGAGCCGTTCCACCAGCGCCTCGCGCGGTGTGCTGCGGCGGATCAGACTGCCGCTGTACCAGTCGAGCCGGCACGCGTCCGCGAGCGGGCCGACCACCGCGACGGTGCCCGCCGTGGCGTCGGACAGCGGCAGCAGCCCGTCGTTCTTGAGCAGGACGACCGCCTGCTCGGCGGCCTCCAGCGCGAGCGCCCGGTGGGTCGGGGTGTCGAAGCCGGCCGCCTCCGCCGGTTCGGCGGGCGGGTCGAACTCCCCCAGCGCGAAGCGCATGGTCAGCAGCCGCCGCACCGCGGCGTCGACGACCGACGCGTCGATCAGCCCGCGCCGCAGCGCGCCCCGCACCCGCTCGACGGTCTTCGACGCGTCCTGGTCGTGGTCGGTGAAGCTGTCCACCCCGGCCAGCAGGGCCGCGGCCACCGCCTCCTCATGGGTGTCGAAGTAGTGCTCGGAGTCCACCAGGTTGGAGGGCGCGCCCGCGTCGGAGCACACCACCAGCTCCTGCTCGGTCCAGGTGCGCAGCTGCTCCCGCAGATACGGGGAGACGTGGTTGGGCCGCCCGTTGACCAGGTTGTAGGCGGGCATCACGCCCGCCACCGCGCCCGCCCGCACGGCGCCGCGGAACGCCGCCAGGTCGTACTCGTGCAGCACGCGAGGCCGCACCGAGGAGGACGTGGTGTCCCGGCGGGTCTCGTTGTTGTGCGCCAGCCAGTGCTTGAGGACGGGCGCGGTGCGCCAGCGGTCCGGGTCGTCGCCGCGCAGCCCGCGGGTGTACGCGGTGGCCAGCGCCGAGGTGAGATACGGGTCCTCGGCGTAGCCCTCCTCGTTGCGGCCCCAGCGCGGGTCGCGCAGCAGATTCACCACCGGCGCCCACACATTGAGCCCGATCCGTTCGTCGTGGGCGTGCATGGCCCGTACCTCGTCGGCCACCGCCTCGCCGATCCGCCGCAGCAGCCCCGGATGCCAGGTCGCGCCCAGCCCGACCGCCTGCGGGAAGACCGTCGCGGGCCCCATCCAGGCCACCCCGTGCAGCGCTTCCTGCCCCGTACGGAAGGGCGCCAGGCCCAGCCGCTCCACCGCCGGCGCGAACTGGTGCAGCATCGCGATCCGCTCGTCGAGGGTGAGCCGCGTCAGCAGGTCCGCCACCCGCTTGCCGATCGGCAGCCGCGGATCACGGAAGGCCGGAAAGGGGGGTGTCGTCACATCGCTGGCCTGGCAGCCGCTCACGCGCGGATCCCCTCACGGAGGTCGGAGGTGTCATTCGAAGCGCTTCGATGCTGGTGCCGAGTCACCCGGATGTCAAGGCTCGAAGTGGCAACAACCCCATGGCATCGCGATGTTACGGGAATGTCACGATGAAGTGGGTGCACCCGCAGCCGCGTTGGACCTCAGGGGACCTCCGAGGAATCTTTTGGGTGCCACTCTTGCGCCACCCCACCCCCCGACTTAACCTCAGCGCAATATCGAAGCGCTTCGACCATCGGTCGCACGGCGGGTACGCCACGAAGGGTTGACGCAATGCCGAACTCCCAGGCTTCGGCCTCCACTTCCACTCCGAGCCGGAGAACCGTCCTGTCTTCCGCGGCCGTCGCCGCGGTGGCCGTCGCGGGAGGGGTCCCGCTGCTGTCCGCGTGCTCCACCGAGGAGAGCACCGGCAAGGGCGGCACGACATCCGGCAAGGATCTGAAGAAGCTGCTGCCGACCTATGCGGCCTCCCGGGTGGCGAAGCCGGACATCCCCGGCGTGAACGGCTCGAGCCCCGGATTCACCCAGGCCAAGCCCGCCGCCGAGCTGGTCGCCTCCGTCAAGGGCAAGCCGGGCCACGGCGGCAGCTACACCGTCTTCGAACCGCTGTGGGGCACCCCGCCGTCCAAGGACAGCGCCTACTACAAGGCCGTCAACGAGGCCCTCGGCGCGAAGATCACCTTCCAGCCGCAGGACGGCAACACCTACGGAGAGAAGCTCAGCGCCGTCCTGGCCTCCGGGGACATCGCGGACATCGTGATGATCCCGCAGTGGGAGATGGGCGGAAAGCTGATGGGCGCGATCAGCGCCAAGTTCGCCGACCTGGGCCCGTATCTGTCCGGCGACAAGGTCAAGAAGTACCCCAACCTCGCCGCCATCCCCACCGCCGCCTGGCAGATGTCGGTCTTCGGCGGCAAGCTCCGCGGTCTGCCCATGCCCGCCCGCCCGCTCAGCGGTGTGATCCCCTTCTACCGGGAGGACATCTTCAAGAAGGAGGGCTACGAGGTCCCCAAGAGCGCCGATGAATTCCTCGCCCTCGCCAAGGAGATCACCCGGCCCAAGAGCAAGGTGTGGGCGTGCGAGGACATGTGGTGGTCGGCGCAGATCATCTTCGGCTGCCCCGGGGAGAAGCCGTTCTACTGGGTGGAGAAGGACGGCAAGCTCGTCCACAAGGTCGAGCTGGACAACTATCTCGAGGCCCTGGAGTGGTGCCGCAAGCTCTTCAAGAGCGGCTATGTCCACCCCGACGCGGTCGCGGGCAAGGCCAACGACTCGCTCACCCGCTTCACCTCCGGCCAGTCGCTCATCATGAACGACGGCGACGCCAAGTGGTACGGCGCCACCTTCGAACAGGCCGAGCCCAACCCCGGCTTCAAGATCCAGGGGATGGACTACTTCGGCGCCGACGGCGGCGACCCCACCCTCTACCTGGGCCCGCCTGCCGCGATCTGGTCCTTCCTCAACAAGAAGCTCTCCAAGGAACAGATCGAGGAGATCCTGGCCGTCGCCAACTACATCGCCGCGCCCTACGGCACCAAGGAGCAGCGCCTGATCGACTACGGCGTCGAGGGCGTGCACCACACCATGAAGCACGGCGCCCCGGTCAAGAACTCCAAGGGCGTCACCGAGGTCCAGGACACCTACCGCTTCATCGTCTCGCCCGAGGCCACCGTCGCGTACCCGGACTTCCCGCAGATGGTGAAGGACTACTGCGGCTGGATGCAGCGCATGGGCAAGTTCGCCAAGAAGCCCCTCTTCTACGGCATGCAGATCCAGGAGCCCAACCGCTACGCCTCCCTCTACACCCCCTTCGAGGACCTGGCCAAGGACGTCGTACGCGGCCGCAAGTCCATCCGCGACGCGCAGAGCGCCATCAGCGACTGGCGCAGCGGTGGCGGCGACAAGCTCCGCGACTGGTACGCCGAGATCCTCGACAAGAACGGCAGCGGCGCCTGATGGCACTGGACACCGGAAGCCGGGCCGGTGAACCGCGCCGCGCGAGATCCGCGCGGCGCGGCGGCTCCGGCGGCCCCGACGACTCCGTCGCGTCCGCCCCGCCGCCCGCCGTGCCGGACGGCGGCATCCGGTGGTGGCAGCGGCTGCGCCGGGACCGCACCCTGCTGCTGATGGTGGCGCCCGCCGTCGGCCTGCTCGCGCTGTTCAACTACGTCCCGCTGATCTGGACCACGGTCGCCTTCAAGGACTACGACCCGTTCACCCAGGGCCTGTGGACCAGCCCCTGGGTCGGCCTCGACAACTTCACCCTCCTCTTCGAGGACAACCGCTTCTGGGACGCCTTCGCCAACACCCTCGGCATCACCTTCATCCAGCTGGTGCTCTTCTTCCCGGTCACCATCGGGCTCGCGCTGCTGGTGAACAGCGTGCTCAGCACCCGGATCCGCGGGCTGGTGCAGTCGATCCTCTACCTGCCGCACTTCTTCTCCTGGGTGCTGGTCATCACGGTCTTCCAGCAGATGCTCGGCGGGGCCGGGCTGCTCGCCCAGCAGCTGCGCCACCACGGCTACGAGGGCTTCGACCTGATGACCGACCCCGGGGTCTTCAAGTTCCTGGTCACCGCGCAGCTGGTGTGGAAGGACGGCGGCTGGGGCGTCATCGTCTTCCTCGCCGCTCTCTCCGCCGTCAGCCAGGACCTGTACGAGGCCGCGGCCGTGGACGGGGCCAACCGCTGGCGGCGGATGTGGCATGTGACGCTGCCCGCGCTGCGCCCGGTGATCGCCCTGCTGCTGGTGCTGCGCGTCGGTGACTCGCTCACCGTGGGCTTCGAGCAGATCCTGCTCCAGCGCGACGCGGTGGGGCCGGGCGCCTCCGAGGTGTTCGACACCTATGTGTGGTGGGTCGGTATCGCCAACACCGACTACGGGATCGCCGCCGCGGGCGGCCTGATCAAGGGCGTCTTCAGCCTGGTGCTCGTCCTGATCGCCAACAAGATCGCCCATATGCTCGGCGAGCAGGGGGTTTACCAGAAATGACGGTGATCGCGCAGAACGCGCCCGCGCCGCCCGCTGCGGCCGTGCGGCAGCGCCGCGACAGCAGACGCCCGGTGTGGGAGGAGGAGCCGGGCAAGGCCGGCCAGGGGCTCAAGGGCGCCACCCTGGTCGCGGTGTGCCTGGCGATCCTCGGGCCGCTGTGGGTGGTCGTCGTCACCAGCCTCTCCGACCAGAAGGCCATCACCGAGGCCGGCGGGCTGGTCATCGTGCCCAAGACGATCACCTTCCGCGCCTACTCCGAGCTGCTCGGCGGCGGCACGGTCACCCGCGCGGCGATCGTCAGCCTCGCCCTGACGGCCGTGGGCACGGTGATCAGTACGGTGGTCTCGATCCTGTGCGCGTACGGCCTGTCGCGCCGCGGGTCCTTCCTCCACCGGCCGATCCTGATGGTGCTGCTGGTCACCATGTTCTTCAACGCCGGTCTGATCCCGACCTATCTGCTGGTCACCGGGGTCGGCCTGGAGGGCAGCTACTGGTCGATGATCCTGCCCAGCGCCATCTCGGTCTTCAACATCCTGGTGCTGCGCTCCTTCTTCCAGACCACCGCGCCCGAGCTGATCGACAGCGCCCGGATCGACGGCGCGGGGGAGTGGCGGATCCTGCTCCAGATCGTGATGCCGCTCTCCAAGGCGGTCATCGCGGTCGTCTCCCTCTTCTACGCGGTCGGCTACTGGAGCCAGTGGTTCAACGCGATGCTCTACCTCAACGACCAGAACATGTGGCCGCTCCAGATGATCCTGCGCCAGCTCGTCATCAAGCAGCAGGCGCCCCAGGGCATGTCCCAGATGATCTCCAGCAGCCAGATCCCGGGCCTGGCGGTGCAGATGGCCGTCATGGTCCTCGCCCTGATCCCCGTCGTGGTCCTCTACCCGTTCGTCCAGAAGCACTTCACCAAGGGCATGCTCACCGGCGCCGTCAAGGGCTAGCCCGCAGCCGACCAGAGGCGAGAGCGAGAGCGAGTGCGAGAGCGAGTGCGATGCCCGAGCTGAGCGATGTCACCCGCGGCCGCATCCTCTACGGCGGCGACTACAACCCCGAGCAGTGGCCGCGGAGCGTCTGGCGCGAGGACGTACGGCTGATGCGCGAGGCCCGGGTCACCACCGCCACTGTCGGGGTGTTCTCCTGGGCCAGGCTGGAACCCCGCCCCGGCGCCCGCGACTTCGGCTGGCTCGACGAGGCGCTCGACCTGCTCCACGAGGGCGGCATCGAGGTGTGCCTGGCCACCCCCACCGCCTCCCCGCCGCCGTGGCTGGGCGCCCGCCACCCCGAGACCCTGCCGCGCGACGAGAACGGCGCCACCGTCTGGTACGGCTCGCGCAACCAGTTCTGCGCCTCCTCCCCGCTCTACCGCGAGTACGCGCTGCGCATCACCGAGGACCTGGCGGACCGCTACGGCGGCCATCCGGCGGTGCGCAGGTGGCACGTCGGCAACGAATACTCCACCCACTGCTGGTGCGACACCACCGCCGGCCACTTCCGCCGCTGGCTGCACGCCCGGTACGGCGGACTCGACGCGCTGAACGAGGCGTGGGCCACGGCCTTCTGGAGCCAGCGCTACGACTCGTGGGAGGAGATCATTCCGCCCCGTCGCGCCCAGTATCTGACCAACCCCGCCCAGGCGCTGGACTTCCGCCGCTTCACCAGCGACGCCCTGCTGGAGTGCTTCACCGCCGAGCGCGACGTGCTGGCCGCCCGCACCCCGCACATCCCGGTCACCACCAACTTCATGTCGATGTTCATCGGCCAGGACGGCTGGGCGTGGGCGGCCGAGGAGGACGTCGTCTCCGTCGACCTCTATCCCGACCCCAAGGACCCGCACGCCGCCGCCTACGGGGCGATGGTCCAGGACCTCACCCGCTCCCAGGCCGGCGGCCCCTGGGTGCTCATGGAGCAGGCGGCGGGCCCGGTCAACTGGCGCGGCGTCAACCACCCCAAGCCGCCCGGGCTGATGCGTCTGTGGTCGCTCCAGGCCGTCGCCCGCGGCGCGGACGGCGTCTGCTTCTTCCAGTGGCGGCAGTCGCGGCAGGGCAGCGAGAAGTTCCACTCCGGGATGGTCCCGCACGCGGGCGAGCACAGCCGCACCTTCCAGCAGGTGCGGGGGCTCGGCGCCGAGCTGCGCCTGCTCGACGGGGTCGTCGGCCGCGGCGTCCCCGCCCGCGTCGCGCTCCTGCACGACTGGCACGCCTGGTGGGCCACCGTCCAGGACGGCCGGCCCTCCGCCCGGCTCGACTACCCCCAGGTGGTACGCGCCTGGCACCAGGCCCTGTGGGAGGAGAACCTCACCACCGACTTCGCCCACCCGCACGCCGACCTCGGCGACTACGCCCTGGTCGCCGTCCCCCATCTGTATCTGCTCACCGACGAGGCGCTGGACAACCTGACCGGCTATGTTCGCGGCGGTGGCACGCTGGTCTGCGGCTTCTTCACCGGCGTCGCCGACGAGCACGACCGGGTCCGCCCGGGCGGCGTCGACCGGCGCCTGCGCGACCTCCTCGGCATCCGCACGGTCCACGAGTGGTGGCCGCTGGACGAGGGCGAGACCCTCACCGCCCACGGCCCCTCCTGGCCGGCCGGTTTCACCGTCACCCTCTGGTCCGAGGACCTGGAGCCCTCCACCGCCGAGACCATCGCCCGGATCAAGGGCGGCGAGCTCGACGGCGGGCCCGCCGTCACCCGCAACCGCCACGGCGCCGGCACCGCCTGGTACGTCTCCACCCTGCCCGAACCGGCCGCGCTGCGCGCGCTGCTGGCCCGCGCCGCCGGCGAGGCGGGGCTGCGGCCACCGCTGTCCGGCATCCCCGACGGCGTGGAGGCCGTGGCCCGCGGCGACCACCTGTTCCTCCTCAACCACGGCCGCACCCCCGCGGCCGTCCCCCTCCCGTCCGCGCGGACCGACCTGCTCACCGGCCGCGTGTACGACACACAGGTCCATCTCGACCGCTATGCGGCCGTGGTCCTGACTCCGCTCGAATCCCCCCCACCCGAAGGGAGCAGCACCGTGCACCGAGCCGCCCGAAAGCTCTTCCTGACCCCGCTGTTCGCGCTTCTCGCGCTCATCGGCTTCGCCGCCGCCCCCGCCCACGCCGCCACCTGGTCCTCCTCGGACCAGTGGGGCAACTGGTCCACCGGCGGCTACACGCTCTACAACAACATCTGGGGCTCCGGCGCCGGAGCCCAGACCATCTGGGCCAACTCGTACAGCGACTGGGGTGTGTGGGCCAACCACCCCAACACCGGGGGCATCAAGTCCTACCCCAACGCCAAGCGGGTCGTCGGCAAGAAGGTCAGCGCCATAGGCAGCCTGAACAGCAGCTACAACGTCACCGTGCCGTCCTCGGGCGCGTACAACACCTCGTACGACATCTGGGACACCAACTACGACTACGAGATCATGCTCTGGATGAACAAGACCGGCCCGGTCGGTCCGCTCGGCACCTCCCAGGGCAGCCTCACCCTCGGCGGCCACAGCTGGACCGTCTACAAGGGCAGCAACGGCGCCAATGAGGTCTTCTCCTTCATCCGCACCTCAAACTCCAATTCCGGCTCCGTGGACATCAAGGCCATCGTGAACTGGATCAAGAACACCAAGGGCTGGTTCGGCGATGTGACCATCGGCGACGTCCAGTTCGGCTACGAGATCACCTCCTCGGCCGGCGGTCTGGACTTCAAGACCAACAGCTTCGGCGTCTCCTTCAGCTGATCGCGCCCCCGGCCGACCGTGTGCCGCCGCTCCCCGGGGCGGCGGCACCCGTCGTACCCCTCCGGTTGTGGCCCCGGCGCCCGCGCGTACTCCCCGGGTTGCGGGGCGGGCACGCTCGTTCCGCCGTGCGGAGGAAGGACCCGTACGCGAGGCGGCCCTAGGCTGAAGGGCATGGTCCTCCTCGGCTCTTTCGCCCGTCTCCGGCCGCCGCGCGGCCGGTGGGCGGACGCGGCTCTGGTCGGTGGCGTCTTCGTGCTGGCGGCCGTCGGCGGCGCGGGGCCGTTCGTCGGCGAGCGCGAGGAGCCCTGGCCGGTCACCGTCTTCGGCCTGGGGATGACCGCCGCCGCCAGCGGCGCGCTCTGGTTCCGCCGCCGCCGACCCGTGGCCGTCGCCCTCGGCGTGCTGGCCGCCACCGTCGCGTACTACCTCATCAGCGTCCACGACGGTCCCCTCCTCGTCGCGTTCGTGGTCGCGCTGTACGCGGTCGCGGCCGAGGGGCTGCTGCGGGCGGCCGTCGCCCTCGCCGCGCTCTGCGTCGTCGCCGTCGGTGTCGGCATACTGGCGGGCAACGAGGACGTCGACGGGATCGCCCTCTTCATGCTCACCGGCTGGCTGGTCGCGGTGGTCGCGCTCGGCTGGGTGCGCCACAGCCGCCAGGCGTACGTCCACGAGGTGGAGCAGCGCGCGGCCGGTGAGGAGCGGCTGCGCATCGCCCGGGAGCTGCACGACGTCGTCGGCCACCACATCTCCCTCATCAGCGTCCAGTCCGCGGCCGCCCTGCACCGGATCGAGAAGGACCCGGCACAGGCCGAGACCGCCCTCGCCGCGATCAAGGCCTCCAGCCGCGAGGCGCTGCGCGAGCTGCGGGCGACCCTCGGGGTGCTGCGGCAGGTCGACGAGGATGCGCCCACGGCGCCGCCGCCGGGCCTGGCCCGGATCGGTGAACTCGTCGCGTCGGCGCGGTCGGCCGGGTTCGATGTGCGCACGCACACCACCGGCGAGCCGGAGCCGCTGCCCACCGAAGTGGAGCTGGCCGCCTACCGCATCGTCCAGGAATCGCTCACCAACGTGACCCGGCACTCCCGGGCCACCGCCGTCACCGTCCATGTCTCACACGCGCCCCGCGAGGTCCGGATCGAGATCACCGACAACGGACGGGGCCCGGCCCGCACCGTGTCCGGCAGCGGCATCAGCGGCATGCGCGAGCGCGCACGCGCGCTGGGCGGCGAACTGGCCACAGGCGGCGGCCCGGACGGCGGATTCGCCGTACGCGCCCGGCTGCCGCACGGGAACGGAGCGTCCCCGCAGTCATGATCACAGCCATGATCAAGGTCTTGCTCGCGGACGACCAGCGGCTGGTGCGGGCCGGGTTCCGCTCGATCCTCGAGGACGAGGACGACATCACGGTGGTGGCCGAGGCGGGCGACGGCGACGAGGCCGTCGCGGCCTGCCGCGAGACGCGCCCCGACGTGGCGCTGCTGGACATCCGGATGCCCGGGACCGACGGCCTTCAGGCGGCCCGGCGGATCACCGCCGACCCCCGCCTGGAGGGCGTCAAGGTGGTCATCCTGACCACCTTCGACCTGGACGACTACATCTACGGCGCGCTGCGCGCCGGCGCCACCGGCTTCCTGGTCAAGGACACCGAACCGGAGGAGCTGATCCACGCTGTACGGGTGGCGCACCGCGGCGACGCGCTGATCAGCCCCTCCGTCACACGGCGGCTCATCGCGGAGTTCGCCGGACGGGTCCGGGCCCCCGAGCCCGGCCCCAGGCTGCGCGCCCTCACCGACCGCGAGCGGGAGGTGATGGGGCTGGTGGCCGCCGGGCTGACGAACGACGAGATCGCCGCCCGGCTGGTGCTCAGCCCGGCCACCGCCAAGACCCACGTCAGCCGCATCATGACCAAGCTGGCCGTCCGGGACCGCTCCCAACTGGTGGTGCTGGCCTACGAGTCGGGCATGGTCAGCCCCCGCTGGCTGACGAGCTAGGCGCCCCCGCCCCTCCATGCGACCGGGGGAGTACGCCGGCGGGGCGCCCGACAACCGCTGGGGTACCGCGGGTGTCCGCCGGGGGCCGACGCCCCGGGGCGCACCGCGCCCGGATGCTGCGGGGTATGAGGGCATCCCGCATCTTCGCGAAGGCCGCGGACACGGTCGTCGGTCTGCTGGTCGGCGCCGCCGCGGGCTTTCTCCTGACGGGGGCCGCGGGTGCCTTCTCCTCCTTCGTCCTCGGCCGCCCGCTGCGCGCGGACGGCACCGGCGCGGCGCGGGCCGTGCTCCTCGCCGTGCCGGCGGTGTGCGCCGCGCTCGGCGCCGCCGTCGCGGCCCGCCGGGCCGGCCGGGGACCCGATCGGCAGAACCGAGGTTGATCATCATGTCTCCGCCGCGCGACACGACCGCGACCACCGGGCCCACCGAGCCCGCCGCGGGCCGGCCCCCGGGCAGCACGGGCACCTTCGGGCGCCTCGCCGCCTGGTCCCAGAACCACCGCTGGGGCGCCCTGCTGCTGTGGATCCTCGTGGTGGCCGCGATCACCGCCGGATCGCTGGCGGCAGGCAGCGCGTACCGCAACGACTTCGCCCTGCCGGGCACCGACTCGCAGACCGCCACCGATCTGCTGACCGAGCACGGCTCCCGGCAGGCGGGGGACAGCGTGCAGATCGTCTTCAAGGACGAGGGCGGGCTGCGCGCCGAGCGCGGTGCCATCGAGAAGACCCTCGACCGGGTCCGCGCCCTGCCCTCCGTCACCGAGGTGCGCGGCCCGTACGCGGACGCCTCCGCACTCTCCCGGGACGGCACCGTCGGTTACGCCACCGTCACCCTTGACGGCAAGGCGGAGGAGGTGCCCAAGGGGGACGTCACCCGGATCATCGACACCGCCAAGGCCGCCGGGAAACAGGGCCTGGAGGTCGCGCTCGGCGGTGAGGCGGTGCGCGGCGCCGAGGAGGAGGAGGGCGGCGCCGCGGAGGGCGCGGGCATGCTCGCGGCGCTGGTCATCCTCGTCCTGCTGTTCGGCTCGCTGGTGGCGGCGGCGCTGCCGCTGATCACCGCGGTGTTCGCGGTGGGCGGCGCCATCGGTCTGATCGCCCTGGCCTCACACCTGTTCACGGTCGCCGACTTCACCCCGCCCGTCATGATGCTCGTCGGGCTCGGGGTGGGCGTGGACTACGCGCTCCTGATCTTCTACCGCTACCGGCATGAACTCATCCGCGGCGCCGACCGGCACACCGCCACCCGGACCGCGCTGGACGCCGCCGGCCGTACGGTCTTCTTCGCCGGCTGCACCGTCATCATCGCGCTGCTCGGCCTGGTCGCCCTGGGTCTTGGCGCGCTTCAGGGCGTGGCGCTCGCCGTCGCGCTGACCGTGCTCGTCACCATGGCGGCCTCCCTGGTCCTGCTGCCCGCGCTGCTGGCCGTGCTCGGCGGGCGCGTCCAGCGCCAGGTGCTGCGGCGCGCCGACCGGGCCCGGGCCAAGGGGAAGGAGGAGGGCCGGCGCTGGCGGGCCCTGGCCGCCGCCGTGCAACGGCGCCCGCTGCCCGCGCTGCTGGCCGCCGTCGTCGCGCTGCTCGCGCTGTCCGCTCCGGCCCTGACCCTGCGCCTGGGCTTCGCCGACGCGGGCACCGACCCGACCACCTCGACCAGCCGCCGGGCCTACGACCTGCTCGCCGAGGGCTTCGGGCCAGGGTTCAACGGACCCTTGGTCGTGGTGAGTCGCGGCGACGCGGCGGCCGCCCGGGAGCTGCGGACCACGCTCGCCCGTACGGACGGCATCGCCGCCACCACACCGCCGCTGCCCTCCGAGGACGGCGCCGTCTCCACGGTCCTGGCTTTTCCCCGCACCTCCCCGCAGGACGAGGGCACCGCCGACCTCGTCCACACGCTGCGCGACCGCGTCCTGCCCGGGCTCGGTGAACGCACCGGCGCCGACTACCTGGTGGGCGGGTCCACGGCCGCCGCACAGGACTTCGCCGACTCCGTGGCCGACCGGATGCCGCTGTTCGTCGCCGTCGTCGTCGGCCTCTCCGCGCTGCTGCTCATGGTGGTCTTCCGCTCCCTGCTGATCCCGCTGAAGGCCGCGCTGCTCAACCTGCTGTCCATATCCGCCGCGCTGGGCGTGATCACGCTCGTCTTCCAGCACGGCTGGTTCGGGGCACAGCCCGGCCCGGTCGAGGCGTTCATCCCCGTGATGATCTTCGCGATCGTCTTCGGCCTCTCCATGGACTACGAGGTGTTCCTCGTCTCCCGCATCCACGAGGAGTGGGAGCGGACGAAGGACCACTCCCACGCGGTCCGCGAGGGCCTGGCGGCCACCGGCAAGGTGATCACGGCGGCGGCCGCCATCATGATCGTGGTGTTCGCCGCCTTCGTGCTCAGCCCGAGCCGCATGCTCCAGCAGTTCGGGCTGGGGCTCGCGGTGGCCGTCCTGCTGGACGCGGTGGTCATCCGCTGTCTGATCGTGCCGGCCGTCATGCGGCTGCTCGGCAGGCACGCCTGGTGGCTGCCCGCGCCCCTCGCCCGCCGGCTGCCGAAGGTGGCGCTGGAACGCCCAGACGCTGATGAGGCGACCTGAGGCGACCTGAGGCGATCTGAGGCGACCTGAGGCGACCTGAGGCGGGCGGGGGAGGGCGGGGCCGACGACGGACCGTCAGGGCTCCCGCACCGGCAGCCGCGCGCCGTCCCGCAGGAACAGCGGGATCCGGTCCAGCGGGGCGGGCACCGTCACCCTGGTGCCGCCCTCCCAGCTCTCGCCCGTCCAGGCGTCCGTCCAGCGCGCCCCCGCCGGGAGATGGACGGTCCGCTCGGTCGCGCCCGGCTCCAGGACCGGGGCGACCAGCAGGTCGGGGCCCAGCAGATAGGCGTCCGCGACGCCCCAGGCCGCCTCGTCCCCGGGGAACTCCAGGAACAGCGGGCGCATGGGCGGCAGCCCCTCCTCATGGGCGGTGCGCATCTGCGCCAGCACATACGGCTTCAGCCGCTCCCGCAGCCGCAGATACGCGCCGAGGATCCGCTCGGCCTCCTCGCCGTACGACCACACCTCGTTCGGGCCGCCGGTCATCCCGGGCCCGAGCGGCAGCCCCGGGTCGCGGAAGCCGTGCAGCCGCATGATCGGCGACAGCGCGCCGAACTGGAACCAGCGGATCAGCACCTCGCGGAACGCCGGGTCGTCCGGGTCCCCGCCGTGGAAGCCGCCGATGTCGGTGTTCCACCACGGGATGCCGGAGAGGGCGACGTTCAGACCGGCGGCGATCTGCCGGCGCAGCGTCGGGAAGTCCGTGCCGATGTCGCCGGACCACAGGGCGGCCCCGTAGCGCTGGCTGCCCGCCCACGCCGAGCGGTTGAGCGTCACCACCTCCTCCTCGCCCGCCGCGCGCAGACCCTCGTGGAACGCCCGGGCGTTCTCGCGCGGGTAGAGGTTGCCGACCTCCAGGCCCGGCCCCGCGTGGTAGCGCAGATTCGCCGGGTAGCCGGGCTTGATCTCCGGCTCGCAGGCGTCCAGCCAGAAGGCGTGGATCCCGTACGGCTCCAGGTAGTTCTCCCGCACCCGCGACCACACGAACTCCCGGGCCTCCGGGTGGGTCGCGTCGTAGAAGGCCACGTCGATCCGCTCGCCCGCGCGCACATCGGGCCAGTCGGCGTGCGCCGTGGGCCCGTACTCGGTGCCGACGAGGAATCCCCGCTGCTCCAGCGTGTCGTGGTTCTCGCTCAGCGGGGAGACCGAAGGCCACACCGAGACCACCAGCTTGATGCCCAGGTCGGCCAGTTCCCGCGTCATCGCGGCCGGGTCGGGCCACGCGGCCGGGTCGAACTTCCAGTCGCCCAGGCGCGTCCAGTGGAAGAAGTCGCAGACGATCGCGTCGATCGGCAGCCCGCGCCGCTTGTGCTCGCGGGCCACGGTCAGCAGCTCCTCCTGATCGCGGTAGCGCAGCTTGCACTGCCAGAAGCCCGCCGCCCACTCCGGCATCATCGGCGCGCGTCCGGTCGCCTCGGCGTAGCGGCGCTGCGCGGCCGCCGGGTCCCCGGCCGTGATCCAGTAGTCGATCTGGCGGGCGCTGTCGGCGACCCAGCGGGTGCCGGTCGCGGCCAGCTCGACCCGCCCGATGGCCGGGTTGTTCCACAGCAGGGTGTAGCCGCGGCTGGAGGTGAGGACCGGGATCGTCACCTCGGCGTTGCGCTGCACCAGGTCGATCACGGCGCCCTTCTGGTCCAGCAGACCGTGCTGGTGCTGGCCGAGGCCGTAGAGCCGCTCGCCCTCGTACGCCTTGAAGCGCTGCTCGATGCGGTGGTAGCCGTTGCCCGTGGCGGTGCGCAGCCGCGGCCCCGGCCACCAGAAGTGCGCGCGCTCCTCGGCGAGCAGCTCCCGGCCGCCTTCGGTGGTCTCGAACCGGATCATGCCGTCCGCGGTGATCCGGGCGGTGATCGCGCCGCAGGTCAGCGATGCCTCCCCGGCTCCGATCGCGATGCTCGGGACCGCCTTCGGCGGGTCGTCGAGGAGCGCGCCGGGCAGGTTCTCGAGCAGCGGCCCGCCGAGCCGGGCGCGGACCCGGACCGCGTCGGGTCCCCACGGCTCCAGACGTACGGTCTCCTGCCGCCCGGACCACTCCAGCGCGCCGTCGCGTTCGCTGAAGGTGCCGACGGTGACGGAGGACTGGGCGAGCGACGCTGAGGTGGTGGCCGGCGGCGATGGGTTCATCGGGGCGCTCCTCGGGTTGCGGCGGTGGACGTACGGGAGGTGAGAGCTTTACTGGCGTATCGCTTCGGGGACGTACGGCTCGGAGACGCTGCGAGGGCGGGACTTCGGGGACTTCGGGGGCTTCGGCGGGAGCGGGGGCTTCGGCGGGAGCGGGGCCGGGTCAGGGCGCGGCGGCAGGCGCCGGGCCCGAGCTCGCCCTTACGGTCAACTCGGGTGCCAGCAAGGTCACTTCGTCCGTGCCGTGCCCCTCCAGCTTGGCCACCACCAGATCCACCGCGCGCCGCCCCATCTCCTGCGCGGGGATCGCGACCGAGGTCAGCCGCACCGAGGCCTGGGTGGCCACCTGGTCGGGGCAGATCGCCAGTACCGAGATGTCCTCGGGGACCGCGCGGCCCTGCTGGCGCAGCAGGCTCAGCAGCGGGTCGATGGCGGCCTCGTTCTGCACCACGAAGCCGGTGGTGCCCGGCCGCTCGTCGAAGATCCGGGCCAGCGCCCCGGCCATCGACTCGTAACTGCCCTCGCAGGGGCGGTGCAGCAGGCGCAGGCCCAGCTCGTGGGCGCGGCCGCGCAGCCCCTCCAGCGTCCGTACCGCGAAGCCGGTGTGGCGCTCGTACACCGCCGCCGCCTCGCCGACCACGGCGATCTCGCGGTGGCCGAGCCCGGCCAGATGGTCGGCGCACAGCGCGCCGGTCGCCGTGAAGTCGAGGTCGACGCAGGTCAGTCCGACGGTGTCGGCGGGCAGCCCGATCAGCACGGTGGGCTGGCGGGCGTCCCGCAGCAGCGGCAGCCGCTCGTCCTCCAGCTCCACATCCATCAGGATCATGGCGTCGGCGAGCCCGCTGCCGGTGACCCGGCGCACGGCCGCCGGACCCTCCTCGCCGGTCAGCAGCAGCACGTCATAGCCGTGCGTGCGGGCGGCGGTGGCCACCGCGATGGCGATCTCCATCATGACGGGCACATACATATCGGTCCGCAGCGGCACCATCAGCGCGATGATGTTGGAGCGGCTGCTGGCGAGGGCGCGGGCGCCGGCGTTCGGGTGGTAGCCGAGCTCCTTGATGCTCTGCTCGACCCGCTCGCGGGTGGGGGCCGAGATCGAGCGCTTGCCGCTGAGCACATAGCTCACCGTGCTGGCGGAGACTCCGGCGTGCCGGGCGACCTCGGCGAGGGTGACCATGCGGACTCCGTCCGGATCATTGAAGCGCTTCGACTGAATTGCCGAACGGCTCTTTGCTGGCTGCGCGGATCGACAGTAGACCCGTCCACGTTCAGTGTCCAGATAGTCGAAGCGCTTCAACTGCCCCTTTTTCCGCCGTACTCCGCCGTCTGGTGCCGCACACTTTGCCGCCTCGCCCGACCGGAGGCACACTGGCACCGTACGTGCCGGTAATGTCACGAGATAGCCCATTTCGCGGCAAGGGAGCACCGATGACCGCATCATCCGTCAGGCCGGTGTCCGAGCGCGAGGCGCGCCGGGTCGCCGAGGCAGCCCGCGAGCAGGTTTGGCACAAGCCGAGCTTCGCCAAGGAACTGTTCCTCGGCCGCTTCCGGCTCGATCTGATCCACCCCCACCCCGCCTCCGCCCCGGACGATGTGCGGCGCGGTGAGAAGTTCCTCGAGAAGCTGCGCGAGTTCTGCGAGACGAGCATCGACTCCGCCCGCATCGAGCGCGAGGCCATGATCCCCGACGAGACCGTCCAGGGCCTCAAGGAGATCGGCGCGCTCGGCATGAAGATCGACCCCAAGTACGGCGGAGCCGGCCTCACCCAGGTCTACTACAACAAGGCACTGGCCCTGGTCAGCTCGGTGAGCCCGGCCATCGGCGCGCTGCTCTCCGCCCACCAGTCGATCGGTGTGCCGCAGCCGCTCAAGCTGTTCGGCACCCAGGAGCAGAAGGACGCCTTCCTGCCCCGCTGCGCGCGTACCGACATCTCGGCGTTCCTGCTCACCGAGCCGGATGTGGGTTCCGACCCGGCCCGGCTGGCCACCACCGCCGTGCCCGACGGGGACCACTACATCCTCGACGGAGTGAAGCTGTGGACGACCAACGGCGTGGTCGCCGACCTCCTCGTGGTCATGGCCCGCGTCCCCGCGTCCGAGGGCCACAAGGGCGGCATCACCGCCTTCGTCGTCGAGACGGCCTCCGCGGGCGTCACCGTCGAGAACCGCAACGCCTTCATGGGCCTGCGCGGCCTGGAGAACGGAGTGACCCGCTTCCACCGGGTCCGGGTCCCCGCCGCCAACCGCATCGGCCCGGAGGGTGCCGGGCTCAAGATCGCCCTGACCACGCTCAACACCGGCCGGCTCTCGCTGCCCGCGATGTGCGCGGGCTCCGGGAAGTGGTGTCTGAAGATCGCCCGTGAGTGGTCCGCGGCCCGCGAGCAGTGGGGCAAGCCGATCGCCCGCCACGAGGCCGTCGGCACCAAGATCTCCTTCATCGCGGCGACCACCTTCGCCCTGGAGGCCGTCATCGACCTCGCCTCCCAGATGGCCGACGAGGACCGCAACGACATCCGTATCGAGGCGGCGCTGGCCAAGCTCTACGGCAGCGAGATGGCCTGGCTGATGGCCGACGAGCTGGTCCAGATCCGCGGCGGCCGCGGCTTCGAGACCGCCGCCTCGCTCGCCGCCCGCGGCGAGCGGGCCGTCCCGGCCGAGCAGATGCTCCGCGACCTGCGCATCAACCGCATCTTCGAGGGCTCGACGGAGATCATGCACCTGCTGATCGCCCGCGAGGCCGTGGACGCCCATCTGTCCGTGGCGGGCGACCTCATCGACCCGGACAAGTCCCTGTCCGACAAGGGCAGGGCGGCCGCCAAGGCCGGCGGCTTCTACGCCCGCTGGCTGCCGGGCCTGGTCACCGGCGCCGGCCAGCTCCCGCGCGCGTACGCCGAGTTCCACCCGCCGCGCCACCGCGACCTCTCCCCGCACCTGCGCTATGTCGAGCGCTCGGCGCGCAAGCTCGCCCGCTCCACCTTCTACGCCATGTCCCGCTGGCAGGGCCGGATGGAGACCAAGCAGGGCTTCCTCGGCCGGATCGTCGACATCGGCGCGGAGCTGTTCGCCATGAGCGCCGCCTGCGTACGGGCGGAGATGCTGCGCACCACGGGCGACCACGGCGTCGAGGCGTACCAGCTGGCCGACGTCTTCTGCCGGCAGGCGCGAATCCGCGCCGAGGAGCTCTTCTCCCGGCTGTGGACCAACACCGACGAGCTCGACCGCAAGGTCGTCTCGGGCGTCCTGGCGGGCTCGTACGCCTGGCTGGAGGAAGGCGTGCTCGACCCCAGCGGCGACGGCCCCTGGATCGCCGACGCCACGCCGGGCCCGCCCACCAAGGAAAACGTCCACAGACGCGTCTGACCCGGCGGCCCCGGGCCCGTAGTTGCGCCCGGGTCCCCCATCCGGGCGCAACCATCAATTGAGCGACCCTCACGGCGAGCAACCAGGCCCGCGAGAGCGGCGCCGGTTTAGGCGCAGAGAGGGGCTAGGGCAACAATGGGGCAATGACGGATTCCCTCGCTGACCCGCACCTCCGCTTTCCGGCGGCCACCGCCGCCACCGGAGGCCCGCGCGACGTCGTGATCCTCGGCTCCACCGGATCGGTGGGCACCCAGGCCATCGACGTGGTGCTGCGCAACCCCGACCGCTTCCGGGTGACCGGGCTGTCCGCCGCCGGCGGGCGGGCGGGGCTGCTCGCCGAGCAGGCCCACCGGCTCGGGGTGCGGACCGTCGCGGTGGCCCGGCCGGAGGCCGTGCCCGAGGTGCGCGAGGCGCTGGCCGCGCTGTACGGGGCGGGGGAGCGGCAGCCGGAGGTCGTGGCGGGGCCCGACGCGGCCACCGAGCTGGCCCGCTCCGAGTGCGACACCGTGCTCAACGGCATCACCGGCTCCATCGGCCTGGCGCCCACCCTCGCCGCCCTCGAGGCGGGCCGGGTGCTCGCGCTGGCCAACAAGGAGTCGCTGATCGTCGGCGGCCCGCTGGTCAAGGCCCTGGCCAAGCCCGGGCAGATCGTGCCGGTCGACTCCGAGCACTCCGCCCTCTTCCAGGCGCTGCTCGGCGGCACCCGGCAGGAGGTCCGCAAGCTGGTGGTGACCGCGTCCGGCGGGCCGTTCCGGGGGCGTACGAAGCAGGAGCTGACCGAGGTCACGCCCGAGCAGGCGCTGGCCCACCCCACCTGGGACATGGGCCCGGTGATCACAATCAACTCCGCGACCCTGGTCAACAAGGGGCTGGAGGTCATCGAGGCGCATCTGCTCTACGACATTCCCTTCGACCGGATTGAGGTTGTGGTCCACCCGCAGTCGTATATCCACTCGATGGTCGAGTTCATTGACGGTTCCACGCTGGCGCAGGCGAGTCCGCCCGATATGCGGATGCCGATCGCGCTCGGTCTCGGCTGGCCGGACCGGGTGCCGGACGCCGCGCCCGGCTGCGACTGGACCAAGGCGCACACCTGGGAATTCTTCCCGCTGGACAACGACGCGTTTCCCTCGATCGGCCTCTCCCGCCACGTCGGAGCGCTCGGCGGCACCGTGCCGGCCGTCTTCAACGCGGCGAACGAGGAGTGCGTGGACGCCTTTCTCGCCCGGAAGCTGCCCTTCAACGGAATCGTCGATACGGTCGCCCAAGTGGTGGCCGAACACGGCACCCCCTCTGCGGGAACCCGGCTCACGGTGGAGGACGTCCTCCAGGCCGAGGAGTGGGCCCGCGCCCGCGCCCGTGAACTCGCCGCCCGCTCGGCGAACGCGACACCGGAGGCTCACGCATGACGACACTGATGATGACCATTCTCGGCATCGTCGTATTCGTCCTCGGACTGCTCTTCTCGATCGCCTGGCACGAGCTCGGCCATCTCTCCACGGCCAAGCTCTTCGGTATCCGGGTGCCGCAGTACATGGTCGGCTTCGGCCCGACGATCTTCTCCCGGAAGAAGGGGGAGACGGAGTACGGAGTCAAGGCGGTCCCGCTCGGCGGCTATATCCGCATGATCGGGATGTTCCCGCCCGGTGACGACGGGAAGATAACCGCGCGCTCCACCTCGCCGTGGCGCAGCATGATCGAGGACGCCCGGTCGGCCGCGTACGAGGAGCTGAAGCCCGGCGACGAGACCCGGATGTTCTACACGCGCAAGCCGTGGAAGCGCGTGATCGTGATGTTCGCCGGTCCGTTCATGAATCTGGTGCTCGCCGTGGTGATCTTCCTCGGCGTGATGATGAGCTTCGGCGTCAACACCCAGACCACCACCGTGGGCACCGTCCAGAAGTGCGTGGTTCCGGCCTCGTCCTCGACCGACAAGTGCCCCAAGGCCGCCAAGGACTCCCCGGCCAACGCCGCGGGGCTGCGGTCCCGCGACAAGATCGTCGCCTTCAACGGCGAGCCGACCTCGGACTGGAGCAGCCTCCAGCAGCACATTCGCAAGACCATCGGCCCCGCGACGATCACCGTCGAGCGCGACGGCGCCCGCAAGGATCTGCACGCGGTGCTCATCAAGAACCAGGTCGCCAAGTCGGACGGGAACGGCGGCTATGTGGAGGGGCAGTACGTCTCCGCGGGCTTCCTCGGCTTCACCCCGGCCAGCGGCGTGGTCAAGCAGTCCTTCGGCCAGTCGGTGGACCGCATGGGCAACATGGTCGAGGACGGCATCGACTCGCTGATCGCCCTGCCCTCGAAGATTCCCGACCTGTGGAACGCGGCCTTCGGTGACGGTGAGCGCAAGGCCGACTCCCCGATGGGCGTCGTCGGCGCGGCGAGGGTCGGCGGGGAGGTCGCCAACCTGGACATCCCGGCCTCCCAGCGGGTCGCCACCATGCTGTTCCTGGTGGCCGGCTTCAACCTCTCGCTCTTCCTGTTCAACATGCTGCCGCTGCTGCCGCTGGACGGCGGGCACATCGCGGGCGCGATCTGGGAGGGCGTGCGGCGACACACCGCCCGGCTGGTCCGCCGGCCCGACCCGGGGCCGTTCGACGTGGCCAAGATGATGCCGGTCGCCTATGTGATCGCCGGAGTGTTCATCTGCTTCACCCTGTTGGTCTTGGTGGCCGATGTGGTGAATCCAGTGAAAATTTCCTGATGATGAGAAATGCCCCGAAGTTCACCATTTGATGGACTTCGGGGCCGGAATGTGCTTGGCCCGGGCGTGGTGCCGTAACCTCGGACACCGGAGCCCGCCGATCTCGGGACCTTCATTCATGACCTTGGGGTTGCTCGCCAGATGACAGCCATTTCGCTGGGAATGCCGTCCGTTCCGATCAAGCTCGCCGACCGCAGAGTCAGCCGGAAGATCCAGGTCGGATCCGTGGCGGTGGGCGGGGACGCGCCGGTGTCGGTGCAGTCCATGACGACGACGGTGACCGCCGACATCGGGGCGACGCTTCAGCAGATCGCGGAGCTGACGGCCTCGGGGTGCCAGATCGTGCGGGTGGCCTGTCCGTCGCAGGACGACGCGGACGCGCTGCCGGTGATCGCGAAGAAGTCGCAGATCCCGGTGATCGCGGATATTCATTTCCAGCCGAAGTACGTATTCGCCGCGATCGACGCCGGGTGTGCGGCGGTGCGGGTGAATCCGGGGAACATCCGGCAGTTCGACGACAAGGTCAAGGAGATCGCGAAGGCCGCGTCGGAGGCGGGGGTGCCGATCCGGATCGGCGTGAACGCGGGGTCGCTGGACAAGCGGCTGCTGGCGAAGTACGGCAAGGCCACGCCCGAGGCGCTGGTGGAGTCCGCGCTGTGGGAGTGCTCGCTGTTCGAGGAGCACGGGTTCCGGGACATCAAGATCTCGGTGAAGCACAACGACCCGGTGGTGATGGTCAACGCGTACCGGCAGCTGGCGGCGCAGTGCGACTACCCGCTGCACCTCGGCGTCACCGAGGCCGGCCCCGCGTTCCAGGGGACGATCAAGTCGGCGGTCGCGTTCGGCGCGCTGCTGAGCGAGGGGATCGGGGACACCATCCGGGTGTCGCTGTCGGCGCCTCCCGTGGAGGAGATCAAGGTCGGCATCCAGATCCTGGAGTCGCTGAATCTGCGGCAGCGGCGGCTGGAGATCGTGTCGTGCCCGTCGTGCGGCCGCGCGCAGGTGGATGTGTACAAGCTGGCGGACGAGGTCACGGCCGGCCTGGACGGCATGGAGGTGCCGCTGCGGGTCGCCGTGATGGGGTGTGTGGTCAACGGCCCCGGTGAGGCGCGCGAGGCGGATCTCGGCGTGGCCTCGGGCAACGGCAAGGGCCAGATCTTCGTCAAGGGCGAGGTGATCAAGACGGTGCCCGAGTCGAAGATCGTGGAGACCCTGATCGACGAGGCCATGAAGATCGCCGAGCAGATGGAGAAGGACGGCGTCGCCTCCGGCGAGCCCCAGGTCTCCGTCACCGGCTGACCCCCGCTCCCACCGCCCGCGCGCACCACGGCCCCGCCGGTGAACGCGGGCGGTGGTCGGCGTGTCCCCCGGGGTACAGTGCGGAGAATCGAATCTTCTGGCCCTCGGCCGCAACCGGTGAGGCAATCCGACACGTGCTGACGACGTCCACCACCAGGGTGCTCGAGCCCCATGAGCTCGGCGCGGCCCTCGCGGTCCTGGACCGCGACCCGGTCTCCAACGCCTTCGTCGCCGCCCGGGTCCAGGTCGCCGGCCTCGACCCGTGGCGGCTCGGCGGCGAGATGTGGGGCTGGTACACCGGTGGCCGGCTCGAATCGCTCTGCTACGCCGGGGCCAACCTCGTCCCCATCTGCGCCACCCCTGAGGCCGTACGCGGCTTCGCCGAGCGCGCCCGCCGGGCGGGCCGCCGCTGCTCCTCCATCGTCGGCCCCGCCGACACCACCGCGGAGCTCTGGTCGCTGCTCGAGCCCACCTGGGGCCCGGCCCGCGACGTCCGCGCCCACCAGCCGCTCATGGCCACCACCGCCATGCCCGCGAACATCCCGCCCGACCCGCTGGTGCGCCGCGTCCGCAGGGACGAAATGGATGTGATCATGCCGGCGTGCGTGGCGATGTTCACCGAAGAGGTCGGCGTCTCGCCGCTCGCCGGCGACGGCGGGCTGCTCTACCAGGCCCGGGTCGCCGAGCTCGTCGCCACCGGCCGGTCCTTCGCCCGCATCGAGAACGGCCGGGTGGTCTTCAAGGCCGAGATCGGCGCCGCCACCCACCACGCCTGCCAGATCCAGGGCGTCTGGGTCGCCCCCGAATACCGCGGCCGCGGGCTCTCCGAGACCGGCATGGCCGCCGTCCTGCACTATGCGCTGAGCGAGGTCGCGCCAGTCGTCAGCCTGTACGTCAACGACTTCAACACGGCGGCCCGCGCCGCCTACCGCCGCGTCGGCTTCCAGGAGGTCGGCGCGTTCATGAGCGTGCTGTTCTGAACGAGTGTGCCGTTCTGAACTGATCGACGGCCCAGTAGGGTGCCGCCCATGCTGCATCTACCTGGCGAAGGGCCACCCGACCCGCACGGCGTCGTCGTCGGGCCGCTCGATCTCGCCGCGCGCGTGGACGAGGCCCTCGCCGTGCAGGCGGTCGCCTTCGGGCTCACCGTCGAGGAGATCGGCGTACGGCGCCACATCGTGCTGCGCCATCTCACCAGCCCCGGTGCCCGCGCGCTGGGCGCCACCACCCGCTCCGGACACCTCGTCGGCTTCGTCTACGGCATGCCCAACGACCGCACGCACTGGTGGTCCACCGTCGTCGAGCCGTATCTGCGCGACACCGGCCACGAGGGCTGGCTGGACGACTCCTTCGTCATCACCGAGCTGCATGTCCACCCCGACTACCAGCAGCACGGCATCGGCCGGTCACTGATCACCACCATCACCGACGGATCGCTCCAGCCGCGCTCCATCCTCTCCGCGATCGACGTCGAGAGCCCGGCCCGCCACCTCTACCGCGCCCTCGGCTACCGCGACCTCGCCCGCCCGGTGCTCTTCCCGAGCGCGCCGACCCCCTACGCGGTCATGGGCGCCCCGCTCCCGCTGCGCCGCTGACGCCGCCCCGGCGTTCATTTCCCGCCGCACAGCGGCAGCGGCTAATCTCCTGGTCATCCCATCTCGTACGCAGGAGAAGAACCATGGCCCACGTCCAGCGCATGTCCAAGTCGATGTTGAAGACGCTGCGCGAGGACCCGGCCGATGCCGAGACCGCCAGCCATAAGCTGCTCGTCCGCGCCGGCTATGTCCGCCGCACCTCCGCGGGCATCTGGACCTGGCTGCCCATCGGCAAGAAGGTCCTGGAGAACGTGGAGCGGATCGTCCGCGAGGAGATGGACGCCATCGGCGCCCAGGAGGTCCTCCTGCCCGCCCTGCTGCCCCGCGAGCCGTACGAGGCCAGCGGCCGCTGGGACGAGTACGGCGACCTGCTGTTCCGGATCAAGGACCGCAAGGGCGCCGACTACCTCCTCGGCCCGACCCACGAGGAGATCTTCACCCAGACGGTCAAGGACCAGTGCACGTCCTACAAGGACCTGCCCGTGATCCTCTACCAGATCCAGACCAAGTACCGGGACGAGGCCCGCCCGCGCTCCGGTGTGCTGCGCGGCCGCGAGTTCCAGATGAAGGACTCGTACTCCTTCGACACCACCGACGAGGGGCTGGCCGAGTCCTACCGGCTGCACCGCCAGGCCTACCAGCGGATCTTCGCCCGCCTCGGCCTCGACTACCGCATCGTCTCCGCGATCTCCGGCGCGATGGGCGGCTCGGCCTCTGAGGAGTTCCTGGCCCCGGCCGCGGCCGGCGAGGACACCTTCGTGGACTGTCCGAACTGCGACTACGCCGCCAACACCGAGGCCGTCAGCGTGGCCGTCACCCCCGTCGAGGGCGTCGAGCACGGCCCGGTCGAGGAGCTGGACACCCCCGACACCCCCACCATCGACACCCTCGCCGAGTTCCTGGACGTCCCGGCCTCCGCCACCCTGAAGAACCTCCTGGTCAAGGTCGACGGCGAGATCACCGCGGTGGGCGTCCCCGGCGACCGCGAGGTCGACCTCGGCAAGCTCGCCGAGCACCTCGCCCCCGCCGAGGTCGAGGTCGTCACCGCCGAGGACTTCTCCGACCGCCCCGACCTGGTGCGCGGCTACATCGGCCCGCAGGGCCTGGCCGGCACCTCCTTCCGCTACCTCGCCGACCCGCGCGTCGCCCCCGGCACCTCCTGGGTGACCGGTGCCAACAAGCCCGGCAAGCACGCGCGCAACGTCGTCTGCGGACGGGACTTCGAGGTCGACCAGTACCTGGACGTCGTGGTGGTCGAGCCCGGCGACCCCTGCCCCCAGTGCGGCGCGGGCATCCAGCTCGACCGGGCCATCGAGATCGGCCACATCTTCCAGCTCGGCCGGAAGTACGCCGACACCTTCCAGCTCGACGTGCTCGGCCAGAACGGCAAGCCGGTCCGGGTCACCATGGGCTCCTACGGCATCGGCGTCTCGCGCGCCGTGGCCGCGCTCGCCGAGCAGACCCACGACGAGTCCGGGCTGTGCTGGCCCCGCGAGGTCGCCCCGGCCGACGTCCACATCGTCGCGGCGGGCAAGGCGCTCCAGACCGAGCTGGCCCTGGACCTCGCGGACAAGCTGGGTGCGGCGGGCGTCCGCGTCCTGGTCGACGACCGCGCGAGCGTCTCCCCGGGCGTGAAGTTCACCGACGCCGAGCTGATCGGCGTGCCGACGATCCTGATCGTCGGCCGCGGCGCCAAGGACGGCGTGGTGGAGCTCAAGGACCGCCGCACGGGCGAGCGCGAGGAACTCCCCGTAGACGAGGCCCTCTCCCGCCTCACCGCCTGACGAACCCCTGGCCCCCCGCCCCGCCCCGGCCGACGCACGGCCCGGGGCGGCGCGCGTCGGCCCGTGCCGCCCGCGCCGTCGGGCCGGATCTTCCCTCGGCGGCTGGTGCGGGGTACCCCCGCAGCGCCCGGCGGGCGCGCCGGGGGCTCCGCTTCGGCCCCCTGCCGCGTCGGCCGCCGGATCGGCCCTGGGCGGGCCGGTGCGGGGCGTCCCCGCAGCAGTAGCCGGGGGCGCGGTCCAGGGGGCGCCGGGCGGTCCTGCGAGGGGCTTCGCCCCTGGGCCCCGGGGTCTGGGGCGGAGCCTCCCACGTGGCAGCGGGCGGGGTGGGGGGAAAGATCCGGGACACGGCCCGGCGCCGCCGCGAGGCGAGCCGTGGCCTACAGCCAGCCCGCGAACTCCAGCAGCAGTTCACCCCGCCGCCTGTCGCCGACCGCCGCATGCCGCAGCCCCGCCTCGACCGCCCGGAACAGCGTCCACCCCCGCAGCCGCTCCCGGTCGACGTCCAGGGAGTCCGCCAGCTTCGCGACCCGCCGCCGCACGGCCGCGGCCGGTCCCGACCCGGCGGCCAGGTCCTCAAAGCGGTCGAGCACCAGCTGCGCCAGGTCGTACGCCCGCTCGCCGACAAGCGGCGCGGGCCCGACCGCCAGCCACGGCGCGCGCTCCCCGGCCAGCACTTTCCCCTGCCGGAAGTCGCCGTGCAGCAGGACGTGTTCGGGCGCCTGCCCGGACAGCTCGGCGCGCCGCTCAAGCGCCTCGTCGAGCAGCGGCCGCGCGTCCGCCGCCCAGGTCCCCGCGGCGATCAGCCGCAGCGTCTCGACCCCCGCGCCGGTCCGGTCCGCGACCGAGGCGAAAGGGTGCCCCTCAGCGGGCGGCACCCACAGCCGGCGCATCGTGCCCGCCGCCTCCAGCAGCGCCTTGGCCTCGGGCAGCGAGCGCAGCGACACCGCGCTGTGCAGGCGCTCCAGCAGCAGCGCGCCGTCCTCCGGGTCGGCGCGCAGCAGCTGCGCCGCGCCCCAGCCGTTCCAGTGCGCCAGCGCGGCCCGCTGCTGCTCCGCGTGCGAGCCCGGAGAGGGGAACTTCAGCGCCGCGGGGGTGCCGTCGGCCTGCCGTACGAGCGCGATCAGGCTGCTGCGGCCGCCCGGGCTCGGCACCCGCTCCAGCGTCAGCTCCCAGTCGTGCAGCCGCCGCGCGACCAGCTCGGGCAGCCGGGCCAGCCAGGCGCGGCCCGGGCTCTCGGGGTCGTTGCTCAGCGAGTCCAGCAGCCGCTGCGGCAGGGTGATGGGGGCCGCTTCAGGGCCTCCGGGCTGCGGTGCCGATGCCATCGCCGAGCTGTCCCCTTCATCTCATCTTCATACGTTTCGCGCGCGGTCTGCCGCCGCACCCGTCCGTCCGCCCACCGGGCACACCATGATCCAACAGTCGTGGCCGACCGTCACAACTCGTCCGCGGCACCGCTCGGCGTCGCCGACGGACTTGCCGCGGCGGCGCGTTCGGCGAGCCCAGGGAAGGCTACGCCGCTGCCCCGCCAGCGCACCGCCCGGACCGCCGCCTCACGCAGCGCCCCGGCCGCCTCGCGGCGCAGGGCGCCCTCGGCGGCCCGGACCAGATCGGCGTAGACGGCGGCCACCCGGCTCTCCAGCTCCGCCGCGAGCCGCACCGCGGCCGCGGCGTCCGGCACCGCGAACGGCAGCGCGTACGCGGGCGCCGCGCCCTCGGGCGTGCCGCCCAGGTCGCGCACCGTGCGCGCGAGCGCGTCCCGCCGCGCCCGGTGCGCGGCGTACCCGTCCCGCGCCTCCTGGAGCCGGTCGTCGCCGATCCGCCCGCCGACCACGCCGTATCCGTAGACGGCGGCGTGCTCGGCGGCGAGCGCCGCCTGCGTGGCCTCCAGCGCGAGAGCGCGTGCCCCGCGGCGCGCGCGGGCCGTCGAGGCGGTCATGTCAGTCCCCTTCCGCGGCGGCGCGTGCCGCCGATCGGTGTGGAGGCGGCCGGGGTCATGAGCCGCCCGCCGTGAGGAGGTACGCGTGGGCGGCGCCGCAGGCGGCGACCGAGGCCAGGAGGCGGGCCAGCTCGGGAGGGGCGTCGCGGAGGGCGGCCGTGCGGGCGTCGGCGGTGCGGCGCTCGGCGCGGGCGAGTGCCGTCAGGGCCTGCTTCTCGTCCTTCGGCACGTCCGCGGCACGCGCCTTGCCCCCAGAGGCAGAAGCAGAGGGAGACGCAGACGCGGAGGCAGACGCGGGCCGGTCGGCCGAGCGGAAGGCCTCCAGGTGGCGGGCGGTCTCCTCGCGCAGCGGCCCCAGCCGGTCCGCCAGCCTCGGATGCACGTCCGCGGTCGCGTCGTAGCGTGCCAGGAGCGCGGCGGAGTCGCGCGCGCCCCGGGTCCGCAGCCGCTCCTCGTCCGACCGGGAGCCGGACGCGTCGGGCCGGGACCCGGAGTCGCCCGAGCAGCCGGCCAGCAGCGCGGCGCCCGCCGCCGCGCCGCCGCCCAGCAGAAGGTTCCGCCGACCAGACGAGAATCGGCCAAAGGAGAGCGGGCCAAAGGAGAGCACGCCGGAAGGGCGCGGGGGCGCGTCGGAGGGCAGGGGCGCGCCGGAAGGGCGCGGGTGGGGTGAGGGGGTCGTGATCGTCACGTTCCTCTTTCCGGGCTGCGACCGGTCCCGGCCGCCGTTGGTGATCACAGCAGGCGAGCGTACCCGCGCGCGGGCCGACCGCCGGGCACCAGCCACCGAATCGTCAGTCGGCCGCCGGAACGGATAGGCTTTGACCTGACACGCGACCTTCCCACAACAGCACACGCGGCCGAGGAGTCACCCGGATGAGCACCACCCAGAGCGAGAGGCTGCGCGGACTGCTGGAACCGCTGGTCAGCGCGCGGGACCTGGATCTGGAAGAGGTCGAGGTGACACCGGCCGGGAAGCGGCGCGTGCTCCGTATCGTGGTGGACTCCGACGACGGCGTGCAGCTGGACGCGTGCGCGGAGCTGAGCCGGGCGGTCTCGCAGACGCTCGACGACGCCGATGCGATGGGCCAGCACCCGTACGTCCTGGAAGTCACCTCTCCCGGCGCCGACCGCCCCCTGACCGAGCCGCGCCACTACCGCCGGGCCACCGGCCGGCTGATCAAGGCGCGGCTGGCGGAGGGCGGCGAGCTCGTCGCGCGGATCACCGCGGTGGACGACGAGGGGCTGGACGTGGAGGTGCCGGGCGTGAAGGGGCGCAGACCCACGGCCCGGCGGCTGGCCTTCAAGGAGATCTCCAAGGCGCGCGTGGAGATCGAGTTCAACCGCAAGCCCGCCGACAAGGCCGCGGGCGAGAGCGACGCGAGCAACGACGAGAGCAAGGAGGAGGCGTAGCCGTGGACATCGACATGAGTGCCCTGCGGGGTCTGGTTCGGGAGAAGGAGATCTCGTTCGACCTGCTGGTCGAGGCGATCGAGTCGGCCCTCCTCATCGCCTACCACCGCACGGAGGGGAGCCGCCGCCGGGCCCGTGTGGAGCTGGACCGGGCCACCGGCCATGTGACGGTGTGGGCCAGGGAGGACGCCGAGGACCTGGCGGAGGGCGAGGAGCCCAGGGAGTTCGACGACACCCCCTCCGGCTTCGGCCGGATCGCCGCGATGACCGCCAAGCAGGTCATCCTTCAGCGGCTGCGGGACGCCGAGGAGGAGATCACCTTCGGCGAGTACGCGGGGCGGGAGGGCGATGTCGTCACCGGCGTCGTCCAGCAGGGCAAGGACCCGAAGAACGTTCTGGTGGACATCGGCAGGCTCGAGGCGATCCTGCCGGTGCAGGAGCAGGTCCCGGGCGAGGACTACGCGCACGGCACCCGGCTGCGCTCGTATGTCGTACGAGTGGTCAAGGGGGTGCGCGGCCCGTCCGTCACCCTGTCGCGCACCCACCCGAACCTGGTGAAGAAGCTCTTCGCGCTCGAGGTGCCGGAGATCGCGGACGGCTCGGTGGAGATCGCGGCGATCGCGCGCGAGGCCGGCCACCGCACCAAGATCGCCGTTCGGTCCACCCGATCGGGCCTGAACGCCAAGGGCGCGTGCATCGGCCCGATGGGCGGCCGGGTCCGCAGCGTGATGGCCGAGCTGCACGGCGAGAAGATCGACATCGTGGACTGGTCCGACGACCCGGCGGAGCTGGTGGCGCACGCGCTGTCACCGGCTCGGGTGAGCAAGGTCGAGGTGGTGGATCTGGCGGCGCGCTCCGCGCGCGTCACCGTGCCGGACTACCAGCTCTCCCTCGCGATCGGGAAGGAAGGGCAGAACGCCCGGCTGGCCGCCCGGCTCACGGGCTGGCGGATCGACATCCGGCCCGACACGGAACAACCAGCCGATCAAGGCTGATTCACGGGATGGCCCCCGAGGATTCAGCCGAAAACATCTGACTGTTCGATCACATCCCCCAAGGGGTGAGGTCGGCTCAGGGAGGTAGACTTAAGCAGTGTCTGGCCGCGCGCGTGCTGGCGCATGCCCTGAGAGGACCTGTGTGGGTTGCCGGGAGCGGGCGGCCAAGGACGAACTGTTGCGGATCGTGACGGCCGAGGGCGTTTGCGTCCCCGACCGGCGCGGTACGCTGCCCGGCCGGGGTGCTTATGTACACCTCACACGGGTCTGCCTCGACCTGGCGGTTCGCCGCCGGGCTCTTCCTCGGGCCTTCAGGGGGCCGGGGCCGCTCGACACCACGGCACTGCGCCGCTACGTCGAGCACGCCGAGCAGGCAGCGGCGCAGTAAGAAGTTGCAAGAACGGCACGGGACACCGTGCGGTCAGGTACCTCGCGAGTCGGAAGTAGGTCGAGATTGCGATGAGCACTCGATGAGTACGCGATGAGTACGCCCATGAAGTAGCGACGGTCCGGCGGACGACCACCCCGGACCAGAAGGAGCGAAGTGGCTAAGGTCCGGGTATACGAACTCGCCAAGGAGTTCGGAGTAGAGAGCAAGGTCGTCATGGCCAAGCTCCAAGAACTTGGCGAATTCGTCCGTTCGGCGTCTTCGACGATCGAAGCGCCGGTTGTTCGCAAATTGACTGACGCTTTCCAGCAGGGCGGCTCCGGCCGGGCCGCTGGCAAGCCCTCGGCGCCGCGCAAGGCGGCGCCCGCCAAGCCGTCCGCGCCCACTCCGGCGTCGGCGGCACGTCCCGCTGGCCCCAAGCCCCCGATGCCCGGCCCCAAGCCGGTCGTGGCCGAGGGGCCCAAGACCATGCCGTCGGCGCCCACCCCGGGCCCGCGGCCCACCGCCGGTGCCCCTGGCGCCCCTGGCGCGCGGCCGACCCCCGGCCCCAAGCCGGCCCCGGCCCAGCCCGCGGCTCCGGCTCAGCCCGAGTTCACCGCCCCGCCGTCGCCGGCCCCGGCGGCGCCCCGGCCCACCGGCGCCAAGCCGGGCGGCCAGGCCAGGCCCGGCGCCGCTCCCGGCCCGCGCCCCGGCTCCCGTCCGGGCGGCCCGGGACAGGGCCGTGACCAGGGCCAGGGCGGGCGTCCCGGCGGCGCTCCGCGCCCCGGTGGCGAGCGCGCCCCGCGTCCGGGCGGTCCCCGTCCGGCCGGTCCGCGTCCGGGCAACAACCCCTTCACTTCCGGCGGCTCCACCGGCATGGCGCGCCCCCAGGCGCCCCGTCCCGGCGGTGCCCCGCGCCCCGGCGGCCAGGGCGGCGCCGGCCCGCGTCCGCAGGGCGGCCAGGGTGGCGGTCCCCGTCCCGGCGGCGGCCCCGGCGGTCACGGTGGCGGCCCCCGTCCCACCCCGGGCGGGATGCCGCGTCCGCAGGGCGCGCAGGGCGGTGGCCCGCGTCCCGGCGGTGGCCCCGGTGGCCCCCGTCCCAACCCGGGCATGATGCCGCAGCGTCCCGCCGCGGGCCCGCGTCCGGGCCCCGGTGGCGGCGGTCGCGGTCCCGGCGGTGCCGGTCGCCCCGGTGGTGGCGGCGGCGGTCGTCCGGGCGGCGGCGGCTTCGCCGGCCGTCCCGGTGGTGGCGGTGGCGGCGGTGGCCGTCCCGGCTTCGCCGGCCGTCCGGCTGGTCCCGGTGGCGGCGGTGGCGGCGGCTTCGGTGGCGGCGGTGGCCGTCCCGGCTTCGGCGGCCGTCCCGGCGGTCCCGGTGGCCGTGGTGGCACGCAGGGCGCCTTCGGCCGTCCCGGCGGTCCGGCGCGTCGTGGCCGCAAGTCGAAGCGGCAGCGTCGCCAGGAGTACGAGGCCATGCAGGCCCCGTCCATCGGCGGCGTGATGCTGCCGCGCGGCAACGGCCAGACGGTCCGGCTGTCGCGGGGTGCCTCGCTCACCGACTTCGCGGAGAAGATCAACGCCAACCCGGCGTCCCTGGTCCAGGTGATGTTCAACCTGGGCGAGATGGTCACCGCGACGCAGTCCGTCTCCGACGAGACGCTTCAGCTCCTCGCCGACGAGATGAACTACAACATCGAGATCGTCAGCCCGGAGGAGGAGGACCGCGAGCTTCTCGAGTCCTTCGACATCGAGTTCGGCGAGAACGAGGGCGGCGAGGAAGCGCTCGTCTCCCGTCCGCCGGTCGTGACCGTCATGGGTCACGTCGACCACGGTAAGACCCGACTGCTGGACGCGATCCGCAAGACGAACGTCATCGCGGGCGAGGCCGGTGGCATCACCCAGCACATCGGTGCGTACCAGGTCACCACCGAGGTCAACGGCGACGACCGGAAGATCACCTTCATTGACACCCCGGGTCACGAGGCGTTCACCGCCATGCGTGCCCGCGGTGCCAAGTCGACCGACATCGCGATCCTCGTGGTGGCGGCCAACGACGGTGTGATGCCCCAGACGGTCGAGGCGCTGAACCACGCCAAGGCGGCGGATGTGCCGATCGTGGTCGCGGTCAACAAGATCGACGTCGAGGGCGCGGACCCGACCAAGGTGCGCGGTCAGCTGACCGAGTACGGCCTGGTGGCCGAGGAGTACGGCGGCGACACCATGTTCGTCGACATCTCCGCCAAGCAGGGTCTGCACATCGACAGCCTCCTGGAGGCCGTCGTCCTCACCGCCGACGCCTCGCTCGACCTGCGGGCCAACCCCGTCCAGGACGCGCAGGGCATCGCGATCGAGGCGCACCTGGACCGCGGCCGCGGCGCCGTGGCCACCGTGCTGGTCCAGCGCGGCACCCTGCGGGTCGGCGACACGATGGTCGCCGGCGACGCGTACGGCCGCGTCCGGGCGATGCTCGACGACAACGGCAACGCCCTGGAGGAGGCTGGTCCCTCGACCCCGGTCCTGGTGCTCGGTCTCACCAACGTCCCGGGCGCGGGCGACAACTTCCTCGTCGTCGACGAGGACCGCACCGCCCGCCAGATCGCCGAGAAGCGCGCGGCGCGCGAGCGCAACGCGGCCTTCGCCAAGCGGACCCGCCGGGTCTCGCTGGAGGACCTGGACAAGGTGCTCAAGGCCGGCGAGGTGCAGCAGCTCAACCTCATCATCAAGGGCGACGCGTCCGGTTCGGTCGAGGCTCTCGAGTCCTCGCTGCTCCAGCTCGACGTCGGCGACGAGGTCGACCTGCGCGTGCTGCACCGCGGCGTGGGTGCGGTCACCGAGACCGACATCGACCTGGCGACCGGCTCCGACGCCATCGTCATCGGCTTCAACGTGCGCGCCGAGGGGCGTGCCACGCAGATGGCCGAGCGCGAGGGCGTGGACGTCCGCTACTACTCGATCATCTACCAGGTGATCGAGGAGATCGAGGCGGCCCTGAAGGGCATGCTGAAGCCGGAGTTCGAAGAGGTCGAGCTCGGTACGGCGGAGATCCGCGAGGTCTTCCGTTCGTCCAAGCTGGGCAACATCGCGGGTGTCCTCATCCGCTCCGGCGAGGTCAAGCGGAACACCAAGGCGCGCCTCCTCCGCGACGGCAAGGTCATCGCGGAGAACCTCAACATCGAGGGTCTGCGCCGCTTCAAGGACGACGTCACCGAGATTCGCGAAGGCTTCGAGGGCGGTATCAACCTCGGCAGCTACAACGACATCAAGATCGACGACGTCATCGCCACCTACGAGATGCGCGAGAAGCCGCGCGGCTGACGCGCTGCTGCTCATCCGGGGCCGGTCGGCGGAAGTATTTCCGTCGATCGGCCCCGGCCATTGCGTGTACGGTTTTGGAGTCTGCACAGCTGAGCAGGCACACGCCTAAGGCCCCACGGGTGGCTTGACCCGGACCGCATGTATGTAGGGACGCTGTCCTTCGACCTGCTCCTCGGCGACGTTCGGTCGCTCAAGGAGAAGCGCTCTGTCGTCCGTCCGATCGTCGCCGAACTGCACCGCCGCTATGCGGTGAGCGTGGCGGAGGTCGGCGATCAGGACCTCTACCGCAGGGCCGAGATCGGCCTCGCGGTGGTCTCCGGGGACGCGAGCCACCTCACGGACGTGCTCGACCGCTGCGAGCGCTGGGTCGCCGCACGGCCCGAGGTGGAGTTGCTGTCGGTGCGCCGCCGGTTCCACGGCGCTCACGATGAGTGACGCATGACCGCACGGCTGCTTGACCGCGTGACCGTCCCGACCGCGTGGCCGCCCGGACGGGTGAGCGCCCCCGATCACCGATTGTTGAACCGAAGAAGAGAGAAGAAGACGCATGACCGACACCGCGCGGGCACGCAAGCTGGCTGACCGCATCCGGGTCGTGGTCGCGGAGACCCTCCAGCGGCGGATCAAGGACCCGCGGCTCGGCTACGTCACGATCACCGACACCCGGGTCACCGGTGACCTGCGGGAGGCGACCGTCTTCTACACGGTCTTCGGTGACGACGAGGAGCGGGCGGCCTCCGCGGCGGCCCTGGAGAGCGCCAAGGGCGTGCTGCGGACGGAGGTCGGCCGGCAGACCGGCGTGCGCTTCACCCCGTCCCTGACGTTCGTCCCGGACGCCCTGCCGGACAACGCCCGGACGATCGACGACCTGCTGGCCAAGGCCAAGGCGGCGGACGCCCAGGTGCGCCAGGCCTCTTCGGGCGCCACGTACGCCGGTGACGCCGACCCGTACCGGAAGCCCGGCGAGGCCGCCCAGGAGGCCGAGGAAGCCGCCGAGGGCCCCGGCGCCGCAGGCGCCGACAGCACCGACGGCAAGGGCTCCCCGGACGCATGACGCGCAAGGAAAGGGCCCGCTCCACGGCCCCGGACGGCCTGGTGATCGTCGACAAGCCGGCCGGCTTCACCTCACACGACGTGGTGGCCAAGATGCGCCGCTTCGCCGGGACCCGGCGGGTCGGCCACGCCGGGACGCTGGACCCCATGGCCACGGGCGTGCTCGTGATCGGCGTGGAGAAGGCCACCCGGCTGCTCGGGCATCTGGCGCTGACCGAGAAGGAGTACGAGGCGACGATCCGGCTCGGCCAGTCGACGGTCACGGACGACGCCGAGGGGGAGATCACCTCCTCCTCCGGAGTCGCCGGGACCGCCCTGACCACCGTCGAGTCCGGAATCGCGGCACTGACCGGGGACATCATGCAGGTGCCCTCCAAGGTCAGCGCCATCAAGATCGACGGCAAGCGCTCCTACGCGCGGGCGCGGGAGGGCGAGGACTTCGAGATCCCGGCGCGGCCGGTGACGGTGTCGTCCTTCACCCTCCACGCGCACCGCGAGACCAAGGCCGAGGACGGCACGCCCGTCCTCGACCTGGACGTCACCGTGGTGTGCTCCTCGGGCACCTACATCCGGGCGCTGGCCCGCGACCTGGGCGCCGGGCTGGGCTCCGGCGGCCATCTGACCGCGCTGCGGCGCACCCGGGTCGGACCGTACGGGCTGGCCGCCGCCAGGACGCTGCCGCAGCTGGAGGAGTCCCTCCAGGTCATGCCCATCGCCGAGGCCGCGGCCGCCGCCTTCCCGCGATGGGACATCGACGCGGACCGGGCCCGGCTGCTGGGCAACGGCGTACGGATCGGCATGCCGGAGCGCGAGGAGGCCGGGCCGGTGGCGGTCTTCGGCCCCGAAGGGCGCTTCCTGGCCCTGGTGGAGGAGCACAAGGGCAAGGCGAAGAGCCTGGCCGTCTTCGCCTGAGACGCGCGCTCCTGTGGCCGCTCCGCACCGCGGGGCGGCCTTCGCCGTCCCGCGGTGCGTCGCGCCCCCTTTACCCCCCTGAGGTCTCTGTCCACCGCCGAGCCCGAATTCACCCCATCGGGCAGGCGCTCAGGTGGGTTCGAGGGTGTGGAAGGGGGCGCGTTCCGGTTCGCCCGGCGCCGCCGCCACCTGCGGGGACGCCGGTCCGGGCCGCCCGTCGTGCCCACCGATGCGAAGCACACGGCGACGACATGGCAGTCTTAGACCTGCGAAGTCGACATACATGAGTTCGGGCGAGGAGCGGGCACAGTGCAGCGCTGGCGTGGCTTGGAGGACATCCCCGAGGACTGGGGACGCAGCGTCGTCACCATCGGCTCCTATGACGGGGTGCACCGGGGGCACCAGGTGATCATCAGCCGTACGGTGGCGCACGCTCGTGAGCTGGGCGTCCCGGCGGTGGTGGTGACCTTCGACCCGCACCCGAGCGAGGTCGTACGGCCCGGCAGCCACCCGCCGCTGCTCGCCCCGCACCACCGGCGGGCCGAGCTGATGGCCGGGCTTGGCGTGGACGCGGTGCTGATCCTGCCGTTCACGGCGGAGTTCTCCCGGCTGTCGCCCGGCGACTTCGTGGTGAAGGTCCTGGTCGACAAGTTGCACGCGCGGGCCGTGGTGGAGGGCCCGAACTTCCGCTTCGGCCACAAGGCCGCCGGAAACGTCGCGTTCCTGAAGGAGCTCGGCACCACCTACGACTACGAGGTCGAGGTCGTCGACCTCTACCAGCGCGGGGCGGCGGGCGGCGGCGAGCCGTTCTCCTCCACCCTGGTGCGCAGACTGGTCGCCGAGGGGGACGTCGCGGGCGCCATCGAGGTGCTCGGCCGGCCGCACCGCGTCGAGGGCATCGTGGTGCGCGGCGCCCAGCGCGGCCGGGAGCTGGGCTTTCCGACGGCCAACCTGGAGACCCTGCCGCACACCGCGATCCCCGCCGACGGCGTGTACGCGGGCTGGCTGACCGCCCAGGGCGAGGCCATGCCGGCGGCGATCTCGGTCGGCACGAACCCGCAGTTCGAGGGCACCGAGCGCACGGTGGAGGCGTACGCCATCGACCGCGTGGGCCTGGATCTGTACGGCCTGCACGTGCAGGTGGACTTCCTCACCTATCTGCGCGGCCAGGAGACCTTCTCGTCCATCGAGGCGCTGCTGGAGCGCATGGCGGACGATGTGAAGCGGGCCCGCGAGCTGGTCGAGGCGGCCGGCTCCCCCGACACCGCCTTCCGGGCGGACGACGGCCACTGACGACCCCTCCGGCGGCGGCCCGAGCGGCCGACCGGAGCGGCAACCGACGTAGAACGCCGGACGGGCTGGATCCAGCCCGTCCGGCGTTCGCGTACCCGGCGCCCTGGCGGCTCAGCCGCCCTGCGGCCCGCCCGGCTGCTGTGGCTGCTGCCAGGCCTGGGCCGGCTGTCCGGCCTGCCATGGCTGTCCGGGCTGGTTCGGCTGGCCCTGCTGCCCGGGCGCCGCCTGCCCCGGCTGACCCGGCTGCGCCTGCTGGCCAGGGTGCGCCGCGCCCGGTTGGGGCTGCTGATACGGCTGCTGCTGCCATGCCTGTTGCTGCGCCCCCGGGTAACCGGGCTGGCCGGGCTGACCAGGTTGACCGGGCTGCGGATACATCGGCTGGCCCGGCTGGCCCGGCTGTCCGGGGTACTGGGGCTGTTGCTGCTGCGGGTACGGCGACGGCTGCTGTTGCTGCTGAGGCTGCTGCGCGTACCCGCCGCCGTACTGCTGCTGCCCCGGCATGGGCGGCGCCATCTGCGGCGGCTGTGTGTTGCCCTCCGCCGTCCACAGCCCCTGTGCCTGCTGCGCGCGGGCGAAGTCCTCGGCGACCATGGCGGAGAGGTTGAAGTACGCCTCCCGGGTCTTCGGACGCATCATGTCCAGGTCCACCTCGGCGCCCGCCGCGAGATGCTCGTCGAACGGCACGACGACCACACCCCGGCACCGGGTCTCGAAGTGCGACACGATGTCCTCGACCTTGATCGTCTTGCCGGTCTCCCGGACCCCGGAGATGACCGTGATGCTGCGGGCGACCAGATCCGCGTAGCCGTGGGCGGACAGCCAGTCGAGGGTCGTACTGGCGCTGCTGGCGCCGTCCACGGACGGGGTGGAGATGATGATCAGCTGGTCGGCGAGGTCGAGGACCCCGCGCATGGCGCTGTAGAGCAGGCCGGTGCCCGAGTCGGTGAGGATGATCGGGTACTGCTTGCCCAGGACGTCGATGACGCGCCGGTAGTCCTCGTCGTTGAAGGTCGTCGAGACCGCCGGGTCCACGTCGTTGGCGAGGATCTCCAGGCCGGAGGCCGCCTGGGAGGTGAACCGCCGGATGTCCATGTAGCTGTTGAGATACGGGATCGCGGTCACCAGGTCGCGGATCGTCGCGCCCGTCTCACGCCGCACCCGGCGGCCGAGCGTGCCCGCGTCCGGGTTGGCGTCGATCGCGATGACCTTGTCCTGCCGCTCGCTGGCGAGCGTGGAGCCGAGGGCGGTGGTGGTCGTGGTCTTGCCGACACCGCCCTTGAGGCTGATCACCGCGATCCGGTAGCAGGACAGGACCGGCGTACGGATCAGCTGGAGCTTGCGCTGCCGCTCGGCCTCCTCCTTCCGGCCACCGATCTTGAACCGCGAAGGCCCGCTGTTGTTGTTCTTCTTGGGCTTCTGCTTGCCGCGGATCAGCCGGTCCGAGGACAGCTCGACGGCGGCGGTGTAGCCGAGCGGGGCCCCCGCGCCCTGGCCCGCCGGGCGCTGCCGCTGCTCGGGGCTGATGACGGGCCAGCCGCCGGTGCGCGGGTCGAGGGGGGAGTCGTTGCCGCCGCTGGGCGCGCTCGCGCCGTCGCCGGGGCGCGGATAGCCGTAGCCGCCCTGCCCGGGCTGCTGCGGGTAGCCGTAACCGGCCTGCGGGCCGGGCGCGGCGGGGCCCGGCTGCCCGGTCGGCGTGCCGGGGGCGCCGGGCGAGCCCGGGCGCTGTACCGCGGCGGCGGGGACGCCGCCGGTGGGTGTGGGCTCGGCGGCCTCGGCGGGGCGCGGGAAGCCGTAGCCGTCCTGCGGGCCGGGTGCGGCCGGTCCCTGGCCGGGGTGGGGCTGCGGGTTCCCCGGGCCGCCGGCCGGCGCCGGGAAGCCGTAACCGCCCTGCTGGGCCGCCTGGTTCTGGCCGGGCATTCCGGGCTGCGGGTATCCGTAACCACGGTGGTCGGGACCCGGCTGGGCCGGGCCGCCCTGGCCGCCGGGGCCGCCTGGAGCGCCTGGACCACCGGGGCCGCCCTGCGGGAAGCCTCCGTGCGGGCCGGGCGCGTTCACGGCCTGGACAGGCCCGGCCTGCCCGGCGGCGGGGGTGCCGTCGGGGGGAGTGCTGCCGGCGGGGCGCGGGAAGCCGTAGCCGTCCTGCGGGCCGGGTGCGGCCGGTCCCTGGCCGGGGTGGGGCTGCGGGTTCCCCGGGCCGCCGGCCGGTCCCGGGAAGCCGTAACCGCCCTGCTGGGCCGCCGGGTTCTGGCCGGGGACCGCGGGCGAGGGCTGAGGGTTGACCGGGGTGCCGGGGGCGGGCTGCCCCTCGGCGCCCGGGGCAGGCGGCGGCCACGCGGCGGCCTGCTGCGCGAACGAGCCGTCCGGACCGGGCCCGCCGGGACCGCCGGTCGCGCCGGGCGGCTGCTGTGGGGCGTCCGTACGCTGCTGCGGCAGCGGCGCCGGACCCGCGGCACCGGCGCCCTGGCCCGCGGCGCTCTGCGGCGCGGCGGGCTGGAAGTCGGGCGGCAGCGGGGGCAGTCCGGCCTGCGGCGCGGCGGGCGGGGCCCACCCGGCGGGCTGCTGAGGGGGTTGCGGCGGCTGTGCGCCGGGCGGCGCGTCCTGAGGCCCGGCCTCGGCGCCCGCCGCTTCTGTGCTCTTGGCTCTGCGATCGGCGATGTCGCGGCGCAGCGAGGCCGTGGAGAACCGCAGCGTGCCCTCGCTGCGCACATCGCCGCTCTGGGGTCCCTCGGCGGGCGGGGCGGCGTCGGCGGGCGCGGGAGGCGCGTCAGCGGGAACGGTGTTGGACGGTTCGGGTGCGCCGGTGCCGCCGGCCCCGTCGCCCGCCCGATCCGCGATCTCGCGGTTCAGGGCGGCCGGGGAGAACCGCATCGTGGCGTGGGCGCCCAGATCGCCGGATGCGGAGCCGGACTCGGCGGCCTGTGCCGCCCCGTCGTCCCGGACGCCACCGGGAGCGGTGGCGGCCCCTGCGGCCGCGTCGTCCGCCGATGCGGCGCCCTGGCCACGGCCGCCGTCAGCGGCCTCGGGAGCCGCGGGCTCCTGGACCTCGGGGGTGTCGGCCGCCGCCGGGCGCTCCGCGTCGGCCCCGGACGGCGACGCCGCGTCAGTTGCCGGGGCGTCAGCCGCGGGGCGGGCGGGCGCGCTCGGCTGAAGCGTGAAGTCGGATGAATCCGACGAATTTGGCGGCGCACCCGGCGCTTGAGGGCGCTCGGCACCGGGCTCGCGCGCGGCCTCCGCCTGCGCCGCGCCACCCTGCGCGGCCTCCGCCACGGGGGTTCCGGCGGCAGGGGTTGCGGTCGCGGGAGTACTGGCGACGGGAGTTCCGGCGGCCGGGGTTCCGGACGCGGGAGTTCCGGTGGGTGGAGTTCCGGGAGCGGGCGCACCCGCCGCCGGCCACGCGGGCGTGAAGCCGTTCGGCTCGGGAACCCCGGGTGCGGCCACCGGGCCGCCCACCGGGGGCGGGGGCGGCGCCGACGCGCTCCCGCCGATCCCCGTCCCCGTACCGCCCGCCGCCGCCGACGACGAGGAGGCGTTCTGCGTGTACCAGGCAGGCGGGGTGTAATCGATGGTGAATTCGCCCGTGTGCTCGGTCTCCGCGTCGGACCGATCATCGCCGGGTGTGGTTCCGCCCGCGCGGATCTCGTCCCGATCGCTACTCACAATGCCTCCTGGTGTGGTCGAGCACCTTTAAAAATCTTGGCGAGGCCGATCGTTGCCGATCGTTACTGTCGTCCGACCGCTCGGCTTTCCCCGTTGCGACGCCGGGAACCCGAGATCAGGTTCTCCATCGTGCACACCAAGACTAATCACCATGGGCGCCGCAAGGGCAGGCCCGTCCCCGCCCTCAAACCTGTTCAGTACCTCGCGCACGCCTCACGGCAACATCCCGTATGCCGCGCACACACTCTCCCCATGACTTTCCCGGCATCAACGGAAGGCCGCGCGGCCGTCGGTGAGCCCCGGCGCCGGGTGATACAAAGATTCCCCGCTCGATTGCCGTTCGTACAGCGGGATCCCCGACCGACTCGCTCCTTTCCAGGAGGAACGGCCTTCTGGATCGCGGGGGGAGGCCGACCGGTCCGCGGATCCGGAAGAGGTGAGCGCGATGTCCCAGCCTCCCCAGCCCCCCGACCGGCCACCGTCGACGCCGTCGCCTGCGCCGCCACCGGCGGGCGCCGGACCCGAGCGCGGCAGACGGCGGAGGACCCTCGTGGTCGGTGCGGCCGTGGCCGCCCTGCTCGCGGCGGGAGCGGGCGTGTGGGCCATGGCGGGGGACGACGGCGAGCGGCCCGCCGCCGCGTCGAAGCCGTCCGGGACACCGAATACCAATCAAACCGGACAACACGCGAACACCCTCCCGCCCGGCACCACCAGTGGCCGGCACGGCGACAGCGGCGGCCCCGGCGAGGCGCGCCGACCGGGCGAGGCGAGGGTGCTGTTCCGGAAGCCCGCGCCCCGGGCTCTCAAGAGCGGCGCCGAACTCCCCGGCTTCTGGGCGATGGACGGCTATGTTGTGAAGCCCGTCCAGGACAGGGTCATCGCGTACGACGACCACGGCGGGCGGAAGTGGACCGTCAAGCTCGGCAAGGCGGTGTGCGCGGTCCCCGAAACCCCCACCGGCGGCAAGCTGGTCATCGCCTACGGAGGCCGCGGCAAGGACGGCTGCGGCCGGCTGGCGCTCATCGACCTCGACAAGGGCGCCAAGCTCTGGGACCGGCCCGCCCCCGCCGCGGGCGCACCCGGCAGCGATCACCTCGGCATGGGGCTGGCCCAGAGCGGTGATCTGGCCGGTCTCTCCTGGTACGGCGGCTCGGCCGTCATCAGGGTCGGCGACGGCCGCCGGGTCTCGCCGGGCGCACTGGACCGGGGCTGCGCCGTGGACGGCTTCGCGGGCGGCCGGTCCCTGCTGCGCGCCTACTCCTGCGACGACGGCAGCGCCGGGCTCCAGCGGATCAACACCCACACCGGCGCGGTCTCCTGGACGTACCCCGTGCGCAAGGGCTACAAGGTCAGCACCATCTTCTCCACCGCCCCCGTCGTCGTCGCCCTCGCCGACGCCCGCCACAAGTCGGGCGGGATCCTCGCGCTGTCGGACCGCGGCAAGCGGCGCTCCGCCCTCGAACTTGGCAAGCGCTCCTATCAACCCGAGTGCGGACTGGACCTCTTCGGTACGAAGCTGGGCGGCTGCCGGGGCATCGCGGTGTCCCCGGACACCTTCTACCTCCCGACCGAGCTGACGCTGAGCGGCAACGGGGTCCCGACCAGCGAGATCCACGCCTTCGACCTGCGGACGGGCAAGCGGAAGTGGGCGGCCAAGGTGCCCGGCCGGATGCTGTTTCCGCTGCGCGCGGACGGCGGGAACCTGATCGCGTACGAGGAGCCGACGGCCGGGGCGGCGGGCTCCGTCGTCAGCATCGGCGCGGGCGGCGGCAGGCCGAAGACGCTGCTGCGGCTGCCGAGCACGACCAGAGACGAGGAGGCCGGCCTCGCCTCCGCCACCCGGATCTACCGGAACGGCGTTTTCTACCTCGCCTCGGACCGGTTCGCGGGTTCGGGGGCGGCCGAGGAGATGATCATGGCCTTCTGCTCCTGACCGCCCGGCGAACCGCGCCTCACCGCGGGGCTTTACTGCAGGTCGAACTCGCCGTCCCGCGCGCCGAGCACAAAGGCGCGCCATTCGGCCTCGGTGTAGCGCAGCACCGTCTCGGTATCGGCGGAATTCCTCATGGCGACCGCTCCGCCCGGCAGATAGGCGATCTCCACCCGGTCTTCGGAGGCGCTGCCGGGCGCGCTGAGCCACTCGACATCGGAGATGTCGAGCGCGTACAGCTCGGCCTTCTCTTTGGCGTCGGCCATCGGTTCGTACGTCCCTTCGGAAACTGCGGAAACTGCGGAAACCAAGGTGCCCACGGGGGAAGCGGGGTGGACACTGTCGCCGACAGTGTCGTCGGCCGGACGCGCCGAAGCAATCGAACTTGACAGAGCTCCCCGGGCTCAGTCCATACGACGCGGCGTGCCCAGCAGACCCGACTCGGCGTCGGTCGGCTGCGTCGCCACGTACATCCGCGCATGGCGGGTGCACCAGAGGGTGACCCCGTCGGCCAGCGTGGACAGCGCGGACACGTCGACCGCGGGCAGCCCCATGATCCGGCCGATCTGCGTGGCCTCGTCCGGAGACACCCGCTGGACGCCGACCAGGCCCGCGTTCTCCATCAACCTGGGGGCGACCGGGCTCAGATACGGCAGCAGGGTCAGCACGGACTGCCAGGGACCCGCGGTCACCCGGCCGCGCGGCGGCCGCATACCGGCGTCCCGGACGACCAGCACCGGGCTGCTGACCGAGGCGCCCTGCGGCGGCACCCGCCCCACGTCGTGCAGGGTGATGCACTGCTGGTTGTTGTTCGCCGCCTGGGCCAGCGATGTCCACATCTGCTGACGGCCGGTCTCCACGGTCACCCGGGCGCCCGTGGCGACCGCGCGCAGGCCGATCACCTGCGCCGTCCACAGGCCGCCGACCAGCAGGATGTTGAAGGGAGCGGGGCGGTGCAGCCCCAGCACCGCGGGCTGTCCCTGCCCGTCCGCGCCGATCACGATGCCGTCGTCGCCGATGGGCAGCGCGAGCGACTCCAGCTGCTCGGGCGGCACCTCATGGCGCTGGCGGCGCGGCCCGAGCAGCCCGAAGCCGGACCACTGCTTGCGCGGCGGGGCGGGCGCGGGATCCGGCTCGGGGGGCTGTCCGGGGCCGACGGCCGAGGGGAAGCCGGGGGTGGGGCCGGAGCCGGGGAAACCGGGGGTGGGGCCGGGGTGAACGGCCCCGTTCGGGGCGGTCGTGGGCGTGGCCATCAGCGGGTCCCTCCCAGGGGCAGAGTGGCGAGGACGCCGGGCACCTGCTCGCGGTCCAGCCGCACCAGCCCGATCCGCACCCCGCGCGCCGCACGCTCCAGCTCCTTGCGGATGGTGACCAGCTCGTCGGCGCTGCGGCCGGTGATCCGCACATGGCCGCTGATGGTCGGCGCGTGCCGGCCGCCCAGCTTGCCACCGCGGCGCAGGGTGAGGCTGAGGGTCGTCGACAGCGCGGGCAGCGAGGTCAGCAGCGCGACCAGCTGGGGGAGCGGAGCCGTCGCCGGGTCCAGCAGCGGCCAGCGGCCGACCCAGTAAGCGGTGTGCCAGCGGTCGTCGCACCGCCAGGCCCGCGCGCTCTCCAGGGTGCGGCGGTTGAGCGTGTCCCGCCGCCCGGCCTGTGCGGTGGCCCGCTGGTTGGCGCTCGCCGCGGTCGCGACCGCGGCGGTCAGCGACTCCTCCGTCAGCACCGTCACCCCGAAGCCGGCCCCCTGCAACCTGCTCGCCAGCTGGTCCGCGGCGCGCAGCAGACACCGCTGCGCGCCGCCCAGGCCGCCGCCGCGCGCGGCCACGGCCTCCGGGCACAGCTCCGGGTCGAACTTCAGCGCCACCCACGTCATCCGGACCGCGGGCGCGCCGGTCTGCGCCTGGAGCGGCGCGTAGTTGCGCAGGGCCAGCGACTGGGCCGGCAGATGGTACGCGGGCGCGGGCAGCGTGTGCTGGACCACCTGCACCGACTCCAGCAGGATCCCGTCCACCTCCATGGCGTCCCGCAGCAGGGACAGCGGAAGCGGCCGCTGGGCGCGCTGCGGCCGCAGCGGCGCGTCCACCGCCTCCACCTGAAGCACCGCCGTCAGGAAAGTGCCGTCACCGACCATGCCCACTGCGCGCCGGTCGCGGTCGATGAATGTCAGGGTCCGCAGGGCCGGTTCGCACTCCACGGCGATCGCGAAGCCCGGATCCGTGCCCGCGTCGAGCGGCTTCGCCGCCAGCCGCTTGCGCCGCCGCAGCGAGGCGGCGGTGCTCAGCCACTCCGATATGGGCTGCTGCCGGCGGCGTACGACAGCCAGCAGCACCAGCACCAGGCCCACTACCGCGGCCGGCACCAGCAAGAGCTCGTCGACGACCCATGCGACCAGCACGACCGCCGCCGCCACCTCGATCAGCACCAGCTGCTGGAGCCGCACCGGCCCGAAACTGCCCGAATGGGAAGCCACCCGCGGCGTGACGGAGCCCGCCGCACCGCTCGCGCCGGGTGTGGCGGCGGATGCCGGAGCGGGCGGAGAGCCGGAGGGTGTCCCCGAGCGGGACTCGCCCGACCTCCTCCGGCCGGATCCGCTCCCCGCGGTGCGTGCGCGCGTGGCGGCAGCCATCCCCGTCAGCCCCTTAAAGTCCGAAACACACCCGAAAGACCCGGCGGACGTCCGTGGCCGGATCGTCCCCGAGCGACACGAGCCAATTCCTTCCCGGCATAGTAGAGGGTCGGTACGACACCCGGACCGAGGGCAGTGCCCGACGGCCGAGGCCGAAAAGCGGGGAGAAACGGCTAAAGATGGCATCACGGCGGGATGAGCTCAACGCCTACACATTCGCGAAGAAGCGGACAGTCGCCGCGTTCTTGCAACCCTCACCGAGCGGTACCGAGGAGGGCGCCCCGCGCCCGCTGCGCACGGTCCTCCCCGGTGTCGTCATAGGCGCGCTGATCCTCGCCGGGTTCGGCGCCTGGGGCATGTTCAAGCCGATCGCGCCCAAGGGCTGGGACCAGGTGGGCGCCCATGTCATCGTCGGCTCCAACTCGACCACGCGCTATGTGATCCTGAAGACCGACGGCAAGGTGCAGTTGCACCCCGTCCTCAACTTCGCGTCCGCCAAGCTCGTCCTGTCCGGCGACAACTCCAGCGTCGTCAAGGTGAAGGAGTCCGAGCTCGACAACGGCCACATCCCGCGCGGCCCGACGATCGGAATCCCCTACGCCCCCGACCGCCTCCCCGGCGCGGAGGAGGCCAAGGCGCAGAAGGAATGGGCCGTCTGCGAACAGCCCGGCGGCAACGGAAAGACCACCCAAAAGGCGGTTTTCCTCTTCTCCGACCGGGACCCGAAGGGCAAGAAGCTGCGCGGCTCGCAGCGGCTGAGCGGCGCCCAGGCCCTCTACGTCCAGGGGCGGGACGGCGCCCGCTACCTGGTCGACCCCCAGGGCACCAAGTACCTGATCGGCGGCACCAAGTGGAAGCAGCTGCCGCCGAAGGACTACGACCTCCTGCTCCGCACCATCTTCCGGGACGGAGCCAAGCCGCAACGGGTCACCGACGACTGGCTGGCCACCTTCCCGGACGGCGCCCCCCTCGTCTTTCCCGAGGTCCCGGGCCAGATCGGCGCCGGTGCCGGAGTGAACACCCTCCCGGAACGGGCCAACCACGTCGGCATGGTCCTCGAAGCGAACACGGGAACCAGCACCCAGAACTACGTCGTTCTCCAGGGCAAGGTGCAGCGCATCTCGGAATTCGTCGCCAAGTTGCTCCTCAACAGCGAGAAGCTCAAGGACCTCGGCCAGACCGGCAGTGCGCAGCGGGTGAGCACCGCGTCCTTCACGCCGGAGGGGGACTTCTACGGTGAGTACGAGTGGCCGATGCAGGTCCCGGAGCAGGTCAACTCGATCGAGCAGCAGCAGATCGCGGGCAGCGCCGAGCGGGACACCGTCTGCAGCATCATGAGCGGAATGACCTCCAAGCGCACCCCCAGGCTCGCCACCTGGGCGGGCACCGACTTCCCCGCCACCATTCCGGACGGGGCCACCAGCGCCTATGTCACCCCGGGCTCCGGCCTCCTCTACCGCCAGGTCACCGGCCGCCAGACCACGAGCGGCGCCGTCTTCCTGGTCACCGACACGGGCCTGCGTTACGGGATCCAGTTGAACAACGACAGCGGAACGGACAAATCGAAGATCGGTGCCGATGACTCCGACAAGTCGGGAACCGACTCCGCGCAGCAGGAGGCCGATCAGGCTCGGATAAAGCTCGGCTACAAGGACGTCATTCCGGTTCCGGTACCCGCCAACTGGTCGGAGTTCCTGCCGAGGGGACCGCGCCTGGACACCAACAGCGCCAAGCAGCCGCAGGGGTCGTAGCCGATGAGGAACAAGCAGAAGCGGCCCGCCCCGACAACGCGGCGGAACGCGAAGAAGGCGCTCTTCCTGTCGACAGCAGCTGCCCTCACGGCCCTCTCGGCAGCCCAGGGCCCGGTGATTCCGGCGGCTCCCCTCTCCCTCGCGGGCGCGGGCGAGTGCACGTACCCCGCGAAGCAGATCAAGGGCACCCCGTGGTCTCTACAGCGCGTGCTGCTCGACCAGCTGTGGCAGGACACCAAGGGCATCGACAAGAAGACCAGGCGCCCGGTCCTCGTCGCCGTCATCGACACGGGAGTCGACAACAAGAACCCGCAGCTCAAGGACGCGGTCGACACCAAACTCGGCTTCGAGGTCCGCAAGTCCGGCAAGAACGCCCTGGAGAAGGGCAAGAAGGGCGACGGCACGGACGACCTGGTCGGCCACGGCACCAAGGTCGCCGGCATCATCGCCGCCCGCCCCCGCTCCGGCACGGGCTTCGTCGGCCTCGCCCCGGAGGCCAAGATCCTCCCGATCCGCCAGAACGACGAAAAGGGCTCGGGCACCACCGACACGATGGCGGACGCCATCGACAGGGCGGTCGCCAAGGGCGCCCGGATCATCAACATCTCCCAGGACACCGTCAAGCCGCTGCAAGCCAACAACAACCTCCAACGCGCCATCAACGACGCGCTGGAGAAAGACGTCGTCGTGGTCGCCTCCGCCGGCAACGACGGCATTGACGGCAAGGTCAAGAAGACCTACCCCGCCGCCTACGAGGGCGTCCTCGCCGTCGGCTCCTCCGACCGGAACAACGAGCGCGCCCCCTTCTCCCAGGCCGGCGACTTCGTCGGCGTCGCGGCCCCCGGCGTCGATATGGTCTCCACCGTCCCCGGCGGCGGCCAGTGCGTCGACAACGGCACCAGCTTCTCCGCCCCCTACGTCGCCGGCGTCGCCGCCCTCATCCGCGCCAAGCACCCCGACTGGAAGCAGAACCAGGTCGTCGCCCAGATCGAGCAGACGGCCGAGCGCTCCGTCAACGCCCATGACGCCTATGTCGGCTGGGGCGTCGTGGACCCCGTCCGCGCACTCACCGAGGACGACCACCCCATCGACCACGTCACCCTCGACAAAGGCGCCGCCCACAACGTAGACGCCCCCACCCCCGCCCCCCTCACCCTCGGCGAAACCCCTCAGGAACGCCGAGAGCGCCTCGCCACCTACACCCTGGGCGGCGGAGCCCTCCTCGTCGCGATGATCACCGGCACGGCGGTCGTACTCCACGAACACAAGCGGCGCCGCCGAGCTGCGTAGTTGAGTACGAGTACTCACGCTGAGTCGAGCATGATGACTTAGAGTCGTGCCCCGTTGTCATCGTTGTCCTGGCCCGTCGGTAAGGTTGCTCCGCTGGTTTCCGTGAAGGGGGAATCGTCATCCATGGAACCGCTGCGCTCGGACGACCCCCGGCGGATCGGACCGTATGACGTCGTCGCCCGGTTCGATACGGATGGCGGCCAAGTGCCGGTCCCTGAGCGCCGCTTCATCGCATGGCTGTCGGGCGGGGACCGTACGGTCGTGATCAGCACGCCGCTGCCCGGCGTGGACGCGGGGCGCTTCGCAGTGGAGGCGGCGGCCGCCCGGCAAGGGCTGCCCGGGCCCTGGATCGCACCCGTGGTGGAAGTCGGCGGCACGCCCCGAGCCCCCTGGTACGCCTCGCCGTACCTTCCCGCGCTACCACTGACGGAGGCGCTCGCCGCGCATCGGGGCCCTCTCCCGGAGCGCACGGTCCGCGTGCTGGGTGCCGCCCTCGCGGAGGCCCTCGCGGCGTTACACGCGGCGGGCGTGACACATGGCGGCCTCTCACCCACCACAGTGCTGCTCACCGCCGACGGCCCCCGTCTGACCTGCTTCGGCGCGGTACGGGCCGCGGGCCCGGACGGTGAGCAGCGATCGGGACTGCCGGGGCTCGCCTCGGGCAGTCTGCCTCCAGAGCAGATCGCGGGCGGTCGGCCTCGGCCGCCGGGCGACATCTACGCTCTGGGCTCGGTGCTGGCGTACGCCGCGACGGGGCACCTGGTCCCCGAACGGCGCGAACTTCCGGAGGGGCTGCGCAGGACGATCGCGCTGTGTCTCACCCGGGACGCCGCATCCAGGCCGCAAGCGGTCCAGCTGCTCGACGAGTTGCTGCCCGCGCAGGCGCTCGCCGGGATGACGGGGTCCGGCTTCGCGTCACACGGGACCGTTCTGGACGGCGCGGTGAGCCGGGCCTCCGCGGCTCTCGGACCCGGCTGGCTGCCGGGACGGGTCATCGCGGCACTCGCCCGGCAGTCCGCAGAGCTCCTGGCCACGGAGGCCGCGGCACCGAGCCCGTATGCCCCTGTCGCCGGTCTGGACGCGGACAGCATGGTGAGCCATATCCCAGCCCCGCAGCCGTACCCGCCGGCGGCCCTCGGATCGGCGTACCCGCCCCCGGCCTCCACCGGCTTCCCCGTCTCTCCCGCCTCATAACGCCCGCGCGCCGCCCGCGCCCTCACCGTGGACCGACCTGATGGCCCTTCCCCTGACCCATGACGACCCTCAGCAGCTCGGCCCGTTCCGGCTCATAGCCCGGCTGGGCGGTGGCGGTATGGGCACCGTCTATCTGGGCCGCTCACCGCGCGGACGCACGGTCGCGCTGAAGACCATGCATGAGCGGATCGCCTCCGAGGCGACGTACCGCACGCGGTTCCAGCTCGAGATCGATGCCGCCCGCGTCATGGGCGCGCGGTACGGCGCCGGGGTCGTCGACGCCGACCCCTTCGCGGCCGTCCCCTGGCTGGCCACCGAGTACGTGCTCGGCCCGCCGCTGGACGACACGGTGGCCCTCTGCGGCCCGCTCCCGGAGCCGTCGGTACGGGCCCTAGGCGCCGCACTCTGCGCCGCGCTCGGGCAGCTGCACCGTTCGGACGTCGTGCACCGCGACCTCAAGCCCTCCAACATCCTGATCACCGCCCTCGGGCCGAAGGTCATCGACTTCGGTATCGCGCGGGCCATCGGGGACGACAGGCTCACCAGCGTGGGGGTGACCGCGGGCACCCCCGCCTTCATGTCGCCGGAGCAGGCGATGGGCGGGGAGCACACCGCCGCGGGCGATGTGTTCGCACTCGCGGGAGTACTGATCTTCGCGGCCACCGGGCACGGCCCCTTCGGCAGCGGCCAACCGGCCGACCTCCTCTACCGCGTCCGCTTCGCGGAGCCCGACCTCGGCGGGGTCCCCGCGGGGCTGCTGCCAGTACTGAGCCGCAGCCTGAGCAAGGACCCGGCTCAGCGCCCCGGCATGGCCGAGCTCGCAGACCAGCTGAACCATGAAGAAGCCGAATTCACCGACCACCTGCCCGAGGCGGCCCTCGCGGAGATCGGCCGACGGGCCACTGAGGTATGGCAGATCCAGCCGACGCGGCTGCCCGCACCACCCGGGTCCGTCGATGAGGCGGCTCCCCGTCCCGGCATGTCCAGACGGAAGCTCCTGACTCTCTCCGGCGGCGCGGTTCTTGGCGCAGCTGCCGCGGGCGTCGGGACGTGGGCATGGCTGACCCGGCGCGGACAGCACCGCGACACCGTCGGGCCACGGCCGAGCTCCACCGCCCGCCCGGCAAATATCCCTTCACAGGCGGTGTGGTGGGTGAAGGTCAACAGGACGGATGAGACTTTTGTCCCGACTCCGGTCGGGGATCTGATCCTGGTGATGATCGATGACGGCCTTGTGGGGCTGGACGCGAAGACCGGAGAAAAGCGATGGTCCCGCAAGTGGGAAACCTTGTCCGGCGCACAGATCGCCTGGCAAGTCGTCTCGGATGGCGAGCGAGCCTATGCCTTCATACCCGAAACCTCAACCGCGGAAGGGCTGGCAGTTCACTCGATCGACCTCGGGAACGGTAAGCCGAAGCCCCTGATAGGACCGTTCCGGGACTTCTTCGGATCTCGCACGGAGCAGGCGCAACCGCTGACTGTCGCTGACGGAGTGATCTATCTGGTGGCCCAAAGATGGAAGGCGGGCCCCGTGGATAACGAAAAGGGCTGGCATGTGATGGCCGCCGATCTCCAGAGCGGCAAGGAGCTTTGGCGCCAGCCGATCACGGGAGCCTATTATCCGGTCAGCTCCGACGACGGCATTGTCGCCAAGGCCGTCGGCAACTGTCTGGCCGTCACCCGACGAGTCGGCGTGCTCGACATCGTGGACGGGATCGGCGGCCGGGACACCCGTACGGGCCGGATGCTCTGGTCCTGGGACCTGCCCAGGGAACGGCTGGACTCCAAGTCCTACCTTGAGCCGGGCCAACTCGTGGCGGACAACGATCGTGTCTACTTTGGGACCGGGCGGCTCTACGCGTTCCGGCTCTCCAATGGAGACAAGGCCTGGGTGTTCGGCGAAGGCCGGGACAAGGGCGACATCGAGAAGGACACGCGTCCGTACGGCAGACCCGCGGTGAAGGATGGCGTGGTGTATGTGGCCGAGGGAACCCGCGGACTCGTCGCCGTGGAGGCAGACAGTGGCAAGCTGCTGTGGGAGACGAGTTTGGGCGGTGTACCCAGTCTCCTGGTCACGCCCGTTATCGGCAGGAAATACGCCTACGTCGCCATGGACGGCAACGCGAGGATCAGCGCTGTGGACCTGCATACACACAAAGTCGCCTGGACCTTCCGTGTCCCCGATATTTTCGATGGCGCGTTCGTGGCTCACGAGCGTGCTGGAACTCTCGTGTTGATGAGCGGCGATTTCGTGTACGCCCTCCCCTTCGAGTGACCCAACTCACTTACGACATCCGAAAAACCACGGCACCTGACAACTCGGCAGGGAGACATTCACCCCATGAACCCTCTCGGTCCCGGCGACCCCCTTCGCCTTGGCCCGTACCGCCTTGTTGCCGTACTCGGCGATGGCGGTATGGGCAGGGTCTATCTCGGGCGGGACGCAGCCGGCCGGGCTGCCGCGGTCAAAGTCCTCCGGCAAGAGCTCGCGTATGACCAGAACATGGCGCAGCGTTTTGTCCGCGAGGCGCAGGTCGCGCAGGCCGTCACCGGAACCGGCATCGCGCGCGTACTCGGAGCGTGGTACGAAGGGGGCTGGCCGTGGATGGCGACGGAATTCCTGGCGGGACCGACGCTGGACCAGCACATCGAAGAGTACGGGCCCTTCGACGACCAAGGTGTCCGCGAACTGGCCACAGCCCTCGCCCGTGCGCTCCAGGACATCCACGCCGCAGGACTGGTCCACCGTGACCTCAAGCCGTCCAACATCGTGATGACCTCCTCGGGCCCCCGCATCATCGACTTCGGCATCGCGCGCCCCGAGCACGGCCTCACCCTCACCATCACCGGCCAGATACCGGTCACGCCCGGTTACGGCGCACCCGAGCAAGTGCTGGGACAACGTGTCGGCCCGCCCGCCGATGTCTTCTCTCTGGGAGCGGTGCTTGCGTACGCGGCGAGTGGAGAGCGTGCGTACGACGGCGGACACGTAGCGACGGTGCAGTACGAAGTGGTCCACGGAGAGCCCAACCTGTCCGAGGTACCGGAGCCGGTACGCGTGCTCGTTGCTCCTTGCCTCGCCAAGGATCCCACTTACCGGCCTCTTCCCGAGCAGATCGCTGCGGTCTTCGCCCCGCCGCCCGGCTCCAAGCCCGGAGCCAAAAAAATCTGGCAGCTGGGAGAGTTGGCCGCCGACATCAAGCTGCGCGAGGCAGCCGCGAAGAAGTTGATCAGTCTTCCGGAAGCGCGTACACCCTCCGTTCCCTCCCGGCGCCGTCTCATCACCGCGCTCGCGGCGGGTGGCGGCACCGTACTGGCGGCGGGCGGCGGAGGACTCGGCTGGTGGCTGCTGTCCAAGGACACCGGAGCGGGGGAGGCCCGCAAACCGACTGAAGAGGAGAGCGCGGCGCCACCGAAACCGTGGGATGCGAAGCGTCTGACAGCTTCGCAGTACAAGGACGGAACCGCGCCGCCATCGCTGTGGGGGCCGCAGGACGGCCCCTCCCCGGTTGTTATCCAGCCCCTGCCTGTGCGCGATCTCGTCGTGGTCCACGAGGGAGGAAGCAGCAATCTGGGCGCCTATAACGTGATCGAAGGGACACGTAAATGGGGCACTGACTGCGGCTCGTATGCCCACTACGTCGCGCCCTCCGACGAACTCGTTGTGACCGTTGGCCCTTTGACCGGCGACCATAAGGGAGGGCTTCTCGCCCTCGACAGTGCTACCGGCAAGGAGAAGTGGACGGCCCCTGCCAACGCCGTCCATGTCATCGCCGCGGACACCGAGAGCGTCTATTTCACGGCTAGGAGGGACTGGGCATCGACCGATGTCAGCCTCCTAGGCGCCTTCGACATCGCCTCGCGCACCACCCGCTGGACGGTTCCGATGCCTGTGGAGTGCTCACTGGTCACTCCACCCGAGGCGGCAACGGACAGCGGACGCTTGGTTCTCTGCGGCCAAAACGGCAAGGTGGCCACACTCGACACCCAGACGGGGAAACAGGTCTGGACGCTGCCGCGGCAGGCAGTGGCTATCGTGCCCATCGCCCCTGCCGTCTCCGAAGGGATCGTCTACTTGGGTGGGAAATCCCTGACAGCCCGTAAGCTCAAGGACGGAGAAGAGATATGGTCGGTGCCTGCCAGAAGCGAGTTTAAGAAGACGTACGGAGGCTGGGGCGCGCCGACGCTCGACGGCGATGCGCTGTACGCCCTGGACGGCGAGGAGATCAGCCGTCGCGACAGAAGACACGGGAATGCTGACTGGACGCGTTCTCTCGGCGATGTCCTCCAGCGGCTCTATCCTCCAGTGGTCCAGGGTGAGACCCTTTGGGCGAACGTTGACAGTATCGATGAGGGTGGTATCGCGGTCCTGCACAAGGACACAGGTAACCCGGCGTGGACCTATGCTCGGAACGGCAGGGGCGAGTGGGGGATGGCGGCTTCGGGAAACCGTGTGTTCTTGGTGCACAACGGCAAATTGACGGCGATGCCGGTGTTTTAACGTCGTAAGTTCAATGAGCTGCTTGGCAATGTGACGTCGCGGTGCGTGACGGCCCCGCGTCGTGCTTGCTGTGCGAACGGCGACCGCTGAGGATCTTGCGAAGCTGCTTCACGCACGCCAGGACCAATTTGGACCGCAAGGGCACGATCGCGATGGGCTTCTTCAAGTAGGTGGGACTCGTGCCGCAGCGGTGCGTCGGTGTCACCCGGCCGGCTCAACTCGCCCGGGAGCACGGTTTTTCGATTCTGACCGTCAACTGCTGCGCGTTCGTGGACCTGGACGCCCTGGCTCAGCACGCATCGGATCCGTCCACTTCGCTGGAGCGTCCTCTACCGGCAGGGGACGGCCACTTCAACCTTGACGGCGCCATGATCCGCACCGATCACGACGCGACCGCTGGCCCCAGGTGCACCACTCCCCCGGCCGGCTGGTCGCCGTGGGTCTCCTCAGCCAGACCGAGCTGCGGAGGCGCCACCACTTGCACCTGCCCATCCTGGCTGACCTTGGCTACTGGAATGCCTGGCCCAGCTTCCGTCAAGAGGGGAAGTGCGGGTTTACCGGGCGTGAACTGCAAACGTCGCCGGGTGTCGCGTCCCCTGTAGCCGGAGCGTAGACCGATGATTGAGGGGGCGGCGGCTGCCTGGGGTCCGCTGAGTAGCGATCTGTTACAGAGTCGTCGAACTACCTTGACGATATGATAGTTGGGCCACGCAGGCGCGATCGCTAGAGTGGTTCAGGACATCGTTGGTGTCATACGGGGAGGATGCGGTGGCGAAACCAGTCGACCCAGGCGGTTCGGCTCCACAGTCGCACTTGTTCGGCAAGGGCATGGCCAAGGAAGCCGAGACTCTCGCGAAGTTCAAGAGCCGGATTGACAAGGTTTTGTCCGATCTTGAGAAGTCGCCTGCGTCCAAGACGAAACTTGATGAGCAAACTATCTCCCGGGCCGCCTATGGCGACGGAACCCTCACATCTGCCGATAAATTGTCGGAGTTGTACGACCAAGTTCACGAGAAGATCAAGATTTACTCCAAGACCTTCGGTGACCAGCTTGAGGCAATGGGCCTCGCGGCCCTGATCGCCGAAAACGGATACGACGGTATCGACGCCGAACAAAGGCGCCGAATGCAGGAGATCCAGGCCGAGGCGCAGAAGTACTACCGTGCCCCGAACGCCGATCAGTCGGGGGCGTCGGGCAACTCGCCGCAGGATGGTAAGTCCGTTGGCCCGGACGCAAGCTGAGGGGGTAGACGCAGATGAGCGAGGAAAGTTCCATCGAGTACGATGGAATGAGTCACTATCGGCTCTACCAAATAGTACAGGGCGCCGATCCGATCAAGTTGAGCGATGCCAGTTCTGCACTGATGGACGCGTGGACCGATTTGACGGCCATCGCGGACGAGATGCGGGCACACGCTGAGAACGTCAAATGGAAAGGTGAGGGAGCCGACGCCTTCCGTGATTGGGTTGAAGAACTGTCCAAGCAGACTCTGAGCTTGGCCAGCTACACGTGGGGGGTTGGCAACAACATAGGGGTTGCTGCCCTGGGGCTAGCCGATGTCAAGTCGTCCATGCCGAAGCCGGACTCTCCCGGGGCGAAGCTGGTCCCCATGTGCTACGTGGATGAGGAAAAAGAGAAGGCTCGGCTGAAGAACGAGCCCGACCGGCAAGAGGCCATCAAGCAGATCGCCAAGCTGGACTCGTATTACGAGACGGCCCACGGGTTTCTGGACAAGGCGCTTGTGGAGCCGAACTTCCCTCCTCTTCCTGGTGATGTGGTATCGCAGGACGCTTACGACGCGTACGAGACCCCGCTGGGAACGTCGTCTTCATCGAGTGGAGCCACGCCTGCAGTAAGAGGCGGTCATGCCACCCCGCTGTCTGCCGCCGACCTCAATGGCGCAGGCCCGAAGGCCGCGCCTGTACTACCTGCTGAAACAAGGCCCCACACGCCCTTGACCCCGAACGGCGGCGGTGCGATCCCCGGCGTGGGCGTCCCGGACCCGACCAACACGGCTATCGACTCCGTCAAGACTCCGCCGGCGCCGGACACAATCAACAGGCCCAACACCCTTCCTCCGATGCCCGACGACGTTCCCAACGTCCCATCGAATGGCCCCAAGATGCCTCCGGTCACCGGCCTTCCCGGGCCGCGGCCGGTCATTCCCACTGCTCCGCCTGTTGGCCGAACCGCACCGATCCCCGGACCGGGGCAACTCGGCAAGCTTCCCCCGAGCGCACAAAGCGCACCTCGGACCTCGAGTGTGCCCCCGCGTATTCCGACGAATGACGGAATCGTCGGCGGCAAGCGGAGTGTCGGACCGACCAACACTCCGCGGATTCCGCGCGGCATGGTGGTCGGGGAAGAGCCGCACTCCCCGATGGCTCGTGGCCCCGTCGGACCGGGTACCTACTTCGGGCACGGACCGAACACACCTGGGGGTGGCGGTCCCGGGCGACGTCTTGGTTCGGAGCCGGGAGGCGTCGTCGACCGCCCGAAGGGAACGAACCCGGCCAACCGGAGTCTGCCGCGCAGCATGGTCGTGGGGGAGGAACGAGGTGTTCTGCCTCGTGGCCCCGTGGGAGGGGGAGTTCACCCGGTTGACGGCGGTGCACACGGTTCCGGCGGTGCTGGCTCGGGCCGACGGTTGACGTCGGAGCCTGGTGGAGTCACCGGAGGGCCGCGCGTCCCGCGTGAGGGACGCTCCGAATTCACTCAGGGGGGATCGGGGCTCGTGCGCGGGAGCCATGGCCCTGTAACGGCGCCGCACTCCACATCCCTTCCACACGGTGGAAACCAGCGCAATGCCGGGGCCAGGCCGGACTACCTCGAAGAGGACGAGGAGACCTGGTCCGGCGGGCGGCGCAACACCGTTCCACCGGTCATCGAATAGCCTACGGAAGTCGCTCACCTGAGGAGTTACCACTACATGCTGCTTTCATCCCCTGGAGTGCGGCGTCGGGCCCTGTTGGCTTTGGCCGGTGCTCTACTTGTTTCCGCGGGCGGTATCGCGCCGCCCGCGGAGGCGCAGGATGTCCGCTCACGGCAGTGGTATCTCACCGCAATGAAGGCGGACGACATGTGGAAGGTGAGCAAGGGCAAAGGGGTGACTGTCGCAGTCATCGATACAGGGGTCGATGATTCCATCCCCGAATTGCGTGGCCAAGTGTTGGGAGGCGCCGATGTGTCTAATAACCCGACAGGCGCGCGCGCGGACAAGGAGGGTCATGGCACGAACATGGCAGCCTTGATCGCCGGCACGGGAGCCGGAGGGGGAATTCAAGGGGTTGCCCCCGAAGCCAAGATCCTTCCCATCAAGCACATTGCAGATAGGAAAGTAGACTCCGTCGACGGGATTGAGGCGCGGGCAATTCGCTATGCCGCCGATCACGGTGCACGTGTCATCAATATCTCGGCTGGATCGGTGACTGATGGGTCACAGCTCCCCAAAACACAGTCAGCTGTGGAGTACGCGCTCAAGAAGGGAAGCCTGATCTTTGCTGCGGTAGGAAATAATGGCGATGCCGGGAATCAAAAATCTTATCCCGCTGGATTTCCCGGAGTTGTTGGAGTAGGAGCGATCGACCGCAATGGCAACGTAAGCAAGTGGTCAACCTCTGGAGATCAACTTTCACTTGTCGCTCTGGGCGATAACATCCCCATCCACTGCACCAAGACAGAGGGTATCTGCACCTCCGGTGGTACGAGCCAAGCCACCGCCATTGCTTCCGCCTCAGCAGCCCTTATCTGGTCCAAGCATCCCAAGTGGACCAACAATCAAGTCCTACGTGTCATGATGCAGACTGCGGCCAAGCCCACCACCGGCGAGATTCCCAGCATCTATGTCGGCTACGGCTCCATCCGTCCCCGTAAGGTCCTCCTCGACGGAGAGGGAGCCCCCGGCCCCGCCGACGTCAACCCCTTGCTGGCCCGCGAGGGCGCCACGAAGCCGGACCCCTCTGCGTCGGCGTCTGCCTCCGAGTCCCCAAGCACCGACCCACAGTCGACGCCCACGGCCACGGACGACAAAAAGGGCGACAAGAAAACCATCGCGGAGCCCAAGAAAAACGACAACAGTAGCAGTACTCTCTGGATCGCCATTGGCGCAGGCATCGCCGTTCTCCTAGCGGCTGCCGTCGCGATCGCGCTTGTCCGCCGCCGCGGCAGTGCATCGGCCAGCCTATGACGAGCCGTCACTGCCGTGTACCGGACCGGGAACTCCGCCAAGACGCCCCTGGGGAGCCGGGGTGCTGCCGAGCACCTAGCTCTCGTTCAACAAATGAAATAAGCGTGAACGTTGAGCGAGGTGTTGCGGACGCTTACTACAATGTGTAGGACACCTAAAAGCAGTACGATGAACCCCAAGGGGTTCGTGCACAGCGGTGAGTTGAAGAGCGAAACCCCATGTCAACTCACCAACAATTCATGGGGGAAGGTGGAAAATGGGCAAGCAGCGGGTTAGCGACTCAGCGTTCCAGAAATTCACGCAGGAGCTCGACCAGTCCATCCAGGGCTTCGGCAGCAACATGAAGCTCATGGCGGACATCCTCGCCACGGTGGACGCGGGTTGGCAGGGCCAGGGTGCCGGCGCCTTCAAGAAGGCGCAGATGGACCTGGAGCAGGACCACGACGCCGTCCGCCGCCTGGTCGAAGGCATCCGCGAGGCAGTCGCACTGACCCACCGTTCCGGTGGCGCGAACGATGACGACATCGCTGGTCAGCTCAAGAGCATCGACGTCAACGGCTCGGCCGCCGGCGGACACATCACCCCGGGCAGCAGTGTTGGCGGCCTTGGCGCCGGCACCGACGCCCCGATCGCTTCGCACTCGAGGGTCGACGGCTTCTAAGCCACGCAGAACGCAGAAGAGGGTGCCTGGTGGCACCGTGGCACCCCTTCGGAGCCTGACAACAACGCACACAGAACTATCGAGTTGGGGGACACGTGTCTCTGCAAGACGGAATCCTCGTCGATTACGAGTCGGTACAGCAGCTCGCCTCGCAGCTCCGCACCGCGGCTGGCAACGTCCGCAAGGAGATGGACGACATCCAGGCCGCCGTGAAGCGAGTCACCGAAGGCTGGGAGGGTGAGGCCCACCAGGCCATGCTCGCGGCCGAGAAGCAGTTCCAGGCCCGGGCCGACCACATCCAGGGGCTCGTGACGAAGGTCGCGGCGCTGGTCGAGTCGGGTAAGGACTCGTACCGCGAGACCGACGTGAAGGCGTCGAAGCTGTTCAGCCTGGGTTTCTGAGCGATTCGCCTCCGCGATGGGGTGGGCAGCGGTGAGCACCGCCGCCCACCCCATCAGCGTTCTCAGGGAGTCCACGTACGTGCTGGACAGTGACCGGTCCACGCGCCACATGCAAAAGCCGCCGGTGGGGCAGAAGCCCTCACCGGCGGCCGGCAGAAAGAAATAAGGCAGCTCAACCCGCGAGCCAAGCGGAACCCAGGCTTATCGGCTCATTAGTCCAGGTAAATAAGGGCTTCCGTCCGCGCGCTGTCGTAACGTTCCTGCCCGGAGCCGACGAGATGCCGTGACAGACCGGTGTCGACACCGTGGCCGTTCGCCTGAGCCCACCCCGAGACCAAGTGGTTCACCTGCTTCTGTCCGGTGGTGAAGTGATACTCGGTCTCCTGCGCCGCCGCAGCGTTCGCCTGAGCGATCTGGTCCTCTTTCCAGTCATAGGCCCCCGCGTAGAGGATGCGGTAGACGGCATCCGAGATGAACCCGATGGGCTGGCCTTTGAGCGCACTGGCGGCAGCCTGCATACCGCCGGTGATGACGAACTCGGCCGTCTGGGCATGGTTGGCAAACGAGACGGCGTCGTTCTTCTTGTCGCGCGCGATGTCGGAGCTGATGCCGTCGTAAAAACCGAAGACATGCGAAGCACCTTCGATGGCCGCGGCACGTTCGTTGGGGTTGGCGAAGTCCGTCTGGGAAAGGGTCCCAGCGGCGTAGAACCGCTCGGCCTCGAACATCTCGCCGAACGCCTTACCGTCATCCGCCACACCACGCATGATGCGTGTCAGGCTCTCCTTCGGGACGGACATATGGGAATCCTTGCCACCCGTGCCGTCGTGCCACACGCCGTCCTTGTCCATGTATGGACCGGTGCCGGTCAGGATCTCATGGGTTTCGGGCGTGTAGTCGACGAGCATGCGGCCCAGGTTCGTCCGCAGGTTGTCGGGTATATGGGTTCCCTTGCGGCCGTCGTCGAGGATCGTGATCGTGTCGTGCATCACCCGGGACTCGGCTTCGGTGTGATAGCCGAGAACGTGGTCCGCGCCCGGGACATCCCCGGTGGCGGCCGCCTCCAGCGCCGCGCCAAAGCCCACACGGTTGAAAGGGAGGTCGGACGTGTGGACCGATATGCTGCTGGGCGTGGCCGTTGTCGGCCAGTCACGATCCTTGAGTAGATATTTCAGGTGATCGTTCTTTCCGTCTGCGCCGGGGTCGAGGAACGATGTCGCAACGTTCGGCTGCTGGCTCATGATGCCGAGCAGGCTGTCGAGCGGGTCGGCCGCTATGCCCTTGTGGGGGGCCAAACCGGCGCCCTGCCACATGGTCCACCTGCCGGTCCCGTACTTGTCGCTCTTCTCCAGGGCGATGATGTCGTTGCCAACATCGGTCAGGAACTGCTTCCCGTAGTTCTTTCCGTGAGTCATCAGCTCCACGAACGACTGATAACCGTAGAGCGGGACCGTCCCCCCGTCGAAGTCCTTCGCACCCGCCTTGCGCAGGCCCTCGCGCCACTTGTTGTAGAAGGGGTCGGAGGGTGACTTGGTCGCGGTGGCCAGCGAGGTGGCGACGCCTTCCTGGAGGGCGCGGAAGTCCTTCTCGTTGTCGCCCTTGGCTCGGTCGTTGAACTTGAGGTTCAGATCGATGACGCCCTTGGGGCCGATACCGTCCAGAAACGTCTGACTGAACGCCTTGTTGTACTCGTTGTCCCGGAACAGCCGCTTGAACTCGGCCATCTCCTTGTCGCTGAGCTTGTCGCCGGAGTTGATTCTGGTCGCGAGCTCCTCGGCTTCCTTGCCCTCGACCTTCTCGATGTCGCCTTCAGCCTTGTTGTTGAACCCGTTGACTGCGCCGTCGATGGGATTGGGGTCCTCCACGGCTGCCTTGAGCGCGAGCTTCACGCCCTGGTCCGCGTCGTCGACGGCTCTGACCGCCGCCTCGATGTGCCGGGTCCACGACTGCTCGATGTTGCGCAGATCCGGGTCATGGCGCGCGGCATTCGCATCGGCCGTGCTGGCCTTCGAGTAGTCGTAACTCGCGATGCCGGCGTCCGAGACCTTCATCCCGGCCTTCTCCGCGTCCGCGACCGCGGACTTCACCTTCCCGCGCAGCTCCACGAACTGGCTGTGCGCGTCCCGTAGGATCGAGGCGATGGCGCGGGCTTCCTTGGGCGCCGCGGTGAATTGGTCATGGGTCAATTGCATGTTGGGGCGCGCGACGATGTACGCCTGACCGGACCAGTTTCCGTCGGTCGAGACCGTTTTGACCTTGCTGTCGTAGATTCTCTGGACTGCCTCGAACTTCTTGGCGGCCTCGTCCCATTTGGTGGCGGCCGTCTCGAGGAGGGACAGGTCGATGGTCATGACCTGGTGGTACGTGAGCAACGAGCCCCCCTAGCGGTAGTAGTCCGAGATGCGAGACGAGAACGGAACGTTGTCCGAGGACTGGGTGGGCGGAACGGCCGTGGTGAGATCCGACCCGACGAGGAAGTCATTGGTCAGGAAATACTTGTTGGTCCCACTCAGTGCGGACTTCTCCTGCGTGAGGCGTGTCTGAAGCGCCTTGACCGAGGTGTGCCACCCCTTGAGGGCATCAGTGATCCCACTCCCGGTGGCCCAGTCCTTGAACTCCTTCTCGGCCTTCTCGGTTGATTCGTCGACGCACTCGCCGGCCGTCTTCGTCTGCGGCTGGACATCGTCTTCCAAGGCCTTGGCGGCGCTCTTCTTCTTGGATGCGCTGGACTTCAGGTTGAGCGATCCAGGCAGGCTCGGGCCAGGGGGGTCGGTCTGGTTGAGCCGCATGTGGGTGGACTTCTGCCCCGCCACAGCATCGGTGCGGAGCTTGGACCACTCGTCCTCAAAAGTCATGATTCCCCCATGGCTAGGCATCAAGTGGCGCGTCGCATAAGGCGATTAGCCTTCCGAAGTTAGCACGCTGGTGCCTTGTTATTCACCCCTTTCCGGGCACACTGGTCGAACGATCGGTCGGTTTGTGTGCTTCGGCCCTTGCCTGCACCGGTTCTCCTTGCGGAGGATGACGTAACGACTACGCCGTGTACCGGAGGCTCGAACCAGGGGTGTCCGAAGGGGAAACTTACGGGGTTAGACGCGAGTTCGTCTACGCGGGTTCCAGGTTGAACTTCATTCACAGGTTACGAGTTGCCTGCGGCCCTGGTGTTGGCCTGGACCTTAAGTCATCGCGTCCGTGCTGTGGGTTAGCGGAGTGTTAAGTTGAGGGCGCTTCTTGTTCTGTGCCCTCAGTTGAGAGTGTCCGCCGCGGCAGCATAGACGAAGGCGCGCCAGGCGGCAGCGCTGAATGAGGTGTGGGCAAGGTCGGGGCGCTTGGAGTCCCTGACCAGTATGTGCTCGTCGGCTATTGCGAACCCAACACCGTCATCGTTACCTCCGCTCTGCGAATTCTTCTTCCAGCGAGTCCCTTCGGAGCGAAATGCTGCACGTGTGGTGTTAATGTTCTTCATTTTGTAGCTCCTTTGCAATTGAACTGAATCCCAAGCGCGCGGTCCCGTAGTTGGTCGAAAACCTCGATGTACCGGTCCACATCCTCCGGGTCCACAAAGTAGACGGTGTGAGGTTCTCGGACCACACTACTTCGGGAGTTGGCGTGGGAAAATCCATGACCATGAACGATCCATAGAGGCCGGCATGCGCGCCGGCTGCGAAGGGCAGGAACTGGATGGTGATGCGCGGATACTCTGAGGCATGCGCCAGTCGCTCCAGTTGCTGTCGCACTACCTCTGTCGAGCAGACGTGGTGCCGGATTGCAGCTTCGTTGATGACTGCCCACAGCTTGGACGCGGACGGTATACGGATCACTTGTTTCGCCACGAACACCGCAGGCCATCCGATTGCCGAGCTGGAGCTCCGTCATTGGCTGCGGGGCCGCGCGGAGGACCGGATCCGTGCCGCCCGGGGCATCGGCCTGCGGCACCTTCCCCTGCACGCGGCCGCGCAGAACCGGGTGTGGCTGGAGATCGTGCAGATCGCGCTCGTCCTGCTGGCCTGGATGCCCATGCTCGCCCTGATCGGCAAAGCCCATCACTGGGAGCCCTATCGCCTGCGGCTCCGCGTGTGGTAAGCGCGGCCGGACAACTCGTCACCACCGGCCGCCGCCGGATCCTCCACCTTGCCGGCCACTGGCCTTGGGCTCACGACATCGCGGCCCTCGACCGGCTCGCTCAACTCCCGAACCCCGGCTGACCGACACTTTCCCCGTCCCGGCAACCTATCCGACTCGGAGCAGTGGATTCCGGCACCCGCCCGGTGCGACAACCGGGCCGCTGACTTGCCCAACGTCAACCACACAAAGCGAAACGGTCCACCGACTCCGTTGGCAGACCGTCACGAAAGATCGAGGTTAGCGAACGGCTGGCTTGTCCCAGTGGATGGTTACGGGGCCGTCCGGCAGTTTGTCGGCTCCGGGGCACCTGAACCAATTCTGGGTCAGGTCACGGACCGCCTGAGCGGTAAATGCGGCTAAGGAAGACAGTCCGCTGGTCGACTCGTCCAGCTTACTTCCTGCCTCCAGTTTGTCCTGCACAACGGAGGCGTTTGTGCCTATAAGAATTGTATTTGAAACCGATCTCGGGATCGACTTGCAGGATAAATATAGTTCAATGCTACCCCTGGGTGACATATATCCGTAGGCGTCACCGAGGGAGACAGGGATCTCCTTGCGCTGGGCGCGTTTCTCTCCTAGAGCATCCTCATATGTTACGGAAATTGTCTCTCCGCCACTTTTGATGATGCAGTGTCCCAGAGATGTCCATGCATTGAAGTTATAGGTGTCCTCCTGTGGCTTCGTCCCCTTGTTGGGCAATAGGGGCTCTGCCCTATCTCCAGATATGCGATGATTGCAGAGGGTTTCAGGGAAACTTGTGGTGTCGCTGTCTGAGTGTGAATCGTAGATAGCCCACCATGCCCCGGTTCCGGCGGTCAGCAAGATCAGGGCGGCTGTAATTCCTCTGCCTAGGCCTGAGTTCGATGATCTGAGCAGCATCTACAAAATACCTGCTTTCTTCAGGAATTCTCGCCGGAATTTGCTTCGTATGCCGAGTTGTAAACGCTGTCGGCGGCATTCTTTACGTTGTCGCTTTTCATGTTAAGGCCTGCGTCTCTCGCTGCAAGGAGGAACGCCTTTGTTGATGCCTGGCCTATGCGATCGTGCTCGGTATCCAGGAATGCTTTCCGATTCCTTTCGAGCTGCTTGACTACATCGTCTGAACTCTCTACCTGATGGCCCAGGATGGCTTCCCGGAAGTCCTCGATTACCCATCCTGCAACTTCGCCGGCCACTGGGATGTTATCTAGGGTACTCATCCCTAGGTCCACGAATCGACCGAGCCATGCGTCTCCGCGTTCCAGTGACTCGTTGTATTCATCGATCTTCTCTAGGCTGTTGTCGGCTGCCGCTATCGCATGGGCTCGACCCTCGGCGGTGACGCCCTCGAGTCGCGCTCCCGCGGCGGCGGCAATCGCGGCAACGCCCTTGAGGTCCTTGCTGTCTCCGCACTGTGCTACTACTTCGCGGAACATTTCAGTTGTCACGGCCTGCTGGGCGTGTGTGATGGTTGAGTATGCCTTGGGATCCTCTGCAGTTGTTTCCAAGAACAGGTCCAGTGCACCCCTTTCTCTTGTGAAATCTGGCTCAGCTCCAGTGTGTCTGATGTAACCACTATGATCTCCGCCCGCGTAAACTCGCTGAATATCGTGCATGTATTCAGCCGACATATTTCCAAGGCTGCCGACGATCGGAGTGAATTCGCCGTCACTCTTGAAGAGCTCTGGGTTTGCGGCCACCTTTTTCACGATCGAGCGGAAGACATCTGCCTCCGCCTGCGTGTGGTCTTTTGAAGGGGCGTCGCCGCCGTACGGGTCCCCGGATGTGGCGGACTCAAGGGCGTGCCCTAGCGCTTCCATGCCGTAGATCTTGTCCTCGGCGTCCGGGGAGCCCGTTCCGCCTGTGGCGTCGGGGAGCCACTGACGTGCGTTCTCTCCGTGCTTGTCGCCCAGGAAGTAGTCGAGGTTGCTGAGCTTCTCGAGGCCGTCGGTCGTGCCTTCACCCGTGGAGTCGCCAAAGAACTTCGTCGATGCTTCTGGGTTGTGCGCGAGACTTTCCAGAAGCCCGGTCATGGGGTCCCATCCAGGGCCGCCCTTCTTGTCGAGATTGAGTCCGAATTTCTCCATTCCGTCACCAGCGTATGCGTTATCCGCCCATGCCCACGCCCTCGGGTGCTTGCGCTCGAAGGTGACCATGTCCTCTGCGATGGGAGTGAGGAACTCTTTGTCGTAGTTTCCGTGGCGTAGCAGGGTCGAGAGCACTTGATAGCCCCGTGGTTCAACCCGTGCGTTATTCATAGAGAGTCGGAGTCGCTCGCGGCCAATCTGCTTGAGTTCTGTCTGCCACGACTTCCCGAGGTAGTCCTTGTCCTCGCGGAAGGCGGTGTTGGGGTCGTCCTTCCCGGTGGGGGGCCGAGTCGCCGTTGCGAGGCTCTCGCCCATGCTCGTCTGAATGCTTTGGGCGAGCTTGAGCTGTGTTTTGTCGCCCTCTGCCGAAGCGTCGAGGGCGATCTGGGCCTGAAAGCGCAGGGCATCCTTCGGGCCTAGGGCCTTGTAGAAATCGACAGCGAACTCGCGGTCCTTGGAGTTCTGTGCGAATAGCCGCTTGAGCTCGGCGAGTTCCGTGATGCTGAGCTCACCACCGTCCCGGTACTTAGCGAGGCTTTTCCTGGCAAGCTGAACTGCCCGCGCGGACTGGGCATCGTCCAGGGAATCGTATTTCGCGTGGCCGAAGTTGTGGCTGTCGTTGCCGTGAATCCTATTCAGGGCGCTTGACGCGGAGTTGTCGATCTCATCAGCCTGAGCGATGAGTTTGATGATCCGGCGCTCCAAGCGGTCTTTGTAGTCGAGCTGCGCCTGCGTCTGCACGTCATTGGTGTCGCGTCGATGCACATAAACACACGACACCGTGCCGTCCGGTAGACCGGTGACCTGAATGAACTTGTTCTTGGCGTCGACGTCCACGGCCTCCTTGAGTGATGATTGGAGTGCCACGAGTTCCTCGTGGGCGTCGCGGAGAATAGCCCAGATGGCTTTGGCCTCGGCGTGGGCGTCGCCGAACTCTTTGCCGGTCTTGCGAACGAAGGGCCTGGTGACATCGGCGTTGACGCCGGCCCAACGGGCGGCCTCGGACTGTTTCACCATGCCGTCCCTGGCATCCGTAGCCAGGGTTTCGAGTTGGTCCATCATCTCCTTCCAGTCGTCGGCTGCTGAGCCGAGGCCGGCGAACGAGACGTGATACAGGTCGTCGAAAGTCAGGCTTGCCATGTGCGGTCCCCCTCCCGTCCCCTACTTGTAGTACTTGGAAATCTCGGAGACCGGCATGGCGGTCCCGTCCCGGCGTGCCATGTCAGTGGCGATCTTCGCGTCCGTATGGGCCTGCGAGCTCTTCGAGTAGTCGAGGTGGTTGGAAATATGGGCGCAGGCCTGTAACAGCGTCTTGAGCTGGTCGTTCCAGATCACGGCCATGTTGGTGAGGGCGCCGCCCAAGGTGAAGTGATGGGTGGTGAGCGAACTGGCGGCCTTGGCGGTCGAGCCGTCGTCCTTCGCTCCACGGGTCATGTCGCCCGCCTTCTTGAGACGGTCGTGGAGTAAGAAGGCCTCGTGGCCGACCCGTCCCAGATCGTCTTGGTGCACGATCAGGTCGCCGGAGCCGCCGCCACCCCCGGACGAGCCCTTGCCGGCTTCGTTGAGACGCATGCGCGTCGTCGCCTCGGCCCGGAGTCCGTTCCACTCTTCTTCGAACGACACGCTTCTCTCCCCTGGTGTGCGTGTTCGAGCGTCAAAGTCATAAGTCACGCTCAGCTTAGGGGAGTTGACCGTACGTGTGGGTAGCCGGCGGGGCGTGTCGCCGTACAAAAAGACCTCTGCCCCGGGCCGGCGGCCCAGGGCAGAGGTCTGTGGTTGCTCGAAGGTGCAGGCTTACTGGTCCGGGAGCCATCCAAGCTGCACCAGCGGCGTTCCCCGCTTGCGGGAGACGAAGAAGCCGCGGCCCGGGGGCATGGGGCGGGGGCGGACGCCGCCCAGGAGGTCGCCTTCCGTCGGGTCGCCGGAGAGCAGTACGCCCTGGGCGCCGAGTTCCTTGATGCGCTGCATGAAGGATTCGAACATCGATCGGGAGGCGCCCGCGGAGTTACGGGCGATGATGAAGCGCATGCCGACGTCGCGCGCGAAGGGGAGGTTGTCGGTGAGGACGGCCATGGGGTTGCCGCTGCTGGTGGAGACGAGTTCGTAGTCGTCGATGATGACGAAGAACTGCGGTCCGCTCCACCAGCTGCGGTCGCGGAGCTGCTGGGGGGTGATGTCGGGCTTGGGGGCGCGGCGTTCCATGAGGCCGTTGAGGGCGGTGGTGTGGACCTGGAGGGCTGAGGCGATCGGCGCGTATTCCAGGAGGTGGGTGTCGGGGATGACGTCGAGCAGGGAGCGGCGGTAGTCGCCGACCACGATCTTCGCCTCGTCCGGGCCGTAGCGTTCGGTGATCTGCTTGGCGATGAGGCGCAGCAGAGCCGTCTTGCCGGATTCGCTCTCGCCGAAGACGAGGAAGAAGGGGTCGGATTCGAAATCGACGAAGACGGGTTCGAGGTTGGTCTCGTCGATGCCGATCGCGATGCCGTGCTGCGGGTATTCGAAGCCCTTGGGGAGGTCTTCGGCGCGGAGCCGGCGGGGGAGGAGGCGTACGCGGGGGGCGTGCGGGCCGTTCCAGCCGCTGCGCACCGCGCTGATGAGCTCGCCGAGGGCGTCCGTGATGTCGTCGGGGTCGCTGCCCGAGTCGATACGCGGCTGGGCGCCCATGAAGTGGAGCTTCTCCGGGAGCTGGCCGCGGCCGGGGACGCCCGGGGGCACGTTCGCGGCGACCTTACGGTCGAACTCGGAGTCCATGGTGTCGCCGAGGCGCATCTCGAGGCGGTTGAGGAGCTGGTCCTTCAGAGAGGCGCGGACTTCCATGTTGCGGGAGGCCGTGACGACGATGTGGATGCCGTAGCCGAGGCCGCGGCTCGCGATATCGGCTACGACCCCTTCCAGCATGTCGTACTCCTGCCGGAAGTTGGCCCAGCCGTCGATGACGAGGAAGACGTCGCCCCAGCCCTGTTCCGTGTGCTCACCGCGGGACCGCTGCCGCCGGTAGGTGGCGATCGAGTCGACGTTCTTGGCGCGGAAGTACTCCTCGCGCCGGGCCAGGATGCCCGCCACCTCGGCGATGGTGCGCCGTACCCGCTCCGGGTCCAGCCGGGAGGCGACGCCGCCCACATGCGGCAGGTCGGCGACGGCGCTCATGCCGCCACCGCCGAAGTCCAGGCCGTAGAACTGCACCTCGGCGGGGGTGTGGGTGAGCGCGAAGGCGGCGATCAGGGTGCGCATCAGCGTGGACTTGCCGGACTGCGGGCCGCCGACGACCAGCATGTGACCGGCGGCGCCGGAGAAGTCGCGGTAGAGCACGTCACGCCGCTGTTCGAAGGGCTTGTCGATGAGGCCGAGCGGAACGACGAGGTTGCCCAGGCGGGGGTATTCGGGCGCGGTGAGACCCCGGCCCTCGACCGGGGACAGCGGCGGCAGCAGCTGGTCCAGCGAGGGCGCCTCGTCCAGCGGCGGGAGCCAGACCTGGTGGGCCGGGGCGCCCTGGCCCTCCAGCCGGCGGACGATGACGTCGAGGACCGTGTCGGCCAGCGCGTCGTCCTCCTGGCGGGACGGGGTGGTCAGCGCCGCCGGGTCCGGGGTGGTGTAGGTGACCGGGACCGGGGAGGCCGTGAAGAGCACCGGCCGGCGCTCGATGGGCAGCGAGGTGCCGTCGAAGTCGGCGCGCGCCGCCCCCGTGCGGTACACGCCGGAGACGTACGCGGCCTTGAAGCGCGTCATTTCGTCCGTGCCGAACTTCAGATAGCCGGAGCCGGGGACGGACGGGAGGTGGTACGCGTCCGGCACGCCCAGCGCCGTACGGGACTCGGCCGCGGAGAAGGTCCGCAGACCGATGCGGTACGACAGGTAGGTCTCCAGGCCGCGCAGCCGGCCCTCCTCCAGCCGCTGCGAGGCCAGCAGCAGATGCACACCCAGGGAGCGGCCGATGCGGCCGATCTGGATGAACATGTCGATGAAGTCGGGCTTGGCCGTCAGCAGCTCGCTGAACTCGTCGATCACCAGGACGAGTGAGGCCACGGGCTCCAGCGGGGCGCCGGCCGCCCGCGCCTTCTCGTAGTCGTGGATGTTCGCGTAGTTGCCGGCCGCGCGCAGCAGCTCCTGGCGCCGCTGGAGCTCACCGGTGATCGAGTCGCGCATGCGGTCGACGAGCGTCAGGTCGTCCGCGAGGTTGGTGATGACCGCCGCCACGTGCGGCAGGTGTGACATTCCCGCGAAGGTCGCACCACCCTTGAAGTCCGCGAGGACGAAGTTCAGCGTCTCGGACGAGTGGGTGACCGCGAGCCCCAGCACCAGGGTGCGCAGCAGCTCGGACTTGCCGGAGCCGGTGGCGCCGACGCACAGGCCGTGCGGGCCCATGCCGTCCTGCGCCGCCTCCTTGAGGTCCAGCATGACCGGCGAGCCGTCCTCGCCAACCCCGATCGGCACCCGCAGCCGCTCGGCCACCGAGCGCGGCCGCCAGGTGCGCGTGACATCCACCGAGCCCGCGTCGCCGAGCCCCAGCAGATCGGTGAAGTCGAGGTTGGCCAGCAGCGGTTCGTCGTCGTCGCCCCCGCCCATCCGCAGCGGCGCCAGCTGCCGGGCGAGCGCGTCCGCGGCCTCCAGCGACAGCAGGTCCGGGACGCCGTCGTACGCCGCGACCTGCGACAGCAGCTCGAGCTTCCCCGGCCGCACGATCACCGAGAGACCGCCGCGCAGCTCGTCGAGGTCGCCCGGCACCACCTCGAGGACGGTGACACCCTGAAGGCCCTCCTGCGCCGCGAACGCCGACTCCGGCGGCACCATCCCGCCGTCCAGCACGACCACCACATGCGGCTGGTCGAGCAGCGGCTGCGCGTCCTTGCTGAACCGGGACCGCCCCTCCAGGCGCCCCTTGAGCAGCTCCTCCAGCTCCGCGAGGGAGTCGCTGAACAGCCGTCGCGAGCCGGCCCCGTCGATCGCGCCCGGCACCTGGAGGTGCGGCAGCCACTTCGTCCAGTCCCAGTAGGGCGCCGCGCTGCGCGGCGCGACCACCGCGATGACGAGGTCCTCGGGCGAGTGGAGGGTGACCAGGTGGGCGACCAGCGCCCGCGCCGCGGCCCGCACCGAATCCGGCTCCCCGGACACCGTCACGTGGTAGAAGGCGCGCAGCGACACCGCCATCGGCATCTGCTCGAGCGATCCCTGGGTCGCCAGGAACTTCTGCATGGCGCCCGCCGTCAGCGGCTCCAGGTCGTCGACCGCGGCCGTGTCGGGGGCGACCAGCGGGGTGGACAGCTGCTGTGAGCCGAGCCCGATCCGGATCTGCCCGAAGTCGTTGTCGCTCGCCCGCCGTTCCCACACCCGGCTGCCCTGGGCCACGATCGACCACAGCTGGTCGGGGGAGGGGTGCAGATAGAACTGCGCGTCGCGCTGCGACCGTGCGGTGCGCCGGATCGTACGGCGGGTCTGCGCGAGGTACTTGAGGTAGTCGCGGCGCATGTCCGCGAGCTGCCCCTGGGAGCCCTGCCGGTGCCGGATGAACATCGCCACGGTCATGCCGAGCGTGGAGAACATCATCATCACGCCCATGATCTTCATCATCGGCGCGGCGCCGGGCATGAAGAAGTAGACCATCGACGAAGCCATGCCCAGCGTGGGCAGCAGCTGCATCAGAACGCCCTCTTGCTGGCCACGCGGCAGCTCAGGGGGCGATTCGAGGCGGAGTTCCTCGCTCGGCACCTCGGGCGGGAGGGCCCGCGGTTGGCGCTTGACGACGACCTGGCTCACCGGATCCCTCAACCCCTCCACGCAGATGAACAGTTCCTCTCCGGCACCCCCGTGGCGACGGACTCCCTCTGCGAGACGGCGATCCTACCGACGTATGAGCCGCTCGGCCCCGGTAGGGTGGCCGCCGCGCGTGCGGTGCCGTGCGCCGCTCCACAGCGAACAGGGGGCCATAAAGGTGAGTACGTCCGCTACGACCGGCTTCTGCAGGGTGACCGTGGTCGCGCCTGACAGTCGGATCGATGTGGCTCTTCCGGAGGACATCGCCGTCGCCGACGTCTACCCCGAGATCCTCCGCCTGACCGGACAGACCCAGCCCGTGGGCGCCCCCACCGGCTACCACCTCGTACGCCGCGACGGCACCGTCCTGGACGGCTCGCTGTCGCTGGGCGCCCAGCAGGTGCTCGACGGCGAGCTGCTGTCCCTGCGTCCCTTCGCCGAGTCGCTGCCGCCCGCCGTCTACGACGATGTGTCGGACGCCATCGCCTCCGCCGTCACCCGCGACCGGACCCTGTGGAGCGACGGGTACCTGCGCGCCTTCGGGCTGTTCGGCGGCTCCCTATTGCTGGTCCTCATGGGCTTCGTGCTTTGGTTCGCCGATCCGCTCAAACATGACATGCACGGTCTGCCGGGCATCATCGCCGCCGCCGTCGCGGTGCTGCTCGCGGCCCTTGCGGGGGTACGGGCGCGGGTCTACGAGGATCGCGCCTCCGCGATCGCGCTCGGCCTCGCTGCCCTGCCACACGCCATGATCGCGGGCTCGGGGCTGCTCCCCCTCGACCCGGGCGAGGGCATCGGCCGCCTCCAGTTCCTGCTCGGCTGTGTCGCCGTCCTCGTCGTCTCGGTCGCCCTGGTGGTCGCCATGCCCACCGGCGACGCCCCGTTCGTCGCCGCGGTCTTCGCGTCGACCGTCGGCACCCTCGCCACCTTCTGCGCGATCCTCACCGAGGTCAGCCCCACGGAGACCGCCGCGGTGTGCGCCGCCGTCGCGATCGGCGCCGTCGCGTTCCTGCCGGGCCTGTCGGCGCGCGTCGCCCGCCTGCCCATCGGATACGCCGCGCCGCGCTCGGCGGCCGAGGACGACGAGTTGGACTCCGGGTCCGCGCCCGCCCCCGAGCCCGTCGACGCCGACCGCATCGCCGCCCAGGCCCGCCGCGGCCACGAGATGCTGCTCGGCCTGGTCGGCGGCTGCTCCGCCATCGTGGTCGGCGCCTCGTCCGTGCTCGGCTTCGCCGACAACGTCTGGGGCCAGGTGCTCGCCCTCGTCTCCGGCCTCGCGATGCTGCTGCGCGCCCGACTCTTCCGCTACACCGCCCAGGTCGCCGCCGTTCTCTCCGCCGGCCTGATCGGCCTGGGGCTGCTCGTCCTCGGGCTGTCCCTGAACCCGCCGGCCGACGCCATGTTCAAGCTGCTGGTCCAGCACGACAGCGGCCCGCTGGACGTCCGTACGATCTGGCTCGCCGCCTCCGTCACGGCGGGCGCCGCGCTGATCACCGGCATTGCGCTGATCATTCCGAAGAAGGGGCTCTCGCCTTTCTGGGGCCGCTTCTCCGACCTGGCCGAGAGCGCCCTGCTGCTCTCCCTGGTGCCCCTCGCCCTGGCCGTGCTGGACGTCTACAGCTCCGCGCGCAGCCTGACCAGCGGGTGATGCGCGGCCTGACCAGCGGGTGATGCGCGGCCTGACCAGGGGATGTAGGTCGGCGGTCAAAGGGGTGGCCGTCGGCTGGTAGGGTGTGCGACGGCCGTTTGTGTACGCGCCCCCGGAGCTCTCGTACGAGCACTCTGGAGACAGCGCCCAGCGGACCTCGCCTCCCGAGTCACGGAAGCTCCCCTGAGACCAAGACCAGGGGCACTCGGTGGCCGAACAGAAGAACCTGAAGGAGTACCGCGTGTCGCTCGACGCCGCTACGAAGAAGCAGATCATGTCCGAGTTCGCCACCAAGGAGGGCGACACCGGTTCCCCCGAGGTCCAGGTCGCGCTGCTCTCGCGCCGCATCTCCGACCTGACCGAGCACCTCAAGACCCACAAGCACGACCACCACTCCCGTCGTGGTCTGCTGCTCCTGGTCGGCCAGCGCCGCCGCCTGCTCCAGTACCTGGCGAAGAAGGACATCACGCGCTTCCGTGCGCTGGTCGAGCGCCTGGGTATCCGCCGCGGCGCGGCGGGCGCCAAGTAAGACGCCGTGGCAGGGAGCGGTTCCCGGGACAGGGGACCGCTCCCTTTGCCGTACGTGCCGCGGACTGGCGGCCGTACGCGCCACAGAACCGCTGCCGCACGGGCGGCGGAACCCGCGCGGCGCGCCGCGCACCGGGACCGGCCGCCGTCCGCGCACCTCGCCCACCGTCGGCACCGATATCCACAGCCGTCGTGAGGACGGGCGAAGCTTTGTAGTCTGGTCCCAACAACGTCACAACGAACGAGGAGGAGCGCCTCATTCCCGTGGCACCGGCGCCATAGGAGCCGGTCCTCGGTAGTGGCTCCCGGAACTGGCAATTCCGGTAGCTTCGATCGAAGACCGGCCCGGCCGCCGGAGCAAGGCCAGGGGCGCTGCTCCACCACCGTTCCTCCGTCACACGGACGAGGGACGCAGAAGAGGAGATTTTCCTGGTGGAGAACGAGACCCACTACGCCGAGGCCGTCATCGACAATGGCGCCTTCGGCACCCGCACCATCCGTTTCGAGACGGGCCGCCTGGCCCGTCAGGCCGCCGGCTCCGCCGTGGCCTACCTGGACGACGACACCATGGTGCTGTCGGCCACCACCGCATCCAAGAACCCCAAGGACCAGCTCGACTTCTTCCCGCTCACGGTCGACGTCGAGGAGCGGATGTACGCCGCCGGGCGCATCCCCGGTTCGTTCTTCCGTCGTGAGGGCCGCCCGTCCGAGGACGCGATCCTCACCTGCCGCCTGATCGACCGCCCGCTGCGCCCGTCCTTCAAGAAGGGCCTGCGCAACGAGATCCAGATCGTCGAGACGATCATGGCGCTCAACCCCGACCACCTCTACGACGTGGTCGCGATCAACGCCGCCTCCTGCTCCACGCAGCTGGCCGGCCTGCCCTTCTCCGGGCCGATCGGCGGCACCCGGGTCGCCCTGATCAAGGGCCAGTGGGTGGCCTTCCCGACCCACTCCGAGCTCGAGGACGCCGTCTTCGACATGGTCGTGGCCGGCCGCGTCCTGGAGGACGGCGACGTCGCGATCATGATGGTCGAGGCCGAGGCCACCGAGAAGACCATCCAGCTGGTCAAGGACGGCGCCGAGGCGCCGACCGAGGAGGTCGTGGCAGCGGGCCTCGAGGCCGCGAAGCCCTTCATCAAGGTGCTCTGCAAGGCCCAGTCGGACCTCGCCGCCAAGGCCGCCAAGCCCACCGGCGAGTTCCCGATCTTCCTCGACTACCAGGACGACGTCCTGGAGGCGCTCACCGCCGCCGTCCGTGACGAGCTCGCCCAGGCGCTGACCATCGCGGGCAAGCAGGAGCGCGAGACCGAGCTGGACCGCGTCAAGGGCCTGGCCGCCGAGAAGCTGCTGCCGCAGTTCGAGGGGCGCGAGAAGGAGATCTCCGCCGCGTACCGGTCGCTGACCAAGGCCCTGGTGCGCGAGCGCGTGATCAAGGAGAAGAAGCGCATCGACGGCCGCGGCGTCACGGACATCCGTACGCTGGCCGCCGAGGTCGAGGCGATCCCGCGGGTCCACGGCTCGGCGCTGTTCGAGCGCGGCGAGACCCAGATCCTGGGCGTCACCACGCTGAACATGCTCCGCATGGAGCAGCAGCTGGACACGCTGTCGCCCGAGACCCGCAAGCGCTACATGCACAACTACAACTTCCCGCCGTACTCCACCGGCGAGACCGGCCGCGTCGGCTCCCCGAAGCGTCGCGAGATCGGCCACGGCGCGCTGGCCGAGCGGGCGCTGACCCCGGTGCTGCCGTCGCGCGAGGAGTTCCCGTACGCCATCCGCCAGGTCTCCGAGGCGCTCGGCTCCAACGGCTCGACCTCCATGGGGTCGGTCTGCGCCTCGACCATGTCGCTGCTGAACGCCGGTGTGCCGCTGAAGGCCCCGGTCGCCGGCATCGCCATGGGCCTGATCTCCCAGGAGATCGACGGCGAGACCCACTACGTCACCCTCACCGACATCCTCGGTGCGGAGGACGCCTTCGGCGACATGGACTTCAAGGTCGCCGGCACCAAGACGTTCGTGACCGCCCTCCAGCTGGACACCAAGCTGGACGGCATCCCGGCGTCCGTGCTGGCCGCGGCCCTGAAGCAGGCCCGCGACGCCCGGCTGCACATCCTCGATGTGATGAACGAGGCCATCGACGTCCCGGACGAGATGTCGCCGAACGCGCCGCGGATCATCACCGTCAAGATCCCGGTGGACAAGATCGGTGAGGTCATCGGCCCCAAGGGCAAGATGATCAACCAGATCCAGGAGGACACCGGCGCGGACATCACCATCGAGGACGACGGCACGATCTACATCGGTGCCGCCGACGGCCCGGCCGCCGAGGCCGCCCGCACCACCATCAACGGCATCGCCAACCCGACGATGCCGGAGGTCGGCGAGCGCTACCTGGGCACGGTCGTGAAGACCACCACCTTCGGTGCCTTCGTCTCCCTGCTCCCGGGCAAGGACGGCCTGCTGCACATCTCGCAGATCCGCAAGCTCGCCGGCGGCAAGCGCGTGGAGAACGTCGAGGACGTGCTGAAGGTCGGCGCCAAGGTCCAGGTCGAGATCGCCGAGATCGACCAGCGCGGCAAGCTCTCGCTGATCCCGGTCATCGAGGACGAGGCGGGCTCGGACGCGAAGGACGCCAAGGACGAGCCGAAGGACGAAGCCGCCCAGTGACGTCCCGTGTTCACGCGGCGACGGCCCGCCCCTCCTCGGAGGGGCGGGCCGTCGCCCGTACCCAAACGCTTCTCAAGGGCGAGAACGGCATCGGGACGGTCCGCAGGACCACGCTGCCCGGGGGCCTGCGCGTCGTCACCGAAACCCTGCCGTCCGTGCGCTCGGCCACCTTCGGGATCTGGGCACACGTCGGCTCCCGCGATGAGACCCCGGTGCTCAACGGCGCCACCCACTACCTGGAGCATCTGCTCTTCAAGGGCACCCGGCGGCGCACCGCGCTCGACATCTCCTCCGCCATCGACGCGGTCGGCGGTGAGATGAACGCCTTCACGGCTAAGGAATACACCTGCTACTACGCGCGGGTGCTCGACACCGATCTGCCACTGGCCATCGATGTCGTCTGCGACATGCTGACCGGCTCGCTGATCGACGCCGCGGACGTGGACGCCGAGCGCGGCGTCGTCCTGGAAGAGATCGCGATGACCGAGGACGACCCGGGCGACTGTGTGCACGATCTGTTCGCGCACACCATGCTCGGCGACACTCCCCTCGGCCGCCCGGTCCTCGGCACCGTTGACACGGTCAACGGGCTCAGCCGCGACCAGATCGCCCGCTTCTACAAGAAGCACTACGACCCCACCCACCTGGTGGTCGCCGCCGCGGGCAATGTGGACCACGCCGCGGTCGTCCGCCAGGTGCGCAAGGCGTTCGACAAGGCGGGCGCCCTGTCCCGTACGGACGCGGTCCCCGTCGCCCCGCGCGACGGCACCCGCACTATCCGCGCGGCCGGTCGCGTCGAGGTGCAGGGCCGCAAGACGGAGCAGGCGCATGTCGTCCTCGGCATGCCGGGGATCGCGCGCACCGACGACCGGCGCTGGGCCCTCGGCGTCCTCAACACGGCGCTCGGCGGCGGCATGAGCTCCCGCCTGTTCCAGGAGGTGCGGGAGAAGCGCGGGCTCGCCTACAGCGTCTACTCGTACACCTCGGCCTTCGCCGACTGCGGCCTGTTCGGCGTCTATGCGGGCTGCCGCCCGAGCCAGGCGCCGGACGTCCTCAAGATCTGCCGTGACGAGCTCGACCACGTCGCCCAGCACGGGCTCACCGACGAGGAGCTGCGGCGCGCGGTGGGCCAGCTGAGGGGCTCCACGGTGCTGGGCCTGGAAGACACCGGCGCGCTGATGAACCGCATCGGCAAGAGCGAGCTGTGCTGGGGCGACCAGATGTCGGTGGACGACATGCTGGCCCGGATGGCGGCCGTCACCCCGGACGAGGTGCGCGAGGTGGCCCGCGATGTACTGGGGCAGCGTCCTTCGCTGTCCGTCATCGGCCCGCTGAAGGACAAGCAGGCGGCGAGCCTGCACGAGGCCGTCGCCTAGCCCGGCGGCCGCGCAAGAGCGCACGATCAGCACGATCTTCAGGTAGCAGAGGGAAGCGAACGATGAGCAAGCTGCGCGTGGCCGTTCTCGGCGCCAAGGGCCGGATCGGCTCCGAGGCCGTACGAGCCGTGGAAGCCGCCGAGGACATGGAGCTGGTCGCCGCGCTCGGCCGGGGCGACAAGCTGGAGACGATGGTCGAGGCGGGCGCCGAGGTCGCGGTGGAGCTGACCGATCCCGACTCGGTGATGGGCAATCTCGACTTCTGCGTCCGGCACGGCATCCACGGCGTCGTGGGCACCACCGGCTGGACGGACGACCGCCTGGCGCTGCTGCGGGGCTGGCTCGAGGCCGCGCCGGGCACCGGTGTGCTCATCGCGCCGAACTTCTCCATCGGCGCCGTGCTGACCATGCGGTTCGCCCGGCAGGCCGCCCGCTTCTTCGAGTCGGTCGAGGTCATCGAGCTGCACCACCCGAACAAGGCGGACGCCCCCTCGGGCACCGCGGCCCGCACCGCGCAGCTGATCGCGGAGGCCCGGGAAGAGGCGGGGTGCGCGCCGCAGCCGGACGCGACGAGCACGGCGCTGGAGGGTGCCCGCGGCGCCGATGTGGACGGGGTGCGGGTGCACTCGGTGCGGCTGCGCGGGCTCCTGGCCCACCAGGAGGTACTGCTGGGCGGCGAGGGCGAGACCCTCACCATCCGCCATGACTCCACACACCACAGCAGCTTCATGCCCGGCGTGCTGCTGGGGGTGCGCCGCGTGGTGTCCGCTCCCGGCCTGACCCTCGGCCTGGAACACTTCCTCGATCTGGACTGAGACAAGCGGTGCGCGCAAAGATCACGTATTTCGTCCTCGCGGCCGTCCTGGTCGTGTACTTCGTCCTGGTCGGCAGCCGGGGCGTCCTGCTCATCGAGCAGGGCACGCCGCTGACCGTGGCCTTCGGCGCTGCCGTGCTGGTGCTGCCGGTCATCGGCGGCTGGTTCCTGTGGAAGACCACGGTGTTCGCGCGCAGCGCGAACCGGCTGGCCCGCGAGCTGGAGGCCGAAGGCGGCCTCCCGGTCGACGAGCTGGTACGGACGCCCGGCGGGCGGATCGACCGGGACTCCGCGGACGAGGTCTTCGCCAAGCGGCGGGCCGAGACCGAGGAGTCGCCGGACGACTGGCGCTCCTGGTTCCGGCTGGCCGTCGCCTACTACGACGCGCGTGACACGGTGCGCGCCCGCAAGGCGATGCAGCGCGCCATCGCCCTGCACGACGGCCGGCCGGTGCGGGCCCAGGGCTGACCCCGGGCCCGGTGGCTCAGCGCCCGGTGCCGCCGGCTCAGCGGTACCGGGCCGCCGAGCCCTCGATCGCGTCGGCCGCCATGGCGAAGGACTCGGGGCGGCCGAGGAAGTCGGCGCTGTGGTCGGTGACGGCCACCCGGGGGGAGGAGCCTCCCGCCACCTCGATGAGCACCGCCTGTCCCTGGACGCTTCGCGGCAGCCCCAGCCACCGCACCGGCTGCTGGGTCGTGCGTATCGCGGTGATCTGCGACCAGCGCATCGTCGTGGCCGAGAAGAGGCCCGTCAGCCGCAGCCCCTCCTCGTCCATCCACACGCCGGCCCGCACCAGTCGGACGGCGCACACGATCACCAGCGCGGCGACCGCCACACACACGCCCGCGGCGGGCACCGAACCGGCGAGGGCGATGATCATCGCCGAGAACAGCACATACGAGGCGAGCAGCAGCAGGAGCGCGGCTCCGCCGACCCTCCAGGGACCCGGCCGGTACGGGCGCCGCCTGCGGCCCGGGTCCTCGTAGGGGAGGGCCGCTCCGGCCTCCGGCCCCTCGTCGTCAAGGGCGCGGTCCGCTGTCAGGAAGGGCAGGGGCACGAATGGTCCTCACTCACACACATGTCCGGATGGGCCTGTGGTGGGTGAGGCTATCCCAGGGACTCAGCGTCCGTCCGACGCCTCCGACTGCTGCGTCTGGTGCGTGGTCCGCGGCCCGCTCTCGAGCGCGGGCAACCCGAACATCAGCGAGCCCACGAACCCGGCGACGATCGTGAGGGTGATGAGGGTGCGGCCCGCTAGCTGCGACGGGGTGGCGCGGGGGCGGGGCGGCGGGGTGACATTGCTGCGGAACCGGTCGGCTTCAGCGACGAAGGCGAAGGGCACGGACTCGCGCCGGCGGAACATGATGGGGGCTCTCCTTGGAACCTCGAACGTGGGCACTTCAGTAGGTAGGACGCATGAACGGGTGGTGAGGTGCCCTTTTTCATCGACTTCTGTTGAGATTTTCAGGGTTGTGACCGGTCGGAGGGGATGTCGGTGGCGGCCCGTAAGCTGGGCGAGCCCTGAGCGAGAAAGACATGGAAGGACCCGCCGGTGACCGATATCCCCGCCGAGAGCGAGAAGGCCAGTTTCCGCAGCGACGTGACCGTCGAGCTGGTCAAGCACAGCGCGGCCGACTCCGATGTGCTGTGGGCCGCCCGGGTGTCCACCGCCGGTGAGCAGTCCCTCGAAGAGCTCACCAAGGACCCGGAGCGCTCCAAGGGGCTGATCAACTACCTGATGCGGGACCGGCACGGCAGCCCCTTCGAGCACAACTCGATGACCTTCTTCATCAGCGCCCCGATCTTCGTCTTCCGCGAGTTCATGCGGCACCGCGTGGGCTGGTCGTACAACGAGGAGTCCGGTCGCTACCGCCGGCTCGAGCCTGTCTTCTACATCCCCGGGGAGGCCCGCAAGCTGGTCCAGCAGGGCCGTCCGGGCAAGTACGAGTTCGTGGAGGGCACCCAGGCGCAGCACGAGCTGACCGGCCGCGTGATGGAAGACGCCTACCGCCACGCGTACGAGGCGTATCGGGAGATGCTGGCGGCCGGAGTCGCCCGTGAGGTGGCCCGCTCCGTCCTGCCCGTGGGCCTGTTCTCCTCCATGTACGCGACGTGCAACGCGCGCTCGCTGATGCACTTCCTCGGTCTGCGCACCCAGCACGAGCAGGCCGCGGTGCCCTCCTTCCCGCAGCGGGAGATCGAGATGGTGGGCGAGAAGATGGAGGAGTTCTGGGCCGGGCTGATGCCGCTCACCCACGCAGCCTTCAACGCGAATGGACGCGTCGCCCCGTAGCGCTCCCTGGACACTCCTCGGATACTCCCCGGACGGGCCATGCGTGAGAGGTGTCCGTATTGCGGCGTTTCGTGAAGTTCATCTAGGCTGAACAAACGGATCCGGCACTGCCTGAACCCCCGAGCAGGCAGTGCCGGGTCCCATACCGCCGCCCCCGGTCGCCGCCCCGAGCGAGCACGGCGAGGCGCGCTACGAGTAGCGTGGGACCCATGGCACCGACATCCACATCGCAGACCCCCTTCGGGCGGGTGCTGACCGCCATGGTCACGCCATTCACCGCTGACGGCGCGCTCGACCTCGATGGCGCTCAGCGGCTCGCCGCCCACCTGGTGGACGCCGGCAATGACGGCCTGATCGTCAACGGCACCACCGGTGAATCCCCGACCACCAGCGATGCGGAGAAAGCCCAGCTCGTACGAGCCGTGGTGGAGGCGGTCGGCGACCGCGCCCATGTCGTGGCAGGAGCAGGCACCAACGACACCCGGCACAGCGTCGAGCTCGCCCGTGCCGCCGAGCAGGCCGGCGCCCATGGCCTCCTGGCTGTCACGCCGTACTACAGCAAGCCCCCGCAGGAAGGCATCTTCCGGCACTTCACCGCCATCGCCGACGCCACCGACCTGCCGGTCATGCTCTATGACATTCCCGGCCGCAGTGGTGTGCCGATCAGTACCGAGACCATCGTGCGGCTCGCCGAGCACCCGCGCATCGTCGCCAACAAGGATGCCAAGGGCGACCTCGGCCGTGCCAGCTGGGCCATCGCGCGCTCCCGACTGGCCTGGTATTCCGGCGATGACATGCTGAACCTGCCACTGCTGTCCGTCGGTGCCGTCGGCTTCGTGTCCGTGGTCGGCCACCTCGTCACTCCCGAGCTGTGCGCGCTGCTCGAAGCCCACACCTCGGGCGACGTGGCGAAGGCCACCGAGATCCACCAGAAGCTCCTCCCGGTCTTCACCGGGGTGTTCCGCACTCAGGGCGTCATCACGACGAAGGCCGCGCTCGCCCTTCAGGGCCTGCCGGGCGGGCCGCTGCGCCTGCCGCTCGTGGAGCTCACCGCCGAGGAAACGGAGCAGCTCAAGCGCGATCTGGCTGCTGGCGGGGTACAGCTGTAAACAGAGGCGATTTTCGCAACTTCGTACTTCACAAGTTCATACAGACACATCAAGCAAGTGCACGAATGTCACGCGCGCCATGTGCCCCACGGGGGCACGTGGCGTGTGTGGTGAGGAGAGTCTTTTGAGTCATCCGCATCCTGAACTCGGCCCTCCGCCGAAGCTCCCCGAGGGGGGACTGCGCATCACCCCGCTCGGCGGGCTCGGCGAAATCGGCCGCAACATGACGGTCTTCGAGTACGGCGGCCGGCTGCTGATCGTCGACTGCGGAGTGCTCTTCCCCGAGGAGGAGCAGCCCGGAGTCGACCTGATCCTGCCGGACTTCACGTGCATCCGGGACCGTCTCGACGACATCGACGGCATCGTGCTCACGCACGGCCACGAAGACCACATCGGCGGCGTCCCGTTCCTGCTCCGCGAGAAGCCGGACATCCCGCTGATCGGCTCCAAGCTGACCCTCGCCCTGATCGAGGCGAAGCTCCAGGAGCACCGCATCCGCCCGTACACGCTCGAGGTGGAGGAGGGGCGGCGCGAGCGGATCGGCCCCTTCGACTGCGAGTTCGTGGCGGTGAACCACTCCATCCCGGACGCCCTCGCCGTCGCCATCCGCACCCCGGCCGGCATGGCCGTGCACACCGGCGACTTCAAGATGGACCAGCTGCCGCTCGACGGCCGCCTCACGGACCTGCCCGCCTTCGCGAAGCTCGGCGAGGAAGGCATCGACCTTCTGCTCTCCGACTCCACGAACGCCGAGGTCCCCGGCTTCGTCCCGCCTGAGCGCGACATCTCCGGCGTGCTGCGCCAGGTCTTCGCCGACGCGCAGCGGCGGATCATCGTCGCGAGCTTCGCCAGCCATGTGCACCGCATCCAGCAGATCCTCGACGCGGCCCATGAGTACGGGCGCCGGGTCGCCTTCGTCGGCCGCTCGATGGTCCGCAACATGGGCATCGCGCGCGACCTCGGCTATCTGCGGGTACCGGCCGGGCTCGTGGTCGATGTGAAGACGCTCGACGATCTGCCGGACGACGAGATCGTGCTCGTCTGCACCGGTTCCCAGGGCGAGCCCATGGCCGCGCTGTCCAGAATGGCCAACCGCGATCACCAGATCCGGATCGTCCAGGGCGACACGGTGATCCTGGCGTCCTCGCTCATCCCTGGCAACGAGAACGCGGTCTACCGCGTGATCAACGGCCTGAGCCGGTGGGGCGCGACGGTGGTTCACAAGGGCAACGCCAAGGTCCATGTCTCCGGGCACGCCTCGGCCGGGGAGCTGCTGTACTTCTACAACATCTGCAAGCCCCGGAACCTGATGCCGGTGCACGGCGAATGGCGACATCTGCGCGCCAACGCCGAGCTGGGCGCGCTGACCGGTGTGCCCAAGAACCGCTGCGTCATCGCCGAGGACGGGGTGGTGGTCGACCTGGTCGACGGCATCGCGAAGATCGTCGGCAAGGTGCAGGCGGGCTATGTGTACGTCGACGGACTCTCAGTCGGCGACGTCACGGAGAGCTCGCTCAAGGACCGCCGCATCCTCGGTGAGGAGGGCATCATCTCGGTCTTCGTGGTCGTGGACAGCACGACCGGCAAGATCGTGGGCGGCCCGTACATCCAGGCGAGGGGCTCCGGTATCGAGGACTCCGCCTTCTCCGCGGTCATCCCGAAGATCGAGGAATCCCTGGCCAAGTGCGCCTCGGACGGCATCGCCGAACCGCACCAGCTACAGCAGCTGATGCGGCGCTCGGTGGGCAAGTGGGTGTCCGACAGCTACCGCCGGCGCCCCATGATCCTGCCTGTGGTCGTCGAGGTCTGACGCCGGCTCAGCGCCCGCCCGGCGCCTAGCCACGAGCGGGGCTCCCCGATTTGCATCCGGGAGCCCCGCTCCAGTACGTTTACGGCTCCGCCAGAAGGGGAACCCCGAGCACTCAGCGTGCGAGGGAGGACCCGGAAGGCGGGTGGGAATCCGGCTCAGAGAATTCTGATAAAGTCGGAGACAGCCGAAAGGCAAAGGCCACTCCAATGGCCACCAGAAATGGGAATTCGGACCGGGAACGGACCGGAAAACGGATCTGGTAAGGTTGGAAACACCGAAGGGAAGCGCCCGGAGAAACCGGTGAAACGGTTTCAAAG
>NZ_JBVHTN010000016.1:0-158884 GCF_055569495.1 Streptomyces sp. NPDC028305
GGATCGGCGTAGACCGCAACACTCGCGATCCCCGCGTCCCGACAGGCACGGGCAACCCGGACCGCGATTTCGCCACGATTGGCGATGAGCACCTTGCGCACGATGGCTCCCTCCTTGAAACAAGCCGAGTTTAGGTACAGGTGACACCACACGCCGAGAAGAACTCGGGCGTGAGCTTGACCACACGGAGCGTGAAACTTGCTGTGAAGAGGCAGCCGTCTCCCCCGTCGTTCCACGGTACGCCCGGTTTTTCGGGCCGGACGACGGTTCGCGCGGCGGCCGGGTTCTCCGGTGGTCGGAGCGGTGGTCCGCCGTGTTTCTTTGTGGAATCCCTACGAACGCGGGACGGAAACTTTGCCGCGGCGTTCCGGTCTGACGAGTGCCTCCGCGACCCCTTGTCGCGGGGCTTACCCGTTAGTAGCGTTCGTGATGTCGAACCTCCTCGGGGGGACGGCCCCGAGCCGGTGCAGCGGAAGAGGTGGGGCGGGGTGGCGCGACGCAGACCTGTGGCCGTGGTGACGGCCGTGATGCTGATCGTGGAGGCGGCCGGAATAGCGCTGCTCAACTGGGTCCTGGGCCTGGTGGTCGACCGGCAGCAGATGTCCCTGGGCGGCCTCGACCCGGACGCGATGTCGGTCGGCACATGGGTGGCGGGCGGGGTCTTCGGCCTCTATCTGCTGCTGTGCGGCCTGGTGCTGCTCCGGATGGCCGTACGGGACCGCGCCCCGGGGCGCTTTGCCCGCATCCTGCTCATCACCTGTGCCGTGGTGCACGCGCTGGTGGGCGCCTTCGCGGTCGGCCTCGTCGGCTGGCTCGCCTTCGCGCTCATGATGGTGATGCTCGGCCTGATCGTGCTGAACCTGCTGGCGTACGACGAGACGGAGCGCCCGGCCGAGCCCGCCGGCGCGACCGTGGCCCCGGACGCCCCGCGTCCCGCTTGAGGGGTGCCGCGCGGCCGAGTTGCCGCCCGGCGCCGTAGCCGGGCGACGGGCGGCGACCGCCCGGCCGGTTCACTGCCCGGCGTCGGCCCACAGGTCGGTGATGCTCACGCCCAGCTCGGCCAGGAGCCGGCGCAGCAGCGGCAGGGACAGCCCGATGACGTTGCCCGAGTCGCCCTCGATGCCGTCGACGAAGGGCGCGGAGCGGCCGTCGAGCGTGAACGCGCCCGCCACATGCAGGGGTTCGCCGCTGGCGACGTACGCCGCGATCTCGGCGTCGGTCGGCTCGCCGAAGTGGACCGTGGTGGAGGCGGTGGCGGAGGTGCGGCGGCCGGTCGCCGTGTCGATCAGGCAGTGCCCGGTCCGTAGCACGCCTGAGCGGCCGCGCATGGACTTCCAGCGGGCGGTGGCCTCCTCGGCGTCCGCGGGTTTGCCGAGCGCCTGGCCGTCCAGTTCCAGGACCGAGTCGCAGCCGATGACCAGGGTCCCGGCCGCCTCCGGGAGCGCGGCCACGGCGCCCGCCTTGGCCTCGGCGAGTATCCGCGCCAGCTCGGCGGGGGTGTCGGCGCTCAGCGCGTCCTCGTCCACACCGCTGACGATCACCTCGAAGGCCAGCCCGGCCTGGCGCAGCAGGGCGCGGCGGGCGGGGGAGGCGGAGGCGAGGATGAGTGGGCGCGGCGTGTCAGTCATGCGCCCTAGCGTAGGTGGCCCGCCGGTCGTGGACACCGGCCCGGGCGCAGGTCACGGGTGCATGCTCAGCAGCAGCATCAGGGTCAGGGTCGCGACCGCGAGCACCGTGCTCGCGCGGCGGAGCATGTCCTGGGCCCGCCGCAGTTCGTCGGGCGGCTCGTCGGGCGGATCGGACCACAGCATGCGTTCGATCCTGCGCCGTGGCACGGCGGTGGCGCCTGAGTACGCGTACTCAGGCGCCACGGCGTAAAGGACTATTTTCGCGACAAACGGTGACGGTGCGAGGGCCGGAGGGCCGGGACGCCGCCTCAGCTCGGCCAGTACGTCGTACGCCACGCCCTCGGCCCCGGGTGCGGCATCCGGCGGGCGGGGATGGTGCGGGCCGGGTCGGACCACTCCGGCGGCGCGCCCTCGCCCTGCGCGGCGGCCGCGGCGGCCGCCGCGCGCGCCTGGACCACCGCGAGCGCGGCGGCGAGCTCCTCCGGGGTGGGATTGCCCCGTACTATCTTGATCATGGAAACAGCCCTTCCTGGAGGGGGATGGGGGATGTTGCCTACGGCGGGATCTTCGCCTACAGCGGGATGTTGCCGTGCTTCTTCGGGGGCAGGCTCTCGCGCTTGTTGCGCAGTGAGCGCAGGCCCTTGACGATGTGGCGGCGGGTGTCGGACGGCATGATCACCGCGTCGACGTAGCCGCGCTCGGCGGCGGCGTACGGGTTGAGGAGCGCCTCCTCGTAGTCGGCGATCAGCTCGGCGCGGGTCGCCTCGGGGTCCTCGGCGGCGGCGATCGTCCGCCGGTGGAGGATGTTGACGGCGCCCTGGGCGCCCATGACCGCGATCTGCGCGGTCGGCCAGGCCAGGTTGAGGTCCGCGCCCAGGTGCTTGGAGCCCATGACGTCGTACGCGCCGCCGAAGGCCTTGCGGGTGATGACGGTGATCAGCGGCACGGTGGCCTCGGCGTAGGCGAAGATCAGCTTCGCGCCGCGCCGGATGATGCCGTTGTACTCCTGGTCGGTGCCGGGCAGGAAGCCTGGCACGTCCACGAAGGTCAGGACGGGCACGTTGAAGGCGTCGCAGGTGCGCACGAAGCGGGCGGCCTTCTCCGAGGCGTCGATGTCCAGGCAGCCCGCGAACTGGAGCGGCTGGTTGGCCACGATGCCCACCGGGTGGCCCTCGACCCGGCCGAAGCCGGTGAGGATGTTCGGCGCGAAGAGCGGCTGGGTCTCCAGGAACTCGCCGTCGTCCAGCACGTGCTCGATCGCCTTGTGCATGTCGTAGGGCTGGTTCGCCGAGTCCGGGATGAGGACGTCCAGCTCCTGGTCCTCGTCGCTGACCTGGAGGTCGGCCTCGTCGGGGAAGGCCGGGGGCTCGGAGAGGTTGTTGGACGGGAGGTAGGACAGCAGCGCCTTGACGTACTCGAAGGCGTCCTTCTCGTCGGCCGCCATGTAGTGGGCCACGCCGGAGGTGGTGTTGTGGGTACGGGCGCCGCCGAGGGCCTCGAAGCCCACGTCCTCGCCGGTGACCGTCTTGATCACATCCGGTCCCGTGATGAACATGTGCGAGGTCTGGTCGACCATCACCGTGAAGTCGGTGATCGCGGGGGAGTAGACGGCCCCGCCCGCGCACGGTCCGACGATCAGGCTGATCTGCGGGATGACGCCCGACGCATGAACGTTTCGGCGGAAGATCTCGGCGAACAGGCCGAGGGCGACCACGCCCTCCTGGATCCGGGCGCCACCGCCGTCGTTGATGCCGATGATCGGGCAGCCGGTCTTCAGGGCGAAGTCCATCACCTTGACGATCTTCTCGCCGTAGACCTCGCCGAGCGAGCCGCCGAAGATCGTGAAGTCCTGGGAGTAGACGCAGACCGGGCGGCCGTCCACCGTGCCGTAGCCGGTCACCACGCCGTCGCCGTACGGGCGGTTCTTCTCGATGCCGAAGCTGGTCGAGCGGTGCCGCGCGAACTCGTCGAGTTCGGTGAACGAGCCCTCGTCGAGGAGCAGATTGATGCGCTCTCGCGCGGTCAGCTTGCCCTTGGCGTGCTGCTTCTCCACCGCTCGCGCCGAGCCCGCGTGGGTGGCCTCGTCGATGCGGCGCTGGAGATCCGCGAGCTTGCCCGCGGTGGTGTGACGATGGGGAATCTCGGAGGAGATCTCAGGCTCGGACATCGGGATGCGGCTCCTGCTCGTCCTCGGGGCCTTGCGGAATCAGGCCGTGAAACGGGGGTCGGCGGGCGGGAAAAGGGTGCTTGCGCCGGCTGGGCTACCGGCACGTAGCGTATCGGCGGGACTGTATGCGGGCACTGCGTCGTTGGCCACACCTCCTCACCCTAGGCTGGCGCGTATGACGCCATCTGACACCCCGGGCGGCCGGGGCGGCCGCTGGTCCGACCTGGAACGTCCCCCGCTGGTCGAGGCCGCGCTGCGGCGCGCGCTGGTGCGGCCCGGCGGGCTGTGGACCGAGCTCGACGTGGTGCAGGCGACCGGCTCCACCAACACCGATCTGGTCACCCGGGCGGCCGCGGGCGCCCCGGAGGGCGCGGTGCTCGTGGCCGAGGAGCAGACCGCCGGGCGCGGACGGCTGGACCGCACCTGGACCGCCCCGCCCCGCTCCGGGCTGTTCTTCTCGGTGCTGCTGCGGCCGGGCGCCGCCGGGGTGCCCGGCGAGCGCTGGGGCTGGCTGCCGCTGCTCGCCGGCGTCGCGAGCGCCGGGGCGCTGTCCCGGGCGGCGGGCGTGGACACCGCGCTGAAGTGGCCCAACGACCTGCTGGTGACGGTCGAGGGCCAGGAGCGGAAGTTCGGCGGGATCCTCGCCGAGCGGACCGGTGACGCGGTGGTGATCGGCGTCGGCCTGAACATCTCGCTGCACGCCGACGAGCTGCCGGTGCCGACGGCCGGTTCGCTGGCGCTCGCGGGCGCCGTCTCCACCGACCGGGACCCGCTGCTGCGGGCCGTGCTGCGGTCGATCGAGGAGTGGTACGGGGAGTGGCGCCGGTTCGAGGGCGACCCCGGGGCCTGCGGGCTCCAGGAGACGTACGCGGCGGGGTGCGCGACCCTGGGCCGTAGGGTGCGTGCCGAGCTGCCCGGCGGCGGGGAGCGCGTCGGCGAGGCCGTCGCCATCGACGGCGACGGGCGGCTGGTGCTCGCCACCGAGGGCGGTGTGCAGGAGCCGGTCTCCGCCGGGGACATCGTGCATCTGCGGGCCGTGTCGTAGCTCCGGGTACGGAGTCGGGGCGGTGGTCCGGCAGCGAGCGGGCGGAGATTTTTTGAGCCCTGGGGCAAAGAGTTTTCCCAGCTTCCCCGGGGAGAGTGAGCTAGGGCACACCTGACGTATCGTTGTGGCGGTCCGTCCAGTTCGGGGCGGCCGTGAGCCGGAAACCGAACTACCGGAAGAGGGAACGGAAGGGCAGTGCGCAGGGATCGGACAGGGGGCCGCCGGTGACCGCCGACGACAGGGATTCCGGCGCGGCTCCGGACGCCGGGGCCCGGGGCGCGGCCGCCGATGACGCCGACGCCCCGCCCGTCGACGGGGGTGCGGTCGGCGGCGGTGGCGGCGAGCCCGAAGTGGACCCTCTCTCGCTACGGCTCGAGCAGCTGATCCTCGGGGCGGAGCGGCAGTACACCCCTTTCCAGGCGGCCCGCAGCGCCGGGGTGTCCGTGGAGCTGGCCACCCGCTTCTGGCGGGCGATGGGCTTCGCCGACATCGGCCAGGCCAAGGCGCTCACGGAGGCGGATGTGCTGGCGCTGCGGCGGCTGGCCGGCCTGGTGGAGGCGGGGCTGCTCAGCGAGCCGATGGCCATCCAGGTGGCGCGGTCGACGGGCCAGACCACGGCCCGGCTGGCCGACTGGCAGACCGACTCCTTCCTGGAGGGGCTCACCGAGCCGCACGAGACCGGCATGACGCGGACCGAGATCGCCTACCCGCTGGTGGAGCTGTTGCTTCCGGAGCTGGAGGAGTTCCTGGTCTATGTCTACCGGCGGCAGCTGGCGGCCGCGACGGGCCGGGTGGTGCAGACGGCGGACGACGCGGAGATGGTCGACCGGCGGCTGGCGGTCGGCTTCGCGGACCTGGTGAGCTTCACCCGGCTGACCCGGCGGCTGGAGGAGGAGGAGCTCGGCGAGCTGGTCGAGGCGTTCGAGACCACGGCCGCCGACCTGGTGGCCGCGCACGGCGGCCGGCTGATCAAGACGCTGGGCGACGAGGTGCTGTACGCGGCCGACGACGCGAGCATCGCGGCCGAGATCGGGCTGCGGCTGATCGAGACGCTGACCCATGACGAGACGATGCCCGAGCTGCGGGTCGGGATGGCCTTCGGGACCGTCACGACCAGGATGGGCGATGTCTTCGGCACGACGGTGAACCTGGCCAGCCGGCTGACCTCCATAGCCCCGAAGAACGCGGTCCTGGTGGACGGCGCGTTCGCGGAGGAGCTGGGGCGGCTGAGGGCCGCCCCGGTGTCGGAGGTCCAGGCCGCGGAGGAGGCGGCCGCCGCGGAGAAGGAGGGCGAGGAGCCGCCCTCGTACCGCTTCGCGCTCCAGCCGACGTGGCAGCGGCCGGTGCGTGGGCTGGGGGTCGTGGAGCCGTGGCTGCTGACCCGGCGGGGCTGAGGGGGCAGGGCTGAGGCGCGTACCGCCGAGTGCGCCGTCGAGTTCCCGTACGGGGGTTCTGCGTACTTATGTGCGCAGTTCCTGTGTCTCTTCAGGGAAGCCCGGGGTGCAGGACTGCCGTATCGCGCTAGCCTACCTGCGCGCGAGATGAGTGGATCTTGGCGATCCCGGCGAGCCTCGAGCTCATGCCCTCGCGCTGTCGGCCTGTACCGAAGACAGAAGCCAGGAGCACTGTGAGCCAGCCTTACGAATCGGTCGCCCAGCCGACTGCCGTTCCCCCTCCGGGCTGCCCGGCGCATGCCGGCGGCACCGGAGCCGAGCCGCTTTACACGGCCGAGTTCTTCCAGGACCCGTACGCCGTCTACAAGCGGCTGCGCGAGACCCATGGCCCGCTCGCGCCCGTGGAGCTGGACCCGGGCGTCACGGCCGTGCTGTGCGTCGGTTACGAGACGGCCCTGGAGATCCTTCGGCGCCCCGAGACGTTCTCCAAGGACGCGCGCAACTGGCGGGCGAGAAATGAGGGCCGGGTCCCCGAGGCCACCCACTCCGCCCAGCTCATCAGGCCCCGGGCCCAGGCCGGCTGGGTGGACGGCGAGGCGCACCGGCGGCTGCGCAGCGCCATCGACGACAGCATGAGCCGGATCGACCCGGGGGCGCTGCGCGGCTATGTGGAGCGCATAGCCGACTCGCTGATCGACCAGTTCGCCGCGGCGGGCGAGGCCGATCTGATCCCCGAGTACTGCCAGCTGGTCTCGATGCTGACCGTCGGCGAGCTGTTCGGCTGCCCGAAGGACATCGCGGACCGACTGTTCGGGGCCATGGCGCAGCTGCTGGACGGTCAGGACCCGATGGCCGCGGCCCAGGAGGTCGATGCCACGCTGCTGGCCCTGATCGAGCTCAAGCGGACGGAGCCGGGTCCTGACGTCACCTCCTGGCTGATCGCCCACCCGGCGCGGTTGACCGACGAGGAGCTGATCGAGCAGCTGCTGCTGATGATGGGCATGGGCAGCGAGCCGGTGCCCAGCCTGATCAGCAACGCCCTGCGGGTGCTGCTGACCGACGAGAACTTCGCGGGGGACCTCGCGGGCGGGGGCATGCTCGTCGAGGACGCCCTGGACGAGGTGTTGTGGACCGCACCGCCGCTGGCCAATCTGGCTGTGCACTTCCCGCTGCGGGACGTCACGATCAGCGGGACCCGGCTGCGCGCGGGCGAGCCCGTGGTGATCAGCTTCGCCGGGGGCAACCAGGACGCGCTCGAATCCTCCCAGCACAAGCAGGGAAACCGGGCTCACCTGGCCTTCAGCGCCGGGCAGCACACCTGCTCCGGCCGCAGCCAGGGGCGGCTGATCGCGACCGCGGCCATCGAGAAGCTGCTGGACCGGCTTCCGGACATCGAGCTCGCCGTCGACGCCGAGAAGCTGGAGTGGCGCCCGGGGCTGTACCAACGCGGGCTGACCGCGCTCCCGGTGCGGTTCGCGCGCGTCGGCGAGCCGCCCAAGGCCGCGGAGTGGGACGCCGGGCCCGAGCCGGCGGCCCCCGCTCCTGCTGCTCCGACCTCGGCCCCTGAGGTCACGGTCCAGGGGATCCCCGCCGCCCCGACCGCCCCGCCCGCCCCGTCGGCGCCGCCGGCGGTGCCGGGCGCGGAGGTGGCGGCCGTGGTGGAGCCCGGCGGTGCGCCCGGGGAGGCGGCCAAGCCGAAGCCGACCGGCGTGCTGGCCTTCCTGGCCCGATGGCGACGCTCGCGCAAGTGACCGGTGCCCCGTCGCCCCCGGCGTCCACTGGCCGGGGGCGGCGCGGGCTGCGATGATCCGTCCCGACGTGTTCACGGTCGTTAACCGGGAGGGTCGTGTGAGTGAGCAGCGCTACGGCGAGTGGGTCGCGGTCCGGCGGGAAGACTTCGTGGCCGAGCTGGTACTGGACCGGCCCAAGGCCATGAACGCCGTCTCCACGGGGATGGCGCGGAGTATCGCCGAGGCGTGCGCCGCGCTGGCCCAGGACAGGTCCGTACGGGCCGTGGTGCTGTCCTCCAGCCACGAGCGGGCCTTCTGCGTGGGCGCCGACCTGAAGGAGCGGAACTCCCTGAGCGACGCCGAGCTGGGGCGGCAGCGGCCGCTGGCGCGCGCCGCCTACACGGGGGTGCTGGAGCTGCCGGTGCCGACGGTGGCCGCCGTGCACGGCTACGCGCTGGGCGGCGGCTATGAGCTGGCCCTGGCCTGCGACCTGATCGTCGCGGACGGCACGGCGGTGGTCGGGCTGCCCGAGGTCTCGGTCGGGGTGATCCCTGGCGGCGGCGGCACCCAACTGCTGCCGCGCCGGGTCGGGGCCGCGCGCGCCGCCGAGCTGATCTTCACGGCGCGGCGGGTGGCCGCCGCTGAGGCCCATGAGCTGGGCCTCGTCGACCGGCTGGCCGCGGACGGCGAGGACCGTACCGAGGCGCTGGAGCTGGCCCGGCGGATCGCCGCGAACTCCCCGGTGGGGCTGCGGGCGGCCAAGCGGGCGCTGCGGGTCGGTTACGGACTCGATCTGCGGGCAGGGCTCGAGATCGAGGACGCGGCCTGGCGGTCGGTGGCCTTCTCCGGGGACCGGGCGGAGGGCGTGGCGGCCTTCAACGAAAAGCGCACACCGAACTGGCCCGGCGAATAGCCCGATACGGGACAAGGCAGAATTCGCCGAACATTCCTACGCTGGACTGTGCGGTGTGCGCGGCAGGGGAATGTGAGGCGTGGTGACAGGCGAGGGTGATGCGCGGCTGACGGCCGTGGTGGGACTGGCGCAGGCGATGGCGGCCGCGCACACCCCGCGTGAGGCGGTGCGGTCCGCGGCGGAGGCCGCGCGCCGCGCGCTCGGCGGGAGCTTCGCGGCGGTTTCGGTGTGGGAGCGGGAGCTGGGGCGGCTGCGGGTGCTGGTCAACAGCGGGGAACTGGCCGAGGGGGAGGAGGAGTTCCCCGAGCACGAGTCCTATCCGGTGCACGAGTTCCCCGAGATCACCGAGTTTCTGCATGAGCAGTGGGCGCGGGGCGGGGAGCCGCACGCGTGGGTGGAGGTGGCGGGCGGTCCGGGCGTGGACCCGTACGCGGGCACGGGCGCGGCGGGCGGTCCGCAGGGGGTGCTGCGCGGCGTCAGCCCCGGGCGGGCGGCGGCGCTGCGGCGGCGCGGGCGCGGCAGCTGCGTCGTCGCGCCGATCGTGCTGCACGGCCGGGCGTGGGGCGAGCTGTATGTGGCGCGGCGGGCCGGGGGGCCGGTGTTCGGCCGGGCCGACGCCGACTTCGCGACCGTCCTGGCCGCGGTGACCGCCGCCGGGATCGCGCAGACCGAGCGGCTGGAGGAGGCCCGCAAGCTGGCCTTCACCGACCCGCTGACCGGGCTCGGCAACCGCCGGGCGGTGGACATAAGACTGGACGAGGCGCTGGAGGCGCACCGCCGTGACGACTCGGTGGTGGTGAGCCTGGTGATGTGCGACCTCAACGGGCTCAAGCAGGTGAACGACACGCTGGGGCACGCGCTGGGCGACCGGCTGCTGGAACGGTTCGGCTCGGTGCTCTCGCTGTGCGGCGCGATGCTCCCGGGGGCCCTGGCGGCCCGGCTCGGGGGCGATGAGTTCTGCCTGGTGGAGGTCGGCCCGTCGGCGGACGAGGTGGTGCGGGTGGCCGACGAGCTGTGCCGCCGGGCCGCCGAGCTGGAGCTGGGTGAGGGGGTCGCGTGCGGGGTGGCCTCGACGGGTGACCCGATCGGCCCGGTGCACAGCGCCCGCCGGCTGTTCCGGCTGGCGGACGCGGCCCAGTACCGGGCGAAGGCCGCCCGCTCGGCGAAGCCGGTGGTCGCGGGGCGCGAGGGGGGTCCGGAGGACCCGGTGGTCCGCCTCGCGGACAGCGCCGCCGCGGACAGATCGATCCGCGCCCCCGAACGCCGCCGCTTCCGCGGCCGGCTCTAGCCGCCGCGTGAGCCCGCCGCAGGCGGCGAGAGCGCTGCCGGGTCGGGCGGCGGGTGACAGGCGGGGATTCAGTATCTAGGGTGCCTGAATATGGATATGCATTCTGTAGTGCTGGGTACCTCCGGGACGACCGCGACCGACGTGCTCGCCGTCGCCCGCGGCGGCGCGCGGGTCGAGCTGTCCGAGGACGCCATGGCCGCCGTCGCCGCCTCGCGCCGGATCATCGACGACCTCGCCGCCAAGCCGGAGCCCGTCTACGGCGTCTCCACCGGCTTCGGCGCGCTCGCCGTCCGCCACATCAGCCCGGAGCTGCGCGTTCAGCTACAGCGCAACATCGTGCGCTCGCACGCCGCGGGCATGGGGCCGCGGGTCGAGCGCGAGGTGGTGCGCGCGCTGATGTTCCTGCGGCTGAAGACGCTCGCCTCGGGCCGCACCGGCGTGCGCCCGGTGGTCGTACGGACCATGGCCGCCGTGCTCAACGCGGGGATCACGCCCGTGGTGCACGAGTACGGTTCGCTGGGCTGCTCCGGAGACCTCGCCCCGCTCTCGCACTGCGCGCTGACGCTGATGGGCGAGGGGGAGGCCGAGGGGCCGGACGGGGCGCTGCGCCCGGCCGCCGAGCTGCTGGCCGAGCACGGCATCGAGCCGGTCGAGCTGCGCGAGAAGGAGGGGCTCGCGCTGCTCAACGGCACCGACGGGATGCTGGGCATGCTGCTCATGGCCTGCGAGGACCTGGGGCGGCTGTTCACCGCCGCCGATGTGACGGCCGCGCTGTCGCTGGAGGCGCTGCTGGGCACCGACCGGGTGCTGGCCCCCGAGCTGCACGCCATCCGGCCGCACCCGGGCCAGGCGGCGAGCGCGGACAACATGCTGCGGGTGCTGGCCGGATCCGGTCTCACCGGGCACCACCAGGACGACGCGCCGCGGGTCCAGGACGCCTACTCGGTGCGCTGCGCGCCCCAGGTCGCGGGCGCGGGCCGGGACACGCTCACGCACGCCCGGCTGGTCGCCGACCGCGAGCTGGCCGCCGCCGTGGACAATCCGGTGGTGCTGCCGGACGGCCGGGTGGAGTCCAACGGCAACTTCCACGGGGCGCCCGTCGCCTACGTCCTGGACTTCCTGGCGGTCGCCGCGGCCGACCTCGCCTCGATCGCCGAGCGCCGCACCGACCGGCTGCTCGACAAGAACCGCTCGCACGGCCTGCCGCCGTTCCTGGCGGGGGACGCCGGCGTGGACTCGGGTCTGATGATCGCGCAGTACACCCAGGCGGCGCTGGTGAGCGAGATGAAGCGGCTGGCGGTGCCCGCCTCCGTCGACTCCATCCCCTCCTCGGCGATGCAGGAGGACCATGTCTCGATGGGCTGGTCGGCGGCGCGCAAGCTGCGTACGGCGGTGGACAACCTGACCCGCGTGATCGCGGTGGAGCTGGTCGCGGCCACCCGCGCGATCGAGCTGCGGGAGGGGCTGACGCCGGCCCCCGCGAGCCGGGCGGTGCTGGCGGCGGTGCGCCGGGCGGGCGTCGAGGGCCCGGGGGCGGACCGCTATCTGGCGCCGGACCTGGCGGCCGCGGACGCGTTCGTACGGTCGGGGCAGCTGACCGAGGCGGCGGAACAGGTGACCGGACCCCTGGCCTGAGCGGCCTCCAGCGCCTGGCTAGTACGCCTCGGGGCGCGTGCGGCGTACGGACGCGGTCACCATCGCGACCCCGAGCCCCAGGAAGGCCGTGCCGCCGATCAGGTACGGGGTGACGTCCACGCTGCCCGTGTCGGCGAGGTTCTCACCGGAGGCGGGCTGGGCGGCTCTCGTCTGTGCGGCGGGGGCCTGGCCCTCCCGCTCGACGGTGGCGTTCGCGGAGGGGACGAACCACAGGGCGCACAGCAGCGAACCCGCGGCGGCGGCGGTCATCAGCGGTCGGCGTGCGGACAACTGCATCCTCCTTGAGGCGGCGGTGAATTGGCCTCGTGCGTCCGATCGTAGTGACAACTGCGGGTCGCGCGGAAGCGAGACCCCCCGGAGGCATACCCTCCGTCGTATGGGCAGTCCGAAGACATCATGCTTTGCCCGGCTATGCCGGGTTTGGGTGCGAGTGCCCCCCAGGGATCCTCGAAGATCCGTGTCCCGACGCGCCGGAGTGGAACGGAGTCCTGCGATGTTGCGTCCTGGAGGATAAGAGGGGACGGGACGACTGCGCCGCACGGGTGCCGGTTACCCCGGTCGGGCCACCGGCTTGACCGGCGCCTTTGCTAAGTGGCCTTGCGCACAGTTTTACTGTGCGAGGAACCGGCCAAAAGGTACAGGCGTTCTTGTCAGATAGGTCCGGGGTTTCTGGGGTCCAGATCAATGGAGAAGCGTGTGATGACGGACGGCAAGCGCCGTAGGGGGCTGGTGGCCGCGGCCGCCGTGCTCAGCGGAGTACTGACCCTCGCGGCGTGTGGTGGGGGCGGCGACGGCGGCAGCGACGGCAACAAGAACAACGCCGGCGGCGACAAGTCGCAGTCGCAGGTGGACGAGGCGGCCGCCAAGGACGCGTCGGAAGCCCACATCAAGATCACGCCCAAGGCCGGAGCCACCAACGCGGGCATCAACAGCGACACCAAGGTCACCGTCTCCGGCGGCACACTCAAGGACGTGAGCATGACCGCGGCCGCGACCGGTACCAAGGTCCCCGGCTCCATATCGTCCGACGGGAAGTCCTGGAAGCCGAGCGGGCAGCTGGAGCGGTCCACCCAGTACAAGATCGCCGCGACGGCCGAGGACTCCAAGGGCCGCAAGGCGACCGAGAACTCCTCCTTCACCACCGTCTCGCCGGCGAACAGCTTCATCGGCAACTTCACGCCGGAGAGCGGCGCGACGGTCGGCGTCGGCATGCCCGTGTCGATCAACTTCGACAAGGCGATCAGCGACAAGAAGGCCGTCCAGTCGGGCATCACGGTCAGCTCCAGCAGCGGTCAGCAGGTCGTCGGCCACTGGTTCGGCAGCCAGCGGCTGGACTTCCGGCCGAATGAGTACTGGAAGGCCAACTCGACCGTCACCCTGAAGCTGGACCTCGACGGCGTCGAGGGCTCGCCGGGGGTGAAGGGCGTCCAGGAGAAGACCGTCACCTTCAAGATCGGCCGCTCCCAGGTCTCCACGGTCGACGCCGAGGCCAAGACCATGAAGGTCGTGCGCGACGGCAAGCTGTTCAAGACCATCAAGATCTCGGCCGGCAGCCCGCAGAACACGACCTACAACGGTCAGATGGTGATCTCCGAGAAGTTCAAGGAGACCCGGATGAACGGGGCCACGGTCGGCTTCACGGACAGCGACGGCAAGGGCGAGTACGACATCAAGGACGTGCCGCACGCCATGCGCCTGACCACCTCGGGCACCTTCATCCACGGCAACTACTGGGGCGCCAAGTCCATCTTCGGCGCCGTCAACACCAGCCACGGCTGCGTGGGCCTGTCGGACACCAAGGGCGCGAACGACCCGAACACCGACGGGACCTGGTTCTACAACGAGTCGCAGATCGGTGACGTCGTCATCGTGAAGAACTCGAAGGACCGGACCGTCGCGCCGGACAACGGCCTGAACGGTTGGAACATGAAGTGGAGCGAGTGGGTCGCGGGCAGCGCCACCGGCGCCTGACGCACCCTTAGCACTTCCGCCCCGGGCGGCGGTCGGCCTTCTCGGGCCGGCCGCCGCCCGTCGGCTTTCTCAGCCCGCTCTCATCCTGCCCTTATCCGCTCATCACACGACGCCCCTACCGTCGCGCGCATGTTCTTCACCTACCTCCGGCGCGAGCTGCGCCGCCGTAGAAAGGCGGCGCTCGTCGTCGCCTCGGGTCTGGCACTGGGCATCGCGCTCGTCATCGTCGTCACCTCGGTGTCCTCCGGCATGGAGCGCGCACAGGGCAAGGTGCTGGAGTCGCTGTACGGCCTGGGCACCGACATGACCGTCACCAAGGCCCGCGAGGCGTCCTCGGGCAGCAACCAGAACTCGCGCCCGCGCTTCGAGTTCGACGCCCGCGACAGCGACGACGACAAAGAGCAGAGCAGCGACCGGGTGATGGTGCAGGGCTTCCAGACCCTGTCCGCCGCGACCGTGACCAAGATCGGGAAGCAGGACGGGGTCGCCGACGCGGTCGGCGGGCTGAACCTCCAGGTCCTGAAGGTCAGCGGGCAGTTCAACCGGGGCGAGTTCAAGCAGAACCCGAACGCCGGCGGCAACCGGCAGGGCGGCGGCCCCGGCGGCGAGGGCGGCGGCGCGCCGCAGGGGCAGGTCGAGGGCGGCGGCGCCCAGTTCGACGTCAACTCCTTCTCCGTCTACGGGGTCGACGTCTCCCACCTCGGCCTCGGCCCGCTGACCTCCTCCAGGATCAGCAAGGGCAAGACCTTCACCAGCGCGCAGGGCAACGCCAAGGCGGCGGTCGTCGACAGCGCGTACGCCAAGGAGAAGAAGCTGGCGCTGGGCGACGACGTCACCATCTCCGGCACCAAGTTCGAGATCATCGGGATCGCGACCGCCGACAGCGGCTCGTCCGCCGCGAACGTCTACATCCCGCTCAAGCAGGCGCAGACCCTCTCCGACTCCAAGGACAAGGTCACCACCGTCTACGTCAAGGCGGCCGACTCGCAGCGCATCGACGGCGTCAAGTCGGCCATCCAGAGAAACGTCTCCGGCACCACGGTCACCACCTCCGCCGACCTCGCCAAGACCGTCTCAGGCTCCCTGTCCACCGCCTCCGACCTCGCCTCCAACGTCGGCAAGTGGCTGTCCATCGCCGTCCTGGCCGCCGCCTTCCTGGTCGCCGGGCTGCTCACCTCCTCGGCGGTCAGCCGCCGGGTGCGGGAGTTCGGCACGCTCAAGGCGCTGGGCTGGAAGAGCGGCCGGGTCACCCGCCAGGTGGTGGGCGAGGCCCTGGTCAACGGGCTGCTCGGCGGGGCGCTCGGGATCGCGCTCGGCCTCGCGGGCGCCTACGCGGTGACCGCGATCAGCCCCAGCCTCACCGCCCAGCTGGGCTCCACCGGAGGCGGCGCGGGCGGCGGCATGGGCATGGGCGGCCCGGGCGGCGGCGGGCCCGGCGGCATGGGCGGCGGGCTGCGCCAGGCCGCGACCAAGTCGCTGGACGTGGCGCTCACCGCCCCGGTCAGCGCGGCCACCATCGCGCTCGCGGTCGGCCTCGCCGTCGCGGGCGGGCTCGTGGCGGGCGGCTTCGGCGGCTGGCGCGCCTCGCGGCTGCGCCCGGCGGACGCGCTGCGCCGCGTCGAGTAGCCCGGCGATCCCCACCCTCAGCCCACGCCTGAACGCCTGACCAGGAGTCAAGGAGTCACCCCATGTACCAGCTCAGCGGCGTCACCAAGCGCTACCGGCGCGGCAAGGACACCGTCGACGCCCTCGCCGGCGTGGACCTGACCATCGAGGACGGCGGCCGTCTGGTGATCCAGGGCCCCACCGGCGGCGGCAAGTCCACCCTGCTCCAGATGCTCGGCGGCCTGGACCGCCCCACCTCCGGCGCGGTCGAGCTCGACGGCGTCGATCTGGCCTCGCTCAGCGAGGCCCGGCTCACCAAGGTCAGATCCGAGAACATCGGCTTCGTCTTCCAGAGCTTCAATCTGATCCCCACGCTCACCGCGCAGGAGAACGTGGAGACCGCCCTCGTCCCGCTGGGCGTCAAGGCCGCCGAGCGGCGCGGGCGCGCCGCCGAGGCGCTGGAGTCGGTCGGGCTCGGCGAGCGGCTCGGGCATCTGCCCGGGGAGATGTCCGGCGGCCAGCAGCAGCGCGTGGCGATCGCCCGCGCGCTGGTCAAGCGCCCCAAGGTGCTGCTCGCCGACGAGCCGACCGGCAACCTGGACGAGTCGATGCGCGACGAGATCATGACCCTGCTGGAGGGGCTGTGGGAGGAGCACGGCCTGACCTTCGTCATGGTCACCCACGACAGCGCCATCGCCCGCCGCGCCCCGCGCCTGGCCACGATCGAGAAGGGGAGGGTGAAGGTCACCGAGCGCGCCGCCTGAGCCGCCCGGATCCATCCGGTACGGGGCGTCAGCGTCGGCGCAGGTCCTTGGCGCGTACGTAGCGCAGGCCGCAGGCGTCCTCGTACGGGTCGCCGTCCGCGCCGAACAGGCTCTGAATCGGCTGCATCGGAAGCCAGGTCAGCCCGTATGCCCAGCGCCGGACGGTCTGCCAGAAGCGCGGCCGCCCGCCGTCCGCGTCGCGCACCACCCGGGCGGCGAACAGGAATTTGCCGATCGTCGTCCGGAAGATCCAGGGCCCCAGCACATGGTGGAGGAAGGACAGCCCGAACACCCCGGCCAGGGCGGTGCCCCAGAACGGCTCCGGCCCACCGAGGGCGGGAATGAGCCGCACGGTGATGGCCATGCCGCCGAAGAGGGCGATCAGGCCGTCCGCGGTCGCCGAGAACCACCGCCGGAAATCGCCGATGGCCTCGGGGACGGCGGGCGGCTGTGGCTGGGGCTGAGGATGCGGGGGATGGGCGTACGGGTGCGGGTAGGGCTGCCGGGCCTGGGAGTCGATCATGTGGGGCATCCTGCCGCGCGTCTGTGACGTTCTTTTCTCAAGACGGTGCGCGGCCGGTATCGATGCGGTGAGAGAGGTGTGGCGCGGCGCCGAGTGGCGGCGCCGCCGCACCCCGGGAGAATGGGCCGAGGGGATGATGTCCGGCCGCCGCGACGGCCGGGGCCCGACCCGGAGGCGCCGATGCCCGAAGTCAGCGAGCCCTACCAGCCCGGCACCCCCTGCTGGATCGATGTGGTGGCCCCCGACCAGGCGGCCGCCCTCGGCTTCTACGCCGGGGTCCTCGGCTGGGAGGGCAGCCCCGGCCCGCCCGAGACCGGCGGATACGCGCTGTGCACCCTCAAGGGCAGACCCGTGGCCGGGATCATGTCGGCCGAGTCGATGGGCGACCAGCCCGTGCCGCCGCCCGCCTGGACCACGTACTTCGCCTCCGCCGACGCCGATGCCACCCTTCAGGCGATCACCCGCAACGGGGGGACCGTGTTCACCCCGGCCGTGGAGGTGATGAACCTGGGGCGGATGCTGGTGGCGGCCGATCCGACCGGGGCGGTCTTCGGCGTCTGGGAGCCGCGGGAGTTCCCCGGCGCGGGCATCGTCAACGAACCCGGCGCACTGATCTGGAACGAGCTCAACACCACCGACCACGAGGCGGCCGCCGCCTTTTACGAGGCGGCGCTGGGCATCCGGAGCGCCCCGATGGAGGGCGCCGAGGGCTACTTCGCCCTGTCCGTGGACGGCCGCCCGGTGGGCGGGATGCAGCAGCTGAGCGAGGACGCCGCGGCCGACGTGGGCTCGCAGTGGCTGGTCTACTTCGCGGTCGCGGACACCGACGGGGCCGTGGCGCGGGTGCTCTCGGCCGGCGGAACGGTGGGCCGGGAGCCCTTCGAGATGGTGGCGGGCCGGATGGCCGTGGTCCGCGACTCGCAGGGGGCGGCGTTCGCCCTGATCGCCCCGAAGCCGATGACCACGTGAGGATGACCGCGGTTCAGCCCGCGTCGGCCCGCTTGAGCACGAAGTAGCCCCCGGTGGAGCCGAGATACGCGTAGCGCTGGTTCGGGTGCAGCTGCTTCGCGTACTGCACGAGCTCCCCGGGCGTGCGCTCCGGCTCCTGGAGGGCTATGTAGTCCGGCACGACATCGCGGGTGTTGCCGACCCACAGCACCCGGCAGCGGTTGGTGAGCCGGCTGATCGGCCCCACGTTGGCCTCGACCGACGCCCCGTCCGGGATCCTGGCCAGCAGCCGCTCGACCTCGGTGACTTCCTTGGGCTTTTCGTAGAAGTCCGGGTTGGTGAGGTTCTCCAGGGGCAGCGAGGCGGTCAGCGCCAGCGCCGCGGCCGCGACCATGCCGGGCAGCTGCCGGGCGTACGAGGCCAGCCAGGCGCGGTCGCTGTCGCGGGCGCGGTCTGTGGCGTCGACGAGGGCGAGCGCGACGATCGGCATCAGCACCGCGCTGTAGTGCCAGTCGGTGCCCCAGTAGTGGTCGTCGTGGGAGACCAGGCGCCAGCCGAGGGTGGGCACGGCGGCCAGCAGCAGCGGGGAGCGCAGCGCGAGCAGGCCGCTGGTGGGCAGCAGCACCCACAGCAGGGTGCGCACCGCGGTCTCGAAGGGGATGGTCCCGGTCTGCTCGCCGCCGCTGCCGACCTTGTCCCAGTAGTCGTACGAGCCGCCGCCGTTGAAGCTCGGGATGATCACCCCGAGCGCCAGGGCGGAGGCCAGCACGCCGAAGCCGATGAGGCCGATCGCGAGCGGGACGATCCGCGGCGGGCGCTCCTGCCAGGCGCGGATCACGATCACGGCGCCGATCGCGGCCACCGTGGCCCCCATGTCCTCCTTGACGAAGACGAGCGGGGCGGCCCAGAGCATCGCCGCGTACCAGCGCCGGAGTATCACCGCCTCCAGGGAGAAGGCGAGCAGCGGCATGGCGAAGGCGATCTCGTGGAAGTCGAAGTCGACGGCGCGCTGGACGCCCCAGGACAGCCCGTACGCGACGCCGATCGCCAGCCCCCGGCCCCGCCCCAGCAGGCGCGTCGCCACGCGGGTGACGGGGATGATCGACAGGGCGAAGAGGGCGGCCTGGGCGACCAGCAGGGTGACGGGGGAGGGAAAGACCCGGTAGAACGGGGCGAGCAGGGCGGTGACCGGGCTGAAGTGGTCGCCGAGGATGTTGAAGCCGGGGCCCTTGAGATCGGCGACGGGGGTCCGGAGATGGGCGTAGGAGCGTATCGCCTGCTCGAAGATGCCCAGGTCCCAGGACATGGTCGCCATCCGCCGGTAGCGGGTGATCGACACCGCCGCGAAGGCCACGAAGAAGGCCGAGGCCAGCCAGTACGGGTCGAGGCGCGGGTGCCGTAGCCCGGCGGCCGAGGCACCGCCCGGCCGGGCGCGGTCCAAGGTGGCGGTCGCTCCCTCGGTGGTGGTGCCGGGAGGGAGTGCGGCGGCCGTGTCCATCCAGGGTCCTTATCGTGTGGGCGGTCTGTGCGAAAAGATACCGAAGGAGGCCGGAGGGTTGCAGAAACGGTTTGGGCGGGCGCTGATTCCAGGGCTCGCCGTGCTGCTGGCCGTCGCCGGGTGTTCGTCCGGGTCCGAGAAGGACGACGACGGCCGGAGCGGCGCAAAGCAGAGCAGGGGCGGACAGAGCAGCGGTGGACAGAGCAGCGCTGGACAGGGCGGCGCGGGGCAGGCGGTCATTCCGCTGAAGAACCCGGACGGTACGAAGCCGGGCCTGGCGCCCGTGACGACGAAGACGGACCGGGTCGCGGCCGAACGGCTCATCGACCAGTTGGTCACCAAGGGACGGGGGCCGAGGACGGGCTACGAGCGGGACAAGTTCGGCTACGCGTGGATGGACACGGCCGACGGGGTGCCGCTGGCGCGGAACGGCTGTGACACCCGGAACGACCTGCTGCGCCGCGACGGGCAGGAGCTGCGCTTCCGGTCCGGCTCCGACTGTGTGGTCGTCGCCATGACGCTGCACGACCCGTACACCGGCAAGACCATCGAGTGGCGCAAGGAGAAGGCCGCCGAGGTGCAGATCGACCATGTGGTGCCGCTGTCGTACAGCTGGCAGATGGGCTCCTCGCGCTGGCCGAAGAGCAAGCGCCAACAGCTGGCGAACGACGTGCTCAACCTGATCCCCGTCGACGGCCGGGCCAACTCGTCCAAGGGCGACTCCGGGCCCGCGTCCTGGCTGCCGCCCGACACCTCGATCCGGTGCGCGTACGCGGCCCGCTTCGCCCAGGTCGCGCTCAAGTACGAGATACCGGTGACCGCCGCCGACCAGCGGATGATGCGGCAGCAGTGCGCCGGGTGACCCGCACCACATCGAGCCGCACATGAAGCCGCCCGCGCGCCGGGTCGGCGCGCGGGCAATGTCGGCCTTTTCGACCGGCTTTCGACGGGCTTTCGACCGGCCTTCGATCAGAGGGCGTCGAGGTCGACGATGTCCCCGGTCGGGGCCTTGGCGTCGACCGGCTTGTCGAAGTCGCTGAACGTGACCGTGCCGGGCTCCTTGCCGCCCTTGATGACCATCTTGAGGATGTACGGCTTGCCCTCGGTGGCGACGTAGGTGGTGTACGTCTCGTCGCCGTCGGTCTCGGTGAGGGTGATCGCGGGCTTGCCGTCGACCGTGGTGGTCTCGCCCTTGCGCGCGAGGTTGGGGCCGGCCTCGAAGCCGGCCAGCATCGCGTCGGAGTCGCAGAAGGCGGTGAAGTCCTTGGCATCCGCGCCGCTGGCCTTGGACTTGGTCCAGCGCTCGCCGATCGCCTCGGCCGCCGCCGCGCCGTCCTCGCCGCCCTGTGACTTCCAGAAGGCGCGGTCGAACTTCATGTAGACCAGGCCGCCGGTCTTGATCAGCTCGACACCGCCGTCGGCGCCCATGCTCACCTTGCCCGCGCAATCGCCCTTGTTGTCCGAGGACATGTGGTACTTCATGGAGCCGCCGTCGACGATGCCGTCCAGGTCCGTGGTCAGGGACGTCGCCGACTTCATCGCCTTCATGGCCTTGTTGGCTATCTGCGGACCGGTCAGCTTCTCCAACTCGGAGCCGGGGGCCTTGGTGGACGCCGTGGCCTTCGAACTCGCCGAGACCGACTGCCCGGACTTGCCGGCTTCGCCGCCCTTGTCGCCGTCGGAGCCGCAGGCGGTCAGGGCGAGTGCGGTCACGGCGCACAGCGCCGCCAGGGTCGTGGTGGAGCGCATCAGTTCGTCTTCTTCCAGTTCTTGCAGCCGTTGGTCTTGAAGTATCCGTCGCCGGCGGCGATGGTCACCACGCCGTTTCCGGAGACGTTCTCGTTGGCGATGATCGAGTCGATGCCGTGCAGGGCGTCCTTGTCGCGCTCCCAGTAGCAGGTGTCGTCATCGGCGTTGCCGGTCGACTTGTATGTACCGGGGGCGAGGTCGGCCCCGATCCGGTACATGCCGCCGTTCCCGTCCACCTCGGACTTGGGGGTGCCGGAGGCCTTGGCGGGGACCGCCTCCCAGCCGTGGCAGTCGTTCGACTTGAAGATCTTGTCGGTCGCCTTGATCGTCACATAGGCGGTGCCCATGACGTTGTCGTTGGCGATGAGCGAGTCGGTCTCGCCGCTGGAGTCCTTGGCCCGCTCCCAGTAGCACATGCCGTCGGTGTTGTCCGTGGACATGTAGGTGCCGGGCTTGACGTCGGAGCCGACCTGGAAGGTGCCGTCGCCGCCGATGGCGGCCTCGGCCTTGGGCTTTTCGGCCTTGTCGGCCTTGTCAGCCTTGTCGGCGGAGTTGTCCTTCGAGCCCCCGCCGGACGAGGTCCCCTGGGCCGAGGTGCCCTTGTCCTTGTCCTTGTTGTCGTCTCCGCCTCCCGCCAAGGCGCCGCCGATGGCGATCACCACGACGAGCGCCCCCGCCCCGGTCAGGACCTTGTGCCGGGCGAACCAGTTCTGCTTCGTCTGCTGCGACATGCGGCAGCCCACCCCTATCTGACGCTCTTATCGGGGCCGGAGTGGCCCCGTGAACCGATGGGTCAATCACAGCAGAGTCTGTGAACCGAGTCAACAAGAATCAGTTGAGCGGTAGGATTCACGGCGTGAACGTATCTCTTTGAAGATCGCGATCGATATGCTCGACGCCACAGCCGCACACGGGACGGGAGTCAGCCAGGTGGCCGACAACGCAGCAGAGGTGACCGCCGCCGGGATCGCCCGGCTGGCCGGGGTCGGCCGGGCCGCCGTCAGCAACTGGCGGCGCCGCCACGCGGATTTCCCCAAGCCGGTCGGCGGCACCGAGACCAGCCCGACCTTCGCCCTCGGCGAGGTCGAGCGCTGGCTGCGCGCCCAGGGCAAGCTCGCCGAGGTGCCGCTGCGCGAGCGTCTCTGGCAGCTGCTCGCCGGGCATCCGGCCGGGGCCCCCGCCGCGCTCGGCCACATCGGCGCCGTACTCCTCCTCGTACGGGACCGGCCCGCCCGCTGGCGCCAGTTGAGCGAGGCCGCCGATCCGCAGCTGGCCGAGCTGCTGCCGCCCGCGCTCGCCCCGGTGCTGACCGCCCGGCTCGGCGAGCAGCACCCCGTGCCCGTCGCGGACCCGGACGGGCTGCGGCCCTTCGTACCGCTGCTGCGCCAGGCGGCCGAGCTGGCCGCCGAGGCGGGCCCGCGCGAGGCGTACGAGTTCCTGGTCGGGCGCCATCTGGACGCCAACCCGCGGCAGTACACGGTCACCCCGCCCGACCTCGCCGAGCTGATGGCCGCCCTGGCGGGGGTGGCGGGCGGCCCGGCGGGTCCCGAGGGCGCCGGGGGTCCTGAGGGGGCCGGGCCCATCGTTCTCGACCCCGCCTCCGGCACCGGCGGCCTGCTGCGCGCCGTTCTGCGCACCCACAGCGCGGCCACGCTGTACGCCCAGGAGCTGGACCGCGACCTGGCCGCCCTCACCGCGCTGCGGCTGGCCCTGGCCCACGACGCCCACGACACCCACGGCGCCCAGGTGCGGGTGTACGGCGGCGACAGCCTGCGCGCGGACGCCCTGCCCCAGCACACCGCCGACGCGGTCGTCTCCCACCCGCCGTTCAACGAGCGCAACTGGGGCCACGACGAGCTCGCCTACGACCCCCGCTGGGAGTACGGCTTCCCGGCCCGCACCGAATCCGAGCTCGCCTGGGTCCAGCACGCCCTCGCCCACGTCCGCGACGGCCGCCCCGCCGTGCTGCTGATGCCTCCCGCCGCGGCCTCCCGCCGCTCCGGCCGCCGCATCCGCGCCGATCTGCTGCGGCGCGGCGCGCTGCGGGCGGTGGTCGCGCTGCCCGCCGGGGCCGCCCCGCCGTACGGCATCCCGCTGCATCTGTGGGTGCTGTGCCGCCCCGGGGCCGGGCAGCCGGCCGCGCCCCGGCTGCTGCTGGTCGACGCCGCGGCGGCCGCGGCCTCGGCGGCGGCCCCGGGCGACGGCCCGGTGGCGGGGGTCCCCGGGTATCCGGCGGCCGCGGCCTCGCCCGGCCGGGACAAGCTGCCCTGGCAGCTCGTGCGCGACACCGTCCTGGACGCCTGGCGCGCCTTCGACAGCGGCGGCGGCGCCCCCGAGCGGCCCGGGGTGTGCCGGGTGGTGCCCGTGATCGAACTCCTCGACGACGACGTCGACCTCGCTCCTGCCCGCCATCTGCCGCCGCCCGCCGCGGGCGGCGGCGCCGAGGAGCTGGCCGCCGTCCGCGACCGGCTCACCGCCACCCTGGCCCGTACCGTCGAACTGACCCCCGTGGCGCCCGCGGGCCCGGATGGACCCGAGGACCGGGCGGCGGGCCCGGCGGCCGGGGCGCAGAGCCAGCGCTGGCCCATGACCACCGTCGGCGAACTGGCCCGCGCCGGCGCCCTGGTGCTGCGCACCGGCAGTGCGGCGACGGCGGCCGCGGGGCCGGGGGCGCCCCCTCTGCTCACCGAGTCCGATGTGCTCACCGGGACCGGCCCCAGCGGCACCCTCCCCGCCGCCCAGGCCCCCGCGCCCGGCGCGGCGGCCGGCGAGCGGCCCGAGGCGCCCGCCGAGGAGCCGGTGCTGACCGCGGCGGGCGATGTCGTGGTGCCGCTGATCGGCGGCGGCACCGTCGCCCGCGTGGTGGACGAGGCCGCGGCCGGGGCCGCGCTCGCCCGCAATCTGTGTCTGCTGCGGCCCGACCCGGAGGCGCTGGACCCGTGGTTCCTCGCCGGGTATCTGCGCGGCAGCGCCAACCAGCGGCAGGCCAGCAGCTATGCGTCGACCGCCACCCGGCTCGACGTACGCCGCCTGCGGTTGCCCCGGCTCCCGCTCGCGGACCAGCGGCGCTACGGCCAGCAGTACCGCACCCTCGCCTCCTTCGAGGAGGCGCTGAGGCTCGCGGGGCGGCTGGGGGAGCAGTTGATGCGAGGGCTGTACGACGGACTCGCCGACGGTACCGTCCAGCCCCATTGATCGCGCTTATGTGATCAAAGAGACGCCGGATTCCGTACAACCCGGGTTCCCCTCGCCACGTCGATGTATACGCTCAAGCGCGCGCCCGCACGCGCGCGAGCACACCCTCGGCACCAGGTCCCCAGGAGCAGCAATGCACGGCTACGCACCCGCGCCGCCGCCCCGCCCCGCGTCCACCGCGACGGTGGCCGTCCTGCGGGTGGTCTTCGTCGCCCTGTCGCTGCTGACCTTCGGCCTGCTGTCGTGGGTGACGATGCTGCGCGTGGCCATCCTGCGCCGCCGCGCGCTCGACTGGCTGCTGTTCTGGGGCACCTGTGTGGTGGTGGTGCTCGCGTTCGTGGAGTTCGGGACCGGCCCGGACGAGCCCGACGCGCTGGCGTACACGACCCTGACGGTCATGTTCCTGCTGGCCGTAGGCGTGTCGACGCACTACCTGATCGTGGACATCAGGCACCACCGCCCGGCGCCGGCCGCGGGGCCGTACGTCCCGCCGGGGTACCCGCACCCGCCGGGGCCCTACGGCTACCCGGCCCCGCCGCACCAGCCCGTGCCGCCGCACCAGCCCGTCCAGCCCCACCCGCAGCCATACGCCCAGCCGCAACCCCAGCCGCAACCCCAGCCGCAACCCCAACCCCAGCCTCACCCGCAGCCGGAGCGCATCCAGCGTGTGCGCGCCGAGTTGGATGAGCTCAGCGACTACCTCCGCAGAGAGCAGGGCCGTTGAACGGACGCGTCGTCGCCGACCGCTATGAGCTGGCCATGCTCCTCGGCCAGGGCGGCATGGGCCAGGTGTGGACCGCGTACGACCGGCGGCTCGACCGCCGCGTCGCGGTCAAGCTGCTGCGCCCCGACCGGATGGCGATACCCAACGACGACGTGGACGACCTGCGCCGCCGCTTCGTACGCGAGTGCCGGGTCACCGCGCAGGTCGACCACCGCGGTCTGGTCACCGTGCACGACGCGGGCAGCGACGGCGACGACCTGTACCTGATCATGCAGTACGTCGAGGGCGCCGACCTCGCCGACCACCTCGCCGAGCACGACCCCTACCCCTGGCAGTGGGCGGTGTGCGTCGCGGCCCAGCTGTGCGCCGTGCTCTCCGCCGTCCACGCGGTGCCGATCGTGCACCGCGACCTCAAGCCGCGGAACGTGATGATCCGCCCCGATGGCTCGGTGACCGTCCTCGACCTCGGCGTGGCCGCCGTCCTGGACACCGACACCACCCGCCTCACCCACACCGGATCGCCCATCGGCAGCCCCGCCTACATGGCGCCCGAGCAGGCCATGGGCGGCGCCGTCGGCCCGTACACCGACCTGTACGCGCTGGGCGTGCTGCTGCACGAACTCCTCATCGGCAATGTGCCCTTCGCCGGCTCCACCGCCCTGGGCGTGCTGCACCGCCATCTCTACGAGCCGCCGGTCCCGGTCCGCCAGGCGCGGCCCGAGGTGCCCGAGGCGCTGGAGGCGCTGGTGCTGCGGCTGCTCGCCAAGGACCCCCAGCACCGGCCGGCCGACGCCCAGGAGGTCTACCAGGCGCTGGTTCCACTGCTGCCCTATGCCGCCGTGGCGCCCGGTGTCGCCGCCACCGGCCCCATGGATCCCACGCGCCCCTTCCTGCGCCCGCACGCCCCCTGGCCGGACCGCCCCGCCCCGCCGACCGTAGCCCCTCCACCGCCCGCGCCCACCGCCCCCGCGCGCTCGGATGTGGCGGAGGCCGTGGACGAGGTCAAGCGCCTGCTCGACCAGGGGTGGATCACCCAGGCCGTGGACATCCTCGGCTCGATCCTCCCGGCGGCCGCCGCCGAGCACGGCGAGCTGTCCCCGGTCGTACGGTCGCTGCGCAAGCAGTACGCGGTGACCCTCATGGACGACGGGCAGTACCGCCGCGCCCTGCCCGAGCTGCGGCGCCTCGCCGACGAGTACGCCGCCGAGTCGGGCCCGGAGGCGCTGCGCAAGTCCCTTCAGTTCCGCTACGAGGCGGCCCAGTGCCTCGAGCAGCTCGGCGAGGCCGCACAGGCGCTGGTCGAATACCGCACCCTGCTCCCGTACTTCGAGCAGTACGCGGCCACCGACCCCACCCCGCCGCTGGAGATCCGCCGCCGCATCGGGCTCCTGCTGCTCTCCCTCGGCGACCGCCCGGCCGCCCATGACATGCTGGCCCGCCTTCTGTTCGACGCCGAGCGGCTGCACGGCCCGCATCATCCCTTTCCGGAGGAAATCCGCCGTACCCTGCACTGGCTCGGGCAGGTCCGCGGCTAGCGAGGTGGCCGGAGCCCAGGCGAATCGTTGTCGAAGCAGTGGCTTCGGCCGCGCCGACTCCATACCATCGATCAACGCCAGGTCGATCTATGCCGGGAGACTTGATGCAGCATCCCTCTGGGGGGCGACCCCCATACCGTCGACAGACCCGCGCCACCCTCGCCATCCCCGCCGCGTCCGCCCTGCTGCTCGCCGCACCGCTGCTCACGGCCTGCGGTAATGACGCGCACCCCGGGGCCGCCGCCGTCGTGGACGGCAGCCGGATCACCGTCTCGCAGCTCCAGGCGAGGGTCAACGACGTCCGGGACGCACAGCAGGGCTCTGCGAAGTCCGAGCAGCTCGTGGCCAACAGCGGTCAGCTGAGCCAGAACACCCTGATCCGCATGATCCAGTTCCGGGTGATCGAGCGGGCCGGCAAGGACAACGAGGTGCGGGTGACCCGCCGCGATGTGCAGCAGTACCGCAAGGCCGCCGAAACCCAGTCCGGCGGCGGCGCCGCGCTGCGCGGCCTCTACCTGGAGCAGGGCATCGCCCCGGACGGCATCGACGACGCGATGCGGATGGAGCTGACGCGCAACGCGCTGGTCACCAAGCTCGGCACCGCCAAGGTCAACGAGGTCTTCGCCAGTACCTCCAAGAAGCTGGGCATCGAGGTCAACCCGCGCTACGGGACCTGGGACGACCGGCGGGGCACGGCCGTGCTGACCAAGGAGGCCTGGCTGCGCACCTCCGAGGACGTGAGCCGGCAGGCGTAGGTTACGTTTCAAGGGTGACCGCCTCCCAAGACCTCAACAGCGCTCCCACCGGCCGTATCGTCCTGCTCACCACCAGCCACCGGGTGGCGCCCGGGCTGCTGTCGTGGCCCGCGTGGCAGGCGCTGCGCGGCGCGGACCGGGTGCTGTGCGCGGACCCGGCCCATCCGCAGCTGCCGTATCTGCGGGAGGCGGGCGTCGTCGTGGAGGAGGCGGCGCCCGGCGCTCGGGAGCTGGTCGACTACTGCACCGTCGAGCCGGGCCGCACCGCCGTGGTGATCACCTCGGCGGACGGGGACTCCGGGCTGACCGACGGCCTGGCCCGGCTCGCCGGGTCCGGGCGGGAGCGGATGCCGGATCTGGAGCTGCTGCCCGGCGCGTACGACCTGCCGGGCGCGCGCCTGCTGGACCTGGTCCAGGTGATGGACCGGATCCGGGTGGAGTGCCCGTGGAGCGGCGCCCGCACCAGCGAGGAGCTGGTCAAGTACGGCATCGAGGAGGCGTACGAGCTCGTCGAGGCCATCGAGCAGGGCGACCGCGAGGCGCTGCGCGAGGAGCTGGGCGACGTTCTGCTCCAGGTCGTCTTCCACGCCCGGATCGCGCAGGAGGACCCGGACGAGCCGTTCTCGATCGACGAGGTGGCGGGCGGGATCGTGGACAAGCTGGTCCACCGCCATCCGCATATCTTCGGCGAGGAGGCGGCCGAGACCGCCGAGGACGTCAAGGCGCACTGGCTGCGTACGAAGGCGATCGAGAAGCAGCGCGACTCGGTCACCGACGGGGTGCCGCTCGGTCAGCCCGCCCTCGCGCTGGCCGCCAAGCTGGCCTCCCGCGCCCGTACGGAGGGCCTGGCGGTGCCGGTCCCCGAGGGCGAGGGCGTCGGCTACGAACTGCTGGCCCTGGCCGTGCGGGCGGCCGAGCGGGGCATCGAGCCCGAGACCGCGCTGCGCGCCGCGGCCCGTACGTACCGCGACGCGATACGGGCGGCCGAGGCCGCCCGGCGCAAGGCCGGATAACGCCTGCGGACCCCGCTACCGCCGGGGCCCGTGGCCGTTCCGCCGGGCACCCGCTATGCGTTCCCTGTCCGTCCGGCGGCGATGACCGATGCCATGAGCTCGGCGTCCAGCAGGCTGGCGTCGGCGAGCCGACTGCTGGAGGCATAGGAGTTCAGCAGGGCCTTGGTGATCCGCAGCGCCGAGGCGGAGCGGCGGACGACGGGCCGGGTCCACTCGTCGACCACGCGGTCCAACTCCGCCTCCGGGACGACCCGGTGGAGCACGGACAGCCGCTCGGCCTGAGCCGCGTCGAACCCGGCGCCGGTCAGGATCAGTTCGCGGATCCTGGCGGTCCCCGCCTCCTGCAACAGGCGGGGCAGCGAGCCTCCCCAGGCGGCCGGGAGGCCCAGAGCGAGCTCCGGCAGTCTGAAGCGGCAGTCGTCCGCCCCGACGCGCAGATCGCAGAAGAGGGCCAGGGCCAGCCCGGCGCCGATGACCTGGCCGTGCAGCCGGGCGATGGTGACGGCGCTCGTGGTGGCCAGGGCGTCGCACACCCGGCGGGCCTTGCCGCCGGTGGTCCGCAACCCCGCACCGGTGGGGTCCGTGTCGAGTTGGTCGCCGAATTCCCGTCGGTCGCCGCCCGTGCAGAAATTCTCGCCCGCTCCGGAGAACACGACCACTCGGATATCGGGGCGGTCGTGCACGGCACCGAGCACTGCCAGCAGATCGTCCAGCACGCGTTCCGTGATGGCGTTTCCGTTTTCCGGGGTGTTGAACCTCACCTGCACCACGGGGCCGTCGTGGGTGACATACAGCGACTTGAGTGACACGCCGTTACCTTCTTCCCGCGGATCAGCGCTCGGCCACATGGAGTGCGGTGAGCCGGCGGAAAGCCATGCGGGGTTCCCAGAGGGGCGGTGTGGTGACGCGCAGGGTCGGAAAACGGCGGATGAGACCCTGGAGCAGTTCGGTGGCCTCCACCCGGGCGAGTGCGGCTCCGATGCAGTAATGAATTCCGCCGCCGAAACCGAGATGGGCGGCCGTGCGCCCGATATCGAAGGTGTCCGGGTCGACGAATTGGTCCGGGTCATGATTGGCCGCGGCTATCATGACGTGCACTACTTCGTCCCTCGCTATTCGAACCCCGGAGAGAACGGTGTCCTCCGTGGCGACCCGGGTGGTCAGATGAATGGGGGGATCGTAACGCAGGACCTCTTCGACGGCGTTGGGCGCGGCCTCGGGGTGGTCCAGCAGCCAGGCTCGCTGCCGCGGGTGCTGGTCGAGCAGCCAGACCATGTTCGACAGCAGGGTCGAGGTGGTCTCCAACGAGGCGATGACGATGAACATCACCAGGTGGTAAAGCGTTTCGTCAGCGACCTCCCGGTCCGGTTCGAGCTCGTCCCAGGTGCGGATCCAGTTCGAGAGGGCGTCGTCGCCGAGGGACCGCCTGCGCTCCGCGACCACCGCGGTGAAATACTCGCGTAGACCTTCGGCGGCGGCATTGGCCTGAGCCAGCTGGCTGGCGGAGGGGAGTAGTTCCTGGGCATATGCCTGGCCGTGCGTGAGCTCCCTGAGCAGGGCGTGGTCGGCCTGGGGGAGTTTCAGCCAGTGGCCGATGGTGGCCACCGGCAGGTCCTCGCCGACCAGGGCGGAGAAGTCGGCCTCGCCGTTCGTGCGCAGTTGACCGGAAAGCCGGTCGAGAAGGTCTTCGACGGCCTGGGCGACAAATGGCTGAAGCCCGGTCAGCGTATTGCGGTCAAATACATTTCCGAGGGAACGCCGCTGCCGGGTGTGGTGCGGCGGATTGAGTCCCTGGAGTGTCTTACTCAATTGACGTGAAGCGGGCGCGCTCCAGCGATTTCCCTCGCCTTGGCGTGCCCGCCACTCGGCATCAAAGGTGGCCCAGGTCCTACTGCGCAGGACCTGGTCGCACAGTTCATGGGACAGCAAAAGGTGTCCGCCCCAGGGAGCGGGCAGCACATCGCCCATCGACCTGAGTTCGGCGTAGATGGGGTAGGGGTCGGCCTGCCCTCGGGAAGCGCGTAGGCGGGACATGAGTGAAACCATTGAACGGCGGTCGACGATCGTGCCGGCGGCGGTAGGTTCCACAACCACTCCTTCTGGTCCACAAAACCCCGGTCGGGGTCACACTAAGTCGCGTAAATGGCTGGAACACAGCGGTCCGCTTGAATTCCCGATACGTCCTACCCGCACGATTGAACATCCATTCATACGGAAATTGGTTCGAAATGTGGGCAAGATCACGACCGCCACCAGGCGAGGAATGAGCTCCACGCGCTGCTCTTCGACGCCTTGCCCTGGGAGCGCGGCTGGGGTGCGGCCGCGGGGGTGGTCGCCGGACCCGCCGACGGGGTTGCGGACATGACCGAGGACTGCTGCATGCGAACCGGGGCGAAGCGGGCCGGAAGCGAGTTGAGGGCCCGGTGGAACGGACCGGGACGCCAGGTCAGGCTCTCCACGGGCACGGCCAGTTCGATATCCGGCAGGTGGTTGAGCAGGTTCTCGATGGCCGCCACCGCGATGAGCTGGCCGGAGTCCTTCGCGGGGCACGCGTGCGGCCCGGCGCTCCAGGCCAGGTGGGCGCGCTTGCTGAGGACCTGCCGCGACGAGGACAGCGCGGGGTCGGTGTTGGCGGCCGCGAAGCTGATCAGCACGAGATCGCCCGCGTTCAGCAGGCTGCCGCCGAGGTCGACGTCGCACACCGGGTAATGCGGGGCGTAGTTGGCCATCGGCGGGGTGTTCCACAGCACGTCGTCGATGACGTCCTCGACCAGGAGCCCGCCGGCCTGCGTACCGCCGGCGTGCTTCTCGTCGCACAGCAGCAGGTACAGACCGTTGGCGATGAGGTTCCGCTGCGGTTCCGTACCGGCGCTGATGAGCATGACCAGCTGATGGATCATCTCCTCGTCCGACAGCTTGGCCGGGTGGGCCATCAGCCGCGAGGTGACGTCGTCGCCCGGCTGCCGCCGCTTGAGGGCGACCAGCTCGATCAGGGCCTGGGTGAGCTCCTCGTTCGCCTTCTCGGCATCCATGCTGGCGTCGAAGATGCCGGAGGTGCCGAAGACCAGCCGGTCACCGATGGACGGCGAGCAGCCGAAGAGCTCATTGAACACCAGCAGCGGCAGCATCTTGGCGTAGTCGCTGAGCAGATCGGCTTCGCCGAGCGCGCTGAACTGGCTGATCAGGTACGAGGAGACGCGCTCGACCTGGCGGCTGAGCCAGTGCGCGTCCACGCCGGCGAGGCTGTCCGTCACCGCCTGGCGCAGTCGCAGATGCTCCGCGCCGTCGGTGAACAGCGCGTTCGGCCGGTAGGCGAGCATGGGCAGCACCGGGTTGTTCGGCGCCACCTTGCCCTCGTTCAGATCACGCCAGCGGCGCGAGTCCTTCCGGAAGGTGTCGGGGTTCTGCAGCAGTTGGAGTGCCGCCGCGTAGTCCGTGACGAGGGTGGCGTCCACACCGGGGGCCAGCTCGACCGGCGCGGCCGGCCCGTAGTGGCGCATGTGGTCGTAGAACGCCTGCGGATCGGCCGCGAACTCCGGGCCGTACATCGGCACGCGCCTGCCGCTGTTGTGCGCGGGGCAGCCGGGTGGTGGCTCGGGGAAGGCCGATTGGTTGTTCATTCTTGCTCCTAGCGGGCACGTTCCTGGAGATAGCGCACGAGGGTGATCAGTGCGTTGGCCGATGACTTCGTGTCGCGTGCGTCACAGGTGACGACCGGCGTCTCCGGCAGCAGGTCGAGAGCCTCACGAAGCTCGTCGTCGGAGCGGACCGGCGTGCCGTCGAAGTGGTTGACGGATATCGCGTAGGGGAGCCCGTACTGCTCGACCAGGTCGATGACGTCGAAGGACTCCTTGAGACGGTCGGGGTCGACCAGCACCAGCGCCCCGAGGGCGCCGCGGGTCATGTCCTCCCAGACCTGCACGAAGCGCTGCTGTCCGGGGGTGCCGAACAGATACAGGACGAGTCGGTCACTGAGGGTGAGCCGGCCGAAGTCCATGGCCACGGTGGTCGTGGTCTTGCCGTGGACCCCGCGCAGATCGTCGATGTGGGCCGCCGCCTGCGTCATGGTTTCCTCGGTGCGCAGCGGGGGAATCTCGGACATGGTGCCGATGAATGTCGTCTTGCCCACGGCGAAATGCCCCACCACCAGGATCTTGGCGGCTATCTGCACATCGTTGCGCAGATAGACGTCCTCATCCGAAGCGGGCCTGGAGACCATCGAGCACCTCCTGGAGCACCGATACGTCAACGAGTTGAGCGGGAGGCGCCGGGGCGCGCGTGATGAGATATCCGTCCGAGGAGAGGTCGGACAGCAGCACCTTCACGATGCCGATCGGAAGTCCCAGGTGTCCCGCGATTTCGGCGACCGAGAGGTAACCTCCGCCACACAGGTCCAGAAGGCGGCGCTTCTCCGGGTCGTAATGGCTTGGTGGTCGCTGTTCGGAGGCGGTGACCAGCGTGATCAGATTGAACTGGTCGTTCTCCGGCAAACCGCGACCGTTGGTGATGACGTACGGTCGCACTAAGGGCGCGGCCTCTGGCTCTTGCTCACCCGGTGTAATCATGCCTGAATACTTGTGCTCTCTCGAGGCGGAGTGCTGAGGGCCTTGCCGAGCTGGCCGACGAGCTGCTGCATCCGGAAGGTGATGTCCGCCATGTCGACGTCGGGAGCGGACGACACGGCCAAGTAGGCGCCTTCTCCGGCGGAGATGAGGAAGACCCAGCCGCCGTCGAACTCCACCAGCGTCTGGCGCCAGGTCATCCGGGGGTCGCCACAGAAGCTGGACATCGTGCGGCTCAACGACTGGATGCCGCTCATCGCCGCGGCGATCGAGTCTGCCTCGTCCTTCTGGACGTCCTTGGAGCGGGCCATCAGCAGACCGTCCGCGGAGACCAGGAGCGCGTGACGGGCGCCTGGTACCTCCAGGGCGCTCTCAAGCATCCATGACAGATCGTTGTTCACGAAAGATCGTGCCCTTCCCTGCTCGGGTTTGCGGAGCGGCCGGACTGAGTGCCGCGCTGGAAAGCGCCCATGATCGAGGCTGCCTCCTCGCTCGTCCGGGCCGCGGCGGAGGTGGAGTCCGCCCTGGGCACGATGGAGATCGAGCCCTTGCGCCGACGTTTGGGCAGGCCCCCGGGCGTGGAGGGTTCGCCGGAAGCCTCCTCGGCACGCGGCCTGGCGGCGGCCGGGGTGACCGCCGACGGCTCCTCCGGCTCGGGCATGTTGGTGAGAAGGTCCTCGGGCAGAAGTACCACCGCGCGCACACCACCGTAGGGAGAGGCCGAATCCACGGAGACAGTGAAGCCGTAGCGGGCAGCGAGCACGCCGATGACCGCGAAACCGAACTGCGGGGGATTTCCCAGGCCCGTGACGCCCGACGCTCGCTTGGAGGCGAGGAGCTCGTCGGCCCTGTTCTTCTCTTCCTCGTTCATACCGACACCGGCGTCGTCGATGATGATGCAGACGCCCTTGGGCACGGTGCGGATGGTGATGTCGATCGGCGAGTCCGGTGCCGAATAGCTGGTCGCGTTGTCCAGCAGCTCGGCCAGCGCCAGCGCGACCGGCTCGACGGCGCGGCTGACCAGGGCGAAGTTCGACTGGGAACGGATCTCGACGCGCGTGTAGTGGCGGATACGGCCCTTCGCGCTGCGGACCACGTCGTACACCGAGGCGACCGAGCGCTGGCGGCCGAGCCAGCCGTCACAGAGCACGGCGATGGACTGGGCACGCCGACCGAACTGCGAGTTCATGTGGTCGATCTCGAGGAGGTCCTGGAGCATGTAGTGCTCCCCGTACTTCTCCTGGGTCTTGGAGATCGCCAACTGCTGCTCGTTGGCGAGACCCTGGAGCGTACGCATCGCGGACTTCAGCGCGCTCTTCGTGGCTTCTTCCGCGCGGTCATGGGCTTCCTGGACCGCTGCCGAATAATTGCTTTCGAGCTCGGTATGGCGATTCTGGAGCTCGGCCTTCTCGTTGACGAGCTTTGTACGTGCCTTTCGCCCGCGGAATATGGCGGTTGCGGCGAGAGGAGTACCAACGATCAGAGCCCAGAGCGCTGGGTCCTGTATGTATTGCGTCATGAGACTCTCTTTAAGCGACTAGACCGCCAGGGACTGAAAGGGTTTCGCACGGTGCGTTCCGGATTGTCGTCGGGGCGGCGGCGAGTCAGTGGCCGGACGGGGCCCGCTCGATTCGAGGACGGCACTCCCGTCTCCACGGCGCCAGCGCGGGGGCGTCGGCCTGCCGGATCGGCTCCAGATGCCCGACTGGCGGCATAATGCTCCTCAGAGTGATGACCCTTTTCGGCTTTTTGCCGGATGCCGCGTGTCTACGCGCCCATGGCTCGCCTGGCAAGCGCGGTGATCGTATCACCAGGGTCAGGGGCCGATGTGCATGTGCCTCCGTCCCATTCGCGGCGCTGACACTGATTCAGCCACGCGGACTTCGCCCTGTGTTCACCGACTCCGCCGGGTATGGCAGGGCGTCGCGGGGCGCGCCCGTGGGCACCCCCCTGCCGGGCCTTCGGTGGCGGTCCGGTATCGGCCAATCACGCTGTGCTTGAGTGCCCGATCGGGCATTCGCACACGCATCGGATATGGCCCGGTGTTTATGCCCCTGTTTCCATGGGATCGCGAATTCGGGACCTGTCTTAGACCGTCCGGCAGTAGGGCCCGCGGCGTCGCGTGCCGATGGCTTTCGCCTGAACGCACCGCGCTCGTCGCACGCAGCGCCGCTGCGCTCTCCTCACGCGGCACGCCCAGACTCGGCCCTCGACCCGCTCCTTCTCCCGCGCTCCCTACTCCCGGACGGTCTTATCGTCGGGGGATGCCAGACCAGCCCCGCCCCGACTGCCCCTCGACCCTTTTCAGCTGGGAGTTCGCCGACGACCCGTATCCGGCGTACGCCTGGCTGCGCGAACACGAGCCTGTTCACCGGACCACCCTGCCCAGCGGTGTCGAGGCATGGCTGGTGACCCGCTATGCCGACGCGCGGGCCACGCTCGCCGATCCCCGGTTGTCGAAGAATCCGATTCACCACAGTGAAGTCGCCCACGCCAAGGGAAAGGTGGGCATTCCGGGTGAGCGCGGCGCGGACCTCATGACGCATCTGCTCAATATCGACCCGCCCGACCACACCCGGCTGCGGCGGCTGGTGTCCAAGGCGTTCACGCCGCGCCGTGTGGCGGCCTTCGCTCCGCGCGTCCAGGAGCTGACCGACCGCCTCATCGACGACTTCCAGGCGAGAGGGGAGGCGGACCTGATCCATGAGTTCGCCTTCCCGCTGCCCATCTACGCCATCTGCGATCTGCTGGGCGTGCCCCGCGAGGACCAGGACGACTTCCGGGACTGGGCCGGGATGATGATCCGTCACGGGGGCGGGCCGCGCGGCGGGGTGGCCCGGGCGGTGAAGCGGATCCGCGCCTATCTCGCCGATCTCATCCACCGCAAGCGGGAGTCGCTGCGCGAGGGTGAGGCGGATGACTTGATCTCCGGGCTGATCCGGGCCAGTGACCACGGCGAGCACCTCACCGAGAACGAGGCCGCGGCCATGGCCTTCATCCTTTTGTTCGCCGGCTTCGAGACCACCGTCAATCTCATCGGCAACGGCGTCTACGCGCTGCTGCGCGACCCCGCCCAGTGCGACCGGCTGCGCCGGGCCCTCAATGAAGGGGACGAGGGGCTGCTGGCGACCGGTGTCGAGGAACTGCTCCGCTATGACGGGCCGGTGGAGATCGCCACCTGGCGGTTCGCCACCGAACCCGTGGTGATCGGCGGCGAGCGGATCGCCGCGGGCGAGCCGGTGCTGGTGGTGCTCGCCGCCGCCGACCGGGACCCCGAGCGCTTCGACGCACCCGATGTGCTCGATCTCTCGCGCACCGACAACCAGCACCTCGGGTACGGCCATGGCATCCACTACTGCCTGGGCGCTCCGCTGGCCCGGCTGGAGGCCCAGACCGCCATTGGCACCCTGCTGCGGCGCCTGCCGGATCTGCGGCTCGCGGTGGAGCCGGAGGATGTGCGCCGGCGCGGCGGCCTGATCATGCGGGGGCTGCGCGAACTGCCCGTGACCTGGGGCCCGGTCGCCGGGGTCGGGCCGGAAGCAGGGCCGGCGGCAGGGCCCGGCAACGCCTCGGGAGCGGGGCATAGGTGACATAACGTCAGTCACGTGATCGCTGCGTGACCTGGGATACATCTGCTTGTGATGATCGTATGGCGTCGCTATGTTTCGACCGACGACTCAGCCGCCACACGAGAGGCAGAACGCATGCGCTCCGGGAACGGTCGACACCGCCGCCCCCGTCAGGCTCCGGCAATCGTGCTCGCAGCGGGGGTGACCGGCGCGGGCATCGCCATGCCGCTCTTCGGCGCCGTCAGCGCCCAGGCCGCGGAAGCCCAGACCTGGGACCGCGTCGCCGAGTGCGAGAGCGGCGGGATGTGGAGCGCCAACGGAGGCAATGGCTTCTACGGCGGTCTCCAGATCACCTTGGACATGTGGAAGAAGTACGGCGGCCAGCAGTACGCCCCGCGCCCCGACCTCGCCAGCCGCTCCCAGCAGATAGCCATCGCCCAGGCGATCCTCGGCGACCGCGGGCCGGACGCCTGGCCGAGCTGTGCGCTGGGTGCCGGGCTCGCCGACCTCGGCGACGCGCTGGACGGGAACTCCGGCGGCAAGGGCGGGCCGGAGGCCAAGGATTCGGAGGAGCCCACGGGGATCGACGACTCCAAGACGGGGGAATCGTCCGGTAATTCCGGTCAGTCCGATAACTCCCGTGAATCCGATAACTCGGAGGAGTCCGGTAAGTCCGACAAGACCGGGACGCCGGATCCCTCCGCGACCGGCGACGGCGCGGACGGCAGCGCGGTCGATGGCGCTTCCGACGGGAAGGGCCACGGCAAGTCCGGCGACTCCGACCGCGCCGCCGACGAGACGTCCCGCGGGGAGGGCGGCGCGCCCTCCGGCGCCGACAAGGGCGCCAAGGGCGACAAGGTCGACGAGGACTCCTCCGCGCCCACCGGCCGCCACCGCGGCGCACCCGACGCCCAGGAGGGCGAGTCCGGGGACGCGTCGGACGAGGCGCGGCCCTCCGGGCGGCACGCCTCGCGCGGCGGCGAGGGCCGCACCGAGATCACGCTTCCGCCCCTCGGCCGCGAGGACTCCAGCGTGCGCACCGATGACGCCTCGTCAGACACCGTGGACGGGCAGGAGGCCAACGGAGACTGGGCCCGGCTGTACCAGAGCGACAAATCGCTCATCGGGGGCAACCCCGGCCTCATCCACCCTGGTCAGCGTCTCGATCTCAGCGCGAGGTAGCGGCAGTTCGGGGTGAAATGCCCGATCTGGCGGCAGTGAGACATACATCTCGTCACATCGCCCGGCCTGTGCCTCCTGTCCGATCTTTCCGTACCCGGCCTCACCTGCGTAGATGTGGGACGGCTGGGTGCGGATCGGGCCGCCTTCGCTGAGATATGGGGGTTTGAACCTCATCGGAAGGTGTGTTTAACGTCTTCCCGCTCGCTACCGCGGGCACCGTCGATCGTCACGCCGAGTCCTGCCGGCGGTCGGGGGGAACCAGACGCGTCAGCGCCGAAGGCAGGAGCGGGGGACCCAAGGTAGGTGCCGCGGCGGCCCGGAGACGGGCTCGGTCGGCTAGGGGTGAAGACGGACGCGGTCAGCCGCGTCCGGCCGGGCAACTCACGTCCGAACCCGACAGCTCACCTCGTAGGCGTCGGTGAGGAACGAACATGCGTAACGACAAGGGTAAGCACCGCCGTCCCTCGAAGGTCACCCGCATCGCCGCACTCGCCGGCGTCGCCGGTGCGGCCATCGCCGCACCGATCCTGGGGGCCACCTCCGCCTCGGCCGCGACCACCGCCCAGTGGGACAAGGTCGCGCAGTGCGAGTCCGGCGGCAACTGGTCCATCAACACGGGCAACGGCTTCTACGGCGGCCTCCAGTTCACCAACTCCACCTGGGCCGCGTACGGCGGTACGTCCTTCGCCTCCCGCGCCGACCTGGCCACCAAGGACCAGCAGATCCAGATAGCCGAGAAGGTCCTGGCCGGGCAGGGCAAGGGCGCCTGGCCGGTGTGCGGCACGGGGCTGACCACCAGCGGCACCCCGACCCCCTCCAGCTCCACCACGCAGTCCTCGAAGCCGGCCCAGCCTGCCAAGCCGGCCCAGCCCGCGAAGCCGGCCCAGCCTGCCAAGCCCGCCCAGCCCGCCAAGCCGAAGGCGCAGCCCCGCGGCGAGGGTCAGCACGCCGCGCGCGGTGAGGCCCGCCACACGTTCAAGAAGGGCGACGGCGAGTACAAGGTCAAGTCCGGCGACACCCTCTCCAAGATCGCCGAGGCGCACCACGTCAAGGGCGGCTGGAAGAAGCTCTTCGAGCTGAACAAGGACATCGTCGAGGACGCCAACCTCATCTACCCGGGCCAGCAGCTCCACCTCGGCTGACCCCCCGCCGGGACCGTTCCCCCCAGCCCGGCGACCGCGACCCCGACATCCCCGAGGACCGCCCCGGCCGGGCGCGCCGCCCCCCCACCTGAGGCGCGCCCCGCCGGGGCTTCGTCGGGCCCGGCCCCCGGGCCCGTTAGGCTCATGCCGGAGAACGACAGACCCATACGAAGGAGAACCTCGTGCCGTCCATCGACGTCGTCGTAGCTCGCGAGATCCTCGACTCGCGAGGCAACCCCACGGTCGAGGTCGAGGTCGGCCTCGACGACGGCAGCACCGGCCGTGCCGCCGTGCCCTCCGGTGCGTCCACCGGTGCCTTCGAGGCCCTCGAACTCCGCGACGGTGACAAGAACCGTTACGGCGGCAAGGGTGTCGAGAAGGCCGTCCTCGCCGTCATCGAGCAGATCGGTCCGGAGCTCGTCGGCTACGACGCCACCGAGCAGCGCCTGATCGACCAGGCGATGTTCGACCTGGACGCCACCCCGGACAAGTCCTCGCTCGGCGCCAACGCCATCCTCGGCGTCTCGCTCGCCGTGGCGCACGCCGCGTCCGAGGCCTCCGACCTCCCGCTCTTCCGGTACCTCGGCGGGCCGAACGCCCACCTGCTGCCGGTCCCGATGATGAACATCCTCAACGGCGGCTCGCACGCCGACTCCAACGTGGACATCCAGGAGTTCATGATCGCGCCGATCGGCGCGGAGTCCTTCTCCGAGGCGCTGCGCTGGGGCACCGAGGTGTACCACACCCTGAAGTCCGTGCTGAAGGAGCGGGGCCTGTCCACCGGCCTCGGCGACGAGGGCGGCTTCGCCCCGAACCTGAGCTCCAACCGCGACGCCCTCGACCTGATCGTCGAGGCGATCAAGAAGGCCGGCTACCAGCCGGGCCAGGACATCGCGCTGGCGCTCGACGTGGCCGCCTCCGAGTTCTACAAGGACGGCACCTACACGTTCGAGGGCAAGGCGCGCAGCGCCGCCGAGATGACCGCGTACTACGCCGAGCTGGTCGACGCGTACCCGCTGGTCTCCATCGAGGACCCGCTGAACGAGGAGGACTGGGACGGCTGGAAGACGATCACCGACCAGCTCGGTGACAAGGTCCAGCTGGTCGGCGACGACCTGTTCGTCACCAACCCGGAGCGGCTGGCCCGCGGTATCGAGAGCGGCACCGCGAACTCGCTGCTGGTCAAGGTCAACCAGATCGGCTCGCTGACCGAGACCCTGGACGCGGTCGAGCTGGCCCAGCGCAACGGCTTCAAGTGCATGATGTCGCACCGCTCCGGCGAGACCGAGGACGTCACCATCGCCGACCTGGCCGTCGCCACCAACTGCGGCCAGATCAAGACCGGTGCCCCCGCCCGCTCCGAGCGCGTGGCCAAGTACAACCAGCTGCTGCGCATCGAGGAGATCCTCGACGACGCGGCGGTGTACGCGGGCCGCTCCGCCTTCCCGCGCTTCAAGGGCGCGGTCGTCAAGGGCTGAGCCCCGCCGAGTCTGACCGCCGTCCCCGGCCCCGGTCCCGTACCGTGGCCGGGGACGGCGTACACAGCGAAGTCATGACCGGGGAGGCGACGTGCCGGCGGATCGGGATCGGTTCTCCACCGCGACCAGGCTGAGGGCGTTCGGCGAGCACGCCGCCGCCCGCGTCTACCGCGCCCGTATCCGGCGCCGCCGCAGCCGTCTCACCGGCCGGGCCGCGCTCCTCGCGCTGGTCGTCTGCTCGCTCGTGGTGGCCCTCGCCTATCCGATGCGGCAGTACATCTCGCAGCGCTCGGACATCTCCGAACAGCGGCGCCAGGCCGAGAAGGAGCGCGCGGACGTCAAGAAGCTGCTGGAGCAGAAGGCCAGGCTCCAGGACCCGGCGTACGTCGAGCAGCAGGCCCGCGAGCGGCTGCACTTCACGCGGCCGGGGGAGACCGGCTACAGCGTGGTCGACGGCGGCGGCGAGACCGAGCGCTCGTCCGACCAGGGCGCGGCCGACCGCCCCTGGTACAGCAACATGTGGGACAGCGTCGATAAAGCTGACAAGGCGGATAAAGCCGACCAGGCGGACGCGACGGACCACGCGGGCCGCGCCGGGCGCTGACCGAAGAAACCGGCCGCCCCGGGCGGCCGGTCCGAACCGATCGAAGAGAACATCCCACCCATGGACACGCCTCCTCCGCAGACGGAGCCCACCGCGCCCACCGACGCGGACATCGCCGCCGTCAAGGAGCAGCTGAACCGCCTGCCGCGCGGGCTGCGCGCCGTCGCGCACCGCTGCCCCTGCGGCAACCCGGACGTCGTCGAGACCGCGCCGCGGCTCGAGGACGGCTCGCCCTTCCCGACCCTTTACTACCTGACGTGCCCGCGCGCCGCCTCGGCGATCGGCACGCTGGAGGCCGAGGGCGTGATGAAGGACATGTCGGCACGGCTGGCCGCCGACCCCGGGCTGGCCGACGCCTACCGGGCGGCCCATGAGGACTATCTCGCGCGCCGCGACGCGATCGAGGTGCTGGAGGGGTTCCCGAGCGCCGGCGGCATGCCGGACCGGGTGAAGTGTCTGCATGTCCTCGTGGCCCACTCCCTCGCCGCGGGCCCCGGCGTCAACCCGCTCGGGGACGAGGCCATCGCCCTGCTGCCGAAGTGGTGGGCGAAGGGGCCGTGCGTGACGCCGTGCGGCGGGGCGACGGACGCCGAAGAGGACGCGGGGGACAGAGCATGACCCGCGTCGCGGCCGTGGACTGCGGCACCAACTCGATCCGGCTGCTGGTGGCCGACGCCGATCCGGCCACCGGGCGGATCACCGAGCTGGACCGCCGGATGCGGATCGTCCGGCTCGGCCAGGGCGTGGACCGCACCGGGCGGCTGGCCCCCGAGGCCCTGGAGCGCACCTTCGCGGCCTGCCGTGAGTACGCGGAGGTGATCGGCGGGCTCGGCGTCGAGCGGGTCCGCTTCGTCGCCACCTCCGCCTCCCGCGACGCCGAGAACCGCGAGGAGTTCGTGCGCGGGGTCGTGGCGTTCCTGGGCGTGGAGCCCGAGGTGATCAGCGGCGACCAGGAGGCGGAGTTCTCCTTCACGGGCGCCACCAAGGAGCTGACCGACCGCGAGGGCTTCGCCCGGCCGTATCTGGTCGTGGACATCGGCGGCGGCTCGACGGAGTTCGTGGTCGGCGACGAACGGGTACGGGCCGCGCGCAGCGTGGACATCGGCTGTGTGCGGATGACGGAGCGTCATCTGGTCGTGGACGGCCGGATCACCGATCCGCCGGCGGTCGGTCAGATCGCCGCCATAAGGGCCGACATCGAGCGGGCCCTGGATCTCGTCGAGGAGACGGTGCCGATCCGGGGGGCGGGTAGTCTGGTCGGGCTGGCGGGCTCGGTCACCACCGTCGCCGGCATCGCGCTGGGGCTCTCGGAGTACGACTCCTCCGCCATCCACCACTCGCGCGTCTCCCTCGACCAGGTCCGCGAGATCACGGACAAGCTGATCGGCTCGACGCACGCCGAGCGGGCGGCGATCCCGGTGATGCACGAGGGCCGGGTGGATGTGATCGCCTCAGGGGCGCTCGTGCTGCTTACGATCATGGAGCGATGCGGGGCCCGGGAGGTCGTGGTGAGCGAGCACGACATCCTCGACGGCATCGCCTGGAGCATCGCCTGACGGGGCTCTGAGGGCCGCCCGGAGGGTGTGTGGACCCCGTGTGAGGGGCCCGTGGAGACGGGCCCGGCAAAAAGTTCGTGAAAAGCTTCACATGAAAAAATTGCCTGGTGGCCGCCGGGTGTGACGGCTGAGACTCCTTCGTGGGTGGTTTCGGCGGACGCTCCCGCCGGACGGCCCTCCCGGAGGTTGTTTCAGGCGTGTGACGGCGAGGCCGCGGACCCCGGTGGTCTACTCCCGCGTTCACTCGCAAGCGCAGATCAGCGGGGCTGTCAACGCGTCGGCGACCCTGGTGGTTCCCCTCGGCGGGTATGGCGTGTGTCACGGGGGCGGCGGAGTGTAGCAGACCCCCTCAACAAGCTTGTGAAGGGGCTCACGAGGCACCCCCCGGAGGGTGCTGGATACTCGAATCATGAGCACCACGGAGCGTCCCAGGATCCTCGTTGTAGGCGGTGGGTACGTAGGCCTGTACGCGGCGCGCCGCATTCTGAAGAAGATGCGGTACGGCGAGGCGACCGTCACGGTCGTCGACCCCCGCTCGTACATGACGTACCAGCCCTTCCTTCCAGAAGCTGCGGCCGGCAGCATCTCCCCGCGCCACGTCGTGGTCCCGCTGCGGCGTGTGCTCCCCAAGGCGGAGGTCCTCACCGGCCGAGTGACGACCATCGACCAGGACCGCAAGGTCGCCAACGTCCAGCCGCTCGTCGGCGAGGCGTACGAGCTGCCCTTCGACTACCTGGTCATCGCTCTCGGCGCGGTCTCCCGCACCTTCCCGATCCCCGGCCTCGCCGAGAACGGCATCGGCATGAAGGGCATCGAGGAGGCCATCGGCCTGCGCAACCACGTCCTCGAGCAGCTCGACAAGGCCGACTCCACGACCGACGAGGAGGTCCGCCGCAAGGCGCTGACCTTCGTCTTCGTCGGCGGTGGCTTCGCGGGTGCGGAGACCATCGGCGAGGTCGAGGACATGGCGCGCGACGCCGCCAAGTACTACACCAGCGTGAAGCGCGAGGACATGCGCTTCGTCCTGGTCGACGCCGCCGACAAGATCCTCCCCGAGGTCGGCCCGAAGCTCGGCCAGTGGGGTCTGGAGCACCTCCAGAAGCGCGGCGTCGAGGTCTACCTCGGCACCTCGATGGACTCCTGCATCGACGGCCACGTGGTGCTGAAGAACGGCCTCGAGGTCGACTCCAACACGATCGTGTGGACGGCCGGCGTCAAGCCGAACCCGGCGCTCGCCCGCTTCGGCCTCCCGCTCGGCCCCCGTGGCCACGTGGACACCGCGGCGACGCTTCAGGTCCAGGGCAGCGAGTACATCTGGGCCGCGGGCGACAACGCCCAGGTGCCGGACCTCGCCGTCGGCGAGGGCGCCTGGTGCCCGCCGAACGCCCAGCACGCGCTGCGCCAGGCCAAGGTGCTCGGCGACAACGTGATCTCGGGCATGCGGGGCTTCCCGCAGCGCGAGTACAAGCACGCCAACAAGGGTGCGGTCGCGGGGCTCGGTCTGCACAAGGGCGTCGCGATGATCGTCGTCGGCAAGACCAAGATCAAGCTCAAGGGCCGGCTGGCCTGGTACATGCACCGTGGCTACCACGGCATGGCCATGCCGACCTTCAACCGCAAGATCCGGGTCGTCGCCGACTGGACGCTGGGCATGTTCCTCAAGCGCGAGGTCGTCTCCCTCGGCGCCATGGAGAACCCCCGCGAGGAGTTCTACGAGGCGGCCGCCCCGGTCTCCGCGGCAGCCGCGGCCAAGCAGGCCGAGAAGGCCAAGGCGTCCTGACGCCGGGCCGCGCCGAGCACAGCTGAACGCCGAAGGGCGTCCGCCATCCGTGGGGCGGGCGCCCTTCGGCGTTTCCCGTTTCCGGTGCCCTGGTGTCCCGGTGCGCCTGCGAGCGGATGGTCTTTGCCGATTCCACACGTGTCGGCGGGACTGTGCGGGGGACCCGTGGTGTTTACGTGGTGAGTGAATCTTCCTGACTCGCCATCACGGAGGTGTGTGACATGGCCGACGCCGCCCGGCGGCTCACCGCACTGGCCGAGGAGGTACTGGGAGCCCCGCTCCCCGTCCGGATCCGCGCCTGGGACCACAGCGAGGCGGGCCCACCGCACACCCCCGTCCTCGTCCTGAGGCACCGCAGGGCGCTGCACCGGCTCCTGTGGAAACCCGGCGAGCTGGGCCTGGCCCGCGCCTGGGTGGCCGGCGACCTCGACATCGAGGGCGATCTGTACGAGGCCCTGGACCTGATGGCCGGGCTGCTGTGGGAGCGCGGCCCCGCGGCTCAGCGGCAGTCGAAGGCGGCTGCGGCCCTCAAGGCGCTGCGCGATCCCGCGGTGCGCTCCGCCGCCCGCACCCTGATCGGCCTCGCCAGGCCCGCACTGCCCCCGGCCCCGCCCCGCGAGGAGGCGCGCCGTGTGTGGCGCGGGCCGCTGCACACACTGCGCCGCGACAAGGAGGCCATCAGCCACCACTACGACGTCGGCAACGACTTCTACGAGCTGGTGCTCGGCCCGTCCATGGTCTACTCCTGCGCCTACTGGGAGCGGCCCCCCGCCGAGGGCGGCACGCTGGAGGACGCCCAGCGCGCCAAGCTCGACCTCGTCTGCCGCAAGCTGGCGCTCCGGCCCGGCCAGCGGCTGCTGGACGTCGGCTGCGGCTGGGGCTCGATGGTGCTGCACGCGGCGCGCGAGTACGGTGTGCGCGCCGTCGGCATCACGCTCTCGCAGGAGCAGGCGGCGTACGCCCGCAAGCGCGTGGCCGACGCCGGGCTCACCGACCAGGTCGAGATCCGGGTCCAGGACTACCGCGAGATCGCCGACGGTCCGTACGACGCGATCTCCTCGATCGGCATGGCCGAGCACGTCGGCTCCGCGCGCTACGCCGAGTACGCCGCCGACCTCCACGCCCTGCTGAAGCCCGGCGGCCGGCTGCTCAACCACCAGATCGCGCGGCGCCCGGAGCCCGACGAGGAGGCGTACCACGTCGACGAGTTCATCGACCGCTACGTCTTTCCCGACGGCGAGCTGGCCCCGGTCGGGCGGACCGTCGCCCAACTGGAGGAGGCGGGCTTCGAGGTGCGCGACGTGGAGGCGATCCGCGAGCACTACGCCCTCACGCTGCGCGGCTGGGTCGCCAACCTGGAGGCCCACTGGAAGCAGGCCGTCCGGCTCACCTCGCCGGGGCGGGCCCGGGTGTGGCGGCTCTACATGGCGGCGTCGGCGCTGTCCTTCGAGCGCAACCGCATCGGGGTGAACCAGGTCCTGGCGGTCCGCACCCCGGAGGACGGCACGTCCGGCATGCGGTTGCGCTCCCGCGACTGGCTGGGGTGAGAGCGGGGCTTCCCCTACCCGCCCCTTCCCGGCCCCTGTCGATGTGCGGCTCCGCCGCGTGAGGGGCTCCGCCCCGGACCCCGGTCCTCAAACGCCGGACGGGCTTGATTCGCCCTGGCGGGCGAATCAAGCCCGTCCAGGCGGAAAGTCAGCCCGTCCGGCGCTTGAGGACACGCCCGAAGGGCGTCCGGGGGTCTGGGGGCTTGCCCCCCAGTTTCGGGAAGGGGCGGGTAGGGGAAAGGGCCCCCCGCCCCCTACTCCGCCTTGATCGCCGCCAGCATGTTGAGCTTTGCCGCGCGGCGGGCCGGCCACAGTGCGGCCAGGACGCCGACGACCGCGGCCAGCACCAGGAAGACGGTCATCCGCCCCCACGGCAGCACCAGCTCATACGTGGGCAGGCCGCTCGCGATCAGCTCGCCCGCCGCCCAGCCGAAGAAGACGCCGAGGCCGATCCCGAGCACCCCGCCGAACAGCGAGATCACCAGCGACTCCAGGCGCACCATGCGCTTGATGCCGCGCCGGTCGAGACCGATGGCCCGCAGCATGCCGATCTCCTGGGACCGCTCGAAGACCGACATCGCGAGGGTGTTGATGACCCCGAGCACCGCGACGATGACGGCCATGGCCAGCAGCCCGTAGAGCATATTCAGCATCAGGGTGAAGAACTGGGCGATGCCGTTGGAGATGTCCTTCTTGTCCTGGACCTGGATCGCGGGGTTGTTGCCGAGCGCCTTCTCGATGGCGTTCTTGGTGGCCTCGGAGGCCCCGTCCTTGGTCTTCAGCATGACCTGCATATCGGTCACGGTGCGCATGTGCGGGGTGAGGGTGGCGTTGTCCAGCATGATGCCGCGGATCATCTGGTTGCCCTCGTAGACGCCCGCGACCGACAGCCGACCCTTGCGGCCGTCCTCGTAGGTGACGGTGAAGGCCGAGCCGCGCTTCCACCCGTAGCGGTCGGCGGTCTTGTCGTCGACCACGGCCTTGTCGCCGCCGAGCCCGGCGAAGGAGCCTTCCTTGAAGTCGACTCCGACCAGGTCCTGGATGGCCTTGCCGTTGACGCCCGTCAGGTATTCGGTGTCGCCGTCGACCCGGGACGCGGAGTTGCGCAGCGGGCTGAGGGTGGTGACCTGGTCGAGCTTGCCGAGGGTCCGCTCCACGTCGGGCGACAGCGGGCGGACGCCGTCGAAGCCGCCCAGGCTGACCACGTAGTCCGACTTCAGGGCGCCGGTGGCCATGTTGTCGATGCCCTTCTGGACGCTGCCCGCGATCACGGTCATGCCCGTGATCAGCGTCAGACCCACCATCAGGGCGGAGGCCGTGGCGGCGGTACGGCGCGGGTTGCGCACCGCGTTCTGCCGGGCGAGCTTGCCGGAGATCCCGAAGGCGCGCAGCACGGGGGCGGCGGCCGCGATCAGCGGGCGGGACAGCAGCGGGGTGAGCACGAACACACCGATCACCAGGACCGCCGCGCCCAGGCCCATGGGGAGCTTGCCGTCGCTGCCCATGCGGCTTCCGGCCAGCACGCCCGCCGCGCCCGCCGCGGACAGGACGGCGCCGATGGTGTTGCGCACCACCAGGCCGCGGGTGGTGGGCGCGGCGTGCACGCTGTTCATCGCGGCGACCGGCGGGATCTTCGCGGCGCGGCGGCCCGGCAGCCAGGCGGCGAGCACGGTCACCACGACGCCGACCACGAGCGAGACCGCGATGGCGGTCGGGGAGACGACCAGCGGGCCGTCCGGGACGGTGGCCCCGGTGGAGTTCAGCAGCGAGCGCAGCCCGGCGCCGATGCCGATGCCGGCGACCAGGCCGGTGACGGCGGCGACCGCGCCGACGGCGGTGGCCTCGATCAGCACCGAGCGCGTCACCTGGCGGCGGGACGCGCCGACCGCGCGCATCAGGGCCAGCTCGCGGGTGCGCTGGGCGACCAGCATGGTGAAGGTGTTGGCGATGATGAAGATGCCGACGAAGAGCGAGATCCCGGCGAAGACCAGCATGCCGGTCTGCATGCCGCTCATCTGCTGCTTGATCAGGGCGGCCTGGTCGTCGGCGAGCTGCTGACCGGTGGTGGCCTCGGCGTCCTTGGGGAGGATCTTGTCGACGCCCGACTTCAGGGCGGCCTGCGAGGTGCCCGGGGCGGCCTTCAGGTCGATCTCGTCGAACTCACCCGGCTTGGCGAACAGCCGCTGAGCGTTGGCGGTGTCGAACAGCACCAGGCTGCCGCCCGCGGCGACATTGCCGTCGTCGGTGGTGAAGACGCCGACGACCTTCTCCTGGCGCACCGGGCCGTCCACCGACAGCCGGACCGTGTCGCCCACCTTGTAGTGGCCGCGGTCGGCGGTCTTGGAGTCGAGCGCGACCTCGCCCGCGGCCTTGGGGGCGCGGCCGTCGGTCAGCGTGTAGCGGGGGTCCTTGCCGTCGGCGCCGGGGTAGTAGTTGGCGCCGGTGTTGGCGAAGCCGTTGCCCAGCAGGTCGCCGTTCTTGTCGGCGACCGCGGTGTAGCCGGAGACGGCGCCGATGGCCGAGGCGGTGCCGGGCACCTGACCGGCCTGGTCGAGCAGGCGCTGGGTCAGCCGGGGCGCGGCGCCGGGGTTTCCGGAGTCGTCGTCGGACTTGTCCGGCTGGATGGCGACGTCGACGCCCGAGAAGCCCTTCTCGGAGCTCTTCTGATAGGCGCTGGAGATGGTGTCGGTGAACACCAGGGTGCCCGAGACGAAGGCCACGCCGAGCAGGACGGCGAGTACGGTCATCATCAGCCGGGCCTTGTGCGCGAGCACGTTGCGCAAGGCGGTACGGAGCATGGTCAGTCCAAGTAAGAGGGTGGCGTGGGGCGTGGGGCGCCGGGCCCGGATCAGCTGGTGCGGCCCTTGGCGTCGAAGCGCTTCATCCGGTCCAGGACCGTCTCGGCGGTCGGGTCGCGCAGCTCGTCGACGATCCGGCCGTCGGCGAGGAAGACCACCCGATCGGCGTACGAGGCGGCGACGGGGTCGTGGGTGACCATGACCACGGTCTGGCCCAGTTCGCGTACCGAGTTGCGCAGGAAGCCGAGGACCTCGGCGCCGGAGCGCGAGTCCAGGTTGCCGGTCGGCTCGTCGGCGAAGATGATCTCGGGCTTGCCGGCCAGCGCGCGGGCCACCGCGACGCGCTGCTGCTGGCCGCCGGAAAGCTGGGCGGGGCGGTGCTTGAGCCGGTCGGACAGGCCCACGGTGGTCACCACCTGGTCCAGCCACGCCTTGTCCGCCTTGCGGCCGGCGATGTCCATCGGCAGGGTGATGTTCTCCAGCGCGTTGAGCGTGGGCAGCAGGTTGAACGCCTGGAAGATGAACCCGATCTTGTCCCGGCGCAGTTGGGTGAGCTTCTTGTCCTTGAGCGAGGTCAGCTCCACGTCACCGATGCGGGCCGAGCCGCCGGAGACCGTGTCCAGGCCCGCCATGCAGTGCATCAGGGTCGACTTGCCCGAGCCCGACGGGCCCATGATGGCGGTGAACTCGGCCTGCCGGAATTCGACGGAGACACCGTCGAGGGCGACGACCTGAGTATCGCCCTGCCCGTAGACCTTGGTGAGGTCCGTGGCGCGCGCCGCGGCGGTGGCGCGGGCGGCGGCGGCCTGGACGCCGGAGGGGGTCGTGGTCACGGTGGGGGCTCCTGTCGGGTGGTGTGGGGACATCAGGGCGTTCCTCCCATGGTCACAGCACAAGGGGGACGGGGTATCAGCCCGCGCTCCGGTTTCCGTACGGGACCAGGGACGTATGCCGCGGTGCCGGGTCCTCCTTGGGTATGAGAAGAGACCGTTCCTAGGGGCTGAGCGGGAGTGAGTCCTGGTGCCAGGACTCGTGCTCAGCCGTGTGCCCCGAACGGTTGTGGGCACTCCCCCAGCTACCGCTGGGAGGTACCCCCTGGTCCCCCGCTTTCGCTCCGCGTCCGGCGCCGGCGGATCGTGTCCGTGGTCCGGGAATGCGGGGGCGGGTTTCCTCACGCCCCAGGACGCCCGATGCGGCCTGGACGCTCCGATGCCCCGCAGCATCGCTCCGGTGCTGTGGGGGCGGTTGTGTCCGTCGCCGGATCGGGCATCCCAGGGCGCGCCGTCCGATGGCCACGGCGGCGGCGTCGTGGCGGGTGGTCTTGCGGGTCCTGGTGGTCAGGGGCCGCCGCCAGTGCTGGGCGCCCCAGCGGGAGGTGTAGGCGGGATCGACCGCGACGACGGTGATGCCGAGCTCGGCGGCCATCGACACCAGCCGGCTGCGCAGCCTGCTCACGGGCATGCCGGAGATCAGTTTGCGGAAGCGCTTGCGCCTGCCGTGCTTCTCCCGGGTCTTCTCGGCCTGGAAGTCCAGGTCTTCGATCGCGATGGCCACACCGTGGCGCTGGGCCCGGTGCAGCAGCCGGATCAGAGCGTGCCGCAGCTGTGCGTCCCGGTGCGGTGCGCTGCCCGACAGGTCATAGCCGAACGTCTTCGGCTCGCCTACCGGATTGCCATGGGCGTCCAGGCGCCAGGCGGCCAGATGGTCGGCGTTCATGTCCACACCCACCAGCCCGCCAGCCCGGGCCGCCTCCAGCGGCACCGCCTTCACCGGCGGGATCTGCCAGGAAGCCGTCAGGTACCAGCGGCCACGCCCCACGTCGAAGTGGATGCGGTACGCCACGGCACGGTTCGCCACGATACGGTCCGCCCACTGCTCGCCCCGATACCGGAAGCGGACCCGGCAGGCCAGTACATACCGGCCGTGGGGCCTGTTCGCCAGAGCGGCCAGCGGCGCCGGAAGCCTGATGCTCACCTCACCGTCCGGCGTGACGCGGATCGTCTCGTTCCCGCAACCCTTCCCGGACTCGCCATCGGCCTGGAGGAACCAGCGCTCGGCCTCCCACCGCTCCCGCCACTGCGCCTCGGTCAGCTGGGCGGCTTGGAGGTTGTGCCGGTTGCGCAGCAGCTTCCTTCCACCGCGTACCACCCGCACCCGCCCGGCCTCACGGGCCGCCTGTTCCCGCTCCAGCCGGTCCTCGAGCAGGTGCAGGCGCCGGGACTTGGCGAACCACTCCTGCCGGGAGCGGTAACCACCGGGCGAGCCCTTGGACCCCTTCGACCCGACCGGCAGCGACAGCCGACAACCGATCGTATCGATGCCCGCCTGGAGGTTCTGGATGTGCGTGAGCTGACCGCGCCGGGCCAGCGCCCACTGATCATGCGTGGCCTTGGTGACACTGCCCGCCCAGCGCGAGGAGGACTGACCGGTCAAAGCCCGCTTGCGCCGCGCCCACTGGTCACTGTCGTGATCCAGCCCGGCCGCGCAGCGGGCCTTCAGGTCCCGGGAGGCCAGGGAGCCCAGCAGCCCACCGACCAGGCGCAGGACCTTCTCATCCTGCCCGGTCAGCCCCTTGAGACTGCTGCGGATCGCCACTCCGGTCGGGCCGGGCACCACGAACGGCGCCGCCACCTCGCGCAGCCCGCCCACCTCTCCCACCCCCGCCCGGTACCGAAGAACCCGTCACCACACCCAACGAGCACCACCCGCATCAGTCACGCATTCGATGCGAGAACCCTCATTCCCTTCCAGCCCAGGCCCGCCGCATGGTCGCCGGTGCTCACTCATGCACACCAAAACGCGCCCAAGCGCTGTCAATCGGCAGCAGCTCACAACCCCCCGTACGGGGGCGTCGAGATTGCGTCAATCCCCTGCCGGGGGCGTGGTGCGGCATATGAGCAGGTCCGATGGGCGCCGGTGTGTGCGGTTGCCCCGACCCGATGCTGATGGGCCCTCAGTTGCCAATAAAATAAGACAACCTCGGTTCGTCGATCCGCTGTTCGGGGGCGTGCCCCCGGATAGGCTCGTGGCTGCTCTCCTACGGGGAGGGACGTACGTGCGTGCTCGTACGACCCGAGGGAGCCGCGCCCGGATGGTGGAATGCAGACACGGCGAGCTTAAACCTCGCTGCCCCTCGCGGGCGTACCGGTTCAAGTCCGGTTCCGGGCACACCCAGTCCCAGCGACCGTACGCTGAGTGCGCGTCCGGTCGCCCAACGTCCACCGCGCGGGGCCCGCATGGGCCTCGCGCCGCTCGCGCGCGCGTGAAAATATCCTCCCTGGGCACTAGAGTGCTTTCTTTGCTTACCCATTACTCTGTAGTCAAGGTCGCGCAGGGCGGCCATGGAGGAGTGAGATGAGGAGCAGCAACCCGGTCTTCTCGCGACGGGGGTTCAGCCGCGACGGCGGCTACGCGGGCTTCGGCGCGGCACCGCAGGCCGGGGGCCCCGCCGCAGCCCAGGGCAACCCGTACGCGCAGACCCAGGCACCGACCAACCCGTACGCGGCCGGTGACCAGCAGAATCTGACACCCGACCAGCTTCAGCAGATGTACGGCGCCCCGCCGGCCGGTCCGCTTCAGACCGGCCGTATGACGATGGACGACGTCGTCATGCGCACCAGCATGACGCTCGGCACCGTCATCGTCGCCGCCGCGGCCGCCTGGATCATGGAGCTGCCCGTCGCCGTCGGCTTCGGCGCCGCGCTCGTGGCGATGGTGCTGGGCCTGATCCAGTCGTTCAAGCGCAAGGCCTCGCCCGCGCTGATCATGAGCTACGCCGTCTTCGAGGGCCTCTTCCTCGGCGTCATCAGCCAGGTGTACAACGAGCGCTGGTCCGGCATCCCGATGCAGGCCGTGCTCGGCACGATGGCCGTGTTCGTCGGTGTGCTCGCCGCGTACAAGACCCGGCTCATTCGGGTGAACGCGCGATTCCAGCGCTTTGTGGCCGCCGCCGCCATCGGCTTCCTGCTGCTGATGTCGGTCAACCTGCTCTTCGCCGCCTTCGGCGGCGGTGACGGCCTCGGCTTCCGCAGCGGTGGCATGGGCATCCTGTTCGGCATCATCGGCGTGGTGCTCGGCGCCGCGTTCCTGGCGCTCGACTTCAAGCAGATCGAGGACGGCATCAGCTACGGCGCTCCGCGCGAGGAGTCCTGGCTGGCCGCGTTCGGTCTGACCCTGTCGCTGGTGTGGATCTACCTGGAGCTGCTCCGGCTGATCTCCCTCTTCCGGGACTAGCCGTCCCCCCGGACATCGTCCGGGACCGGATCACCAGCTGATCACGAAGGGCCCGCGAGGCATACGCCCCGCGGGCCTTTCGTCCTGTTCGATGGTGTGGGGAGGGGAGGGGGCTAGAGCAGCTTGCGCGCGGCCCGCCTCAGATCGTGCTCATGAATGATCGCCTTGGCGTGGCCGTACGCGAGCTGGTGTTCACCGCGCAGCCAGCTGACCTTCTCCTCGAAGCGGAAGAGAGCGGGCCCTTCGTCTACGGTGCGCAGCCAGTCGACGACTTCACGGCCGGTGCATTGGGGGATTCGGGAGAGCAGGTTCCGGTGGGTTTCTTCGGAGAAGGATTGGGACATCGGCGCCTCCGACGCGTCCGTTTTCCAGGCCTTTCTTCACGGCCCGGGTCTGGTCCTTCAGCTCACCGTGCCTGAGAGTTCGGCTGTTGGCAACAGTCCGCGGGTGGCGCATAGGCTCGCGGCGTGGATGATGCGACCTCTTTGCTGACCGCCGTGGACCGGCTCGCCGACCGTCTGCGCTCCCTTCCGCAGTCCCGTCTGAGCCGGGGTGTGGCGGCCGAGGGGCTCGCGCTGGCAAGGGAATTGTCGGTGCGGGCCCAGCGGATCGACGAGCCCGGGAGCAGCCCGAGGATCATGCCGGACGCGGGGATGTTCGCGGTTGCCGACCAGGTGGCGGTGGCCGGTCACGATTTGGCGCATGCGCTGGAGCGCGCGCCTCGTGGTGCCGGGGCGGGCGGAGCCGAGGGCGATGGGGCGCTCGCCTCCGCGGTGGCCCTGGTGGAGGCCACGGCCCGGCGCTGCGACCTCTGAGCCGGGGCCGGGGGCCGGGGGCCGGGGCTACAGGGAGGCGATGACGCGGTCGGCGAGGATGTACACCTGCTCGTCACCGCAGCCGAAGGTCAGCGCGTAGGCGCCGAGGACCCCGGAGCTGCCCAGCAGTACCGGGCCGCGCCCCTCGCGCAGCGCGTCCGCGAGCCGCTCCGCGGTCTCGCGGTGGCCGGGGGTCATACAGACCGTGGTGCCGTCGGCGAAGACATACACATCCAGGGTGCCCAGCGGGCCTGGGCGCACATCGGCGAGCGGGGTGTGGGCGTCGGCCAGCGCGGTGAGCCGGGCCACGGTGCGGTCGTGGTCGGCGACGGTGGGGTGCGGCGAGAAGTCCGGGTGCGAGGGGTGGCGCCGGCGCGCGGCCGCCAGCTCGGACGACTCCACGGCCTCGGCCGCCGGCTCCGCGTCCAGGCCGGGATCCGGCTCCAGGTCCACCTCGGCCTCCGCGCCCGTCTCCGGGCACTGGTCCGGTTCGCTCACGAGGTCGAGCGCGTCCAGGTCGATCAGCGGCTCCACCCCGGCCGGGTCGGCCTGCCGGGGCACATACGGGATGACGTCCGGCTGGGGCTCCTCGCCGAGCCCGGCCAGCCTGCCCAGCAGCGGGTGCGCGTCGGCCGCCGCGGCGGTGTCCCGGGCCTCCTGTGCCGCCCAGAACGCCCGCGCCTCGGCCAGCTCGCGCTCCCGCTCCTCGGCGAGCGCGTCGGCGACGGCGGCGCGTATCTCGGCGACGGGGGTGGCGGCGGAGCGGGGCGCGGGGACCGCGACGGGGCCCGGCTCGGCGGCTGTGTCAGGGCTCGTCCCGCCGTCCCGGCCGGCGGTGGGAGCGGCCGCCGCCGCGAGCTCGGCGCGCAGCTCGGCGATCTGGCGCCGGGTGCCGCGGGCGGTGAGCAGGGCGGAGGCGCCCACGGCCGTGGCGGTGGCCGCGGCCAGGAGGGCGGCGATAGTCATGGCGCTCACTGACTTGACTCCCGGTTCCTGTTGATCCCCCGAATTCCTACCTCAGCTTGGCCCGCGCCGCCGCCCCGTGTCAGTGCATAACATCACCAAGTGGACGGAAATCGGGGTCGGCGGATGCGGTGAGGGCCCGGAACACCCCCGCTGAGCTGGGCTTACACCACTCCCCCAGGACCTTGGTCACATCCTGGGGGAGATTCGGTCACAACTCATGTGCTCGCCTCATGTGCTGGGCGCATGTGCCCAGAGAGACTCGGTGTCCTCGGCCCGGCTCAGCTCAGCCGCTCCAGCACCATGGCCATGCCCTGGCCGCCGCCCACGCACATGGTCTCCAGGCCGAACTGCTTGTCGTGGAACTGGAGCGAGTTGATCAGCGTGCCGGTGATCCGGGCGCCGGTCATTCCGAAGGGGTGGCCGACGGCGATCGCGCCGCCGTTCACATTGAGCCGGTCCAGGTCGATGCCCAGGTCGCGGTAGGACGGGATGACCTGCGCGGCGAACGCCTCGTTGATCTCCACCAGGTCGATGTCGCCGATCGCCATCCCGGCGCGGGCGAGCGCCTGCTTGGACGCCTCCACCGGCCCGTAGCCCATGATCTCCGGCGAGAGCGCCGAGACGCCGGTGGACACGATCCGCGCCAGCGGCGTCACGCCCAGCTCGCGCGCCTTGGTGTCCGACATGATCACCAGCGCCGCGGCGCCGTCGTTGAGCGGGCAGCAGTTGCCCGCGGTGATCAGCCCGTCGGGGCGGAAGACCGGCTTGAGCCCGCGTACGCCCTCCAGGGTGGTCCCCGCGCGCGGGCCGTCGTCCTTGGCGACGACCGTGCCGTCCGGGGTCGTCACAGGGGTGATCTCGCGCTCCCAGAAGCCGTTCTTGATGGCCTCCTCGGCGAGGTTCTGCGACCGCACGCCGAACTCGTCCATGTCCTCGCGGGTGATGCCCTTCAGCCGGGCCAGGTTCTCGGCGGTCTGGCCCATCGCGATGTACGCGTCGGGGATCAGACCGTCCTCGCGCGGGTCGTGCCAGTCGGTGCCCTTCTGCTCGGCGCGCGCGGCGGTGCGGGCCTCGGCGTCGGCGAAGAGCGGGTTGTGGGTGTCCGGCAGCCCGTCCGAGGTGCCCTTCACCGAACGGGAGACCATCTCGACGCCCGCCGAGATGAAGACGTCGCCCTCGCCCGCCCTGATCGCGTGCAGCGCCATCCGGGAGGTCTGGAGCGAGGAGGAGCAGTAGCGGGTGATGGTGCAGCCGGGGAGGTGGTCCATGCCCATCTGCACGGCCACGATCCGGCCCAGGTTGTGGCCCTGCTCGCCGCCCGGCAGCCCGCAGCCGAGCATGAGGTCGTCGATGTCGCGCGGGTCCAGCTCGGGGACCTTGGCGAGCGCCGCCTGGATGATCTCGGCGGTCAGGTCGTCCGGCCGCAGCTCCTTGAGCGAACCCTTGAAGGCCCGGCCGATGGGGGAACGGGCGGCAGAGACGATCACGGCTTCGGGCATCACGGCTCCAGATGGCGCGAGGGGCGGGCTGGGTGGACTCTGAGGGAAGTTACCCGCACGTATCGCATGGGTCACGGCATCAGGGCTGTGATGCGGGCCTCTTTTCCAAGCGTACGCTCAGCGCCTCGGGGGCTCAGCGGGCCGCCGGGGGCGGGCCCGTGGAGGAGGGGGCTCCGGCCGGTTTCGGGGCGGCGGGCGTCCGCTCGCCCGAGGCGTGGCCGTCGCGGCGCAGCAGCCGGGCCCAGGGGCCGCGGGCCGCGGTGACCTCGGTGCCGCCCTCGGCCGCCGCCTCCGCCGCGGCCTTGGCCACCGGCAGGATGCCCACGTCGCGGGCCTCCTCGGGCACCTCGGGCCACAGGCCGAGCGCCCCGCACAGCGTCGGCAGAATGGCCATGGCGGCCGTCGCGTAGCCCTCCGCCGAGGGGTGGTAGTTGTCCGGCCCGAACAGCTCGCGCGGGTTGGCCGCGAACTCGGGCCCGAGGAGATCGCCGAGCGAGACCGTACGGCCGCCCTGCTCGACCACCCCGATGGTCTGCGCGGCGGCCAGCTGGCGGCTGAGGCGGCGGGCGATCCAGCGCAGCGGCTGGTAGACGGGCTCGATGGTGCCGAGATCAGGGCAGGTGCCCACCACCACCTCGCAGCCGCCGTCGCGCAGCCTGCGCACCGCCTCCGACAGCAGCCGTACGGACTGGGCGGGCGGCATGCGGTGGGTGACGTCATTGGCGCCGATCATGATCACGCAGACGTCGGGGAGGGTCGTCGGGTCCTCGAGGGCCAGAGTCACCTGGCGCTCCAGGTCATCGGACTGGGCGCCGGGCTGGGCCACGTTGTGCAGGTCGACGGGGAGCTCGGCGACCGCGGCGAGCCCGGAGGCGAGCAGCGCGCCCGGGGTCTGGCTGGGCCGGTGCACGCCCTGCCCGGCGGCGGTGGAGTCGCCGAGAAAGGCCAGCCGCAGCGCGGGCCGGCCGGCGCGGGGGGCGAAGTCGAGACCGTAGCGGCCGTCGGCGCGCGGGGGCGGGTCCTCGGATCCCCCGACCACCCGCTTCGCGTGCGAGACCTCGGTGAGCAGCAGAACGGCGGCCACGCCGCCCAGCAGCCCGATCCCGCCGCCTCCGTACGCCGCCGCGGCGGCGATCCGCCGCGCGACCCTCGCTCTCGACATGGACATGGGTCCAGGTCACCTCCGTCCACACGTCCGTTGCTCCTTTGTACCCTTTTTTGTACGACTTGCTAACCGCTTTTCGCCTGGCTTGTCGCCCGGCTTGTTGCCGCGTTCGCGCTCGGGCGCCACGCACCCGTTAAGCGGTCACAGCGCGCAATAAGCTGGGCAGCACGGGCCCGCGACGGCGGCCGCCCGCCCTGACCGCGGAGAACCCGCTGACTTCGGACCTGGAGCAGGTGTGCAGTACTACGATTCGATGATTGAGCTGGTCGGCAACACCCCGCTGGTAAAGCTCAACAGCGTCACCGAGGGCATCCGGGCGACCGTCCTGGCCAAGGTCGAATACTTCAACCCCGGCGGCTCGGTGAAGGACCGCATCGCGGTGCGGATGATCGAGGCCGCCGAGCGCTCCGGGGCGCTGCGGCCGGGCGGCACGATTGTCGAGCCTACCTCCGGCAACACGGGCGTGGGGCTGGCGATGGTCGCCCAGCGCAAGGGCTACAAGTGCATCTTCGTCTGCCCCGACAAGGTGTCCACCGACAAGATCAATGTGCTGCGGGCGTACGGCGCCGAGGTCGTGGTCTGCCCGACGGCCGTGGACCCCGAGCACCCCGACTCGTACTACAACGTCTCGGACCGCCTGGTGCGCGAGACCCCGGGCGCCTGGAAGCCGGACCAGTACAGCAACCCCGACAACCCGCGCTCGCACTACGAGACGACCGGTCCCGAGCTGTGGGAGCAGACGGAGGGGAAGATCACCCACTTTGTGGCGGGCGTCGGCACCGGCGGCACGATCAGCGGCACCGGCCGCTACCTCAAGGAGGCCAGCGAGGGCCGGGTCCAGGTCGTCGGCGCGGACCCCGAGGGCTCGGTGTACTCCGGCGGCAGCGGCCGCCCGTATCTGATCGAGGGCGTCGGCGAGGACTTCTGGCCGACGGCCTACGACCGGACCGTCGCCGACCGGATCGTCGCGGTCTCCGACAAGGACGCCTTCCAGATGACCCGGCGGCTCGCCCGCGAGGAGGGGCTGCTGGTCGGCGGCTCGTGCGGGATGGCCGTGGTGGCGGCGCTGCGGGTCGCCGAGGAGCTGGGCCCCGACGATGTGGTGGTCGTGCTGCTCCCCGACAGCGGCCGCGGCTACCTTTCTAAAATTTTCAACGACGAGTGGATGGCGGACTACGGCTTCCTGGAGGAGGAGGGCCCGGCGGTGCGCGTCGGCGACGTCCTCCAGGGCAAGGAGGGCGGGCTGCCCTCGCTGGTCCATATGCACCCGGACGAAACGGTCGGTCAGGCCATCGAGGTGCTGCGGGAGTACGGCGTCTCGCAGATGCCCATCGTCAAGCCGGGCGCCGGGCACCCGGACGTGATGGCCGCCGAGGTCATCGGGTCGGTGGTGGAACGCGAGCTGCTGGACGCGCTGTTCGCGCAGCGCGCCGCGCTGACCGACCCGCTGGAGAAGCACATGAGCGCGCCGCTGCCGCACGTCGGCTCGGGCGAGCCGGTCGAGGACCTGATGGCGGTGCTGGGCGGGGCGGACGCGGCCATCGTGCTGGTGGAGGGGAAGCCGAGCGGCGTGGTGAGCCGGCAGGACCTGCTGGCGTACCTGGCCAAGGGCGCTCAGGGCGCTCCCCAGCGGTAGCCGCGGCGGCAGCCGTTCCGGTGGTCAACTGCCGTCTCGGAAAAGGTCGCTCGTCCTTCCGGTAAGTGGTACGTGGGTGTCACGCGCCCGCAGCACGCGCTTAACACAGCTCCGGCACATTAGTGGGTGTCGGAACGGACGACACCGACACCCGAAGAGCGGCGACAAGGACCTCCGGAGCGGCTCCCGGACCTCCATGGTCGCCCGGACGCGACGGCTCGGCTTGCCCCGGCCCGCGTCCCTGGCGGGGACCGCCGTCGTCCCGCCCTCGGTGCTCACGCCGGGGTGCGGCGGTCCCCCCCTATACATCCCCCCGTACATCCCGCTCTCTCTACGTGTCCCAGTCGCCGCGCGTCTCGCGGCGGCGGCGGAGCACGGAGAACCATCCGGACGCGTGCACCGCGTTGACCGCGACGATGCCGCCCCAGGTGACCAGCAGCCCGGACAGCCCCGCGTTGGCCGCGGCGATCGCGGAGAGCGGGATGGCCAGCACGAGCGTGACCACCACGAAGGCGAAGCGCTCGCCGAGCCCGAGCCCGAGGCCGGGACCCTGGCCGGGGAGGCCCGCCGGGTCGGGGCGCGCGCCGCGCGCGGCGGCCATCTGCTCCTCGGCCATCTGCCGCCGCACCTGGCGGTCAGCGGTGTCGTTGAACCGCTGCTCGACCTTCTCCATGAAGGAGTCGACCAGCTCCGTCTCGTACTCCGCCCCCAGCTCCTTGCGCGTCTGGAGGGTGGCGTCGAGTTCGCGCTTCAGTTCGGCGTCACGACTGTCCATGCTCCAACGGTACGGTCTCAGGGACGCGTTGTCGGTGGGGCTAGCCCCCCGAATCGCGTGGGGGGACAGGTAGCCGTACCTCCCGGCCCGCTGTGGAAGGAGCCAGTCCGTGTCCGCACCTCTGCTTACGTCCCTCGCCGGATCGGGAGGCGCGTCGGGAGGCGACCGCCCCGACGCGCTCACCGTGGGCCCCCGCGCCTGCTCGCGCGAGGAGCTGCTCGGCGCCGCGGGCGCGGTCGCGGCCCGTATCGCCGGAGCGCCCGTCGTCGCCGTCCGGGCGACCCCCACGGCGGAGACGGTGGCGGCCGTGGTGGGCGCGCTGCTCGCGGGGGTGCCCGTGGTGCCCGTGCCGCCGGACTCCGGCCCCGCGGAACGGGACCACATCCTCCGGGACTCCAAGGCCGCGCTGCTGCTGACGGGGGAGCCGTCGGAGGACGAGCACGCCGCGCCCGTGGAGACCGTCCCCGTGGACCTGGCGGAGCGCGCGGCGTGGAGCGGGGCCGAACCGGCCCCGGAGTCGACGGCGTTCATCCTCTACACCTCCGGCACCACCGGCGCGCCCAAGGGCGCCCTGATCTCGCGGCGCGCGGTGGCCGCCGACCTGGACGCGCTGGCCGGGGCCTGGGCCTGGACGCCGGAGGACACGCTCGTCCACGGCCTGCCGCTGTTCCATGTGCACGGGCTGGTGCTCGGCGTGCTGGGCGCGCTGCGCGTGGGCAGCCGGCTGGTGCACACTGGCCGGCCGACCCCGGCGGCGTACGCGGCGGCGGGCGGCAGCCTGTACTTCGGCGTGCCGACGGTCTGGCACCGGGTCGTCCAGGACCCGGCCGCCGCCCGCGCGCTCTCCGCCGCCCGGCTCCTGGTGTCCGGCAGCGCCCCGCTCCCCGCGCCCGTCTTCCGCGACCTGGAGCAGCTGACCGGCCACCGCCCGGTCGAGCGCTACGGCATGACGGAGACGCTGATCACCATCAGCACCCGGGCGGACGGCGAGCGCCGCCCCGGCTATGTCGGCACCCCGCTGTCCGGCATCCGCACCCGGATCGCCGCCGAGGAGGGCGCCGAGATCGGCGAGCTCCAGCTCACCGGCCCGACCCTCTTCGACGGCTACCTCAACCGCCCGGAGGCGACCGCCGGCTCGTACACCGAGGACGGCTGGTTCCGCACCGGCGACATCGCCGCCGTCGAGCCCGACGGCTTCCACCGCATCGTCGGCCGGGCCTCCACCGACCTGATCAAGTCCGGCGGCTACCGCATCGGCGCCGGCGAGGTCGAGAACGCGCTGCTGGACCACCCGGCGGTGCGTGAGGCGGCCGTCGTCGGCGCCCCGCACGAGGACCTGGGCCAGCAGATCGTGGCGTATGTCGTCGCCGACGGGGTGAGCGAGGCGGAGCTGATCGACTTCGTCGCCGGGCAGCTCTCCGTCCACAAGCGCCCCCGCAAGGTCCGCTTCCTGGACGCGCTGCCGCGCAACGCCATGGGGAAGCCCCAGAAGAAGCTGCTGCCCCCGGCCTGAGGGCTTCCGGCCTGAGGGACTTCGGCCGGGCGGCGCGGCCCGGGCTGGGCCGCGCCGCCCTTCGGCGGTGCTATCGCTTGGCGAGGCCGTTCCGCTTCACCCAGTCGGCCGCCACCTCGTCCGGGTCCTTCTTCTCGACGTCGACCAGCTTGTTCAGCTTGGCCAGCTCGTCCGTGGTGAGCGCGCCGCCCAGCCGGGCCAGGGCCCTGCGGACCTTGGCGTCGGCCTTGGCGCCGCGCACGACGGGGACGATGTGCTGGGCGGGGATGAGCTGCTTGGGGTCGGCGAGGATGATCCAGCCGTTGGCCTGGATGTCGGGGTCGGTGCTGAAGAGGTTGGCGACGTCGACGTCGCCCTTCTTCAGGGCGCCCTTGACCAGGGGGCCGGAGGCGTCCAGGGACTTGAACTCCTTGAACGTGGTCCCGTAGACGTTCTTCAGACCGACCAGGCCGACGACCCGCTTCTTGTCCTCCGCCGGTCCGCCGAAGACCAGCTTGCCGTCGAGCCGGTGGAGGTCGGCGAGGCTGCGCAGCCCGTACCGGTCGGCCGTCTCCTTGGTGACGGCGAAGACGTCCTTGTCCTCGGCGGCGGCGTACGGGAGGGCTTCCAGGCTGCCGGGGAGGGCGACGGTCAGCGCGTTCTGGAGGTCGCCGGCCTCCGTCTCCTTGGCGGTGTCGTCGAAGTGCAGGAGCAGATTGCCCTGGTACTCGGGGAGCAGGTCGATATCGCCCTGCTGGAGGGCGGGGATGACGATCTCGCGGGAGCCGAGGTTGGGGCGGACGCTCGCCTTGACGCCGGCGCCGCGCAGCGCCTCGGCGTAGAGGTAGCCGAGAATCTGGTTCTCGGTGAAGTTGGCGGTGCCGACGACCAGGCCGCCCGCGCTGCTGCCGCCGCCGGAGCCGCCGTCGTCCGAGCCGCCCTTGAGCGAGGTCACGCCGCCGCAGGCGGCGAGGGCGGGGAGGGAGGCGGCGCCGAGGAGGCCGCCGAGCAGGGCCCTGCGAGTGGGGCGGGGGGCCCGGGGGTTCAGGGAGGTCATGCGGGACTTCTCCTCAGTTCCTCAAGTCGAGTGGGCGTGCGAGGGCGCGGGGCGGTTGCGGAACAGCAGGCGCTGCACTCCGGCCAGCGCCAGGTCCAGGGCGATGGCGAGCGCGGCGACCAGCACCGCCCCGCCCAGCACCTGCACCAGGTCGCGCTGGGCGAGCCCGTCGAAGACGTACCGGCCGAGCCCGCCGAAGCTGACGTACGCGGCGATGGTGGCGGTGGCCACGACCTGCACGGTGGCCAGCCGCAGCCCGGTCATGACCAGGGGGAGCGCGAGGGGCAGCTCGATCCGCAGCAGGACCTGGTGGGCGCGCATGCCCTGGCCGCGCGCGGCGTCCTTGACCTCGGGGTCGACGGCGGCCATGCCGGCGTAGGTGTTGGTGACGATCACCGGGACCGCGAGGGCGACCAGCGAGACGTACACCGGCCACATGCTCAGCCCGCTGGCCAGGAAGACCAGCGTGACCAGGCCGACCGTCGGCAGCGCGCGCCCGAACCCGGCGAGGTTGATGGCCAGGAAGGCGCCGCGGCCGGTGTGGCCGATGAGCAGGCCGACGGGGAGGGCGATCAGGGTGGCGACGACGGTGGCCAGGAGCGAGTACTGGAGGTGTTCGAACAGGCGGGTGGCGATGCCGTCGGGCCCGGACCACTGGGCGCCGCTGGTCAGCCAGACGCCGAGGTTCTTCAGCAGTTCGATCATGTCAGGCACGCCTCCTCAGCCACGGGGTGCACAGCCACTGGACGGTCACCAGCACGGCGTCCGCGGCCAGCGCGAGCAGCAGGGACAGGGCGACTCCGGCGACGACGGGGGTCGGGTAGTTGCGCTGGAAGCCGTCGGTGAACAGCTGGCCCAGGCCGCCGTATCCGATGTAGCTGGCCACGCTGACCAGCGAGATCGCCATCACGGTGGCGACCCGCACGCCCGCCATGATCACGGGGAAGGCGAGCGGCAGCTCGACGGTGAGCAGGGTACGCAGCGGGCGGGCGCCCATCGCCTTGGACGCCTCGCGGGCCTTGGCGGGGACGCTGTCCAGGCCCTCGACGGTGTTCCGCAACAGCACGACCAGGGTGTAGATGGTCAGGCCGGTGATCGCGGTGGTGCGGGTGAGGCCGGTGACCGGCAGCAGCAGCACGAAGATCGCGATGGACGGGATGGTGAACAGGACGTTCGACAGGCCCAGCAGCAGCCCGCGCAGCGGCCGGACGCGGTGGGCGAGCACGGCCAGCGGCACCGCGATCAGGATCCCGAAGAGCACGGAGGGGATGGCGGTGGACAGGTGGTCGAGGGTGAGCCGGACGAGGTCGTCGCGGTGATCGGGGAACCAGCCCCAGTCGATGGTCATGCGGTCACGCCCGCGTCCTGAGGTGTGGCCGTGCCGTCCGTGGCTGTGCCGTTCGCTGCCGCGGCCGTCCGCGCCGCCTCCGCGTGGCGCCGCCCGGCGTGCTCATGGATCAGCTCGCGGTCGGTCACTCCGGTGAGGACGCCGTCGGCGTCCACGCGGGCCACCAGGCCGGCGGGGGAGGCGATCGACTCGTCGAGTGCGGTCAGCAGGGAGTCGCCGTCCCGCAGCGGGCGCACGGGCAGCAGCGGGGCGCGGTCGCCCTGCGGGCCCTCGGTGTCGCGCCAGCCGAGCGGCTCGCCGCGCTCGGAGGTGACCAGCCGCCAGCGCCCGCCCGCTCCCTTCGGGCCCGCCTCCCCGGTGGGCGCGGGGCGCTGCGGCACGTCGGCGAGCGTGGAGAGCGAGAGCAGCTTCAGGCCGCGCTCGGCGCCGAGGAAGCCCGCGACGAAGTCGTCGGCCGGGTCGGCCAGCAGCTCGGCGGGCGGTGCGCACTGCACGAGGTGGCCGCCGGTGCGGAAGACGGCTATGCGGTCGCCGAGCCGCACCGCCTCGTCGATGTCGTGGGTGACGAAGACCACGGTCTTGCGCAGCTCGCTCTGGAGGCGCAGCAGCTCGTTCTGGAGCTGGGTCCGCACGACCGGGTCGACGGCGCCGAAGGGCTCGTCCATCAGCAGCACCGGCGGGTCGGCCGCCAGGGCGCGGGCGACCCCCACGCGCTGCTGCTGGCCGCCGGAGAGCTGGTGCGGGTAGCGCTTGCCGGCGTCGGCGGGCAGGCCGACCAGCTCCAGCAGCTCGGCGGCGCGCGCCCGCGCCTTGCGGCGGCCCCAGCCGAGCAGCAGTGGCACCGTGGCGATGTTGTCGAGCACCGTGCGGTGTGGGAACAGCCCGGCCTGCTGGATGACGTAGCCGATGCCGCGCCGCAGCTCGGCGGCGTCGGCCCGCTGTACGTCACGGCCGCCGACGCTGATGGTGCCGCTGCTGGGCTCGACCATCCGGTTGACCATCCGGAGGGTGGTGGTCTTGCCGCAGCCCGAGGAGCCCACGAGGACCGTGATGCCGCCCTCGGGCAGTTCGAGATCGAGGTCGTCGACGGCGGTGGTGCCGTTCGGGTAGTGCTTGCTGACGCGATTGAAGCTGATCATCCGCTTCCCCTTGCCCTGTCTGCATATAGTCATGCACAGTCGTAGGCGAGTGAATAGAAGTCAAGAGTCCGGTGTTAATCAACGGTTACTTCTGCTCACAATGTGGGACGGAATGTCGATCTCCGTCCGAATAGGGTCCGAACAGGGTGCGGGTGAAAGGGGATCCGCTGGATGTTGTCTCAGATGTTGGGCTCTACGGGCACTGCGGGTACGGCGGGCGGCGCACGCGGTAGCGGCGCCGGGGACAGTGCGGGCGACGCCGCGCCCCAGGTCGTACTGGACGGCCGGACCCTGCGCGTGGCCGATGTGGTGCGGCTCGCCGACCGGACCGCCCGCCCCGCCGCGCCCGACCCGGACGCCTTCGCCCGCGCCGAGCGCTCCTGGGAGACCGCGCTCCGGCTGGCCGCCACCGGGCGCGTCTACGGCCGCAGCACCGGCGTCGGCGCCAACCGCACCGAGGACGTCGGGACCGCCGACCAGGAGCACGGCCTGCGCCTGCTGCGCAGCCACGCCGGCGCCATCGGCGCCCCGCTGCCGGGCCGCGAGGTCCGCGCCATGCTCGCCGTACGCGCCAACCAGCTCCTCGCGGGCGGCGCCGGGCTGCGCCCCGCCGTCGTCACCGCCCTCGCCCAGGCCCTGGAGAGCGGCGCCCACCCGGTCGTCAACGAACACGGCGCGGTCGGCACCGGTGACCTCGCCGCGCTCGCCCAGACCGGCCTCGCCCTCGTCGGCGAACACCCCTGGGACCTCACCGACGCCGCCCCGGAAGGCCGCGCCCCCGCGCCCGTCGAGCTCGACGGCAACGACGCGCTCGCCCTCATCAGCAGCAACGCCCTCACCCTCGGCCAGTCGGCGCTCGCCCTGGACGAGCTGCGCCGGCTGCTGTCCGCCTCGCTCACCGTCGCCGCGCTCTCGCTGATCGCGGTCGGCGGCTCGCTGGAGGCGTACGCCGAGCCCGTGCACGAGGCGCGCCCGCTCCCCGGCTCCGTCGAGGCGGCCGCCCGCATGCGCGCCCTGCTCGGCGCCCCGGCCCGCCCGACGCCGCCGCTGGGCCGGATCCAGGACCCGTACGGCTTCCGCTGCCTGCCGCAGATCCACGGACCGGCGCTGGACGCCGCCGACGCGCTGGAGCGGGTGCTGACCGTCGAGTTCAACGCCGCCGCCGAGAACCCGCTGATATGCGCCGAGGACGAGGCCGCCTACCACCACGGCAACTTCTACGCCGCGCACCTCGCGCTCGGCCTCGACCACTTCCGGCTCGCCACGCTTCAGACCGCCCGGCTGTCCACCGCCCGGCTCGCCGCCCTGTCCGAGCCGGACTTCACCCGGCTGCGGCCCTTCCTCGGCGACGCCGCGTCCGCCAGCTCGGGCGTGATGATCCTGGAGTACGCGGCGGGGGCGGCCCTCGGCGAGCTGCGGGCCGTCTCCCACCCGGCCTCGCTCGGCCACGCCGTGCTCTCGCGCGGCGTCGAGGAGCAGGCCAGCTTCGCCTCGCTCGGCGCCCGGCAGACGCTGCGGGTGATCGACAACTACCGTCAGGTGCTGGGCTGTGAACTGGTCGCGGCCGTACGGGCGCTGCGCCAGCGCGGGCTGGAGCCGGAACCGGAGCTGCCGGTCGGCGCGGCGTTCGCCTTGGCGGCGGACCAGCTCGATCCGAGGATGGAGGACCGTCCGCTGACGCAGGATGTGGCGGTGGCCGCGGGCCTGCTCGACGGGCTGGCGGACATCGGCGTCGCGGGCGCGGAGAGTTGAGCATCGGGGAGTGGGCCCGGGAGGGCCGAGAGGGGCAGGAGAGAGCGATGAGTACGAACACGGGGGCGTCGGCGGAGGCGGAGGCCCTGGCTGCGGCCGGGGCGCGGGACGACGCGGCCGCGGTGCAGGGTGACGCGGCCGGGGCGGGGGCGGGGGCCGGCGCCGCCCGGCTTCAGAAGCTCTTCGAGGGCCACCGGCTGACGCCCACCCAGCGGCGCATCGCCCACTGCATGGTGCGGCGGGCGGCCGACGCGCCGTTCCTGTCGAGCGTCGAGCTCGCCGAGCTGGCCGGCGTCAGCCAGCCGTCGGTGACCCGCTTCGCGGTCGCGCTCGGCTTCGACGGCTACCCGGCGCTGCGCAGGCATCTGCGCGAGGTCGCCCCCGCCGAGCGGGGCGAGGGCGGGGACGCCTACAACGAGTACCAGCAGGCGGTCCAGTCGGAGATCGACAACCTGCGCCATCTGGCGTCCCTGCTCGCCGACCCGGCCCCGGTCGTACGGGCCGGGCGGCTGCTCGCCGAATCCCGGCCGCTGCCGGTGCTCGGCCTGCGCGCGGCCTCCGCCCAGGCGGGCGGCTTCGCGTACTTCGCGCGCAAGGTCCACCCGGACGTACGCCTGCTCGACGAGGGCGGCACCATGCTCGCCGACCGCGTCGACGCGGCGGTGCGCGCGGGCGCGACCGCCCTGCTGTGCTTCGCCCTGCCGCGCCATCCGCGCGAGGTCGTCGAGGGCCTGGAGTACGCCAGGTCCGCCGGGCTGACCGTGGTGACGGTCGCCGACAGCGCCTTCGCGCCGGTCGCCCGCCACAGCGACCTGCTGCTGCCCGCGGCGGTCGGCACCGGGCTCGCCTTCGACACGGCGTGCGCGCCGATGCTGCTGGGGCGGGTGCTGCTGGAGGCGATGTGCGACGCGCTGCCGGACGCGCAGGCGCGGCTGGAGGAGTTCGACGCCAAGGCCGCGGCGCGGAGCCTGTTCGTGGAGTGACCGCCTCTCAGAGAATTCTCAGGCCCGGTGACTGGAGTCCGTCCCTCGAACGCTGTATGCACGGCTTGTACAGGTGACCGGATTCGAGACGAGGAGGTCTGTCGTGGGGCGCGGGGCGTATGCGCTGGCGCGGGTGGCCGTGGTTCTGCGGGCGCCGGCGGGATGGCTGTGGTGGCTGGGCCTGCTGGCCGCCGGCGTCGGGGTGCTGGTGCCGGGGCTGACGGGGCGCCGGATCGGAGTGCTGGCGGGAGCGGCGCTGTTCCTGATCGCGGCGGTCGTGACCTTCCTGGCCCGCCGCGGGCGGTATCTGGAGCTGGCGCGCGCCGCCTCTCGGGCGGGCAGGTCGGTGTTCCTCCAGGACCGTGCGGTGACCGTACGGGCCCGGCGGCGCGCGCTGCGCTGGTGGCTGCTGCTGGCGTTCCTGGCCGCGGTGGGGTCGTCGTTCGCCGTGCCCGCGGCCGTCGGGATGCTGATGGCGGGGGTCGGCGCCGGGCTGTGGGCCAAGGCGCTGTGGCTGGGCCACTGGGAGCGGGCGAACGACGTGCTGCTGTGGGTGCGCGCGGAGTGGGTGGCCCGCGGCGGTCCGGCGGGCAAGGGCGTGAGCGCCTACCGGACGACCGGGATCGTGGCCGGGGACGCCCGGCCGGGCGGGGCCAGGCGGGGCCGCGCGGAGGCCGCGGCGGCGCGCTGACGCGTCACCCGGACCGGGGCGGGGTGCCTTGACCGTTCGCCGGACGGCCCGGAAACCGGGCCGTCCGGCGAACGGGGAAGGCCCCCCGGACGATCACCCGACGGTCAGCGGGAGACGTGGGCCGGAGTGAACTCGACCGGCAGGGCGGCCACGCCCCGCATCCAGATGGACGGCCGCCACTCGATCTCATCGGCGGGAAGCGACAGCACCACATCGGGGATCCGGTCGAGGAGCACCTCGATGGCCGCCTTGGTGATGATCTCGGCCAGCTCCGGCGCCGGCTCCGGGCAGCGGTGCTCACCGTGGCTGAAGGACAGATGGGCCTGGTTGCCGGCGGAGCCGGCGGTGAAGTCGGGCCGCACCTGCGGGTCGGTGTTCGCGGCGGCCAGGCCCAGGATGACGCAGTCGCCCTTCTTGATCTGCTGCCCGCCGAGCCTGGTGTCCTGGGATGCCCAGCGCCCGATGAAGTTCTGGGTCGGGGTGTCCTCCCACAGCACCTCGGTGAGCGCCTGGCTGACGCTGCGGCGCCCGCCGGAGATCGTGACGGCGAACCGGTCGTCGGTCAGCATCAGCCGCAGGGTGTTGCCGATCCAGTTGGACGTGGGCTGCTGACCGGCGGCCATGATCGAGATCATGTCCTGGATGATCTCTTCGTCGCTGAGCCCGGCCGGGTGAGCCGCCATCCGCGAGGGCACGTCCGCCTTGGGCTCACGGCGGCTGCGCTGCACCAACTCCGCCATCTTGGCGGCTATTCGGCCGTACGCCGCGACAGCTCCCTCGCCGTCGTCCAGTGAGGCGGTCATGTCCCGCTCCAGGTCGGCCGTCTCGGAGGGCTCGAGGCCGCAGATCCGGGCCACCACACGCAGCGGGACCTGGCTCGCGTACTCGGTCATCAGCTCGGCCCGGCCGCTGCCCGCGAAGGCGTCGATCAGCTCGTCGGCGACCCGTTCACTGTGCGCGCGCACCTCGAACTGGTCCGCTGCCGACAGGGCGTCGCTGATCGCCCCCGAGCGCCGCTGGTGCTCCGCGCCCTCGGTGAACAGCACGGACGGCTGATAGCCGACGAACGGCAGCAGCGGCCAGTCGTCCGGGATCCGGTCCCAGGCGTGCCAGCGGCGGGAATCGCGGGCGAACAGCTCGGGGTTGGTGGTGACGCGGTGCACCTCGCGGTAGCCGAGGACCAGCCAGGCGGGGATGTCGCCGTCGAGCAGGACCGGGGCGACCGGCCCGTGTTCCCGCCGCAACTGCCCGTAGAGGTCGGCCGGATCCTCCTGGAACCGCAGGGCATGCATGCGTACGCCGCCGGGGTTGTGGGCGGGGCAGCCTACGGGGGGCGAGGGGACCTGGGGATGATTCATGCGGTGTGCTCCTGGGCGGGCGGCACGTTCGCCGGCACGCCGAAGGAGTCCCGCATTGCTCGAACGATTGAACGGCTCAACGTGCTGGGGGCTGGCGTAGGGCCGCCCGACCATACGGAGCCTTGGGTTCCATACGGTGGACGACCTGGGCAAAGGCTAACAGCCACCCGCCGTGTGAAGGGAAGTTGGTGGCTGTACTGAACGCTTGCCGCCGCTGGACTGAACGCGTGCCGGTGCTGGCCGGCGCCGATGGCAGAAGACCTCCAAAGGGGAGGCATCAAAGCCCCGACAGCGCGCCCGTGTGCTCGCCGCCGCTCTCGGCGACGATCTCGTCGACGGACTGCGGCGAGCGTACGGGCGCGAAGCGCACGCGGCCGTTCCTGCCGCCGTTGCCGCCGTTGCCGCCGCTGACCGAGAAGCCGTAGATCCCGGGGCGGGGCAGGCTGTTGTACGCGAAGTGGTTGGAGAAGTAGTACGCGCCCGTGTCCAGCAGCGCGACCAGGTCGCCCGCCTCCAGCGCGGGCAGCGGCCGGTTCACGGCGACCAGGTCGCCCGCGAAGCAGCACGGCCCGGCCACGTCCTGCGGCACCGGGCCGCCCGGCCCGGTCGGCTTGGCCACGCCCTCGCCGTCGTACGCCGCGAGCCGCAACGGCCATGACTCCGGGGCGAAGACGGTGCGCGTGGCCAGCTGGGCGCCCGCGTGGGTGACGGCGATCGGGCGGCCGCCCGCCGACTTGGTGTACTCCACGCGCGCCAGGACCGTGCCGGACTTGGCGACCAGCGACCGCCCGAACTCCGTGACCAGCCCGTACCGGCCGTCGAACAGCCCGGGGACGGTAGCGAGCAGCAGACGGGCGTAGTCGCGGTAGCCGGGGGTGATCTCGTCGGAGCCGAAGTTGACCGGCAGCCCGCCACCGATGTCGAGCGTGTCGATCTGCTGTCGGCCGACCTTCCGGTTGATCTCCTCGGCGAGCTCGTACGCCGCCCGTACGCCCGCCGCCATCAGGTCCAGCGGGCAGCCCTGGGAGCCCACGTGCGCGTGCAGCCGGGTCAGCCAGGGCCGCTTCGTGAACGCGTTCACGACCCACTCGCGCGCCCCCACGTCCAGCAGCGCCACCCCGAACTTCGAGGTCGCGGTGGCGGTGCTGAGCGCCCCGATGCTGCCCCCGCCCACCTGCGGATTGACCCGCAGCCCCAGCGGGCCGGGCGGCAGCGCGGGCCCGGGGCCGCTCCGCGGCGACACCAGCGCGTTCAGGCGGGCCAGCTCCTGCGGGTTGTCGGCGTTGACGGCGATGCCGAGCTCGACGGCCTCGCGCAGCTCGGCGTGGGTCTTGGCGGGCGAGTCGAGCACGATGCGCTCGGGGGCGACCCCCGCGGCCCGGGCCAGGGCCAGCTCGCCGGGGCTGGCCACCTCGCAGCCGATCCCGTCGTCGGCCAGCAGCCGCAGCACGGGGACGAGCGCGGCGGCCTTGACGGCGAAGGCGTGCAGCACGGGGGTGCCCGGCGCGACGACCTCGTCGAAGGCGGCCCGCAGCTCGGCCGCGGCGGCGCGGATGCCCGCCACGTCCAGCAGCCCGACGACGGGCTGGTCGGGGCCGATCAGCCCCTGCTCCACGGCGGCCCGCACCGCCCGCTCCCGCCGGGCGGCCGCGCCCGCCCCCGTTGCCACCGCATTCGATGTCATGTCACCAGCCAACCACCACGCGCCCCCGCCGCCCAGCCCGCTCCGCGGCCCGTCCCACGTGGTGGGCCAGGTGGGTTTCCCCTGCCCCGCCCCTTCCCGGCCCCAGTCGATGTGCGGTCTCCGCCCCGGCCCCCGGGGGCGGGAGCCGGATGCAGGGCTCACCGCGCGGCGGGGGCTCGTCTGGCCGAAAGCCGGGAAGCGGCGGGGCCGCCCCTGGGCCCGGGGGCGTGGGCGGAGCCCCCGGTTCGGGAAGGGGCGGGGTGGGGAAAAGTGACCGTCGGCCGGGCTTAGCCGGTGGAGCCCAGGTCGCGGCCGAGGTCGCGCAGCGGGCCGCCGACGCGCTGCGCGAGCCCGTCGCGCAGCTCCGTCAGCCGTTCGATGCGCTCGTCGAGATACGTCAGCCGGCGCCGGACGATCATATTGGGGAGCGTGCACAGACCGGGCTCCCCGTCCGTCCGGGGCTCGGTGGCCGCGGGGCGGTCGCGGCGGTTCGCGGGGAGCGCCTCGATGGCCGCCACGAGGGCCCGTACGTCCTCGATGGTCAGGCCGGCGGTCAGTAGTTCGCGCACGGCGCGCAGATGGCGCACGTCCTCGGCCGTGTAGTCGCGGTGCCCGGAGGGCGTGCGGCGCGCGGTGAGCAGCCCGCGCTGCTCGTAGTAGCGCAGCGCCCGTGGCGTCAGCCCGGCGGCCGCCGCCGCGTCCCCGATGCGCATGGGTCCCCCCGTTCCTTTGCGCCTTGACGCCTTGGCGCCTTGGCGCCATTGTCGCGCCGCGCCGTCTACAACTCCACCAGCACCGCGCCGACATGGCGCCCCTCGACCAGCTCGCACAGCGCGCGCGGCGCCTGCTCGACGCCCCGCAGCCGGATGTGCGGATAGGCCATCGTGCCCTCGCGCAGCGCGCGGCCGAATTCGCGCACGTACTCGGGATACGCGTCCATGTGGTCGTAGGCCGCGATGCCGCGCAGCGTGATCCCCCGCGCGATGAGGGCGAAGGTGCTGATCGCGGTGGTGGCCATGGCGTCGCCGGTCAGCTGGGCGGACAGCGCGCCGACGAGGGCGAAGCGGGCGCCCCGGCGGGCCACGGCCAGCGCCGCCAGCAGCTGCTCGCCGCCGACGTTGTCGAAGAGCACGTCGATGCCGTCCGGGGCCGCCTCGCGCAGCTGGGCCTCGATCGGCCCGGCGCCCCGGACCACGGCCGCGTCGTAGCCGAGCTCCTCGACCAGGTAGTCGGCCTTGCGCCGGGAGCCGGTGGAACCGATGACCCGGGCGGCGCCGTGCAGCCGGGCGAACTGCCCCGCCAGCGTGCCGACCCCGCCGGCCGCGCCGGTGACGAACACGGTGTCCCCGGCCCGCACCTCCGCCCCGCGCACCACGCCCAGCCAGGAGGCGAAGCCCTGCGAGAGATACGCGGCGGGGTCGGGCAGCCCCTCCGGGCCCAGCCGCTCCGCCTCCGCGGCCTCCACGAGCGCGTACTCGCGCCAGCCCAGCCGGTGCCGGACCAGCTCGCCGGGGGCGAGATCGGTGCCGGGTGCGGCGACCACCTCGCCGACGGCCGGGCCGTGCATGGGGTCGCCGGGCCGCTGGAGCAACTGGGACAGTTCGAAGCTGTCGGGGTCGGCGAGGGTCAGGGGCCGCATCACGGCGGCGACGTTCATGAGCCGGTTGCGGACCAGCACCTGCCCCGGGCCGGGCTCGGGCACGGGGGCGGTGACGACCTCGAAGTGGTCGGTGGTGAGCGTGGTCCGGGGGCGGTCGGCCAGGAGTACCTGGCGGTGGGTGGCGGGCACGGATCCGGGCACGGGCGCAGGCTGTGACATGGAGCGCTCCTCGGTGTGGAGGTGTCGCGGTGGAGCGGAACGCCGAGACGGTAAGACCTGACGTATACGTCAACCGCAAGTCCGCCTCCCGGAACACTCCGTGAGCCCGGTGTTGACTAACCTTATTCATCGACGCAAAGATGTGAATATATTGATCCAGTCAACGGCAGGGAGGCACGGCCCATGTCAGGACCGCGACCCGTACGCGCACCGCGTGGCACCGAACTCAGTGCCCTGGGATGGCAGCAGGAAGCCGCTCTGCGGATGCTCCAGAACAACCTCGACCCGGAGGTCGCCGAGCACCCGGACAAGCTCGTCGTCTACGGCGGCACGGGCAAGGCGGCGCGCGACTGGCGCTCGTTCGACGCCATGGTCCGCACGCTCACCACGCTGAAGCAGGACGAGACGATGCTGGTCCAGTCGGGCCGGCCGGTCGGCGTCATGCAGACCCACGAGTGGGCGCCGCGCGTGCTGATCGCCAACTCCAACCTGGTCGGCGACTGGGCCAACTGGGAGGAGTTCCGCCGTCTGGAGGCGCTCGGCCTGACCATGTACGGCCAGATGACCGCCGGCTCGTGGATCTACATCGGCACCCAGGGCATCCTCCAGGGCACGTACGAGACCTTCGCCGCGGTCGCCGCGAAGCTGCATTCAATGGGTAAAGGGGTCAACGGCACCCTGGCCGGGACCATCACCCTCACCGCCGGCCTCGGTGGCATGGGCGGCGCGCAGCCGCTCGCGGTCACCATGAACGACGGCGTCGCCATCTGCATCGACTGCGACCCGCGCGCCATCGAGCGCCGCATCGCCCACCGCTACCTGGACGTACGGGCCGACAGCCTGGACCACGCCCTCCAGCTGGCCGTCGAGGCGCGTGACGCCAGGCGGCCGCTGTCCATCGGCGTCCTGGGCAACGCGGCCGAGCTGGTCCCCCAGCTGCTCGCGATGAACGCCCCCATCGACATCGTCACCGACCAGACCAGTGCCCACGACCCGCTGGCGTATCTGCCGCTGGGCGTGGACTTCGACGAGATGGCCTCGTACGCCGCCGAGAAGCCCGCCGACTTCACCCAGCGGGCCCGCGAGGCCATGGCGCGGCACGTCGAGGCCATGGTCGGCTTCATGGACGCGGGCGCCGAGGTCTTCGACTACGGCAACTCGATCCGCGGCGAGGCCCAGCTGGCCGGATACGACCGCGCCTTCGCCTTCCCCGGCTTCGTGCCCGCCTACATCCGCCCGCTCTTCTGCGAGGGCAAGGGCCCCTTCCGCTGGGCGGCCCTGTCCGGCGACCCCAAGGACATCGCGGCCACCGACAAGGCCATCCTCGACCTCTTCCCGGAGAACGAGTCGCTGGCCCGCTGGATCAAGATGGCGGGGGAGCGGGTCCACTTCCAGGGCCTGCCCGCCCGGATCTGCTGGCTCGGCTACGGCGAGCGCGACAAGGCGGGTGAGCGCTTCAACGACATGGTGGCCGACGGCACGCTCGCCGCGCCGCTCGCCATCGGCCGCGACCACCTGGACTGCGGCTCGGTGGCCTCCCCGTACCGCGAGACGGAGGCGATGCTCGACGGCTCGGACGCGATCGCGGACTGGCCGCTGCTCAACGCCATGGTCAACGTCGCCTCGGGCGCGTCCTGGGTCTCCATCCACCACGGCGGCGGCGTCGGCATGGGCCGCTCCATCCACGCGGGCCAGGTCACGGTCGCCGACGGCACGGCGCTGGCGGGCGAGAAGATCCGCCGCGTGCTGACGAACGACCCGGGCATGGGCGTGATCCGCCACGTGGACGCGGGCTACGACCGCGCGGACGAGGTAGCGACGGAACGAGGCGTTCGCATCCCCATGCGCGAGGAGGACACCGCATGAGTGTGGGCAATCGTCCCGCAGAGGGGGCACCTCCCAGCGGTAGCTGGGGGAGGGACGGGTGGGCACACCCCGACCACCGGCCCGCACCCGCGCACGAAACGGAACCTCAGGCGGCGACCGGCGCACCCGGGGCCACGTTCCACGAGATGTGGCGCGACCTCCTCCCCATCGGCCGCAACCAGGCAACCACCGGCTACCGCCGCTACGCCTGGACCCCCGCCGACGCCGACTGCCGCGCCTGGTTCCGCGCCCAAGCGGAGACCCGCGGCCTCGCCTACGAGGAGGACCGCAACGGCAACCAGTGGGCCTGGCTCGGCGACCCGACCGCCGGGGACGCTGTCGTCACGGGCTCGCACCTGGACTCCGTGCCGGACGGCGGCGCCTTCGACGGCCCGCTCGGCGTCGTCTCCTCCTTCGCCGCGCTGGACGAGCTGCGCTCGCGCGGGGCGCGCCCCGCCAAGCCGCTCGCCGTCGTCAACTTCGGCGACGAGGAGGGCGCCCGCTTCGGCCTGGCCTGCGTGGGCTCGCGGCTGGCCGCCGGGCAGCTGAGCGCCGAGCAGGCGCACGCGCTGCGCGACGGCGACGGGGTGAGCCTGGCGCAGGCCATGGAGCGCGCCGGGTACGACCCGGAGGCGATCGGCCCGGACCCGGAGCGGCTGGCCCGCATCGGCGCGTTCGTGGAGCTGCACATCGAGCAGGGCCGCGCCCTGGCGGATGGCCCGCACCCCGTCGGCGTCGCCTCCGCCATCTGGCCGCACGGCCGCTGGCGGTTCGACTTCCACGGCGAGGCCAACCACGCCGGGACGACCCGGCTGGAGGACCGCCGCGACCCGATGCTGACCTACGCGAACACCGTCCTGGCCGCGCGCAAGAAGGCGCGGCTCGCCGGGGCGCTGGCGACCTTCGGCAAGGTCGGCGTGGAGCCGAACGGCGTCAACGCCATCGCCTCGCTGGTGCGGGGCTGGCTGGATTCCCGGGCCCCCGACGAGGAGACGCTGGCGGCCGTCGTCGGCGAGATCGAGCGCGCGGCCGTGGAGCGCGGGCTGCGGGACGGCGTGGAGGTCAAGGTCACGCGGGAGTCGTTCACGCCGGTGGTGGAGTTCGCCCATGGCCTCCGCGACGAGCTGGCGGGGCTCCTCGGCGGGGCCCCGGTCCTGCCCACCGGCGCGGGACACGACGCGGGCATTTTGTCCGCGTCCGTACCGACCGCCATGCTGTTTGTAAGGAACCCCACCGGCGTCTCGCACTCACCCGCCGAGACGGCGGCCGAGGATGACTGCCTCGCCGGGGTGACGGCACTCGCCGACGTACTGGAGGGCCTGGCGTGTCGCTGACGGCGCAGACCTACTGGGCGGAGCATGCCTGGCTGGGCGAGAGCGTGCAGCCGAACGTGCTCATCGTGACGGCGGTCGACGGCCGGATCAAGGAGGTGCGGGCGGATACGCCCGTGCCGCCCGCCGGGGCCGTCTGGCTGCGTGGGCTGACCCTCCCGGGCCTGGCCAACGCCCACAGCCACGCCTTTCACCGCGCCCTGCGCGGCGTGGTCCAGGCGGGCAGTGGCACCTTCTGGACCTGGCGGGAGGTGATGTACGGCGTCGCGGACAAGCTCACCCCCGAGCGCTACTTCGATCTCGCCCGCGCCGTCTACGCCGAGATGACCATGGCGGGCATCACCTGCGTCGGCGAGTTCCACTACCTCCATCACGCGCCCGGAGGCACCCGCTACGACCACCCCAACGCGATGGGGGAGGCCCTGATCGCGGCCGCCGCCGAGGCCGGGATCCGGATCACCCTCCTCGACACCTGCTATCTCTCCTCCGGTTTCGGGGCCGAGCCCGACGCCCACCAGCTGCGCTTCTCCGACGGCACGGCGGAGGCCTGGGCGGAGCGGGTGTCCGCGCTCAAGGGGGACGGCAACACCCGTATCGGCGCGGCCGTCCACTCGGTGCGGGCGGTGCCCGTGGACCAGCTGGGGACCGTCTCCGGCTGGGCCGACCACCATGCCGCCCCGCTCCATGTCCACCTCTCGGAGCAGACCGCCGAGAACGACGCCTGCGTCGAGGCGCACGGCTTCACCCCCACCCGGGTGCTCGCCGACCACGGGGTGCTCGGCCCGCGCACCACGGCCGTGCACGCCACCCATCTCACCCCCGGGGACATCCGGCTGCTGGGCCACTCGGCCACCGGTGTCTGCATGTGCCCGACCACCGAGCGCGATCTCGCCGACGGCATCGGCCCGGCCGCCCAGCTGGAGCAGGCGGGCTCCACCCTCTCGCTGGGCAGCGACAGCCATGCCGTGATCGACATCCTGGAGGAGGCACGCGCCATGGAGATGGACGAGCGGCTGCACACCCGCACCCGGGGCCACTGGAGCGCGCCCCGGCTACTGCGCGCCGCCACCGCCGACGGCCACGCCGCCCTCGGCTGGGGCGACGACGCGGGCCGGATCGAGCCCGGTGCGCTCGCCGACCTCACGACGATCGCACTGGATTCCGTCCGCACGGCGGGACCGCCGCCCGCCCTCGGCGCCGAGACGGCCGTATTCGCGGCGACCAACGCGGATGTCCGGCACACCGTGGTCGGCGGGCGCCATGTCGTACGGGACGGGGCGCACCAGCTCGTCCCCCGAGTCCCCGAGGCCCTGGCCGAGGCCATCGCGGCCCTGCGGGACTGAGCCACAGCACCATGCCCGGCCCGGTGACCGGCCCCATGACCGGCCGCTTCACGACCGGCCATTTCACCACCGGCCCCATGAGGGCCCGGTGACCGGCCAGATGAAGGAGAACGCCCGCGATGACGACCGCGACCGCCATCATCGACATCTCCACCCTCGTCACCAACGACCCCTCCCTCGGCGAAGGCCCCCTCGGTCTGATCCGGGACGCGGCCGTCGTGATGGAGGACGACCGCATCGCCTGGATCGGTGACTCGAGCAAAGCACCCGCCACCGACAATCAGGTCGACGCCGGCGGCCGGGCGCTGCTCCCCGGCTTCGTGGACTCCCACTCCCACCTCGTCTTCGCGGGCGACCGGACGGAGGAGTTCAACGCCCGGATGTCCGGCCGCCCGTACAGCGCGGGCGGCATCCGCACCACGGTGGCCGCCACCCGCGCCGCCTCCGACCAGGACCTGGACGCGAATGTGGCGCACTACGTCCGCGAGGCGCGCCGCCAGGGCACCACGACCCTGGAGATCAAGTCCGGCTACGGCCTGACCTCCCAGGACGAGGCCCGCTCGCTGGAGGTCGCCTCCGCCTACACCGACGAGGTCACCTATCTGGGCGCCCATGTCGTGCCGCCCGAGTTCGCCGACGACGCCGCCGCGTACGTGGATCTGGTCACCGGCCCGATGCTGGACCTCTGCGCCCCGCGCGCCCGCTGGATCGACGTGTTCTGCGAGCGGGGCGCCTTCGACGGCGACCAGGCGCGTACGATCCTCACCGCCGGAGCGCGGCGGGGGCTGACCCCGCGTGTGCACGCCAACCAGCTGACCCAGGGCCCCGGCGTCCAGCTGGCCGTCGAGCTGGGTGCCGCCTCCGCCGACCACTGCACCCACCTCTCCGACGCCGATGTCGACGCCCTGGCCCAGGGCGACACGGTCGCCACGCTGCTGCCGGGCGCGGAGTTCTCCACCCGCTCGCCGTACCCCGACGCGCGCCGGCTGCTGGACGCGGGCGTGACCGTGGCGCTCTCGCCCGACTGCAACCCGGGCTCGTCCTTCACCAGCTCCATGTCCTTCTGCGTCGCGCTGGCCGTCCGTGAGATGCGGATGACCCCGGACGAGGCGGTCTGGGCGGCCACGGCCGGCGGGGCGCGGGCCCTGCGCCGTACCGACGTCGGCCGGGTCGCCGTCGGCCTCCGCGCCGATCTGGTCCTGCTGGACGCCCCCTCGCACGTCCACCTCGCCTACCGCCCCGGCGTCCCTCTCGTCGCGGCGGCCTGGCACGGCGGCACGCTGGTCTGACGGACGTTCCCTACGCCGGCACCTCCAGGACCGCCTTACCGCGCACCCGGCGGCCGAGCAGCGCCTCGGCCGCCTCGGTGGCTCGCGACCAGTCGCCCCGCCAGGCGATCTGCGGGTCAAGCTCGCCGCTCGCCACGAGCCCGGCCAGCCACGACAGGTCCTCGGCCAGCCCGTCCACGTCGTCCAGCAGGAAGTACGTGGTGATGGACCGGTTGTGTCCTTCGTTGCCGAAGAAGGCCCCGTACGGGAAGCTCTCGCCGTCGCCGCCGTTGTGCCCCAGGGCGATCAGCGTCCCGTGCGGGGCCAGGGTCGCGTACGCGGCGACCAGCGCCGCGCCGCCGACCAGGTCGATCACGCCGTGCACCGGCTCGGCCGGCTTCACCGCGGCCGGTTCTCCGGCGCTCACGATGACCTCGTGCGCCCCCAGCGCGCGCAGCTCGGCCTCCTTCGACGGATCCGAGGTGGCCGCGACGACGTGCGCGCCGCCCCGGGCCGCCAGCTGTACGGCGAAGCGCCCGACCCCGCCGCCCGCGCCCGTCACCAGCACCCGCCGGCCCAGGATCGGCCCGAGGCGGCGCAGCGCGCGCAGCGCGGAGCCCGCGGCCACCGGCAGCGTGCTGACCGCCCCGGGGTCGGTGCCGGGCGGGACGGCGGCGAGCAGGCCGGTGTCCACCGCGCGCAGCTCGGCCCAGGCTCCGTCGGCGCCGAGGGAGACCACGGGCGTGCCGGCGGTCGGCCCGGAGCCGTCCGCCGCCGCCCGGACCACCACGCCCGCCGCGTCCCAGCCGGGCACGGCCCCGTCCTCGCCGCCGGGCAGGACGTGGGAGACCTCGCCGTAGTTGAGCGAGAACGCCTCGACCCGCACCAGCGCCTGGTGGGGCGCGGGCTCGGGGTCCGGGACTTCGGCCAGGGACAGATGCCCGGGGGCCGCATGGTCGATCGTCAGTGCGCGCACGTCCGCCTCCGCGGTTCACAGATGCTGCTGATCAAGGAATCCCATAGTGCCACTCAGTGGCATAAGCCTACAAGTGGCAAAAGACCCGGGGAGGCGCCGGGCGGTAGGCTGCCGGGCGTGGTGAACGAACTGCCGCTGCGCGAGCGCAAGAAGCTGCGCACCCGCGAGGCCCTGGTCGAGACCGCCCTGGCGCTCTTCTCGGAGAAGGGGTTCTGCGCGGTCACGCTCGATGAGCTGGTGGGCGCGGTGGAGGTGTCCAAGCGCACGTTCTTCCGTACGTTCGCCTCCAAAGAGGACGTCGCGCTCGCGCCCGAGAAGGAGCTGTGGGCCGCGTACGGCGCGCGCATCGAGGCGCAGCCGCTGACCGGCCCGCTGCTGACGGCGCTCGAGGACACGCTCTTCGCCGCCGTGGCGGACATGGCGGACGGCTGGGAGCGCCGCTTCCGCGTCAGCCGCGCACTCGCCGACCGCACCCCGGCGCTGACCGCGCACAGCCTCGGACACTGCGCGGACGTCACCGACGCCCTCGTGCGCTCCGTCGCACGCCGCCGGCCCGACTCGGCGACCGACGAGTTGCGGGTGCGGCTGCTGCTCGAGCTGATGCTGGCGGCGTGGCGCAGCGCGCTCAAGGAGTGGGCGCGGGCCCCGGGCGAGCCGGGCCGCGACGAGCTGCGGGCGCGGACGCGCGAGGCGCTGAACGCGCTTCCGGGAGTCGCCGGCCTGATCACCGACTCCACCCGGGGCTGACGCGCGGCGGACGGGGAGTCATGTCCCGGAAATGCCAGGTTTTTCGGCCGATGTATTCGATGTGGGGAATGCGTGCGGGGAATGGCCGCGGGGGAGGGACACGCGGGCGCGGATAAGGGCCCGTCCCAGGCCTGGGGGCGGGCCCTTATCCGTCTGCGGTGAGCGCTACTCCTCGATCATCAGGCCTCTGCGGAGCCGGACGAGTGTGCGCGACAGCAGCCGGGAGACATGCATCTGGGAGATGCCCAGCTCATCACCGATCTCCGATTGCGTCATATTCGCCACGAAGCGCAGGGAGAGAATCTTCCGGTCGCGCGGCGAGAGATCCGCGATGAGGGGTTTGAGGGATTCGACGTATTCGATGCCCTCAAGGCCGTGATCCTCATAGCCGATGCGGTCCGCGAGCGCGCCCTCGGTGTCGTCCTCTTCCGGCTGGGCGTCCAGCGAACTCGCGGTGTACGCGTTGCTCGCGGCCATGCCCTCGATGACCTCGGCGGTGGTGATGTCCAGCCGCTCGGCCAACTCGGCGGCGGTCGGGGCGCGGTCCAGTCGCTGGGCCAGTTCGTCGCCGGCCTTGGCCAGGTCGAGCCGCAGCTCCTGAAGCCGCCTGGGGACCCGCACCGACCAACTGGTGTCCCGGAAGAAGCGCTTGATCTCGCCGATGATGGTCGGCATGGCGAAGGTGGGGAACTCGACGCCGCGGCTGAGCTGGAAGCGGTCGATGGCCTTGATGAGGCCGATGGTCCCGACCTGGACGATGTCCTCCATGGGCTCGCTGCGCGAGCGGAAGCGGGAGGCGGCGAACTTGACCAGGGCCAGGTTGAGCTCGACCAGGGTGTTGCGGACGTACGCGTATTCGTGCGTGCCTTCTTCGAGGATTTCGAGCCGCTCGAAGAGGGTCTTGGACAGCGCCCGCGCGTCTACCGGCCCTACCGTTTCATACGGCGGGATCTCGGGTAGATCGGCCAGTTCGGGCAGATCCTCGAAAGAAAGACCGGTGACCGTAGGGCCATCCGGGCCGGAAGTGAACTGTTGCGGCGGGGGTGTCGACGAGGCGGTGAGCCGAGTGTCCTGAGTGGTCCGAGTGGTCACAGAGGAATCGGTGCGCGATTCGTCGAGCCGGGGTGACATAAGTCTCCTCCCTCATTCTCGGCATATGGCTGCCGATGCCATTACGACTGCTGCGGTTTGCGGCGCCTCCAAAGCCGGCCGTGGCGGGTGTGTCTCTCTACGCCTACCCGGATTCACCTGCAAGTGGCAAGTCCAACTTGTCCGTGTTTGGCGAAGTATGTGGATTGTTCGGGTACCGGAGGCCGTGGAGAAGGCGTAATGTTCGACACGCGCAATCGAAAGCAACGAGACGCCAGAAGAGGTGCGCACATGGACCGCCAGATGGTCGGCAGCGCAAGCAAGGGCCGACTACGGGTCGAGGTTCGGCACCACGGGGCGAGCGCGGTCGTGACACCGGCGGGTGAGCTGGATCACCACACCGCCGAGGCGTTGCGAGAACCGCTCGAGGCCTGCGTGGAGGAGGGGCATGCGCGGCTGGTCGTGGACTGTTCCAGGCTGGAGTTCTGCGATTCCACCGGGCTCAATGTCCTCCTCGGCGCCCGCCTGAAGGCCGAGGCGGAGGGCGGCGCGGTCCATCTGGTGGCCATGCGGCCGGTCGTGGCGCGCGTGTTCGAGATCACGGGGGCGGAGGCCGTCTTCACGGTGCACGACTCCCTGGACGCGGCGCTCGTCGAGTAGCGCGGGCTCTTCCTGTTTCCGTGTTTCCCGGGGGCATCTCCGACACGTCATGGATGCGTAGTCCGCGTCACACGAGACGTTCGGAGGAAGTGGGTGTTCTCACGCTTTCGTCGGGCAGGAGACAGGCTGAAACTGTTGAAAAGATCAGGTATTCCTTGTCCCTGAATCGGTGAATCGGTGAGGTGAAGCCGCTGATGAGCACCACCCGGCCGTACCCGCCGGGCGACCGTGGCCCGGAGCCGGACGGCCCCGCTGCTTCGGCCACCCCGACGGCGACCCCACCCGTCGGGCCCATCCGCCAGACCCGCAGGCTCCACCTGATCGGGGCCAGCGGCGCGGTGCCGCGCGCTCGCGACTTCACTCGCGAGGCGCTGCGCGACTGGGGCTGGCTCCCGGCGGTGACGGCCGATCAGCGGGCCGCCGCCGAGGACGTCCTGCTCGTCGTCTCCGAACTCGTCACCAACGCCTGTTTGCACGCCGACGGGCCCGAGGAGCTGCGCGTCAGCTGCTCGGCGAAGGTGCTGCGGCTCGAAGTGGTGGACCTCGGCTCGGGCACCCCCGCCCCCCGCACCCCGCACCGCGCGGGCCGCCCCGGCGGACACGGCATGTTTATCGTGCAGCGGCTCTGCCTCGACTGGGGGGTCGTACGGAACCCCGACGGCGCCGGCAAGACGGTCTGGGCCGAACTCGCCGCTCCCTCCTGACGACTGGGGTCCCCTCCCTGCCCGGCGGCCTGCGCGGGCCCGCGCAGGCCCTGGTTTCCACATCTTCACCCGCTTCGCGTCGAACCGGCGCGTACTTTGTCTTCCCTCCATAAGGTCCCCGGCGTACTGTCAGCGCCCGATCTGATGTGTCGTCAGTAACATTCGGCTGCGGCACTTGACGAGAGGGGATCTCGAGGTGTCCCACACACAACGCCACCCCGCCGGCCGTGGCGCAGCCCTCGCACTCACCGCGGCCGTGGCCGGCTCGGCGGTACTCCTCACCGCCCCGGCCGCGCGGGCCGTCACCGTGGACGTCAACTACAAGTGCCAGACGCCGATCGGTGACAAGAGCGCCGTGTCGCCCATCGACATCAAGGCCGTGAAGAGCGGCAGCGCGTACAAGCTCACCATGTCCTTCCAGAAGGGCGTCTCCTCCAGCCCCGTCGAGCTGGGCAAGGGGGCCATGCACCCGAGCGCGCTCATCAAGCTCGGCGGCGCGGAGAGTGGGACGCTCAAGGTCGCCGGGCCCCCCAACGCCGAGGCCATCCCCGCCAACACCCCGATCAAAATCACCGACTTGACGGGCGACTACACCCCGAAGAAGAACGGGAAGGTCACCTTCACCGCCTCCACCCTCACCATCAAGGCGCTGGGCACCACCACGACCTGCACGCCGGGCAACAGCCCGGGGCCCTCGCTGACCCTGGACGTCACGGGCGCGGGCGGCTCGGGCGGCACGAGCGGCAGTACGGACGGCGGCACGGGCGGCACAGGCGGTACGGGCGGATCCGGAACCAGCGGCACCGGCGGCACCAGCGGTGCGCAGAGCTCCTCCGGCGGCAGCCTTCCGCAGACCGGACCGGCGGACTCCGCGCTCGCCCTCGGCACGCTCGGCGCCACGGTGGTTCTCGCCGGAGCGGCCGGAACGCTCTGGCTGACCCGACGCGGGCGCACGCGCCGCGCGTAGGGGCGCCGGCCGGACACCGGGCCGGGCCGGGCCCGCCGCCGCCCCGCGGTCAGGCACGAGCACGAGCACCAGCACCAGCACTCAAGGAGCCGCCGATGCCGTCTCGTATCCGCGCAGCGTGGACGGTCGCCGCCGTGCCCGCCCTCGCCACCGCCCTGCTCGCCGCCGCGCCGCTCACCGCGCCCGCCACGGCCGCCGGGCCGGACTGGTCCGCGCGCCCCGCGGCCGGCGGCGCGGGCGGGCCGGGCGCCGACGACCGGCCGTACTTCTATCTGGAGGGCGGGCCGGGCAGCGCGCTCCGGGACCGGCTCTCGGTCGTCAACCACGGCAAGCGGCCCCGTACCGTCCAACTCCGCGCCGCGGACGCCGCTTCCGACGGCGCGTGGATCGCGCTCGCCGCCAAGCGGGTCACGGTCCCGGCCCGCACCCGCGCCGACGTCCCCTTCACCCTCACCGTCCCGCCCGAGACGCCGCCCGGCGACCACCCCGGCGCCATCGTCGTCTCCGGCGGCGGCCACGAGGTGCGGGTACCGGTGTATCTGCGGGTCGGCGGGCGGACGCTGGCGGCGCTCTCCGTCGAGGACATGAAGGTGGTCAAGGCGGACGGCGGCGCCGCCATCCACTACGCGCTCGTCAACCGCGGCAACACCGTGCTGACGCCCCGGCTGGCGGTCCGCGCCGACGGGCTGTTGGGCGAGGTGCTGCGCCGGGACGCCCGCACGCTGCCCGTCCGACTGGCGCCGGGCCGCCGGGTGCGGCTCACCGAGAAGTGGCCGGGCGCGCCCGCCCTCGACTCGGTGGACGTCACCCTCACCGTCACCGCGGCGGGCGGCGCCCACGCCTCCGCCTCCGCCGACTACACCGCCGTGCCCCGGGGCGTCGTGGCCGGGGCGGCGGCCGTGGGTCTCGGCGCGGCCGGGGGCGGGAGCGCGTGGCTGCTGCTGCGGCGGCGTGGCCGTCACCGCCCGCCCGGCGTCCCCGGGACAGGCCCCACGGACGGCGGCGCGGACGGCGGCGCGGAGGGCGGCGCGCCCGTGGAACCCGCGCGGGAGACACGGGAACCGACAGGCACGGCGTCAGGAGCGAGGACGTGACAGGCCGTACGGACATCCAGCCGACCCCGCGCCCGGCGCCGAGGCCCCCCGGCGCGGCCCCCCGCGGACACCGCCCGCTCGCCGCGCTGTTGGCCGTGCTCGCGCTCGTCGTGCTGGCGCTCGGCGCGCCGCCGCAGGTCCGGGCCTTCGCGGCCGACGGACCGACCGCGACGGTGTCGAAGGAGGAGGCGGGCGCGGGGGGTTCGGTCACCGTGAGCGGCCGGGGGTGGCGGCCCCGCGCACTGCTCATGATGCTCATCTGCGGACAGAACATGATCGGCGGCACCAACTCCTGCGCCAATTCCGACGGCAGAGCGGTCACCACCGATGCTCAGGGCGCCTTCAGCAAGAAGCTGCCGGTCGCCGAGCCGCCCGAGCCGTGCCCCTGCGTCATCCATGTGGCGACCGTCACCGGCGAAGCCGCCACCGTGGATGTGACGTTCCGCGTCGCGGGGCATCCGGTCGAGCCGCTGCCGGAGCGGGAGGGGACCGGGGGCGAGCGGCTGCGGGCGCTGTCCGCGCGGCTCGACGGTTCGAGCGGGCTGCTCACCTGGTTCGGCGCGCCACCGCAGCGGCGTCTGGTGGTCACCGTCGCCAACCTCGGCTCCACCCCGGCCCGCGACCCGGTCTTCCAGGTGGGCACCTCGCACGGCGTGTTCGCTCCCTCCTGGGAGGAGCAGCAGTGGCGGGGGACCCTAGCGGCCGGGAAGAAGGCACAGGTCGAGCTCCCCGTCGAGCTGTCGGCGGGCGCGCACGGCGACTATCAGGTGTCGCTCAGGTACGGCGGGAAGGTGCTGGTCGAGCAGGAGTGGACGGTGGGGCGGCCGTGGGGCGTCACGCTCTTCTGGATCCTGCTGTGCGTGGTGGTCCCGGCGGCGGTCTTCCGCATCGGCATGGCCGTCGTGGACAAGGTGCGCCCGCGTACGGCGGTGGTCAGCGGGCGCGGTGGCCGCCGCCGCCCGGTACGGCGGTGGCCGCTGCGTAACCGGCGCACCCGCCGGCCGCCGTCCAGGTCCCCGGCCCCGGCGGAGAGCGAGGGTGGCGGCGCGCTGCCCTGGTTCACCCCGGACACCCTGCCGGGCAGCTCACTGCCTCAGCCGAAAGGCACAGAGCGAACAGAGCGAACAGAGCGACAACTTTCCGCACCGTCCCAGGAGAACCGACCGACCCCGAAAGGAACGACGTGAGTACGCAACGAAGAGTGGGCGCGGCAGCGGTCGCGCTGCTGCTCGGCGGTGCGGGCGTGCTGATGGGCGCGGGCACCGCACGGGCGGCCGAGGTCTCGTACGCGACCGAGTGTCTGCCGCCGCCGATCTCCGGCCTGCCTCCGGTGGAGGGCACCACGACGGTGGAGGTGCAGGCCCCGGCGACGGCGAAGGTCGGCGACGAGGTCGAGGTGGTCTGGAAGACGGTGCAGGCCGCCTCCAAGAACCTGCCGATCCTCGACATCGAGGAGAACACCGTCAAGCCGACCGGCACCCTCACGGTGGGTGGCGCGCAGACGGGCGCGCTGGCCATGGAGGGGCCGCGGGAGAACCCGGTGATCCCCAAGGACAGCGTGATGAAGCTGTCCGACATGAAGGGCACGCTCAAACTGACGAAGGCGGGGGAGGTGACACTGACCCCGGGCGCGTACAACATCAACATCAGCAAGCCGCTGTCCACGGACACCGCGTGTTCGGCGAAGGAGGCGGTCAAGGCCGCGGCCACCATCAAGGTGACGGACGGCGGCTCCACCACGACGGGCGGCTCGACCACCGGCGGTAACACAACAGGCGGCACCACGACCGGCGGCACCACCACGGGCGGCACCACGACGGGTGGGAACACCACCGGGGGCACCACAACAGGTGGTAACACCACGGGCGGTAACACCACCGGCGGCACCACCACGGGCGGCGGCGGTGGCGGCGACTCGTACACCGGCAAGGAGGTCCAGGTCGCCTACGCCTGCAAGACCCCCATCGGCGACAAGAACGCCACCTCCCCGGTCCGCATCGACGCCGTCAAGAAGAGCGGCAGCTTCGACCTGACCGTCAAGTTCGGCAAGTCCGTCATGGACAGCCCGGTCGACATCCCCGCGGACTCGGTCAAGCCGTCGATGGCCGTCAAGGTCGGCGGCGCGGACAAGGGCACGGTCGCGGTGGAGGGCCCGACCAACAAGGAGGCCATCAAAGCAGGCGCCCCGATCGAGATCCCCGACCTCACCGGCAGCTACAAGCCCGGCGGGAGCGGCAAGTCGACGCTCACCCCCGGGGTGCTCACGGTCAACGCGCTCGGTACGAAGACCGTCTGCACCCCCGCCAGTGGCACCCAGGCCTCGCTCGAGCTGGACACCACGGCCCAGCCGGGCGGCACCTCGGGCGGCGACAGCGGTTCCAGCGGCAGCGGCACCAGCGGTACCAGCGGCTCCACGTCCGGCGGTGGCACCTCCACCAGCGGCGGGCTTGCCGAGACCGGGGCGAGCGACCACGGCGGCCTCAAGGCCCTCGGGCTGGTGGCCGGCACGGCCATCCTGCTCGGCGCCGCCGTCTTCACCCTGACCCCCTGGCGCAGACTGCGCGGCACACGCTGACGCACGGCGCGTACGCGAGGGGCCCGGCGCGATCACCCGCGCCGGGCCCCTCACTCATCCACGGCGTCTCAGTGGACGTCGGCCATCAGTCGCACGACCTTCTTGCGCGAGAGATAGATCGCGACACCGGCCGCCGCGGCCGCCGCCGCCTCCAGCGCGATGATCCCCACGCCGCTCAGGTCGACCCCAGCGATGGACAGCAGGCCCGTGACGCAGTCGCCGGCGGTGACGGCCAGGAACCACACGCCCATCATCTGGCTCGCGTACTTCGCGGGCGCCATCTTGGTGGTCACCGAGAGCCCCACGGGCGACAGGCACAGCTCGCCCATGGTCTGGATCAGATAGATCGACACCAGCCACATCGGGCTGACCTTCGCACCGTCCGAGGCCATCCCCATCGGGACCATGAAGACGAAGAAGGACGCGCCGATCAGCAGCAGGGCCAGGGCGAACTTCGCCATGGTGCCCGGCTCCCGGCTGCGCCGCGCCAGGGCCAGCCAGGCCCAGGCGAAGACCGGCGCCAGCGCCATCACCATCAGCGGGTTCACCGACTGGAACCAGGACGACGGGAAGTGCAGGCCGAAGATCGTGTCGGCGGTCTTGGTCTCGCCGAAGGCGGACATCGTCGAGCCGCCCTGGTCGTAGATCATCCAGAAGACGGCCGCGGCCACGAAGAACCAGATGTAGCCGCTGACCTTGGTCTGCTCGACCGGTGTGAGCTCCTTGTCGCGCTTGATGCGGACCAGCACCCCGGTGGGGATGATCAGACCCAGGATGGTGATCGGCACCAGCGCCCAGTTGAGCGTCCAGTGGCCGGTGGCCACCACCACGGTGTAGAAGACCGCCGCGACGGCCAGCCAGATCAGGCCCTTGCGCAGCCAGGCGTTGCGCTCGGCGACCGCCAGCGGGGTCGGCACCACGCTGCTGCGCGGGCTCAGATGGCGGGTGCCGACCAGGAACTGGATCAGGCCGAGCCCCATGCCCACCGCGGCGAGCGCGAAGCCCAGGTGCCAGCTGTACTGCTGGCCGATGGTGCCGATCACCAGCGGGGCGGCGAAGGCACCGAGGTTGATGCCCATGTAGAAGATCGTGAAGCCGCCGTCCCGGCGCGGGTCGGACGGGCCGTCGTAGAGGTGGCCGACCATCGTGGAGATGTTGGCCTTCAGCAGCCCCGAGCCCAGGGCGACCAGCGCCAGACCGGCGAAGAACGTCGCCTGGCCGGGCACGGCGAGCGCCAGGTGGCCGGCCATGATGATGCCCGCCGCGACGGCGACCGTCTTGCGCGGGCCCCAGACGCGGTCGCCGAACCAGCCGCCCGGCATCGCGAGCAGATAGACCATGGCCAGGTACACCGAGTAGATGGCCACCGCGTTGCCCTGCGTCAGCTCCAGGCCGCCGCCCTGGCTGCCGGCCTTGGCGTCCGGGCCCCCGGCGATCAGGTAGAGGACCAGCAGGGCCCGCATGCCGTAGAAGCTGAAGCGCTCCCACATCTCGGTCATGAAGAGAGTGGCCAGGCCGCGGGGGTGGCCGAAGAAGGTCTTGCCGCCGTCGGCAGGGGTTCCCTGCCTGGCCGCGCCCTTCGTCTGGCTGGACGCCATGGTGGTTCCTTGATGTGCTCATGCCCGGGCGGGGTGCCGCACGAGGGCGTGCCCGGTGGGGGGTGGCGGCCGTGTGTCGGACCGGCAGAGCAGATGGCTGCGGCCCCGTACACGACGAGGACCTTCGGCGCTGCGTTTACGGCCAAAGGTCCCGAAAAGTTGCTACGGACTCCGTGTCACCATACGACACGCCATGCACGACAATGACCGTATTGAGAGATAGCTCACGCGTGCCGTGTGCAACCTTTTGTGCTTCGGCCGTAGTCCCGTGCGCGCCCCGTGCGCGAACCTGGTCGGACTACCATCACCCCATGACCCGAGTACTGCTCGCCGAGGATGACGCGTCCATCTCGGAGCCGCTCGCCCGCGCCCTGCGCCGCGAAGGATACGAGGTCGAGGTGCGGGAGGACGGACCGACCGCGCTCGACGCCGGGCTGCAAGGAGGCGTCGACCTGCTCGTCCTCGACCTGGGCCTGCCGGGCATGGACGGCCTGGAGGTCTGCCGCCGTCTGCGTACGGAGGGCCACGGCTTCCCCGTCCTGGTGCTCACCGCGCGCGCGGACGAGGTGGACACGGTGGTCGGCCTCGACGCCGGCGCCGACGACTATGTCACCAAGCCGTTCCGCCTCGCCGAGCTGCTGGCCCGGGTGCGGGCCCTGCTGCGGCGCGGTGCCGTGGAGACGCAGGCGCAGCAGCCGGCCACCCACGGGGTGCGCATCGACGTCGAGTCGCACCGCGCCTGGATGGGTGACGAGGAGCTCCAGCTGACCGCCAAGGAATTCGATCTGCTGCGGGTCCTGGTCCGGGACGCGGGGCGGGTCGTCACCCGCGACCAGCTGATGCGCGAGGTGTGGGACACCACCTGGTGGTCGTCCACCAAGACCCTCGACATGCACATCTCCTGGCTGCGCAAGAAGCTCGGCGACGACGCGGCCAACCCCCGGTACATCGCCACCGTGCGCGGGGTCGGGTTCCGATTCGAGAAAAGCTGAGCAAAGCCGAGAGACATCCCCAGCGTGACACGGTAGGGCTATGCGCCGTCGTTTGATCAATTCCACGCTCGCCGTGGTGCTCGTCGTCATCGCCGTCTTCGGTCTTTCCCTGGTCATCGTGGAGACCCGGACCATCGAGGACAGCGCCCAGGAGAGCGTCGAATCGGACGCGGTGCGTCTGGTCAGCATCGTCGACAGCAGACTGCTGGGCGGCGAGGGGGTGACCCCCACGGTGCTGCGGGAGCAGATCGAGCCGGGCCGCTACGCCCTGATCAGGATCCCGGGCCACGATGTGGTGGAGATCGGCCGGCGCCCGACCGGCAGCGTCATCTCCGCCAAGGAGAAGGGCGAACAGGGCGAGACGGTGCTGGTCGAGGCGTCGCGCTCGACCGTCAGCCAGGAGATCGGCCGCACCATGCTGATCATCCTGGCGGTGGCGTTGCTCGCCGTGCTCGCCGCCGTCTTCCTCGCCGTACGGCAGGCCCACCGGCTCTCCGCCCCGCTCACCGACCTCGCCGAGACCGCCGAGCGGCTGGGCTCGGGGGACCCGCGCCCCCGCCACCGGCGCTATGGGGTGCCGGAGCTGGACCGGGTCGCCGATGTGCTCGACTCGAGCGCCGAGCGGATCGCCCGGATGCTCACCGCCGAGCGCCGGCTGGCCGCCGACGCCTCGCACCAGCTGCGTACGCCGCTGACCGCGCTGTCCATGCGGCTGGAGGAGATCACGCTCACCGACGACCCGGAGACGGTCAAGGAGGAGGCCCAGATCGCGCTGGCCCAGGTGGAGCGGCTCACTGACGTCGTCCAGCGGCTGCTGACCAATTCGCGGGACCCGCGGACCGGCTCCGCGGTCGCCTTCGACCTGGACGAGGTGGTCAAGCAGCAGATCGAGGAGTGGCGCCCGGCCTCGCGCAGCGAGGGCCGCGCCATCGTGCGCTCCGGGAAGAAGGGGCTGCGGGCGGTAGGCACCCCGGGGGCCGTCGCCCAGGTGCTGGCCACGCTGATCGAGAACTCGCTGATGCACGGTGACGGCACGGTCGCGCTCCGCACCCGCGTGACCGGCAACCAGGCGGTGGTCGAGGTGTCCGACGAGGGGCCCGGCGTGCCGCCCGACCTGGGCGCGCGGGTCTTCGAGCGCACGGTCAGCGGGCGCAACTCCACGGGTCTTGGGCTCGCCGTCGCCCGCGACCTCGCGGAGGCGGACGGCGGCCGTCTGGAGCTGCTCCAGCAGCACCCGCCGGTCTTCGCGCTCTTCCTGAGCCGCGAGGGCGACGCCGGGCGCGAGGGCGCCGCTTCCTGACTACTTCCTGACCGTCCGGTCGGGCGCCTCGGAGAGGAAGGACTCGGCCGTCTCCACCGCCTCCTTGGCGGGCAGCGCGCGGAACACCCAGGTGCGGTAGGACCAGAACCGGAAGAGCGTGGCGATGCCGATGCCGAGGAACTTGAACACGTTGTTCTGGAGCTGGCTGTCCCAGCCGAACCCGTACGTGGCCGTGTAGAGCACGCCGTTCTCGATGATCAGGCCGACCGCGCTGAACAGCAGAAAGAGGGTGAGTTCCTTGGTGCGCCCCTGCTTGTCGCGGTCCCGGTAGGTGAAGTACCGGAACCCGACGTAGTTGAAGACGATGGCGACGATGGTCGCCGCGATGCTGGCCCGCACCGTGGGCAGCTCGGTGACATGGCTGATCAGGTTGAAGACGCCGAGGTTGACGAGGACGCCGGCCCCGCCGACGGCTCCGAACTTGAGGATCTCATGGGTGAGTTGATCCACTCGTGCGCGCAGCCTGCCGAACATGCGCTGTTCACTCATGGCGACTTCTCAGCCCCGTCCGATCGCATCGACAACATCGCCCCATGCTAACCAGCGGGCGGGGCGCCCGCCTGCCGGTGCCCCCGAACCGGCCCTTTCTCATCGGTCGCCGCGGGTCCGTACCCGCAGCTCCAGCACCGCGGCCACCGCTTCCAGCCACCGCGCCACCGTCTCGTCCTCCGCCACGCCCTTCGCCAGCGGCACGGCCGCCCCCAGCCAGTCGCGCGCCAAGGCGCCCGCCTCGCCCCCGGGGAGCGGCTCGGGCAGTTCGGAGGCCATCCGGGTGCCCCCGCGCCGCACCACCTCCCCGAGGTAGGCGACCGACCGCGGCAGCACCCCCAGCCGCTCCGCCCCGAGCGCGGCGGCGATCGCCCCGTCCCCGAAGAGCGCGGTGCGGTGGGCGCCGCCGAACATCAGCCCGTAGCGGATCATCAGGGGGACGTCGAGGGCGAGCAGCTCCTCGTCGGACATGTTCTGGTGTGTCATGGTGCTGGTCACTTCGGCAGACTGTATTCGTAGGCGTCCGGCAGGCGTTTGTCCGAGGCCTTGTCCATGTGGTTGTTGATGAAGTCGTCCTCGCTGATCCAGGTGGTGAACCCCCAGGGGTTGTAGACCTCCAGCTTGTCGCCCTCATGGCCCACGATCATCATCGCGTGCCCCACCGGGACCCGCTCCCCGTCGACGGTGTCGAACCCCTGGACGCCGATCGGGACGGGCTTGCCCTCGTCCACCGCCTGCTCGATCAGCGGCAGGGCCGCGCGCCGGGAGTCCGCGGTGCGCACTTCGCGCTGCTCGTAGGAGGAGCCAGTGTGCGGCGCGATCTCGTCGTTGATGACCTTGTTCTTGCCGATGAGGTCCATGCCCCCGTCGGGGAGGGGACCGCCGTCGCCCTCCTTGTGGACCCGGGTCTGCTCGTCGAGCAGCCGCTTCTTGAACGCGGCGGGGCTGTCGTACGCCGGGTCGCCGGGGTGCCCGCCGGTGGTCAGCCGCAGCGTGTAGACGGGGTCGACCAGGGCGCGGGCGGTGACGGTGGACGAGGCCACGCAGGTCCCGCTCTTGTCGGGCTGCATCCACACCGCCCCCTTCGAACCGGGGACGTCGAACTCGGACGCCGAGTCGACGCCGACCCTGGTGTCCCCGCTGGTGTGGAACGGCGCGAGGTGTTCGCGCAGCCAGGTCGCGTCCCGGCCCTGGATGTCCTCGCCGAAGGACCGCAGCGTCTTGATGTCGTACCCGGCGGCCAGGGCCTTCATCAGATACGCGCTCTCCTGCGGGGACTTGGCGCGGGAGATCAGCCGGTCGAACTCGGCCTGGTCCTGCGCGCTCATCTTGTCCCTGAACTGCGCGGAGCGCTTGAGTTCGTTGGCGCTGAGGATCTCGTTGAGGTCCGCGGGGCCGCCCGGATCGGCCGCGTCGGCGATGACCAGCCGGTCCGCGTCGGTGAGGCCGCCGGCGGTGACCTTCCGGGTCCGGGCCTGTGCGGCCAGCTTGTTGAGCTTGTCCGCCGCCTTCTTTCCGCCCTCCTTGGCCCGGTCGTCCGCCTCCATCAGGTACGTGATGCCGTCGAGGGTGGCCTTCTTGGCTTCCAGGAGCTGTTCGCGATCGCTGAACATGCCGCACAGCGACTTCCCGTAGTCCAGCGCGACGCGCGCGTACTCGTCCGTCGCCTGCGCCGCCCCGATGTCGATGGCCAGCTGCCGCAGCACCGGCACGGCCTCCCGGAGCTTTTCGGCCGTCTCGTCGGTGGTGCGCGAGGCGGCGCCCACGACCTCGCTCGCCTTCTCCCCGGCCGTGCCCACCCACACCGCGGGCAGTCCGGCCTTCGCCACCTTTCCCAGGTCGCCCTGCGCTGACTCCAAGAGCTCCGCGGCCCGTGTGTAGCTCGCCGCGACGCCGTCGATGTGGTCCGGGTCACCGAAGGGCACGGGAGTGTCCCGTGCCTTGCCGATCGCGTCGGACAGATCCGAGCAGAACCCGATCGCCGCGAAGCCCGTGTCCTCGAACTTCAGGGACTTCACGTGCTTGTGCAGCGCGTCCAGCTTCTGCTGCTTGGTCTGATCCTGCGACTTGTGCTGCGTTTTGTCGTGCCCGGCCATGTGCGCTGCGCCTCTCAGGGGTTCTGCGAGAAGCGGTCGATGGCGCTGAACTCGCTCTTTCTGGCGAGGTCGGTTCCGCGATACGCCCTCGAACTGACGCCGATCTTCTTCTGGAGCTCGCGCACCGCGCCCTCAAGGGTCTTGCACTCGGCGATCCAGGCGTCGGAGAAGTCGTTGAAGGCGGGCGCGGCCCCGTACTCGCCGAAGTGCATCAGGGAGGAGGGCAGTTCGAGCAATCCGCCGAATCCGGGGAGCCCGCCCTCGTCACCCTTCTCCAGCAGCTCCTTGGCCGCCTTGATGTCATCGGCGGCGAGCCCCAGGCGCTCCCCCTGGCTGAGCGCGCCGCCGTGTTGGATGCCGAGGTCCTTGTCCTGCCCCATCAATGCCTCCCCCGAGGAAATGGACGCGGCGGGTCCGCGTCAAATACGGCCGAATCCTAACCATCGTGCCTGAGACCTGGACGGGCAGGTCACATGCGTCGCTCCCGGGGCGCCGGATCAGCGCACGGTCACCTGGTAGGTGACGGTGCGGGGAAGGGTGGGGGAGTAGCCACCTGCGGACTTGTCCGTGCCGAAGGAGTTGGCGAGGACGATCCGGGTCTGTCCGGCCTTCACTGCCTCGAAGGTGAAGTACTTGGTGGAGCCCCCGCCGACCAGTTCCTTCTCGCGGGCGGTCTGGTACGAACTCTCGCCGGCCTTGCGCAGCACCGCCGCGGACGGGCCGGGCTCGGCCAGGCTCCAGTCGGCGCGCGCGGAGATGTTCTGCCGCATGGCGATCGAGAACCGCTCGCCGCTCTTGACGGTGATCGGGCCCTCGGTGCGGTCCAGGTCCTTGGAGTAGGCCGGGTCCTGGTGGACGGTGCCGAGACCGGTGGGCTCGGGGTCGGCGGATGGCGAGGGGGAGGAGGTGGGGGAGGACGAGGCCGAGGTCGGCTTGGCGTGCTCGCTGGGCGTGGCCGTGTCCTGGCAGCCCGCGGCGCAGAGCGCGATGCCGGTCAGGAGCAGGGCGGAGGTGCGACGGGCGAAGGGGCTCATGATCACTTCGGTAGGTAGACGGAGTAGGCGGTCGGGTAATGACCGTTGGTCGTGTAGCCCATCCTGTTGTTGACGAAGTCGTCCTCGCTGATCCAGGTGGTGGTGCCCCATGGGTTGTAGACCTGGAGTCGGTCGCCCTCGTGCCCGACGATCATCATCGCGTGTTTGCCGGAGTAGCCCTTGACGTCGACCGGGACGGGCACGCCGTCGTCGACGTTCCGTTCGATCTCGGCCAGGGACGCCTGGCGCTCCGCGGTGTTGTCCAGCTTCCGCTCGGCGTAGTTGGCGCCGGTGTGGCCGCCCACCTCGACGTCGTTGACGTGCTGCTGGCCGTAGGGGTTCATGCCGCCGTCGGGCAGGGGATCGCCGCCGCCCTCCGCGTGGACGCGGTTCTGCTCCTGCTTGAGGCGGTCGGCGAACGCGGTGGGGTTGTCGTACGCGGGGTCGTCGGGGTGGCCGCCGGTCGTGAGGCGGAGGGCGTACAGGGGGTCGATCATCGCCCGTGCGTTGACGGTGGACGAGGCGACACAGGTCCCGTCCGGACCCTGGTCCCACTTGGCGCCCTGGTAGTTCACATAGTTGGTGCCGGATTCGGTGCTCTGGATGACGACAGGGGTGAGACGGTCGCTCAGCCACTGCGGGGACCGGCCGTGGATCTGCTGGGCGAAGCGGTCGATCTCCCGCACATCGTGCCCCGCGGCCAGGGCCTTCATCAGATACGCCCGCTCCTGCGGGGACTTGGCGGCGGACAGCAGCCGGTCGAACTCCGCCTTGTCGTGTGCGTTCATCTTGTCCATGAACTCGGAGGACCGCTTCAGCTCGTTGGCGGTGAGGATCTCGTTGAGATCGGCGGGCCCGCCGGGGGCCGCGGCGTCGGCGAGGACGAGCCGGTCGGCGTCGGTGAGCCCGTCGGCGGTGACCTTGCGGGCGCGGGCCTCGGACGCCAGCTTGGTGAGCGCCTTCTGGGCCTCGACGCCGGCCGCCTTGGCACGGCCGGCGGCCTCGCTCATATACGAGACGCCGTCGAGGACGGCCGTCTTCGCCCGGCGCAGCTCGTCGGCCGGCATGAGGAGGCCGCCGTTGTTCAGGATCGACGCCGCCGCGTTGAGCGCACTGACCCCGAAGTCGTGCTTCGACTGGGCCTCGCGGATGCCCTCGGACAGGGCCCGCAGCACGGGGACGGCCTCCTCGAACTTCTGGGCCATCTGATCGGCGGAGTACGAGGCGGCGCCCACGACCTCGCTCGCCTTCGCCCCCGCGGTGCCCACCCACACGGCGGGCAGCCCCTCCTTGGCGACCTTCTTCACATCGCCCTGAGCCCTGTCCACGATGGCGGCGGCCTGCCGGTAGCGCCCCGCGACGCCGTCGATGTGGTCCGGGCTGCCGTAGGGGGCCGAGAATTCCCGCGCCTCGGTGATCGCGTCGGCCAGGTCGTTGCGCGCCCTCATCGGGTCGTCGAAGGAATCGGGGTCCACCTGGATGGCCTGGACGCGCTTGTGCAGCTTGTTGAGGCCGTCCTGGTTGTCGGTGAACTTCTCTCGCAGTCTGCCCGTCGTCATTCGGCTTCCCCCCGTAGGACCTGCTCGGCAGGTCCATGTCGAATGCACGGAGATCATAACGTCGTGGAGGAACATCCAATAGATCCGCCGAGGCAGCCCCCCGGGGCCCCGGATACGCGCCCCGGGGCCCGCCTGGCCGGGAAGCTACCCTTGGGGGCGTGACATTCCCGGTAGTCGGCATGGTCGGCGGCGGCCAGCTCGCCCGTATGACCCACGAGGCGGGCATCCCCCTCGGTATCAGGTTCAAGCTGCTCAGTGACACCCGCCAGGACTCGGCGGCCCAGGTGGTCAGCGACGTCGTGGTGGGCGACTACCGCGACCTGGAGACCCTTCGTGCGTTCGCACAAGGCTGTGATGTGGTCACCTTCGATCACGAACATGTCCCGGCCGAGCATCTGCGCGCACTGGAGGCGGACGGCGTCGTCATCCGCCCCGGCGTCGAGGCGCTGCTGCACGCCCAGGACAAGGGCGTCATGCGGGAGCGGCTGCGCGCCGCCGGGGTGCCCTGCCCCCGCCATCGCATCGTGGCCGACCCCGCCGACGTCGAGCGGTTCGCCGAGGAGGGTGACGGCTTCCCGGTCGTCCTCAAGACGGTGCGCGGCGGTTACGACGGCAAGGGCGTGTGGGTCGTCCGGGACGCGGCCGAGGCGGCAGAGCCCTTTCGCGCCGGGGTGCCGGTCCTCGCCGAGGAGAAGGTCGACTTCGCCCGCGAGCTGGCCGCCAATGTCGTACGGTCCCCGCACGGCCAGGCCGTCGCCTACCCCGTCGTCGAGTCGATCCAGGTCAACGGGGTCTGCGACACCGTGATCGCCCCGGCCCCCGGGCTCTCCGACGAGCTGTCCGGGCAGGCCCAGGAGATGGCGCTGAAGATCGCGGCAGAGCTCGGGGTCGTCGGCCATCTCGCGGTCGAGCTCTTCGAGACCCGGGACGGGCGGCTGCTGGTCAACGAGCTGGCGATGCGCCCGCACAACTCCGGCCACTGGACCCAGGACGGCGCCGTCACCTCCCAGTTCGCCAACCATGTGCGCGCCGTGCTCGACCTGCCGCTCGGCGATCCGCGCCCGCGCGCCACCTGGACCGTCATGACCAATGTGCTCGGCGGCGACTTCCCCGACATGTACACCGCGTATCTGCACTGCATGGCCCGCGACCCCGCCCTGAAGATCCATATGTACGGCAAGGATGTGAAGCCCGGCCGCAAGGTCGGCCACGTCAACACCTACGGCGACGACCTGGCCGACGTGCGCGAGCGCGGCCGCCACGCCGCCGACTACCTCCGAGGGACCATTACCGAATGAGCAGCCCCAGCGCCCCCGTCGTCGGCATCGTCATGGGCTCCGACTCCGACTGGCCCGTGATGGAGGAGGCGGCGAAGGCCCTCGACGAGTTCGAGATCCCGTACGAGGTGGACGTGGTCTCCGCCCACCGCATGCCGCGCGAGATGGTCACCTACGGCGAGAACGCGGCGCCCCGCGGCCTCAAGTCGATCATCGCGGGCGCCGGCGGCGCCGCCCACCTCCCGGGCATGCTGGCCTCCGTCACCCCGCTGCCGGTGATCGGCGTGCCGGTCCCGCTGAAGTACCTGGACGGGATGGACTCGCTGCTGTCGATCGTCCAGATGCCCGCGGGCGTGCCCGTGGCCACCGTCTCCGTCGGCGGCGCCCGCAACGCCGGGCTGCTGGCCGCCCGGATGCTGGCCGCCCACGACCCCGAACTGCTCGCCCGGATGCGCGACTTCCAGGAGGAGCTGAACGAGCAGGCGACGCAGAAGGGCAAGCGGCTGCGGGCCAAGGTGGACGGCGCGAAGTCCTTCGGCTTCGGCAAGTAGCGGGGCGCGTGTCCGACGTGGCCCCCGTGACTTGGACCGGGCCGCGTAAGAGGATGGAGGGATGACCGAGCGACTCGCGCAAGCCCGTGCACTGCTGGCCGCCCACCCCGTCGTCGACGGCCACAACGACCTCCCCTGGGCCCTGCGCGAGCAGGTCCGCTACGACCTCGACCAGCGCGATATCGCCCTCGACCAGCGCGCCCACCTGCACACCGACATCCCGCGGCTGCGGGCGGGCGGCGTGGGCGCGCAGTTCTGGTCCGTCTACGTCCCCTCGCGGCTGAGCGGCGACGCGGCGGTCAGCGCCACCCTCGAACAGATCGACGTGGTGCGGCGGCTGGCCGACCGCTACGCCTCCGATCTGCGGCTCGCCCACACCGCCGACGACGTGGAGGCGGCGCGGGCCGAAGGCCGGATCGCCTCGCTCATGGGCGCGGAGGGCGGCCACAGCATCAACTGCTCGCTCGCCACGCTGCGCGCGCTGTACGAACTCGGCGTGCGCTATATGACGCTCACGCACAACGACAACATCCCCTGGGCGGACTCCGCGACCGACGAGCCGAGCGCCCACGGCCTCACCCGCTTCGGCGAGGAGGTCGTCCGGGAGATGAACCGGATCGGCATGCTCGTCGACCTCTCGCATGTCTCGGCGGACACCATGCGGGACGCGCTGCGGGTGACCGACGCCCCCGTCGTCTTCTCGCACTCCTCGTCGCGCGCCGTGTGCGACCACCCGCGCAACATCCCCGACGACGTCCTCGCGCTGCTGCCCGCCAACGGGGGTGTGGCGATGGTCACCTTCGTCCCGAAGTTCGTGCTGCCCGAGGCCGTGGCATGGACGCGGGCGGCGGAGGAGAACATGCGCGCCCACGGCCTGGACCCGGTGGCGACCACGCCCGAGGCCATGAAGATCCACCAGGCGTACGAGGAGGCCAACCCCCGCCCGGTGGCCACCGCGGCCACCGTCGCCGACCACCTCGACCACATGCGCGAGGTGGCGGGCATCGACCACCTCGGCATCGGCGGCGACTACGACGGCACGCCCTTCGTCCCCTCGGACCTCGCCGATGTCGCGGGCTATCCGAACCTGATCGCCGAGCTGCTGGAGCGCCGCTGGTCCGAGGCGGACCTGGCCAAGCTGACCTGGCGCAACGCGGTGCGGGTGCTACGGGACGCGGAGGCGGTGGCCCGGGACCTCGGCACCCACCGAGGCCCTTCGCTGGCGACGATCGACGAGCTGGACGCGGCGGGCGCCTGACGGCGCCCGGCCGGGCCGTGGAGGTTCAGGCCGTGAGGGATCAGGCCGTGGGGGATCAGGCCGTGGGGGATCAGGCCGTGGGGCGGCCCAGCGCCCGGTAGGACCAGCCCGCCTCGCGCCACCGCTCCGGGTCCAGCGCGTTGCGCCCGTCGAGGATCCGGCGCTCCGCGACGGCCTTGCCCAGCGCCGCCGGGTCCAGCTCGCGGAACTCGGCCCACTCGGTCAGGTGCAGCACCGCGTGCGCGCCCCGCGCGGCCTCCAGCGCGCTGGGCGCGTAGGCGAGGGTGGGGAAGTGGGCGCGCGCGTTGTCCATGCCCTTGGGGTCGAAGACGGTGACCTGGGCGCCCTGGAGGTGGATCTGGCCCGCGACATTGAGCGCGGGGGAGTCCCGTACGTCGTCCGAGTCCGGCTTGAAGGTCGCCCCCAGCACCGCGACGCGCTTCCCGAGGAAGCTGCCGCCGACGGCGTCGCGGGCCAGCTCGACCATGTGACCGCGCCGCCGCATGTTGATCGAGTCGACCTCGCGCAGGAAGGTCAGCGCCTGGTCGGCGCCGAGTTCACCGGCGCGCGCCATGAAGGCCCGGATGTCCTTGGGCAGACAGCCGCCGCCGAAGCCGATCCCGGCCCGCAGGAACTTCTTCCCGATGCGGTCGTCATGGCCGATGGCCTCGGCCAGCTGGACCACATCGCCGTCCGAGGCCTCGCAGACCTCGGCCATGGCGTTGATGAACGAGATCTTGGTCGCGAGGAAGGAGTTGGCCGCGGTCTTGACCAGCTCGGCGGTCGGGAAGTCGGTGACGACGAACGGCGAGCCTTCTGCGAGCGGCGTCTCGTAAACCTCGCGCAGCAGCTTCTCCGCGCGGTCGCTCGTCACGCCGACCACGATGCGGTCCGGGTGCAGGGTGTCCTGTACGGCGAAGCCCTCCCGCAGGAACTCCGGGTTCCAGGCCAGCTCGGCGTCCGCCCCCACCGGGGCCAGCTCCGCCAGCCGGGCCGCGAGCCGGACCGCGCTGCCGACCGGGACGGTGGACTTGCCGACGACCAGAGCGGGGCGGCGCAGATGCGGGGCGAGGGACTCGACGGCGGCGTCCACGTAACTCATGTCACACGCGTACTCGCCGTGTTTCTGCGGAGTGTTCACACAGATGAAGTGGATGTCGCCGAACTCGCCGGCCTCCTCGTAGGAGGTGGAGAAGCGCAGCCGCCCGGTCGTCCCCTCGAACCCCGCGACATGCCGCCGCAGCAGCTCCTCCAGGCCCGGCTCGTACATCGGGGCCTTGCCGGCCGCGAGCTTCTCGATCTTCTCCGGGACCACGTCCAGGCCCAGCACCTCGAAGCCGAGCTCAGCCATGGCCGCGGCGTGTGTGGCGCCCAGGTAGCCGGTGCCGATCACGGTGATCTTGAGGGCCATGCGTGCTCCAGAAGGCGTGTGGGCGGGGTGCGCTGCATGAGCATAGTCGCGCCCGCGCGCGAGCTCCGATCCGCTGCCCCTCTCCCTGCCGCCTCCCTGCCGTCCGCTGTCGGCAAAGTCACCTGTACCTGATCAGGACGGCGCTCTAGAATTCGGTTACTTAACGGTAGTTAGCACTCAGGGGAGTGAGAAGATCTTGGCGAGTTCCACGGACTTCGACCTGTACCGGCCGTTGGAGGAGCACGACCTGCTCCGCGAATCGGTGCGCGCGCTCGCCGAGGCGAAGATCGCTCCCCATGCCGCGGAGGTCGACGAGGAGGGGCGGTTCCCCCAGGAGGCGCTGGACGCCCTGGTCGCCAATGACCTGCACGCGGTGCACGTACCCGAGTCGTACGGCGGCGCGGGCGCGGACGCCCTGGCGACCGTGATCGTCATAGAGGAGGTCGCCCGCGTCTGCGCGTCCTCCTCCCTGATCCCCGCCGTCAACAAGCTGGGCTCCCTCCCGGTGATCCTCTCCGGCTCCGAGGAGCTGAAGAAGAAGTACCTGGCGCCGCTGGCCAAGGGCGACGCGATGTTCTCGTACTGTCTGAGCGAGCCGGACGCGGGCTCCGACGCGGCCGGCATGAAGACCAAGGCCGTGCGCGACGGCGACCACTACGTCCTCGACGGCGTCAAGCGCTGGATCACCAACGCCGGGGTCTCCGAGTACTACACGGTCATGGCCGTGACCGCCCCCGAGAAGCGCTCCAAGGGGATATCCGCCTTCGTCGTCGAGAAGTCCGACCCCGGAGTGTCCTTCGGCGCCCCCGAGAAGAAGCTGGGCATCAAGGGCTCCCCGACCCGCGAGGTCTACCTCGACAACGTCCGCATCCCCGCCGACCGCATGATCGGCGCCGAGGGCACCGGCTTCGCCACCGCCATGAGGACCCTCGACCACACCCGCATCACCATCGCCGCCCAGGCCCTCGGCATCGCCCAGGGCGCCCTCGACTACGCCAAGGGCTATGTCCAGGAGCGCAAGCAGTTCGGCAAGCGCATCGCCGACTTCCAGGGCATCCAGTTCATGCTCGCCGACATGGCCATGAAGCTCGAGGCCGCCCGCCAGCTGACGTACGCGGCGGCCGCCAGGTCCGAGCGCGCCGCGGCCGGAGGCAAAAAGGAGGACCTCACCTTCTTCGGCGCCGCCGCCAAGTGCTACGCCTCCGACGCCGCCATGGAGATCACCACCGACGCGGTCCAGCTCCTCGGCGGCTACGGCTACACCCGCGACTACCCGGTCGAGCGGATGATGCGCGACGCCAAGATCACGCAAATTTATGAAGGCACGAATCAGGTCCAGCGCATCGTGATGGCGCGCAACCTGCCGTAAGGCTCGTAAGGCCCACCGCGGAACCGGCTGTCGCCTCTGGTCGTCGAAGCGCCACACAGTGGTGGAGCCACGGGCAGGGGGGCAACGGTGGGCAGAGTTCGCGTGGGGGCGCTGGTGTTGACGCTGGCGCTGGGCGGGGCCGCGTGTGGCGGGGGTGGCGGGCCGAAGGAGGATCCGCCCACCGAGGAGCGGCTGAAGGCGCGGGAGATGGCGGGGGAGCGCTGGGAGAAGGGGCCGAAGCGGCCGAAGGTGCAGGTGGCGTACCCGTACGACATGCCCGGCCACTGCGGCATCGCATGGGCGACCTTCGGCGGCAGGACCTGGAAGATCTCCGGAGTCGGCTCCGGCGTCGGCAAGCGGGTCGAGGGCAATGCACCGGAAGCGGGCAACGCCATGGCGGGCTATATGACGCTGCTGTCCAAGGACGAGGCGGTGTTCGAGGCGGCGGACTTTCCGCCGGTGTACTTCACGGTGACGAAGGAGACCCTGCCCATGTGCGACTGACGCCCTGAAGGGCCCGGCCCGCCCGGGCCCCTCAGACGTCTGGTGAAACGCGAACGGCTGCCGCACCCGGTTCGGTGCGGCAGCCGTTCGCGTCAGCGGAAGGATCAGTTGCTGGAGACGGTCACCTTCTCGTCGTTCTTCAGCTCCTGCATCAGCTGCTTGACCTTCGGCATGTCCCACTGGACCGCGCTGCCCTTGGAGGTGGCCAGGCCCGGGTTGGAGACGGGCATGTTCATCTGCTTGCCGTCACCGCCGGAGACGCCCTTCATCGCGAAGAACATGTCCTTCACGTCCCACAGGCCCATGTCCTTGTCCACGATCAGCGAGTCCAGGCCGGAGCCCAGGGTCGGGTAGAGCTTGAAGGGGTTGAGGATGGTGCTCGGCGTGGCGGCCTTGTTGGCCAGCGCGGACAGGAACTTCTGCTGGTTCTTGGTGCGGTCCAGGTCGCCGCCGGCGAGGCCGTAGCGCTGGCGCACGAAGGCGAGCGCCTGCTGGCCGTCCAGCGTCTGCTTGCCCTTCTTGAAGTCCGTGCCGGAGTTCTTTTCCTTCATGTCCTGCGGGATGTCGATCTCGACGCCGCCGACCGAGTCGACGATCTTGGCGAAGCCGTCGAAGCCGATCTCCGCGTAGTGGTCGATGCGCAGGCCGGTGTTGTACTCGACCGTGCGGACCAAAAGCTCGGGGCCCGCCATGGAGAAGGACGCGTTCAGTTTGTTCTGCGAGGGCTGGTAGCGCTTGCCGGTGTCCGGGCCGGTGAAGGCCGGGATGGTGACCCAGGAGTCACGGGGCAGGCTGACCATGGTGTTCCCGTTGTCACCGACGTGCAGGAGGATCATCGAGTCGGTGCGGCGGCCGTCGGCGGAGCCGGTGTGCAGCTTCTTCTTCTCCTCGGCGGACAGGCCCTCGCGGCTGTCCGAGCCGACGATCAGATAGTTGGTGCCCTTGCCGCCCTCCGGCCGGTCCTCGACCTTGCCGAGGTCCACCTCGCGCCGGAGCTTGGAGTCGGCCCAGAAGTACGTGCCGACGCCGACCGCGAGCAGCAGCACGAGGAAGGTGACCAGGCCGATGGTTATCCGGCGCTTCCAGTTCTTGGGCCGGGCCGCGCGCGGGGCGCCGCCGTGGCCACCGGGCCCGCCCGGGCCGCTCGGGCCACCGTGGCCGCCCGCGCCGTTGCCGTAGACCTGGCCGGTGTTGTAGCCGTCGTCGCCGCCGTAGCCGTCGAAGTCCTGGGACGCCTGCTGGCGCTGCTGGTGCGGGACGGGGCCGCGCGGCGACATCTCAGGGGGCAGCGGCGGCTCGGCCTGCCGCGGCGCACCGCCGGCACCCTGGCCCGCACGCCGCACATGCGGCATGGCGCGGGCGCCTTCCGGTTCGGCGCTGCCGCTGCCGCTGCCGTACCGGTCCCTGCGGTCGCTCGTCCATCCGTCGGGCCAATCATTCATGCAGGGAAGTGTGCCTTCCCGGGTCGTCACCCTTACAGGGCGGGTGCCGGATCGGGGCACGGCTGTTGCAGACCTGATAAGAATCTGCCCGGCATATGGTTGAGCGCATGACCATTCAGGCCTCGAATCCGGAGTCAGACATTCCGGGTAAGCCCACCTCCGCCTCGCGCACCACGCTCTCCCACATCATGACCGGCAGTGACACCAATCTCCTCGGTACCGTGCACGGCGGCGTGATCATGAAACTGGTCGATGACGCGGCCGGGGCGGTCGCCGGGCGGCACTCCGAGGGTCCCGCCGTCACGGCCTCGATGGACGAGATGGCCTTTCTGGAGCCGGTCCGGGTCGGGGACCTCGTCCATGTGAAGGCCCAGGTGAACTGGACCGGGCGGTCCTCGATGGAGGTCGGGGTGCGAGTGATGGCCGAGCGGTGGAACGAGTCCACGCCCGCCACCCAGGTCGGCAGCGCCTATCTGGTCTTCGCGGCCGTCGACGCCGACGGCAGGCCGCGGGCCGTGCCGCCGGTCATACCGGAGACCGAGCGGGACAAGCGGCGGTACGAGGAGGCCCAGATCCGGCGTACGCACCGGCTGGCCCGGCGGCGCGCCATCAAGGAGCTGCGCGCCCAGCGGGCCGCCGACGGCATCGAGGACTGAGCGCCCCGGCGGGGTTGCCCCCGACAGGCGCAACGGTGCGCGATCGCGCCGTCACTGTTGGTTCGTACAGTGGGCGCATGCCGCGCCTTCCCCGAGCAGGGTCCCTGGCCGTTCTGTACTTCCCCGCCACCCTGCTGCTCGTCGCCTTCGGGCTGCTGGCCGGCGGGACGATCATCAACGCGGGCGGTCTCGTCACGCTGACGGTCAGGCCCGTCCGCACGGTCTCCCCCCAGCCCAACCCCGTCCATTCCACGGCCTCGGGCACCTCGACGCCGACCACGCCGACGCGGACCGCGACGGTCAGCGGGCACCCGACGCCACCCCCGACATCACCGCCGACGTCACCACCGACGTCGCCCCCCGCCAGCGGACGCTCGCCGCATCAGCCACAGCAACCCCAGCCGCAACAACCCAAGCCCCAGCAGCCCCAGCAGCAACCCCAGCAACAGCCGCCGGGCGGGCAGCAGGGGCCGACCGGGCGGGTCATGACCCCCGCGGCCCTGCACGGCACGCCAGGCCTCCCCTCCGGCATTCCCACCGGCCTCCCTTCCGGCCTCCCCGGGCCGCGGTCGGCCCAGGGGACGACGCTCCAGGCCAACTCGCCGGCGATCCTGACCGCCTGGGTGGGCCTGTGCAGCCAGACCATCGGCCTGACGACCGCCCTGATCGGGCTGTCGGTGGGCCTGCGGCGCGCCGCGGGCTCGGGCCGCGGGGAACCACAGCCCGCCGGGAGCCGCCCCACCCGCCCCGTGCGCGGTACCGGCAACCCCCGCACCCCTAAGGGCAGGCGACCTCGGCGCCAGTGACGGCCTTGGCAGCGCCCCGCTCCGCCGTGGGGTCCTCGGCCCGCACCGGGTGCACCGCCCGGAAGTCCGTGCCCAGCGTCACCCGCATCACCGACCCCTGCCGGGCCACGGGCTTGAGCCGGGCGCCCGGCAGCGCGGCCGCCAGGGAGCGCACCGAGCGGTTCCAGATCGGGTCGTACTCGATCAGCGTGTGCCGCACGCCCTGGGACGCCGCGTCCGCCGGGGTCCCGACGGTGGCGAAGCCGCCCGCGCGCAGCGCCCGCTGGGTGCGCCGGGCCAGCCCCGTGGTGTGGGTGCCGTTGAACACCTGGACCCGGACCTGGGAGGGGGGCACGTCGACCAGGGTGGCCCGGAGCCGCTCGGGGCGGCGGACGGCGAGCGGGCGGTCCTGGCGGAGGGCCCGGAACAGGCGCGCGGCCCGCACCCGGTCCCAGCGGAGCGTCGAACCGAGGCCCTTGACCGGGGTGCCGGGCAGCCGGACCGGGACGGAGACGAACTCCGAGGACTCGACGGTGAAGCCGCGCATGGCCTGGCCGAGCGCGACCATGTCGGCCGCGCCGAAGCCGCGGTCGGCGCGGACCGAGCCGAGCAGGGTGGCCGCGACCCGGCCGAACTTCACCGGGTTCAGCAGGGTGCCGCTCCCGGTGACCTGGTGGATCACGGCGGCCAGGAAGCGCTGCTGGCGGCGGATCCGGCCCAGGTCGGCGGCGCCGTCGAGGTGCCGGGAGCGTACGTACTGGAGCGCCTGGCCGCCGTCCAGGGCGTGGGTGCCGGCCGGCAGGTTCAGCCCGGTGTAGCGGTCCTCGAGCGGCCGGGTCGTGCACACGGTCACCCCGCCCACCACGTCCACGGTCTTCATGAAGCTGGTGAAGTCCACTTCCAGGTAGTGGTCGATGTGCACCCGGGTCATGTGCTCGACGGTGCGTACGGTCAGGCTGGGGCCGCCCTCGGCGTAGGCGGCGTTGAGCTTCTGCGGATGCGCGGGGCGCACCCGCCCCGACGGGGTGGTGTACGCGGGGATCCGGGCGTACGAGTCGCGGGGGAGGCTGACCACGCTGGCGCGGTCCCGGTCGGCCGACAGATGCACCAGCATCATGGTGTCGGTGCAGTGGCAGGGGGCGCCGCCCAGCCGGTAGCGCCGCTTCTGCGCGCGGGTGATCTTGTCCCGGCCGTCCGTGCCGACCACCAGGAAGTTGACGCCGCGGTCGCTGTCGACCGGCCGGTCGTCGAGGCCGCCGAAGGCGTCGACCCGGTGGATGCCGGACTCCAGCTCGGCGACCAGCAGATGCCCGACACCCGCGGCGAGCAGCACCAGGGCGGCGACGCCCGTGGCGATCCGCAGGCCCCAGCGGGGCCGGGAGGACTGCCGGGGACGCGGCGGGCGGGCCGGTGCGCTCACTGTGGGTGACCTCCGTGACGGGCGGGGCTGACGGGCCTGGCGGGGCTGACGGGCCTGCGGGGGGGGGCTTACGGGGCACAACCGCCGACACCGTAGGTCCATACGATGAGCGGCGCGGTGGCCCCACGCCGCCCGCCCCGCCCGCTGCCACCCGGGCGGCGCGCTCCGGTGTCCCCCATTCGCGGTAACGTGACCTTTCGAAAATCGACAACCGTAGTCTTTTGGGGGATCACCCACCCCCCGAGCTCCGAGGTGCCATGCCCCCGCATCAGCTCCCGGCGGTCTCCGTGATCATGCCGGTGCTCAATGAGGAACGCCATCTGCGCAACTCCGTCCGGCACATCCTGGAGCAGGAGTACGCCGGAGAGATGGAGGTGGTGATCGCCCTCGGCCCGTCCACGGACCGCACCGACGAGATCGCCGCCGAGCTGGTGCGCGAGGACCCGCGGGTGCACACGGTCCCCAACCCCACGGGCCGCACCCCCGCCGCGCTGAACGCGGCGATCAAGGCATCCCGCCACCCGGTGGTGGTGCGGGTCGACGGCCACGGGATGCTCTCGCCCCACTACATCGCGACCGCCGTGCGGCTCATGGAGGAGACCGGCGCGCAGAACGTCGGCGGCATCATGCACGCCGAGGGCGAGAACGACTGGGAGCGCGCCGTCGCCGCCGCCATGACCTCCAAGATCGGCGTGGGCAACGCCGCCTTCCACACCGGCGGCGAGGCGGCCCCGGCCGAGACCGTGTACCTCGGAGTCTTCCGGCGTGAGGTGCTGGAGCGGCAGGGCGGCTACAACGAGGAGTTCATCCGCGCCCAGGACTGGGAGCTGAACTTCCGGATCCGCGAGGCGGGCGGGCTGATCTGGTTCTCGCCCGAGCTCAAGGTCTCGTACCGGCCGCGCCCCAATGTGCGGGAGCTGGCCAAGCAGTACAGGAACTACGGCCGCTGGCGCCATGTGGTGGCCCGCTTCCACCAGGGTTCGATCAATCTGCGCTATCTGGCGCCGCCGACCGCCGTCGTGGCCATCGCGGCGGGCGTCGTGGTGGGCGCCGCGCTGACCCCGTGGGGGCTGCTGGTGCCGGGCGGCTATCTGGCGGCCATCGCGGCGGGCTCCGTCCCGGCCGGCAAGGGGCTCCCGGTGAAGGCCCGGCTCCAGATCCCGGTGGCGCTGGCGACCATGCACATGTCGTGGGGCTGGGGCTTCCTCACCAGCCCCCGCGCGCTCGCCAAGAAGGTCATCGCCAGCCGCCGCCCGGCGGTCATGAGCAGCTAGCAGCCGGCAGCCGGCGGCTGTGTACGGCGAAGGGGCCGGATCCCGGGATCCGGCCCCTTCGCGCTGCTCAGATGCGCTCGGGGAGGCTCAGAACGTGTAGCCCGGGTTGACGTTCATGCACTTCTTCTCCTCGCCGTTGATCTTGTCGTCGATCTTGGGCGCCTTGTCCTCGTCGGTGGCGTCCGACTTCGGGTAGGCCGCGCCCTCGCGCCAGTCGTTGCCGACCACCAGCGTCACCTCGGCGACCGACTGGGACTCCTTCACCGCGCTCTTCGGCAGCCCCAGCGCCTTGGCCACGGCCAGCGCGTCGCCCTGCTTGGCCTCGGCCGGGTAGTTGATGGTGGTGTCGGCCTGCGAGGTCAGCTCCGTGTTGGCCTTGGCCGCGGCGTAGCCGAGCCGGATCAGCTCATCGGTGATGGCGGTGGCCCGACCGGAGGCCGGCCCCAGGACGGTGGACGCGGTGCCGTTCTGGACGACCACCGGGAGCTCGCCCTTGGGCTCGCTGGGGGCCGGGACCTTGTCGGGCTTCTTCTTGTCCTTGCCGTCCAGCGCGGTGTCGTTGCGGATGAGCGAGAAGGTCTTCTCGGCGTCGCCGGGCTTGGGCACCACGTACTCGCCGTCGTTGCGGTACTCCCAGGGCATGGTGACCATGGTGGTCCGCTTGGTCGGCACCCGCTTGAGGTCGTTGCCGAGGTCGTAGAGCTTCTTGACGGTGCCGAGGCTGCGGTCGACGGTCAGCGCGCTGGTCGCGGCCTCCGCCAGGTCCATCAGCTGGCCCGGGTCGGAGAGCTTGGTGCCGGACTTGAGCTGCCGGATCATGGACGTCATGTACATGTGCTGGGCCTTGGCGCGGCCGATGTCGGTGTTGTCCTCGAAGCCGTAGCGCGTCCGCAGCCACGCGAGGGCCTGCTCGCCCTTGACCGGGGTGGTGCCCTTCTCCAGCCGCAGACCGGAGCCGTGGCCCCTGCTGTCGTGGGAGTAGATGTTCTTGTCCACGCACACCGGGACGCCGCCGATGGCGTCCGCCATGGACACCACGCCCTTGAAGTCGACCATCATGAAGTGGTCGATGTAGATGCCGGTGAGCTCCTTCCAGGTGGCCACCGTGCAGCCGGGGCCGCCGTGCGTGAGCGACTCGTTGATCGGCGCGAACGTCTTCTCGTAGACCTGGTCGTCCTTCGGGTCGGTGCACTTGGGGATGGTGACCCGGGTGTCGCGCGGGATGCTGATCACCGACATGTTGCTGCGGTCGGCCGAGACGTGGATCAGCATCTGCACATCGGCGAGCCCCTTGCGGCCGACGTCCTGCTTGGCGCCGCCGAGCTTGAGGTTCTCCTTGTCGTTCCGGCTGTCCTGGCCGATCAGGAGGATGTTGAGGGGACTCTGGCCCGCGGCGTTCGGCTCCGGCTTGGTGAGGTTGCTGTCGCCGAGGTCCAGGTCCTCCTTCTTGATGTTGCCGTTCAGGTGCTGGTAGTAGAGGTAGCCCGCGCCGGCGGCGCCGACTATCAGCACGGCCAGGGTCAGCGCGGTCCAGCGCAGTATTCGCACGCCTCGGCTCCTCTTGCGGCGCGGCCCCTTGCCCTTCCGGCGGCGTCCGCCGCCCTGCGCCTCGGTACGCGAGGCGCGCCGGGACTCCGCGCGGCCCCCGCCGGCCCCCGCACCGGCGGCGCCCGCGGCGTCCTTGGCTCCGGCGTCCCCGCCGCCCTCGGCCCCGGCGTCCTGCGGTGCCCTGGTCCCGTCTTCCTCGCGTGGTTTGCGGTCCCCGCCCCCGTCGCGGGGGCCGGGCGCCCGCCGACGGGCGCCCTCCCCGCGCACACTGCTCTGCCGCACCGGGCCTCCCCTGTTCATCAATGGTGGTTCCGGCCCGATGGGTGCAGCATGCTCCGATGGCCGGGTGTGATCACTTGGCGCAGACGCTCTTGTCGTCCGCCTCGACCCGCTGGATGTCCTTCGGCGCCTTTGCCGGAGCGCTGATCGGTGTGCCGGCGCCCTTGAAGTCCGCGCCGAGGGTCAAGGTCATCTCCGCCATGGGGGCAGCGTCCTCGGTGCCCTCCTTCAGAGCGGAGGCCGGCAGGCCCATGCTGTCGGCCAGGCGGCGCGCCTGGTCGGCCTGGTTCGGCGCGTACTCCAGCGTGGTCTTCTTCAGCTCCGCCGAAGCGTTTCCGCCGTTGCTGGAGCGGATCATCCCCTCGGTGTTCTGCATCCAGTCGACGGTCTCCTGAGCCGCGCCCATCTGCCCGCTGCCGTTGAGGACCTTCACCCGGACGTTCGCCGGGTCGGCCTTGGGGCCCTTGAGCTTGGCGGCCTGCTTCGCCTTGTCGGCCTTCTCCTTCTTCTTCACCTCGGTCAGCGAGACATCCTGCCTGACCATGGCGAACAGCGGTTCCGCCTTGGCCTTGTCGAGCAGCACCGTCGCGCCGTCGGTGTTGTCGTACACGGGGACCGTGACGAAGGTGACGTTCTTCAGATCGACCTTGCTGAGGTTCAGCGCCAGGTCCTTCAGCTTGTTCACGGTGCCGATGCCGGTGTCCACCGTGAGCGCCTTGGTGGCGGCGTTGGCCAGGTCCCACATCTTTGAGGGGCTGGTCAGCGTGCCCTTGGACTTCATACTGCGCATCATCGAGCTGAGGAACTGCTGCTGGAGCTTGATCCGGTCCAGGTCGCTCTCGTAGCCGACGCTGTGCCGGGTCCGGACGAACGCCAGGGCGTCCTCGCCCTCGATGGTGTGCCGCCCTTTGGGCAGTTTCAGATGCGACTTGGGGTCGTTGATGTCCTTGCCCAGGCAGACCTCGACCCCGCCGACCGCGGTGGAGAGCGTCTTGACGGCGTTGAAGTCCGCCATCATGAAGTGGTCGATCTCCAGCCCGGTGAGCTTCTCGACCGTCGCCCAGGTGCAGCCGGGGTCGCGCCCCTTCTGCCCGAGGCTGGTGTTGAAGCGGACCCCCTGGTCGCCGGAGATCTTCTTGCGCGAGCCGTCCTCCTGCTTGGTGGAGCACTCCGGGACGTCCGTGATCATGTCGCGCGGAATGCTCAGCGCGGTGGCGTTCGTCCGGTCCTCGGAGACATGGAAGAGGAGGGTGGTGTCGGCGTGTCCGACGCTACCCGCGTCGCCGTAGCCCTCGTTGCCCTTGCCGTCGCGCTTGTCGGTGCCGATGACCAGGATGTTCATCGGGCCGTCGCTGACCGCGGCGTTGTTCTCGCCGACGTCGACCTTTTTGATGTTGCCGTTGAGGTGCTGGTAGACGAGGTACGCCGCGACGGACCCGCCGACCAGGATGAAGGCGAGGGTTCCGCTGGTCCAGTACAGGACCTTCTTCCCCTTGGACTTCTTCGGTTTCGGCTTGCGGCGGCTGGTGGGCCCGGCCGGCTTCTCCGCCTTCTCCGCTTTACCCGCCGCCCGGCGCCGCCCGCGGGACGGCGGCGGCTCGGGGTCGGGTTCGGGGGCGCGGCGACGGCTCCGGGGTCTCGGGGCCGGCCGGTCCTGGGGAGAGATATCTGCCGGTTCCCCGGCAGGATTCAGCCGCAACTCATAGCTGCCGGTGTTCGGGTCGAACACCCACTGATCGGCGGGATCGAAGTCGTCCGCCTGCCCATGGCCTTGCGCGTCCACGGTCCCCTGAGTCCTCCGTTGGTGCCACGCGGCGCCTCCCCCTCAAGGCGCTCGGTCGATCGTCAAAAAATAGTGCGCGGCCACCTGGTAAGCGCACCGGATCGCTCACACTATCCGCCCAGTTCAGCGTCAAGCGACGCTGGTGACAAATTCCACTTCCCTACAACTGGGCAATCTGCCCAATCCTTTCGAGAACTCTGGGGAACTGTTGAGCGTACCTTTTGGCAGCTTTACTCGCACATGTCATGAGCTGCGGTGGTTCCCTCGTATGGCGTCGACCTCTCGCTCTTCTCGCTCTTCGGATCGTCGCCGGACGCGTGGGTGACCGTCTTCGCCACCGATACCGGATGATCGAGCCTCAGTTGCCGAAACAGCCGGTCGGCGTCGGGCTGGACCAGCTCATCGCGGTTCCGGTCGTACGTGTAGGGCTGCCGCGGAATCGTGAGGAAGCGGATCTTCTCACGGGGGATGTGCCGTATTCCGCGGGCCAGATCGTACAGGTCCTTCAGCGAGTTCAGACCCGGATCCGTGGTCAGTGACGAGGTCGCCGCGTCGAGCACCGGGTACAGCCGGCGGGGATTGAGCAGCACACCATTGCTCTGCAACTTCTTCACAAGCGAGCCGAGGAACTGCTGCTGCCGGCCGATACGCTCGGTGTCGCTGCCGTCACCGATGCTGTAGCGCGCCCGGACATAGCCGAGGGCCTGCTCGCCGCGGAGCGTCTGACGGCCCGCGGGCAGCTTCAGATGCGCCTCGTCGTCGTCGATGGGCTCTTTCAGGCACACCTCGACGCCGCCGACGGCGTTCACCATCTTCTTGAAGCCGCGGAAGTCCACGATCATGTGGTGGTCGAGGCGGATGCCGGTGAGCTTTTCGACGGTGCGGATCGTGCAGGCCGCCCCGCCGAATTCGAACGCCCAATTGAATTGGGCGAACCTGGCCTTGGCTCGCGTCCCGTCGGGCCCGGTGCAGCTGGGGATGTCCACCATCAGGTCGCGCGGGATGGAGACGGCGGTCGCGCTCTTTCCGTCCGCTTGGAGATGCAGCAGGATCGTGGTGTCCGAGCGCTGGGTGCCTGTGTCCTGGCCGTACTTGCCATTGCCCTTGCCGCCGCGGTTGTCGGAGCCGATGAGCAGGATGTTCTGTGCGTCCCGGACCACCGCCACCGGCCGCTCGGCCTCGTACTTCCGCAGCTCGTTGGTGGTGCGGGTGTCGGTCTTGATGTTGCCGTCGAGGCGCTCGTAGAGCCACCACGCCGCCCCGGCCCCGGACAGCACCAGCAGGGCCACCGTGAGCGCGAGTACGCGCAGCCAGCGGCGGCGGCGCGGTCTTCGTTCCGGTGTCTCGCTGCTCGCACTGTCCGTTGTCACGTCTGCGTCCTCCCACCCGTCCCCCTCCTCGACCGGGAGGAGCGGTATCGGCCCGATGCCGGGGCCGTGATTACTGGAGCAGACGTACGAGCCCCGCACATGGTTGTACATCGCGTCGATCATCGCGCGGGGTGGGTGGCGGAGCCCGTGGGCTCGGCCCACGGGTCCGTCGGACGGGTCAGGGGTGGGGCGGGCTCTGCGGCGTCGCGGCGTGCGCGGGTGCGGCGTGGGCGGCTACGGCGCGGGCGGCTACGGCGTGCGCGGCTGCGGCGCGGTCGCGGTGACCCGCTCGCTCGCCCGGCGCTCCGCGAGGCGGTCCTCGTCCAGCCGGTCCAGGTGGCGGCACAGCACCACCGAGCCGCCCGCGGCCAGCGGCGCGTACAGCCCGTACGACAGCCCCTCCCAGGTGTCGTACGGCAGCCCGGACAGCACCCGGGAGCCGGGGCCGAGCCCCTGCCCGGCGGCGTCCGCGCGCGCCCGCTCCACCAGCTCCGCGGCCGTGAGCTCGAGGCCGCCCACGGCCAGCGCGGCCTCGTGCGGGTCCACCGGCGCGTACGGCGCGAAGCGGTCGCCCTGGCCGGGCACCTCCACGGCGTAGTCGATGAAGCCCTCCGGCGGCTGCGGGAACCGCCCGCCCAGGGGGCGCAGCGCCAGCGCCACCCGCTCCCCGGAGCAGGCGCGCGCCTCCTCCAGCGTGTCCGGGCCGCTGACCACGAGGTCGGCGGCGGCCGGGTCGCCGCCCACCTCGGCCACCACGCCCACGGAGGAGCAGGCCAGCAGCCACACCGCGGTCTGCCAGTGGGTGGGCAGCAGCAGCGCCAGCCGGTCGCCGGGTGCGGCGGCCAGCTCGCCCTGGAGGAGATTGGCGGTCTTCGCCACCCAATTGGCGAAGGTGGCCACGGACAGTTCGACGCGCTCGCCGGTCGCGTCGTCGTAGAAGGTCACAAGCGGACGCGCCGGATCCGCGGCGAGCGCGGATCGCAGCAGGTCGGCGGGGGTGTGGTCGGTAGCGTTCATCGGCGTCAGGGTACGCGGCGCCGGGGTGCGCCGGACGCGGTGTGCGGGGTCGGGGACCCCTGATCGGGGTCCGTTCCGCCGCCCTCTCGAATGGACACATTTGTTGCGTTATGTCCAGGATTTTCACCATGCGTGCATTTCTGGCATCCTCGATCGGCGTCGTGTGCACCGCCGCCCTCGCCCTCGCCCTCCCCCTCGCCCTCAACCCGCCCCCGGCCCGCGCGGACCGCGCGGCCGGTGCGGACCCGGCCGGCGGCACCCAGTCGCTGCCCCTGCTGCCGCTCGGTGGCGGCGGCCTCAACCGCGGCGCGGTGATGTCCTCCGGGCCCGTGCAGGGGGTCGCGCCACGGAGCGTGCGGCCCTTCTCCCTCGTCGGCGTGGTCTGGGACGACGCCTCCGCCCGGCTGCGCGGCCAGGTGCAGGTGCGCACCCGTGCGGCGGACACCGGCGCCTGGTCGGCCTGGCGCGACCTGGAGGCGGTCGACGACGACGCCCCCGACCCCGACTCGTCCGAGGGCGGCGGCAGCCGCCGGCGCGGCGGCACCACGCCCCTGTGGGTCGGCGACTCGGACGGCGTCCAGGCCCGGGTCCGCCCCAGCGGTGGCTCCCGTCTGCTCGCCGCCCAGCCGGCCCGCCTGCCCTCCGGGCTCCGCCTGGAGCTCGTCGACCCCGGCCGGGCACCGACCACGCTCTCCCGGCCGCTGACGACCGACCCCGGCTCGGATCCCGGCTACGACCCCGGCTCCGATCCCAACTCCTCCGAGGATCCCGCCGCGTCCGCCGAGGCCCCGGGCGACCCCGAGTACCCCTCGGCGCCCCCGGAGCTCCAGCAGCCGCCCGAGCCCGAGCCCTCCCGGCCCACCTCCGACCCCGGCGCCGACACCCCGCCCCCGCGGGAGCTCCCCGCGGAGCCGCCGGACACCAGCGCCGCCCGCCCGCACACCGCGCCGCGGCCCCGCATCGTCACCCGCGCGGGCTGGGGCGCCGACGAGAAGCTGCGTGAGAAGGGCCATCGCTACACCAAGACCGTGAAGGTGGCCTTCGTCCACCACACCGTCACCGGCAACGCGTACAGCTGCTCGCAGGCGCCGTCCATTATGCGAAGCATCTACCGGTATCACGTCCAGAGCATGAAGTGGCGTGACTTCGGCTACAACTTCGCCGTCGACAAGTGCGGAAACATCTACGAAGGCCGGTCCGGGGGAGTGACCAAGGCCGTTCAGGGCGCCCATACGCGCGGCTTCAACAAGAACAGCATGGGCATCGCGGTCCTCGGCACCTACTCCGCGAAGAAGCCCGCCGGCAAGGCGGTCAAGGCCGTGGCCAAGCTCACCGCCTGGAAGCTCGGCCTGTTCGGCAAAAATCCCCGCGGCACCACCCATCTGAAGTCCGCCGGCGGGAACAGGTACAAGAAGGGCACCAAGGCCAAGCTGCGCGTCATCTCCGGACACCGCGACGGATACAACACCGAGTGCCCGGGAGCGGGCCTCTACGGCAAGCTGGGCACCGTGCGCAGCACGGCCGCCCGGCTGCAAGGCCGCTGACCGCAGGGCCGCTGACCAGGCGCGGGCGGGCGCTCACGGTCTGCATACACTGGCCGCCGACCCCGGCTAAGCCCCAGCAGGAAGCAGAGACGATACGTGACCACAGCGCCATCGACGCCAGAAGCGATCCTCCTGGTCGGCGGCAAGGGCACCCGGCTGCGGCCGATGACGGTGAACACCCCCAAGCCGATGGTCCCGGCGGCCGGCGTCCCGTTCCTCACGCACCAGCTGGCGCGCGCCCGGGCGGCGGGCGTCGAGCACATCGTGCTGGCCACGTCGTATCTGGCCGAGGTGTTCGAGCCGTACTTCGGTGACGGCTCGTCACTCGGCCTGCACCTGGAATACGTGACCGAGGAGGAGCCGCTGGGCACCGGCGGCGCGATCCGCAACGTCGCCGCGCGGCTGCGCTCGGGCCCGGACGATCCGGTGCTGATCTTCAACGGCGACATCCTGACCGGGCTCGACATCGGCGCGCTCGTCGACACCCACCGCTCCACCGGCGCCGATGTCTCCCTGCACCTCACCCGCGTCACCGACCCGCGCGCGTACGGTCTGGTGCCGACCGACGCCACCGGGCGCGTCACCGCCTTCCTCGAAAAGCCGCAGACCGCCGAGCAGATCGTCACCGACCAGATAAACGCGGGCGCCTACGTCTTCAACCGCTCGGTGATCGACGCCATCCCGGCCGGCCGCTCCGTCTCCGTCGAACGCGAGACATTCCCCGGCCTGCTGGCCGCGGGCGCCCACCTCCAGGGCATGGTCGACTCCACGTACTGGCTGGACCTCGGCACCCCCCAGGCCTTCGTACGCGGCTCCGCCGACCTCGTGCTCGGCCGCGCCCCCTCCCCGGCGGTGCCCGGCCGCTGCGGCGACCGGCTGGTCCTGGACAGCGCGTTCGTGGCGCGCGACGCCAAGCTCACCGGCGGCACGGTCATCGGGCCCCGGGCCCGGGTGGGCGCGGGCGCCCGCATCGACGGTTCCACGGTGCTGGCCGGCGCGGTGGTCGAGGAGGGCGCGCAGGTCAGCGACTCCCTCATCGGCGCGCGGGCCCGGATCGGGGCCCGTACGGTGCTCCAGGGCGCGGTGGTCGGGGACGGCGCGCTGGTGGGGCCGGACAACGAACTGCGGGACGGCGTGCGGGTGTGGTGCGGGGCGGACATTCCGGCGGGGGCGCTGCGGTTCTCGTCCGATCAGTAGGGGTGGCCTGCCGGCTGCGGCTTGTGGGTGGCTGGTGTGCGGTGGGTGCGGGGGCGGGGCCTTAAGGGGCTGTCACCCTGGACCGCGTATTTACGGCGCCGGTGCCCGGAAGCGTGGTCTTACCCGGAAGCGTGGCGCCACACATATGCGTAAGCGTCCAGGGCACCACCCCTGTATTCCCACCCCCTCCCGCCGTCCCCCGGCTCTCCCGTCCCGCGCGGGTCGTAGGGTGGCGCTGTGCCCGCCCACCGCAGCTGGACCCCCTCCGGTCCGTACGACCTCGCGCGCAGCCTGAGCGTGCTGCGGCGGGGACCGGGCGACCCGGCGTTCCAGGTGTCCGCCGACGGCGCCATCTGGCGCGCCAGCCGGACCCCGGAGGGCGCGGGGACGCTACGTGTGGTGCCCAGGGGCGAGGCGGTCGAGGCGCAGGCCTGGGGGCCGGGCGCCGACTGGCTGCTGGAGCGGCTGCCCGCCCTGCTCGGCGCCGACGACGACCCCTCCGCCTTCACCCCCCGCCACCGCCTGGTGCACGAGGCACACCGCCGTCACCCGGGCCTCCGGCTGATCCGCACGGGTCTGGTTCTGGAGTCGCTGATCCCCTCGATCCTGGAGCAGAAGGTCACCAGCGACGAGGCGTACCGGGGCTGGCGGCTGCTGCTCCAGCGCCACGGCGAGCCCGCCCCCGGCCCCGCCGGGCGGCTGCGGATCATGCCCGATCCGCGCACCTGGGCGCTGATCCCGTCCTGGGAGTGGCACCGGGCCGGCGTCGACGCCAAGCGCTCGTCGACCATCCTGCGGGCCGTACGGGTCGCCCGGCGCCTGGAGGAGGCCGCGGCCATGGACCTCGCCGCCGCCTCGGCCCGGCTCCAGGCCATCCCGGGCATCGGGCCGTGGACGGCGGCGGAGACCCTTCAGCGCAGCAACGGGACGCCTGATGCGATCACGGTCGGCGATCTGCATCTGCCGAAGATCATCGGCTATGCGCTCACCGGCGAGCGCGGCACTGATGACGCGGCGATGCTGGAGCTGCTGGCCCCCTACGCCGGCCAGCGCCACCGCGCCGCCCGGCTGATTGTGCTGGCCGGCCGGGTTCCCCCACGCCGCGCTCCGCGCTTCTCGGTTCGGGACTTCCGGGCGATCTGAGTCACTTAGTGCTGGATGGTGCGGAATGTCACCGACACCCGACGTCCGCGGGGGACACGGCCTGCCGCGCCGGGGTCGCTCTTGCGCGGGGCGATGGCGTGGCGCCAAGTGTACCGGGCCGGGCCCGCCATGACCAGCAGGCTGCCCGGCGCCAGGGGCACCGCGAGCTTTGTGGCGTCGGTGGGGTCGGTGAAGTCCATGAGGCAGCTGGAACCCAGGGATATCGCGGCGACGACCGGGCCGAAGCACGGCACGCAGTCGACGTGGGCGCTGATCCCCTGCCCCGGCTGGTACTCGTTGACGATGACTTGCTCCGCCTTTTCGTCCATCAACTTTTCGGCCACCAGCCGGGTGGCCAACTCCCGGGCCCAGTCCGGAAGCGGCGGCGCGGATTCCGCCGAGTCGGCGGCCACGCTGCGGCGGCCGTAGTCGTACCGATGGCCGTAATGCTGCACACGCCGCTTCAGCTGCGCCGACCATGACGCCGCGTCGATCCGCGCGAGCAAGGCCGCGCCGGCGTGGGGAGTGAGCCAGTCGGCGATGTAGCGCAGCCCGGGTACGGCCGCCGGCGTGGCGTGGTCAGAGGTCTCGGACATGCCGGCACATTAGCCATCCGTTTTGGTGGTCCGTGCCACCAGTGCCTGTACCTCCGCATAGGAGGGGGCTGTGAGGTCCGTCGACTGGCCGTCGCGGATGGCGGTCGCGGCGGTCACGGCCGCCGCCAGGGCACTGCGGTAGAGCAGCGAGCCGAGGCTGACCCTGCGCACGCCCAGCGCGGCCAGCTCGGCGACGGTGGGCCCGGTCGGCGTGTACAGGATGTTCAGCGGTACGAGGAGGGCCGCCGTCAGGGCGGCGATCCCGTCCGGGTCCGACAGCCCCGGCACGAACACCCCGTCCGCCCCGGCCTGTTCGTAGGCCGCGAGGCGCGCCGCGGTGTCTTCCCTGTGGCGTCCGAGCCAGTGGGTGTCGGTGCGGGCGTTGACGAACAGTGCGGGCGCGGCAGCTTTGACCGCGGCGATCTTCGCGGCGTGCAGCTCCACGGGGGCGAGGGTGCCGTCCGGCCGGCCGTCTTCGAGGTTGATCCCCGCCGCGCCCGCGTCGTACAGCTCTCGGGCCAGCTCGGCCACTTCCTCCGGGTCGTCGCTGAAGCCCCCTTCGGCGTCGACGGTGAACAGGAAGGAGCCCTGCCCGAGGCTGCGGGCCAGGGCCAAGGTCGCGTTCCTGGTCGCGGCCGCCCCGTCCGGCAGTCCGGCGGCCGCGGCCACGCCCAGGCTCGTGGTGCCGATCGCCGGGAAGCCCTCCGCCGCCAGGGCGGCCGCGGAGGCGTAGTCCCAGGCGTTGGGCAGCAGGAGTGGGGCGCCGGGCCGGTGGTGCAGGGCGCGCAGCCGGGCGGCACCATCATGCGTTGTGTGTGTCATGTCCCGACGCTACGGCGGGGACGGTTCGGCGCCGCCCTAACGGTTCGCGGCTGGGCGACGGCTGTGTCGGTAGGGCTTGCGAACATGGGCGCATGAGCAAAGCGATCACGATGAAGACGGTCACCCTGAGCGAGACTCTCGCCTATGTGCGGGGCGGTGAACTCACCGCCCTCCAGGAGGAGACCCTCGGCACCATGCGCGAGCGGGCGCGGGCCGACCAGCACGACCTCGAGCGCCAGGGCATCGACTGGGGCCTCACCGTCCCCGAGGCCCTGGAACACCTCATCACGGGCCGGGCCGACGCGGACGGCGAGTGTGCCGGCAACGCGTACTACACCGCGCTGCTGGCCGTCATCGGGCGCACCGGATCCGACCCCATCGACGTGGGCGTGTATTCCAAACCGTCGACCTTCTTCGGCCTCATGGATGATGAGCTCCGGGCTCTGGGAGTCCCCGCCGACCTGCTGCCGCGTAGTTTCCTGTTCGCGCACTTCGCCGAGCTGCTCCCGTTCGGGGTGCCGGGCCCCGCGGACGGTTACCCGGCCATCGGCTATCTCCCCCTGGCCAAGGCGAAGACCGTCGCCGACGCCTATGCGGCTGTACTCGACCGCATGGACGACGACTTCACCCGCCACGCCGAACTCCTCATCGACAAACTCAATGTGGAGCACGAGGAGTGGCAGACCTCCCTGAAGTACGGCCACACCATGGACACGCTCGTGTTCTGGATCGAGGACTGATCTTATGACCGCTGTTGTTTGAGGATCAGCGGTGCCGTGACGCACGCGGCGGCGAGGAGGATGCCGAAGCCGACCGTCAGGGCGGTGGTGTAGCCGTGCACGGATGCCCCCGTCGGCGTGGCGTGGCGCGCGGAGGCCAGGTGTGAGGCCGCGGCGCTGGTCGCGATGGTGTTGAGCAGCGCGGTGCCGAGCGCGGCCCCGAGTTGCTGGGAGGCGTTGTAGGCGGCCGACGCGGCTCCGATGTCGTACGGGTGCACGTCCGAGGTGGCCAGGCCGGCGGTCGGGGGCAGGACGCAGCCGAGGCCGAGGCCGGTGAGCACCAGGGCGGGTACGAGATACAGCGGCAGGACGTCCGTGGTCTGCGGCGTCAGGCGGGTCAGGATGAGCATCCCGGCGGCCGCGGCGATCAGCCCGGGCAGGATCAGCATCGCGGGCGGGACGCGTCCGTGCAGCCGGCCGGCGATGAGCGTGGAGCCGAGCAGGGCGGCCAGCGCGTTGATGATGAGCGTCAGGCCCGCCTGGACCGGCGAGTAGCCGAGGACGGTCTGTGTGTAGTAGCTCATGAACAGGTAGAAGCCGAACATCGCGACGAACATCAGGGTGATCGAGACGAGCGCACCTGCGCGGGCGCGGTGCGAGAGCACGCGCATCGGCAGCAGCGGGCTCGGGGCGCGCACCTCGACGGCGGCGAACGCGGCCAGCAGCAGGACACCGCCGACCAGCAGCGCCAGCACCTTCGGCGAACCCCAGCCGAGCGGCTCGGCTTCGTTGAAGGCGTACACCACGGCGCCGAAGCCCGCGGCGCTGAGCAGCGCGCCCGCGACATCGAGCCGTCCGCCGTCGCGGATCGGGCGGTCCGCCGGCACGAGCGCCGTGCCGCCCACGGCGAACAGGGCGATGGGCACGTTGATGTACAGGCACCACCGCCAGCTCGTGTACTCGGTCAGCAGCCCTCCGGCGACCAGGCCGAGGGCCGATCCGGCGGCCCCGACCGCGGCGAACACACCGAACGCCCGGCCGCGTTCGCGCTGCTCGGTGAACGTCGTGGTCAGCAACGACAGCCCGGCGGGCGCCAGCGCGGCGGCGAACACCCCTTGCAGGGCCCGGGCCCCGAAGAGCATCCCGGGGTTCACCGCGGCTCCGCCCAGCGCGGACGAGGCGGCGAAGCCGACCAGGCCGATGATGAACGTGCGCCGGTGGCCGAGCGCGCTGCTGACCCGGCCGCCGATCAGTAACAGCCCGCCGAAGGCCAGGGCGTACGCGGTGATCGCCCACTGCCGGCTCGCGTCGGACATGCCGAGCGCGGTCTGCGCGGAGGGCAGCGCGATGTTCACGATCGTCCCGTCCAGGACCACGAGAAGCTGGGCCGCGCTGACCGCGAGCAGCGTCCACCACCGCCGCCGGTTGTCGTGGGTCTTGACGGCAGGCTCCGCCCTGGGCGGTTTGATGTCTGGGGAGTTCATGTCTTCGAGTGTTTCGTTGAACTGACCCCGGAGACTTTTCACCGCCCGCGGTCCGCGACCCGGGGCCGATGAGCGGACAACCCTCAACCCCGGGTTGAACCCGGGCCGGTCCCGTGTCAGCTCCTCCGTATAGCTTCAGCTGCCATGACCAGCCTGGATACAACGATGAGGTCGTCGGCCGACCCGGCAAAGGTGAGGTTCTACCGGATCGCTGTCGAGGGCTCCCGGCTGATCCGCTCGGCGTGGACCGAGGGAAGGCGGCCCCGGGAGACCGTGACGGAGTGCGCGAGCGAGCCCGAGGCGGAGCGGGAGTTCGAGAAACTGTGCTGGAAGAAGCTGCGGGAGGGCTTCGCCCGCGTCGCCGACGCCGCCCAGGCGGCGCGCGGCGCCGTCGTGCTCGACGTCAAGGTCCCGAACCGGTGCTGGGCCGAGGCGTTCGACCTGTCTCCGGACGGCCGGACCATCGTCATCGGCACGATGCTCAAGGACGCGTACGGTGCCGAGATCCACCTGATCGACGTCGGCACCGGACACCGCCGGCTGATCCACACCGAGCCAGTGGGCGATAGGCAGACGTTCGTGCACGCCGTGCACTTCGACGCAGGCGGTGAGCACGTCGTCTACGCGCTCAATGAGGAAACGCGCCTGTTCAATCCGGCAAGCGGGCAAACCCGGGTGCTCGCCCGATACAGGGAGTTCCAGGACGCCCACTTCAACTCTTTCCGCGTGCGTCCTTCATGGGACGCGGCCCGGCGGCGGCTGCTGCTCTTCGACACCGGCGACCGCGTCCGCATAGTCGGCACACTCGACCAGGACGGGAACGACGTGTTCGCGACGTCCGGGGAAAGGCCCTCGATGCGCTGCTGGGCGGGCGCGCTTTCGCCGTCCGGGAAACTCATGGCGCTGTGCTTCACCAAGGGGTCCCGGTACAAGGACGACGACCCCGAGGTCACCGAGGTCGAGATCTGGGACATCGACCGGCGAAAGGTCGTGCGCCGCATCCCGATGGACCGGAAGCCGCATTCGATCGGCTTCGATCCCGTCGACACGCTGTTGGTCGCCAACCCCGAGTCCCACGAGGGCCCGCGCGCGTACTCCCTGGAGACCGGCGAACTCGTCTGGCACTTCCCGCACCCGTTTCTCGCCGACCGCGGGGCCACCTGCTACGGCTGGGCGTACTCGCCCGACGGCTCCACCCTGGCCATCGGCCGACGGGGCGACACCGACGTCGTCGACGCCGTGACCCGCCACAGTGACCCCGCCTTCGCACACCGCCCAGGAGACCTGGGCACGGGGCGCACCTATACGGTCAGGATCTCTGCGGACGGCACGCTCGTCGCCTCCGGCGGCGACACCGGCCGCATCATCGTCCGCAAACTCTGAGCAGGCGGGGACGAAGGGCGCTTGCCTTGTTTCCGATGGGCGCTCAGGCGTCGAGTGCCCGCCGGAACACGTCCGCGTGTGCGGCGCACCAGGCGGCAAAGGTACGGGGCTTGCGGGCGAGGAGTTGCTCGACGGTGTCCGTGCGGAGTCCGGTGGTGTCGGCGCGCATGAGGGTGAAGCCTTCTATGAGGGCCTGGGCGAGGGCCGGCGGTGCCCCGTGGGGGAATCGGGACCGTACCGCCTCGGCCGCTGTGGCGACCTCGCGGATCTTGATGGCGGTCCCGGTCGCTTCCGCGAGGAGGCGGACCTGGTCGGTGATGGTGAGCGTCTCGGCGCCGGTGAGAACGTATTCCTGGCCCTGGTGGCCGTCCTGGGTCAGGGCGAGGGCGGCCACGGCGGCGATGTCCGCGGGGTCGATGGGTGCGTAGCGGCCGGGGCCGATGGGGTCGAGGACGTAGCGGGCTTCGCGGAGGGTGGGCAGCCAGTCCAGGGCGTTGGTCATGAAGCCGCCGGGGCGCAGGAAGGTGGCCGGGATGCCGGAGGCGCGGACGAGGTTTTCGCGTTCGCGGTGCCAGCGGCCCATGGCGGGCATGGGGTCGCCCAGGACGTTGAAGGAGGACAGGTGCACGATGTGGCGTACTCCGACGGCCCGGGCGGCGGTGACCGCGTGTGCGGTGTGGGCGGTGCCGATCCCCGGGGTGAGCAGGAACAGGCGGTCTGCGCCGTGGAAGGCGGAGGTGAGTGTCGTCGGCTCGTCCAGGTCGGCCACGACGCGTTCGGCCCGCTGGGGCAGGTCGGCGGCGCGGGCCGGGTCGCGCACGAGGATGCGGAATTCGGCGCCCTGCGCGTCGAGTTGGCGGACGAGTTCGCGGCCGATGTTTCCGGTGGCTCCGGTGAGCAGTAGCATGACACTCCTTCGGTCATTTGCCGGTTAACGAGTTCATCGGGCCGGACGTTAGCCGGGAAATGATTAGCCGTCAAACGATCGACTGGTGGCCTCGGGTGCCCGTCCCGTACACCGCCTCACCGGAAGGCCGCGATGCCCGAGTTCCTGGACCTGCACAGCAAGACGTCGAAGACCCTGCGGGCCCTGGCCGAGCGCGGCATGCGGGAGCACGGCCTCCACCTCGGACAGAACCACCTCCTCGCGGCCCTCTGGGAACACGACGGCCGCACCCCGGGCGAGATCGCCGCGGCGCTCCACGTCACCACCCCCACCGTCACCAAGATGGCCACCCGCATGGCCGCCACCGGCCTGCTCACCCGGCGCCCCGACGACCGGGACAGCCGCCTCGTCAGACTGTGGCTCACCGACGCCGGACGCGCCCTGCAAAAACCGGTCGAGCAGGAACGCCGACGCATGGAGGAAGCCGTGACCGCAGACCTCACCGACGACGAACGGCGCCATTTGCTCAGCGCGCTGACGAAGATCCACCGCGCCGCGAACGACCTCCTGGACGACGCCTGAAGTCCTCGACGCCGTCCTCGACGCCGTCATCGATCCGGCTGCGTCCGCACATGCCCCGGGCCGCCGCCGATGAAGCGGTTCACAGGTGTACGCCTCGGTGTGTGGCCCACGCCTCGGTTGCCTCAGCCATGGCTGCCAGCCACCGCTCTTCGGGCCTCCGAAGGGCCCTGCGGCGGTTCATGCGGGCGTAGGCCACGGCAAAGGCGTCGATGGCCTCCGGGTCGGCGTTCGTCCACGTCGTGCATTTGGACGCCCACGACTCGGCACTCTTTGGTGTGTGGTCGGCGGCAACGAGTTGCACCACGAGCATGGCCGGATCGATGAACGCCGCGCCTCTGGTCGGCCAGGACCAGTCCACGACCCAGGACCGCCGGCCGATGAGCAGGTTGCTCGGGTTGATATCCACGTGGAGTAGCGCGTCGCCCCGGAACAGGGCCGGAGCGCCCCTGTCGGCGAACCAGTCCCACCGGGTCTCTGTCCAGTCCCGGACGCCCCTCGGAAGCACCCTCCTGGGCGTCAAGCGGCAGGAGTTTGACTGCTAGACAGCTCAGGCTCGAGGCGCCCCGGGCAAACTGTTGCCGGGGTCCCTTGAAAGATCACGACTCATCCGGCGCGTACTGCGAAGCAACGAGGAGGAAAAGTGACTCCTGAGGTTATCGGCCCGTATCGGAAGTCGTCGTATTCCCTGCAAGAGGGCAATTGTGTAGAGATTGCGGCCACGACCGGGGGCGGCCGTGCCGTGCGGGACAGCAAGGACAAGCGCGGCCCGCACCTGACGTTCACGGGAGGCGCCTGGCAGGCGTTCCTCCGGGGCGTCAAGCGGCGGGAGTTCGACCGCTAGGCAGCTCAGAAGCCTGAGGGGCCCCGGGAGCGACTGTCGGGGCCTGCCTCGTTGGCAGCGTGTGTCCCAAAACCATCGCACCGGCCCCCGTGACCGCAGCGCAATGACACCGTCGCGCTGCGTCGTTGATAGCGTCCCTGCCATGTCCACTCCACAGCATCCAGGTTGGGACGCGGGCCAGGGCCCCGGTCAGGCTCCACGGGTCGGATACGGTCCGCCCGCGGGTTACGGTCCGCAGCCACCCGGTGCCTATCAGCCCCATCTCCCGTACAACCCCCAGGCCGGGGCGGGATATCCGCCTCAGCCGATGACCATGCCGGGGACGGTCCGGGCCGCGCAGGTGCTGTTCTTCGTCATGGCCGGGCTCGTCGCCCTCGGCGTAGTGCTGTCCGGCGACCCGGAGAAGGCCGGCGCGATCGTCGGGGCGAGTTTTCCCGTGATCGTCGGCTTTGTATGTGCGCTCCGGTTCGGTAAAAGCGGGCCCGGGAACAGGACGACAGCGATTGTCTTCGCTTCCTTGATGATCGCCGTCGGGTTCGGCGCGATGGGACAGCGTCAACCGGCGGGCCTGGTCGAGTTGGTGTTCGGCATCGTGATCGTGGTGCTGCTGTCGCAGCGGCAGTCCGCCGAATGGTTCCGCCGGATCCGTTCCTGAGGCAACCGCGTTCACACTTGCCGAATGACACTCTTTACGGCGTAAACCGACCGGTCGCCCAAGGAGATGCTATGAGCGGACGCCTCAGGATCGTGCTGTTCTCGCACTCCGCCGACGGCTTCGCCATCGCACAGAGCGCATGCGAGGCGGCCGGTCACGAGCCGATCGCGTATGTGTACGCGCGTGCGTCGCGCCCCGGGCGCGGCAGTGGTCCGGGAGCGCCGACCGCGGCGGCCGGCATTGTGGAGTCCCTTCCCGCGGGGGTCGACCTGCTGTTACCCCGCAGCGCCGCGAGTCTGGCACGGGCGCTGCCGGGCTACCGGCCCGATCTGCTGCTCTGCAATGGCTTTCCCTGGCGGATCCCCCGCCGGGTGCTGGACGCGGCACGGCTCGGCGGAATCAACGTCCATCCGTCCTTACTGCCGCGCCACCGCGGCCCCATCCCGATCCATTGGGCGATCCGGGCCGGGGATCGCGAGACCGGGGTCACCGTCCACTGGATGGACGAGGAATTCGACACCGGGCGGGTGATCGTCCAGCGCGGCGGTGTGCCGCTGGAGGACGAGGTGGTGCCGGATGAGCTGTTGGCCCGCATGGACGCCCTGACCAGCGAACTGATTCCACTCGCCCTGCGGCGCGTCGACGCCGGTGGCTCCGCTGACGCCAGTGACGTCGGCGAGCCGCAGGACGAGGCGAAGGCGACCTACGCGGGCTGGATGGGGGAGGACTTTCGCCGCGTGGACCGGACCCGGACCGCGCGGGAGATCCACAACCAGGTCCGCGCCTCCCGGTTCGGCGTATACGACCCGCCCGGCCCCGTCGTTGAGGTGAACGGCCGCTGGGTGTCGGTGCTGCGGACGCGTACCGACCCGGGCGAAGGGGGCGTACGGATCGACTGTGCGGACGGGCCGCTGTGGATCGTAGAGTCGCAGTCCGTGGAGCGACCGGAGTAGCCGGTCACGCTCGCTCCAGGGCGCGGCCGATCCGGGCATGGAGGTCAGCGGCTCGTGGATCCCCGTAGCCGGCCATCAGGGTCAGCGCCTCGGACCAGTGCGTGCGCGCCTCGTCGGACCGGCCCGCCGCGTCCAGCGCGGCGGCGAGCCCGTCGAGAGCCAGGGCCAGTTGCCAATCGTTGCTCAGGTCGCGATGCGTCGCCGCCGCGCTGCGGTGGAAGTCGGCCGCCTCGTCGAACCGTTCGAGCTGCTGGTACGCCTCTCCCGCGCCCTGCCAGGCTCGTGCCTCGCGTGAACGGTCACCGAGCCGCCGCTGGAGGACGGCGGCCCGCTGGTACGAGGCCAGGGCGTCATCGGCGTGGCCGGTCGCCTGCTGGGCCCGCCCCAGCGTGAGCAGCCAGTACCCCTCCCACATGGTGTTGCGATGGCTCACCGCGATGTCCACCGCCTGCCGTGCGTGTCCAAGAGCCTCTTGCGGCTCGCCCTGGTCCAGAGAGGCGGCGCTGAGCAGCCGAAGGACATTGCCCTGGCCGCCCTTGTTGTCCAGCGCGCGGAACATCTCCAGGGCACTCTGCGCGAGGTCACGGGCCTGGTCCGCAGCTCCGAGTTCGTACGCCACCTCGGCGGAGTTCGCCAAGGCGACGGCCTCCCACTGAGGGGCGCCGATCTCCCGGAAGAGCGTCAGCGCCTCGTCGAAGCCGATCCTCGCATCGCTCAACCGCCGCTCCCTGAGGCGGATCAGGCCGACGTCGTTGAGGGAGAGCGCCTCGCCCAGCCGGTCCCCGCGCTCGCGGCGGATGGCGAGGGCGGCCTCGTGGAAGTCCGCCGCTTCGGACAGCCGGTGGGACTGGGTGCAGGCCATGCCCAGGCTTTCCAGGATCTCGGCCTCGGTGCCACGGTCACCGAGCCGCCGCGCGGCCCGCAGCCCGATATGTCCCATGGCCAGCCAGTCCTCGAACGGGTTGAGCAGCATATGGATGCCGCGCAGCACGGCCGCCAACTGCCAGGCGATCTCGTCCAGCCCGGCTGCCTCCGCCTCGCGGGCGACGGCCATCAGGTTCGCCGACTCCAGCTCGTACCAGGACATGGCCTGCTCGTAGCTGTCGAAGGTCAGGGCGGTGATACCCGCGTCCAGGGGGCTGAGCGGGATACGGGCCTCTCCCGGATTGATCCACCCCTGGGCCGCGTCGGCGGCGTGTACGTACCAGGTGAGGATCCGGCGCACCGCGGCCGCGCGGGTCTCGGGGGCCTCCTCGTACTGGGTTTGGTCGGTCGCGTAGGCGCGCAGCAGGTCATGGAACTCGTAGCGGTCGGGCGCGGTCTGTTCCAGCAGATGGGCCCCGGCGAGAGAGTCCAGCAGACGATGGGCCTGGGCGGTGCTGAGACCGGCGATCGCGGCGGCGGCCGGCACTCCGAAGGCCGGTCCCGGGTGGAGACCGAGCAGCCGGAACAGCGTCGCGGCCTCGGCGGTCAGCGCCCGGTAGGACCACGCGAACACCGTGCGTACGGCGTCGGCTTCCGGCTCGTCGCCCACGCTCAGGGCCTCCCACAGCGACGATTCGTCGCGCAGGTCCCGTATCAGGTCGTCGAGGTGCATCCACGGGCGGCTCGCGGCACGCTCGGCGGCGATCCGCAGGGCCAGCGGAAGCCGGGCGCATAACTGCGCCAACTCGGCGAGTTTCTGTCCGTCGTCTTCCGTCCGGTAGTCGGCGGAGACGACGGACAGCAGCTCGACGGCATCCGGCTCGTCCAGCATCCCGAGCGTCAGCCGACGCGCCCCGTCCCGGACGCTGAGCCCCGACAGACGGCTGCGGCTGGTGACGATGACCAGGCAGCCCGCCGTACCGGGCAGCAGAGGGCGCACCTGGGCCGCCGTGGCGGCGTTGTCGAGGACGATCAGCATTCGCCGTTCGGCCAGCAGCGACCGATAGAGCGCCGCGGCGGCCTCCTCGTCCCGCGGAATCGCCCGAGCGGGCACTCCCAGCGCGGCCAGGAACCGGTTCAGCGCCTCATGAGCGGTCACCGGCGAGCCCGGGTCGTAGCCGCGCAGGTTCACGTACAACTGGCCGTCCGGGAAGGATCGGGCGGCCTGGTGCGCCCAGTGCAGGGCGAGCGAGGTCTTGCCCACCCCGGCGGTCCCGGCGATGACATAGACGCATACGATCAGCGGCTCGCCAACCTGCGACTGGTCGTCGAGGACTGCGTTGAGCTGCCGCATCTCACTGCCGCGATTAACGAATCCGCGGATATCGGCGGGGAGTTGGCGTGGCTTCGGCGCGTCGTAACCGGAGCGGCGCTCGCCGGTATGGAAGTGAACGCCGCCTTCGATGTCTCTCGCCTGGACGACGTCGGACGCGGAGCCCGACAGCTCCGAATGGGTGCTGTGGGGTCCAGGCCCAGGCCCGCGCTCCGCGTCCTCGCCGTGCTGCTCACTGTGTCCGCTGATCTTCTACTCCATGTGGGGCGGTGGCAGGTGCCTTGTGTTTTCGTCGAAGTATGGGATCAGGTCCTCGCCCGAATCGTAGAGATCCCTGATGAATGCGCGACACCGGTCGGTGGTCTCGGTGTCGGAGTAGTGGATGGCCCCGTCCAGAACGCCCTGCTGCGTGTAGCGGATCTCGTAGACGGCGCGTTCGCCGAGCGTCAACAGCTCCGGTAACGGCGCCTCCTTCTCCAGGAACCGGACGCGCTCTGGGCTCACCACTCGGATTCTTTCCCCGCACTCCGCGCGCAGCCGCAGTAAGTGCAGTTCCCACTGGAGATAAGGGGTGAGTGGTTCCTGGACGACGCGGACACGGAAAAGAGTGATCCCGCGCCGCTCGTTCTCCTCTGAGAACTCCCGGAGATAGTCGCGCTCTTCCTGGATGAGCCTCAGGGCGCCGTGCCAGTCGCCGCGGTCGAACGCCTCCCAGCTGGCGAAACCCGGCTCCCGGAAATGCTGGCATCGTTCCAGCTTCCATGAGTCCTGCCCGTCGATCGTCCACTGGCGCTGCCGGAAGTCACGACGGTAGCTGTCCAGATCGAGAGGCGCGCCGCGCGATGTGTCGAGGCGGAGACTGTCAAGGCCGAGCATCGGGAATATCCGGTTTCGCCGTGCTCAGCATCGCACCCGGCAGGATCACCAGCCGCTCGTCCGCGGCGATCGTGACATCGTCGGGCAACCGAGCCGCGTAGGTCTCCGTCAGATCCCGGCCGATCACCGCGATGTCGCCGTTGTCCAACTGCCAGATATCGGGGCACCCGTCGCGGCCACCTGTGCAGTTCAGCTCCTTGGCGGACTTCCCTAACCGCCGCTCGAACGAGGCCGCGGGGTCGGCCTCCCAGGCTCGGTCCATTACCTCTCCCATCCCGCACCACGGAAGACAGCGACTACTCACTGTATGCATGATCGACACTCATGGCAACGGATTGTCGATCACGCGTGGGATTATCTGCGCGATTCTGAGCGCGATTGGCCGAAACCCTGACCCGGCCTTGGTGCTCAGCGGTAAGCGCACCAGGGGACGGCGCAGACACTGGCCGCCATGCCGGTCATGCCATGCTGGGTCCCGCTACGAGGCCGATGGGGGAACAGATGGCGAGCGAAACACGTGTAGGCCGCTTGGTCGCGGGACGCTATCGGCTCATCGGCGAATTGGGTTCCGGCGGGTTCGGGCGGGTGTGGAAGGCCCGGGACGAGAGTTTGCGTGTCGACGTTGCGCTCAAGGAGGTCACGCTCTCCCAGGCCGGGTCCGGCGCGGAGCGTACCGAGCGGGTGAACCGCGCCATCCACGAGGCCCGCAACGCCGCGCGGCTGCGCACCCACCCCAACATCGTGGCCGTCCACGACGTGGTGCGGGAAGACGATGTGCCGTGGATCGTCATGGAGTTGGTGACCGGGGGCACACTGGACGAGGAGATCCGCGAACGTGGCCGCGTCCCGGCCGCGGAGGTATGGAGGATCGCCCAGGCGGTCCTGGGAGCGTTGGGGGCGGCGCATGCGGCCGGCATCGTGCACCGCGACGTCAAGCCGTCCAACGTGATGCTCGCCGACGACGGCCGGGTCCTGCTGGCCGATTTCGGCATCGCCGTGCACGATGCCGACACCGCACTGACCGCAACCGGCGGGGTGATCGGCTCCCTCGAGTACATCGCGCCCGAGCGGATCGGGCACGGCGACGACAGCCCCGCCGGCGACCTGTTCTCCCTGGGCGTCACCCTCTACCACGCGGTGGAGGGTGTCTCCCCGTTCCACCGCGCCACCCCCACGGCCTCGGTCGCAGCCGTCATGGCGCACGAGCCGGACCCCCCGAAGCACGCCGGCGAACTCGCCGGACTCCTCACGCGGCTGCTGGACAAGGCCCCTGCCGCCAGGGCCACCGTCTCCGAGGCGCTGGCGATGCTGGATACCGGCCCGACCGTCCCCGTACCCGAGAGGCCAACAGCCGTCATGTCCCCTGCCGGTGCCCCTGGGCGTGCGGGGCTCCGAGGTGCGGTCGCGACAGTCTGGGCAGGCCGCTCGCGCCGTCGGCGGCTGGCGACCGCCGGTGTAGCCGGCATGGCGATTCTGCTCGCGGTCGTGCTCGCGGTGACGATCGCCACATCGGGAGACCGCACGGGCACGTCCGGGAAGCCGCGTCTGTATGAAAAGGGCGATGTCGCGTTGTGCACCCGCTCACCCGTGGTGACCTGCCCGGATCCGTCTGGTGGGAATGTCGACCTGGATACCGCGTCCCTTGGGCAGGAAGAAGAGGGGAATGCAGGCACCGACCTCGCGATCCTCCGCAACAGGCTCGCTGCCATCACCTCCGCCGAACTCGGCCGATACCCCCACGACGGCCCTCCGGCCGGCCCGGCCGACTGCCAGTCCGGCAACGTTGACTGGAAGGGTTCCCAAAACTCTGGATTCCTGGGCAGTGACCTTTCCAAGGGCATGATCCTCTGCGTCAGGACCACCGAGGGCCGATACGGCTACCTCCGGATTGCCAAGGCCGCAAGCTACGAGGACGGTGCCCTCGGGCGGGCGGATTTCACGTACCAGCTCTGGAAGAAGGCAGGCGACACGTAACCGTCGAGCCTTGCGGTGGCAAGGACGCGTGGAGCCATTCCGGCCGTGTCCGCTACTCCGGCCGGACCAGCCGGGTGTCGTACGCGAAGATCACCGCCTGGACGCGGTCCCGGGCGCCGATCTTCGCGAGGATGCGGCCCACGTGCGTCTTGACGGTGGACTCCGCGACGACCAGCCGCTCCGCGATCTCGCCGTTCGTCCAGCCCCGGCCGATCGCCGTCAGCACCTCGCGCTCGCGGCCGGTGAGGGCTGTCAGGCGGGGGTCGGCTCCGGCGGGCGCGTCCGGCGTCGGCAGGTGGTGGGCGTAGCGGTCGAGGAGGCGGCGGGTCAGGGCCGGGGCGACGACCGCGTCGCCGCTCGCCACGGCCCGTATCCCTGCGAGCAGTTCCTCCGGGCGGGCGTCCTTGACGAGGAAGCCGCTCGCACCGGCGCGCAGGCCGGCGTGGGCCGGTGGGTTATCCCGTATGTGTGTGCGGGGGCGGCCGGTGTGCGGTCGTGTCGTTCCGGCGTGGGCCTTGGGCCGCTGGGGTGCGGGTCTGGTCTCATCCGGGGTTGCCACGGTGCACTTTCCGGCGTTTAGCCGAGCAGAGGCCGTCTGTTGCCGGGGAAGGGTGTTCCCTCGGGGTTCGGCTGCCGCGCGGGTCCGGCCCGAGGGCGCGGACTTCGGTGCGGTTGACTCGGACAGGGCTTCTTGCAGCCCTTGGGTGAAGAGGATCTGGGCGGTGCGGGCGCGGTGGTGGTCGAGGCGGGCGGTGGTGGGGTCGTTGGGGTCGGTGAGGGTGGTGAAGGCGGCCAGGGCGGCGGAGACCAGGTCCCGGTCGCCGCGCAGCCCGCAGCCGCCGTCGGCCGGGTCGCAGTGGTGGATGCGGTCGCGCAGGGATTTGGGTGCGCGTCGGCCGCACAGGCAGTGCTGGGACAGGGCGGTGGTGAAGGTCGAGGCGCGCAGGAGGCGTCCGCCGGTGGCCGTGCACTCGGCGGCCAGTTGGGTGATCAGCCGTCCGGGGGTGGTGGCGGAGCAGGCGCGGCCCCACAGGCGGAACCAGGTGCGGATGTCGCAGTCCTCGACGGTCAGGTGCGGGCCGTGGGCGGCGACCAGGTGGGCGGCGATCTTCTTCGCACGGTGATGGGATGCCTCGGCCGCGCTCGCGGCCGCGGCGCTGTGGCGGGCCCGCAGATTCCGGTAGCCGGTACTGAGCGTGTCGCGGCGGTAGGCCTGCCGGGGTTTCCCGGTCGTGGTGGTGTGCCGGGGTCCGGCCGGGACGGTCACGGTCTTGGCGGGCAGGCCTGCCGCCTGTCGGCGTTCGTCGCGGGTCTGTTGGCGGCGGGAGGGGCGGTACTGCCGGGGGTTGGTGGCGCGGCGGGAGCGGTCGAGGGCGCGCTGGCGTCCCCGGGCCTTCTTGCGTGCTGTGGCCAGGGCGTGTTGCTCCTGCTGGGTCAGGGTGATCCGGTCGGAGTGCACGCCGCCGTCATCGGGGTCGAGCGTGGCGGGGAGGGAGACGACGGCGAGGTTGGAGACGTTGCCGTCCACCCCGCCGACACGCTGGAGGGCGGCGGCCTGCCGGCGCCGTGTACGGGTGGCGCGGGAGGCGTAGCCGGGGGCGAGGACCATCAGATGGGCCTCGTAGGCCCAGCCGCCCGGGGCGGCCGGATCCCGCCTGCGCACCAGGTCGATCTTGTGCCACCGGCTCGGGTCGTCCAGGTAGTGCAGCAGATAGGGCCAGCGCCCGGCACCCTGCGCAAGCCGCACCGGCAGGACGATGTCCCCGCGCCCGGTGGGCCCTCCGGCGAAGACGACGGTCAGCGGCCCGGTGTGGTCGAACCAGGACGCCGCCCTGCCGCGGGGGCGGCCTGCGGCGTCGAGGGTGCCGGTGGGGACGCCTGCGGTGGGCCGGGCGGGGGCGGGCATGCGGCGTGGCTGGGCCAGCACCCGTATGCCCGGGGCGAGGCCTGCGGCCTGGGCGGGGGTGGTGACCTGGGGCGGCAGCGCGGGGTGCCGGAAGGTGTCCAGGTGTCCGGCGAGGGTGCCGTGCAGGCGGAAGGTCTCCCACTTGCGGTCGGTGGTGTGCGAGCGGGCCCGGCCCGGGATACGGGTGTACTCCCACCACGTCCCGGTCCTGGGGCGCCCGGCCCGCCGCCCTGACGCGTCGGGGTGCAGATGCCGGGCCACCCCGGCCCACACCTCGTCGGCCTGATGCATCACCAACACCTTCGACACATGACCGCTCAACCAGCGTGAGCGCTCCAGATGCCGATACGCGCGCCGCTCCAGCCCGGTGCGGGACAGGCCCAGCTCCGCCCGCCATGCCTTCACGTCCCTCTCGCGCCGCACGTCACCGGCCCAGTAGGCGCCGGCCACATCCCGCGCGTCACGCTGCAGGGCGCGTTTGATCTGCCACATCGCCGAGAACAACTGCTCGACCCGGCGGCGGACATCCGCATCGGCGACCACCAGCGGCAGCCGGATCACCGACACCGGCGCATCCTTCGGCCGCCGCCACACCTCACCCCGGTTCGGACCCCGAAACCGCCGCCCCTCCCCAGGAGCAGGAGCAGGAGCAGCCGATGATCGACCCGCCACGCTCTCCCCCCTCTCCCGACCAGCGTCAACGTCAGGCATAACGTCATGAAGTCAGTTCGGGTTACGGTCAGTTGTGCGGAACTTCGTCTCGCCACCTGCCGTTCAGCCCAGTTGAAGGCGTGGACGGGGCTGTCCGGGCCGCAGCTGCACACCCTGATCACCCGTTGGTGGCGACGCCGCCCGGGACGGGACGGGAACTCAGCGCACAACCTCGTCGCCCTTGCATAGTGGCCGACACCACAGGTTCCAGAGTGGCCGGAGACCTGGACGCCGCGAAGGTGTCGAAGCCTGGTGGAGCCGACCGTAGGACCCACGCCATCCGACCCAGCCGCAAGGCCGGGCCGGGGAGGGCAGGCGGCGTAATCCCCACCCCACGTGGGAAGGAAGTGAGCGACCGTACTTGAACCGAAGCCCTCACGCTTTGGCGATGTGACGGACCATCCAGGCCGTAGTGCCCGGAATGCCGAGAACCGCTAAGGCTCTTGGCAACGGCTAGCGCACCACCAGGAACGCGTCCGCGTCCCGCGGTGGCCGGGCCGAGGGCGGGGCCGCCGGGCGGCCCACCGCGACCGCCCCCATCGGATCCCACTCCTCGGGCAGCCCCAGCACCTGACGCACCACCGGGCGGCAGAACATCGTCGACGACACCCACGCCGACCCCAGCCCCTCGCCTGCCAGCGCGACCAGCAGATTCTGCACCCCGGCGCCCGCCGCCACCACGAACATCTCGCGCTCGGCCGCAGCGCGCCGGGCGTCCGGGTAGGCGTGCGCGCCGTCCGCTACCAGGCAGGGCACCACCAGATACGGCGCCTTGCGCAGCACGTCCCCGCGCCGCACCCGCTTGGCGATGCTCTCCTCGGAGAAGCCGTCGCCCCGCAGATCCGCGATCCAGGCCTCGCGCATCGCGTCGAGCAGCCGCAGCCGCGACTCCGCCGACTCCAGGAGCACAAACCGCCAGGGCGTGGTGTGGTGCGGGGCCGGGGCAGTGATCGCGGCGGCCACGGCCCGGCGCACCGCGGCGCTCTCCACCGGCTCGTCGGTGAACTCCCGCACCGTACGGCGCAGGGTGACGGCCTCGCGGACGGCCTCGGAGGTGCCGAGCCGGAACATGTCGTCGGCCGCGCCCCGGATCAGCGGCCGGGCCCCGTCGTCGGGATCGGAGGGATCGGAGGGATCGTCGGGGGCGTCGGGTTCGCCGGGGGCGTTGGCGGTGTCGGCCGGCCGTACGACATGCGGCAGGCCCCGCACGACCGCCACCGGCAGCCCGCCCGCCTTCCCCTTGACCAGATCGCCCGCCGCCGCCAGCTCGTCGGCCGTGGCGACCACGGTGACGCTCAGCGCGTTGCCGTGGGCGTCGGTGCCGCCGCGCAGGTCCTCCAGGACCCGCACCCCCGCCGCCCCGATGGCGACGTCGGTCACCCCGCTGCGCCAAGGCCGCCCGAAGGTGTCGGTGACCACGATCCCCACCTCGACCCCGAGCGCGTCCCGCAGCCCGGCCCGGAGCCGCCGCGCCGAGGCGTCGGGATCCTCGGGGAGCAACAGCACGGTCCCGGCGGGGGTGTTGGAGGCGTCGACCCCGGCCGCGGCCATCACCAGGCCGTGCCGGGTCTCCACGATGCGGGTGCGCCCGCGTCGCGCGACGATGCGGACCGCCTCGGCGTCTATGGCGGCCTCGCGGTCCTCGGCCTGGACGATCCGCCCCTCCGCCTTGCTGACGATCTTGGAGGTGACGAGCAGGACGTCGCCGTCCGCGAGCCCCGGCAGCCCCTCCGCGGCCGCGGCCTCGGCGATGAGCTTGGCGAGGTCGTCGCCGGGGCGCACCTCGGGGATGCCGGGCAGCGCCCACACCCGGTACGTCGGGGCCTGCGTCATGCCCGTACCTCCTCGGCCAGCTTCAGGGCCTCCGCGGCCATCCGGGCCGTGGCCTCGACGTCGGTCATCATCAGCGGGACGGCGCGGCAGCGGATCCCGGCGGCCTCGACCTCGCCCACGGCGGCCGCGTCCACGGTGTCCACGAGCCAGCCGTCGAGCAGCCCGGAGCCGTAGTGGCGGGCGACGGCCGCGGCGGTGGACTCCACGCCCACGGCGGCCAGCACCTTGTCGGCCATGCCGCGCACGGGCGCGTCGCCGACGATGGGGGACAGGCCGACGACGGGCACCCCGGCGTCGGCGATGGCCTCCCGGACGCCGGGCACGGCCAGGATGGTGCCGACGCTGACGACGGGGTTGGAGGGCGGGAAGAGGACGACGTCGGCCGCGGCGATGGCCTCCAGCACCCCGGGCGCGGGCTTGGCCTGCTCGGCGCCGACGGGGATGACCGCGTGGGCGGGCACGGAGGCGCGCAGCCGCACCCAGTACTCCTGGAAGTGGACGGCCTTGCGCGCGGGGCGGCCCTCGTCGGCCCCCTCGGCAGCCGGCGCGTCGGGGTCGTCGATCAGGACGTGTGTCTCGATGCGGTCGTCGGTCATCGGCAGCAGCCGCACGCCGGGCTGCCAGCGCGCGCACAGGGCCTCGGTGACGGCGCTCAGCGGATAGCCCGCGCCGATCATCTGAGTCCGGACGATGTGTGTGGCGAAGTCCCGGTCGCCGAGGCCGAACCACTCGGGCCCGACGCCGTACGCCGCCAGCTCCTCCTTGACGGCGAAGCTCTCGTCGGCCCGGCCCCAGCCCTGGTCCTCGTGGATGCCCCCGCCGAGGGTGTACATCACCGTGTCGAGGTCGGGGCAGACCTTGAGGCCGAAGAGGTGGATGTCGTCGCCGGTGTTCCCGATGACGGTGATGTCGGCGTCCGGCGCCGCCGACTTCAGACCGCGGAGGAAACGGGCGCCGCCGATGCCGCCTGCCAGAACCACAATGCGCATGCGGACATACTCTCAGCCGCCTAGGACATCCAGAGTGTCCGGGGCGTCCGGAACCAAGCCATTCGTGCGGCCTTCCGCCAGCTCCCGCACCGCGTCCTGCGAGGGGTGCATCGGCATGTCGGTCAGCCCGGGGAAGTAGATGTGCAGGCTGACGGCCGGTTCGAGCGAGTCGTTGACGACGTCGTGGACATAGCCCGGCGCGAAGACGCGCTGTGCGCCCGCCGTCAGGGTGTGCCGCCCGCCGTGTCCCACCCGCTCGGTCAGCTCGCCTTCGAGGACGGTCAGCACGCCCGAGGACGCGCCGTGGTCATGGGCCCCGCTGCCCTGGCCGGGGACCCAGCTGAGCAGCCACACCTCGTAGCCGGGGCCGGTGCGCAGCCGGTGGTACCAGCGGCTGGTGGCGTCGTACTGGACCAGGGGCGCCCAGCGGGCGCGGTCGGCGGCGATGGAGCGGGCCAGTCCGGCGAAGGCGGAGACGGTGGAGGGGTGTGCGGGTGCGGGCGGCAGCAGATGCGGGATGGCGAGCGGGTCACCGGCGATCTGGACGTCGCTGTTCATGGGGGTCCTCGGCGGAAGGTGGCGTGGCGGGCGCGGGGGCGGCCGCGCGGCGGCGGCTGCGTAAGACGGCTGTGTGAGGCGGCCGCGTGAGGCGTCTGCGTAAGACGGCTCAGCGAGGCGGCTGCTGCGCGAGATGGCTGGAGCTCAGGGGCGTCGACAGGCATCAACAGCTGGAACAGCGACAGCGAGCCTGCACGGCGCAGCGGAACCCGTGGTCGCGGGTCGGCTGGGGCGCGGGGGTCACTGACATGCGGACTAGGAGACCGGGTCGCCGACCCCCGTGTCAACTTGACGTCCGGATGGTGGGCGAAGTTTCACCTCATCCGGTTGCGGGAGGGGCGGAGGGGTTTGTGCCGGGCGGGAACCGGTCAGACGGCGCAACACCTGGAGCGCCCGGAGTGCAACGGGATCGGCCTTCGTGACGTCCTCCTCTGTGAGTAAGAGAAGGGACGCGAGTGGCGATCGGGGAAGGTGTCGGCTTTAGGCTGATTTGAACACTTTCTGCTTCGCCTTGGTTCCGCAGAGTGAATAAGGGGCTCAATAGCAGATCTCGGCTTGACTGGCCCGGATCGGCACACTTGTAATTTCACTCGTGTCGTTTCTGCCCGACGCGCCGACCGACCGACCGACGGACCGACGGCAGGGCAGCGGACATGGGGACGCAATGACAGACGAGGGGCGCACATGACCGAGTTGTTCCAGCAACTGCTGGTCGAAGAGGCGGACGAGGAGCTCGGTTGGCAGGAGCGCGCACTGTGCGCCCAGACCGATCCCGAGTCGTTCTTCCCGGAAAAGGGCGGATCCACCCGTGAGGCGAAGAAGGTCTGCCTCGCCTGTGAGGTCCGTTCCGAATGCCTCGAGTACGCCCTTGCCAACGATGAGCGCTTCGGTATCTGGGGCGGTCTGTCCGAGCGGGAACGCCGCCGACTGAAAAAGGCAGCCGTCTGACCCCACGCCATACCAGACCTGAACCAGCGGTCCGTCTCCCGTCCCTTGGTGCCGGGAGGCGGACCGCTGTGTACACAGCCGTTAGTGTGGGGCCCCGTCCGAGACGCGCGGGCGCCGCCAAGGGCGCGCGCGTCCACCGCAGTCCAGCGAACCGGGGCCCGTACCTCGATGTCCGTGCACAGCCACCCGGCGGCCCAATACCCGGCCGCCAACGCCGCGTTTGCGCCCGCCCAGACGGCGGTGTCTGCTCCCGCCCACCCGCCCGAGTTTCCCCGCCACGTCGTCACCGCCGTGCTCGTCGCCCATGACGGAGCCCGCTGGCTGCCCGACGCGCTGGCCGGGCTGCTCGGCCAGGAGCGGCCCGTCCAGAGCGTCGTCGCCGCCGACACCGGCAGCGCCGACGACTCCGCGCAGCTGCTGGCCGACGCCCTCGGCCCCGACCGGGTGCTCCACCTCGCCCGCCGCAGCGGCTTCGGCACGGCCGTCGCCGAGGCGGTCCGCGGCGCCGAGGTCCTGGGCCCCGACGAGCTGCCGTACCTCAAGCGCCCCAGCGGCTGGGACCCCGTCAACCGCACCTGGCGCGACGACGCGTACGACATGCCGGAGCTGCCCCACGGCGAGCCCGTCCAGTGGCTGTGGCTGCTGCACGACGACTGCGCCCCCGCGCCGGACGCCCTCGCCGAGCTGCTGCGGGTCGCCGACGACCACCCGCGCGCCGCGATCGTCGGCCCCAAGCTGCGCAGCTGGTACGACAGCAAGCAGCTGCTCGAAGTCGGCGTCAGTATCGCCCGCAGCGGTCGCCGCTGGACCGGTCTGGAGCGGCGCGAGCAGGACCAGGGCCAGCACGACCAGGTGCGGCCCGTGCTGTCGGTGTCCAGCGCCGGCATGCTGGTGCGCCGCGACGTGTGGGAGGAACTCGGCGGCTTCGACCCCCGGCTGCCCCTCATGCGCGACGACGTGGACCTGTGCTGGCGCGCCCAGGCCGCCGGCCACCAGGTGCTGATCGCCCCGGACGCCGCGCTGCGCCACGCCGAGGCCGCCGCCCGCGAGCGGCGCCCCATCGACTGCGTGGGCCGCTCCGTCGCCGGCCCGCACCGCGTCGACAAGGCGGGCGCGACCTACGCCCTGCTGGTCAACAGCCGCGGGTCGGCCCTCCCGTACGTACTGCTGCGGCTGCTGGTCGGCACCATGGTGCGCACCCTCGCGTATCTGGTGGGCAAGGTGCCCGGGCAGGCCCTGGACGAGGTCGCCGGGCTCTTCGGCACCCTGCTGCGCCCCGAGAAGATCCTGGCCGCGCGGAAGCGGCGCGGGCGGTCCGTGGTCGAGAAGGACGAGCTGCGGCCGCTGTTCCCGCCGCCCGGCGCCACGGTGCGCGCCACCGCCGAGCAGATCGCCGGCCACTTCGGCAGCCGCTCCGATCCCGAGCTGTCCTCCGGCGGACGGCACGGGGCCGTGGAGTCCGGTCCTGGCGACGAGGACGCCGACTTCCTGGAGGTCGAGCAGTTCGCCCGGCTGAAGCGGATCGCGCGCAAGCCCGGGCCGGTGCTCTTCGCCGTCCTGCTGCTCGTCTCGCTGATCGCCTGCCGCGAACTGCTCGGCGGCGGCGCGCTGTCGGGCGGCGCGCTGCTGCCCGCGCCCGGCAGCGTCTCCGAGCTGTGGGCGCGCTACCTGGACGGCTGGCATCCGGTGGGGACCGGCGGGACGCAGAGCGCGCCGCCGTATCTGGCCGTGCTCGCCTCGGTCGCCACGCTCTTCCTGGGCAGCACCGGCTTCACGCTCACGCTGCTGCTGGTCTGCTCGGTGCCGCTGGCCGGCTTCACCGCGTACTTCGCCTCCCGGCCGCTCGTCGAGTCCCGGCTGCTGCGCGCCTGGGGGAGCGTCGCGTACGCCTTCCTGCCGGCCGCGACCGGGGCGCTGGCGAGCGGGCGGCTCGGCACCGCCGTGCTCGCCGTCGTGCTGCCGCTGATGGCCCGCGCCGCGGTCGCGGCGAGCGGGTTCGGGCTCGGCGAGCGGGCGCGCGACGGCGAGCGGCCGAGCTGGCGCGCCACCTGGGCGTACGCGCTGCTGCTGACCTTCACCATGGCGTTCACGCCCATCGTCTGGCCGATCGCGCTGCTCCTGGGCCTCGGGGTGCTCGCGCTGCGGTTCGCGGAGAGCCGCACCGAGCAGCTGACGGCGTACGGCCTGCGCTTCCTCGCGGTCGTCCTCACCCCGCTCGCCGTGCTCGCGCCCTGGTCGGCCGATCTGCTGACCGACCCAGGCCGGTTCCTGGACGAGGCCGGTCTCGGCTACACCACCGGCTCCGCGTCCGCCCTGGACCTGCTCGCGCTCAGCCCCGGCGGCCCCAAGGCAGGCGGAACGCTCCTGCTGCTCGGCTTCGTGCTGGCCGCGCTCGCCGCCCTGATGCGCGGCGAGCGGCAGCTGGCGGTCCGTACGGCCTGGGCCGTGGCGCTCACCGGCTTCCTCTTCGCCGCGCTCACCAACGGCTCCGGCTGGGCCGGGCCCGCGACCCTCGTCTACGGCCTGGCGCTGCTGAGCGCCGGTGTGGTCGGCGCCGAGGGCGCGCGGCAGCGCGTCGCCGCGCAGAGCTTCGGCTGGCGCCAGCCGGTCGCGCTGCTGATCGCGGCGGCCGCGGCCGCCGCGCCCCTGTGGGCCGCCGCGGCCTGGATGCTGAGCGGCGCGGACGGCCCGGTCGTGCGGCGCGCCCCCGACCAGGTCCCGGCCTTCGTGGCGGCCGAGAGCAGCACCCGCGACCAGGCCCGCACCCTGGTCCTCGACGGCAACGGCGCCCAGGCCGACTACGTCCTGGTGCGCGGCTCCGGCGCCCGGCTCGGCGACGCCGAGCTCACCGGCGCGGCCGGCGGCGACCGCAGGCTCGACCGGGTCGTGGCCAACCTGATCGCGGGCTCCGGCGCCGACCAGACCGGCCAGCTCGGCGGCTACGCCATCCGCTATGTGGTGGTGCGCGAGGGCTCGGCGCGCCAGATGAGCCGGGTGCTGGACGCCACACCGGGGCTCACCAGGCTCAGCCAGGAGGACGGCAGCGCCCTGTGGCGGGTCGACCAGCGGATCTCGCGGGTCACCATCGTCCCCGGCGCCCAGGCGGGCGAGACGGCCGAGACGGGGGGCCAGGGCGGCTCGACGGCCGGGTCCCAGGCCACCCCGGTGAACGTCCCCTCCGGCCCCGTCGAGGCGCACACCACCGTCCCGGCCGGCCCGGCGGGGCGGGTGCTGCGGATCGCCGACCGGGCGACGGAGGGCTGGCAGGCCACGCTCGACGGCAAGCCGCTGAAGGCGAAGACCGTGGACGGCTGGGCGCAGGGCTTCGAGCTCCCGGCGAACGGCGGACGGCTGGACCTGAGCTACGAGTCCCCCGTCACACACACCGCATGGATGTGGGCCCAGGGTCTGCTGGCGCTGGTCCTGGTGGTGCTGGCGCTGCCGGGCCGCCGCCGTACGGTCGACGACGACCTGCCGGAGGCGGAGGCCGCGGCGGTCGCGGCCGAGGACCTGACGGGCGACGGGCGGCGGGCCCGCCGGCTGCGGGCCGCCGCCGAGGCGGCGGCGCAGACAGCGCTGGATGCACCCGAGGCGGGCGCACCCGCGGCGCGCACCACCGACACGCCGGCGCCCGAGGCCCCGGGCGCGCCCCCGGCGCCGCCGGAGGGTACGGACGCGGGGCAGGAGGCCGCCGCGGCCGCCGACCCGTACGCGGCGGTGCCCCCGCAGCAGCAGTACGGCGAGTGGGACGCCCAGCCGTACGCGGGCGCGGGCGGCGCGGGCTACGGCGGGCAGCAAGGGGACCAGTACCAGGGCGACCAGTACCAGGGCGGTGACTACTCCGGCGCCGGCTATCAGAGCGGCGAATACCAGGGCACCGGCTATCAGCAGGGCGGCGAGTACCAGGCCGGCGACTACTCCGCGGCCGGCTACCAGGGCGACCAGTACGGCCAGGGCCAGTACGCGCAAGGGCAGTACGCCCAGGGCCAGTACCCGGCGGACCCGTACGCGAGCGGCCAGTACGCCGACCCGTACGCCTACGACCAGCAGCAGCCGTACGCCGACGGCGGCACGTACCCCCAACAGCAGGGCGACACGACGTACGGCGACGCCGAGCCCGAGGCCCGCCGCGACGGGAGCGAGCAGCAGCGATGAACCGCACCACCCTGTCCCTGATCGCCGCCGTCACGGCGCTCGCCGCCGTCACCGGCGTCGCCTCGCTGACCGAGGGGTCGTCCGACGACACGGCACCGGCGGCCAAGACGGCCACCAGGCTGCCCGTGGAGCGCTCCGCGCTCGTGTGCCCGACGCCCACCTCCTCGGACGTGGCGACCACCACCTACACCGCGTTCACGCCCAAGGTCACGGGCGCCCAGGGTGCGAAGAAGGGGACCGCCGCGCTGCTCCCCGCCCAGGGCTCGGAGGACGACGGCGCTCAGAAGGACACTCAGAAGGATCAGAAGGGCCGGAAGGGCCAGAAGGGCCAGGCAGGCACGGCGAGCAAGCCCGTCGTGTCCCTCAAGGAGCCCGGGAAGCCGGTCACCGCCGAGACGGACCGCTCGGACGCCCCCGCCCTCATCGGCACCGCCGACGGCCCGCTCGCACCCGGCTGGACCGTGCAGCAGACCACCACGGTGGCCGCGGGCAGCGGACGCGGCCTGCTGGGCACCACGTGCACCGCGCCCGACACGGACTTCTGGTTCCCCGGCATCAGCACCGCGAAGGACCGGCAGGACTACGTTCACCTGACCAACCCGGACGACAACGCCGCCGAGGTGGACCTCAAGCTCTACGGCCCGAACGGCCGGCTCAAGCCCTCGGCCGAAGAGGAGATCACGGTCCCGGGGCGGTCCACCGTCCCGGTGCTGCTCTCCACCCTGACGGACGTGGAGGCGCTGGACGCGACCCTCCGGGTGTCGGCGCGCTCCGGCCGGGTCGGGGCGGCCGTCCAGGCGGTGGACCAGGAGCTCGGCAGCGACTGGCTCCCCGCCTCGGCCGAGCCGTCGGACAGCGTGGTGCTGCCCGGCATCCCGGCCGACGCGACCTCGGTGCGCCTGGTCGTCTTCGCACCCGGCTCGGACGACGCGGACCTGAAGGTGCGGCTGGCCGGGCGCAGCAGTTCGATCACCCCGGCCGGGCAGGAGTCGCTGCACGTCAAGAGCGGGATGACGGCGTGGGCCGACCTCGCGGACGTCACCAAGGGCGAGGCGGGATCCCTGGTGCTCACCCCGGAGGGCGGGGAGGGCCGGGCCGCGCCGGTCGTGGCCGCGCTGCGGGTCACGCGCGGCAAGGGGAGCAGCCAGGAGACGGCCTTCATCCCCGCCACCACGAGCATCGAGCGGACCGGCACCGCCGCCGACAACCGCGCCAAGGGCTCGACGCTGTCCCTGGTGGCCCCGAACGCGTCGGCGAAGGTGCGGGTCACCGCGTCGGCCGGGAGCGGGGGCGGCAGCCCCGTCAGCAAGACCTACGACATCAAGGGCGGCACCACCCAGGCCGTGGAGCCGCCGCGCCCGTCCTCGGGCAGGGGCGGATACGCCCTGACGGTCGAGCGGATCTCGGGCGGGCCGGTGTACGCGTCCCGGATGCTGGCGCTGCCCCAGGGCGGCATCCCGATGTTCACGATCCAGCCGCTGCCCGACGACCGCGGCACGGTCGCGGTCCCGGCGGCGCGCCAGGACCTGTCCCTGCTCAACGACGGCGGCCAGTGATCCCGCGCTGACCGTTTGTGGTGAATACGGGACAGCGACACGCCGTGACGACGGCGTGTCGCTGTCCCGTATTCACCACAACATGAGCCTTGGCGACTAGTCCTGCCCGTAGCGCGGGTCCACCAGCTCCGGGGCGAGGCCGAGCAGCTCGGCGACCTGTTCGACGACGACCTCGTGGACGAGCAGCGCGCGCTCGTCGCGGGTCTTGGCGCGGATCTCGACCGGGCGGCGGTAGATCACGATGCGGTCGGGGCTGTCGCCGCGCGCGGCGATGAACCGGCCGAGCGGCACGGACTCGCCGTCCCAGCCGCCCGCGCCGCCGGGCGCGGCCGGGACCGGCACCTCGAGCACGGCGAAGTCGACGGCGGACAGCTGTGGCCAGCGTCTCTCCAGCCGTTCCGCGGACTCCTGGACGAGATCCAGGAAGGACTCCGCGCGGCTGACGGAGAGCGGCACCTGCGGCGGCGCGATCGGACCGCGCATCCCGCGCCCGTGTCGATCGCGGCGGCGCGGGCGCGGCTCGGACTGGTGGGGCGGTACGGGCCTGGTCATCACTCATGAGGGTAGCCGTCGCGGGCTCTCGGGCACGCGCTTACCGGACAGCGCCTCAGATGTCGCGTTGCTGTCACTCTCGTGTCGCCGGATGAGCGTTCCAGTCGTGCTTGCGACCGAAAACAGTCGCCCCACGGGTCGGCTTTCCCACGCAAGATGATCTATATCGGATCGCTCGATGACCGGATCCGTTCTCGCCGGTCATCGTCCGTGCCGGAGTCCGCGCTGGTCAGCGCGGCGGTTCACGGATCGGGACGCAGGGGGCGAACCGTGACGACACGGCGGAGTGAGCTGGTGGAGAGTCGTCGCGGCCCGCTCAAGAGTGCGGTACCGTCCAACGTCGTGAGCCCTGTACGTCGCTGTTCGCGCACCGCGTGCGGCCGCCCCGCCGTCGCGACGCTGACGTACGTCTACGCGGACTCGACAGCAGTCCTCGGGCCGCTCGCCACCTACGCCGAGCCGCACTGCTACGACCTGTGCTCCGAGCATTCCGAGCGGCTGACCGCCCCGCGCGGCTGGGAGGTCGTCAGGCTGGCCGTCGACACCGGCCCGCCCCGCCCCAGCGGTGACGACCTGGAGGCGCTGGCCAATGCCGTGCGCGAGGCCGCCCGCCCCCAGGAGCGCGCGTCCGGCGGGCCCTCGGGGCCCGGGACGGGCGGCCGGGAGGGCGACCCCCGGGAGGTCTCCCGCCGTGGCCATCTGAGGGTCCTGCGCTCACCGGACTCCTGAGCGCCACCCTCGCCGCCCTGAGGCCCTGACGCCCTGAGGCCCTTCTTCAAACCCCCTCCTCGGACCTCTCCCTGAGGCCGTTTCTCGAACTTCTTCCCGGCACTTGCCGATCCGTTGCCGCCGAGGCATTGACCAGAACTTGTCGCGGACACGACCATTCCTGCATCCCTGGGGCTGTGTTTTCGCATCGCGGATACGGCTTTCCAGGGGCGACTCCCCGGTGCCCGGGTCCCGGGACACCGGAAGAGACGAACCGAATGCCGGGAGGCCTGTGTGTTCGTGCAGCAACTGGAGCCGGTCGCGAGCTCCCTCTCCCTGTCCGCCCTCGTCGCCGCCCTCCCCCTCGTCACCGTCCTCGTGCTCCTCGGCGGGGTGCGGATGCGGGCCCACTACGCCGGCCCCATCGGCCTCGCCGTCGCCGCCCTGGTCGCCTGGCTCGGCTTTGGCATGCCCGTCGGCCAAACCCTCTCCAGCGCGGCCCAGGGGGCGCTTTTCGGTCTCTTCCCCATCATGTGGATCGTCGTCAACGCCCTGTGGGTGTACCGCATGACGGTCCACACCGCCCACTTCGACGTGTTGCGCCGCTCCTTCGGCCGGCTCTCCGCCGACCCGCGCATCCAGGCCCTGGTCGTCGCCTTCTGCTTCGGCGCGCTGCTGGAGGCGCTCGCCGGGTTCGGCGCCCCCGTCGCCATCTGCTCGGTCATGCTCGTCGCGCTCGGCTTCGAGCCGGCCCGCGCCGCCGTCGTCGCGCTCGTCGCCAACACCGCCCCCGTCGCCTTCGGCGCCATGGGCACCCCGGTCGTGACCCTCGCTCAGGTCACCGGGCTCCCGCTGGACTCCGTCGCCTCCGTCGTCGGGCGGCAGACCCCGCTGCTGGCCCTCGTCGTCCCCCTGCTGCTGGTCGCGCTGGTCGACGGCCGGCGCGGGCTGCGGGAGACCTGGGCGCCCGCGCTCGCCTGCGGAGTCGCCTTCGCCGCCGCCCAGTTCGCCGCGTCCAACTACCTCTCCGCGCAGCTCGCCGACATCGGCGCGGCGCTGCTGGGCGCCGCCGCGCTCGTCGCCGTACCCGGCGCCCGCAAGCCCGCCCGCGAGGAGGTGCGCGCGGCCGTGCTGACCGGCGTACGCAGCGACGACCTGGACCGCGAGGACCCGCGCCCCGAGGTGCTGCGCGCCTACGCCCCGTACGCGCTCATCGTCGTGATCTTCTCCCTCGCCCAGATCGGGCCGGTCAAGGACGCCCTCGCCGAGGCCACCCGCACCTTCGACTGGCCCTTCCTGGATGTGGCGAATCCCGACGGCGATCCCGTCGGCGGCAATGTCTTCGCCCTGCCGCTGGTCTCCACCGGCGGCACGCTGGTGCTGCTCGCGGGCGCGGCCACCGCCGTCGTGCTGCGGGTCCCGGTCCGGCAGGCGCTGGGGGAGTGGGCGGCCACCGTGCGCGAGCTGCGCCACGCGATCCTCACCGTCACCTCGGTCCTCGCCCTCGCCTACGTCATGAATCTGTCCGGACAGGCCGCCACCATCGGCCACTTCGTCGCGGCGGCCGGGGCCGGGCTGGCCTTCCTCTCCCCGGTGCTCGGCTGGTTCGGCGTCGCCGTCTCCGGCTCGGACACCTCCGCGAACGCCCTCTTCGGCGCCCTCCAGGTGACCGCCGCCCGGGAGTCCGGGCTGTCGCCCGACCTGCTCGCCGCCGCCAACAGCTCGGGCGGCGTCCTCGGCAAGATGATCTCCCCGCAGAACCTCGCCATCGCCTGCGCGGCCGTCGGCCTCAAGGGGCGCGAGGGGGATCTGCTGCGCAAGGTGCTGCCATGGAGTCTGGCCCTGCTGCTGGTGATGTGTCTCATCGTCGTCGCCCAGTCGTCCTTCCTGCTGGGCTGGATGCTGCCCTGAGCGGCCGCCCCGAGCGCGCCGCGCGACGGGCTTCACAGTTGCCCCCCAGGTCGTACGGGTAGGTTTTGAGGTCCGGAGGCCTCCAAGAGAGGCCCCGGAACGCCCAGAAGAAGACCTCAAAAGAAGACCCCCGAAGTAGAGACCTCCAGAAGGGACTGCTGTGACCGACTTGTCGCAGATCGTGAAGGCGTACGACGTGCGCGGTGTGGTCCCGGACCAGTTGAACGAGCCGCTCGCCGAGCTGTTCGGCGCCGCCTTCGCCCGGGTGACCGGCGCACGGGCGATCGTCGTCGGCCATGACATGCGGCCCTCCTCGCCCGCCCTGTCACGGGCCTTCGCGACCGGGGCCGCCGCACTCGGCACGGAGGTGACCGAGATCGGACTGTGTTCGACCGACCAGCTCTACTTCGCCAGCGGACATCTCGGCCTGCCCGGCGCGATGTTCACGGCCAGCCACAACCCCGCCCAGTACAACGGCATCAAGATGTGCCGCGCGGGCGCCGCCCCCATCGGCCAGGACACCGGGCTCGGCGAGATCCGCGCCCTGGTCGAGGAGTGGTCCGCCGGCGGCGCCCCCGGCCCGGTCGCCGACCGCGGCACGATCACCCAGCGGGACGTGCTCGACGAGTACGCCGCCCACCTGCGCTCGCTCGTCGACCTCACCGGCATCCGCCGCCTGAAGGTCGTCGTCGACGCGGGCAACGGCATGGGCGGCCACACCGTCCCCACCACCTTCGACGGGCTCCCGCTCGAGCTGGACCCGATGTACTTCGAGCTCGACGGCACCTTCCCCAACCACGAGGCCAACCCGCTCGACCCCAAGAACATCGTCGACCTCCAGGCGCGCGTCCGCGAGACCGGCGCCGACATCGGCCTCGCCTTCGACGGCGACGCCGACCGCTGCTTCGTCGTCGACGAGCGCGGCGAGCCGGTCTCCCCCTCCGCGATCACCGCCCTGGTCGCCGCCCGCGAGCTGGCCAAGCACCCGGGCGGGACGGTCATCCACAACTGCATCACCTCGTGGTCGGTCCCCGAGGTCGTCAAGGAGCACGGCGGCACCCCGGTCCGCACCCGCGTCGGGCACTCCTTCATCAAGGCCGAGATGGCCCGCACCGGCGCGATCTTCGGCGGCGAGCACTCCGCGCACTACTACTTCCGCGACTTCTGGAACGCCGACACCGGCATGCTGGCCGCCCTCCACGTCCTGGCCGCGCTCGGCGAGCAGTCCGACCGCCCGCTGTCGCAGCTGGTCGCCGCGTACGACCGGTACGCCGCCTCCGGCGAGATCAACAGCGTCGTGGACGACCAGGCCGGGCGCATGGCCGCGGTCAAGGCCGCCTACGAGGGGCGCGACGACGTCGAGCTCGACGAGCTGGACGGGCTGACGGTGACGGCCGCCGACTGGTGGTTCAACCTCCGCCCCTCCAACACCGAGCCGCTGCTGCGCCTCAACGTGGAGGCGCGCGACGCGGAGACCGTCGCCCGCGTCCGCGACGAGGCCCTGGCCATCGTCCGCGCCTGAGCGACGGCCCCCAGGGGCGGTACCGAGCCCGGAAGGGAGGGGGCGACGCTGCTGCCGCGCCGCCCCCTCCCCGGCGGTACGCTGACCACGCTGGACCCAAACCGAAGGGACGACGCCCCATGCCGCTCGAAGCCGGTCTGTTGGACATCCTCGCCTGCCCGGCGTGTCACGCGCCGCTGCGCGAGGAACAGGGGCCGGAGACGCCCGAGCTGGTGTGCGCGGGCGAGGGGTGCGGCCTCGCCTACCCGGTCCGGGACGACATCCCCGTGCTGCTGGTCGACGAGGCGCGCCGGCCGGCCTGACGGCATCCCGCGCAGTTCCCGCACCGCCCCGCCCACGGCGATCGGAGGCCGAAGCACCATGCTCGACGAATCCCTCCTCGACGCCCCCGAAGCCCTCGCCCGCGCGGATACCCGCGGGCTGCTGCGCGGGGTCGCCGAGTCCGGCGCCCGGGTGCGCACCGCGGCCCGGTACGCGGCCGAGGCGGGGGTCGCCGACCTCAAGCCCGACGGCCGGCCGCGGACCGTCCTGGTCGCCGGCCCCGGCGCGGCCGGGAGCAGCACTGCCGACCTCCTCGGCGCCCTCAGCGGCAACAACTGCCCGGTCAGCCTGATCGCGCCGACGGGCGTGGCGCCCGCCCCGGGCGCGCTGCGCTGGACGCTGCCCGGCTGGGCGGGCCCGCTCGACCTGCTGCTGCTCGTCACGCCGGACGGCGCGGAGCCGGGGCTGCCGCCGCTCGTCGAGCAGGCGTACCGGCGCGGCTGCTCGATCGTGGCGGTCGCGCCCGCGCACTCCCCGCTGGCCGGCACCGTCGAGCAGGCGCGCGGGCTGATGGTCCCGCTGGCCACCACCCCGTACAACAGCTCGGCCCCGTACGACACGGCGCCGCCCGCGCCCGCCGGATCCCCGCAGGCCGAGGGGCAGCACACCGAGCCGACGGGCACGGCGCCGGACGAGGTGACGGGGCCCGCGCTGCCGGGCACCCTGTGGGCGCTGCTCACCCCGCTGCTGGTCCTCGTCGACCGCATCGGCCTGGTGTCCGCCCCGCCCAGCGCGCTCCAGCAGGTGGCCGACCGGCTGGACCAGGTCGCCGAGCGCTGCGGCCCGGCCATCGCCACCTACACCAACCCCGCCAAGGCCCTCGCCGCCGAGCTCGCCGGCTCGCTGCCGCTGCTGTGGACCGAAGGGCCGGTCGCGGCGGCCGCCGGGCGGCGCTTCGCGGGCCTGCTCGCGCTGCTCGCCGGGCGCGCCGCGCTCGTGGCCGAGCTGCCCGGGGCGCTCGCCGCCCACGGCACGCTGCTCGCCGGGTCGCTGGCCGGCGGCGCGGACCCCGACGACTTCTTCCGCGACCGGGTGGAGGAGGCCGAGGCGCTCCGGGCCCGGGTTGTGCTCTTGTACGACGAACCGGTGGGCTCCCTCTCGGCCGTGCCGACCGCCCGGGAGCTCGCGCTCGCCCACGACACGGCGCTCAGCGAGCTCGAACCGGGCAGCGGCGGCGTCCTGGAGTGCGCGGCGGAACTGCTCGCCATCACGGATTTCACCGCTGTTTACCTGGCGCTCGCCTCGGCGGAGGGATCATGACCGAGCACCCCTGTCGGTAACCCGCGGAAGTCTTCAGAAGACTCCCGGGGTTTCGACGTCCCTGCTCGCAGAGTTCGTACAGTTTCGTACAGTCAGGAACCGCACTCCATGGACCGCCTCGTCAACACCGTCCGCCCCTACGCCTGGGGCTCCGTCACCGCCATCCCCGAGCTGCTGGGCACGGAGCCGACGGGCGAGCCGCAGGCCGAGCTGTGGATGGGGGCGCACCCCGGGGCGCCGTCCCGGGTGGACCGCGGCGAGGGCCCGGTGGCCCTCTCCGACGTGATCGCCGCCGACCCCGAGGGCGAGCTCGGCCCGGACGCCGTAAGCCACTTCGGGCCGCGGCTGCCGTTCCTGCTCAAGGTGCTCGCCGCCGCCTCGCCGCTCTCGCTCCAGGTGCACCCCGACCTCGCCCAGGCCGGGGCGGGCTTCGCGGACGAGGAGGCGCGCGGCGTCCCGCTCGACGCCGCCCACCGCAACTACAAGGACGCCAACCACAAGCCCGAACTCATATGCGCCCTCACACCCTTCGACGGGCTGTGCGGCTTCCGCGACGCCGACCAGGCCGGCGAACTGCTGGCCGCCCTTGAGGTGGACTCGCTCAAGCCGTACGTGGACGTCCTGCACGCCCACCCGGAGTCCCACGCGCTGCGCGAGGTGCTCACCGCCGTACTGACCGCCGACCGCGAGGCGATCGCGGACACCGTCCACCAGGCCGCTGCCGCCGCCGAACGGCTCGGCGCGCAGGACGGCCCGCACGCCGCCGCGTACCGCGCGTACGCCTCCATCGCCCGGCACTACCCGGGCGACCCCGGCGTGATCGCCGCGATGCTGCTCAACTACGTACGGCTCCAGCCCGGCGAGGCGCTCTACCTCGGCGCGGGCGTGCCGCACGCCTATCTCGACGGCCTCGGCGTCGAGATCATGGCCAACTCCGACAACGTCCTGCGGTGCGGGCTGACCCCCAAGCACATCGACGTCCCCGAACTGCTGCGCGTCGTCCACTTCGAGAGCGCGGCCCCCGGTGTGCTCCGCCCGGAGGCAGAGCCCTCCGGCGAGGAGGTGTACACCACCCCGATCGACGAGTTCCGGCTGTCGCGCTACGTCCTGGCCGAGGGCACCGGCAGCCTCCCGCTGTCCTCCCGCACCGCCCAGATCCTGCTGTGCGCCTCGGGCACGGCCGTGCTGCGCGGCACGGACGGGGAGGGGACCGAACTGCGGCTGGCTCAGGGGGAGTCGGCCTTCGTGTCGGCGGGTGAGGCCGTGGCGCTGTCCGGGCCCGGCACTGTGTTCCGGGCCACAGTCGCCGCCTGACGCACCGCCGTTTGGCGGGGCTGCAACAATGGCCCGCCGTACGCAGTAAAGCAACGGCAAAGCTGCCGTGCGACGGAAGGGACATTCGGCACAAAATGAGTGCATCAGGCGGAACCAAGGCGATTGTTGCCGCGCTGGGCGCCAACCTGGCCATCGCCGTAGCCAAGTTCGTGGCGTTCGCGTTCAGCGGCTCGTCGTCGATGCTCGCCGAGGGCGTGCACTCGATCGCCGACTCCGGCAACCAGGGCCTGCTGCTGCTCGGCGGCAAGAAGGCCAAGCGCGAGGCGACCCCGGAGCACCCCTTCGGCTACGGCCGGGAGCGCTACATCTACGGCTTCCTGGTCTCCATCATCCTCTTCTCCATCGGCGGCGTCTTCGCCCTCTACGAGGGCTACGAGAAGATCAAGAACCCGCACGAGCTGGAGCACTGGTACTGGCCGGTCGGCGTGCTCATCTTCGCGATCGTCGCGGAGGGCTTCTCGTTCCGTACGGCCATAAAGGAGTCGAACGAGATCCGCGGCAAGCTGTCCTGGTCGCAGTTCGTACGCCGGGCCAAGGCCCCCGAGCTGCCGGTCGTCCTGCTCGAGGACCTCGGCGCCCTGGTCGGTCTGGTGCTCGCCCTCGGCGGCGTCGGCCTGTCGGTGCTCACCGGCAACGGCGTGTGGGACGGCATCGGCACCGTCTGCATCGGCGCCCTGCTGGTCCTGATCGCCCTCGTCCTGGCGGCGGAGACGAAGTCCCTGCTGCTCGGCGAGGCCGCGGACGTGGACCAGGTAGCCAAGATCCGTGAGGCCGTCGTGGACGGCGAGACCGTCACCGGCCTGATCCACATGCGCACGCTCCACCTGGGCCCGGAGGAACTGCTGGTCGCCGCCAAGATCGCCGTCCAGCACGACGACACGGCGGCGGAGGTCGCCCACGCGATCGACGCGGCGGAGGCCCGCATCCGCGAGGCGGTCCCCATCGCCCGAGTGATCTACCTGGAGCCCGACATCCTCCGCACCACCAAGCCGTAACCCCCCACGAGGCCGCGCCCCGCCCCAGCCCGGGGCGGGGCGCTGCCTCGTGGCAGTGGGCGTGGTGTGCGCTGTGATCCGGAGAGTTCTGGGCTCCGCCCCGTGGGGTCAGGAGAGCACTCCGCTCCCCGTCCCCGGAGCCCGGGGACGGGGAGCGGAGACCCCACGCGGCCAAGCCCCGTGGGGTCTGGGGCGGAGCCCCGGTTTCGGGAAGGGGCGGGTCAGGGGAGAACCCCACTGCCCCACCCACAACCCCGCTACTCGATCTCGCCGAGCACCCGCAGAATCGCCACCTCGTCCGCCGCCCCCAGCAACCGCTCCCGGAACTCCGCACTCATCAGCTTCCGCGAGAGCAGCGCCAAGATCCGCAGGTGTTCATCCCCCGCAGCCGCCTCCGGCACCGCGATCATGAACACCAACTTGGCCTTCGTGCCGTCCAGCGCACCCCACTCGATGCCCTCGGGCGCCCGCGCGAACCCGACGACGGGCTCGGTCACCGCGTCCGTCTTGGCGTGCGGAATCGCGATCTCCTCGCCGAGCCCGGTCGTGCCCTGCTCCTCGCGGGCCAGTGCCGCGCGGACCAGCTCCGGCACATCGGCGACCTTGCCGGAGGCGGCGAGCAGCTCGGCCATCTCGCGTATGGCGGCTTCCTTGCCGTCCGCCGCAAGCCGCTCCCGTACGGTCCGCCCGGTCAGATACCCGGACAGCACCTGACCCTCCTGACCCGCAGCCGCCCTCTGGGGCACAACAGCCACAGCCGCCCCCTCCGCCACGACCCCCGCCGGCACCCGCTCACGCACCAGCACGGGAACACCCGCGCCTGCCCCCTGCCGCGCCGAGCCCCCCGCACCCCCGCCGAACGACAGCGACATCAGCCCGATCGTCGCGAGCGCCGTGGCCGCCGTACCAATCACGACGGCGACGAAGAACATCGGCACCCCGCCGACCGCCCCGAGCAGCGCCACGATCGGACCGCCGTGCGGCACGTTGTCCTCTGACCGACGCGAGACCCGCCACCGCACCGGCGACCGCGCCGCCGAGCATGTTCGCCGGAATGACCCGCGCCGGACGCGCCGCCGCGAACGGGATGGCGCCCTCGGTGATCCCGAAGAAGCCCATGAAGAGCGCGGCCAGACCGGTCTCCCGCTCCTGGTCGTCGAACATCCGGCGGCGGATGAGCGTGGCCAGCCCCTGGCCCAGCGGCGGGACCGGGATGGCCGCCGCGCACATTCCCATGATCTCGGGGTTCTTGGAGACCAGGCCGGCGCCGAAGAGGAAAGCGGTCTTGTTGACCGGCCCGCCCATGTCGAACGCGATCATCAGGCCGAGGATCGTGCCGAGCAGCGCCGCGCTGGTGCCGGTCAGCCCGCCGAGCCAGTCGGTGAGGTGCTCGAAGACCCAGGAGATCGGCTCGCCGAGCACATAGATGAAGAACAGCCCGAGCGCCGAGGTCGCCACGATCGGGATCACGATGATCGGCATGATCGGCTGGGCGAACTTGGGGACCTTGACCATCTTGATCCAGCGGACCAGATACCCGGCCAGGAACCCGGTGATGATCGCGCCGATGAACCCGGCGCCCGCCTCGCTGTCGTACAGCTCGCCGTGCGCCGCGATCCAGCCGCCGACCATGCCGGGCACCAGCGCCGGCCGGTCGGCGATCGCATAGGCGATATAGCCGGAGAGCACCGGGATCATCAGCTGGAAGCCGATCACGCCGATGTCGTTGACGGACTTCCAGAAGGAGTCGTCGGGGATGACGATGCCCTTGGGCGTCGTGTCGCCGCCCAGTGCGAGCGAGACCGCGATCAGCAGCCCGCCGACCACGACGAACGGGATCATGTACGAGACGCCGTTCATCAGGGCCTTGTAGGTGACGCTGCGCCCCTTGCCCCCGGCGGAGCCCCCCGCTCCACCGCTGCCCGCGCCCCCACCCGCACCATCCCCGCCGTACACCGGCGCGCTGCGGACCTGCTCGATCAGCTGCTCGGGGTGGTGAATGCCCTCCGCGACGCCGACGACGAGCACCCTCTTGCCGACGAACCGGCTGCGGTCGACGTCCTTGTCGGCGGCGATGATGATGCCGTCCGCGTCTCTGACATCGTTGTCGGACAGTACGTTCTCGGCCCCGATCGAGCCTTGTGTCTCCACCTTCATGGCGTGCCCGAGCGACTCCGCCGCCTGGGCCAGCTTTTCCGCGGCCATATAGGTATGCGCGATGCCGGTCGGGCAGGCGGTCACCGCAAGCAGCTTGAGCCCTGGTCCGCTGGCCCCCACGCCATTGGGGGGATCGGCTGGACTGGTCACGTGGGTCTCCTTTGACAACGTTGACAACGCGTTGATCGAGCGAGGGAAGGTGCAAGGGTCCCCGCGCCGAGCGCATCCTGCAAGAGGTCCGGACCGGAACAAATCCCAGGTCGGCAGGGCACAGACGGCGAACCGGCCGAAGATAGCGTCCACAGGTTGAAGAAAGCCGCTGCGGACTGGGGTTCGCTGCGCCGATCGGTGTAGATTCGTGACCGAGCCAGACGTCGCTGCTGATGGCGGTCGGGCGGTCCGTTCCGCGGACCGGCCGAGGGAGAGAGGGCCTCCGACGGACTGCGCACTGCGAGCAGGGGACCCGTGTGTCCAAGCCGTGTGACCACGGCGCTGCGGAACCACTGCCGCATGCCCAGCCGAAACCACTCTCGCTCGAAACCGATCAATTGAGGAGCAGCAGATGACGAATGCCGTCTCCGGTCAGGACTTCAAGGTCGCCGACCTGTCCCTGGCCGCCTTCGGCCGCAAGGAGATCACCCTCGCCGAGCACGAGATGCCCGGCCTGATGGCGATCCGCGAGGAGTACGCCGCCGACCAGCCGCTCGCGGGCGCCCGCATCACCGGCTCGCTGCACATGACGGTGCAGACCGCCGTGCTGATCGAGACCCTGGTCGCGCTCGGCGCGCAGGTCCGCTGGGCCTCCTGCAACATCTTCTCCACCCAGGACCACGCGGCGGCCGCGATCGCCGTCGGCCCGAACGGTACCCCCGAGGACCCGAAGGGCATCCCGGTCTTCGCCTGGAAGGGCGAGACCCTGGAGGAGTACTGGTGGTGCACCGAGCAGGCGCTGACCTGGCCGGGCACCGCCACCGGCGGCCCGAACATGATCCTGGACGACGGCGGCGACGCCACTCTCCTGGTCCACAAGGGCGTCGAGTACGAGAAGGCCGGCGCCGCCCCGGACGTCTCCACCGCGGAGAACGAGGAGCACCGCGTCATCCTGGAGCTGCTGAACCGCACCCTCGCGGAGAGCCCGCAGAAGTGGACGCAGCTCGCCTCGGAGATCCGCGGCGTCACCGAGGAGACCACCACCGGCGTCCACCGCCTCTACGAGATGCACCGGGACGGGACGCTGCTCTTCCCGGCGATCAATGTGAACGACGCCGTCACCAAGTCGAAGTTCGACAACAAGTACGGCTGCCGCCACTCCCTGGTCGACGGCATCAACCGCGCGACCGACGTGCTGATCGGCGGCAAGGTCGCGGTCGTGTGCGGCTACGGCGACGTGGGCAAGGGCTGCGCCGAGTCGCTGCGCGGCCAGGGCGCCCGGGTCATCATCACCGAGATCGACCCCATCTGCGCGCTCCAGGCGGCGATGGACGGCTACCAGGTCGCCACCCTGGACGACGTGGTGGAGACCGCGGACATCTTCATCACCACGACCGGCAACAAGGACATCATCCTGGCCGCCGACATGGCCAGGATGAAGCACCAGGCGATCGTCGGGAACATCGGCCACTTCGACAACGAGATCGACATGGCCGGCCTCGCCGCGATCCCCGGCATCGTGAAGGACGAGGTCAAGCCGCAGGTTCACACCTGGACGTTCCCCGAGGGCAAGGCGATCATCGTGCTGTCCGAGGGCCGTCTGCTGAACCTGGGCAACGCGACCGGTCACCCGTCGTTCGTGATGTCCAACTCCTTCGCGAACCAGACCATCGCCCAGATCGAGCTCTTCACCAAGCCGGAGTCCTACCCGACCGACGTCTATGTGCTGCCCAAGCACCTGGACGAGAAGGTCGCCCGGCTCCACCTGGACGCCCTCGGCGTCAAGCTGACCACGCTCCGCCCGGAGCAGGCCGCCTACATCGGCGTCCCGGTCGAGGGCCCGTACAAGGCCGACCACTACCGCTACTGATCGCACCACCCGGTAGCCGGTGAAGCCCCCGCCCAGTCGGGGGCCCAGGGCCCGCCCGGACCGACTCGTCCGGGCGGGCCTTCGCACGTCAAGGAACGGACCATGCCCCGCGGCCGCTACTCCCTCCACGACCCGCACGATCACGCCCCGCTCGGCGAGGAGCACTTCCACTGCGCCACCGGCCCCAGCGGCTGGCGCTATGTCTCCCAGCTCACCTCCCCCTCCGGCGAGCACAGCGGCTCCGTGGACCTCACACTCGACGAACGGGGCCGGCCACTCCGTCTGGAGCTGAACGCCGCGAGCTGGCGCGTCCGCGGCGCGGCGCTGGAGGGCGTCACCTGGGTCCGCACCGACCCGGCCGGAGAGCACGCCACCGAGGGCAATGTCGCGGCCCACTCCTTCACCGGGGCCTCGCCGGCCTTCCTGATCGCCACGGCCCGCCTGCTGCGCCTCGCCCCGAGCGCCCCAGCCACCCGCGTCCGCCTCGTCGCCTTCACCGCCCCCGTCCTGGCGCCCCGCACACTCGACCAGTCCTGGGTGCTGCTGGACAGGGCGGCACACCCGACCGACAGCGGCCCGCTGACCGTGGACGAGTACGAGGTCACCGCCCTGGACACGGGTGAGCGGCACTCGGTCCACATCGCTGGTGACGTGGTGCTGGCGGCGCCGGGGATCGAGCTCGAAGACCTCGAGAACCCGCCGTCGACGTTCGCCTGACGGAGCCTTGACGCCCGCACCCTCGGGAGTTACACAGGGAGTCGCTGGTTGTTTCACACAGACGTCGAGACATCGTCCGTCGAGACACCGGGTCGACGCACCGTCCACAACGTGTGGCGCTCTGCGCGAAGGCCCCTTCTGACCTGCTACTGTGTTGATCTCACCCAAACCTCTTGACGGGGGTTGTCGGGTGAGGTAGGTTCTAACGGTTGCGGCGCAAGCAGTGTATGCTTGTAAGCAGTTGCTCGCGGGCAACCGTGAGCACCAAGGTCGCCTCGGTTCTGAATTCTGATTCGAACGAGGCACACTTCGATCCCCGCAGGAATCGCGAAGCCGATTAGGTCGGCCGATGTGAGTCTGCTAAAGTCGAAACAGCCGAAAGGCAAAGGCCACTCCAACGGCCACCAGAAATGGGAATTCGGACCGGGAACGGACCGGAAAACGGATCTGGTAAGGTTGGAAACACCGAAGGGAAGCGCCCGGAGAAACCGGTG
>NZ_JBVHTN010000017.1:0-30953 GCF_055569495.1 Streptomyces sp. NPDC028305
CATCAGCACCCTCCGCCGCAACCACGACGACCACCACCAACACCTCCACTCCCTCGCCCACGCCCACACCACCGGCCACCCCATCACCTGGCAACACCACAACGCCAACCACACCGACCTCCCCACCTACCCCTTCCAACACCAGCGCTACTGGCTCAACACCCCCACCCAGACAGGAGACGTCACCGCAGTCGGCCTGGACCCGGCGCATCACCCGTTGCTCGGCGCCGCGATCGGAGTGGCCGAAGGGGAGGGCTATCTACTCACCGGTCGGCTCGCCCTGACCACCCACCCTTGGCTCGTCGATCACACCATCGCCGGCGCCGTGATCCTCCCCGGGACCGCGTTCCTGGAGATCGCCCTTCAGGCGGGCCGTCATGTGGGCTGCCTTCGCGTCGAGGAACTCACCCTCCACGCACCGCTGTTCATCCCGAAGGAGGGGGCGGTGCAGGTGCAGGTGTGGGTGGCGGCGTCGGACGAGGAGGGTCGCCGAAGCCTGACGGTGTCCTCCCGCCACGAAAGTACAGATGAGGACGGCGCGTGGGTGCGCCATGCCACGGGTCGGGTCGGTCCCGAACCGGCCGACCGGGATGACGCCGCCCGGCTCGTCGATCCGCAAGATGGTGCGGGGGCAGCCTGGCCACCAGCGGGTGCCGTCGCGTTCACGGAAGAAGACCTGGACGGCCTGTACGACGGGTACGCGGCGCGGGGATTCGAGTACGGACCGGTGTTCCGCGGGCTGCGGGCGGCCTGGCGGCGTGGCGAGGACATCTTCGCTGAGGTGTGCCTTCCTGAGCCGGCGGACGACGACGCCTCCCGGTTCGCCCTCCACCCCGCTCTGCTGGACGCCGCCCTGCACTCCGCCGCCCTCCGCCCGGCCGACGAGCTTCCGCACGGTGCCCTGCCCTTCTCCTTCAGCGGAGTGAGTGTGTCCGGGTCCGGAGCGTCGACCCTGCGGGTGCGCCTCTCCCTGGGCGGCGAGGAGCGGGGTCGGCACGCGCTGTCGGTCGCTGTGGCCGACGGCGAAGGGCGGCCGGTGGCCTCGATCGCATCGCTCGCGGTCCGCCCGGTGTCGACGCAAGAGCTGTCGGCGGCCTCCGGCGCGGTGCAGCGCGACTCGCTCTTCGCGGTCGAGTGGGTGGCCGCCCCCGGGCCGACGTCGCCGTCGACCCCCCAACGCATGGCCACGGTGGGGCCCTGTGACCTCCTGCCGTCGGCGGTCGGCTACGCCAATCTCACCGACCTGGCCGCGGCGCTGGAAGTGGGGGCCGCTGCGCCCGACGCGGTCGTGGTCGACTGCGGTCGCCGCGACGCGCGCGCCACCACCCTGCCGGACGACGTGCGGGCCCTCACCACCCGCACCCTGGGGCTGCTCCAGGAGTGGCTGGCGGACGAGAGGCAGACCTCGGCCCGGCTGGTTGTGGTGACCCGTGGTGCGGTTGCCACCACACCAGGGGAGGACGTGGCGGACCTGGCGAGCGCGGCGGTGTGCGGCTTGGTGCGCTCCGCGCAGTCGGAGCATCCCGGCCGCTTCGTCCTGCTCGACCTCGACCTCGACCTCGACCATGATCTGGGCTTGGACGGCGGGGAGGTGCCATCGAACGCTGTTTCGGCGGCGCTCGCCTGTGGCGAGCCGCAGATCGCTGTGCGTACGAACCGACTCCTCGTCCCCCGGTTGACCCGCGTACCCGCTCCCGCCGCCCCCGTATCCGTCCCCTCCACCGATGCACCCGGCCAGGACGACGCGTCCACGACGTTCGACCCCGACGGCACCGTGCTGATCACCGGCGGCACCGGCACGCTCGGCGCGGTGCTCGCTCGCCATCTGGTCAGCCATCACGGAGTACGACACCTCCTGCTGGCGTCCCGGCGCGGGCCCGACGCGCCCGGCGCCGCCGAGCTGCGGGCGGAACTGACCGGCCTCGGCGGCGAGGTGACGATGCGCGCCTGTGACACCGGCGACCGTGGCGCACTCGCGGACCTGATCGCAGGGATTCCCGGCAGTCACCCGCTGACCGGTGTCGTCCACGCCGCGGGCGTACTGGACGACGCCACCGTCTCCTCCCTCACCCCCCGACACCTGGACGCCGTGCTGGCGCCCAAAGTCGATGCCGCCTTCCATTTGCACGAGCTCACCCGCCACGCCCAGCCGGGCGCCTTCATCCTGTTCTCCTCAGCCGCCGGTGTCCTCGGCGCACCCGGGCAGGGCAACTACGCCGCCGCCAACGCCTTCCTCGACGCCCTCGCCGACCACCGCAGGGCACAGGGACTCCCGGCCCTGTCGCTCGCGTGGGGGCTGTGGGAGAAGGGCAGCGGCATGACCGGCCATCTCGACGGCGCCGACCGCGCCCGTATCACCCGCTCCGGGCTCGACCCCCTCGCCACGGAGGACGCCCTCGCGCTCTTCGACGCCGCCCTCGCGGGCGACCGGCCTTCTCTGGTACCCGCCCGTCTGGATCTGCGGGGTCTGCGTGCGGTCGAGACTCCCGCGCCCCTGCTCTCCAGGATCGCCCCGCCACGCACGGCCCGCCGCCGCACGCCCGGGGCCGAGAACGGCACCGACCTTCGTACCCGCCTCGCGGCCCAGGACTCCGCCGAACAGCGGGACACGCTTCTCACGATCGTCCGCGCCCACACCGCCGCCGTACTGGGGCATGACACGGCTGCCGCCGTCCGGCCGGACTCGGCCTTCCGCGAGTTGGGTTTCGACTCTCTCGCCGCCGTGGAACTCCGCAACCGCCTTCAAACGGCCGCGGCCCTTCCCTTGCCCGCGACCGCCGTCTTCGATCACCCCACCCCCGCCGCCCTCGCCGACCATCTGCGTACTCAGCTCTGCCAGGACGCCCCGACCTCGGCGGCGGCCACGGCGATGGCGGCGCTGACCGAGCTGGCCAGGCTGGAGTCCGCCGTCGCCGACTCGGCGCTCGACGACGACACGCGCAGCGGCCTCGCGGAGCGCCTGCGGTCCCTGGCCCGCAGGATGAGCAGCGACCGTGCCGCTGACCACGACGGTGTCGGTGCAGGGCCGGACCTTCAGTCGGCCACGGACGACGAGATGTTCGAGCTGATCGACAAGGCGGTCAGCCGAGACTGAGCTGATGCGGCGACACGAGTGACGGCACCCGACCGAGACCGGGCGCCGTCATTCGTGTCGCCGCTCAGAACGCGGCATGGTGTCTCATCCGGCACACCTCACAAGAACACAGCTCAACACCTCATACGGCACAGTTCTTGCAGCACACCAACACAGTTCATTCGGCCGGCAGGTGTCGGCACAGCCATGCGGTGTCGGTGTTCGTCCTCATGGCCTCGTCTTCGGCGGCTTCCGCCGCGGCCACTGCTTCGGACAGGGCTTCGGGCATGGCGTCGGCACCGTCGTCCGCAGCCGCTCGGGCCGCCTCGGCGGCGCGGGCCGCGGCATCGGCGATGACCGCCGCCTCGGCCGCCGCCCGGCGGCTGTGCTCCGCGACGGCGTTCGCGACCTCGGCGGCCTTAGCGGCGGCCTCGGCCTGGGCCCGCGCGGCGGCTTCCGCGGCGGGACCGGCCTGGGCACCGGCGGCAGCCGCCGCGGCCGCCGCCTCGGCCGCGCGGGCGGCGGCCACTGTGGCGGCGTCGGCCGACGCCGCCCGGCCAGCTTCTCCGGCCGCGGCCCTGGCGGTCCGGGCTGCGGCTTCTGCGGCTTCCGCGGCCGACGCCAGAGCCCCCGCCGCCCCGGCCACGGCGCTGTCCACCCCGGCCCCGGCCGCTACATGGGCCACCTCGGTGGCGGCCGCGCGGGTGGCGGAGGCGATGGCCTCCGCCCGCCTGGCGGCGCTCAGCGCGCGCCGCGCGGGGATGTCCGGACCCTGTTCCGCCGTAGCCCGACTGACACTGGTCATCCAGAACTCATCTCCTGGTGGATTTCTTTCCCGATGGATTGCGAAGGGCGACCCGGCAGGGTACTGCGCGTGGCTCGGCTTTCGGTGGAGTCCTCGTCACCGATGCGCCGCGGTTGGAATTCCGGGGTCTTCAGGGGGTTCCGTGCCGCGTGCCCTGTTGCGATGGTCGTCGCCATGACCCAAAAAGCTGGAAAAACCGCACTGGTGACCGGGGCGTCGAGGGGAATCGGCGCGGCCATCGCCCGACGGCTCGCCGCCGATGGTGTGCTGGTGGCCGTGCATTACGGGCAGCGGAAATCAGACGCCGAGGAAACGGTCGCCGCGATCGAACGGGCCGGGGGGCAGGCGTTCCCCATCAGGGCTGACCTCACGGACGACGACGCGCTCGACACGCTCTTCAGCGAACTCGAAGCAGGGCTCGCCGGCCGGCCGCTGAACATCCTGGTGAACAACGCCGCCGTTTACGCCGACCCGGACGACCCGGCCGCCATGCAGTCGGACGGCTATGTGGCGGGCATTTCCGAGATCACCCCGGCGGAGTTCGACCGCATCTTCGCCGTCAACGTGCGGGGCGCGTTCTTCGTCACCCAGCGGTCCCTGCCGCTCCTCGGCGACGGAGGACGGATCATCAACATCTCCTCCGCCGTCACCAGGATCGCCTGGCCGCTGCTTCCCTACGCCATGAGCAAGGGCGCCCTCGACATCATGGGGCCCAGGCTGGCCAATGAGCTGGGACAGCGTGGGATCACCGTCAACACCATCGCGCCGGGCATCACCGACGGCACCGAGGCCAACACCTGGCTGCACGACATGCCCGGGGCGGTCGAGGGCGTGAGCGCCATGACCGCACTCCGCCGGCTCGGCCGGCCGTCCGACATCGCCGACGTCGTCGCCCTCCTCGCCTCGGACGAGGCCCGCTGGGTCACCGGTCAGCTGGTGGATGCCTCCGGTGGAATGGCCCTCGCCCCAACCCCACCGGGCATGTAGCGGCCGTCGTCAGGAGGGTGGGTCGAGCCGGGCCACGGCACGGCGCAGGGGCGGCGCGAACCGGCCCATCAGACGTACGAGACGCGCGTCCGGCGTGACGGTCGCCACGGGCGTGTCGCGGGCCACGGCACGCAACACCGCCCGGGCGACCTTCTCCGGCGGACAGCCACGCCCACCGAGCGTCCGCACGGCCCGCTCCCGCAGCCGCGCCTGCTCCCGCTCCGACACGCCCGCGAAGTGCATCGCCGCGGTGAAGGACGTGTTCACAAAGCCCGGACACACCGCGCTCACACCCACCCCGAACTCCGCGAGTTCGGCCCGCAGACACTCGGTGAGCATCACCACCGCGGCCTTGCTCGTCGCGTACGCCGGGACCGCACGCGTGGGCTGGAAGGCCGCGGCCGACGCGATCGTCACGATGTGCCCGCCCTGCCCGCGGTCCGCCATCTGCCGGCCGAAGAGCCGACAACCGTGAATGACACCCCACAGATTCACGTCCAGCGTGCGCCGCCAGTCCGCGACGGACGTGTCGAGGAACCGGCCCGACATGCCGACCCCGGCGCTGTTCACCAGGATGTCCACGACCCCGTACGCGTCGAGGACGCGCTCGGCGAGCCGCTCCATGGCCGCCGCGTCGGCCACGTCGACGCACTCCGCCCACGCGTCGTGGGCGCCGAGCCCTTTGGCCAGGTCCGCGCCGTCCGAGGCGGTACGGGCGTTCCGGTCCGCGCAGATCACCCGCGCCCCCGCTGCGGCGAAGGCGCCCGCCGTCGCCCGCCCGATCCCGCTGCCCGCGCCGGTGACCAGCACCAGTCGGCCGCGAAAGCGTCTGGCGTGCCGGGACGATTCCATGGTTACCGCCTCCCGCGAAGAGTCCTGCAACGCTCAGGAAGAGCGGGGACAGACTTCACTCCTTACGGCGAACGGCCGCCGGTCGCCAGCGCATTCTGGGGTGCCTAGGGGGTGCAGCGAGCGATAACGAATTCCCTAAGATCGCTTGGCGCCCTGCCTGCCCTGAGGAAATCACTCACGGCTTGAGGAATTTCGAGGAGATGCCGTAAATGGCCAATGAGGAAAAGCTTCGGGACTACCTCAAGCTGGCGACCGCAGAACTCGTCCAGGTGCGCCGCCGCCTGGCGGAGATTGAGTCGGGAGAGCAGGAGCCGATCGCCGTGGTGGGGATGGCCTGCCATTTTCCCGGCGGTGTGCGGTCGCCCGGGGAATTCTGGGAGTTGCTGGCCTCCGGCAGCGACGCCATTTCGGGATTTCCGGTGGACCGGGGGTGGGATGTCGAGGCGCTGTACGACCCGAATCCCGACCAGGGCAGTGCAGGAACTTCCTACACCCGGCACGGCGGATTTCTGCATGACGCCGCAGACTTCGACGCCGAGTTCTTCGGTATCAGCCCGCGTGAGGCGCTGGCCATGGATCCTCAGCAGCGGCTGCTGCTGGAAACCTCTTGGGATGCGCTGGAGGGCGCCGGGATCGCCCCGGCCACGCTGCGCGGGAGCCGCACCGGTGTCTTCGCCGGAATGATGTACCACGACTATGCCACACGACTGCTCGATCTCCCCGACGACCTCGAAGGCCTTGTCGGCAACGGCAACGCGGGCGGTGTGCTGTCGGGTCGGCTGTCGTACTCGTTTGGTTTTGAGGGGCCTGCGGTGACGGTGGACACGGCGTGTTCGTCGTCGTTGGTGGCGTTGCATTTGGCGTGTCAGTCGTTGCGTTCGGGGGAGTGTTCGCTGGCGTTGGCGGGTGGGGTGACGGTGATGTCGACGCCCGGGGTGTTTGTGGAGTTCTCCCGTCAGCGTGGGCTCGCTGCGGACGGCAGGTGCAAGCCGTACGCGGCCGCCGCGGATGGCGTCGGCATGTCCGAGGGTGTGGCCGTGCTGTTGGTGGAGCGGTTGTCGGATGCGCGGCGGTTGGGGCATCGGGTGTTGGCGGTGGTGCGGGGTAGTGCCGTCAATCAGGATGGGGCGAGTAATGGGTTGACTGCGCCGAATGGTCCGTCGCAGCAGCGGGTGATCCGGCAGGCGCTCGCCGCGGCAGGCTTGGTGACTGCGGAGATTGACGCGGTGGAGGGGCACGGGACGGGGACGACGCTGGGTGATCCGATCGAGGCTCAGGCGCTGCTGGCCACCTACGGCCAGGATCGTGCGGAGGACCGGCCGTTGTGGCTGGGGTCGGTGAAGTCGAATATCGGTCATACGCAGGCGGCGGCCGGGGTGGCCGGTGTGATCAAGATGGTGCTGGCGCTCCGGAACGGTCTGCTGCCGTCGAGCCTGCACGCGGAGGATCCGACGCCTCATGTCGATTGGTCGGCGGGGCGGGTGCGGTTGCTGAGCGAGGCGGTGCCGTGGCCGAGGGACGGGCGTCCGCGCCGGGCGGGTGTCTCGTCCTTCGGTGTGAGTGGCACCAACGCTCACGTCATCCTGGAACAGGCGCCGGACGAGGCCGTGGCGGAGGGCGAGTTCACGGCGGCGTCGCCGGTGGTGCCGTGTGTTGTCTCGGCGCGTTCGGAAGGGGCGCTGCGGGGGCAGGCCCGGCGGCTGCGGGAGTTCATCGCGGACCAAGACGCTGGACTCACCGATGTCGCCCACGCCCTGGTGGCCGAGCGGGCGGTGTTCGAGCACCGCGCCGTAATCGTGGCCGAGGACCGCGAAGAACTCGTACGCGGCCTGGACGCACTGTCGCTCGGGGCGCCAGCACCCCAACTGGTGGAGAGCCTGACGGAGCGGCACGACACCGACGAGCCCACGGTGGCCGTGCTCTTCACGGGCCAGGGATCACAGCGCGTCGGCATGGGTCGCGAGATGTACGCGGCGTTTCCGGCCTTCGCCGCGGCGTTCGACGCCGTATGCGCGGAAATCACGACAGCGGGCGGACCTGACGTACGGAAGCTGCTGTTCACGGACGACGTGTCCGCCTCCGAGCAGTGCACGCGCACCGAGTTCGCGCAGCCCGCGCTGTTCGCGCTGGAAGTCGCGCTGTACCGGCTGGCGGAGACCTCGGGGATCAGGCCCCGGTTTCTGCTGGGGCACTCGGTGGGAGAGCTGGTGGCCGCGCATGTGGCCGGCGTGCTGTCGCTGCCGGACGCGGCGCGGCTGGTCGTCTCCCGGGGCCGGCTGATGCAGGCGCTCCCCGAGGGCGGGGCCATGGTGGCGGTGGAGATCTCGGAGCGGGAGGCTCGCCAGCTGCTGGCGGAGGCGGAAACCGACACTCCAGGGGCTGCCCGGGTGGACCTGGCCGCGGTGAACGGCCCGCGGTCGGTGGTGTTGTCCGGGGACGGGGACGCGGTGCGGGAGCTGGCCCGGCGGTGCGCTGAGCGCGACTGCCGCACACGCCGGCTGAAGGTGAGCCACGCCTTCCACTCGTCGCTCATGGACGAGATGCTGGAGGAGTTCCGCCAGGACGCGGAGCGCGTGACCTACCACCCCGCGCGCATCCCGGTCGTCTCGAATGCGACGGGCGCCCCGCTGCCCGCAGAGGAGTTCGGCACGCCGGGGTACTGGGTGCGACACGCCCGCGAGGCCGTGCGTTTCGGTGACGGGGTGGCGTGGCTGCGGGACCAGGGCGTACGCACCTTCCTGGAGCTCGGGCCCGACGGGACACTGTGTGGTCTGGGCCAGGACGCCTTCGCCACGGACGAGCCCGCCACCGACGCCGAAGAACCCGTCATGGTCCCGGCCCTGCGCCCCGACCGCGGCGAGAGCCAGACCTTTCTCGCCGCCCTCGCGCGGCTCTTCGTCTCCGGGGTGGAGGTCGACTGGCCACGCGCCATGGGGTGGGCGATCGGCGTGCGCAGCGGGGTGGAGCTGCCGACGTACGCCTTCGACCGGAAGCGGTACTGGCTGGAGGGGAGCAAGGCTCGTGGATCCAGGGCGGGCGGTGTCGAGGGGCCGCTGTGGGAGGCGGTGGAACGGGGGGATGTTCCGCGCGTGGGTGCGCTGTTGGGCGTGGACGAGGGGGCCTGCCTGGGAACACTGGTGCCCGCGTTGGGGGCTTGGTGGCGGGGATGCCGCGACCGTGGCGTCCTGGACGGGTGGCGCTATCGGGAGGTGTGGCGCCCGGTCGGCGACGGCGGCCCGGGGGCGCCAACGGGGCGCTGGCTGGTGGTGGCCGCCGACGGGGTGGACGGATCGCCCGTCGTGGAGGAGTTGGAGCGGTCCGGGGCCCGGGCGGCCCGCCACGCCGTCGAGGAAGGTGTGGCGCGCGAGGCGCTGGTGGAGCGGTTACGGGCCGACCTGGGCCCCGAGCCCGAGGTGGACGGTGTGGTGTTGCTGTTGGCGGGCGACGGCGGCCGGAGCGCGGGGGCGCTGCTCCTGACGTGGCTCCAGGCCCTGGGCGATCTGGAGGTGGCGGCTCGGTTGTGGTGTGTGACCCACGGCGCCGTGTCGGTGGGCGGCGGGGACGAGCTGTCCCGGCCCGGGCTGGGACAGGTGTGGGGGCTGGGCCGGGTGGCCGCCATCGAGGCTCCCGAAGTGTGGGGCGGACTGGTCGACGTCCCGGGGCCGATGGACCCGCGGGCGGCGCGGAGCGTGGTGCGGTTGCTGGCGGGGCCCGAGCGGGAGTGCGCGGTGCGGGCGTCCGGGGTGTTCGTACGGCGGTTGGAGCGGGCCCCGCACTCCGGGGCGGAGCCGGGGCCCGAGTGGCGGCCCCACGGCACCGTACTGATCACGGGCGGTACGGGCGGGCTGGGCGCGCATGTGGCCCGGTGGCTGGCCGGCCGTGGCCCCGTACATCTGCTGCTGCTCAGCCGGCGCGGCGAGGCGGCCGAAGGCGCCGCCGAGCTCCGGGACGAGCTGACCGGACTGGGCGCTCAGGTGACCGTGGCGGCGTGCGATGTGGCCGACCGCGCCGCGCTGACGGAAGTCCTGGCCGGGGTGGCGGAGGACGCCCCGCTGACGGCGGTGGTGCACGCGGCGGGCGCGCTGGACGACGCCGTGCTCGCGACGCTGACCCCGGAGCGGCTGGAGGCGGCGCGGCAGGCCAAGGCGGTCGGGGCGTGGCAACTGCACGAGTTGACGCGCGGCGCCGACTTGGCGGCCTTCGTGGTGTTCTCCTCCGTGGCGGCGACGTTCGGCTCGGCGGGGCAGGGCGGCTACGCCGCGGCGAACGCCGAGGTGGACGCGCTGATCCGGCATCGGCGCGGCCTCGGGCTGCCGGGGCTCTCCGTGGCGTGGGGGGCCTGGGCCGGAGACGGGATGGCGGACGCCGCCTCGGACGCCGGGCGGCTGCGCCGACACGGCATGGCGGCCATGGACCCCCAGCTGGCCCTGACGGCGCTCGGGCAGGCCCTGGAGCACGACGAGACCTGCCTGACCATCGCGGACATCGACTGGCGGACCTTCGTCGACCACGCCCCCGCCACCGGTCTCGACCCCCTGATCGGCGACATCCCCGAAGCCCGGGCGGCATGGGAGGCCTCGGGCCGCGGCACGGCCGAAGCCGCAGGGACGCTGCGGGCTCGGCTGGCCGGGCTGCCGGTGGACGAGCAGACCCGCGTGTTGGGCGAGTTGGTCCGTACGCACGCCGCCACCGTCCTTGGCCACGTCGGCCCGGCGGCCGTGCCGCCCGAGCGCGCCTTCCGCGAGCTGGGCTTCGACTCGCTGACCGCCGTGGAGCTGCGCAACCGGCTCAACGCCGCCACCGGCCTGAGGCTGCCCGCCACCGCGGTGTTCGACTACCCCCACCCGGCCGCGCTCGCCCACCACACATGGGAGCAGCTGTTCGGCGCCCCCGGACAGGCCGGTGTCCCGTCCCCGGCCGACCCGCGGCCCACGGCGACGGACGAGCCGATCGCCGTGGTGGGCATGGCGTGCCGCTTCCCCGGCGGGGTCCGCTCGGCGGAGGAGTTCTGGGAGCTGCTGGCCCAGGGCAAGGACGCGATCGCGGGCTTTCCGATGGACCGGGGCTGGGACGTGGAATCGCTCTACGACCCGGATCCGGAGCGCCCCGGCACCTCGTACGCGCGAGCGGGCGGCTTCCTCTACGACGCGACGGACTTCGACGCCGGGTTCTTCGGCATCAGCCCGCGTGAGGCGCTGGCCATGGATCCCCAGCAGCGGTTGCTGCTGGAGACGTCATGGGAGACGTTCGAGAAGGCTGGTATCGACCCCGCCGGCCTGCGGGGCAGCAGCACCGGTGTCTTCGCGGGCATCGCCCAGCAGGACTACGCGGACCTGCTGCGACGCGCCGGTGAGGACCTCGAAGGCTATGCGCTCACCGGGGTCTCCGGCAGCGCGCTGTCGGGTCGGCTCTCGTACTCCTTTGGTTTCGAGGGGCCTGCGGTGACGGTGGACACGGCGTGTTCGTCGTCGTTGGTGGCGTTGCATCTGGCGTGTCAGTCGTTGCGTTCGGGGGAGTGTTCGCTGGCGTTGGCGGGTGGGGTGACGGTGATGTCGACGCCCGGGGTGTTTGTGGAGTTCTCCCGTCAGCGTGGGCTCGCGACGGACGGCAGGTGCAAGCCCTACGCCACGGAGGCTGACGGCGTGGGCTGGTCCGAGGGCGTCGGCATGGTGCTGGTCGAACGGCTCTCGGATGCGCGGCGGTTGGGGCATCGGGTGTTGGCGGTGGTGCGGGGCAGTGCGGTGAATCAGGATGGGGCGAGCAATGGTCTGACTGCGCCGAATGGTCCGTCGCAGCAGCGGGTGATCCGGCAGGCGCTCGCCGCGGCAGGCTTGGTGACCGCGGAGATTGACGCGGTGGAGGGGCACGGGACGGGGACGACGCTGGGTGATCCGATCGAGGCGCAGGCACTGCTGTCCACGTACGGCCAGGATCGTGCGGAGGACCGGCCGTTGTGGCTGGGGTCGGTGAAGTCGAATATCGGTCATACGCAGGCGGCGGCCGGGGTGGCCGGTGTGATCAAGATGGTGCTGGCACTGGAACACGAGACGCTGCCACCGAGCCTGCACGCGAACACACCCACGCCTCATGTCGATTGGACGGCGGGACAGGTGCGGTTGCTGAGCGAGGCGGTGCCGTGGCCGAGGGACGGGCGTCCGCGCCGGGCGGGTGTCTCGTCCTTCGGTGTCAGTGGGACCAACGCGCACGTCATCCTGGAACAGGCGCCGGACGAGGCCGTGGCGGAGGGCGAGTTCACGGCGGAGCCGCCGGTGGTGCCGTGTGTCGTCTCGGCGCGTTCGGAAGGGGCGCTGCGGGGGCAGGCCCGGCGGCTGCGGGAGTTCATCGCGGACCAAGGCGCTGGACTCACCGATGTCGCCCATGCCCTGGTGGCCGAGCGGGCGGTGTTCGAGCGCCGCGCCGTGATCGTGGCCGAGGACCGCGAAGAACTCGTACGCGCACTGGAAGCGCTGGCCACCGGCGATCCGGCTGCCGGACTGGTCGAGGGGCAGCCCGGTTCGGCCGCCCACGGCAGGGTCGCGATGCTGTTCGGCGGCCAGGGCACCCAATGGGACGGCATGGCCGCCGAGCTCCTGGACACCGCCCCCGTCTTCGCCGAACAGATGACGGCCTGCGCCGAAGCGCTCGCTCCCCACGTGGAATGGTCCCTGCTCGACGTGGTGCGAAGCGAGCCGGACGCCCCGCCGCTGGACCGGGTGGACGTCGTCCAGCCCGTGCTCTTCGCGGTCATGGTGTCGCTGGCGGCGCTGTGGCGGTCGTACGGTGTGCGGCCCGCCGCGGTGGCCGGCCACTCCCAGGGCGAGATCGCCGCCGCGTACGTCGCGGGCGCGCTGTCGCTGGAGGACGCCGCGCGGATCGTCGCGCTGCGCAGCCAGGTGCTGTCCGAGTTGGCCGGGAGCGGCGCGATGCTCTCCGTCGGCATGTCCGCCCCGGAACTCGAGCCGCGCCTGGCGCCATGGGGCGAGCGGCTGTGCGTCGCGGCCGTCAACGGCGCGGCCTCCGCCGTGGTCTCCGGGACCCCCGAGGCCGTGGACGCGCTGCTGGCGGAGCTGACCGCGGACGGCGTACGGGCGCGCAGGCTCAAAGTCGACTGGGCCTCCCACTCCCCGCAGGTCGAGGCCATCCACGAGCGTCTGCTCACCCTGCTCGCCCCCATCCGCCCCCGCACCGGCGACATCCCCCTCTACTCCACCGTCACCGGCGAACGGGTGGACGGCTCCGAGCTCGACGCCGAGTACTGGTACCGCAATCTGCGCCAAATGGTGCGTTTCCAGGACGCCACCCGCGCGCTCGTCGAGGACGGCCACACGGTCTTCATCGAGTCCGGCCCGCACCCGGCCGTCTCGGTCGGTGTGCAGGAGACCCTTGACGCGCTGGGCGCCACGGACACCCTCGTGCTGGGCACGCTGCGGCGTGACGAAGGAGGGCTGAGCCGCTTCCTGACGTCCCTCGCGCGGCTCTTCGTCAGTGGCGGTGCGGTGGACTGGTCCCCGGCCGTGGGGCCGGGAGCCGGCCGGCGAGGCGGCGTCGACCTGCCCACCTACGCCTTCGAACGGAACCGGTTCTGGCTGGAGCCCGCGCCCGGAGGCGCGGTGGGCGGTGACGTGGCCCAGGGCGCTGACGAGCCGTTGTGGGCAGCGGTGCGGCGGGGCGATGTCGCGGGCGTGGGCGGGCTGCTGGGGGTCGGCGAGGGGGCGTCGCTGGCGGCCCTGGTGTCGGCCCTGGAGGCGTGGCGGCAGGGGTGCCGCGATCGCGAGACGGTGGACGGCTTGCGCTACCGGGAGGTGTGGCGACCGGCCGGGGCCGGTGGCACGGAGTCGTTCACGGGGCGTTGGCTGGTGGTGGCCCCGGACGGATCGCGGCGGGCCCTCGTCGAGGGGCTGGAGCGGGCCGGTGCCCGCGTCGTACGCGTCCCCGCGGAGCCGGGTCCGGACGGCCACACGGCCCTGGTCGACCGGCTGCGGGGCGAGTCGGACACGGAGCCCGAGGTGAAGGGGCTGGTGCTGATCGCGGACGACGAGATGACGGTGTCGCTGCTGCCGGCTGTGGCACAGGCACTGGGCGATCTCGATGATCTGGGCGGATGGGGCGCGGGGGCCCGGCTGTGGTGTGTGACGAGCGGCGCGGTGTCGCTCGGCGGCGACGACGCCCCGGCGTCCCGGGCACAGGCACGAGTGTGGGACACGGCCCGGAGGGTGGGGCTAGAGGCTCCAGGGCTGTGGGGTGGGCTGGTCGATGTGCCGGACGAGACGGATGGCCCGGACGTGTCGGATGTGCCGGATCGCAGGACCGTCGACGGGCTCATCGGCGTCCTCCACGGCAACGAGCGCGAATGCGCGGTGCGCGCGTCGGGGGTGTTCGTACGCCGGTGGGCGCGGGCTCCGTTGGCCGGGGCGGTCGCGGAGCGGGAGTGGCGGCCCCAGGGCACCGTACTGATCAGCGGCGGTACGGACGGGCCGGGCGCTCACACGGCACGTTGGCTGGCCGCCAATGGCGCGGAACACCTGCTGCTCCTCGACGAACACGGTGACGGGTTCGGCATCGCGGACGAACTCTCCGCGATGGGGCCCAGGGTGACGGTGGCGGAGTGCGACCCGGCCGATCGCTCAGCCCTGGCCGACCTGCTGACCGGCATCCCGGACGAGCTCCCCCTGCGTGCCGTCGTACACACGGCGCAGGGGGACGACGGCATCGCGACGGCGTGGCATCTGCACGAGCTCACGCGCGACGCCGACCTGTCGGCCTTCGTGGTGTTCTCACCGGCCGCCCCACACCTGGGGGCCGTGGGACACGATATGTGCGCCGAGGTGGCAGCGCTGACGCACCATCGACGCGTCCTGGGACTGCCGGGGCTCGCGATGGCGTGCGGCGCCTGGGCCGCGGACGGCGACGAGGAGACCGGGCCCGCCGGGAGCCAAGCATCGTCCTGGCGTCGCCGTGGCGTGACGGCCATGGACCCGCGGCTCGCCCTGGAAGCGCTGAAGCAGGCACTGGACCACGGCGAGACCTGCCTGACCGCCGCCGACATCGACTGGCGGCGCCTGGTGGAGACCGAGGCCGCCGACCGGCTGGACCCGGTGTTCCGCGAGATCCCCGAGGCGCGCGAGGCCTGGCAGCTCGCCCGGGGAGACGGCGGTGGCGAGCCCGCCGACACGCTGCGCGCGCGGCTGGCCGGCCTGGACCCCGCCCGGCAGCGGCGAGCGCTGCTCGAGTTGGTCCGTACGCACGCGGCCGCCGTGCTCGGGCACGACGGCCCGGCGGCCGTGCCGCCCGAGCGCGCCTTCCGCGAGCTGGGCTTCGACTCGCTGACCGCCGTGGAGCTGCGCAACCGGCTGAACATCGCCACCGGTCTGCCACTGCCCACCACGGCCGTCTTCGATCACCCCAACTCCACCGCACTCGCCCTTGGCGTGTGGGAGCTGCTGTTCGACGGCGCGGCGGCGGCCGGGTCGGGCGCCGCGCCGGCCCGCGAGGCGGTGGCGACGGACGAGCCGATCGCCGTGGTGGGCATGGCGTGCCGCTTCCCCGGCGGGGTCCGCTCGGCGGAGGAGTTCTGGGAGCTGCTGGCCCAGGGCAAGGACGCCATCGCGGAGTTCCCGGCAGACCGGGGCTGGGACGTGGAAACGCTCTACGACCCGGATCCGGAGCGCCCCGGTACCTCGTACGCGCGAGCGGGCGGCTTCCTCTACGACGCGGCGGACTTCGACGCCGGGTTCTTCGGCATCAGCCCCCGCGAGGCCCTGGCCATGGACCCGCAGCAGCGCCTGCTGCTGGAGACCTCCTGGGAGGCACTGGAACGGGCGGGCATCGACCCGACGTCGCTGCGCGGCAGCCGCACCGGGGTGTTCGCCGGGCTCGCGCTCCAGGACTACACCGACGTGGTGCGCCGAGGCGGACCCGAGCTCGAAGGCTATGCGCTGACCGGGGTCTCCGGCAGCGTGCTGTCGGGAAGGCTCGCGTACACCTTCGGTTTCGAGGGGCCCGCGGTGACGGTGGACACGGCGTGTTCGTCGTCGTTGGTGGCTATGCATCTGGCATCTCAGTCGCTGCGTTCGGGGGAGTGTTCGCTGGCCCTGGCTGGCGGGGCGACGGTGATGTCCACACCGGCCGCCTTCGTGGAGTTCTCCCGCCAGCGTGGGCTCGCGGCCGATGGCCGGTGCAAGGCCTACGCGGCCGAGGCCGACGGCGTCGGCTGGTCCGAGGGTGTCGGCGTGGTGCTGCTGGAGCGCCTGTCCGACGCGCGGCGTCACGGACACCGGGTGCTCGCGGTCGTACGCGGCAGCGCGATGAACCAGGACGGGGCGAGCAACGGGCTCACCGCGCCCAACGGCCCCGCGCAGCAGCGGGTGATCCGCCAGGCCCTCGCCAACGCCGGGATCGCCGCCACCGACATCGACGCGGTGGAAGGGCACGGCACCGGGACGACGCTCGGCGACCCGATCGAGGCGCAGGCGATCCTCGCCACGTACGGTCGGGACCGCCCTGCCGACAGCCCCTTGTGGCTCGGGTCGGTGAAGTCGAACATCGGGCACACGCAGGCGGCGGCGGGCGTCGCCGGTGTGATCAAGATGGTGCTGGCGCTCCAGCACGACCTCCTGCCGGCGAGCCGGTACGCCGACGCCCCCTCGCCGCACGTGGACTGGTCATCGGGCCGGGTGCGGCTGCTGAGCGCGCCGGTGCCATGGCCGTGCAACGGACACCCGCGGCGCGCGGGGATCTCCTCTTTCGGGGTCAGCGGCACCAACGCCCACGTCATCCTGGAACAAGCCCCCGACGAACCCGCGCTCGAAGACGTGGCGGCGGTGGCGGTGGCGGTGGCGGTGGACGAGCGTCCGGGAGAAATCCCACCCCCGGCTGTGCCCTGGGTGATCTCGGCCCGCACCGAGAGCGCCCTGCGCGGCCAGGCCCGGCGGCTAGGGGAGTTCACGGCGGGCGACGCCGACCACGCCGGACTCGTGGACGTGGCCCGCGCCCTGGCCACCGAGCGGGCGGTGTTCGAGCGCCGCGCCGTGATCGTGGCCGAGGACCGCGAGGAGCTCGTACGCGGCCTGGCCGCGCTCGCCGCCGGTGACCTCGCCCCCGGCCTGGTGACCGGCTCGCCGCCACCCGGATCAGGCTCCGGATCCGACGGCGGGCTCGCGATGCTCTTCGCGGGCCAGGGCACCCAGCGCGTGGGCATGGGCCGCGAGCTGGCCGCCGCGTTCCCGGCGTACGCGCGGGCGCTGGACGCGGTGCTCACCGAGCTGGACGGCCACCTGGACCGGCCGCTGCGCGCGCTGCTGTTCGCCGCCCCCGGCACGGACGAGGCCGCCCTGCTGGACCGCACCCGCTACGCCCAGCCGGCCCTGTTCGCGGTCGAAGTGGCGCTGTTCCGGCTGCTGGAGTCCTTCGGCGTGCGCCCCGACTTCCTGGTCGGCCACTCCCTCGGCGAGCTGGCCGCCGCGCATGTGGCCGGGGTCCTGACCCTGCCTGACGCCGCGCTGCTGGTGGCCGCGCGCGGTCGGCTCATGCAGCAACTGCCGCCCGGCGGGGCGATGGTGGCGCTGCGGGCCACCGAGGGCGAGGTGACAGAGGCCCTGGCCGGACGCGAGGCGCAGGTGTCGGTGGCCGCGGTGAACGGACCCGGCGCGGTGGTGGTCTCGGGCGAGCGGAGCGCCGTCGACGAGGTGGCTGCCGCCTTCGCCGCGCGGGGCCGCAAGACCCGGCGGCTGCGAGTCGGCCACGCCTTCCACTCCCCGCTGATGGAGCCGATGCTGGACGAGTTCCGCCAGGTCGCCGCCTCGCTGACGTACGCGGAACCAGCCATCGGAATGGTGTCGAACCTGACCGGAGAACTCGCCCGTCCCGGCGAGCTGACGGACCCCGAGTACTGGGTGCGACACGTCCGCCACGCCGTGCGCTTCGGCGACGGACTGGCGTGGCTGCGGGCGAACGGCGCGAGCACCTTCCTGGAACTGGGCCCGGACGGCACGCTGTCCGCCCTCGCCCACGACCGCCTCGACGACGACCCGGCCACAGAGCCGACCGAGGCGGCCGCCGCAGTGTCCGCGGAGACGGCTGCCGTCGTACCGGTCGGCGGGCCGGTGGCCGACGGCGGCCGGATCGTGTCGGCACCGGCGCTGCGTCCGGACCGGCCCGAGGCCCACACCCTGCTCACCGCCCTCGCCCGGATCCATGTCCACGGCGTGGCCGTCGACTGGTCGGCGGTCATCGGCCCGCGCCCGGCCGGGGCCGACGGACGACGCCGCGTCGAGCTGCCGACCTACGCCTTCGACCGACGCCGCTACTGGCCCAGGACCCATGAGAGGGCGGCGGACCTGTCGGCTGCCGGTCTGGCCCCCGCGGACCACCCGCTCCTCGGCTCCGCCGTGGAACTGGCCGGCTCCCAGGAGCTGCTGTTCACCGGACGGCTCTCGCTGCGTACCCACCCCTGGCTGGCCGATCACGTCATCTTCGACACCGTGCTGCTCCCGGGCACCGCGATCCTGGAACTGGCCTTCCGCGCGGGCGACGAGGCCGGCTACGACCGCGTGGAGGAACTGGCCCTCCAGATTCCCCTGGTGCTGCCGGAACGTGGTTCGGTGGTCCTTCAGCTCCTGCTCGGTGTGCCGGACGCGGCCGACCGGCGTCCCTTCACCCTCTCCTCCCGCCTCGACGACGGCCCGCGCCCGGCCGCGGACACCGCCTGGACCTGCCACGCCACCGGAGTGCTGACCCGCGGCGGCGATCCGCTCGGCGGACCGGCGGCGCCAGCGGAGCACGAAGTGACGGAGCGAGAGGCCGCCGAGGCATGGCCGCCACCGGACGCCACACCCGTGGACCTGACCACCTGGTACGCCGATCTGGCAGGTGTCGGTCTCGGCTATGGCCCCGCTTTCCAAGGGCTGCGGGCCGCCTGGCGGCGCGGGGACGAGCTGTTCGCCGAGGTCGGGCTGGACGAGGAGCAGGCGGCCGACGCCGTACGGTACGCCCTGCACCCCGCGCTGCTCGACGCGGCGCTGCACCCCGTCGCGCTCGGCCTCGACACCACGCCCGGGCCGGGCGCCGAGGAACGCGGCCGACTGCCGTTCTCCTGGGGCGGGGTGACAGTGGGCGTCGCGGGCGCCTCCACGCTGCGGGTCCGGCTGACAGCGGTGGCGCAGGACACCATCGCGCTGCGGGCCACCGACGGCTCGGGACGGCTCGTGGCCCAGGCGCGGTCGCTGGCCTTCCGGCCGATCACCGCCGAGCGGCTGCGCGCGGTGGGCACCGCGTACCACGAGGCGCTGTTCCGCCTGGAGTGGACGCCGAGGCAGGCCGCCCCCGCCGCGTCGGCCAGGCAGTGCCGATGGGCCCTCGTCGGGCCCGAGGTGCCGGGCCTGGCGGGGGCGCTGGACGCGGCCGGGGCCGCGTGGCGGGCCTATCCCCACCTGGCCGCGCTGGGTGAGGCCGTGCCCCTGGGCGGTCCGGCCCCGGACATGGTGGTGATCTCCTGCCGGGAGCAGGACGCCGGTCGGCAGGACCTGCCCGGTGACCGCCACGACCCGACCCCCTCGACCGCCGCCACCGCCGCCACCACCGCGACTGCCGGGACCGCCGGGACCGCGACCGCGCTGCGGCAGGCCACCAACGGCGTGCTGGAGTTGCTGCTGAGCTGGCTCGGCGACGAGCGCTTCGCGGACTGCCGCCTGACCCTTGTCACACACGGCGCCGTCGCCGCGACACGGACCGATACCGTGGCCGACCTGGCGTACGCGCCGGTGTGGGGGCTGGTCCGCTCTGCGCAGAGCGAGCACCCCGACCGTTTCGTGCTGGCCGACACCGACGGGCGGCCCGAATCCCAGCGGACCCTGCCCGAGGCCCTGCTGACCGGCGAACCGCAGATCGCGCTCCGCGACGGCACGGTCCACCTGCCCCGCGTGGCCCGCGTCGCCGTCACCACATCGCCCACGGACCACGAAGACGCGCCGACACCCGCCGACGCCGACGTCGACACCGTCGCCATCGCCCAGCGCACCTGGGACCCCGACGGCACGGTGCTGATCACCGGCGGCACCGGCGTCCTGGGGAGGCTGCTCGCCCGGCACCTCGTGACGGCCCATGGCGTACGCCACCTGCTGCTGACCGGCCGCCGTGGACCGGACGCGGACGGAGTCCCCGAGCTGCTGGCCGACCTGGCCCGGCTGGGCGCCGATGATGCCACCGTCCGGGCCTGCGACATGGCGGACCGTCATGCGGTGGCCGGGCTGCTGAGCGGCATTCCCGCCCGGCATCCGCTCAGCGCGGTGATCCACCTGGCGGGCGTGGTCGACGACGGCATCCTGACCTCGCTGACGCCACAGCGCGTGGACGCCGTACTGGGGCCGAAGGCGATCGGCGCGCTGAACCTGCACGAGCTGACCCGCGCCGCCGCACTCGACGCCTTCGTCGTCTTCTCCTCCGCCGCGGCCAGTTTCGGCAGCCCCGGGCAGGGCAACTACACCGCCGCCAACGCCTTCCTCGACGCGCTGATGCGCCACCGCCGCGCCCTGGGCCTGCCGGGTCAGTCCCTGGCCTGGGGAATGTGGGCCCAGGCAAGCGGTATGACCGAGGGCCTCGGCGCCACCGACCGGGCCAGGATGGCCCGGGGCGGCCTGGCACCGCTGACGGACGAACAGGGGCTCGCCCTCCTGGACACCGCCGGCACGGTCGACGAGGCCGTACTGCTGGCCACTCCGCTGGACTTCCGGGCCCTGCGCGCACAGGCCGCGGCGGGCGCGCTGCCCCCCATTCTGCGCGGCCTGGTCCGGGTGCCCGCCCGCCGGGCGGCGGCCGCCGCCGACGCCGCCGGAGCCACCGCCGCCGAGGCACCCGCCGCACTCCGGGCGCGCCTCGCCGGGCTGCCCGGCCCCGCCGAGCGCACCGGCGCCCTCCTGGAGCTGGTACGCACCCAGGCCGCCGCCGTCCTCGGCCACGGCGCCGCCGAGACGGTCGACGCCGAAGGCGAGTTCCGCGAACTGGGCTTCGACTCCCTCACCGCGGTGGAACTCCGCAACCGGCTCGCCGCGGCCACCGGCCTGCGCCTCGCCACCACCCTGGTCTTCGACCACCCCAGCCCCGCCGCCCTGGCGCGCCACATGGCGGAGCAACTGGCAGCCGAGGCCGACGACACCGGGGAGCATCGGGAGCAGCCCGCGGCGGGCCGCGCGTACGGCCCGGTCCATCGCGAAGGGCCTTCGGCGGCCACCGTCGAGTCCCTGTTCTGGGTGGGGCATGACACCGGACGCATCCACGAAGCGATGCAACTGCTGTCCGCCGCCTCGGTCTTCCGACCCGCCTTCGGCGCCACGTCAGCCGAGACAGCGCCGACGTTCGTCCGGCTCGCCCACGCCACGGCACCGGACACCACGCCGCGAGGCGAAACAGCCGAACCCTCCCAGCCCATGCTGATCTGCCTCCCCACCGTGGCCGCGATCTCCAGCGCGTACCAGTACTCGCGCTTCGCCGCCGCGCTCCAGGGGGTGCGCGACGTCTGGTACGCGCCCGCGCCCGGCTTCCTCGAGGGCGAGCCCCTGCCGGCCGACGTCGACGCGGTGACCCGTGTGCTCGCCGAAGCCGTCGTGCGCTTCACCGACGGCGCGCCCTTCGCCCTCGCCGGGCATTCCGCGGGCGGCTGGCTCACCTACTGCGTCACCAGCCACCTGGAGGGCCTGGGAGTGTTGCCCGAGGCGGCCGTGGCCATGGACGCGTATCTGCCCGACGAGGGGATCGCACCCGTCGCCTCCGCGCTGACCAGCGAAATCTTCAATCGGGTCACCGAATTCGTCGAGGTGGACTACACCCGGCTCACCGCGATGGGCGGCTACTTCCGGATCTTCTCCGGTTGGACACCGCCCCGCATCGAAACCCCCACCCTCTTCATCCGGGGCCGGGACGGCGAACAGTCGCCCCCCGCCTGGGGAGTGCCGCACACGGTCATGGACGTCGCGGGCGACCACTTCACCATGCTGGAGGAGTACGCGGGCGACACCGCCCGCCACGTCGACCAGTGGCTGAGGGAGAGCGCAGGCTGGGGTGGATAGGGGCTTCTTGCGTGCATTAGCTCTCCTTATTCTCATTTCCTCTGGTAGCGACAGATCCTGATAGGAGTCCCGCGATGCCTGCCACTCTCCCCGTCCCCGATGTGCCGGGCTCATGGCCGGTGGCGGGCCATCTGCCGCGGCTGGCCCGGCGGCCGCTCGACTTCCTGACCTCCCTGGCCGACCACGGAGACCTGGTCCGTATCCGGCTCGGCCACAAGCCCGTCTATGTGGCCACCCACCCGGACCTGGTGCGGACCCTGCTGGTGACCGATGCGCACGCGTACACACGGGGCATCGGCCACGCCAAGGCGCTGTCCTTCATCGGACCGATCCTGGTCGCGACGACCGGCGAGCCGCACCGGCGCCAGCGCCGCATGATGCAGCCGTGTTTCCACCGGCAGCGGCTCGGCAGCTACGTCGCCGCGATGTCCGCCGCCGCGACGGAGACCGCCGAATCCTGGTCCGCGCACGACGTGGTGGATGTGCTGCCCGTCATGACCGACCTGGCCACCGCCGCGATCGCCAAGTCGCTGTTCTTCTCCGAACGCGCCGCGCACGCCGAGGCGGAGCTGCGGAAGGTGGGGAACGCCATTCTTCAGGTGGCCAGGATGAGCGCGATCCTGCCGGGAATCTACCGACGGCTGCCGACCCCCGGAAACCGCCAACTTCCCCCGGCGCGAGCCATCATCGAGGAGACCATCGCCACCTACCGCGCCGAAGGGCGGGACCACGGCGATATGCTCTCGACGCTGCTGCGGACGACGGACGCCGAAGGCATCGGCCTGACCGACGAAGAGATCCGTGACGAGATCATGGGGCTCGCCATCACAGGAATCGGCGGGCCGGCCGCCATCACATCGTGGATCTTCCACGAGCTCGGCCAGAACCCCGACCTCGAGCGACGGCTGCACGACGAAATCGACACGGCCCTCGACGGCAGGCCACCCGGCCACCGGGACCTCAACCGGCTGCCCTTCACCCAGAGGCTGGTCAAGGAAGCGCTGCGCAAGTATCCGGGATGGGTCGGCGCGCGACGTACGCGGCAGCCGGTGCGCCTCGGCGGACACGAGCTCCCCGCCGCCTCGGAGGTCATGTACAGCGCCTACGCCCTCCAGAACGACCCCCGCTGGTACCCGGAGCCGCAGCGATTCGACCCCGACCGCTGGGACCCCGAGCGGAACGCGGGGCGGGTCAAGAAGGGGGCCTGGGTCCCCTTCGCGGGGGGTGTCTACAAGTGCATCGGCGACGCCTTCACCGAGACCGAGGCCGCCGTGGCCGTCGCCGTCATCGCCTCCCGGTGGCGGCTGCGTCCGGTGCCCGGACGGAGCGTCCGAGCGGTCCACCAGTCCACCCATGTGATCCCCGGAAAACTCCGCATGATCGCGGAGCCCAGGAACCGGAACGTGGATCAGGCGGGCCGCTCGGCGCCGACCGGCTCAGTAGCCCCGGCTCACTAGTCCTGGCTCACCAGTCCCGGCTCAGTAGCCTGCCGGCGGACGGAAGAAGTCGGGAAGTTGGTCCGGGGGAGCGCCGTCCAGCAGCGAGAACAGGATGTGTGTGCCGGTGTAGAGGGCGATGCTGACATTCGCCCCGCCCACCACCGCCAGCAGCCGGACCCAAGGCCTCAGGCCCTCCGAGAGGAGGGCCGCCCCGGACTCCAGACACGTCTCGCCCCGTTCGTTGCGGAAGTGGCGCACAGCCCCCAACGCGGCGCCGAAGAACGCCGAAGCCACCATCTGGTACAGCGGGAACTGATACCAGTGCCCACCCCAGACGGTCAGCTCGGGCACCGAACGCGCCCACACGGAGACGCCCGAGAAGGAAACCAGCGGCTCGACGACGTCGAAGAGCACAACGAGCAGGAAGCCGAGCGCGATCAGCCGGATCCGCCCCAGCCGCGGCCACCGGGCGGCGGCCAGCCCCATGCCCTTGCCGCAGGCCACGGCGACCATCATGGCCGTCATGCAGATGCTCAGCGTCGCCAGCGGCAGTTCAGCCTCCTGGTGGGCCCCCGCCCCCTGCCAACCGGGCACATACGGCCCCCACGAGGCGACCGCTCCGAACACGTTGATGTTCGACGCGAGCACCGGATGGATCCAGTTCATCAAGGGGCTCTGCCAACTCGCCAGCAGCAGCCCGATGAAGAGCAGGGCGTCGAACGTCAGCCGTCGACTGGCCCGACACTTCCGGTACAGATACACCGCGAGGGCCACCGCGCCCGCCACGGACAGCAGCGGGATCAGCACATCGGCGATCCGCTCCATGTCACCACCGCCCGCGGCCGGGGGCGCCTTCTCGATGCGGTAGCCGCCGTCGGCGAGCCACGAGGCGAACACATGCACCTGAAGGCCCAGCACCAGGGCGCCGACACACGCCCACAGCACCACAGGGAGAGTGAACACCCTCAGGCCGCGCACGTTATCCGCCTGATCGACGGCCTCCGGCCGGTCTTCGTCGACGAGATCGGTCATCTGTCGCTCCTTACTACGAGACTACGAGTCCGAGGAGGGCTGGTCGCCATGGGCCAGGCCGATGAGACTGTCGAGGTCCATCTCGTCGATCGAACGCGAGCCGCCGTCCGCGGAACGGGCCGCGGGGATGGCGCCGGCCCCGACACCTTCGACGCCACCGGAGACCTCGGCGAGCTCCAGCAGCGCGGTCAGCAGACCGGCTTCCTGAAGCCTGTCGAGCGGGATGGACGCCACCGCGGCCCGCACTTCCTCCTCGCGGAGGCCCCCGGCCTCAGCCGCCGAGACCCCGTTCCCGTTCGCCGGCAGCAGCAGAGAGCGCACATGCTCCGCGAGCGCGGCCGGGGTCGGAAAGTCGAACGCGAGCGTCGCCGGCAACCGCAGGCCGGTGGCGGCCGTGAGCCGGTTGCGCAACTCCACGGCGGTCAGCGAGTCGAAACCCAGCTCCCGGAAGGCACGTCGCTCCGCCACCTCCTCGATCCCCGCGTGCCCGAGCACCGCGGCGGCCTGCGACCGTACGAGACGAGTGAGGATGCCCTGCTGCTCCTTGCCCCCGCGTCGGGCGAGGCGGTCACGGAGCGACACACCCGAGTCCGGCGCGCCTTCGCCCCGCTCGGCCGCCCCCGGGCGCGCGGACATCGGGACGAGCCCGCGCAGCAGCGCCGGCACCCCGGCGGTGGCCGCCCGCGTGCGCAGCGCGCCGATCTCGAGCCGGGCCGGGACGAGGAACGGCTCCCCGGCGGCCGACGACGCGTCGAAGAGGGCGAGGGCCTCCTCAGTGTCCAGCGGCGCCATCCCACCACGGCCGATCCGGGCGTGGTCGCTGCCGTCCAGATGACGTGTCATCCCGCTGCCCTGCGCCCATAGGCCCCAGGCCAGGGATGTCGCGGGCCGCCCGTTGGCCCGGCGGTGCCGCGCCAACGCGTCCAGCACGGCGTTGGCCGCCGCGTAGTTGCCCTGGCCCGGCGAACCGAGCACGGAGGCGGCGGACGAGAACATCACAAAGGCCGCCAGGTCCGCGTCGCGGGTGAGCTCGTGCAGAAGCAGCGCCGGAGCCACCTTGGCACGGAAGACGGTGTCGATCCGCTCCGGCGTCAGCGTGGGGATCGTGCCGTCGTCGAGCACCCCAGCGGCATGGACCACGGCGGTCAGTGGATGCCGCTCGGGGACACGGCTCAGCAGGGTGGCCAGCGCCTCGCGGTCGGCGGCGTCGCAGGCGGCGACGGTCACCATCGCGCCGAGCGCCTCGAGCTCGGCCGCCAGGTCCCCCACACCCTCGGCCTGCACGCCACGTCGGCCCACCAGCAGCAACTGCCGTACCCCGTGTGCCACGACGAGGTGTCGGGCGACGAGCCCGCCCAGCACTCCGGTGCCGCCCGTGATCAGCACGGTCCCGGCCGGATCAAGCGCCAACGGCGATCCGTCAGCCGACGCGTCCCCCGACCTGTCAGTCGATCCGTCGGCGGATCCCTCGACCGACCCGGCCCGCTCCTGCCGTGGCACCCGCACCAACCGCGGTACGCACACCTCTCCATCGCGAATGGCCAGCTGTGGCTCCCCGACGGCCAGCGCCACGGGCAGCACCTGGGCCAAGGAGCCGTGTCCATCCCAGTCCACCAGGGTGATCCGGTCCGGGTTCTCGGACTGCGCCGAGCGGACCAGCCCCCAAACCGCCGCGCCGGGCAGATCCGAGACGTCGTCCTCCCGGCGGGTGGCGACCGCCCCTCGCGTCAGCACGACCAGTCGGCTGTCCGCGAGCCGCTGCTCGCCGAGCCAGGACTGGAGCAGGTGCAGGGCGCGATACGCGGCGGTGTGCACGCCCACGCCCTCACCTCCACAAGAGACGACGACCACCTCAGGAGCGCCGTCGACCTCCACGGCGCTCAGCAGCGCGGTCCAGTCCTCATGGCGCCGACATGCGAGCCCGCACGAATCGGCGCCGACGACCGCGAAGGACGAGGGACCGGAGAGTGACGGGCCGGAGGCAGAGGGGTCTGCCGAGGGCAGCGCCACGGTGGGCCATTCCATGCCGAACAGCGACTCGTGATGCTCCGAGCCGGCAGTCCGCACTTCACCCGCGGACACCGGCCGCAGCACGAGTGCGTCGATCGAAGCCACCGGCCGCCCCGACTCGTCGGCCGCCTCAATGGCCACCACTCCACGTCCGGGCCGCGGCGAGAGCCGCACCCGCAACACCTCACCGCCCGTACGATGCAGCGTGACTCCGCGCCAGGCGAACGGCAGCCAAGCCGACGGCCGCCCGTCCGGTGCGACGTCGGTGTCCTCGTCCGCGCCGTCGCTCCCTGCCCCGTGGTGAGCCGGATCGAGGCCGAGGGTGTGCAGCGCCGCGTCCAGGAGGGCCGGATGGACGCCGAACCGGTCGGCGTCACGGGCCTGCGGCTCGGGCAGCCGCACCTCGGCGAAGATGTCCGAGCCACGGCGCCAGGCGGTGCGCAGTCCCTGAAACGCGGGCCCATAGGCCAACTCCGCCCCGGCCAGCCGCTCGTACAGCCCGTCGAGGTCCAGGGCATCGGCGCCGGCCGGGGACCATACGTCAGCCATCAGTTCGGCCGCCGCCGCGGAGGGGGCGGTGGGGGAGGCGGGGCCGCTGCTCAGCGTGCCCGTGGCATGCCGCGTCCATTGCCGGCCCGAACCCTCCGGGCCGTCCGTGTTCTCCGTACCCGAGACGTCGTCCTCGCTCCGTGAATAGGCGGTGAACTCCCGTCGCCCGTCGGTGTCCGGCGCCCCGACGCTGATCTGGAGAGCGACTCCGCCACGTTGGGGGAGGAGAAGGGGCGCATGCAGCGTGAGTTCCTCGACATGCCGACACCCGACGCGCTCCCCCGCTTGGAGGGCGATGTCCAGAAGCGCGGTACCGGGCAGAAGCGCGACGCCTGCGAAGGCGTGGTCGGCCAGCCAGGGGTGTGTGCGCAATGAGAGCCGGCCGGTGAAGAGATGTCCTTCACCGCCCGCGAGCGGAAGCGCGGCGCCGAGCAGTGGGTGCCCGGCCTCGCTCAGCCCGACGGCGGTGACGTCTCCTGTCTGGGTGGGGGTGTTGAGCCAGTAGCGCTGGTGTTGGAAGGGGTAGGTGGGGAGGTTGATGTGGTTGTGGTGTTGGTGGGTGGGTTGCCAGGTGATGGGGTGGCCGGTGGTGTGGGCGTGGGCGAGGGAGTGGAGGTGTTGGTGGTGGTCGTCGTGGTTGCGGCGGAGGGTGCTGATGACGGTGACGGGGATGTCGGTGGTGTCGGTGGTGTCCTGGATGGCGGGGGTGAGGGTGGGGTGGGGGCTGATTTCGATGAAGGTGTGGTGTTCTTCCTGGGTGAGGGTGTGGATGGCGTGGGCGAAGCGGACGGGTTGGCGGAGGTTGCGGTACCAGTAGTGGGCGTCGAGTCCGGTGGTGTCCTTCCATTCTCCGTCGACGGTGGAGTGGAAGGGGATGGTGGCGGGCTGGGGTGTGATGCCGTCGAGGAGCCGTAGGAGCTCGTCTTCGATGGTTTCGACGTGGGGGCAGTGGGAGGCGTAGTCGACGGGGATGCGCTTGGCGCGTACGTCGCGGGCATTGAGGTGTTCGACGGCCTGGGTGAGGGCGTCGGCGTCGCCGGAGATGACGGTGGACTGGGGGCTGTTGACGCCTGCCACCCACAGCTGGCCCGGCCAGCGCTGGTGGATCAGTTCGGTGACGTCCTGTTCGGGCAGAGGAACCGCGGCCATGCCGCCGTGTCCGTGGAGGGTGTGGAGGGCTTTGCTGCGGAGGGTGATGATTTTGGCGGCGTCGGGGAGGGTGAGGGCGCCGCTGACGTGGGCTGCGGCGATTTCGCCCTGGGAGTGGCCGGTGACGGCGTCGGGGTGGAGTCCGTGGGAGCGCCAGAGGGCGGCCAGGGAGACCATGACCGAGAAGAGGAGGGGCTGGATGATGTCGGCGCGTTGCCAGGCGGGGTCGGTGTCGGGGCGGTGGAGGATGTCGGTGAGGGTCCAGTCGGTGTGGGGGGCGAGGGCCTGTTCGCAGTCGTTGATGGACTGGGCGAAGACGGGTGAGGTTTCCAGCAGGCGCAGTCCCATCCCGGCCCACTGACCACCCTGACCCGGAAACACAAACACCACGCCACCCCGCGCCCCACCGGGCGCCGAAACCCCCTCCTGCACCCCGGCATCCGGTTGGCCGGACGCGAGCGCGTCCAGACCGCGCACAAACTCCGCACGGTCGGAGCCAATGACCACCGCGCGATGCTCGAAGGCCGACCGATGCGTGGCCAGCGTGTACCCGATGTCCGCGAGCCTCGATCCGGAATCGGCGCCGGGGGCCACGGACACGAACTCCCGCAGTCGGCGCGCCTGGGCTCGGAGGGCGTCGGCCGACTTCCCGGACAGCGGCCAGGGCAAGGGGAGGCCGGACGCCTCCACGGCAGGCGCGGAAGACGGCTCTGTCTCTTCCGTACCGTCGGGCTCTGCGGCGGGTGCTTCTTCCAGAATGACGTGGGCGTTGGTGCCGCTGACACCGAAGGAGGAGACACCGGCGCGCCGTGGACGCCCGTTGCGTGGCCATGGCACGGCGTCTGTCAGCAGCCGTACTGCCCCCGAGGACCAGTCCACATGCGATGACGGCTCTTCGATGTGCAACGTACGGGGCAGGGTCTCGTGCTGGAGGGCCATCACCATCTTGATCACCCCGCCCACGCCGGCCGCCGCCTGGGCGTGTCCGATGTTCGACTTCACCGACCCAAGCCACAGGGGTCGGTTCTCGGGCCGGTCTTGCCCGTAGGCAGCCAGCAGCGCCTGGGCCTCGACGGGGTCGCCGAGGACGGTACCGGTGCCATGCCCTTCCACAGCGTCGACATCGGAAGGCGACAGCCCCGCGCCGGCCAGGGCCTGTCGGATGACGCGCTGTTGTGCCGGGCCGTTGGGGGCGGTGAGGCCGTTGCTGGCACCGTCCTGATTGATCGCGCTGCCGCGCACCACGGCGAGAACGCGGTGGCCGTTGCGCCGTGCGTCGGACAGCCGCTCCACGACGAGCATCCCGACGCCTTCCGCCCAGCCGGTGCCGTCAGCGGTGGCCGAGAACGCCTTGCACCGTCCGTCCGGGGACAGTCCCCGCTGGCGGGAGAACTCGACGAAGGTCTCCGGCGTGGACATCACCATCACTCCGCCGACGAGCGCGAGCGAGCACTCTGACGTGCGCAGCGCCTGACCGGCCATGTGCAGCGCGACCAAGGAGGATGAGCAGGCCGTGTCCACCGAGACCGTCGGGCCCTCGAGGCCGAAGGTGTAAGCGATACGGCCGGAGGCGACGCTCCCCGAGCTGCCGGTCAGGGCATAGCCGGCCACGGCCTGTGGCACCTGCCGCACATGAGCCGCGTAGTCCTGCACATTGATTCCGACGAAGACTCCGGTCTGGCTGCCCCGCAGGGTCCCCGGCGTGATGCCCGCGTGTTCGAACGCTTCCCATGAGGCTTCCAGCAGCAGTCGTTGCTGCGGGTCCATGGCGAGGGCCTCACGTGGGCTGATGCCGAAGAACGCCGGGTCGAAATCTCCGGCGTCATAAAGGAATCCGCCGTGCCGGGTACAGCAGGTGCCCTCGTGGTCGGGGTCCGGGTGATAGATCCGCTCCAGGTCCCAGCCGCGGTCCGTCGGGAACCCGGTGATGGCATCAGCGCCCGAGGCGACCAGCCGCCACAGATCCTCAGCCGACCGCACCTCGCCCGGGTAACGGCAGGCCATCCCGACGATCGCGAGCGGCTCGTCCAGGGGTGTTGCTCCGGCGCGCTTCGTCGGCCCGCCCGGCACAGCCTCGCGCAGCTCGTCGTCGCCCCGGCCCAGCAGCGCCGCTCGCAGATGCGCGGCGCATTCCGTGGGGCTCGGATGGTCGAAGACAAGGGTGGTGGGCAGCGCCAGTCCGGTGGCGGCCGCGACGCGGTTTCGGAACTCGACAGCGGTGAGAGAGTCGAACCCCAGCGCGCTGAAGGCCTGCTGAGCGTCGATGGATTCGGGGCTGGAATGGCCGAGAACGGAAGCCACGTGTGTGCGGACGATCTCGAGAAGTGCCTGCTGCTGCTCCTTGGGCGAACGCTGGGCAAGCCGCTCGCGAAGAGAGTCGGCGGAGGGCGCCGCGGTTTCGCCGCGAAGCGCCTGGCGGGCCTCGGCGATCTCGTCGATGAGCGGAGCCGGCCGCCGAGCGGTGAAGGTAGTGGCGAAGTCCTCCCAGTCGACGTCAGCGACGACGGTGGTGGTGTCGGGGTCGTGGCCGAGGATGCGATCGAGGGTGGCGATGGCGCGATCAGGAGACAGGGCCCGGAGACCGCGACGGCGCAAGTGGGCGCGTGTGTCCTCGTGCGCCGCCATTCCCGGACCGTCCCAGGGCCCCCAGGCGATGCTGGTGGCGGGGAGTCCCTGGTCGCGGCGGTGCTGGGCCAGGGCATCGAGGTAGGCGTTGGCGGCGGCGTACCCGGCCTGGTGCGCGCTGCCCCAGGTTCCGGCGATGGAGGAGAACAGAACAAAGTGTTCGATCGTGTCGTGCTCGCGCAACAGCTCGTGCAGAAGGGCCGCTCCGGTCGCCTTCGCCCCCGCCGTTTCGGCGAGATCCGCCGCACTCGAATCGGCGATGGACGATTTGAGGTTGGTTCCTGCGGTGTGGATGAGGGTGGTGAGGGGGTGGGTTGGGGGGATGGTGTTGAGGAGGTTGGTGAGTTGGGTTGGGTTGGTGGTGTCGCAGGTGG
>NZ_JBVHTN010000018.1:0-7374 GCF_055569495.1 Streptomyces sp. NPDC028305
CGAGTGCAGAGCCACCAGCGACGACGAACACAACGTGTCGATCGTCATGCTCGGACCCCGCAGATCCAGGAAATAACTCAACCGGTTCGCGAGGAGGGCGTTGTGGTTTCCCAGGCCGCTGTGGGCGTCCAGTTCCGGCTCGATGTTGTACTCCCGGTAGTGCTGGTAGCTGGCGCCCACGAACACGCCCGTGGCGGGGGGAAGTTGGCGCGGTGGCAGTCCGGCCGACTCCAGGGCCTCCCAGGTCGTCCGCAGCAGCCAGCGCGCCTGAGGGTCAAGCACCTCGGCCTGCTTGGGAAAGAAGTCGAAGAACCCCGCGTCGAACTCCTCGATGTTGTCGACGAACCCCCCGAAGTCGGGTTCCCGTTCGTTCGCGTAACCGCCCCACCGTTCGCTCGGCGCCGGGCGGATGGCCGTGTCCGCGCGGGCGAGCAGCGACCACAGCCCGGCCGCGTCCCGGGCGCCGGGCAGGGCGAGGGCGAAGCCGATGATGGCCATGTCGTCGGCTCCGGGCGCGTCCTCGGCGTCCGCCGGCTCGCTCGCGGGCGGGCCGGCCGTGACCGGCGTGAACACGCTGTCGGCGGCCCGCTCGGCCACATACGCGGCCAGGGCCCGGCAGTCCGGGGAGTCGAGGACGTCCGCGGGGCTCAGCCTCGTCCCGTACGTCTCTTCCATGCGGGTGGCGATGTCGGTCGCCAGCAGGGAGTCGAGTCCTGCGGCGGACAGCGAGGTGGTGGGCGTGATGCCCGGATCGCGGAACACCTCCCGGACCAGGGCGACGACCGCGGCCTCCGCCACCGCGGCGCGGTCTCCGCGCGTAGCGCGACCGGACGCCGATGCCGGTGCGAGGGCGTCCACCGGGCGCTGCCGGGGCTCGCCGGTCATGTCCGGCGCGCCCTGTGCGGCCACCGTGCGGTACTCGATGTCGCTGAGCCGGACCAGGGCGCGGCCGTCGGCGGAGAGCAGGGTCGCGTCACCGCGGCGCACCCGGTCGTTCTCGGTGTCGTCGGCCTCCAGCAGCACGTACGCCGCCTGCGCCGGGTCGCCCCAGCTCGCCACCTGCCCGACGGAGACCGGCAGATACGTGGCCGGCGGTGCTGACGAGTCCGCGAGCGTCAGTACGGCCATGCTCTGGAGGGCGGCGTCGAGCGCGACCACCGTCCGCTCCAGTGCGCCGCCGGCCGGGCCGTCGACCCGCGCGAGCACGCGGTCCGGTCCGTAGCGCACGTCGAGGAGGGGCCGCAGGGGTGCGTCGAGGTCCATCCCCCGCGCCGCGAACCAGGCGTACAGGCCCGCCGGTTCCAGTGTCCGGCCGAGCCCTGCGCGCAGGGCGTCGATGTCCCGTTCGGCGGGCGCTTCGGCCGGCCGGCCGTCCTGGACACCCGGCTCGAGACGGGCGATGGCCCGGTCGCCGTACCGGAAGGTGGCCGGCCCCGTGCGGGTGGTGTCGCCCAGGTCGCTGGTGAGCTGATGGGTTCCCGTTCCCCGTCCCGGGAAGGTGATCCGCCGCAGGACACGGGCCCTCTGGAGGCCGAGAGCCAATGGCAGCGCTCCGGGCACGGTCGGTTCGCCGAACACGCGATGGGCGCGCGCCAACCGGTGAACGCTCTCGGCAACGTCCGCGGCGTCGTCTTCCCGCGCGCGGTCGGACGGCGCCCGGAACGGGTACGGCGGCAGCGTGATCCGCCTGGTGGGCACACCCTGGTACACCGTGCGCCAGTCGACGCTTCCGCCACCCACGTGGAAGAAGGCGAGTGCGCTGCTCAAGCGGGCCTCGGGAAGGCGCAGTTGGGTCGCGAGCCGCGCCGCGCCCACCGAGGTGAACGCTGCCAGGCGCTCGAAGAAAGCACCATCGGCGACGGCCGCCTCGCCGTTCAGGGCCGTGCCGTTGCGCAGGACGGTCCCATGAACACCGGGGCCCTGACGCACGACCCACTCCAGCCCGGCGGTCAGTTCGTCGGCCGTGGAGCCCAGGACCGCCATGCGGTAGCGCTGGTGGTCGCGTCCCAGCGCGGCCGAGTGGCACAGGGCGGCCGGGCTCGGCGGCGTGTCCCGCCGCAGCAGCCGGTGGATGTCCGTCGCCCGCCGGACCAGCCCCTCGGGGGTGTGCGCGGACAGGACGAGAAGGTGCTCGCCCAGCACGCCGGGCGGGTCGACGTGCTCGACCGGTCGGTCGGCCGCGTACTCCTCGACAACGACATGTGCGTTGGTGCCGCCCATGCCGAAGGCGCTGATCCCCGCGCGGCGCGGTCCGTCGGAGTGCCACGGCCGCGGCTCGGTCGGGACGACGAACGGGGCGGAGTCCAGGTCGAGGTGGACACCGGGGGTCTCGAAGCCGGCGAGCGGCGGTATCTCCCGGTGTCGCAGGCACAGCAGGACTTTCATCAGGCCGGCGAGTCCACTGGCCGGTTCCAGGTGGCCGATGTTGGCCTTGACGGAGCCGATGTGGCACGGCTCCCGGCGTGCCGGGTCGGCGCCGAACACCTCGGTGAGGGCGGCGAGTTCGACCGGATCGCCCAGCCGGGTGGCCGTGCCGTGCGTTTCGATCAGGGAGATGTCCGCCGGGGCCACATCCGCGTCCGCCAGGGCCGCGCGGACGACCGCCGTCTGGGCCTCGCTGCGGGGCACCGGCAGGGCGCTGCCGCGGCCGCCGTGGTTGACGGCCGTACCGCGGATGACGCACCAGACCGGGTCCCCGTCCCGCTCGGCGTCGGCCAGTGGCTTCAGCATCACGGCCACCGCTCCCTCGCCCGGGACGAAGCCGTCGGCCCGGTCGTCGAAGGGGCGCGGCCGGGACTCGGACAGGGCGCCGAGCTGGCTCAGGCTGCGGTAGTACCACGGGGTGAGCCCGACGTGGCAGGCCGCGACGATCGCGGCGCCACAGCTCCCCGCGCGCAGGGCCGCGACCGCCTGCTGGACGGCGACCAGCGACGAGGAGCAGAGCGTGTCGACCGTCTGCGACGGGCCCGTCAGATCCAGTGCGTAGGAGATCCGGTTGGCCAGCACCGCGTTCAGGGACCCGAGCGCCGTGTAGGGCCCGACGGTTTCCAGCCCTTGGGCATCGCGGTGATGTGTGTATGTGGCGCCGACGAAGACGCCGATGTCGTGGCGGTCGGCGAGGCCGCTGTCGTCCCGCACCGCCCAGGCGTGTTCCAGCAGCAGCTTCTGCTGGGCGTCCATCTCCTCGGCCTCGCGGAAGGACACGCCGAAGAACGCCGGGTCGAAGCGATCGATGTCGGCGAGGAAGGCACCCGTACGGCAGTACGTCCCGGTCATGTCCGGGCCGCGCCGCTCGAAGTGCGCCTCGATGTCCCAGCGTTCGGCCGGGACCTCGGTGAAGGCGTGCCCGCCGGAGCGGAGCAGGGTCCACAGCCCGTCCAGGTCGTCGGCCCCCGGCAGATCGCCGGACACGGCGACCACCGCGATGTCCTCGGGGCGGGCCTCGGCATCGGTGGACGGCTCCGGCTCCGGCGCCGCGTGGCGGGCCGGTGAGGATGGAGGCGGAACGGACGGCGCCGGTGCGGGAAGGGCTTCGGCCGCTCCGTAGCGGTCCGTCAGCGCCTGCGCCAGCTCCGCGAAGCCGCCGTACTCCAGGAAGAGCGTGGCGGGGAGCCGGATGTCCCACCTGCGGGACAGCTCCTCCGACAGCTCGACGCTCATGATCGAGCTCATCCCGTAGTCCGCCAGCGGTGTGGCGCGGTCGAACGAGGCGAGGCCCAGACGCTGCGTCAGGAAGTTCTCCAGCTCGTCCTGGACGCGGTCAGCAGCGGCGTGCACCTCGGTGCCGGTACCTGGTGGGGTGTCGTCGGCGAGGGTGTCCGAGGCGTCGGGATGCGCGATGACCACCTGGCGCATGTCCTCGCCCAGCACCGCGATGAGCGCGTCCAGCGCCTCGGTCGTGCCCAGTGGCCTGACGCCCCGGCGCCGCAGCTGGTCGGCGACGGCCGTGCCCATGCCCACCTCGCCCCACAGGCCCCAGTCGACGCTCAGCCACGGTGTGCCGCGCGCGTGCGCGAAGGCGTCGAGGTAGGCGTTGGCGGCGGCGTACCCGCCCTGTCCGAGGTTGCCGAAGGTCCCGGAGACGGAGCCGAACAGGACGGCGAAGTCCAGGTCCGGACCGGCGACGGCGGCGAGTTCCCGGACGCCGTCCGCCTTGGGCCGCATCACGTCGGCGATGTCCTCCGCGGTGGTCGAGCGGAGCAGCCCGTCCCGGAGGGTACCGGCTGCGTGCACCACTCCGTGCAGATCGCCGAAGTCCGCGCGGATACGTTCCACCACGGCCCCGAGTTCGCCCGGAACCGTGATGTCCGCGGCGTACGAGACGATGGAGCAGCCCGATGCCCCGATCGCGGCCGGCCGGGCCTGGTCGGCGCCCGCCCCGCCGGTGCGGCTGACGAGCGCGACGAGGTCGGCGCCCTCCCGCGCGAACCGGGCGGCGACCTCCAGGCCAAGACCGCCGTGCCCGCCCAGGATGAGGTAGCGGCCGCCCTTCCTGATGGGCCGCGCTCCGGAGCGGGCGGGCCGGACGCGCAGGCGGACGGGCTCATGGCGGACGCCGTGCCGGTAGCCGACCTCCGTGGGACCGTCGCCGAGCTCGGACACGAGCGCGTCGAGGGAGGAGTCGTCGAGGTCGATGAGGCGTGGCCGCAGCCCCGGGTACTCGATGGCGGCGGTGCGGACGAGGCCCCAGAGCGCCGCGCGTGCGGGAACGGCGTGGTCGTCGTCCGCGACCGGCTGCGCGGACCGGGTCACCACGAAGAAACGGGCGTGGCGCTGCCGTTCCCCGAGGGTCTTCAGCGCGGCGAAGCACCCGTACAGTCCGGCGTCGAGCTCCGCGGCCTCGGACGAAGTGTCCCGCACGGGGCCGCTGTTCCCCAGGTGTACGACTCCGGCCACCGGGTCGCCCACCCAGTCCCACAGCCGCCGGAACGCCTCCTCGTCGGCGGAGGCCGGCGCCCGGCGATCCCCGTCCTCGGTGTCCGTGGCGGACGGAGAGCCGAGGACCGCCTCCACCACGCGGGCGCCCTCGGCGCGCAGTCGCCGGACCGTGTGCTCGCCGGGCCCGCCGGTGTCGCCGTCGTGCAGGACCACCCAGGTGCCCGTCGCGGGCTCGCGTCGCGGGCCGGGCATGGCGGCCGGCCGCCACCGGATCGAGGAGAGGGGCTGTGGAACGCCGGCCGACGACCGGAGCGCGGATCCCGGCGGGGTCGTGCGGCGCATCCGTACGCCGGTGAACTCCGCCGCCACTTCCCCGGCCGGCCCGAGCACCAGGGCATCCGCGGTCGCGTAGGCGCCCTCGGCACTGGTGCGGCGCACGAGTACGGTCACGCCGGCCGTCCGGGCCGACAGATCCGCGAGGACCGCGACGCGTGCGACGCCGATCGGCAGCATGGGCAGCGGACCGGCCGCTCCCTCAAGGTCCTGGAGCGCGCAGCTGACCACCTGGAACACGCCGTCCACCAGCAGCGGGTGGGCATGCCAGGGAAGGGGCTCGGTGTCGGTGCGCAGGGTGGCCCGGGCCACCCCCGCCCCGACCGTGAGTTCCCGGACCGTGCGGAAGTCGGGCCCGTACTCGAGTCCCGCTCGCGACCAGCTGTCGTACAGCTCCTCCGGAGCGATCGCGCGCGTGCCGGTCACCGGCCGGACCGGGTGGCGCGGGGCGCCGTCGCCGAGCGGGCGGCCGGTGCCGGTGGACAGCGGCTTGCGGCCGCCGCCCAGCACGGCGCTCAGCTCGAAACGGGTCGGCCGGGCGTGCGTCATCTCGAGCCTGACGGCCGCCGTCGCGCCGTCGTCGATGGTGAGGGGCCGCAGAAAGGCGACGTCGGTGAGTTCCAGCGGCACGAACGGCCGGCGCTCGGCGATCCCCGCCATCGCCATCTCCAGCTGCACCGAGGCGGGCAACAGCCCGGACCCGTCGGCACGGTGCTGGGCGATGAGGGGTTCGTGTCCCGCGAAGATCTTCTCGTAGGTCTCGGTTCGGTGCGTCACTGTCCCTCACTCCGGGTCGCGTAATGGCGGTTGAGCAGCGGATGGCTGACGGCACTCGTCACGGTGCGGCGGGCGGAGGGCGCGGTCAGCTCCTGCCGGTTGAAGGGGTACGTGGGAATGGTGGTGGTGCGGTGGTTCTTGCCGGCGTGGAGACTGCTCCAGTCCAGGTCGGCGCCCGTGTGGTTGACATGGGTGGTCAGGGCCGCGTGCAGCTGGGCCTGGTCGTTGCGCCCGCGGCGGAGCGTGGGAATCCAGGCCGGGGTCGGCTCGGAGAGGGTGGCGCGGGCCAGGGGCAGCAGGTGCGGATGCGGCCCGATCTCCCAGACGGCCCGAGGGCTGGTCTCGCCGAGCGTCGTCAGGGCCCCGAGGAAGTGCACGGGCCGGCGGATGGCCGCCGCCCAGTGCTCGGGATCGGTAGCGGTCTCGGCGGTGTGCCAGGTGCCGGTGAGGGTGGTGGCGAACGGGATGGCGGGCGGTTTGAGCGGCGTGGCCGCCATGGCCTCGGCGAACGGGGCCACGGCCGGTTCCATGGCGGCGGAGTGGAAGGCATGGCTGACCGTGAGCCGCTGGGTGCGGTGCGGGGTCTGCTCGCAGAACCGGGTGACGGACTCGGTGGGACCGGTGATGGTGTGCTCCCGGTCGGCGTTGTAGGCCGCGATCTCGACGCCGGGATACGGCCGCAGTGCGGCGGTGAGCGTCTCGGCGTCGGTGTGGACGACGGCCATGGTCCCGTCGCCGGGCTGCGCCTGCATGAGCGCTCCCCGCAGCGCGGCCAGGCGCAGCAGGTCGGGCAGGGGGAGCACGCCGGCGGCCCAGGCCGCGGTGAGTTCGCCGAGGCTGTGCCCGGCGACGGCGTCCGGGCGTACCCCCACCGCCTCCAGGAAGCGGACCAGGGCGACCTCGACACTGACGATGGCGGCCTGCGCGTACCGGGTGTCGTCCAACAGGTGCCGGGCGTCGCCATGGAGCAGGTCGAGCAGGAATACGTCGAGGTGGGGCAGGACGAGTTCGGCACATTCGTTGAGCGCGTCGCGGAAGTGGGGCTCGGTGGCGAGGAGGCCCCGGGCCATCTCGCCGTACTGGGACCCCTGTCCGGTGAAGAGGAAGACCGTGGTGGGCCTTCCCGTGTGCCGGACGGCGTGAGTGCGGCCGTTCGTGACGTCGGTGAGCCGGCCCGCCAGCTCCCCGGCGGTGGCGCCGTGGACCGCGACGCGCCAGCGCTGGGCGGCGCGGCCCGTGTTCGCGGTGTACGCGACATCGCCGAGCCGGTCCTCGGGGGTGGCGGTCAGCTGGTCGGCGTAGGTGGTGGCGAGGGCCCGTACCGCGGCCTCGTCCGCCCCCGTCACCCGCACCACATGACTGTCCTGCCCCAACACCCCCCGCACC
>NZ_JBVHTN010000019.1:0-5243 GCF_055569495.1 Streptomyces sp. NPDC028305
GCGGCTGTTCTTGAGTTAGCTCGAGAATGGTTCACGAGATCCCGTCCGATCTGATTGATCGGGCGGGATCTTGGCGTTTCTGGGGTCTGTTCGAGGTGCTGTCCGAACGCGGGTGGGTTCTGGAGTGGGTAGCTCGGTGGACGACGCCGTGGGTTCGGGGGTGGTTTGGGTGCGGAGGGCGCGCCGGGGCCGCTGTTGGGTGTGCGGGTGCCAGAGCTGTGGAGCCGGGATGTCAGGTGTTTGCGGTGACTGTGGGTGGGGCGGGTGGTGGAAGTCCGGTCGTCATGGTGGGCGGCGTGAGGCTGTCCAGCTCGGTGACGTTCTGGGTTTCGTGATGGGTAGCGGCTTCGGTGGTCGTGTTCTGCCGGGTGAACAGGATGTGCAGGTTGATGCTGCAGACCATCAGAGCGATGAGGATGGTCTGGGCTGCGCGGCCGTGCGCGAGGCGACTTTTCGGGTCGGCGATGTTGATTCCGTGGCCCTTGGCTCTGGCGTTCAGGCCCTCGATGTTCGCGCGGCCGGGCCGGTAGGCGTCTTGCCATGTGGGGCGGAGGTAGTGCCGGTCCTGGCGGAATTTGTCGATCTTGCCGAGGTCGCCTGGGCGGACGGTGATGGTGGGCTTCTGGCAGATCCTCGGCAGTTCGTCTTTCGGCAGGGGCCGCAGACGTTCCGCCTGAGGGATGGGGACGGTGGGCTTGGCCGCACTGTGTGCGGCGGTGGCCCGTCGGCTGGTGAGGTCCACCACACTCGGCCGTGGTGGAGGAATGTGCTGGGCTTGGTTGAAACGGGGGCAGACCACCGAGGGCGAGGGGCCTGCGGCGGGGCACTGCAGCCGGATCGCGCCCCGTGTGTCTGCGGACTGTTTGAGGCGGAGGAAGTACGGCTCGCGGGTCTCGATGAGCTTCGTGAGCTGCTGGTCGTCGTCGATCTCGCGCACGGCTCTGTCGTCCAGGCCGGTTGTGGCGTGCGCGAGAGCGGTGGGTATGGCGGGGCAGGCCAGGGAGCCGTCGATGAGGACGGCGCCTTGGTGGGTGCCCTGGACACCACGCTGCTCTTGTTTGTAGTCGAGGACGAGCTGGTAGCCCAGGCGGCGGGCGGGCTGGGCGAAATGCGGGCCGGTCTGGTCGGTGTAGGCACGGTCGGCGGCCAGTATTCCGGTCGGGAAGCCGAACGGGACGAGGGCGGTGAGGGCGTGGACGGCGTTGGGCCCGGTCCGTTTGCCGGGGGTGTCCAGGACGAGGCCGAGCGCGAGTTGCGGATGCCGGCTGACGCGCTCACCCGCTTGCGGGTGTCCGGCGGGATGTCGGCGGCTGGCGGCGACGAGCAGGGTGGCGCTGTGCCCGAAGATGCCTTCCTCCGCGCCTCCGCAGTAGTGCCAGCCCGCGGTGAGTTCCACGGAGGCGAGTTCGCGTCGTTCGCTGGGCGGATGGTGCCATGCGGGGACCGGGGTGGTGTCGACACCGATATCGCCTCGCCAGCCCTTGAACAGGCCACGGCGGTGGGCGAGACGCACGGTGACCAGCACCAGACGGTCGCTGATCTCCTGCAAAAGTATCCGGCGCCGTACATGTTCGGCGTCCGCGTCCTCCCAGGCTGCCGCCACGTCTGTGGCTTCGTCGGCGGGCAGCCGGCTGCGCCGGTCACAGCGGTACGGGTCGAGGGCGCTGGTGAGGCGGTCAAAGGCACGGTAGACGCGGCGGGTGAACGCGTGCCGGGCATGGTCATCAAGGTGTCTGGCATCGGGGACGCCCAGCCAGGACCGGGCGGGGGCGCGCAGTTCGTCGAGCAGAACTCGGCAGGCGTTGGCGAGGCTGGCGCTGTGGTGATAGTGCAGCGACAGCAACAGGCCCACCAGCGCCGTCCGCACCGGCAGTCCCTTCGGGCCGGGACGGCCCTCGAGCTCTGCGTCGATCAGGTCCAGCACTCCGGAGGCGTGCAGCAGGGCGTCCAGCTGCCCGACCTTGGAGTCCGGGATCTCGACGGGCGCGTCGGTGACCGGCCGCGGCCGGCACAGCTTGATCTTCTCCAGGTTCCGCCAGGCCTGGGGCTTGGTCACGCCTGCTCCGGGCCCCGCAGCAGTCGAGCCGCAGTGAAGGCATCGATGGGCGGCACCAGGTGCTGCCAGCGGGCCAGGGAGGCGGCGGAAGCGAGCCCGGCCGCCTGGGCGATCAGATGGTGATCAATGTGCGCGCGCATCAGGTCGACGATCCACGTCGCCCGCAGCCTGCCCACCGACAGCGCAGGCAGCCCATCCGGTGGCCGGTGGGTGAGGGACCAGGAGCTGATCAGGTTCTTCGCGTACTCGGTGGTGCGGCGCGGCCGGAACAAGTACCCGCCGCCGGCTCGGTCGGCGAGTTCTCCCAGAACGGTGTCCCAGGCGGCGCGGGCGACGAGCGGGACCAACCGGTCGACGCCGGTATGCAAAAGCGGTCCGCCGCTTCGCGGGCGCCGCAGGTCCCGGCCGCGGCTGGCCGCCACCTCCTTCGGCGTAAGCCCGTAACCCGCCCCGAGCCCCAGGAGCGCGAGAGCGTCGGTGTGCTGCTGGCGGGGCAGGTGCGTGGCCCAGTGCCGCAGACCCGCCAACTCGCCCGATGTGTAGGGCTGATGGCTCTGCGCGGTGGCATGCAGCCGGGCCGGTGCGGCTTCCCCGCGCTCGCTCCAGGCCAGCGCGTCCCGCACCCGCAACAGCCAGGTCCGGTAGGTCCGCACCGACGACGCCTCGATATCCCCGGCGCGCGAGAGGACGAAGGCGTCGATGACCTCGTTGCGCAGCCACGCATCCGGCTCCCGCTCCACGCCCGTTGTTTCCGCCCACAGCGCCAGAGTGGCAGTGACGTGCAGCAGCTGCTCCACCTCGTAGGGCACCGCGCTCACCGCTGCCGCGACCACCGACCGCACCAAGGGCGCGACCTCGTCCCAGACCGGCGGCGCGTCCCGCGGCCGGTAGCGCGTGATTTTCATGGACGTATCCGGATCAAGAACCACAGTCCATGCATACCGGCTGGACAAGCAGCCATTCCAGGACTGATCAACTTCGATGGAGAGGACGGTGCGCGCATGGTCGGCGGACGCGCCCGCGCACGCTCCCCCAGGCAACTGACCAGTGATCCGGAAGCCTGGCCCGAACACCCCAGCCCTGACCCCGGAGCAGAGGCGGTCCGCCAGATCGCCCGCACCCTTGGCCAAGCCCTGGCCGACCAGGGTTTGAGTCTGCGGGCGGCCGCGGTCGGCTCCGGCGTCAACCGGCAGGCCATCGCCGACCTGCTGGCCGGACGGTCCTGGCCGGACGTGGCCACCATCGCCCGGCTGAACGCCTTCATCGGGATCCGACTGTGGCCGCAGCAGCCCACTTGTGACCGGAAGAGGGAACAATGAGCCTCGATTCGCACCTGGATTCGCACGATCGCGACCAGGGCAGGACGAATTCGCGGCTCCGCTCGCCGAGTGGAGAAGACCCCCACTAACCTCGGATGTGCGAGAGCCACCTTTGCGGGACGCTCAAGCAACCGGCACCGCCGAGCTGAACCCTCGGCGGTGCCAGCCTCTTCGCCGCCAGACCAGGCATAAAGCCCAGCCCGACGGACGTTTCATCAGCCCACCCCGGACTCCTCTCGGCGCTCACTGTCGGCATGCGCGATGGAGAACCAGGCCGTCGGGCCCTCAACCGCCCGGCCTTCCTTCACCAGTTTCTTCAGTCGGGAGCGAGTCGTCTCCACCCGCCGCGCGTTGGACGTGTCCTCGCCAATCGCCGCAGCGATGTCCTGCACCTTCATAGCCCGCCCGGCACCCGCCAAGAGCACCAGCATCCGCTCCCGCGCCGTTTCCAGATCCACCGGGCCGGGCGTCTGCGGTGCCTGCCCCGTCTGGGCGCCCTCACCAGCAGTCCCTTCCCCACCACTGGCACCCTGACGGGCTGCAGGGCTCTCGGCAGCCCACGGCTCTTGGGTTTGGGGTTCGTCACGGTGAGAGCTTTCACTCATCAGGGACAGCGCCGTCTCACGTGTGATCGCCAGGCGAGCCAGCCACTGTTCCGTCGCGGCGACCTTCTCGCGCAGAGCAGCCAACTCGCCACGGGCGACGGCTTCTTCCTCGTCCAACCGCTTGAAAAGTGGCGTCATCGTCAGCTCTGCCTCCTGCCCCGACGTGCAGGCCCCGACGCAAGGACCGCCAGAGCCATGACCCACCGTAGAAGAGCACGCCACAAGATCGCAGAAGGTGATCGCCAATGATCCCTAACGACAACTACCGTCTGCCCACTGTGCGTTAGGTGCCCAGACCGGACTGGCGAGGATCGAAGCCCGTGCGTCACATCGCCTGTCGCTCGCTGTCCACCACAAGTGGACAAATCGCGCTCCCGTCCTCGGCGGTTGCGGCTAGCGTCTACCTGACTCGTGCAGACAGCTCAGAGGAGGCACTTGTGGCTGCACTCATGCGACGGATGACAGCAAGTAACGCGATGATCGCCGGAATACTCGTCGTCTCCGCTTGCTCAACCGAAGAAGCGGCAAGCCGCCCAACGGCGACCCCGACCACGGAAGCACCCTCAAGAACCGCAAGACCCCCGTTAACCGCCGAGCAGCTGAAGGCACTCACCCTCAAGGACAGGGATGTACCACAGGCCCACGACGTGCCTGTGCAGGACCCTGTTCCGGAAAGTGAGCAACGCACCTACCCGCCCGTCTCGGATGCCTCTTGCCAGAGAGTCCTTGACGTGCTTGACGCCGAGAACGCGTCCGCCGTCGTGCTCCAGATCTTCAATTGGAAGAAGAACATTATGGGGGGCGGGTCCACGCTGGCTTCGTACGACGACACGAAGGCAGAAGGGGCTTTTCAGCAGCTACATGACTCGCTCACGACCTGCAGGTCCTTTACGGGAGTCGGCCAGTTCGGGAAGTTCAACGCCAAGATCACTGTGGAGAAGGCCCCGGATGTCGGGGACGAGGCCCTTAGTTTCCACGTGATCATGCCACTGCCAGACGGAGATGGGTTGCGGGACGAACACCATGTTTTCGTGCGGACGGGCAACGTCACAGCGAGCTTCACAGATCTGAACATAGGGGTGAAGGCCCAGTTCCCCTTCGATCTCATCAACAAGCAGGTCGAACGGCTGCATACTGCCCAGCGTCCCTGACCACCCGTGCCCCTCTCGGTGGCTGGCTTTGCGGGAAGCGATCAGTTGGCAGATGGGAAGCGATCTTTAAAGGAACGCGAAGCCGCTGGCAGAGGACACTCGTGAACAGCCC
>NZ_JBVHTN010000020.1:0-4760 GCF_055569495.1 Streptomyces sp. NPDC028305
GCTCGGTCACGGGGGAAGCCTTCGGACATCGCCAGAAGGAGTCCGTCGGCGGAGACCACCACCGTGTGCGACACCCCGGGGGTGTTGTCCACGAAATTGGTGATCAACCAGTTCAGGTTCTGCGCCGCCTGGCTCATCGGGCTCACACTAACGCTCCTGATCGTAGCTGCTGCCGGGGCCGTAGCCCTGTTGGTCATGCTGGTCACGCTGTTGGCGCCCCTTCTGGACGCCGCGGCGCAGGTTGCTCAACCTGCCGCGGATGTCCTCCGGCGCGCGGGAGATCTGGGGACCGCCCGCTCCGGTGGACTCCGCGGAGCCCTCGACCAGATTGGCCTTGGGCACGCGCCGGGGCAGACCGGAAGAGGTGATCCCCCCGGCCTTCGGCTCACGCAGCTGCTCGGCCCGGTGCCAGCGCTGGTCGTTTTCCGCGTGCCACGTGAAGGTGTCCGTGAAACCGTGCTCCCCCGGGCCCTGGCCGGGCCGCTCCGGCGCCGCGGGCGCCGCCGGTTCCGTGGCGGCCGGCGCTTGAGTCCCTGAGTCCTCCGACGGCTGCCACTGCCTCTCGCGGCGGGGGAGACCGGCGTCGGTCAGGGAGCTGATGGCGCTCGGGGAGGGCCCCGGACGGTGGAACTCTACGCTTTCCGGGGCAACTTCGGGAGCGCTTGGCGCAGATTCCGTTTGTGCTCCGGTTTGTGCTCCGAAGTTTGCCCCGAATGGCGACTCATACGAGCCGGTATCGCTCCAATTCCCCTGGTGGGAAGAGGCGGTGAAATCGGAGTACGGCTGCGTCAGAGGATCTGCCGGAGTGCTGTAATCCGGTTCCGGTTCGGAATACGGCACGGAAGGCGGGAACGGCATGGCCGGCCCGGTCGGCGTCGGCGGCGCGGCCGGCCCGGTGGCCGCGGCCGGTGCCCCGGTGGCACCGAGTGGCCCGGGCGCCGTCCCCAGCAGGGGGTCGGCGCCGTAGGCCGAGTCGTCGAAGCCGAAGTCGGCGGCCGTACGCGGCGCGGTGGCCTCGTGGGCGTTCTGCGGGGCCTGGGAGACCGCGGGAGCCTGCGGGGCTTGCATGGCCTGGGGGGCCTGCGGGGCCTGGGACGCCTGCTCCGGGACGATCGGGGAGACCGTGAAGTCCTGGCTCCCGGGCAGCTCCTCGCCGCCTCCGCCGTGCGTGATCGCGTCCGGCAGCATGACCAGCGAGGTGGTGCCGGCCTGCTCGCCCGACGGGCGCAGCTGGACCCGGATGTGGTGCCGGTCGGCCAGGCGGCCCACCACGTACAGGCCCATGCGCTGCGAGACCGTGGCGTCCACGGTGGGCGGATTGGCCAGCTTGTGGTTGATGTCCGCGAAGTCCTCGGCGGTCAGGCCGATGCCCTTGTCGTGGATCTCGATCATGACACGGCCGTCGGGCAGCCGGGTCGCGGTCACCCGCACCTTGGTGTGCGGCGAGGAGAACGTGGTGGCGTTCTCCAGCAGCTCCGCGAGCAGATGCACCAGGTCGGTCACGGCGTTGCCGTGGATCTCGGTCTCCGGGACGCTGGCCAGCTCCAGGCGCTCGTACGACTCCACCTCGGAGGAGGCGGCGCGCAACACGTCGACCAGCGGTACCGGCTGGTTCCAGCGGCGGCCCGGCTCCTCGCCCGCGAGGATCAGCAGGTTCTCGCCGTTGCGCCGCATACGGGTCGCCAGGTGGTCCAGCCGGAAGAGCTGCTCCAGCTGGTCCGGGTCGGCCTCGCTGTTCTCCAGGTCGGAGATCAGCGAGAGCTGGCGCTCGATGAGGCCCTGGTTGCGGCTGGAAAGGTTGGTGAAGATCGCGTTGACGTTGCCGCGCAGCATCGCCTGTTCGGAGGCGAGCCGGGTCGCCTCGCGGTGCACCCGGTCGAAGGCGCGGGCCACCTCGCCGATCTCGTCCCGCGTGGTGATCGGGATGGGCTTTATCCGGGTGTCGACCCGCCCCGGATCGGCCTGGGACAGCTGGTTGACCAGCGCCGGCAGCCGCTGCTCCGCGACATCGAAGGCGGCGTTGCGCAGCTGCCGCATGGAGCGGCTCATGGAGCGGGCCATCCGGCCCGCCACGACGAAGGCCAGGAGGAGGGCGAGCAGCACGATCGCGGAGTTCACAAACGCGTCGCGCTTTGCGTTCGCGGAGATTTGCGATGCCTCGTCCACGGCGTTGTCGACGAGCTGCTTCTCGACCTGGTGGTAGGCCTCGAACCTGGCCGTGGAGGCGGTGAGCCACGACGCCGGGGTGATGCCGCGCTCCTTCAGGTCCGCCGGCTTGGCGCCGTCGCTGATGGACGAGACCATCTGCTCCATGGACGGTGGGACCACGAACTGCCGGCCCTCGTCCGCGGCCTTCTGCCGCGCGGCGCCGACCTGCTGCTCGCTCTTCTTCTGCGCCGCCGCCATGGCCTGCTTCAGCCGGGCCACGTCCTCGGGGAGGCCGGCCGACTGGAACTCGGTGAGGGCGATGTTCTCCAGGTAGACATATGAGCCGAAGGCCGTGAGCTGGATCTTGCGGTCGGCCGCCGAGGGGCCGGGCTTGACCAGCAGATGGGCGCCGATCGCGCGCTGTAGCGATTCGGCGCCCTTGGCGAGCGAGACCGCGTAGACGGTCCGCCCGTAGGAGGTGATGTTGCCGGTGCCCAGACCGAGTTCGTTTGCGAACTCCAACAGTGAGTGCTCGACCGCGACATAGCCCTCTTCGGTCTTCACCCCGTTCAACCGGTCGGTGTAGGCGTAGCGGCGCAGATTGGCCAGCTGCGGCTCCACCGCCTGGAACGCCTTGAGGCGGCGCTGGAGGCTCGCGGTGTTCGGCATGTTCTCGGCGTACTTGTCGAACTCCGCCTTCGCGGCGTCGCTCGCCGCCCGCAACTTCTTCACCTCGTCCTCGGCGGAACCGGTGAGCAGCGGTACGGCGGTGCGGTCACGCTCGTCGACCAGCGCGTGGGCGTAGGCCGTGGCCGCGCGGACCAGCCGGGCGGTGCGCTCGGCGTCCTCTGCCTCGTTCCAGGTGGAAACGGAGGACTCGACGCGGAAGCCGCCGAAGACCAGGGCGACGAGGACGGGTATGAGCAGGATCGCGTTCAGGCGGGCCGGCACCCGCCAGTTCCGCGGCGACAGGCGACCGCCGGCCGCGGCGGAGGGCTCCGGCGCGTCGGTGGGTGGCGCCGCTGTGCGCGGCGGCGGGGTGAAGTTCCCCCGCGCCTGTTTCGCGGAGTCCGGCTTGCTTCGCCTCACTCGACCAACAACCTCTCGGCGTCGGCACCTGTGTCGTGCCGTTCCCAGCTGAGCCCGTACCGCCCAGTTCAGCGAATTCCAGCATGCCGTGTCGGTGCTTTCAAAACAGTCGGCAAAGCACCCGACCAGTTGTCTGGACCAGAGATAAAACGGGCGTTACGGGTGAGACATGTCAAACGTCGAACTAATTGGGCACGGAGCGGAGTCGTGCGATGGCCCTGTGTGTCCGATCCAGGGTTTTTCTCTGTCGAAACGTTATGAACGTCCGAGCGGGCCGTGTCCTAGGACACAGCCCGCTCCGGTCATCGGATCTCGGACAACTTCCGGGAGTTTACGCCTACTTCAGCCGTGCCATGAGCGCATGTTCCACGAGCGTGATGAGTGCGCTCTTGGCCTCGCTGCGGTGGCGGGCGTCGGTGATGATGATCGGGGTGTCCGGGCCGATCTGGAGCGCCTCGCGGACTTCCTCGGGGGTGTAGGGCTGGTGTCCGTCGAAGCCGTTGAGGGCGATGACGAAGGGCAGTCCGGAGTTCTCGAAGTAGTCGACGGCGGGGAAGCAGTCGGACAGGCGCCGGGTGTCGACCAGGACGACCGCGCCGATGGCGCCGCGGACCAGGTCGTCCCACATGAACCAGAAGCGGTCCTGGCCGGGCGTGCCGAACAGGTACAGGATCAGATCGTCGTCCAGCGTGATACGGCCGAAGTCCATCGCCACGGTCGTCGTGGTCTTGTCCTGCACATGGCTCAGATCGTCGATCCCGGCCGAGGCGGAGGTCATCACGGCTTCGGTGCGCAGCGGGTTGATCTCCGAGACCGCGCCGACGAACGTGGTCTTGCCCACGCCGAACCCGCCCGCCACCACGATCTTGGCCGAGGTGGTCGCGCGCGCGGGTGGAGCGCCGCTAGAGCTTGCGAAGTCCACTGAGCACCCTTTCGAGCAGTGTCACATCCGGGGTACCGCCCGCTTCCGCGTTGCCCCCCGGCTGATGGATCGCCACCATGCCCGCCTCGGCCAGGTCGGCGACCAGGATCCGCGCCACGCCCAGCGGCATGTTGAGCAGCGCGGACACCTCGGCGACCGACTTGACCTCCCGGCACAGATGGCAGATCCGCTGGTGCTCGGGAAGCAGCCCCTGCAAATGGGCGGGGTCCGCCGTCGTCGAGACGAGCGCCTCGATGGCGAGCTGGTAGCGAGGCCGGGTCCGGCCCCCCGTCATAGCGTACGGGCGCACCAACGGCTGGTCGCCTTCACCCCCGTACGGCGATTGGTGATGGCCGCCGTACGGGCCGGGCGATGCAGGGGGCGGGGTCATGGGTCCTCCGGTCGGGACAGGAAGTGACGGTCGTGCCGTCGGTCGGTGCCGTTTGGGGGGCGTTCGGCCTGTCAGCCGAGCGGGTGGGCGGCGGTCGGTCGGTCAGTTCAGGAGGCTGCCTTGCAGTTCGGCGCGGAGGTCCGGGGTGAGGACGGTGCCCGCGCGGTCGACCAGCAGGGCCATCTCGTAGCCCACGAGGCCGATGTCGCA
>NZ_JBVHTN010000021.1:0-4511 GCF_055569495.1 Streptomyces sp. NPDC028305
GTTGATGGACTGGGCGAAGACGGGTGAGGTTTCCAGCAGGCGCAGTCCCATCCCGGCCCACTGACCACCCTGACCCGGAAACACAAACACCACCCCGCCATGGTCACCGGGCCGCTTGGCAGTACCGGTAACGACCGTGGTGTGGGGTTGGTCGGTCGCCAGGGCGTCGAGGCCGCGCAGGAAGTCGCTGCGGTCCTGGCCCAGCACGACCGCCCGATGTTCGAAAGAGGTCCGGCCTACCGCGAGGGTGTGGCCGACGTCGGCCAGGTTCGCCTCCGGGGTGTTGGCCAGGAACGTGCGCAATTGCCCGGCCTGGGCGCGTAGCGCCTGCGGACTCTTCGCGGAGATGGCCCAAGGCAGTGGGCCTGAGACGGTGCCGGACCCTGCCGGCTCTCGGGCTTCCACGGCGGGTGGTGCCTGTTCCAGGATGACGTGGGAGTTGGTACCGCTGACCCCGAACGAGGAGACGCCTGCCCGACGCGCCCGACCGTGCTCCGGCCAGGGCACCGACTCCGTCAGCAGCCGCACCGCGCCGCCCGTCCAGTCCACATGCGGTGAGGGCTCCTCGGCGTGCAGGGTCTGTGGGAGCAGCCCGTGCCGCATGGCCATCACCATCTTGATGATGCCGCCCACCCCCGCGGCGGCCTGGGTGTGTCCGACGTTGGACTTGATCGATCCCAGCCACAACGGCCGGTCACCCGACCGGCCCTGCCCGTACGTCGCCAGCAGCGCCTGGGCCTCGATCGGGTCGCCGAGTGTCGTTCCCGTGCCGTGTCCCTCGACCGCGTCGACGTCCGCCGCGGCCACCCCCGCGTTCGCCCACGCCTGGCGGATCACCCGCTCTTGCGAGGGGCCGTTCGGCGCGGTCAGTCCGTTGCTCGCCCCGTCCTGGTTGACCGCACTCCCCCGTACCACCGCCAGGATCGGATGACCATTGCGCCGCGCGTCCGAGAGCCGCTCCACCAGGAGCATTCCCGCGCCCTCCGCCCAGCCTGTGCCATCCGCTCCGGCTCCGAACGACTTGCAGCGCCCGTCCGGGGACAGCCCACGCTGTCGCGAGAACTCGACGAAGGTGGTGGGGGTGGACATGACGGTGACCCCGCCGGCCAGCGCCATGGAGCACTCCCCGGACCGCAGCGCCTGGCAGGCCAGGTGCAGCGCGACGAGGGACGACGAACACGCCGTGTCCACGGTGACCGCGGGCCCCTCCAGGCCGAAGGTGTAGGCGACGCGTCCCGAGGCGACGCTGCCCGCATTTCCATTGCCGATGTAGCCCTCGTAGCCCTCCGGGATTTCGCGCAGGCGGGTGCCGTAGTCGTGGTACATCACCCCCGCGAACACCCCGGTCGAACTCCCCCGCACCGACGTCGGATCGATCCCCGCCCGTTCCAGCGCCTCCCAGGAGATCTCCAGCAGCAACCGCTGCTGCGGATCCATCGCCACCGCCTCACGCGGGCCGATCCCGAAGAACGCCGGATCGAACTCACCTGCGTCGTACAGGAACCCACCCCGCCTGGTGTACGAGGTGCCGTGCCGCTCCGGGTCGGGGTCGTAGAGCCGCTCCACATCCCAGCCCCGGTCCGCGGGGAAGTCGTCCACCGCGTCCACACCGGAGGCGACGAGACCCCACAGGGCCTCGGCCGACCGCACATCCCCCGGAAACCGGCAGGCCATGCCGATGATGGCCACCGGCTCACTTGCTGCGCCGCCGACGGACGGGGCGGGTGGGGTGGTCGTGGCCGCCGGCGCACCACCGACCAACTCCTCGCTCAGGAAGCGGGCGAGCGCGTCGGGGCGCGGCCGGTCGAAGATCAAACCGGCCGGGAGGCGCAGCCCGGTAGCCTGCTGTAGCCGATTGCGCAGTTCCACCGCGGCGAGGGAGTCGAACCCCAGATCGCGGAACGCCGAGTCGGACGGGACCGCATCGGCCGTGCGGTGCCCCAGCACCGCCGCCGCCTGGGAGCGCACCAGCCGCAACACCACCCTTAGCCGCTCCTCCGTCCCGAGTCCGGTCAGCCGCCGCCGCAGGGACCCCGGGGCACCGGGCGAGGTGCCGCGGGTGCCCGGACGGGCCGCGGTGGCCGCCAAGCCTCGCAGGAGCGGCGGGGCGGACCCGGAGGCCTGAAGCTCCGCCATGCTGAGTGCGGCGGGCACCACGAGGTGACGGTCGCAGCTCAGGGCCTTGTCGAAGAGTTCCAGGCCGTCGCCGGTGGCCAGCGGCCGCAGGCCCGCGCGGAGGAGCCGAGACTGGTCCGTGGCATCCAGTTGTCCGGTCATGCCCCCGGCGTGCTCCCACACCCCCCAGGCCAAGGACACCGCCGGCAGCCGAGCGGCGCGCCGCTGACACGCCAGCGCGTCCAGGGCGGCGTTGGCGGCGGCGTAATTGGCCTGACCCGCCGAGCCCATCACCCCGGCCAGCGAGGAGAAGAGCACGAACGCGGACAGCGGAAGGTCACGCGTGAGCTGGTGAAGGTTGAGCGCGGAATCGACCTTGGCCCGCAGCACCCGGGCCATGGCATCCGAGGTGAGGGATGTGATCACCCCGTCGTCCAGTACGCCCGCCGCATGCACCACGGCGGCCAGCGGGTGGTCGACGGAGATCTTCGCCAGTGTGTTCGCGAGCTGTTTCCGGTCGGCGGCGTCGCACGCGACGATGGTCACGCTCGCCCCGAGCTCGACGAGTTCGGCCTCCAGCCGCCCGGCCCCCGGGGCGTCCAGGCCACGTCGGCTGATGAGCAGCAACTGCCGTACGCCATGGGTGACCACCAGGTGGCGGGCGAGCATCGCGCCGAGACTGCCGGTGCCGCCGGTGATGAGTACGGTGCCGTCGGAACCCCAAGGACGCTCAGCCGTGGGGTTGGTGTCGGCCGCCGCGGTGGCGGTCGGTTCGGCCAGCCGGCTGAGCCGGGGCGCGCGCAGGACTCGATCGCGTACGGCCACTTCCGGTTCCCCGGAGGCCAGAGCCATCGACAGCGTCCGACGGTGGTCTTCCGGGTCGGCCACGCTGTCATCCAGGTCGAGCAGGACGAATCGGTCGGGGTGCTCCGACTGGGCGGAGCGGATCAGGCCCCGTACAGCCGCTCCCGCCAGGTCCTTCACACCTTCGTCCGGCGCCGTGGCCATCGCGCCGCGCGTGAGCACCACCAGGCGGGTGTCGGCGAACCGGCCGTCCCCCAACCACTGCTGCACAAGCGCCAGCATGTGATGCGTGGCGCGCCGCACCGCCTCGCTCGACTCCTCTTCGCTCCCCGCTGGGGACCAGGTCACTACGGTCCGGGGCATGGGCGTGTCGTCGGCGATCGCCGCGCACAGCGCGGCCAGATCGGCGTATGTCACCTCCCCCGGCGGCCGGGGGAAGTCCTCGACCTGAGGCGGCGTCGGCTCGGTCCCGATCACCACCCACGGGGCGGTCTCCTCGGCCACCACGGACTCGGGGACGGGTTCCCATCGCACCTCGAAGAGCGAGCCGTGGTGGGTAGCCGAGGCAGCGGTCCGAAGCTCGGCCCCGGACACCGGCCGAAGTGCCAGCGCGCGAATCGACGCCACGGGCTCGCCCGTCTCGTCGGACACATCGACCGCCACTGCCCCCGGGTCGGTACCGGCCGGCCTCAGCCGGACGCGAAGGGCCGTCGCCGCCGGTGCGTGCAGAGTGACTCCGCTCCAGGTGAACGGCAGCCCGCTGTCCTGTTGTCCCTGAAGCGAGGGCAACAGGGGGATCGTGTGCAGCGCGGAGTCCAGCAGGGCGGGGTGCAGACCGAACCGAGCCGCTGCCGTATCGCCCGGCGCGTCTTCGGCCACACGTGCGGTCGCGAAGATCTCCTCGCCCCGTTGCCAGACAGCGCTCAGGCACCGGAAGGCCGCTCCGTAATGGAAACCCGCCTCGGTCAGCCGCTCGTACAGTCCCTCCAGGTCCACGGCGACCACACCCGGCGGCGGCCACGCGTCCGCGAGCAGCTCATCGTCCACGGACTCGTCCGAGTCTCCCTCAGGCTTCTCGGCAAGATATCCGGCGGCATGGCGCGTCCATGCCTCCCCTGCCGAATCGGCGATGAGACCGCCGTCGTCCATTCGCGAGTAGATATGCACCGCCCGGCTTCCAGCCTCGTTCGCGGCGGCCACGGTTACCTGAAGCGCCACTCCAGAGCTCTCCGGCACAACAAGCGGTGTGTGCAGCGTCAGCTCGTCGACCCGATGGCACTCGACGTGGGCACCGGCCTGGAGGGCGAGTTCGAGCAAGGCCGTTCCGGGGAGCAGCACCGCGCCGCCGACGGCGTGGTCGGCCAGCCAGGGATGGGTACGGAGGGAGATCCGGCCGGTGAACAGCAGCCCCTGGCCATCGGCAAGCCCCACCGCCGCGCCCAACAGGGGATGCCGCGCCGGCTCCAGGCCTGCCGCCGACATATCGCCTGCGGTAGTGGTGGTGTTGAGCCAGTAGTGGTGGTGTTGGAAGGGGTAGGTGGGGAGGTTGGTGTGGTGGTGGGTGTGGTGTTGTTGGTGCCAGGTGGTGGGGT
>NZ_JBVHTN010000022.1:0-2419 GCF_055569495.1 Streptomyces sp. NPDC028305
AGCCGTAGCGAAAGCGAGTCCGAATAGGGCGATTGAGTAGCGCGCCCAAGACCCGAAGCGGAGTGATCTAGCCATGGGCAGGTTGAAGCGGAGGTAAGACTTCGTGGAGGACCGAACCCACCAGGGTTGAAAACCTGGGGGATGACCTGTGGTTAGGGGTGAAAGGCCAATCAAACTCCGTGATAGCTGGTTCTCCCCGAAATGCATTTAGGTGCAGCGTCGTGTGTTTCTTGCCGGAGGTAGAGCACTGGATAGGCGATGGGCCCTACCGGGTTACTGACCTTAGCCAAACTCCGAATGCCGGTAAGTGAGAGCGCGGCAGTGAGACTGTGGGGGATAAGCTCCATGGTCGAGAGGGAAACAGCCCAGAGCATCGACTAAGGCCCCTAAGCGTGCGCTAAGTGGGAAAGGATGTGGAGTCGCAGAGACAACCAGGAGGTTGGCTTAGAAGCAGCCATCCTTGAAAGAGTGCGTAATAGCTCACTGGTCAAGTGATTCCGCGCCGACAATGTAGCGGGGCTCAAGCGTACCGCCGAAGTCGTGTCATTGCAGCATGTGGTCTAACGATCGCTGTGATGGGTAGGGGAGCGTCGTGTGCCGGGTGAAGCAGCCGTGGAAGCGAGTTGTGGACGGTTCACGAGTGAGAATGCAGGCATGAGTAGCGATTCACACGTGAGAAACGTGTGCGCCGATTGACTAAGGGTTCCTGGGTCAAGCTGATCTGCCCAGGGTAAGTCGGGACCTAAGGCGAGGCCGACAGGCGTAGTCGATGGACAACCGGTTGATATTCCGGTACCCGCTTTGAAGCGCCAGCGCTGAACCAGGCGATGCTAAGTCCGTGAAGCCGCCCTGGATCCTTCGGGTGAAGGGGAGTGGTGGAGCCGACGGACCAGACCTGTATTAGGTGAGCGATGGGGTGACGCAGGAAGGTAGTCCAGCCCGGGCGGTGGTTGTCCCGGGGTAAGGGTGTAGCCCGAGGGGTAGGTAAATCCGTCCCTCATGAGGGGTGAGACCTGATGCCGAGCCGATTGTGGTGAAGTGGATGATCCTATGCTGTCGAGAAAAGCCTCTAGCGAGTTTCATGGCGGCCCGTACCCTAAACCGACTCAGGTGGTCAGGTAGAGAATACCGAGGCGTTCGGGTGAACTATGGTTAAGGAACTCGGCAAAATGCCCCCGTAACTTCGGGAGAAGGGGGGCCATTGCTGGTGATGAGTCTTGCACTCGGAGCTGGTGGTGGCCGCAGAGACCAGCGAGAAGCGACTGTTTACTAAAAACACAGGTCCGTGCGAAGCCGTAAGGCGATGTATACGGACTGACGCCTGCCCGGTGCTGGAACGTTAAGGGGACCGGTTAGTCACATTTCGGTGTGGCGAAGCTGAGAACTTAAGCGCCAGTAAACGGCGGTGGTAACTATAACCATCCTAAGGTAGCGAAATTCCTTGTCGGGTAAGTTCCGACCTGCACGAATGGCGTAACGACTTCTCGACTGTCTCAACCATAGGCCCGGTGAAATTGCATTACGAGTAAAGATGCTCGTTTCGCGCAGCAGGACGGAAAGACCCCGGGACCTTTACTATAGCTTGATATTGGTGTTCGGTTCGGCTTGTGTAGGATAGGTGGGAGACTGTGAAGCCGTGACGCCAGTTATGGTGGAGTCATTGTTGAAATACCACTCTGGTCGTGCTGGATGTCTAACCTGGGTCCGTGATCCGGATCAGGGACAGTGTCTGGTGGGTAGTTTAACTGGGGCGGTTGCCTCCTAAAGGGTAACGGAGGCGCCCAAAGGTTCCCTCAGCCTGGTTGGCAATCAGGTGTTGAGTGTAAGTGCACAAGGGAGCTTGACTGTGAGACCGACGGGTCGAGCAGGGACGAAAGTCGGGACTAGTGATCCGGCGGTGGCTTGTGGAAGCGCCGTCGCTCAACGGATAAAAGGTACCCCGGGGATAACAGGCTGATCTTCCCCAAGAGTCCATATCGACGGGATGGTTTGGCACCTCGATGTCGGCTCGTCGCATCCTGGGGCTGGAGTCGGTCCCAAGGGTTGGGCTGTTCGCCCATTAAAGCGGTACGCGAGCTGGGTTTAGAACGTCGTGAGACAGTTCGGTCCCTATCCGCTGTGCGCGTAGGAGTCTTGAGAAGGGCTGTCCCTAGTACGAGAGGACCGGGACGGACGAACCTCTGGTGTGCCAGTTGTTCTGCCAAGGGCATGGCTGGTTGGCTACGTTCGGGAGGGATAACCGCTGAAAGCATCTAAGCGGGAAGCCTGCTTCGAGATGAGGGCTCCCACCCACTTGATGGGGTAAGGCTCCCAGTAGACGACTGGGTTGATAGGCCAGATATGGAAGCCGGGTGACCGGTGGAGTTGACTGGTACTAATAGGCCGAGGGCTTGTCCTCAGTTGCTCGCGTCCACTGTGT